>CANJRD010000001.1 GCA_947476695.1 Rhodospirillaceae bacterium
ACAGGAACGACACCGCATCAAACAAAAAACCATCGAGCATCGTCGCTTGCTTCACCGCAAGCTCGCCGCCTAAGATCGACCAACCAGATGAGGCCAGCACTCCGCTAAATCACGACCGCATCTGTCCCAAATGATCTGACGACGCACACTTTCCAGCCGCCACCCGTTCCGGGCGCAGCTTCCCCATAACCCTTCGCATATTAACGCATTTACGCGTGAAAGCAGTAAGACGTTCAAACCCGGCTCAAACAATGCGAGTATAATAGGTGTGAAATTACGCCCGAAAGCCTTCCATTTCCGGCGGCGAATCAAGGGGTTATGCTTTAGTATGATGCATGGTGCGAGACCAGCTCGGGACGACGTGGGATGAATCGCCTCGCTCGCGGCTTCACGCTGATCGAGATGTCGCTGGTTATCGCCATTGTCGGCTTCTTCGTCGTCAGCGTGATCAACGTCACCAAGTCGACGCAGAGTGGTACCGGGGTCGTAGAAACCAGAACCCGCATGGATCAGATCCAGCGGGCGCTGCAGGCCTATGTCACACAGCATAGCTGTTTGCCCTGCCCCGCGGACGGCACCCTCGTCTCCACGGATGCCACGGCCGGCCACGCGCTCGCCGGCGGCGCCTATGTCAGCGGCACGACGTTCTGCGCCTCGGCCGATTGCACAATTACGGCCGACGGCGTCGTGCCGTGGTTGGACATCGGGCTCTCCGAAGACGATGTGACCGACGCCTGGGGCAGTCGCATGCGCTATGCGGTCGGTGGGTGCTCCGCCCTCACAGCCAGCTGCGACGGCGCGACGACCAGCCAAACCTACCAGGTTACCCTTGTCGACGGGATGCGAGCCGCGACGCTCGGCACCTATCCGTCGAACGGGCTCTATATCGCCGATTTCGATACGACGACGCCGTTGACGAACGCGACGACCAAGACCACTGCGGTTTATGTGGTGAGCAGTACCGGCCCTGATCGGTCCTTCGCTTACGTGAAGGGGGCTGGCCGGACAGGGCCGACAGCATTCAAGGACGAATACGCCCAGGCCAACACGAACGCCGGCCAGGACGTGAACGCGCGCGCGCCCACACAGACCTACGCCACGGGCAACACGTACCGCACCTTCGCGCGGGGCAGCGTGAACTCATTGTCGTCGACCGCGTACTTTGACGACATCGTCGCGTTCACCAGCGCATCGACGATGGTTTACAAGTGCGGCGCGGGTGCGTGCGGCAACCCGAACTAGCCCGCGCCGGCGCGCGTTTTACTTTACCGTCACCGTGATCTTTTCCGACACCACCGCCGGCGTATGCGGCTTGTGGTCCATGTCGGCGAACACCAGCTGCAGCGTGTGCTTGCCCGGCGCGAGCTTCAGCTCGACCTCGGTCTGGCCTTTGCCGAAGTGCATGACGTGCGTCGGATTGTCCGTCGGCAGATAAGTGTTCAGCGGCGGCGTATCGGCATCGACGACAAGATGATGGTGCCCGGTCGCCGGCACGTCCACACCGGCGGGCGCGATGCCCATGCCGCTCAGGCCGAAGTGCACGACGACACTTTGGCCGACCTTGTCACCGTTCTTCAGGCCGATGAAATACACCTTGGCGCCGGCGGGCGACGGCGTGTCGGCCGCGAACGCCGGGACGGCGGCAGCGATGTTGATGGCGAGAAGCGCGGATGCGAGGCGCAGCATGGGTGGGACCTCCCGGGTCACAGTCATAAAAACCGTGGCGAAGGTAGGATGCCGCGCACATGGCTGGCAAGGCTCAGCCCTCCTCAAAAGAAGAGGAACAGGTCGGTATCGCCGGGCTGCTGGCCCGCGGCGGTCAGCATCGCATGCACCTGGCCGCGATGATGGGTTTGGTGATTGAAGAAATGCGCGACCAGCTTCGACTTGGCCATTGTGATCTCGCGATTGGCCGCGCCGCTGAACCACACGAGATCGCCCACCAGCCAATCCGCCGTGACGCGCCCCGCCCAATCGGAAATCCTTGCATCGGCCGCAAAGCGCGCCGCCGTCATCGCCGCGAAATCCGGAAAGAGAGCGCCGCTATCCTTCAGCGCCACCGGCGGCTTTTCCCAGCCATCGAAGCGCGACATCCATTGGGTGTCGCCCCACAGGATATGCGCGAGCGTGCCGTGGATGGACGACCAAAATGCGCCACGATCCTTCAGGCGCTCATCGGTCGAAAGACGCCCCGTGGCTTCATAAAGCCGGCGATTCATCTCGGCATTGTAGACCGCCATCGTTTGCGCGAAGGCGGGCGTCACCAGAACATCGGTAGATGTCAAAGGCACACTCCAGCGAACCTCAGCGGGAACCCTTCATCCTCGCGCGAAACTTAGATGAGGGGGTCGTGCCCCGGAAGCCGGCGTGTTATCGAAAAGGTCCGCAAAACGTGGACCCTGATATGCGCGACTATCAACGCTTCGACAGTTTCCTGAACGGCTTGAGCGGGGACGTGTACCCCGAGGAGCCGATCGAGCCGCATATCTCGATCACGCACGACATGATCACCAGCCTGCACCAGGACGGCAAAATCCGCGCCGGCATGCGCGTGCTCGACATCGGCTGCGGCCAGGGGCTCGCACTCGAACACTTGCGCGCACTCGGCCTCGATGCGGTCGGCATCACGCTCGGCCAGGATGCCGAGACCTGCCGCGCGAAGGGCTTTACCATCCACGAGATGGATCAGAACTTCATGACCTTCGCCGATCATGAGTTCGATGTGCTGTGGTGCCGCCATGTGCTGGAGCACAGCGTCGCACCGCTGTTCACGCTGTCGGAGTACCGCCGCGTTCTGAAGCCCGGCGGATTTCTCTATCTTGAGCTGCCGGCGCCGGATACGTCGGCGAAGCATCAGCTCAATCCCAATCACTACTCCGTCCTTCCGGTGTCGGCGTGGGATCATCTGATCCGTCGCGCGGGCTTTACGTCGGAAGGCACCGCGACTCTGAATCTCAATCTGCTGTCCGGCCCGGACACCTACTGGATCTTCCATCTGCGCAACCCCGCCTGAGCGCCGTAACGCTCGCGCGCCGATATGGTGCAGAATACCGGCGATGATCATCGACGTAGACGCCATCAAGCCGCTGCTCGCCGGGGGCCAGAACAAAATCGTCACCGTTGCGATGGGGGACGCGCCCAACACAAGCGCGCCGCTGGGCCTGCTGATGCGACGCGGGCACATCGTCGTGCGCGATCGGTTCGCGCTGCCGGTTGTCGACAATCATACATCGGTGATGCTGTTCGAGGACTGGGTGCCCGGAAAGGTCGCGGAAAGCTGCGATACCTACTCAAGACTATTGATCCAACAGCGTCGGTGACAGTCGAGGGGAAGCGCATCCCGCTTTCTAGGTTGGCCGGAGTTAGGCCGAAGGAACCTTCACGCATTACGAAAGGACGGAGAACCGGTACTAGCGAATTGCTAGCTAAAGGTTTCCGAGCAAAGTCCCTGTTATCGTTGATGTACTAGCAAGATGAGATTGCAAAAAAGGCTCAACATCAGGCCGAAGCAGAATACGGCAGTCGTAACGATTTGCTCGGTTAGGTGCTGACGCAGTCTAGAAGTGCACTTAACGATTGTGCGCTCTATAGCCAGCCCAAGTACGCTACATGCTGCTGGTCGAAATATAAATGTCACGGTAAAATTTTGGCCAAGCCCCACAAAAGGGGCCCAGTCATAGTTCGGTCAACAGTCATTTATCTCACTTCCACCGTATGGACATTGACGACACCACTTCAGCGAAAAAGGGCCCAACCCCCGACTCAATACTTGATGGGGTTATTACCCGCGCTTTGGCCTTCCTTCGGGGTGATGCTGGGGTCGCGGATTTTGCCAAACCCGGTGACCCGCGAGCGGCGGTCGCGGCGCTGCTGGTGGAAGCGGCTCTGCAAGACGACAGATTCGTGCCAGAGGAGCGGGCCTGTATCACCTACCTGCTTATGAAACATTTTGCCCTCTCGACAACTGCAACGCAGGAGCTGTTAACAGCGGCCGAAAGCGCGAATGCCTCAACTCATGCCCTGTTTGGGCACGTCGGCCTCTTGATTAAGCACGTGGATATGAAATCGCGGATTACGCTGGTAGAAATGCTTTGGGAGGTGGCTTACGCTGACGGTGAGTTGAAGCTGGCGGAGCGGTCGTTGGTGGAGAAACTTACGGAGATCCTGTCGGTATCTCAGTATGACTCTGCTGAGGCTCAGGTGCGGGTGAGAGCGCGGACACGAGTATGAATCCACATCTTTCTTGGCTGACACCTCAGCAAGTCAGTCCCGGGAGATCACGTCCTCTCAAGAGCGATCCAGGAAGATGTCGTAGTCCTTCGGAACGCTGCGGCGGCGGGCTGGACTACAATCGCTCAAGGCGCTCGCTGGCACGATGGATCGGCTCTAGGGTCAAAACCCAATAGATCTATTGAGCTGGGAATCGGTTAGTGATTCTTTGAGTCCCACCTTTGTTACTGAGGTGGATGATCCGGAAGACTTTTCGAAAAGTACGAATTCTGGTACGATTTGTTGGCCGATCGACAACCGGACCTTGGAAAGGCGCAGGCTTTTCTGGCTTGAAAAAAATGGCGCGCCCGAAGGGAGTCGAACCCCTGACCTTCGCCTTCGGAGGGCGACGCTCTATCCAGCTGAGCTACGGGCGCGCGGACGACGGTCAGTACGCCGCCGATATGGTCGGAACATAGGCCAAGCAGCGCACCCGCGCAATTAGCCTTCCGGGCCGCCAACGCTTAGTAATTGCCGCGTTTTTTCTTTGCGGCGTCTTGGAGGCGGGCCAGCGCGTCGGTGCTGGCGCCCGAGGGCAGCGCGGTGGTCGCGGGGTTGTCCACGAAGGCGGCGATGTCGCCCAGCACAGCAGGGCCGTTCTTGTCGCGCTCCAGCATGTGCCAGCCGTTGTCATAATACGCGGCGCGCGCTTGGGGATTTAGGGTGAGCACTGCGGTCATCGCCTCGGCGGTGGCTTTGGCCGGGATGATCTCGTCGTTGCGGCCGTAGAGGTACAGGATCGGTCCGCGCAAGGTTCCGGCCACCTCGTACGCACGATCCATCAGGTTGGCCAGGCCATAGACCGCATCGATGCGCGTCTTCTTGATGAACAGCGGATCGCGGCCGTTGTCGCGCAGCATTGCGATGTTGTCGCTAGCCATGCGGCCGAGGCTCTGCCCGGTCGGACGCCAGCCCGGCACGACCCGCGCGCCGATCCACAACGCGACGCGATAGATCGCCGGCATGGTCGCGCGCGCCCAAACCGCCGGGGCGGATAGGATGGCGCCATCGAGTTGCGGCGCATCTGTGCTGGCCATCGCGCCCATCACCACCGCGCCGCCCATGCTTTCGCCGAGACCATATACGGGCACGCCAGGATGCTTCGCGCGGACAATGCGCACGAAGGCGCTGAAGTCGGCCATCATTGTCTCGCCGCCCGGCCACAGCCCCGCGTAGGGCGCAGCGCCGAAGCCGCGCTGGTCGTAAGCGTAGACGGCGACGCCGCGCTCGCGCAGAAACGGGCCGAGGCCGATAGCATCGGGCACTTTGTCGAAAGCTTTGCTGTAGTCATTGAAGCCATGCAGCGCGACCACGACAGCGCGCGGGCTATCGTCCGGTAGCCAACTGCGCAGCGGCAGCTTGAGGCCGTCAGCGGTAGTGAATGTCTCGCCGGCGATCTGCGGCGGCACTTGCGCGGTGCCCGGCGGCGCGGTCAGCGACGCGCAGGCGCCGAGGATCCACGCCAGGACAATGACCGCGCTGATCCTCACGAGGCCGCGCGCTCCGCCGGGGCGGGGGCGCGCGTGAGCTGAAGGAAGATATCCTCGAGGTCGACTTCCTCGGTGCGGATATCGACGATCGGCAGGCCGCACCCGCGCGCCGCATCGAGGATTTCCATCATCGCGCGGCTACTGGGGCGATAGTTAATGTGCAGCTCCGTCGGCTGCGGCAGGGTCGGACTGAAACGCTGCAGCGCTTCGGGAATCTCGGTCAACGGCTGCGACAGGATCAGCGTCACCGACTTGTTGTCGAGCTGACGCAACAGCGCGTGCGTCGTGTCGCAGGCGACCAACTGGCCGTGATTGATGATGGCGATGCGGTCGCAGAGTTCCTCGGCTTCCTCGAGGTAGTGCGTGGTGAGGACGACCGTGGTGCCGCAACGGTTGAGCTTGCGGATGTATTCCCACAGCTGCTGGCGCAGTTGTACGTCCACGCCCGCCGTGGGCTCGTCCAACACCACCACTGGCGGCGCATGCACCAGGGCCTTGGCCACCAGCAAACGCCGCCGCATGCCGCCCGACAGCGTGCGCGCATAGGCATCGGCCTTGTCGGCGAGACCGACCGCTTCGAGGATTTCCTGCGTATGGCGTTCCGGCTTCGGCACCCCGTAAAGACCCGCCTGCACTTCCAGCGCCTCGCGGGCGGTGAAGAACGGATCGAGGTTCAATTCCTGCGGTACGACGCCAATGGCGCACCGCGCGTTGCGGACCTCGGCATCGATGTCGTGATTCCAGATGCGGACCGTACCGCTGCTCTTGTTCACCAGCCCGGCCATGATGTTGATCATGGTCGACTTGCCCGCCCCGTTCGGACCCAGCAGGCCGAAGAAGCTGCCGCGCGGGATCTCCAGCGAGAAGTCCTTCAGCGCCTGCTTCGGCTTTCGCTTGCCGGAACCGCCATAGACCTTGTTGAGGCCGACGATTTCGACGGCCAAATCCGGGAGGGGACGCGGGGCGGAACTCATGCGGGCTCTGAACACGGTTTACGCGCGGGGCCAGGGACTTAAGGCGGGCCTACCGGCAGGGTTATACCCCTGCCCCCGGCCGGTCAACGAGCGCTTGAAACCGCGCGCCCCGCGCCGCATAAACACCCCATCGATTGCATTCATTTAGGGACGCGCGCGGCCATGGCCCAACCGTTCGAGACCATTCAAGTCGACACGACCCAGGTGTCCTGTGACGGCGGCGGCGGCCAGCTCGGCCATCCGCGCATCTACATGACCATCAAGGGCGATGAGCGGCATGTCGAATGCCCCTATTGCAGCCGCCGCTATGAGCTGAAGGCGGACGCGCTGGCCGGCGCCCACGGCCACTGAGCGTCTTGGCTAAACCCCAGCGCCTCTACCTGATCGACGGCTCGGGATACATTTTCCGGGCCTTCCATGCCCTGCCGCCGATGACCCGCGCCGACGGGACGCCGGTGAACGCCGTCTATGGCTTTTGCAGCATGCTGTCGAAGCTGCTGGACGAGCTGCGCGCCGACGACGGCGTTGAGGAACTGGTGGCGGTGATCTTCGACACCAAGCGCGACACCTTCCGTAAGGCAATCTTCGACGCCTATAAAGCAAACCGGCCGCCGCCGCCGGACGACCTGATCCCGCAGTTCGCGCTGATCCGCGACGCCACGCGCGCCTTCAACGTGCATTGCCTCGAGCTCGAAGGCTATGAGGCCGACGACCTGATCGCGACTTATGCGAAGCAGGCGTTCGAGAAGGGCGTCGAGACGGTCGTCATCTCCGCCGACAAGGACCTGATGCAGCTGATCCGGCCGGGCGTGTCGATGCGCGACCCGATCAAGAACAAGCCGATCGGTCCGGCGGAAGTGCAGGAGAAGTTCGGCGTCACGCCAGACAAGGTGATCGATGTGCAGGCGCTGGCCGGCGATTCGACCGACAACGTCCCGGGCGTGCGCGGCATCGGTGTCAAAACAGCCGCCGAGCTGATCAACACCTATGGCGATCTCGAAACGTTGCTGAAGCGCACAGCTGAGATCAAGCAGCCCAAGCGCCGCGAAGCGCTGGAGACGAACGCCGAACTGGCCCGCATCTCCAAGCAGCTGGTCACGTTGAAGGACGACGTGCCGGTGCCGCAGATGCTGGCCGACCTGACATGGCAGGAGCCCGATCCGCAGCGATTGCTCGACTTCGTCACCGCGCAAGGCTTCCGCAGCCTGGCGACACGGCTGGGCGGCACGGTGACGGCATCCGCGACAACAGGCGGCGCGGCGCCCACCGCCAAGGCCGCCGAGCCCGAAAAGATTCCCACCGACGCCGGCGTTTACGAAACCGTCACGACCATTGCCGACCTGGGCAAATGGGTCGACGCCGCGCGCGCTTGCGGAGTCGTCGGCGTGGCGCTCGGCATGACCGGCGCGGACCCGTGGCAGGCCCGCCTTGTCGGCATCGGCCTCTCGGTCGCGCCGGGCAAAGGATGTTACGTGCCGCTGCGCCACGTGTCGCAGTCCGCGCAAGGCAGCTTGCTGGAAGCCGGCGACGATGCGCCGCCACAAGCGCCGTACAACGAGGCCATTGAACTGCTGCGACCGCTGTTCAGCGACACGAGCGTGTTGAAGATCGGCCACGACATCAAGCGCGCCATGCATGGCTTGGCCGCCGGCGGGATCGAGAACGTGGCGTCCATCGATGACGTCGAGATTCTCTCCTATGTGCTCGATGGCGCGAAAAACAAACACGATCTCGATACGCTGGCCGAGCAGCACTTCGGCTTCCAGACCACGACGCTGGAAAACGTCTGTGGCAAAGGCAAGGACAAGATCGGGTTCGAGCGTTGCGCGCTGGACAAGGCCACCGGCCTCGTCGCGCAGAATGCCGACTTCGCGCTGCGCCTGCACCGCACCCTGCGCCCGCGTCTGGTGCACGAGCGCGTGACCAACATCTACGACGGCCTGGAACGGCAGATGATCCCCGTGCTGCGCGACATGGAAGCCGCGGGCATCGTGGTCGATCCGCGCGTCCTGAAAACCATGAGCGCAGACTTCGGTAAGCGCATGGCGGAACTGGAAACCCAAATTCACAAGCTGGCGGGCACCGAGTTCAACATCGGCTCGCCCAAGCAGCTGGGCGAGATCCTGTTCGACCGCATGAGCCTGCCGGGCGGCAAGAAGGGCAAGACCGGCGCCTATGGCACCGGCGCCGATGTGCTGGAGGAACTGGTGGGCCAGGGCCACGACCTGCCGGCGCGCGTACTCGACTGGCGCCAGATCTCCAAGCTCAAGAGCACATACACCGACGCGCTGCAGGAAGAGATCAACCCGAACACCGGCCGCGTGCACACGACCTTCGACATGGCCGTCGCTAGCACGGGGCGTTTGTCCTCGACCGATCCGAACCTTCAGAACATCCCGATCCGCACCGAGGAAGGCCGTAAGATCCGCACGGCGTTCGTCGCGCCCAAAGGCAAAGTCCTGTTGTCGGCCGACTACAGTCAGATCGAACTGCGGCTGGTCGCCCATGTCGCCGATATCAAGGCGATGAAGAAGGCGTTCAACGAGAACGCCGACATTCACGCCGCTACGGCATCGGAGATGTTCAACGTGCCCGTCGCCGGCATGGACCCGTCGATCCGCCGGCGCGCCAAGGCGATCAACTTCGGCATCATCTACGGCATCTCGGGCTTCGGCCTGGCCAACCAGCTCGGCATCGAGCGCGGCGAAGCGCAGGATTACATCAAGCGCTATTTCGAGCGCTTCCCCGAGATCCGCACCTATATGGACCGCACGAAGGAAGAGGCCAAGAAGCACGGCTTCGTCTGGACCCCCTTCGGCCGCAAAGTCTGGATCCCGTACATCGCCGACAAGAATCCGGCGATGCGCAGCTTCGGCGAGCGCGCCGCGATCAACGCGCCGATCCAGGGCGGCGCGGCCGACATCATCAAGAAGGCGATGATCCGTCTGCCGAAAATCCTGCGCGACAAGAAGCTCTCGGCGACCATGCTGCTTCAAGTCCATGATGAACTGATCTTCGAGGTACCCAGCACCGAAGTCGAAGAGACGAAGTCTGTGGTCAAGAAGGTCATGGAAAGCGTGGTGCAGATCGACGTGCCGATCGTGGTCGATGCCGGGGTCGGCGACAGCTGGGCCCAGGCGCACTGAGCGCCAAGATGATTTCCCTGCTCGGCGCACTGGCGTTACTTGCGACCGAGGCACAAGCCGACGACAAGCTCGATTGCTTCAGCCCTACCACGGCCACACCAGCGCGCGCCATCGCCTGCGGCGCGGTGGCGAACGACAGCGCCCTGCCCGCCACGATGCGGGCCGATGCCCTGATCGCGCGCGCGGCAATTTCGGACGGCACCCAGGCCTTGCGCGACTACGACGCGGCGCTGCGTCTCGTGCCGGACGATGTGCCGGCGCTGGTCGCACGCGGCAAGCTGCGCGAGGCGGCGAACGACCTCACTGGCGCGGAAGCGGACTATTCTGCGGCGCTCGCCAAGCAGCCCGCGTTGGGGGAGGCGCTCGCGCGGCGCGGGGCGTTGCGCATCAAGCAGGGCAAGACCGAGGCGGGGCTCGCCGACCTGGGCGATGCGCGGCGCTATGCACCCAACGATCCTGTGCCGTTCCGCATTCGCGGGCGCATGCTGCTCGATCAAGGCAAGATAGCCGAGGCGCGCGCGGAGTTGGCGCAGGCTATCGCGCTTGATCCGGGCGACGCTGAAAGCACGACGCTTCTGGGCACCGCCGACCTTCGCGGCAATCAGTCGGCTGAAGCAATCGCGGCGTTCAGCGCTGTCCTCGCGCGCGATCCCACGCATGTCGAAGCCTTGCGCGGGCGCGCGACCGCCTATGGCCGGCAGGAAAACTTTGCCGCCGCGATCGCCGATCTCGACGCGCTGTTGAAGCGCGCGCCGAACGATGTCCCAGCCCTGAAAGCGCGGGGAGTCGCACGGCTCCAGTCCGGGGGCCCTGCGGAGGCCATCCCGGATTTTACGCGCCTGCTCGAAAGCACGGATGACATCGAAGCGCGCTTCTTCCGCGCCACCGCCTACTTCCGCAATCGCCAACCGCACGAAGCCGAAAGCGATTTCAGCGCCGTCCTTACCCAAGCCCCGGGCGAGCCCGATGCCTTAAGCGGCCGCGGCCTCGCGCGCCTGATGCAGGGTGAACTCGCCGCGGCGGAAGCGGATTTCACCGCGGCCCTCGCGGCCAAGCCCGGGGCCGGCGACATCCTGGGCAATCGCGGGCAACTGCGCCTGCTGCGCGGCGACTTCGCCGGCGCGGACGCCGATCTCGGCCTGGCATTGAACACCGATGCCGCCAATCTCACGCTGGCGCTGTGGCGCAGCATCACCGGCCTGCGCGCCGGACGTGAAGCCCGGGTGGTGCGGGCCGAACTCGACACCGTATCGCGCCGGCTCGGCCGGAGCACTTGGCCATCGCCCGTTGTCGCCCACAGTCTCGGTGCGCTGAGCGACGCCGAGCTGCTGGTGGCCGCGCGACAAGGTGAGGCCGACGCCGACCTGCGTCTTTCGGAAACCTATTTCTATCTCGGAGAAGAGGCGCTAATCCGCGGCGCGAAACCAGAAGCTGAACGCATGTTCCGGCAAGCGCTCACGCGCGGTGTGCACGGCAGCTTCGCGGACATCGGCGCGCAGATCGAGTTAGCCAAATTGGGCGCACGCGTCGCGCCGGAAAGTGGGAACCGGTTTCCGGATAACGCGACGCGCCAACCATAGACTTCGAAAAGCAAAGGGCCCGGTGTGACGGCGCCGAGCCCTTCGCAATCTCACTGAGCGTGAAGATTAAGCGGCGGCGCGAATGGCCGCGGCCTTCACCTTCTGATCGACATGGCTGTCGAACTGCTCGAAGTTCTTTTCGAAACGGCGCGCGACATCCTGCGCGGCGACGTCGTAGGCCTTTTTGTCCGGCCAAGTGGCCTTCGGCTGCAGGACTTCCGCCGGTACGCCGGCGCAAGCCTTCGGCACGAGCAGGCCGAAGTTCGGATCGGCGACGAACTCGCCCTTCGTCAACGTGCCGTCGAGCACGGCCTTCAGCATGGCGCGGGTGTAGGCGATCTTCATGCGGCTGCCGACGCCGTAGCCGCCGCCGGACCAACCGGTATTTACCAGCCAGCAATCGGCGCCGTACTTGTCCATCAGCTCACCGAGCAGCTTCGCGTAGACGGTCGGGTGACGCGCCATGAACGGCCCGCCGAAGCAGCTGGAGAAGGTGGCCTGCGGCTCTTTCACGCCCTTTTCGGTGCCCGCGACGCGCGCGGTGTAGCCGGACAGGAAATGGTACATCGCCTGTTCCGACGTCAGCTTGGAGATCGGAGGCAGAACGCCGAAGGCATCGGCGGTCAGCATGACGATGTTCTTCGGGTGCGGACCCTTGCCGGTTTCCGAGGCGTTCGGGATGAACTCCAGCGGGTAGGACGCGCGGGTGTTTTCCGTCAGCGAACCGTCGTTGAGGTCGAGCGTGCGCTTGACCGGGTCCATCACGACGTTCTCGAGGGTCGTGCCGAAGCGTTCGGTGGTGGCGTAGATTTCCGGCTCGGCTTCCTTCGACAGGTTGATCACCTTGGCGTAGCAGCCGCCTTCGAAGTTGAACACGCCGGTCGGGCCCCAGCCGTGCTCGTCGTCACCGATCAGGGTGCGCGAGGCGTCGGCGGACAGGGTGGTCTTGCCGGTGCCGGACAGGCCGAAGAAGATCGCGCTTTCGCCGTTGGCGCCGACATTGGCGGAGCAGTGCATCGGCATCACGCCCTTCTCGGGCAGGATGTAGTTCAGGAACGAGAACACCGACTTCTTCACTTCGCCGGCGTAGATGGTGCCGCCGATGATGACGACCTTCTTGGCGAAGTTCAGGACGATGAAGCATTCGGAATTCGTGCCGTCGACCTTCGGGTCGGCCTTCATGTACGGCGCATGCAGGACGGTGAAGTCCGGATCGAAGTTCTTCAGCGCCTCTTCGGGCGGCTGGATGAACATGTTGGCGGCGAACAGGTTGTGCCACGCCTTCTCGTTCACGATGCGCGCCTTCAGGCGATAGGTCTCGTCGGCGCCGGCGTAAACGTCGCGCACGAACAGTTCCTTGCCCGACAGGTACTGCAGCACCTTGGCGTGCAGCTTGTCGAAGTTCTCCGGAGTCATGCCGACGTTGACCTTGCCCCAGTTGACCGAGGTTTCGGTCGAGGCGTCGCGCACGATGAACTTGTCGTTCGGGGAACGGCCGGTGTGTTGGCCGGTGATGCTGACGAGCGCGCCGTCCTTGGAGAGCTTACCGTCGCCGTTCTTGACGGCGTGTTCGATCAGCTCGGCACGGCCGAGGTTCCAGTTAACTTTTCCGGTCGGCTTCAGGCAATGTTTGTCGAGGCCGATGGAACTCTGCGTATGACTCGTCTGCACCTTATGACTCCTGGGGGGTCCGATTTTTTGGGTGATTGCGGATAGAAAATGCGACGCAAGGTCGCTGTGCCACGGGGGTAAACTCGTAGCGGAATTGGTCATAGCGGCATTTCATATCGGTTCAGCCCTCGCTGCGCAACGGCTGGACGAGATCAAATATGCCCATTAAAGCCTTGTTTGCACTGCAATATCGACCTGCCCGGCTGCCGGAATGAACTAACCCATCCCGAGGGCTAACGCTTCGCTAGCAGGTGGCTTCACTTTCGCCATAATGCAGCAGGCACAATGCACTATCGGCGCTTCGGCGCCTTTTTCGAGCGAGGCCCGCCGTGACCTACAAAGTTGCTCTGGTTGATGACGACCGCAACATTCTCACCTCCGTGTCCATGATGCTGGAGGCGGAGGGGTTCAAAGTTGTCACCTATCGCGACGGCACCGAGGCCTTGCGCGGCCTCCAGGCCGAACCGGCGGATTTGGCCGTTTTCGACATCAAGATGCCCCGGATGGACGGCATCGAGCTTCTTCAACGTGTGCGCGAAAAAAGCAGCATGCCGGTCATCTTCCTGACCTCGAAGGACGACGAGGTCGACGAACTCATGGGTCTGCGCATGGGCGCGGACGACTACATCAAGAAGCCGTTCAGCCAGCGCCTGCTGATCGAGCGCATCCGGGCGGTGTTCCGCCGGCTGGAAGCCCAGAAGGCGGGTGCGGCCGGCTCGTCGGCCGCGTCGGTGAAGCGCGGCGAACTGGTGCTGGACCCGGCGCAGCATCTTTGCCTGTGGAAAGGGCTGCAGGTGAACCTGACCGTCACCGAGTTCCTGATCATCCAGGCGCTGGCCCAGCGCCCCGGCCACGTAAAGAGCCGCGACCAGTTGATCGACGCCGCCTACGGCGAACACATCTATGTCGACGACCGCACCATCGACAGCCACATCAAGCGGCTGCGCAAGAAATTCCGTGAAGTCGACACCGAGTTCTCGCACATCGAAACGCTGTACGGCGTTGGATACAAATATAACGAGACCGGCAATCCCTAGCTAAATTCGCGCCCGATACCATTCGCGAAAGGACGTCCGTGCCGGACGATGTCGAAGGACCAGCGCGGAGCATGACGGATCGGCCCTTGTCCGACTTCCGCCCGCCTGCGCGTCCATCGGCGGAATACGATGAGCCGCTGCGGCGGCGGATGTTCTCGCCGCTCACCACGCGAATCCTGGCGGTGAACCTGACGGCGCCAGTGTTGCTGGTGCTGGGTCTGCTGTTCCTCGACCGCTATGCCGACACGCTGATCGCGACGGAGATCGAGGCGCTGACCACCCAAGGTTCGCTGATCGCAGCCTCGGTCGGCGAAGGCGCCGTTGTCGTCGACAACGAAGCCGGCGAGTTCCCGGTATTCACGCCCAACGGCGCGCAACGCAATATCGATGCCGACAACGCGCGTCCGCTGGTGCGCCGGCTTGCCGCACTCGCTCAATTGCGGGCACGCCTGTTCGACCGCAACGGCGGCCTCCTGGCCGACAGTCAGTTGCTACAAGGAACGGTCGGACAAATTCAGGTGCTCGACCTGCCGCCGGCCGAGAGCTTCCTCAGCCGCATGTTCCGCAGGGTCTACGGCGCCACCATCGGCCGCTTCTCCTACGAACGACGCCTGCCGCCCTATCGCGAACCCGACAACCCACAAGATGCCGTCGCTTTCCCCGAAGTGCGCCACGCCCTCGACGCCGGCGAAGCCGACGCGGCGGTGCGTCTGCGCGCGGACGGCCAGAAGATACTGACAGTCGCGATCCCAGTGCAGTTCTACAAACAAGTCGTCGGCACGGTACTTGTCTCGCGCGACGGCCGCGCGGTCGATCAGCGCCTGTTCGCCGTGCGCCGTTCGATCCTGGGCATGTTTGCCTGGGTGCTGGGCGTAACGGTGCTGACATCACTCTATCTTGCCGGCACCATCGCGCGGCCGATCCGCAATCTGGCGGCGGCGGCGGAACGCGTGCGTTTGAGCAAGCGCCGCCAGCACACCATTCCCGACCTCACCGGCAGATCCGACGAGATCGGCGAATTATCGGCCGCGTTGCGTGAGATGACGGAATCGCTGTGGTCGCGCCTCGACGCCATCGAACGCTTCGCCGCCGATGTCGCGCACGAGCTCAAGAACCCGCTGACCAGCTTGCGCAGCGCGGTCGAAACCGTGTCGCGGATCAAGGACCCCGAAGCGCAGAAGCGGCTGATGACCATCATCGTCGACGACGTCGGCCGGCTTGATCGCCTGATCTCGGATATCAGCGACGCCTCGCGCCTGGATGCGGAACTCTCGCGCGCCGAGAACGCGCCGGTGAATCTGCACAAGCTTCTCTCCGCGCTCGCCGAACTGACGAACGCCAACGACAAGGCCGATGCGCCGCGCGTGGCTGTCGTCGCCGCCGGTAACGATCACTTCGAAGTGCCGGGTCTTGAAGGACGCCTCGGTCAGGTGTTCCGCAACTTGATCGGCAACGCGGTGTCGTTCAGCCTGCCGAACGGCACGATCACCGTGCGCATCGAACGCGAAGGCAATCGCGTGCGGATCGCGGTCGAAGACCAAGGCCCCGGCATCCCCGCCGGCAAGGAGCGCGATATCTTCGAGCGCTTCTACAGCGAACGTCCCGAAGGCGAAAAATTCGGCACGCACTCGGGCCTGGGATTGTCGATCTCGAAGCAGATCGTCGACGCCCACCGTGGCACGATCTTCGCCGAGAACATCACGGATGCCACCGGTCGCGTTCAAGGCGCGCGCTTCGTGGTGCGCCTGCCGGGATCGCGCTAGCTCAACACATAGGCGAGCAATAGCGGCAGCAGCGCGAACGCGATCAACGTCGACACCACGACCATGCCGGCGACCTCGTCGGGCCGGTTGCCGTAACGCAGCGCGAACAGATAGTTGAACACCGCCGTCGGCATCGACGACTGGATGATCGCCGCACCGCGCACCGGGCCGGTGAGATCGAGGACGTTCACGATCCCCAGCGCGACGACGAAGCCGGCCCCGAGACGAAACACTGCGAAACCGAAGCTGCGGCTAAGCGTGCCTTTCGAGGGCTTCAAGCGCGCAAGCGATACGCCCAGCGACAGCATCATCAGGGGGATCACGACGCCGGAAAGCACCTGGACGGTGTTGCCGATCCAGTCCGGCAATCGCAGATCGAGGCCGATCATCGCGAAGGCCACCACCATCGCCCAGATCACCGGGCTGCCGACGACCTCGCGCCAATGCAGCCGTCCGCTGGAAACGGCGATCCCCAGGCTGAACTGCAATACCGACATCGTCGCGAAATAGGCAACCGCCGCCGCCAGGCCGGCATCGCCAAACGCGAACATCGATAGTGGAATGCCCATGTTGCCGGCGTTGGGGAACATGATGCTCGGCAGATAGACCGGGATGGGCTGGCGCAGCAGCCGCAAAAGCCCCGCGCCTAAAAGCCCCGTGATCACGACCAGCAACGTCGCCGCGGCGACCATGTCGAGCATCTCGGAGATTTGCGGTCGCCGTTCCAGGATCGTCGCGAGCAGCAGGCAGGGCGCGCCCACGTTGCTGGCGAGATAGGTGACCATCGCCGTGTCGAACGGCAGGCGGCGCTTGTCCCAGAAATAGCCCAGGGCCGCGATCAGGAAGACCGGTGCGATGACTGTAAATATCTGCTGCAGCATGACGGCCCGCGCACCCCTTTCCGCGAGTCTAAGAGACATACGCTAGAACCTGTTGAGCGAAAAGCCACGGGCATAAATTGCGTGGGCGTTCAGCTGCGTGCTGAGCGCATTGACGGACGGCCCTCAAGACGCCACCCTTCGTTCATGATCCTCCTGCATGCTTCATGCGTCGCCATCGACGGCCTCGGCGTCCTGATCCGCGGGCCCTCGGGCGCGGGCAAGTCCGACCTCGCCCTGCGCCTGATCGATGAAGGCGCCGAACTCGTCGCGGACGACTACTGCGAAGTTGAAGCCGTCGACGGCATCCTTTTCGCCAAAGCGCCTGCGCTGATCGCCGGCCGCATGGAGGTGCGCGGCCACGGCATCGTACCCATGGCCCACCGTGGACACGCCCCGATCGGCGCGGTGATCGACCTCGCCCCCTGGCGTGAGATCGAGCGCCTGCCGCGCGAGAGCGAAACCGCCGTCGCCGGCGTCACGCTGCCCTGGATCCAGCTCGATCCCACCACCGTTTCCGCCACCGCGCGCGTGCGGCTGTTGCTGCGCCTCGCCGCCGCGACACCGGCAACGACTTCGGCGACCGGCTGATGGCGACGAAAAAGCCCAAGCGCGTGGCCAGGAAAGCCGCTCCGAAAGGCAAAGCGCCTGCGAAGGGCGGCCCAAAGAAGAACGCCAAAGCGGCGCATCAGATTGTCGTCGTCACCGGCATGTCGGGCGCGGGCAAGAGCCTGGCCTTGCGCGCGCTCGAGGATGCCGGCTTCGAGACGGTCGACAATCTGCCGGTCGCGTTGCTGCATGCGGTGGTGGCCGCCGGCGGCGGCACCGAGCGTCCGCTGGCCGTCGGCATCGATGTGCGCACACGCGATTTCGATGCCGCCGAACTGCTGGCCGCGCGCGAGGCGATGCGCCGCCATGCCGGGCTTGTCACCAACATCGTGTTCCTGGACGCGGACAGCGAAGTACTGGGTCAGCGCTACACGGAATCGCGGCGCCCCCATCCACTGGCGGAAGATCTGCCCGTCTCCGTCGGCGTCGAGACGGAACGCCGCCTGCTCAGCGCGCTGCGCGAGCACAGCGACGTGGTGCTCGACACCACACGGCTCGCGCCCGCGGACTTGAAGCGCATCCTGGTCGGCCAGTTCGGGCAGGACAAACGCCGCAAGATGCACGTGTTCCTGATGTCGTTCGCCTATCGCAACGGCCTGCCGCGCGATGCCGACTTGGTGTTCGACGTCCGCTTCCTGAAGAACCCGCATTATGTGCCGAACCTGCGCGCCAAAACCGGGCTCGACGCCGCGGTCGGACGCTACATCGAGAAGGACCCCGCGCTCGGCACCTTCCTCGAACGGGTCACGGCAATGCTGAAACCCCTGCTGCCGCTCTACGCTCAGGAGGGGAAGAGCTACCTGACCATCGCCGTGGGATGCACCGGCGGCCAGCACCGCTCGGTTTACGTTACGGAACGGCTGAAGACCTGGTTGAGCGGTCAGAAAGTGGCTTTCGACGTCCGCCACCGCGACATCCCCGGTCGCGCCACAACCCGGCGGAATGGCTGAATTCCGCCAATTCCCCACCCTCGCTTTAGGGGGGCATTTGGACTAATCTCCGCCGCCGCGAAGCCTTGGGAGAGGCTTCGTGGCACCCAAACCGCCGGCTTTTTTGGCATCCGCGACGGGGCGCGGACCCCAATTTCCGGTGTTCGGCGTCAACAACCGCTTCGAATTCGCAACCCGAATGTCGCAATCGAAACCACTGATCGGGCTGGTCCTGGTCACCCACGGGCGCCTCGCCATCGAGCTGGTCGCCGCCCTTGAGCATGTGGTCGGACCACAAGCGCAAGTCGTCAGCGTCTGCATCGGGCCTGAGGACGATATGGAGCAGCGCCGCGCCGATATCGTGAAGGCGGTGCAGGCGACCGATGCCGGCGAAGGCGTCGTGGTCCTGACCGATATGTTCGGCGGCACGCCGTCGAATCTAGCGATCTCCATCATGGAGACCGCGCCGATTGAAGTGATTGCGGGCGTCAATCTGCCGATGCTGATCAAGCTTGCCTCCGTGCGCGGTACCGAGACGCTGCGCAACGCGGTCGCCCAGGCCCAGGAAGCCGGCCGCAAGTACATCAACGTCGCCTCGGCGCTGTTGGGCCAAGACCGCTGAACCCGCGTTGAGGATGTTATGAGCGAACCGCTGCGCGGCACGGCCGAGATTCGCAACGCCAAAGGCCTGCATGCGCGGGCAGCGGCCAAGTTTTGCAAGACCTGCGAGCGCTTCGATGCCGAGGTGCTGGTCGCGCGCAACGGTACGGAAGTCTGCGGCACGTCGATCATGGGCTTGATGATGCTGGCCGCCGGCACTGGCACGACGATTGAGATCACCGCGAGCGGCCCCGAGGCCGCCGGTGCGCTGGAAGCGGTGATGAAGCTGGTCGCCGACAAATTCGACGAAGAATAGGTTCCCGCATGGCCAAGGGCCGCAAGCGCGCTGAGAGTGAAAAGACCGAGCGCGTGTTTGTCGGCAGCCCGGTGGGCGACGGCATCGCCATCGGCATCGCGCGCTGCCAGGACAGCCGCGCGGCTTTCAACGTGCGTGAAATCACCATCCCGCCGACCAAGGTACGCAGCGAGCAGCACCGCCTGCTCGAAGCCGCGGCCAAGGCCTCCGGGCGACTGGAAAAGCTGCATGGCCAAGCCACGCGCATGGGCAACGCTGCCGGCGAAGAACTTGGATACATCATCGAGGCCTATCAGCAGATGCTATCCGGCTCGCGGCTGATCCGCGGCGTGCAGCGGCGCATTGCGTCCGACAACATCAATGCCGAGGCCGCGGTGCTGAAAGAGATCGGCGCGATGTCGGAAGCTTTCGCGTCGATGGACGACGCTTATCTCTCCGCGCGCATCGCCGACATCCGCGAAGTCGGACGCCGGCTGGTCGAAGCCCTGAGCGCCGACGCCCCGAAGGCCAGCAAAGCCCTGCCGCGCAACGCCATCATCATCGCCGATGAATTGTCGCCGGCCGACACGGCGTTGCTCGATCCGCGCCAGCTGGCGGGAATGGCGACCATGTTCGGCGGCGTGGAGAGCCACACCGCCATCGTCGCGCGCTCGCTGGGCATCCCGGCCGTGGTCGCCGCCGCCAACATGATGGACGGCGTGCAAAGCGGCGACACCATCATCATCGATGGCTCGACCGGCCAGGTGATCGTCTCGCCGACCGAAGCGACGCTGAAGGCTTATCGCCACAAGCAGACGACCTTCCTGAAGGCGCAAAAATCGCTGAAGAAGCTCAAGACCGTGCCCGCGGTCACGCGTGACGGCTTCAAGATCAAGCTGCAAGCCAACGTCGAACTGCCCACCGAACTGGAAAGCGTGCTGGCCTCCGGTGCCGAAGGCATCGGCCTGTTCCGCAGCGAGTTCATGTTCATGAACCGCGCGGAACTGCCCGGCGAGGACGAGCAGTTCGAGGTGCTGGCCCAGGTCGTGAAGACCATGGCGGGGCGTCCCGTGACGATCCGCACGCTCGATGCCGGCGCCGACAAGCTGGGCGATGTGGTCGGCCTCAAGCCCGGACCGAACCCGGCGCTGGGCCTGCGCGCGATCCGCTTCTCGCTGAGCCGCCGCAAGCTGTTGATGACGCAGCTGTCGGCCATCCTGCGCGCCAGCGCCCTGGGGCCGGTGCGCATCCTGCTGCCGATGGTGTCCAGCGTGGAAGAAATCCGCGAGGTGCGCCGGATCATCGGCCGTCTCAGCGCCCGGCTGAAGGCCAAGGGCGTGAAGGTCCCCGATCCGATGCCGCCGATCGGCGCGATGATCGAGATCCCCGGCGCGGCGCTGACCGCCGACGCCCTGGCGGCGGAATCCGACTTTTTCGCCATCGGCACCAACGACCTGACCCAATACACCCTGGCGATCGACCGCACCGACGAGCAGGTGTCCTACCTCTATAACCCGCTGCACCCGGCGGTCCTGCGGCTGATCCAGTTCTCGGCCGAGGCCGCCTCGGCGGCGGGGATTCCCGTCTCGGTCTGCGGCGAAGTGGCGGGCGACGACCGCCTGACGCCCCTGCTGCTGGGTTTCGGCATCACCGAACTCTCGATGGCCCCGGCCAGTGTGCTGAAGGTGAAGAAGCGCATCCTCGATCTCAACCTGACGGCCATCACCGGCCGTGTGCGGCGGATCACCGCCGAGTCCGATCCCACCCGCATCCGCGAGTTGCTGGATACCCTGTCGCCCAGCGACAGCCGGGCCTGAACCACCCCCGGCGACCCGCCCAAGGTTGCCCGATAAGGGCCTGGCTGGTATACGGCCCACGCGCCCCGCCGCCCCTCTCAGGAGACGTTCGTCCCATGACCGATTACATCGTTAAAGACATCAGCCTGTCCGATTGGGGCCGCAAGGAAATCAACATCGCCGAGACAGAGATGCCGGGCCTGATGGCCCTGCGCGCCGAGTTCGGCAAGAAGCAGCCGCTGAAGGGCGCGCGCGTCGCCGGCTCGCTGCACATGACCATTCAGACCGCCGTGCTGATCGAGACGCTAAAGCATCTCGGCGCAGACGTGCGCTGGGCCTCGTGCAACATCTTCTCGACGCAGGACCAGGCCGCCGCTGCGATCGCCGCCGCCGGCACGCCGGTGTTCGCCGTGAAGGGCGAGAGCCTGGAAGATTATTGGGATTACACCCACAAGATCTTCGAGTGGGCCGACGGTGGCTATCCGAACATGATCCTCGACGACGGCGGCGACGCGACGCTGCTGATCGTGCTGGGTTCGGAAGCCGAGAAAGACCCGTCGCTGATCTCCAAGCCGACCAATGAAGAAGAGACCATTCTGTACGCCAGCATCAAGAAGCGCCTTGCCGCGCAGCCGGGCTGGTACTCGAAGGTGAAGGCCAGCCTCAAGGGCGTGTCGGAAGAGACCACCACGGGCGTGCATCGCCTTTACGAAATGGCCAAGAAGGGCCGCCTGCCGTTCCCGGCGATCAACGTCAACGACAGCGTCACCAAATCGAAGTTCGACAACATCTACGGCTGCCGCGAAAGCTTGGTGGACGGCATCCGCCGCGCCACCGACGTGATGATGGCCGGCAAGGTCGCGATGGTCGCGGGCTTCGGCGACGTGGGCAAAGGCTCCGCCGCTTCGCTGCGCATGGCCGGCTGCCGCGTGATGGTGTCGGAGATCGATCCGATCAACGCGCTGCAGGCCGCGATGGAAGGCTATGAAGTGACGACGATGGAAGATGCGGCGCCGCGCGCCGATATCTTCGTCACCGCGACCGGCAACCTCGACGTGATCACGGTCGATCACATGCGCAGCATGAAAGACCGCGCCATCGTCTGCAACATCGGTCACTTCGACACCGAAATTCAGACCGAAGCCCTGAAGAACTTCAAGTGGCACAACGTGAAGCCGCAGGTCGACGAGATCGAGTTCCCGGGCGGCAAGCGTATCATCCTGCTCGCCGAAGGCCGCCTCGTGAATCTGGGCTGCGCCACCGGCCACCCGAGCTTCGTGATGAGCGCCTCGTTCTCGAACCAGGTGCTGGCCCAGATCGAGCTTTGGGTGAACAACGCGAAGTACGAAAAGAAGGTCTACGTGCTGCCGAAGCACCTCGACGAGAAGGTCGCCGAACTGCATCTGGCGAAAGTCGGCGCCAAGCTGACCAAGCTGTCGGAGCGCCAGGCGTCCTACATCGGCGTGGCGGTGCAGGGCCCGTACAAGCCCGAGACCTATCGCTACTAGCTCGCGCGCGCGTCGAAACGAGCCGTGAATGATGGCGGCGGAAACTGCGAGAGCAGTTCCGCCGCTTTTCATTTCAGCAGGGTCTGCCAGCCGTCGCGAGGCGGGGAAATCGGGACATCGACGCCCCGGCACCCGCCGTACGTGCATCCGCAAGGGGGCAAACCGCCCTCTCACATTTTCACAAAAAAGGCTGGTACCTCAGGCGTTACGCCCGATGCTTCGGGGGGGGCTTTCGGGTAAGCTCGCGCTTACGTCGAGGGGTTAGCGGGGCGGTGCCGAAAGGTGCCATTTGGGTTTATGCAGATCAGCCAGGCCGTCGATTTTTTGACGGCGCCATGGGTCGCGGTAACGCTGGCCGTGGTGCTGATTGGGCTGCCTGGCCTCCTGCTCCTCGTGCGCCAGCACAAGCATTGGCTTCGGGCCGAACAGGCGCGTGACAGCGCCAGTTATGCCCGGGTGGCCTTGGAGTCCGCGCTCGAGACCGCGCCGGAAGGCTACTTCACCTGGTTCGTGCGGCCCGTCAATCCCAGCGACGATGGGTTGCCGGCAAGCTGGCGTGGCGGCGGCGACGCGCCGATCGGGGTTTGCTCGCGCCGGCTCGCGGTGTTGCTCGATCTTTTCCACGGCCTTGAAGCCAACTTCGATCAGGTGGTGGAAGGCTTCGACAAATCGTCCCAAGACACCCTGCGCGCTGCGGTGAATGCCTTACGCACCGACGGCGATGGCTTCCAGATCGCCTTGACCCACGCCGCCACGCGGCGGCGCATCCAGGCCCGTGGCTTACGCGCCGTCGATAACGACGGTCGCACCATGGCGGATGTGGTGTGGATGGGCGACGTGACCGAAGGCGTCGCCGCGGTCGACACGCTGACCCAGGAAACCTCGGAGCTGCGCCGCGAGCGCGACCTGTTGAAGGCCGCGATGGACGGCGTGGCGGAACCGATCTGGGTGCGCGACGACGATCTGTCGCTGATCTATTGCAACGCCTCCTACGTCCGCGCCGTCGACGGCCGGGATGCGGATGACGTCGTGGCCCGTGGCCGCGAGCTGGCCCCGCGCGTTTCGGTGCGCGAGGCCCGCGCACTGGCCGCCGCCGCCCGCGCCTCGTCCGAAACGCGCCGCGCCCCGTTCCACATGGTCATCGACGGCAGCCGCCGCCTGATGGAAGTGACCGAAGCTGCCGTGAACCTGAAAAGCACCGCCCGGCCGGAGCGCGGCGATGCGCCGCTGTTCTCGGATGGCAGCGGTCGCCTGACCACGGGCATCGCCTACGACATCACGCGCCAGGAAGAACTCGAAGTCCGCCTGAAGCGCGAAGCCGCCTCGCATGCGGACGTGCTGGAGCGTCTCGGCACCGCCATCGCGGTGTTCGGGCCCGACACGCGGCTGGCCTTCTTCAACACCGCCTTTGCGAAGCTGTGGAACCTCGACCGCAGCTGGCTGCACGAAGCCCCGACCTACGCCACGGTGCTCGATGCCCTGCGCGCCGAACGCCGCCTGCCGGAAGTGCCCGACTTCCCGGCGTATAAGGAAAAGGAAGTCGCGCGCTTCAATTCGTTGATCGAGCCGATTGAAGACCTGCTGCATCTGCCCGACGGCGGCACGTTGCGCCGCGTGGTCGCCCCGCATCCGATGGGCGGCTTGCTGACGACCTATGAGGACGTCACCGACAAGCTGGCGCTCGAACGGTCGTACAACACCCTGATCGCCGTGCAGCGCGAGACCATCGACAACCTTCAGGAAGCGGTTGCCGTGTTCGGGGCCGATGGGCGCCTGCGCCTGGCCAACCCGGCCTTTGCCGGCCTGTGGGAGTTGAGCCTCGACGCCCTCAACGACAACCCGACAATGGGTGAAGTCATCGATGCCTTCCGCGGCTTCTTCGACGACATCGGCGTTTGGGCGCGTCATCAGAGCGTGATGTTGACCACGCTCGACGCGGATCGCGAACGCGCGACCCAGCAAGGCCGCGTGATCCGTCGCGACGGCTCGGTGCTGGAGTTCATCTCCGTGCCGCTGCCCGACGGCGGCGTGCTGTTCTGCTACAACGACGTCTCCGCCCCGGAGCGCGTGGCGCAAAATCTGCGCGGCAAAGCCGAATCACTCGCGCTGATGGACAAGCTGCGCACCGGCTTCATCATTCATGCCGCCGAGGAAGTGCAAGGCCCGCTGGGCGCCATCGCGCGGCTGGCCGGCAAGCTGGCCGCCCGCGCCGAGCCTGGGTTGCGCTCCACCGCCGCCGAGATCCTCGCCGCCGCGGAAGATATCAAAGCGCTGTTCGACGACATGAACGATCTCGCCGAACTGGAAGCCGGGCAAAGCACGCTGCGCCTGGACACGGTCGATCTTGCCGCCGTCATCGCCCGGGTCGCGGTGATGACCCGCGAGACTGTGCGCCGGCGCGGGGCGCCGCTGACCATCGATTGCCCGCCACACGCCGGTTGGGTGGTGGGCGACGTCGTGCGCCTGAAGCAGGCGCTTTATCATCTGGTGATGACCGCGCTGACCGCAGCGGGCACGAGCCCGGTCGCCTTGAACGTGCGCGGCGGCGCCGATCCCACACAGATCGAATTGAGCCTGCGCTATATCGCCGATCCGGCGCTCGACCCGGGACCGCAGGCGCTGGGCCTTCAGTTCGCGCGCCGCATGGCGGAACTGCACGGCGGCGGTGTCGATGTGAATACCAACGGCGTCGAGGCCCTTGTCGCCTGCCGCCTGCCGGCGGGCCCGCTGCGCGCCGTCTCGGTGGGCTGAGCGTCACTTGCCCGGCCCGCGCGCCTTTTTCCTTGCCGACGAGACCGCGACGATCGCGCTGGGCGCGGCCCTGGCCCGCCTCGCCGGCCCCCGCGTTGTGTTCGCGCTGAACGGGCCGCTGGGCGCGGGAAAAACCTGCCTCGCGCGCGGCCTGATCGAAGCGCTGCAACCTGTCGATGCGGAGGAGGTCGTCAGTCCGACGTTCACGTTGGTCCAGACCTATCCCACCGCCGCTGGGGCGGTTTGGCATTTCGATCTCTACCGCCTAAAACATCCCGACGAGGTTCTGGAACTCGGCCTGGAAGATGCGCTGGCGGAAGGCATCGCCGTGATCGAATGGCCGGAGCGGCTGGGTCCGTGGCTGCCCCGGAACCGCATCGATGTTACCTTGGCGCAGGATGGCACGGGCCGGCACGCGACGGTGACCGGGCACGGAAAATTGGCCGATGCGGTCGCTGCCTGGCAGCCGCGTCTGCCGGAGACAAGTGGGGCGACGTGAGCGAACGCGAAGCGCTGATCGCGCAGTTTCTGAAGACGAACGGCTGGAGCGATGCGGCACGCAAGCGCATCGCCGGGGATGCCTCGTTCCGCAAGTACGACCGCCTGACGCGCGGGACCGAGACGATCATCCTGATGGACGCACCCCCGCCGCAGGAGAACGTGCGACCCTTCATCGCCATCGGCAAACATCTGCATGAGCTGGGCTTCTCAGCACCCGCGATCCTCGCCGCCGACGTCGAGGCCGGCCTGCTGCTGCTCGAAGACCTGGGCGACGACACCTACACCCGCCTGCTCGCGCGCGGCGTTTCGGAAGAGCGGCTCTATGCGCTCGCCATCGACGCCCTGATCGCGCTGCATCAATTGCCGCCGGACAAGGCTGTTGCACCAGGCGTGATCCCTTACGGCACGCCGCGACTGCTGGAGGAAGTGAACCGCCTGCACGTGTGGTATCTGCCGCTGGTCGGCGCCGCGCCGTTGAGCGAGGCGGCCAAGACCGAATACGAAGCGATCTGGTCGCGCCTGTTGCCCGCCGCCTGGGATGCGCCGACGTCGATGATCCTGTTCGACTATCACGTCGACAATCTGCTCGGCCTATTCGACCGCAACGGCGTGAAGGCCTGCGGTCTGCTCGACTTCCAGGACGCCGTCGCCGGCCCCGTGACCTACGACTTGATGTCGCTGTTGGAAGACGCACGTCGCGATATCGACCCGGCCTTGGTCGCGCGGATGAAGGACCGTTACCGCGCCGCGTTCCCGAACATGGGCGATGGCTTCGACCGCTCCTGGGCGGTGATGGCCGCGCAACGCCACGTACGCGTGCTTGGCACCTTCGCGCGCCTCAAGGTCCGCGATCACAAGCCGCACTACCTCGTGCACATCCCACGCCTGTGGCGCTACATGGATGAGTGCCTGGCGCATCCGCATCTCGCGGAACTAAAGGACTGGCTTACCGCGCATGTGCCGGCCGCCGCGCGCAGCATTCCGGCGGAAGCCGCTTGATGGCGGCACATCCCACCACCGCGATGCTGCTGGCGGCCGGGCTTGGCACGCGCATGCGGCCGCTGACGCTGACGATGCCGAAGCCGCTGGTCGAGGTCGCGGGCAAGCCGTTGATCGACTGGACGCTGGATCAGTTGGCAGCGAGCGGCGTGACGGAAGCCGTGGTCAATGTGCACTATCTCGCCGATCTCTTGCGCCGTCACCTGGCGCACCGGCAGCGGCCCGGCATCGTCATTTCGGATGAGACGGAGCGCCTGCTGGACACCGGCGGCGGCGTGATCAAGGCGCTGCCGCTGCTGGGCGCCGCGCCGTTCTTCACGTGCAATTGCGACGCCATCATCGTCGATGCGCCCGGCCAGCCCAACGCGTTCACGCGTCTGGCGACGGCGTGGAACGACACACAGCATGACGTCGTGATGCTGCTGCATCCGACTGACACCGCCCATGGCTTCGATGGCCCGGGCGACTTCTTCGCTGATGACGATGGCCGCATGCGCCGCCGCGCCGGCGCCGCGAGCGCGCCGTATGTATACGCCGGCGCCTATCTCATGCACCCGCGTGTGCTGGCCGGCGAGACCGCCGAGCCTTTCTCAATGAACCGCATCTGGGATCGCGCGATTGCCGCCGACCGCCTGCGTGCGGTGATTCACAGCGGCGACTGGTATCACGTCGGCACCCCCGAAGCCGTGCCGGAGACGACCGCATTGCTCGGCCGGAGCGCGGCGTGACCAAGACCTGGCGCGCCCTGACGCGGGCCGGACAGGCGAATGTCTTCACCATCCCGCCGCGGGTTGCCTTCGTCGATGCGCTGGCGCAAGGCCTGCTCGACGATGCGGGCGACGACCCGCTGGCGCTCGCTTCCGTCACCGTGCTCCTGCCGACACGTCGCGCGGGACGGGCGTTGCGTGACGCATTCCTGCGCCTGACCGAAGGCAAACCGCTGCTGCTGCCGCGCTTGATGCCGCTGAACGACGTCGACAGCGACGAGGCGCTGTTCGGCAGCTTCACCACAGGCGTCAACGCCGATCTGCCACCGCCGATGCCGCCGCTGCGCCGCCAACTGATGCTCGCCAAGATGATCGCGGCTGTCCCTGCGGAGAACGGCTTGCCGCCGCGCCCGGAGCAAGCCATCGAGCTTGCGGCCGAACTCGCGCGTCTGCTCGATCAGGTACAGACCGAGCAACTCGACTTCGCACGCCTGCGCAATCTGGTGCCCGATGCCTATGCCGCACACTGGCAGATCACGCTGAAGTTCCTGGAGATCGTCACCGAGACCTGGCCGAAAATTCTCGCCGGCGAAGGCACCATCGATCCCGCCGCGCATCGCAACGCCATCTTCGCCGCCCAGGCCAAGATCTGGGCCGCCGGTGCGCCGGGACCGATCATCGCGGCAGGGTCCACGGGCAGCATTCCCGCCACGGCGGATCTGCTGGCCGCCATCGCGCGCCTGAAAGATGGCTGCGTGCTTCTGCCCGGTCTCGACACCGCGCTCGATACCGAGGCTTGGGAACAGCTGGATGAATCCCACCCGCAGTTCGGCTTGAAACATCTGCTGTCGCGCATCGGGCTGGAGCGCGACCGCGTGCAGCTGTGGCCGACGGTCGATGACCCCGCGCCCTCGCCGCGCGAACGGTTGATTTCCGCCTGCATGCGGCCCGCGGCGACGACGGAAGCCTGGACGCAGGATATATCCCTTCAACAGCTTGGCAGCGCCGCCGTCAAAGAGCTCACGCGCCTCGATTGCCCGGGTCCGCGCGAGGAAGCCGAAGCCATCGGGCTCATCATGCGGGAAGCGGTCGAAGTTTCCGGACGCACTTGCGCGCTGGTGACACCCGACCGCGCGCTGGCCGAACGCGTGGCGGCCGAGATGGAACGCTGGGGCATCGTGCTGGATGACTCTGCCGGCCGCCCGCTGGCGCGCACGCCGACGGGCGCGTTCCTGCGCCTGACCGCCGCGATGGTCGCCGACGACTTCGCCCCGGTCGCTACATTGGCGGTTTGCAAACATCCCCTGGCCGCCGGCGGTGCCGACCCGGGCTATTTCCGCTACATCAGCCGCAGCGCCGAAATCGAAATTCTGCGCGGCGCGAAGCCGGCAGCTGGTCTCGACGGCCTCGCGGAACTTACCGCCCGCGCCAAGGACGACGATACGGCCCCCTGGCTGACGCTGCTGACCGTCGCCTGCCGCCGTTTCGCCGCGTTGATGCGCGAGGAACGCGTACCCCTCAGCACCTTGCTCGCCGCCCATATGGAGATGGCCGAGGCGCTGGCGACGACAAGCGATCAGCCCGGGCCGCTGCGCCTATGGGCCGGCGATGCGGGCGACGTGGGAGCTGCCTTTATCGCCGAACTCGCGCGCGATGCCGACGTTCTGGCGCCAATCGCACCCAGCGCCTATGTCGGCGTGCTCGAGACGTTGATGGCCGGCGTGACCGTGCGCCCGCATTACGGTCGCCACCCGCGCCTCGCCATCCTCGGCCCGCTGGAAGCACGCTTGAAGCGCTTCGACGTATTGATCCTCGCCGGACTCAACGAAGGCACTTGGCCCGCCGAAGCGCGTCCCGATGCCTGGATGAGCCGGCCGATGCGCAAGAGCTTCGGCCTGCCGTCGCCCGAACGGCGTATCGGTCTGGCCGCGCACGATATCGCACAAGCGCTCTGCGCGCCGCGCGTGATCCTGACGCGGTCCTTGAAAGTCGACGGCACGCCCACGGTGCCGTCGCGCTGGTTGATGCGGCTGGAGCGCGTGATCGAGGCGGCCAAGCTCGGCAGTCGCTGGCGCGACGAATCCCACACATGGTCGTCCTGGGCCCGTGCGCTCACCCGGCCTGACGCGGTGCGCGCCTGCGCGCCGCCCGCGCCAGCACCGCCGGTTGCCGCAAGGCCACGACGCCTTTCGGTGACCGAGATCGAGAAGTGGATGCGCGATCCCTACAGCATCTATGCGCGCCATGTCTTGGGCTTGCGTCCGCTTGACCCTCTGGAGCAGGACCCGGGCGCCGCCGACTACGGCAACCTGATCCACGACGCGCTGCAGGAATTCATCCAACAGCATCCCACCGGACGACTGCCGACAGAATCGGAAGCGAAGCTGATCGCGATCGGCCGCAGGAAGTTCGCGACCGAAGTGCTGCGCCCCGGCATCACCGCCTTCTGGTGGCCGCGTTTCGAGCGCATTGCCCGTTGGTTCATCGCAACTGAAATCGACCGCCGCGATGCGCTGGTGCAAGCGCATGCCGAAGTGAAAGGCGAAATGACCCTGAACGGCCCAGCGGGTCCGTTCCGTCTGCACGGCCGCGCCGACCGCATCGATCAGCTGAAGAACGGCCTGGCCATTATCGACTACAAGACCGGCGCGCCGCCGACTGCCCGGGAAGTACTCGCCGGCTTTGCGCCGCAGTTGCCGCTGGAAGCGGTGATGGTCGCGGCCGGCGCCTTCGCCGACATCCCGCGCCGCATGGCGACGGAACTCGCGTTCTGGCGCCTGCATGGACGCGGCGACGGTGGCGAAGTCGCCATCATCAAAGGCGCACCGGAAGATATGGCCAAAACGGCGGCGGACAATCTGGCGCAGTTGATCGCGACATTCGACAAACCCGAGACGCGTTATGAGTCGCGGCCCAATCCGGAGGCCGCGCCGACGTACAGCGACTACCTGCATCTCGCGCGCGTGAAGGAATGGGGCGCCGTCGCCGACGAGGGCGGCTCATGAGTTCCTCTCTTCCCCCGCCTTCGGTGAGCGTCGTCGACGCTGCAACAATCAATCAGCGCTCCGCAACAAATCCGGAAGCAAGCGCTTGGGTTAGCGCCTCTGCTGGCTCCGGCAAGACGCGTGTTCTCAGTCAACGCGTCCTAACATTGCTGCTCGAAGGAACACTTCCCAGCCGCATTCTGTGCCTGACCTTCACAAAGGCCGCGGCGGCAGAAATGGACAACCGCATTGTTCGCAGCCTATCCGAGTGGGTGACCTCATCGGAAGATGAGCTACTTAAAGACTTGCAAGAGATACTGGGCAGTCGCCTCAAACCGATCCATTTCAAGCGAGCGCGCCAACTATTTGCACAGGTTCTGGATAGTCCGGGCGGCCTACAAATATCGACGCTGCATGCGTTTTGCCAGTCGCTGCTTCGACGGTTCCCGTTGGAAGCAGATATCGCGCCGCATTTCACGCTGATTGATGAGCGCGACGCCAACGAGACGTTAGCCCGGGCGTTGGAAGCGACGTTGGCAGACGCGCCGCAGGACGATTCTTTGCGGAATGCCATGAAGGTGATTACCGCACGCGTGCATGAGATCAATTTCGCCGATCTGATGGATGAGATGGTGAGCGCTCGTGCGAAACTCACTCGAATGTTGGCAGCTTATGGCGGTCAAATCGATGTCGCCTCCGAAGCTATCGCTGCTTGCCTCGATGTGACCGTGACAATGACGGATGAGCAGGTTGTCGCGGCAGCCTGTGAGGAAAACGCATTCCATCGCACCGACCTCGAACGCGCCGTCTCGGCTATGGAGCGTGGTTCGAAAAATGATCAGGACCGCGCTTCCATTATCCGTGCGTGGCTCACGACCGAAGACAGAGCCGCAGCTTTTGAAAAATATCTGCGAGCGTTTCTGACCGTAAAAGGTGAACCCCGCGCACCTAATACGCTGGTCACCCAAACGACATCCAAGGCATTCCCGGACGTACGCGCCGTTATCGAGAGCGAATACGATCGAATCATAGCCGTGAGGCGCAAGCGGTGCTCAGTCGAGGTTTGTGTCGCTAGCTGCGCGCTGTTACGCGTCGGCACAGAAGTTCTCGCCCGCTATAAGCGGGAAAAGTCCCTGCGCAACTGGATCGACTATGACGATCTGATCCAGACCGCGCGTCGGCTGCTGGAGCGCCCCGACTTCAGTGCCTGGGTGCTCTACAAGCTCGACGGCGGCATCGATCACGTGCTCGTCGACGAGGCGCAGGATACTAACCCCGATCAGTGGGCGATCCTGACCGCGCTGACGGATGAGTTCTTCGCCGGTGAAGGTGCGCGGGCCCAAACCCGCACGGTGTTCGCCGTGGGCGACCGCAAGCAGTCGATCTACAGCTTCCAGGGCGCCGACCCGGACTCCTTTGACCGCATGCAAGCGCGCTTCGCCGCGCATGTGGGCGCGGCCGATGCGAAGTGGGAGTCGGTCGAACTGAACGTCTCGTTCCGCTCGGTGCCTGCCGTGCTTGATGCCGTCGACGCCGTGTTTGCAACGCCTGCCGCGCGTGCCGGCGTGGTGATCGGTGGCACGACACTGAAACATCTTGCAGCGCGCCAGAACGACGCGGGCCTGGTCGAGATATGGCCGCCAATCGCACCCGCCGCCGAAGACGAACCGCAGCCCTGGAAGCCGCCGGTCGAACGCGTGGCCGGCGATGTCCCGGCCTTCCGCCTCGCCGCTTTGATCGCGAAAAAGATCGCGCATATGGTCAACAGCGGCGAACGTCTGATCGCGAAAGACCGCCCCATCCGTCCCGGCGACATCATGATCCTGGTGCGCCGCCGCACCGGCTTCGTCGAAGAACTCGTGCGGCGTTTGAAGCAAGCCAATATCGCCGTCGCCGGTGTCGACCGCATGGTGCTGACCGAGCAGCTGGCGGTGATGGACCTGATGGCGCTGGGCCGGTTCCTGCTGTTGCCCGCCGACGACCTGACACTCGCCACCGTTCTGAAAGGCCCGCTTATGGGCCTCACCGAGGAGGAACTGTTCATCCTCGCGCACGGGCGTGACGACCAGAGACTATGGGATGTGCTGAAGGTGCATGCCGGCAGCACGTCGCGCTTCGGCGAGGCGCATGCCTGGCTGGAAGACTTGCTCAAGCGCACCGACTACGCGACGCCGGCGGAACTTTACGCGCATGTATTGGTCGCCCAACACGGCCGGCGCAAGATTCTCAGTCGCCTCGGCGAGGAAGCCGACGACCCCATCGATGAATTCCTGCGTCTCGCGCTCGCCTATCAGGAGACGCATCCGCCGTCGCTGGAAGGCTTCCTGCACTGGCTGGAACGCGGTCAGACCGAGATCAAGCGCGACCTCGACCAGACCGGCGCCGATGCGGTGCGCGTCATCACCGTCCATGGCGCCAAGGGTCTGCAAGCACCCATCGTGTTCCTGCCGGACACGACGCAAACACCGCTGGGTCGCCAGCGTCTCTATTGGACCGATGACGATGCCGGGTTGCTGCTGTGGCCGCCGCGCAGCGCGGACATGGAAGACGTCTGCACCGCACTGAAAGATTCCGCCGACGCCGCGCGCGATGAGGAATATCGCCGCCTGCTCTACGTCGCGATGACCCGCGCCGAGGATCGCCTGTACGTCTGTGGCTGGCACACCCGCCGCCCCGCCGCGCCGGAGAAAACGTGGTACGGCATGATCGCCGCCGGTCTGCAGGACTTGGCGCAGCCAATCACGGATGAATTCCTGGCGCGCGAAGGTTCGCTGCCTGGCGGCACGGTGCTGCGCCTGGAAAGCGCGCAACGCGTACCCCCGAAGACGCCGGATGCACCGCCCGTGACTCCGGCGGTCGAGCCCTTGCAGCCCTGGGCGACGACGCCCGCGCGCGCCGAGGAAACGCCGCCGCGTCCGCTGGCCCCGTCGCAAGGACCGCTGCCCGACCCACCGGCCACCTCGCCGCTGGCGGAGGGCGCTTTGCGCTTCCAGCGCGGCCTGATCATCCATCGCCTGCTGCAAAGCCTGCCCGACTTGCCGCCGGCCAAGCGCGCGGCCGCCGCGACCGCCTTCGCCAAGCGTCCGGCCTGGGGTCTGGGCGCGGATCAGCAACAGGCCGTCGTCGCCGAGACGCTGGCGGTGCTGGAGGCCCCCGCCTTCGCCGCCCTGTTCGGCCCCGGCTCGCGCGCCGAGGTGCCGATCACCGGGCTCGTCGGTGGCCATGCCATCGCCGGCCAGGTCGACCGGCTGGCCGTGACCGAGACCGACGTCTTTATCGTCGACTACAAGACCAACCGCCCGCCGCCGCGCGCCGCCGCCCAGGTCGACCCCGCTTATGTTTTCCAGATGGCGGCCTATCGCGCGGCGCTGTCACGGATTTATCCCGGCCGCACCATCCATTGCCTCTTGCTGTGGACCGACGGGGCCTTCACTTTGGAGCTCTCGCCCGAACAACTCGACTTAGCGTTAGCCCCCATCACATGACCATCGACACGGTCGTCTTCGACCTCGGCAACGTCCTCGTTCAGTGGGACCCGCGGAACCTCTATCGCAAACTCATCTCCGATGAGCGCGAGATGGAAACGTTCCTGAACGAGGTCTGCACGACCCCCTGGCACGTGCGCCAGGACGCCGACGGAAAGCGCGCCGACGCCACCGCCGAATTAATCGCAAAATTTCCCGACAAGCGCGATCTCATCAGTGCGTTCTACGATCGCTTCGATGAGATGATCGCGGGCGAGGTCCCGGGCATGGCGCAAATCGTCATGGGCCTGAAAGCGCGCGGCATCATGGTCTACGGCCTGACCAACTGGCCGGGCGACATGTTCCATCACAGCAAGAAGTTCGACATCCTGTCGCACCTCGACGGCATCGTCGTCTCCGGCCACGAGGGCATCAAGAAGCCCGATCCGCGGCTGTTCCAGATTCTGTTCGCGCGCTACAACATCAAACCCGCGCGGTCGATGTTCGTCGACGATATCGCCGAGAACGTGGCCGCGGGAATGGCCATGGGAATGTATGGCCATCTGTTCCAAGATGCGCTGCATCTGCGCACGGCGCTCAAGGGCTATCACCTGCTGACGAGCTGATGAACGCACCGCTGACCGAAACAATGACAACAGAAACCACGGACGATGTCGCCGCCGTCAAAGGTGTGATGCTGCGCGACGCGTGGTACTACGCGCTGGCCTCAGCGGACTTGCGCGCCGGCACCACCACGCATCGCACGCTGCTGGGTGAGCCGGTACTGATCGGGCGCGACGCGGGCGGAAAAATCTTCGCGCTGCGCGACACTTGCCCGCATCGCGGCACGCTATTGTCGCGTGGACCCTTCGACGGCAAGGAAGTCGCCTGCCCGTATCACGGTTGGCGCTTCGCCACGAACGGCCAGTGCACCGCGATCCCGTCGCAGACGGCGGATCAGCGCCCGCAGCCGGCCGACATCCGCGCGCAAACGTTTCCGGCACACGAAGCCGCCGGCAACATCTGGGTGTTCGTCGGCGCGCGCAACGCGACGCCGCCGCCCCTGCCGGCGCTGCCCGAGGCGGCCAAGCGTCCGCAGCTGCATCTGGTCATGCGGTTCCCCTGCAATATCGATCTTGCGGTGATCGGCCTGATGGATCCGGCGCATGGCGCTTTCGTGCACAAGTCCGCGGTCTGGCGCAGCGAGCAAAGCATTCACGAGAAGCGGAAAAGCTTCTCACCAGCGCCCGGTGCGCTGGGCTGGCGCATGGATAAACATCGGGCATCGTCCAACAGCCGCGCCTATCGCCTGTTCCTCGGCGGTCAGCCGGAGACGGAAATCACCTACACATTGCCGTCGGTGCGCATCGAGCATGCGAGTACCGGTCGTTATAACTATGTTGGCCTCACCGCCTGCACGCCCGTCACCGCCGACGCCACCGACGTGCATCACGTCATGTACTGGGACATTCCCGGCGGCGCGCTGTGGCGGCCGGTCGTGCGCCAGGTGGCGCATCGATTCCTCGATCAGGACCGCGTGGCCGTGATCGCCATGCAGGAAGGTTTAGCCTTCTCGCCCTCCACCATGCTGGTGCGCGACGCCGATACGCAGGTGCGGTGGTATTACCGTTTAAAGCGCGAGTGGCTGGCCGCGGCGGCGGAAGCCCGAGCGCCGGAGAATGCTTTGACGCCAACGGTGCTCACCTGGCGAAGCTGATTCTCCCGCCGGTTGTCTGTGGATAACTGGCTCCCCCGTCGCTTGACGCCAGGGGGACCCCTCCCTAGATTCGAGGGCGAAGCGCGCGAGGCTCACCCCCGCGCCAGTGAAGGAATTCCCACATGAAACAGGTTTCGGATCAGTCCTTCGAACAGGACGTCCTCAAGGCTGAGGGCCCGGTTCTGGTCGATTTCTGGGCGGAATGGTGCGGCCCGTGCAAGCAGATCGCTCCGTCGCTGGAAGAGATCGCCAAGGAAATGGGCGGCAAGCTGACCGTGGCGAAGGTCAACATAGACGAAAACCCGCAGACCCCGACGCAGTACGGCGTGCGCGGCATCCCGACGCTGATGATCTTCAAGGACGGCCAGGTCGCCGCCATGAAGGTCGGCGCGCTGCCCAAAAGCAAGCTGGTCGAGTGGGTCGAGCAGTCGATCTAAAGATCGCCTAACCCTTTCGTCTCGCGACGATTTTAAGAGCCTCGGCACCCCGGCGCCGGGGCTTTTTCATCGGCCGGTGTTTCCGTTTCGGTAACCCGCTTGGTTTAACCCTGCTTTAAATCACGCGGGAATTGCCATGCCAGGCGCCGACACCGCCGCCTCCAAGACGGGCGGATATATCGCTGACACGTCTTACGTCGCCGAGTTCTACGGCGATCATGCACCGACGCATCTGAACCTGATCGCGGCGGCGAACGGATTCCGTCCGCGTCCCTTAGATGACGGGTTCACGTGGTGCGACTACGGCTGCGGCAACGGCGTCACCGCCAATGTGCTCGCCGGCTGCTATCCGCAAGGCAAGTTCTACGGCGTCGACTTCCTGCCGGCGCATATCCGCACGGCGGAAATCCTGTCCACCCGCGGTGGCCTCGACAACACCACCTTCCTGCAGAAGCCCTTCGGCGATCTGAAGGAAGACGATATTCCGCCGCTCGACTTCGCCGTGATGCACGGCGTGCTGAGCTGGATCGACGACGCCACCCGCGAGCAGGTCCTTAAAGATGCCGTGAAGCGGTTGAAGCCGGGCGGCATGCTGATGACCGGCGTCAACGCCATGCCCGGCTGGGCGGCGAAGATTCCCATGCGCAACATGGTCTACTCGCTGACCAAGGACACCGACAACGCGCTGCACCGCGCCGAGGTCGGCCTGAAATGGCTGCAAAGCCTGAAGACGGCCGACGTCAAATACTTCCGCGACAACCCGGCGCTGGCCGCGGCGGTCGATGAACTCGCGCGCCTGGATCCGCGCTACATGGCGCACGAATACTTCAACGTGAACCTGCGCGCGTTCTATTTCCACGAACTGAACAGCGCGCTGGAATCGCACGGCATGCACTTCGCCGGCAGCGTGACCATGTTCCTGAACATGGTCGACCTCGCCGTACCGGCGGCCCTGCAGCCGGAATTCCGCGCGGCCAAAAGCCGCAACGAACTCGAAGCCAAGCGCGACTTCATCCGCAACGAAACCTTCCGCCGCGACCTGTGGATCAAGGGCGAGCCTCTGAAGACCGAGGACGAATGGCTTGAGGTCAATCAGCAGCTGATCTTCGGCACGCTGAAGTCCTTGGGTGAGATCGACCGCAAGGTGTCGTTCGGCGATATCCAATTGAGCTACGAGAACGGACCGCTGGCGCGCACGCTGGAAGTCGTTTCGGAACGCGCGATCAGCATCGGCGATATGAACGACGTGGCCGGGCTCGACACCTTGTCGCCGTGGACGCGCCTGGATGCCGCGCGCCTGCTGGTGGCCGGCGGCGAAGTCCAAAGCTTCGCCACCCGCACGACACCGGTGCAAGTGCCGCCGAACGCCAAGCTGACCATGCCCCCGATCAATCGCGGCATGATCAAGGGCATCGGCCTGCGCACGCCCAAAGTGGCGCTGGCCGCCCCGGCGGCGGGTACAGGCATCGAACTGCCGAACGTCGACGCGATGCTGTTGCTCGCGCTGTGCGACAAGGGCTGGGGCGATCAGGGCTTGGGCACCTCCGCACACGGCGGGGCGATACCGTCCGCCGCGCGTCTGATGGCAGCCGAAGGCGGCGATGTCATCGTCGGCGGCAAAGCGCTGCAGCCAAAAGAGATCGAAGCCATGCTGGCCGGACGTTTGAAGAAGCTCGAAGCCCAGCTTCCGAAGCTGGTCGAGATCGGCGTGGTCGGGCTGGCTTAGCTCTTCTGGAACTGCGCCATCCGCGTGAGCGAGTCCGCGGATGCGCCCGCGTCGCGGCCCTCGATGATCTTCAGCTCCACCAGTTCATAGGTCTGGCTCAGCAGATCCCAGCGCAGACGCACGGGGATCGCGTCTTCGCCTGTCATCCAGACCACCACGGGCGGTGGCGGCGGTGTGCGACGCAGGAACCAATCCTCGAAGTGCCTGGTCGCGAACGTGCCGGCCGGCGTCGTGATCGTCTCCTCGCCGATGTACTTCACGTTCACATTCACCGCCGAGGCGATGGGGCCCGAACCGCCATGCGGTAACGGCGACGATGTGGCCGTGCGCAGCAAGTACTCAGATGGATCACCGCGCCGCAGATCGGCGGCCTTGGCATGCCAGGTGTCGCAGCACGACGGATGCGCGCCGAATGACGGCAGGGGCGCGTCGATGGGCAACACCTGACGCACACGACCTTCCGTGACGGTTTGGACATCGCTTTCAATACGATCGTCGAAAAAGCGGAACAGCGCGCTGCCGACAAACTTTTCGCGCTGGGTCAGCCGCACGAAGCATTCCTGCGGCATCCAGTTCGGACCGAGCGAATAGGTCACATCACGGATCAGGGCATCGTTGTCCATCTCGCACACGGCGCGCAGCGTGCGCGAGCCGTCGGACTGGACGGTGATGTGAAAGTATTCACGTCCCTCCTCGCGGACGCCGTCCGTGAGGTAGGCCAGCTTGCCGATGATCGTGCGATGGCGCATCAGCCGTTCTCTTTCAGAATCTCGCCGGCGAGATAGAGCCCGCCGCAGATCAGCACACGGGCGCGCGCTGCGTCGCCGAAATCGGTCAGCACCCGTGCAAGCGCTTGTTGCGCTGTGTCGGCTTCGTGCACGGCATCGTAGCCCACGCGACGCGCAGCCGCACTCAGGTCCGCCGGCGTGAAGGCAATCGCGCTGCCCGGAATGGGAATGACCGTGAGGCTGGCCGCATACGGGATCAAAGGGCGCAGGAAGTCGTCCGCAGCTTTTGTCGACAACATGCCGACGATGAGATGCAGCGGGGCATCGTTCCATTGATCCGCCGCGAGATGAGCGAGCACCTCGCCGCCACCGGCGTTATGACCCCCGTCGAGCCAGAGCTCCCAGGCGTTCGGCAACGACTGGCGCAGCGGCCCCTTGGCCAGCTTCTGGGCCCGGGCCGGCCACGCGATGTTGCGCAGACCGTTCTTGAGGGCGAAGGGCGGGATCGGCAGGCCGGTTTGCTCCAGCGCCGCCAGTGCCGCGCCGGCGTTGTCGAACTGGTGCCGGCCCGGCAACGACGGTTGCGGCACTTTCCATTCGTTGTGCGCGCCCTTGAAGAGGAGCGAGCCGCCGGGAGTCGGCTCAATGCTCCAGTCGCGGTTCTGCCATTTGAGAGGCGCGCCGATGCGTGCCGCCACGGCCTCGATCACGGCGGCCGCTTCCGGCACCTGCGCGACACTGACGCAGGGCACGCCGGGCTTCATGATCTCGGCTTTCTCGCCCGCGATCTTACCGACCGTGTCGCCGAGGAACTGCATGTGATCCATCGAGATGGATGTCAGCACGGTCGCGAGCGGCTTCTTGACGACGTTGGTCGCATCCAGTCGCCCGCCCATACCGGTTTCCAGCAGCGTGATGTCGGCGGGGATTTGCGCGAAGGCGACGAAGGCGGCGATGGTCGTCACCTCGAAGAAGGTGATCGGCCGGCCGGCGTTGACCGCTTCGACGTGCTCGAGGATGTGGATCAGCAGATCCTCGTCGATCAGCGAACCGACAAGGCGGATGCGCTCGACGAAGCTGACGAGATGGGGCGACGTGTAGACGTGCACCTTGTAGCCGGCGGCTTCGAGCACCGCGCGCATGGTGGCGATGGTCGATCCCTTGCCGTTGGTTCCGGCGACATGGATCACCGGCGGCAGCTTGTCTTGCGGATTGCCAAGGTCTTCGAGCAGGCGTCGCACGCGATCGAGCGACATGTCGATCAGCTTCGGATGAAGCTTCGTCATGCGGTCGAGCACGAGGTCGACCGGCGCGAGCGGCGTGTCGGTCAGGCTAGGGCTCGTAATCGTCGGGCACCGACGGATCGGGCGGCGCGCTTGTGCTGCGCTCCAGCGCCTTGCGGCGGCGGCTCGAGGCCGGCAGGTCGCCGACTTCGGCGGCCGGGTTGGTGTGCAACAGCAACCCCAGCAGCTGGATCAGACGCGCGCGCAGTTCGTGGCGCGGCACGACCATGTCCACCATGCCGTGATCCATCAGGTATTCGGACCGCTGGAAGCCTTCCGGCAGCTTTTCACGGATGGTCTGTTCGATCACGCGGCTGCCGGCGAAGCCGATGATGGCGCCCGGCTCGGCCAGCGCCACGTCGCCCAGCATCGCGAAGGATGCGGTGACGCCGCCCGTGGTCGGGTCGGTCAGCACGACGAGATAGGGCAAGCCTTTCTCGCGCACCTTGTCGACGGCAACGGTGGTGCGCGCCATCTGCATCAGCGACAGGATGCCTTCCTGCATGCGCGCGCCACCCGACGACGGGATGACGATCAGCGGCGCTTCCTGAAGGACGGCGAGTTCGGCGGCGGCGATCAGAGCCTCGCCAACGGCGGCGCCCATCGAACCGCCCATGAAATCGAATTCGAAGGCTGCGATGACAACGCCGAGGTTGCCCATCGTGCCGTGCCCGACGACGACCGCATCCTTCAGGCCGGTCTTGGCCTGCGATTCCTTTAGGCGGTCCGAGTAACGCTTACGATCCTTGAAGCGCAGCGGGTCGACGGCGACGGCGCGGATCTCGATCTCGGTCCACTGCGCGTTGTCGAACAGCATGCGCAAACGATCGCGCACCGGCATGCGCATGTGATGGCCGCAATGGGTGCAGACGCGCAGGTTCTTTTCCAGCTCGCGATGGAAAACCATCTCGCTGCACTTCGGGCATTGATGCCAAAGGTTGTCCGGCACCTCTTTCGGGCGGACAAGTTTCTGGATCTTGGGGCGGACGAAATTGGTCAGCCAATTCATGCCGGAAGGTCCTTCATCGCGGGCCGGATGCCCATGATACGTAATGCCCGTTGCGCCGTCACGCCAGGCGTTAGCCCTGGCCGCCGTGGACGGCCTGGGCCATGGATTTCACGAACGCCAGCACCTTTTGCGCAAGCCCCGCCTCGGGCTGACCGCTCTGGTTGAGGCCCTTGGCGATCACATCGACAATGGCGGAACCGACCACCGCCGCATCGCAATGGGCGGCAATGGTGCGGGCGGCTTCGGGGGTCTTGATGCCGAATCCGACCGCGACCGGCAGGTTCGTGTGACGGCGCAGACGCGCGACCGCCGCCTTCACCGCGCCCTCTTCCGCCGATTTGGTGCCGGTGATGCCGGCGACCGCGACGTAGTAGAGGAACCCGGACGCGCGCGTAACAATCGCCGGCAGGCGCTCGTCGCTCGATGTCGGCGCGGTCAGGAAGATGAAGTGCAGATGGTTGGCTTTCAGATGCACGTCGAGTTCGTCGGCTTCCTCGGGCGGCAGATCGACGATGATCACACCGTCGGCGCCGGCCTCGGCCGCGGTCGCGGCGAACTTCGCCGGGCCCATGCGATAGATCGGATTGTAGTAACCCATCAGCACGATCGGCATATCGGCGTCGGTCTTGCGGAATTCGCGCACCGCCGCGAACACGTCTTTCAGCGACGTGTTGAACTTCAACGACCGTTGGCTGGACAGCTGGATCGACGGGCCGTCTGCCATCGGGTCAGAGAACGGCATGCCGATCTCGATCACGTCGACGCCCGCGCCGGGAAGCCCGTGGAAAATCTCATGGAAGACGTCAGGCGTCGGATCGTTCGCGGTGATGAAGGCGACGAAGCCGGTGCGCTTCTCGGCCTTGAGCTTGGCGAAGCGCCGCGTGATGCGCGACGACACGTCGGTCATCGCGTTCACAGCTTCTCTCCCATCGCTTCGGCGATCGTGAAGACGTCCTTGTCGCCGCGACCGGACATGTTCAGCACGAGCAGATGATCGGACGGCAGCGCCGGCGCGATCTTTTCGACATAGGCGAGCGCGTGGGCGCACTCGAGCGCCGGCAAGATGCCTTCAACACGCGAACACAGCTGGAATGACGCCAGCGCTTCAGTGTCGGTGATCGGCACGTATTTCACGCGGCCTTGTTCGTGCAACCACGAATGCTCCGGACCGATGCCGGGATAGTCGAGCCCGGCGGAAATCGAATGGGCGTCGGTGATCTGGCCGTTTTCGTCCTGCAGCAGATAAGTGCGGTTGCCGTGCAGCACGCCGGGCGAGCCGCCGGTGATCGACGATGCATGCGCGCCGGAGTCGATGCCGCGGCCGGCTGCTTCGACGCCGAAGATCTTCACCGACGGATCGTCGAGGAACGGATGGAACAGGCCGATGGCATTGGAACCGCCGCCGACCGCCGCGACCAGACTGTCGGGCAGGCGACCTTCCATCTCGTGGAGTTGCGTGCGAACTTCCTCGCCGATGACTTTCTGGAAGTCGCGCACCATGGTCGGGTATGGGTGCGGGCCCGCCGCGGTGCCGATCAGGTAATACGTGTCGGCGACATTCGCGACCCAATCGCGCAAGGCTTCGTTCATCGCGTCCTTGAGCGTGCCGGTACCCTGCGTGACCGGGCGCACTTCGGCGCCGAGCAGTCGCATGCGGAAAACGTTCGGCTTCTGACGTTCGATATCCTTCGCGCCCATGTACACGACGCACTTCAAGCCGAAGCGCGCGCAGACGGTTGCGGTGGCGACACCATGCTGGCCGGCGCCGGTCTCGGCGATGATGCGCTTCTTGCCCATGCGCATCGCGATCAGGATCTGGCCGAGGCAGTTGTTGATCTTGTGCGAGCCGGTGTGATTCAGCTCCTCGCGCTTGAAATAGATCTTCGCGCCGCCGAGATGCGCGGTCAGGCGCGCCGCGAGATAGAGCGGGCTGGGGCGGCCGACATAGTGCTTGTGCAGATCGGCGAGCTCCGCGTGGAACTTCGGATCGTCCTTGGCCGCGTTGTAGGCTTTCTCAAGATCGAGAATGAGCGGCATCAGCGTCTCGGCGACATAGCGACCGCCGAACAGCCCGAAGTGGCCGTTCTCGTCGACGCCGGTGCGATAGGTGTTGCGCGATTCGACTTTGGTCATGACGGTGTGCCCAAGTGAGCGCGCTTTATACGCGGGCCGGGGAACCGGCACAAACTCTATCCGCACGCGATAAGCTATTGGTGTTATTCATCTTTATGATCTCCAGCGCACACCGATACCCGAACCGTTCACCTGTTAATTCAGGGAAATAACAGGCACCGCTTCGCCGCCGGCCCCACCCGATGCAGGGCCTCCGTCTTAAGGCCGGTCGTCGCGACCCGGTATTTAAATTCGCGAACGCGGCGGCGCGAATAAGCTTTTGAGTGACTGACGGCCGGTTGTAGCGTTGTACTCTGCAGACATCGGCTTGGATCACACGCCAGCCCTTCCCGACCCGACATGCGACACCTGACCGAGATGGCCCCGCCATCTCGCGATCCCGCGCGCATCCACCCAGCTAGGAATTCAACGGCATGGCTAAAAATCAAGAAGCGCACAAGACCGGCGGCGGAATCGGCGGGAAGGCCAAGGCGGAGGGCAAGGACGCAAAGAAGGCGCGCCGGGCCGGCAACCTGGCGGCACGCGCGGACGCGAACCGTTCGCGGCAAAAGGGCAGCCACGCGGCGCCGAAACCCGTCAAGAAATAGCGGCACGCCGCTAGGGCGCGTGGGCTGCGTCGACCGCGGCGATGAACGAGCGGATCTTGGCCGGACTTTTCTGGCCGGGACTGCTTTCAACGCCGGAGGATACATCGACCAGGCGCGCGCCCGAGGCCGCGATGGCCGCCACCACGTTGGTGCGCGTTAGGCCACCGGCGAGGCCCCAGGGCAGGCGCCCGGTGTAGTGACGCGTCAGCGTCCAGTCGAAAGACACCGCATTGCCGCCAGGGCGCGTGGCGTCCGGGGCCGGCTTGGTATCGAACAGCAGGAAGTCGGCGACCTGATCATAGGCACCGGCCGCAATCACATCGCGCGCGGTGGAAACACCGATGGCTTTCATCACCTTCAGGCCGGTCAGCGCGTTGACGGCGGCGACACGCTCCGGCGTCTCGTTGCCGTGTAGCTGGATCACGTCGAGATAGACGCGGTTGTTGACGATCTCGAGATCGGCGTCGGTAGGATCGACGAACAGGCCCACGCTGCTCACGCCACGCGGCACAACATTGGTGAGCTTGGTCGCGGTTTCGAGGTCGATGTAACGCGGCGAGCGGCGGAAGAAGACGAAGCCGACATATGCCGCGCCCGCATCGACAGCCGCCTTCAAGCCGCGCGTTTCGGTGAGGCCGCAGATTTTGACGGCAACAGTCATGCGATGGCGTCTTCATACTGTGTCATCCCGGACGAGCGGAGCGAGATCCGGGATCCAGGGTAGCAAATGCCGGTGCCTGCAGCCCTGGACCCCGGATCGCGCATCGCTTTGCGATGCTTGTCCGGGGTGACGATAAAATTGACGCTCATGCCTGCGGCCCGAGCTCCGAGGCAATGCGCGCGGCGGCTTCGGCGGGGTTGGCCGCGCCGGTAATCGGGCGGCCAACGACGAGATAGCTGGCCCCGGCCGCCATGGCTTCGGCTGGTGTCATGATGCGTTTCTGGTCGTCCGCCGCCGACCACGCGGGCCGCACGCCCGGCGTGACGAGCAGGAAATCGGGCCCCAGATCGGCGCGCAGCACCGCGGCTTCTTGCGGGCTGCAGACGACGCCATCGAGGCCGGACGCCTTCGCCAGTTCCGCCAGCCGGCGCACTTGATCGAGCACCGCGCCGCCGACACCCACCTCGCCGAGGTCCTTGTGGTCGAAGCTGGTCAAGACCGTGACCGCGACCACCAAAGGCCGCGAGCCGACGACTTCGTAGGTTGTATCCGTGGCCGCTTTCACCGCCGCTTCCATCATCGCGCGGCCGCCGCCGGCATGAATGGTGATCATGTACGGGTTCAGGGGGACGATGGAGCGCACGGCGCTCGCCACCGTGTTCGGGATGTCATGGAACTTGAGGTCGAGGAAGACGGGAAGGTCGGAGGCTTTCTGGACCTCCTGGATGCCTTTCGGCCCATGCGCGCCGAAGAACTGCAGGCCCAGTTTCACGCCACCGATACTGTCGGCCAACTTGGCGGCCAAACTGGTCGCCACGCCAACCTCGGCGGTGTCCAAGGCACAGAAGACCGGATTGCGGAGCGCGGCGATGTTCATCATGGCTGCGTTCTAGCACGGGCCATGGAAGACGGAACAGCGGCGGCGGGCACACAACGAAGGGCGTCCCCCTTCTCACAACCCGCGCAGACTTCGGCTTCGCCTGGTCCTAGCGCTTGCTGCTGTCGTGAATCCGCAAGCTGTCCTCCAGGTCCTTCACCCGACCACGCAAACGCTTACGTTCGCGCCGGTTGGCCCCCTGCATCAGCCAGGTGGCGATCATGCCGCAGAGAATGCCGATCAGCACAGCGAGCAGCACGACGGCGTAAACGCCCATCGTCGCCTGGAAGGGGAACGGCCAGAGGGTGATATCGACGTCGGTCCGGTTCGACACCGCGAACAGGATCACCAGCAACGCGAAAACAACCGCTAGAACGGTATTGAGGGTGCGCAAATTGCCTCGAAAGCCCGATTAAGGGCGCGGAGAGTATCAGGACGCGTCGTCGTCGCCTTCGCCGTCGTCGCCGCCATTCAGCTGATCGCGCAGCTGCTTGCCGGTCTTGAAGTACGGCACGGCCTTTTCAGACACTTCAACGGACGCACCGGTACGCGGGTTGCGACCCACGCGAGAATCACGGTGCTTGACGGAGAACGCGCCGAAGCCACGCAGTTCGACACGATCTCCACGGCCCAGGGCCTTTGAAATCTCATCGAAAATATTGGTGACGATGCGCTCGACGTCGCGCTGATACAGGTGCGGATTGCGCTCGGCGATGCGAGCGATCAATTCGGACTTAGTCATACGCGCCCTCTCCCCAGGAGATGCCGGTCCCCGCCCGACACAACCGCATCGGGTCCGGCGCCCTGACCTGCATCCTGCAAGGCGCCGCCCCCGAGAGTCAAGGGTAACTCCCTGGAAAATGGGCCTTATTCGGGAAGACCCACAGGCCAAGTCGCCGGCGATGGGGCCTGAGCCAGGGGTCAAAATGGCCACTTCGCGAACAAATAGGGACGAGAACCGCCCGGGCGGTTCCGCGCGGGGGTTGTTGGCGGCGTCCCGGTCAGAAAGCGCCCCACCCTAAGGCCATGTTTTTACCAGGGTTGTTCTTTGCCGTCGTAGCTGAGGGGCTTGGCCGTATTGGCCAGGGTCATTCCTTCGATAACCTTTCGCATGCTGGCGATGGCGATCTCCGGCCGCTCGTCCTTGGCGGCCAGATCGCCGACCAATTGATGCCGCATATCGGTCTCGACCGTGCCCGGGGACATCAGGGCAACGATGATGCCGCGCGGATTCAAATCCGCCGCCATGTTCTGCATGCCCTTGTTCACCGCCGCCTTGCTGATCCCATAGAAGTAGAGGGATGTCGGGCCCACGCGCCGCGTGATCGCGCCAATACCGCTGGTGATGGTGACGATCTTCTTCTGCGCGCTGGCGGCGACGTTGTCGCGCAGCGCCTCGCTCACGGCCAAGGCGCCGAAGACATTGGCGCCCATGACCTGCTGGAAGTTCGCGTAGTCGAAAGCGCCGAGCGCCTGGGTCTTCAAGTCGCCGAGCACGCCGGCGTTGTTGAGCAGCACGTCGATCGGCTGGCCCTTGAGGTCGCGGGCAAGCGCTGCGACCTGACCCGCATCGACGATATCCAGCTTGCGCACCGACAGGTTCGGATGCTTCGCCGCCAGCGCGTTCAGGTCTTTCGCCTGATCGGGATTGCGGGCGGTGGCGATCACCGTCCAGCCGGCGCCAGCGTATTGCTTGGCGAACTCCAGGCCGATGCCGCGATTGGCGCCGTTGATCAGCACCGTTGCAGCCTGAGCTGCCTGAGCTTGCGCGATCGTCAGGCCCAAGGCCGTGAAGATTGCGAGCATAAGTCTGTGCATGTCGGTCCTCCCCGCGTTGCAGTCCTTACGTTCCGGTGTCCCGGGCCGTCTGGCAAGGCACCGCAGGGCAAGCCCCAAAAGAAAACGCCCGCTGGGAAAACCCAGCGGGCGTTTCGAGCGAGCTTCGGGATGGCTGACGGGCCATCCGCGAATGCAGTTTACTTCTTGTCGTTCTTGGCCTTGAGGGCCGCGCCCAAGATGTCGCCCAGCGAGGCGCCCGAATCGGCAGAGCCGAATTCGGCCATCGCCGCTTTCTCTTCCTCGACTTCACGCGCCTTGATGGACAGCGTGAGCTTGTGCTTCGAGTCGATGGCGATGATGCGCGCATCGACCTTCTCACCAACGGCGAAGCGGTCAGGGCGCTGTTCAGAACGCTCCTTGGCCAGCTCGTTGCGCTTGATGAAGCCCTGGAGGCCGTCGTTGACGGTGACTTCGATACCGTTCTCGACAACCTGACGCACCACGCAGGTGACGATCTGACCCTTCTTGAGGTCGCCGGCGGCGGCCGCATGCGGATCTTCACCCAGCTGCTTGATACCGAGGGAGATACGTTCCTTCTCCACGTCGACGTCGAGCACCTTGGCCTTCACGATCTGGCCCTTGGTGAAGTTCTTCAGCGCGGCTTCGCCATCCTGGTCGTACGAGATGTCGGACAGGTGCACCATGCCGTCGATGTCGCCATCGACGCCAACGAACAGACCGAATTCGGTGATGTTCTTGATCTCGCCTTCGAGCGTCGAGCCGACGGTGTGCTTGTCGCGGAAGGACTGCCACGGGTTGTCGAGGCACTGCTTCAGGCCAAGCGAGATACGGCGCTTTTCCGGATCGACGTCGAGCACCATCACTTCCACTTCCTGCGAAGTGGAGACGATCTTGCCCGGGTGCACGTTCTTCTTCGTCCAGCTCATTTCGGAGACGTGGACGAGACCTTCGACACCGGCTTCCAGCTCCACGAAGGCGCCGTAGTCGGTGATGTTGGTGACGCGACCGGTGTACTTCGCACCGACCGGGTACTTGGCGGCGACGCCTTCCCACGGATCGGCTTCAAGCTGCTTCATGCCGAGCGAGATGCGCTGGGTTTCCGGGTTGAAGCGGATCACCTGCACCTTCACCTGCTGTCCGACGGACAGGGCTTCGGTCGGGTGATTGACGCGCTTCCACGAGATGTCGGTCACGTGCAGCAGGCCGTCGACACCGCCGAGGTCCACGAACGCGCCGTAGTCGGTGATGTTCTTGACCACGCCGTCGAGCACCTGACCTTCCTTGAGGTCTTCCATGAGCTTGGAGCGCTCATGCGCGCGGGTCTCTTCGAGAACCGCACGGCGCGAAACGACGATGTTGCCGCGCGCGCGATCCATCTTCAGGATCTGGAACTGCTGCGGGCTGCCCATCAGCGGCGTGATGTCGCGGACGGGACGGATGTCGACCTGGCTGCCCGGCAGGAAGGCCACGGCGCCGTTGAGGTCGACGGTGAAGCCACCCTTCACGCGGCCGAAGATCGTGCCTTCGACGCGGCTGTTCTTGGTGGACATCTCTTCGAGCACGTTCCACGCCTCTTCGCGGCGCGCCTTGTCGCGCGAGAGGATGATGAGACCGTCACGGTCTTCATAGCGCTCGACGTAAACGTCGACGCGATCGCCGGACTTCAGCGACACGTCGCGACCGCCGCGGCCGAATTCCTTCAGCGCGATGCGACCTTCGGACTTCAAGCCCACGTCGACGAGAATGTAATCGTCATCCAGACGGATGACCGTGCCCCGGATGACGGAGCCTTCGATGGTTTCGTTGTTGGCGAACGATTCGTTCAGCAGCGCGGCAAAGTCTTCTTTGGACGCGGCGGTTTGTGCTTCAGACATGTAATTCCTTTTTGGGAACGCCTCTTCGCGGGCGTGTGACGATGTATCCGGCCAGCCGGTGCGGTTCCGGCGGTCTAAAACCATCGGGGCCGGACCATTCCGGCTTTACCGACGCAAAAATGGTCAGCGCTTTGATTTGCTCTCGATGTAGGCCTTCGCGGCGGCCAGAGCCCCTTGGGCATCAAGGCCCGAGGTATCGAGGACAAACGCATCGTCCGCCGGCTTGAGGGGGGCAACCCCACGACCTTGGTCGCGGGCGTCGCGCGCCTGCATATCGGCGAAAACGCGGCTTTCTATAACGGTTTCGCCCTTGTCCCGCAACTCTTTGACCCGGCGCCGGGAGCGCTCCTCCAGGCTGGCGGTGACGAAGATTTTGACGTCGGCATCGGGGCAGACGACGGTGCCGATGTCGCGTCCGTCCAAGACCGCGCCCCGCTTGCCGTCCGGGGGGCTGTGGGCGAACCGCCGCTGGTAGTCCAGCAGGGCGGCACGCACACCAGGAATGGCCGCGACCTTGGAGGCGGCATCGCCGGCCGCCTCGGTCCGCAGGTCCTGCGGGCGGATTTTCGCCAGATCGAGGGTCTGGGCCGCGCGTTCCGCCGCGGCCGCGTCCGCCGGGTCGCCGCCCGCCTGGAGGACAGCCACCCCTGTGGCCCGGTAGAGCGATCCCGTATCCAGGTAGGCGAGGCCCAGATCGTCCGCCAGAGCCCGGGCGAGCGTGCCCTTGCCGGCGGCGGCGGGGCCGTCCAGGGCGATGATCATTTAGAAACCGGCGGCATGTCGGCCGCCGGCAGATCGCTGATTTTCGCGCCGAGGCCGTTCATCAGATCGACGAAGCCCGGGAAGCTGGTGGCGATCGCCGAGGCGTCGTCCACCGCGATGGGTTTTTCGGCCGCGAAGCCGAGGACCAGGAAGCTCATGGCGATGCGGTGATCGAGATGCACCGCGATGGTGGCGTCGCCCTTAGGCCGCGCCCCGCCGCGCACGATCAGCGTTTCCCCTTCGGCGCGCGCATCGACACCGCAGGCCTTGAGGCCGTTGGCCATCAACGCGAGGCGATCGCTTTCTTTCACCTTCAGCTCGGCGAGCCCCTCCATGCGCGTTTCGCCTTCGGCGAAAGCGGCGGCGACGCTGAGGATGGGATACTCGTCGATCATCGACGGCGCGCGCGCCGCGGGCACCACGATGCCTTTAAGTTTGCTCGCGCGGACCTCGAGATCGGCCACCGGCTCGCCGGCTTCCTCGCGCGCGTTGATGTAGGCGATGTCCGCCCCCATCTCGCGCAAGGTGTCGAAAAGCCCTGTGCGCAGCGGATTCATGCCGACATTGCGCACGGTGACTTTCGAGCCCGGCACGATCAAGGCGGCGACGACCAGGAACGCGGCCGACGACGGATCGCCCGGCACCACGATCTTGCGACCGCTGAGTTCGGGCTGGCCGACGACGCGGACTTTATTTTTGCCGCCGAGTCCTGCGGCGTTCGCGCCGGTTAGCAATGTGCTTTCGACCTCTACACCGAAATGGCGGAACATGCGTTCGGTATGGTCGCGCGTGGGCGCGGGTTCGATGACGGTCGTCGCCCCGGGCGCGTGCAGGCCGGCGAGCAGCACGGCGGACTTCACCTGCGCGGAGGCGACCGGGCTTTCGTAATTCAGGGGCAGCGGCATTTTCGCGCCGGTGATCGCCATCGGCAGACGGCCGCCGGCGCGCGCGGCGAAACTGGCGCCCGCCAGCGACAGCGGCGCGATCACGCGCTGCATCGGGCGGCGGCGCAGGCTGGCGTCACCGGTCATGATCGAGGTGAACGGATAGGCCGCGAGCACGCCCGCGATCAGGCGCGCGCCGGTGCCGGAGTTGCCCATGTCGAGCACGTCGTCAGGCTCGGTCAGGCCCCCGATTCCACGCCCCCAGACCCGCCAGGTGGCGCCGTCCTTCTGCACCTTGGCGCCCAGCGCCGACATGCAGGCGGCGGTGCGCAGGACGTCCTCGCCCTCCAGCAGGCCGGTGACGGTGGTCTCCCCGACGCTCAACGCCCCCATGATCAGGGAACGGTGGGAAATCGACTTATCCCCCGGGACGGTCACGTCGCCCGCCAGGGCTTTTGCCCCCGCGGCGGCGGTTACGGTGCCAGGCGTGGCGGATTCCGTATGGAATCCGGCCTTCGGGGAGGTTGTGGACGGGGCGGAATGAGACATGGTCGGCTGATAGCACAGCCTCCCCCGCCCTGGCGAGGCGTCGAACCGGGGCGGGCGGGCGCTAAGCTAAGGCGGGGCTGGCTGTTTTTGCTTTTGACAGGCGCCCGTCGAAAATGGCAAATGCCATCCGCATTTCCCTGCAGTGGGCTGATCGCCCGCCGCCCGGAAAGCAACCTGCACAACCGGGGACGCGTTTTTCCCCGGCGGCACGACGGAGGATGTCTTGGGCAAAGTCGAACAATTGGGCATGAAGCTCACCTGCGAGAGCTGCGGGGCGCGCTTCTATGATCTCAACAAGACGCCATCGAATTGCCCGAAGTGCGGGGCCTCGAACAATCGTGCGGTGGTTTTCAAGACGCGTAGCCGCTCGGCTGCCGCGGCCGCCGCTGAAGAACGCGAGGCAAAGCGCGCCGCCGCCGCCGCCGCCGCCGCGAAGCCCGCCGAAGAGGATGAAGACGCCATCCCCGAGAGCGATGACGACGATGATGACGAGGCCGTGATCGAGGACACCTCCGACCTCGGCGACGACGACGTCGAAGTCGTGGTCGAGAAAGATCAGGAAGTCTGATCCACGACATCTGCGGGGACGCGGACGGTCTTTTTCGATCGTGCGCGTTTCTTGCTTGATGGGTACCCGGGAAAATCCTAATTTCCCGGCCTTCGCGCGAGGGCTGCTGTCCCAACACCGGCAGACACGAGAGAAGCGCGAAACCGTTCCGATGGCGCGGGGCTGTAGCTCAGTTGGGAGAGCGCTACAATGGCATTGTAGAGGTCAGCGGTTCGATCCCGCTCAGCTCCACCATCGAAATCAAAGGGCGCCGGTGGCGCCCTTTTTGATTCCGATCTCCAAAAATCCATCATCGCGTTCCGGTATGCGCCGCACGCGCGCGATTAAATGAAGTCGCGGCCGTCGGCCTCTCCAATGTACGAAACCGTACATTCGGGTCCGCAGGCCTTGTCTCTGAAAACGCGTCGCTGAATTTGCGCGGGACGGCTTAAGTCGCGTCGCGCGTGCCGTCGTAGACGCGCACACCTTCGCGCCACAGCTCAACGCGTTCCAGCGACGTCATCATCGCGAGAAGTTTGTGCGCCTTAGCCACGGCGTCGCTGAGCTCGTTCGCCGCAACGGTGTCGGTCGCCCGCACAATGCCGTCGCGATCGAAGAAGAGGCAGACATAATCCGGCACGATCGTCCCCCCCTGCGGACGGTCTTTTCGCGGGCTGAATTTATCCACAGGCCCGGCACGCATCGGCGCGAAAATCTCGCGGTTTACCCGCGCGTAAAAGTGGCGCACCTTCGGAGCGGAACGACGGACTACGAGAAAGGTTCCGCACTGCGGTAGATGAATGTCGGGGACTTTCAGGCACACCGGCAAGGACCCTTACGCGACATGTCGAAGTCGAAATCCGAAATTCTGGACGACATCCAAAGCTACATCACCAAGCACGGCAACAACGCGCGCGCCTTTGGTACGTGGGCACGTCGGCCACGCCGCGCGAGACGATGTTCAGTCAGCACAAGTTCAAGAAGGGCGACATCGGGCTGATCCGCCAGGCGCCGTCTGAATTGCAGGCGGCGGAAATCACCGAGTTCTTCACCGGCATGGGCGCGAAAGGCGGCGCGGTCATCAAATCGGGTAACGACTTCGTTTACGCGTACAAGATCGCGAGCCACACCAAACAGTGAGCGTCGTACCGTCCGCTTGCCCCGGAACACCGTGCTCCTCGATTAGTACTCTTCGAGCAGACGGCCGAAACCGTAAATCTTGTCGTTGATGCCGGTGGCGCGCAGCGCGTGCCAGAGGGTCGCGGCGTTCACCGGGATCACCGGTTTGCCGAGCCACTGCTCCGCGGCCACCGCGAGATCGAGCATGTTGGCATTGGTGCCGCTTTGCACGATGGCGTCGACGTCCGGGCCGTCGATGTGCTTCAGCGCGTCGCGCAGACGGCTGACGGGAATTTCCGCGATACCCAGCCAGCTCGGCGCCTGAAGCGCGACGTCACGCACCACCTCGAAGCCTTCTTCGGTGAAGAAGCGGCGAATGTTGGTGTTGGTCACCTGGTAGTACGGCGTCAGGAACGAGATGCGCTTCGGGCTGCCGAAGGCGCGCAGCGCCGCGGCGAGCGACAGCGCGCCGGTGCTGATGCCCACGCCCGCTTCCACCTGCATCTTGTCGCGGAAATTATACGCGCCTTTCTGGCCGCCGCGGAACGAGTTGGCCGACGTCGCAACCATGATGTGGTCCGGCACGGTCGTCATCAGCGTGGCGATCGCGGTCTTGATGTTCTGGCCCAGCTCGGCGATCTGCTGGTTCTCGTCCAGCACATACTGTTTGGACGAGGCCGCGTAGTAGGCCGCCTCGTCCACCGCCTGTTCGTTGACCGTAAAGCTGCGTCCGTAGTGGATGCTGACGCCTGGCACATGCATCCGCTTCATGTCCATTTCGACCATGGAGTTGGTCGACGGCATGAGGACGCCAAGGCGTTTGCGGCGCCCGACAATGTTCGACATGAGCTGGTTCACTGCGAAAAATTACTAAGAGTGTCGCGGCGTACCACCCACGGCTAAGGGGTTCAAGTCCGAGTCCGACTTAGTGATGCAAATCCGATTCAAAAACCGGCGGCTTACCCATGGCGGCGATGATGCCGGCGCCGATCAGCAGCAGCGGGATCGTGGCATAGAGGGCCAGCATGTAGCTGCCAGTGACGTCGAACACCTTGCCGTAGAACACCGGGCCGATACCGACGCCGACGTAGAAGATAACATAGATCAATCCATACGCTTTACCGTAGGACTTCAAGCCGAAGAAACGGGCGGTGAGGTACGGGATCAGATCGATCTCCGACCCCGCGGCGAGGCCAAAGATGATGACGGCGATCACCATCGCCCAGATGGGCAACGCGCCGATCGTCAACAAAGCCGCGCCGAGCGCCGGGATCGCGAGGAAGACACCCGCCACATAAGGCGGATGGAAGCGATCGACGAGGAAGCCGGTCCCGAGGCGACCGAGCATGATCGCGACGCCTTGCACGCCGGCGATGGCCAGGGCGGTGTTGCGATCAAGTCCGATATCGGAATCGGTCAGCATCGGGACGAGATGGAGGTTGAAGGCCGAGATCACGCCGCCAATCAAGAAGAAGCCCGTGACGATCTGCCAGAACTGACGCGAACGAATGATCTCCGGCAGTTCCTGGCCGCTGAACACGAGCTTCTTTTGCTCGAGGTCCCGCTTGTCCTTGCTTGCGCCGCGCTCGTAGAAACACGGCACGATGATGACAAGGGAAAGAAGCGCAATGGCGCCCATGCCGTAATAAGCGCCTTGCCATCCGTAGGAAACGATCAGAACGCCGAGGAACGGCGGCGCGATCATGCCGGCGATACCCGAGCCCGTGGTGGCGATGCCCAACGCCAGACCGCGCTTCTTCTCGAACCAGGTGGCGACGCCGCGCGTCCAAGCCAGCGGCGTCGTGCCGCAACCAAGTGCCGCGATCATGAAAGACCCGAGATAGTAGGTCCAGATGTTGGCGGTCATCTGACTGAGACTGGCCACCGTGATGGCGAAGGCCACCATCGACCAGATCGCGAGTTTCCGTACGCCGAAACGATCGGCGACGATGCCCACAAGCGGCGCAATGCCGGCGATGGCGAAGACCTGGAACGTCTTGGCGGCGGAGATTTCCGTACGGCTCCAGCCGAACGCGTCGGCCAGCGGATTGAGAACGATGCCGAAACTGTAGTTGGCGATGCCGGTGACACCAACGCCGATGCCGATCGAGGCGGCCAGAAGCGGTGGCCATCCCTTTTGAAACTCTGCGTAATCGCCCTTCATGCATCCCCCCGGGAAGTCGCTGCGTTGAGCCCCCGCCAAACTGCAGCGACTTGAATTTTCAGGATCGAATATGCGGGGGCCCGGCGCAACGCCGATTTTCGTGTCCCCGCCGATAGATAGCGGGAACCGCGCCCCGTCGTCACGACAATGTGAGGGTTGCCCTTAAATCCCGCTGGCGTCAGATCCGGCTCAAGTCAGGCGGCTTCGAACCCGACCAGGCATTGGCGAACAGCTTGCCGTATTGCGCCGCGCCCAGACTATCGCCGGTCATCGCAGCGGCTTTCTGAAGCGCGAACAGAACCCAGCCGTTGTTGGGCGTGTCGATCAGCGCCTGACGCAACACGGGGATGGCTTCCGCCGCGCGGCCGTTCTGCAGCAGCACGATGCCGAGCGCCTGACGGATCGGGTAATGCCACGCCGGCGGATCGCCGCGCCAGTAGCCCTCCTTGTCGCCGACGGCGATGGCGGCTTCCAAAGCCTTCTGCGCCGTCGCGATATCGTTCTGCGCCAGCGCGACCCGCGCCGCGATCATGTTGTCAGCGACCTCGAGGACTTTCGTCTTCGCTTTGTCCTTGCGCAGCGCCGTCAGCGCGTCGCGTTCGGCGCGCGCCGCGTCGAAGTTCTTCTGCCAGGCGAAGGCGGAGGCGCGGGCGTAGTGCCACATGCCGACCGCGAACGGCATGCCGTCGGCCGGCCGCGGCAGCGCCAGGATGTCCTGCGGCGTATCGAAACGTACGTGCGCCACGATGCTCTTGGCGGTGTACTGCTCATCGCGGAAGCGGCCCGGCACGACCTGTGCCAACAGCCGACGCGACATATCGAGCGCGATCGCCGGCTCGCCGGCCATCTCGGCGGAAGCCATCGCCATGTCGACGTTATGCGGGTAGTAGCCGAAGCGATAGCGATCCGTCGCCGTGGGCAGGTCTTTCAACAGCGCTTCGTCGGCTTGCACAGCCGCGACATTGGACGCCACCGCATCCTTATACCGACCGATGCGGAAATAGGTATGCGAGGGCATATGGATCATGTGCCCGGCCGCCGGCATCAGGCCCGCGAGGGTGTCGGCGTAAGGCGCTGCTTTTTCCGGCGTCGCCGTCTGCTCCATGATGTGGATGTAGAAGTGCACCGCGCCCGGGTGATCGGGACGTTTGGCCAGCACCTTCTCGATCGTGGCGACGACGTCGCCGCTGCGTCCCATCGGGGTCGCGCCGTCCTTGCTCCACCACGGACGCGGCGACGCATCCATCGCGGCTTCCGCATACAAGGTCGCGACATCCATATCGTCGGGATAGTTTTTTGAGACCTTGGCCATGGCATCGGCGTAAGCGCTGTCGAGCTTGGCACGGTCCTCGACCTTACCGGTGGCGTAGCGTGCGGCGAGTGCGGCGATAAACGCACGCTCCTTGGCCGGAGCGTGATGTGTCAGCGCCTGCGCCTTACGGATGGCCTTCAGCGCCGCGACGTTGCCTTCGTCGGTCATGCGCTCGTTGATGTTGGGCCCGAGCACGAGGGCTTCGCCCCAGTAACACATCGCACAGGTGGGATCGATCTCCTGCGCCGCGCGGAACGAACGCGCGGCTTCGCCGTGATTGAAGCCGTAAGACAGCCGCAGGCCCTGATCGAAATACGCCTGAGCCTCGCGCTTGCGCGTGGAGATCTTGAAGGTCCAGTTGCCGAGGCCGGGCCACAGCGGCGCGCGGGTGGCCGTGTCGGCCGGCAACGCGGCCAGCTGCGTGTAGTCCTCGCGGGGCATCGTGGCGTCGGCGCCGCAAATCTCACGCGTGAGTATCGCGGGATCGAACAGATCGGAAACGTCGCGGTCTTTGGCTTGCGCAGCCGTTGCAAGCATCAACGCGCACGTGGCGATCGCGAACTTGCCGGCCGAAAATACTGTCATGGTCGCCTCCCCAGGCTGGCCCATCTTACCCGGTTGGCGCGGCCGGATCAGTTGAAAAAAGATTCCGGAGTTCAGCTTTGCTTCCCGCCGGCACCACAACCGGGCCCTACCCCGCTGTCCGGCAGCAAATCCTGCCTTGCCACAACTAGGTCACAACCTCACCGGACCTCCGCCTGAAACGAACCGTTTATCCCTTAGAGAACCACCGCACATGGGAGGTCCCATGGATGTATATGTGTGCTTGATTATGAGTCGCGACCGTCAGATTTTGACGGTGGCGGCCCTGCCCGCCGAAACCGACGCCGAGGCGCGCCAGCGGGCCCATGAACTGACATCGGCCACGGAGCATGCGACGAACTTCGAGCTGTGGCTGAAGGGTCATAAGATCACGCAGGCGACGCTGCGGGCCGAGGACGGCAAAGTCGCTTAGCGGGGCACGTAGATGTTAAACGTCTGCATTTCGCCCCCGATCATACGCGCGAGAACGTAATCCTTAGCCAGTGCGCGATTCAGCATCTCCTCCGCGACCGGATCGGTCTCGGAGGTGATGGGGATGCGCACCAGCAGCACCGGTTTGGTCGCCAACACGCGCGCGAATTCCGTCAACGCGTCGTCCGGCAGCGCGTGCAGCTCCGACCCATCGTTGAGATGGTTGGGGAATGGATAGCGCGTCGGAATGCAGGCTTGCGTAAGGTGATAGAAAATCGGCACGCGGTTAAAGACGTAAAGGCATCGCCCCTGCAGTCGATCCTTCAAAACGTCAGCAACGCGATTGATGAGCGCCGGCGATCCCCAATGCACTTCGGTATCGTGCACGATAACGAAGGACGCGACCGGCGGCAGGCCAAGCATCAGCGCCGCGACAATGGTGAGATCGACGCGGCGCGGCCATTGCGGAATGAATTGCACGATGCGCCCGAGCGCAAACAAGCGCTGGAGCGCGATCGCGCTTAAGATCGCGAGCGGCATGACGGTGGGCAGAAAATAGTGAGGCGCCGGCTTGCCCATGATCATCGCACCGGCGAAGGTGGCGAACAGCCAGACGCCAAGACCGGACAACATCCAGCGTTCACGCGCAGTGAAGCTGCGGTGGCGAAGGGCGACCTCGACGCCGAGCAAGGCCGTCGGCACCAAAAGGTGAAGCACCATCCGCGTGACGGTGAAGAACTGCCACACATACGCGCCGAAGGTCTGGCGCCAGCTGTCCTTGGCGAGGATCGACAGGAAGTTCGCGAAGACGAAATCCTGCCAGTGGCCGATAGCCGCGTAGGCCGCCCCCACCGCGACCGTGGGCGCAAGACCGCAGACCATCATACCGAGCGCCAGAGTCACGAGTGCCTTCGCATGCCAATCGTGACGCCGCGCCAGCGCGAAGAGAGCGAACAGCGACAGGCCCGCGGCCTCGAACACGACGGAGTATTTGACCTGGAGACCAAGGCCGAGCAGCAGGGCGGCGCCGAGCGCGGGAAACGCAGCGCCCTTGCGCGTATCGTCGAGCGCAAATCCGATCAAAAGGTAAGCCGCCGCGGCCACCAGAAAATTGTAGAACACCGGCGACTGACCGCCCTGCCCGTCCATCAGCATGATCGACACGCAGTAGAACAGCGCCGCAAACAAGCCGACCGTGCGGCCCCAGACGCGCGACGTCAGCGCCCACAGCAGGAGCGCGGTGCCGATCACGCAGAGTAACGCGATCACCTGATAGCCAATAACCGGATCGCCCAAGATCTCGCCGACGGCGTAGATCACGAAGATGCCGATCGGCTTGCGATCCCAGATATCGATGTAGGGGATCAGGCCGTCATGCAGCCAGCGGTCGGCAGCGAGCAGATAGAACTGTTCGTCGATGTAGATCGCGGGATTGCCGAAGTACGGCAGGCGCAGCGCCGCGGCGAAGGCGACAATCGCCAGCACATGCAGGATCGCAACGTTACGTGCCGACAAGGTGCCAAACACGGCGGGCACGGCGCGGGATTCGCTCAATCCAGCAGTCTCCGCAGGTAAGACCAGCGATAACGCTGTTCGAACCGGCTGCCGGCCGGCGGAGAATTCGCAATGACGTCCGCCACCGCATCGCGGTTCTGGGGATCGAGCTTCGCCGCCGCCGAGCGCAAGGCGCGGTGTGTGGCCGTCAGCAGAGCCGTATCGCCCGCACGCACGCGCCCCAGCGCCTGGTCCAATCGATCGAGATCGAGCGGATCGCTACGCACGATCGCCGCAGCGTCGTCCTGGGCTTGGCGCGTATCGCGCAGCGCATCGTTCAGCGCCCCGCGTTCGGTGTCGAACGCCGCCGTCACCACCGTGTCGAGAGGCGTCTCCGCGCTGCTGATGTCCTGTGCGCGCCGCAGTGCCGCGCGCTCGAATGCTTCGCCGCGCAATTGGCCCAGAAGGAACCCAAGCAGCAGCGCGTTGAACACCAGCGACACGATCAGGAGCCTGGTCTTGCCACGCTCGGTCATGACGTCCTCCCAGAAATTTTGCACTGTCGCTCCGGCGCAACGCCGCGGAGAGATTGCAGTGCCCGATCAGCAAATCGAAGTTGAAATGACCATAGGGGTAGCGACCGTCGGCGACACCTGCGACTGGCATCCATGCTCCCCCCCTATAGGGAGCGCACGGTACCAGCCCGCCCGTAAGCGTCAACAGTTAAGGCGGGCATTTTAGCCGCGCCGTGGAACGCTTTATCGTCCCGCGCGCTGGGCCTTGAGATCGAGCACGAAACTCAAGACCACGCCCTGGCGGCTGACCTCCACCACGCGATTGCGCGTCATGTCCGCCATCCAGGAACAAGGGCTCGGCACATCGGAGAAGAGGTAGTCGGCCTCTTCGAGGACCCATGTGAACTGAGCCGTCTGCGGCAGGAAGGCCATCGCCGAGAGTTGGTTGCCGCAGACGAAGATTTTCGGCGCGGTCTCGCCGGTCTGCTGGAGATGCGCCGTCAGCTTGCGTGCACCTTCCGCATAAGACACATCCCAGTAGTCCATCTCGAAACGGTTGGCGGCCCCGGGCAGGCCGCCGAGCAACGCGTTGTATGCGACGTATTGATACGGATGCAGCAGCACCATCTGGCGTATTTGCAGCGCGCACAGACCCGCGACCACCGCCAGAGCGGCCCACGCCAGTTTCGCGGAGCGCTGCCCGAGGAAGGTCAGTGCGGCATCCCATCCGAGCGCGGCCAGCATGCCGAGCGCGGGCATGATGAAGAGAAAGTGCCGCAAGCCGTTGTAGATGGTCGGCCTGAGGAGCGAGAAGCCGACCAGCGGCACGACGCTCGCGGCGATCAGCATCAGGATCGGCAAGCAGCGCGGATCGGCCAGCAAGCTCAAGCGGCGACGCGCGAAGACTGCGAGGCCGGCGACCATCGCCATCGCCAGGCCTACAAGCATGTGCTCCGGCAGCTGGTACCAGAACAGCAACAGCAGGTAGGTGCGCGGCAAGGCGCCGGAGGGCACCATCTGCCCATTCCACAGGATCAGACCGCTCCACGGAAAGTTGGCGAACTCGTGCATGGCGGTGAACGGGTTGAACGGCTTCTGCACCGACCAGGGCCAGCACAGCGCCATCACCGCGTAGGCCAGCGGGATCGCCGCCACGAAAGCCAGCGCCGGGCGGCGTACCGACGGATTGGCGCGGTCGTAGCGATGCGCCAGCGCGCCGACCACCAGCGCGCCGAGAACGTAGCCGAACACCGGCGCCGCCATGATGCGGGTGCCGAGCGCCAGACCGCCGCTGACCGCGAAGCCGAGGATCGTCGAGGTGCGCGGGCTTCCTTCGATGAAGGCGCGCGAGGCGAAGTAGATCACCCACAGCATCATCCAGCCGAGCGGCGAGTCCTTCGGGTTGATGAAGCCGTGTCCGTACATCAAGGATTGGATGCCGAGCATCACCACCGCGAAAAATCCGGCGCGCGCGCTGGCCAACAGCGCACCGAGCCGATAGGCGCCGATCAGACCGATCAGTGACAGCACCGCGCCCCAGAGGTGGCGCGTGTCCCAGACGCTGAACGGGGTAATGTGGTTCAGCGAGGCGGCGACCATGTCGAAGAAGCCGCCGTAGAAGAATAGGTTCATAAAGGCGAGAGCGTCGCGATCCGCGCCGCCGGTCGCGTAAAAGGCGATGAGATCGTCGCCGTAGATCTGCTGGACCAGCTCGTCCCACGAGATTCCGTAATCGCGGAACGTGAACGCGATGGCCACCAAAAGGCCAAGCAGCACCAGGGCGGCAAGGCGGCGCCAGATTACGGATGGAATGGACGACACAGGACTGGACATAGGCCGGAGTGGCCGTAACGCGCGAAAATTGGCGGGAGCACCACCTTGCGCCAGCCTCTCCGGGACATCAAGCGCGTGCACAGCCGAGCGCTGCAAAAAGACGCCAAGGCAAAAAGAGGGAGCGGCTTCCGATGAAACCGCTCCCCAAGGTTTGCAATCTGCCGAACCGACGCTGACGAGCATCGGTCCGTCATGGGAGATGGGTCGCACCCCTATAGCGCGGTAGCGCAGGCTTGCCCCGAAGGTTAAGTCCGCGCCGCCGCCATTCGATCATCGCGACCCGCAGGGCTTACGCTTCATTTCGAAGATCGGTTGCGGGGCGCGGCGGTTCAGCGCCGATCAGATCGCGGATGGACGCGTCCGGCGAAAAACCACCAGCTTGCTGGCGGTAAAGTTGAAGAACAGGCCGGCGATGGAGCCGGCCGCGACGCCCAGCACCGGCGTCTGCGCCACCGCATCCACAAACGTCACGAGCGTGGCATAGACGGCGTAATTGACCGCACCGCCAAACGCGTTCGCGGCCAGGAAGGCGATCCATTGGCGGAAGGGTGGCCGCGTGTCGGCGAAGGTAAAGCGCCGGTTCATCGCCCAGGTGAAGGTCGCCGCGACGAACCACGACGCCGCACGCCCGCTGTAGTGATCGAGCCCGACCACACCCATCACGAAATAGAGCACTGAGGTATCGACGACGAAGCCGCCGGTACCGATCAGGCCGAAGCGCAGGAACTGACGGGCGGTTTCGGTCCGCGCGAGGGATTTGACGGCATCCAACATGCGCTATCTCCGCGGTGCCGCGAGCGACAGGTAAGCGAGCCGTTTCATCTCCCGCCGGCCGCGCGTGACCGTGTCGAGGATGAGGCCGCAGACCAGAGACAGGAAGGCGAGCAGCATAAGGCCGGTCGCCAACACGGCGGTCGGCAGGCGCGGCACCAGGCCCGTCTCCATATATGTGCGGAACACCGGCAGGGCGATGATGACGGAGATCACCGCCAAGATAAGTGCGCCGATGCCGAAGAACTGCACCGGCCGCTCCTCTTTCACCAGCTTACTGATGAGCCACAAAATACGGAACCCGTCGCGGAACGTGGACAGCTTGCTGACGGAGCCGACGGGACGTTCTTTATAGGGCGTGGGCACCTCGGCCAGCGGCATGCGCAGTTCGAGGGCATGGACCGTCAACTCCGTCTCGATCTCGAAGCCGGCCGCCAGGGATGGGAAGCTTTTGACGAAGCGCCGCGAGAAAACGCGGTAGCCAGACAGCATGTCCTCGGTGCGATGGCCGAAGATGGCCGTGACCAGACCGGTCAGCAGCACATTGCCGAAGCGGTGGCCGGGCCGATACGCAGCCTGGACACTGCTGACGCGCGCGCCGTTGACCATGTCGAGTTGCTCGTCGATCAACTTGGCGACCAGGTCCGGGGCGCTGGCCGCATGATAGGTGTCGTCGCCATCCACCAACACATACACGTCGGCCTCGACGTCGGCGAACATACGGCGCACGACGGCGCCCGCGGCCGTCGCCACCTCAACCGTGCGGTCGCGCGAATTGTTGTCGTAGACATAGACCGTCGCGCTCGGCAGGGCCGCCTTGAAGTCGGCAACCACGCGGGCGATGGCGGCTTCCTCGTTGTAGCAAGGAACAAGGACAGCGATGGTGGGCGAAACCATGGGCACTCGGCGGGGGCGAGAAACTGTATCCTTGGTACCTAAACTGCGGCGTCCGCGTAAGCTAATTCTGGCGGGTGACGCCACACCAGCGGGCATAGGCGTCGAGGTTGGACACCACCGGCACACAACTGGCGATGTCGAGCCCGAGACCGTAGGCCTCCAGGGACGATTGCGCCGAGGCCAGTTCGTAGCTGGGGAACAGGATGAACATCGGCCCGTCATGCGCCGCGATGCGCTTGCGGGCGATTTCGTTCAGCCCGATGCCGCCTTGCTGCGGATTGTTGAGATAGCCGTGGATCCGGAGGAAGGGAATCTCGGGCGGGAAGCTTGGAACCAGCCATGAAACGGGGTTGGTGCCGGTGATGAAGGCCAGCGTCTGCGCGGGGGCGTCGATCCGCGGCGCTTTCGTGCTGACGAACGGGCCGTCCTGCCAGGGCACATGTTCCCAATCGCCGCGTTGGGTTGTGACCGTGAGCACGGTCAGAACCGCCACGATGGCGGCGCGACGGACATTCACCGGCAACGGCCAACGCGCGAGCAGCACGACCGCCACCACCGGCGCCAGCATCTCCAGCGTGACGATGTAACGATAGATTCCGAAGATCGCCAGCCAGGGGAGATAGCTGAACGCCGCCGCCGCGATGACGTAACGCGCCGACGTGCTCAGCAACGGGCCTTCCGCCGGGGCCCGCCGGCGGCGCAGAAGCGCCACGCCCGCGGTCGCCCACAGCAGGACGTAAGCCGCGAGCAGGCGATAGTCGGTGAAGACGATCTCGCCGCCATACTTGGAATCAAGCGCCAGGGTCAGCGGACGCCCCAGGAAGCCCAGCACACTCTGCGGCAGGAAGCGCATGTCGCGGAAACTGTCCGGCGGGCTCATCGGCGAATGGAAGAAGCCGTTGAAGTAGGGGAACAGCGGATTGGCGTACTCGCGCCACAACACCGTCATCCACGGCGCGCCGGCCAGGATGAAGCCGGCGACCACACCGAGCCCGAAGATGAACGCCTGCGCGAACCGTCGCTGCATGCCGCCGCCGACACAGAGGAAGGCGATGCAGAAGCCCACGGCGAACGGCGCGGTGGGCAGCTTCGCACCCACGGCGATACCGATCAGCGCACCGGCGGCCGCCAACGGCACCGCTTCGGCAGCGCCCGGCCATGCGCCGGTGTCGGCGAACAGGCGCGCGGCGCGACGCAGGATGAGGATGGCCGCCGCGAGAATCGCGAGACTGACGAGGTTGTCGTTGAAGGTCGTGCCGACCAGCGCCAGATGTTCGCCGCCGACAACGCCGACCAGCGCGACAATGGCGGCGACGCCCCGGCGTGCCACCGGCGGCACCACCTCGGGCGCATCCAAAAGCAGCCGCGCGGCGATCAGGTAGAGCAACACATAGTTAAGCCCATGCACGCAACCGAGCAGGAACCCGACCACGCGCGCCGGCAGATGACCGCCGATCACATAGATCGGCAAATCCAGGAGGGGGTTGTAATAGGTGGCGATCTGCGCCGGCCCCAGATCGACCAGCAACCGGTCCTGCAGGAAGGCGTAAGGATTGTACCAGTGATAATTCCGCAGATCCCAGTTGGCGTCCTGGCCCAGCGCGAGCGAGAACAGCCCGAACAAGACCGGCACCGCGAACAGCGCGGCCGTGGCGAGGCGATCGGTGAGGAACGGACGCATGGCGGAACGGACAATGGGACCTGACGGAAAGGCCGCCTCTCTATACCATGCGTGGAAATTCCGCGCGCGCGCTGGTCTATGACAGTTCCGCCACTGACATCGCTTCTACCGACCGTCGCCGATGTGAGGGCGGCCGCCGTGCGCCTGGCGCCTTATGCCGTGCGGACCCCGCTGCTGATCAGCGAGGACCTCAATGCCGCCGTCGGCGGCACGGTCCTGATCAAGGCCGAACCGTTGCAACGCACCGGTTCGTTCAAGTTCAGGGGTGCCTTCAACCGCCTCAGCCAGCTGAATGCGGCGGAGCGCGCCGCCGGCGTGGTGGCCTGGTCGTCCGGCAATCATGCGCAGGGCGTGGCCGCGGCGGCCCAGATCCTGGGCATGCCCGCCACGATCGTCATGCCCGCCGATGCCCCGGAGATCAAAGTCGCCGGAACCCGCAAGCTCGGCGCTGAGGTCGTCTTCTACGACCGGGCGACCGAGGACCGCGAGGCCATCGCGCGGCGCATCGCCCAAGAACGCGGGGCCGTCATCGTGCCGTCATACGACGATCCCGACATCATCGCCGGCCAAGGCACCATTGGGCTTGAGCTGATGGAGCAAGCCCAGACCATGGGCTTTACCATCGACGACGTGATCGTGCCCGCCAGCGGTGGCGGACTGATCGCCGGCATCGGCCTTGCGGTGAAGGCCGCGCGACCCGCCGCGCAGATGTTCGTCGCGGAACCGGAAGGCTATGACGATCACGTACGCTCGTTGGCCGCCGGCACCCGCGTAGCCAACGCCAGCACCGCCAACGCACTCTGCGATGCGCTGCTGGCGCGCATGCCCGGCGACCTGACGTGGCAACTGAATGCGAACACACTCAGCGGCGGCTATGGCGTCAACGATACAGCCGTACGAACAGCGATGAGGTTCGCTTTCGCGTCTCTAAAACTAATCGTGGAACCCGGCGGCGCGGTTGCATTGGCCGCAGTGTTGTCGCGCGCGCATGCGGCCAAAGGCCGCGTTGTTGCGGTGATCGTTTCGGGTGGCAATGTTGATTCAGAGATTTTCGGCGCCGCGATCCGCGAAAGCACTCGCGCGAGTTGAAGCGCGCTCGCCCGCGACAGTCATCGCGGGAAAAGACGTGGCGTCGTACGCACCGCAACGTTTTCGGTTGCAGATTTCAGTTGTGAAATCAGATGGTTTTGAAATCGCGAGCTTCACAATCGCGGCTCTAATACGTGCAACTTCTCATATCGCGCGACGTTCGTTCATTGCCGAATGACGGAAGCGAAAGTTTCAATTGGTACGGGCCGTTAGGTCACAAACTCCGTACCGAAGAAACAACCAGACCGTCTTTCCACCGTAGGCGGTTTGCCGCGAAACAGACGTCGCAAGTTGCATCGCTCTGTTCACCCCGCACCGCTTCCGATACGACAACTGACGTTAGACATTTTCCGCGTCGATAGACGCTTGCTGAGGACTGAATGGTTCGCGTCTTTGGTCACTACCTTCCGCTTCGTGCGATCCTGTTCTCGGCATTCGAGCTCGCTGCGTTCGTCGCGCTCTTCAACATCTTCAAGATCGCGACGCTGTACCTGGTGTTCGGACATCTTGCGCCGCTGTACGCCGAAAGCGTGATGCTGCCGATCTTCCTGGGCTTCGTGTTCGCGACCGCCTCCGCCTGCGGTCTCTACAACAAGGAAATGTTCGCCGACACCAACCGGCTGATCAGCCGTCTCGTGATCGTATCGGTGCTGATGTACTTCCTGATGGCGATGTCGGTGTCGCTGGTCGGGCTGTTCGCCGACAACTCCGAGAACCTGAAGTACTACTACGCGATCGCGCTCGCGGCCTCGATCGGCTGGTTCGTCACATCGCTGCTGTTCCGGCTGAACTTCTTCGCGCACAACTTCAACGGGACCGCGCTGGAGCGCCGGGTGCTCGTTGTTGGCGTCGATGAGCGCGCCGCGAAAATCGAACACCTGCACGGGCACTCGCGCAGCCCCTACACCACCGTCGGCTTCGTGCCGTTCGGCGCTGAAAGCAAGTGCACCGCGATCAGCTACACCAAGATCATCTCCGGCCGCATCATGGAGAACCCGGGCGAACTGGCCCGCCTGGCCACCGCGCGCCGTGTCGACGAGATCGTCGTTGCCTCACGCGAACGTCGCGGCCTGCCGCTCGAATCCCTGATGGAATGCAAGCTGGCCGGCATCACCGTCACCGACTTCCCAAGCTTCTGGGAGCGCCAGACCGGTCAGATCGATCTGGAAGAAATGACGCCGTCCTGGCTAATTTTCTCGAACGGCTTCCGCACCACATGGCAGGGCGAGTTCGCCAAGCGCTGCTTCGACATCGTGGTCAGCCTTCTGTTGCTGATCGTGACGCTGCCGATCACCGTCGCGACCGCGATCCTGGTCAAACTCGAGACACCGGGCCCGGTGTTCTATCGCCAGGAGCGCGTGGGCCACGGCGGACGCACCTTCAATGTGTTGAAATTCCGGTCGATGGGCGTGGACGCGGAGAAGGATGGGATCGCGCGCTGGGCGCAGAACTCCGATCCGCGCGTCACCAAGGTCGGCAACTTCATTCGCCGCACGCGCATCGACGAGATTCCCCAGGTCATCAACGTGCTGCTCGGCCAGATGAGCTTCGTCGGCCCGCGCCCGGAACGTCCGGTGTTCGTGAACAGCCTGATCCAGAAAATCCCGTACTACGACGTGCGCCATCGCGTGAAGCCGGGCATCACCGGCTGGGCGCAGATCAACTATCCGTACGGTGCGTCAGACGAAGACGCGCGCAACAAGCTGACCTTCGACCTGTACTACGTGAAGAATTGGAACCTGTTCATCGACGCGGTGATCCTGTTCCAGACCGCGCGCGTGGTGCTGTGGCGCGAGGGTGCACGCTAAGCAACGACCGACGATCCAGGGGGGCTTGCGGGGGCAAGAAAACTCTCAACGTTCGCGCTGGGATGGGCGAGCGGCATGTCGATTGAAGTGACGGGCATAAGTTACCTGATCTGTGCGCTGGCGTACCTCTCCATGGCGCAATTGCTGATGCGCAGCCGCGCGCAGCACCGCTACAAAACACTCCTCATCACGGGCACCCTGACGACGGCGGTCTGGGCCGCCGCCGTAGCGCTGCGCCAGATGGTGCCCGATTGGGCGCCGGTGGTCGACCTGTGGGTGCCGGTGTTCGAGCAAGCCCGCACGCTGGCGTGGATGGCGACGGTCGGCTTCGTGCTGTTCGTGGTCTATGGCAAACGGCCCGAGCGCGGCGTGTTCATCGCCATCGGCGGCACGACCGCCGCCGCGATGCTGTATGTGATCGGCATCACCTTCTTCGAAGGCGCGATGGGCGACCTGTTGCCCACGCCGCTGGTGCGGGCGGGCTTTATCGCCCAGGTGCTGGTGGCGGTGATCGGTCTTCTGCTGATCGAGAACCTGTTCCGCAATTCCGGCCGGGACGCGCGCTGGGCGCTGAAGTACCTGTGCTTCGGCTTGGGCGGCATGTTCGTATATGACTTCTTCGTCTACGCCGAAGCCGCGCTGTTCGCCCGCATCGACCCTACTTTATATGCCGCGCGCGGCATCATCGACGCGATGGCCGCACCGCCGGTGATCATCGCCGCCGCGCGTTCGCGCAAATGGCCGATCGACCTGCATGTCTCGCGCCGCTTGGTGTTCCACTCGGCCACGTTGCTGGGCGCCGGCGTCTATCTGATCGTGATGTCGATCGCGGGTTATTACCTGAAAGTGTTCGACTCTACCTGGGGCGGCTTGGCGCAGACGGTCTTCATCTCCGCCGCCGTGCTGGGCCTTGTCGCGGTACTGGCCTCGGGCAGCGCCCAAGCGCGCGTGCGCGACTTCGTGAACCAGAACTTCTTCAATTATCGCTACGACTATCGCCAGGAGTGGCTGCGGTTCATCGCCGTCTTCTCCGATAGCCTGACCGAGATGAGCATCGCCGAGCGCATCGTGCGCGGGCTTGCCAACATCGTCGAAAGCACGGGCGGCGCGGCCTGGGTGTTGCGTGAGGAAGACGAGGCGTATCACCGCGTTGCGACCTGGAACATGGGCGATACACAGCTGCCGTCAGTCGCTGTGAACGATCCGTTCGTGCAGCGCCTGGCCGGCACGCGCAGCTTGATCGACGTGAAGAGCCGGTCCATCGCCGGCCATGACGAACCGGACGCGGAGCCGCTGGTCCTCCCGGCGTGGCTTGCGGACCACATGCGCGCCTGGCTGGTGCTGGCGCTGATCCATTCGGCGGGTCTGCCGGGCTTCGTCGTGCTGGCGCTGCCGCGTGCGGCGCGCAAGCTGGATTGGGAGGCGATCGAGCTTCTCACCACCGCGGGGCAGCAGGCCGCCAGCTACATCGCCGAGGAGAACGCCGCGCGTTCGCTTTCCCGCGCGCGCCGCTTCGAGGACTTCAATCGCCAGTTCGCCTTCGTTGTGCACGACATCAAGAACCTGACGGGTCAGATGACGCTGATCCTCAAGAATGCGGAGCGGCACGGCAACAATCCGGAGTTCCAGCGCGACGTGATGGCCACGGTGCGCGACTCCGTGCTGCGCATGACGCAGCTGCTCGACCAGTTGCGCGCCAACAAACAAGCGTCAGCCGCGACGGCCACGGCGACACCGACGATCGACGTACGACAGCTGATGGAGAAACTGGCTGCCGATTGGCGCTTGCAGATCCCAGGCTTGCGCGTCGACGCCCCCAGCGGCGCGGTCCCCGTGCTGGCCACGCAGGAGCGCCTGACTGCCGTGCTCAATCATCTCATCCAGAACGCCGCCGACGCGGCCGGCAATGACGGGCTCGTATCGCTGACGCTAGCGAAGCGCGCCGGGCAGGACGGCGACGAGGCCGCGGCGCCGCAATGGGCGGAGATCGTCGTGGCCGACAACGGCCCAGGGATGGATGCGAGTTTCATTGTCGACAAACTTTTTCAACCGCTCGACAGCACCAAAACAGCCGGTTTCGGCATTGGAGCTTATCAGTGCCGTCAACAAGTCCGCGAGATGGGTGGGCGGCTTCTGGTCGACAGCGCCCTTGGCGCGGGCACACGAATGATCGTGCGCCTCCCATTGGTTGTAGATCGCGTCACAAGTTCACGCGCCGAAGCGCCGGCGCCAGAGGGAATATATCGACATGGCTGAACAAGCTCTCGCCGCTTCCGACGACGTCGCGCCCGCCCCGGAGCGCAAGCTTATGATCGTTGAGGACGACACCGGTTTGCAGCGGCAGATGCGCTGGGCGCTTGCCGACGCCTTCGACGTGCATATCGCCGGCGATCGCCAAGCCGCGCTTGAGATCATGTCAGCGCATCGCCCTTGGCTTGCGGTGCTGGATCTGGGACTGCCGCCCGATCCGAACGGCGCGACCGAAGGCCTGCAGACGCTGGAGACCATCGTCGCCAATTATCCCGGCACCAAGGCCATCATCGCCTCGGGCAACGAAGACCGCCGCCATGCGATGCGTGCGATTTCCTATGGGGCTTACGACTTCTTCGCCAAGCCCGTCGATATCGACCAGCTGCGCCTGATCCTGAACCGGGCCTGGAACGTGCATCTGCTGGAGGAAGAAAACCGCCGGCTGAGCCGCGAATCCCGCACGCAATTGGGCGGCATCATCGGGACATCGCAGGCGATGATGGATGTCTGCTGCACGGTCGAGCAGATCGCGCCGACCGACGTCAGCATGCTGATCATGGGCGAAAGCGGCACCGGCAAGGAATTGATCGCGCGCGCGCTGCACGACGGCAGCGATCGCGCGCGCGGTCCCTTCGTGGCGGTGAATTGCGCCGCGATCCCGGAGAACCTGCTGGAGAGCGAGCTGTTCGGCTATGAACGCGGCGCGTTCACGGGCGCGGTCAAGCAGACCATCGGCAAGGTCGAGCAGGCCAAACACGGCACGCTGTTCCTGGATGAAATCGGCGACATGCCGGCCTCGCTGCAGGCCAAGATGCTGCGCTTCCTGCAGAACCGTTCGTTCCAACGCCTCGGCGGCCGCGAAGAGATCATCGTCGACGTGCGCATCGCCTCGGCGACGAACCGCGACCTGAAGGCGATGTGCGCCCAAGGCACGTTCCGCGAGGATCTCTATTTTCGCCTCAACGAAGTCAGCGTGACGCTGCCGCCGCTGCGCGCGCGCGAAGGCGACGCGTTGATGATCGCCGAGGTGCTGCTGCGCAAATTCTCGGAAGCCTACAAGAAGGGCAGCCTTGAACTGTCGCGCGCGGCACAGGTGGCGATCAGCGCCTATGGCTGGCAGGGTAACGTGCGCGAGCTCGAGAATCGCATGAAGCGCGCCGTGGTGCTGACCCAAGGCCCGCGCATCCAGCCGTCGGACCTCGGCCTGAACGCGCAGGAAACCAACGACACGTTGATGACGCTGAAACAGGCGCGTCAGAAAGCCGAACTTGGGCGAGATCTTGAACGACGGCGAAAATGCCCTGCTTTTCGCCCCGGATGACCCGGAAAGCCTGAAGGACGCGCTGCATCGGCTGGTGGTCGACAGCGGGTTGCGCCAGCGGGTCGGCGCGGCTGGGCGCGCCACGATTGGGACCCGCAACCTGACGTGGGACGGCAATGCGGCGGCGATCGTTCACGTTTTTGCGCGCAAGACCGCAACCATATCGGACGCGCCCGGCGAAATCCTTGAAGGGATTGGGCCTGCGGCCTTAAGGTAGGCCCTCATTGCGGATCGTGAGTTACCCGTAAGGGTAATCGCGCGATTGGTGTTGAGTCGCTATCTATTTTTCGATAACCAACACCCAACGCATTTCCATTTCTCGTACCGCGTACGGGGCGCCACGCCGCCCCAAAAGGCTGCCTCTGTGTCTTCGATGATGAGTAAGGATAAGGGGGAGAATCTCGGCCAAGACCGGATCTCCCTGCTGATTGTCGAAGACAACGAGTACATGCTCGATATTCTCGTCAACAGCCTGAAGCGCATCGGCTTCCCGCGCATACAGCGCGCGCGCAACGGCAAAGAAGCCGTCGAATACCTGAAGTTGTCGGCGAAGGGCTCCGGCACCGCCGTCGAACAGATCGACATCGTGATCTCCGACTTGATCATGTCGCCGGTGAATGGCGTGCACCTGTTGCAATGGCTGCGCGACGACAAGGGTTCGCCCAACCGCTTCATGCCGTTCATCATGCTGTCCGGCGCGGCCGACCGCGTGAACGTCGAAGAGACGCGCGAGCGCGGCGTCACCGACTTCATGGCCAAGCCGTTCTCCGTCGACAACATCTACAAGGTGCTGCAGCGGATTATCGACGTGCCGCGCCAGTACGTGACGACACAGAATTATTTCGGGCCGGATCGCCGGCGTTCGAACAAGGCCGGCCCGCCGAAGACCGGCGAGCGCCGCCGCCCGGACGAATCCCACGCAACAGTGGTGTACGCGAAGGATCGCGTCGAACAGGCCAAAACGCCGAGCGACGTGTGGATCTTCAAGCTGCCGAACTACCTCAAGCAGAAGATGCTGGGCTCGAACGCGGGACGCCAACCCTTCGTTCTGCCGGAAGATGTTCTGAGCAACGCTGAATCGGCGTTGAAGCGCGAAGCCGAAGGCTTCATCGATTGGGCGAAGCAATTCCTCGATCGCCTGTCGAAGCAAGTGGCGATGGCGAAGGAACTGTCCGGCGAGCGCACGCAGTACTTCGATCAGATCAATCTGATCGCCCACGAGTTGCGCGGCCAAGGCGGCACGTTCGGTTATCCGTTGATCACCGTTTTCGCCAAAAGCCTCTATGAGGTGTCCAAGCCGCCCTGCCGGGAAAACGACGCCAGCCTCGATATCGTCAAGGCGCATATCGATGCGATGCGCGCCGTCATTCGTGAGAAGATCGGCGGCGACGGCGGCGAACCCGGCCAGGCTCTGTTCAAAGCGCTCAAGGCCGCCATCGCAAAGTTCTCGTCGCCGCCGGGTTAAGTCGGGAATGGCCCTGCCTGTTCCGGGACAATTCGGTTAGAATTGGCGCTATCGGCACAGGTAGCGATGGCCAACTCTAAAACGTTTCCGCGCGATACGCGCTTGTCGTCTCTGGTCCGCCTGAGACGGGCGACGCTGTGGCTGCTGACGATCCTCTGCGCCATGTTCCTGACCGCGATCGGCTGGCACCTTTACGTGGAGTACGAGGACGGTCTCGAGAACGGGATGCGCAATGCGCATTCCGTCGCGCAGGCCGCCAAGTCTCACGTCGAACGGACCTTCAGCGAGATCAACAAAGTCCTTTACGGCATCGCCGACGTTTATCGGTCGGAACTGGCGGCCGGCCAAGTCGACGAGAAGCATCTCCATGACGTCATGGCCACCAAGCTTGGTTACATGCCGTATTTGGCCGGCATCCTGATCCTGACGCCGGATGGGACGCCCGTCGCGTCGGCCCGGGCATATCCGGTGGCGCAGTACGCCGGGCTTTTCGAGAATCTTCCTCTACGCCCGCAGGACAACCGGCACGACCGCTATCTTGGGACGATGGTGCACGGTGTACGCGATCTGGAAGGTCAGTGGATCCTTCCCTCCGGGATCCGCGTGCGCGATGGCGAGGGCCGGATCGTCGCCATCGTGGTCGGCGTGCTGTATCCGGAGTCCTTCAGCACCTTCTTCAAGACGCTAGAGATCGGCAACAAGGGCAGGGTGATCCTGTGGACAGCGGCCGAGCAGATGGTCTCCACCACCGCCGTCGAAACGACGCCCGTCGGCGGCTTCAATCCCGGCGTGGAACGGCGCGCTGTGGACCTTGCCGACAGATCGACGACAAACGACCCTCGGGTGATCGTGAATGATGACGCCGCCGACGGGTACCGACGGCTCATCACGAATCTGCTGATCGATGACCTGCCGCTTATGGTCTCAACGCGCATCAGCAGCGAGGACTATCTCGCCGGATGGCGCCAAACCCGCGATCGCTTCGTCTTCGCGTCGCTGTTCATCTTGGGCGCGACCGTCGCCTTCATCCTGATCATCTTGCGTCAGATCGCCCAATCCAGCGCCAACGAGCAGGCCTTGCAACTCGCCAAGGCCGCGGCCGAGGAAGCCAATGCCGCCAAGAGCCGCTTCCTCGCGCATATGAGCCACGAGTTCCGCACACCGCTGAACGCGATCATGGGCTTCGCCGATATCATCAAAAGCAAAGTGATGGGCGACAACATCGCCCCGATCTATGCGAACTATGCCGAACATATCCATCGCTCGGGCGAGCACCTGCTGAACATCGTCAACGACATCCTCGACATGGCGAAGGTCGAGTCCGGGACGCAATCGATCCAATGCACACCCGTCGACATCGCCGGGACGGTGGCGCGATCGAAGTCGTTCGTCGACGCCCTTACCGGCCAACACAGCATCACCTTGCGCAGCGAAATTCCGCCGCAATTGCCGCGCCTGACCAGCGACGAGCGCTTCCTGCGCCAAGTGCTGATCAACCTGTTGTCGAATGCCGTGAAGTTTTCTCACGCCGGCACCGCGGTTGTGATCAGCGCCGATATTATCGAAGGCAATCTCGAAATCCGCGTCGTGGATTCAGGTCCGGGCATCGATCCGGTGGTGCTGAAACGCATCGGCGAGCCGTTCCTGCAAGGCAACCCCGCCTTGACCCGCACAGGCCAGGGAACTGGCCTGTGTCTGTCCATCTGCAAGCACTATATGAACTTGCTGGGTGGCGAATTGATCCTGAGAAGCGAGGTCGGCGTCGGCACGACGGCGATCTTGCGTTTCCCCGGTATGCTGATGGTCAGCGACGCGGCCTGACGAAATCAAGGCTTGGCGAAGTCAAGGCTTGGCGAAGAACATCACGTGCTGCCAGGGCAGGCTTTCGTCAGACTTCACGAACTGCAATCCCAGCGCCGCCATTTCCGCCTTTGCCTGCTTGACGCTCAATTTGTGCAGCGTCTTGATCGGCACTGCCTGATCTTCCGCGCGATATTCGACCAACGCGATACGGCCGCCGGATTTCAACCCGCGCACCATGCCCTCGCCCATTTCGCGCGGGAACGAGAACTCGTGATAGGCATCGACCAATAGGATTAGATCGACTTCGCCGGCCGGAAGCTTGGGATCGCTTTCGGTGCCGAGCACGGGCACCACATTGGCCGGCGCGCCTTGACGCTGGCGCGCAGCGATCATGTCGAGCATCTCCTGTTGGATGTCGACGGCATAGACCTTGCCTTGTGGCGCCGCTGTCGCCATGCGGAAGCTGAAATACCCCGTGCCCGCCCCGATATCTGCCAGCACATCGGTGGGCTTGATGCCCAGAAGCGGTAGTAGCTTTTCGGTGCCCTCCTCGGCCTTGCGCTCCGGACGTTCGAGCCAATCCGCGGCCTGATGGCCCATCACATGCGCGATCTCGCGGCCCATGTAGAACTTGCCGATGCCGTCAAACGAACCACGGCGCGTTTCGTAAATGTCGGCCGCTTGGGTCGCGCACACTTGGGCCGCGAAGGTGACACCAAAGAGGAGAAACAAGCAGATGATTGCGAGCATGACGACCCCTCAAGGCTTACCGGGATTCCACAGCGCCGGCCGATGCGGCTAGACTGACAGGCATGAGCGCAACCGACCACCGTCTTGTTCCGACCGCCACGCATTGGGGCGCCTATCAGGCGGAGGTGCGGAACGGCCAGCTTGTGACGATGCGACCGTTTCCGGACGACCCGGACCCGTCGCCCATCGGCAATTCCATTCCCGGCGCGCGGGCCGACGCGGTGCGCATCGCCCAACCGATGATTCGCGCCGGATGGCTGAAGCATGGCCCGCGCCGCAAGGACAACGCGCGCGGGCAAGAACCTTTCGTCGCGGTGCCGTGGGACGAGGCCTTGGACATCGTCGCGACCGAGCTGAACCGGGTGAAGACGCGCTTCGGCAATGCGGCAATCTTCGCCGGCTCCTACGGATGGGCCAGCGCTGGGCGTTTCCATCACGCCCAGAGCCAGATGCGCCGCTTCCTGAATCTGTTCGGTGGCCCGCCTATTCCGTCAACACCTACTCCACGGCGGCCGCGGAGGTGATGGTGCCGCATGTGCTGGGCAATTTCTTCGAGCTGCTGCTGAAGATGCCCACCTGGGAGCAGATCGCGGCGAACACGGAACTCGTTGTCGCCTTCGGCGGTCTGGCGATGAAGAACACGCAAGTCCACGCCGGCGGTTTCGGACGCCACATCGCGCGCGAAGCGCAGCAGGCTTGTGTCGCGCGTGGCGTTGAGTTCGTGTCCTTGAGCGCTCTGCGCGACGACGCGGCCGAATTCCTGAACGCCGCCTGGCTTTGCCCGCGCCCGAACAGCGACACCGCCGTGATGCTGGCTCTGGCGCATACCTTGGTGCGCGAAGGCCTGCACAACGAAGACTTCCTCGCGCGCTGCTGCGTCGGCTGGGAGAAGTTCCGCCCTTATCTGCTGGGCGAAAGCGACGGCGTCGCGAAGGACGCCGATTGGGCGGCGAAGATCTCCGGCCTGCCGGCGGCCACCATCCGCGACCTTGCCCGACGCATGGCCGGCAAGCGCACGTTGATTACCGTGAGCTGGTCGCTGCAGCGTGCCGACCATGGCGAGATGCCGTATTGGATGAGCATCGTACTCGCCGCGGTTCTCGGCCAGATCGGTTTGCCGGGCGGCGGTATCGGCTTCGGCTATGGCGCGGTGAACGGCATGGGCGCCGGTGGCGCCCGTATTCCGCTGCCCGCGCTGTCGCAAGGCGTCAACCCGGTCAGCGCCTTCATCCCGGTCGCGCGCATCGCCGACATGCTGGAGAACCCGGGCGCGGCCTTCGCCTACAACGGCCGTATGCTGAACTATCCAGATGCGCGGATGATCTACTGGTGCGGCGGCAATCCGTTCCATCATCACCAGCAGATTGGCCGTTTGGCGCGTGCCTGGCAGATGCCCGAAACCATCATCGCCCACGAGCCCTGGTGGAACGCCCATGCGCGTCATGCCGACATCGTGCTGCCGAGCACAACGACGGTGGAACGTAACGACATCGCCGGCACGGTGCAGGACACCTATGCGCTGGCGATGCAGAAGGCCGTCGCGCCATTCGGACAGGCGCGCAACGATCACGACATCTTCGCCGCCCTCGCCGAACGGCTTGGCTTTCGCGAAGCCTTCACCGAGGGCCGCGACGAGATGGGCTGGGTCGAGACCCTCTACACACGCTGGCGCGACCGCGCCGCCGCGCAGAACGTCGAGATGCCGGCCTTTCAGGCGTTCTGGGAGGCCGGACACTTCCGCCTGCCGGAACAGCCGGTGCCGGTGTTCCTGGCGGATTTCCGCGCCGCGCCGGACGTCCACAAGCTGACGACACCGAGCGGCAAGATCGAGATCTTCTCCGCCACCGTGGCCGGCCTCGGCTACGACGACTATCCGGGCTATCCGGTCTGGCATGAACCTGTCGAATGGCTTGGCAACACGCGCGCATATCCGCTGCACCTGATTTCCAACCAGCCGCGCACGCGCCTGCACAGCCAGCTTGATAACGGCATTGTCAGCCAAACGAGTAAAGTGAACGGCCGCGAGCCGATCTGGATTCATCCCGCCGACGCGGCCGCGCGTGGCATCGCGGGTGGCGATATCGTGCGCGTGTTCAACGGGCGCGGCGCCTGCCTGGCCGGTGTGGTTGTGACCGACGGCGTGATGCGCGGTGTGGTGCAACTGGCCACAGGCGCGTGGTACGCGCCGTTACCGGAGGACGGCGCCCACGACCAGAGCAACAGCCTGTCGTTCTGCGCCGCCGGAAATCCCAACGTGCTGACGCGCGATGCCGGCACATCGCGCCTGGCGCAAGGCCCCGGCGCGCATACCTGTCTGGTGAACGTCGAAAAGTATACGGGAACCTTGCCGCCGCTGACGTCGCAGGAACCACCCGTCGTCGTTCCACGCACCTAGCCGGCCTTTTCTCGACGCGGCGCACGGCCTATATTCGCGCATGCATTTGAGCGATGAAATTCTGGCGCGCTGGCAGCGCGATCACCTGTACCTGGGCGATGCCCACGGCAGGAACGAAGGTCGCACGCGTCTGGTGCTGGCCCTGACCATCCTGATGATGATCGCCGAGATCATCGCCGGCACCATGTTCAATTCGATGGCGCTGCTGGCCGATGGCTGGCACATGGCCAGCCATGCCGCGGCGTTGGGCATCGCCAGCGCGGCCTATATGTACGCGCGTCGCCATGCCGCCAACGAGACGTACAGCTTCGGCACCGGCAAGGTCGGCGATCTGGGCGGCTTCGCCTCCGCGTTGATCCTGGCGATGATCTCGATCCTGATGGGCTGGGAGTCGATCAACCGCCTTATGGAGCCGGTCCCCATCGCTTATACAGAAGCGACCTGGGTCGCGGTGATCGGCCTGGCGGTGAACTTGATCAGCGCGTTTTTACTGGGCGATGACCACAGTCACGATCACGGACATGAGGAGCACGCTCATCATGATCACCATGACCACGGCGGTCATAAGCACGAACACCACCGCGATCACAATTTCCGCGCCGTTTACGTCCACGTCATCGCCGACGCGCTGACGTCGGTGTTTGCCATCGCAGCGCTTCTCTTGGGCCGTTACTTAGGTTTGGCGTGGCTCGACCCAGCCATGGGTATCATCGGCGCGGCGGTGATTCTGCAGTGGGCCTGGACGTTGATCCGCAGCACCAGCCATGTCCTGCTCGATGCCGAACCGGCGCCGGGCGTCACCGCGAAAGTGCGCCGCGCCATCGAGACGGACGGCGACGCCCGCGTGGCCGATCTTCATGTCTGGCGTTTAGGCCCAGGACACCTGGCGGCGATGCTGACGGTTGTGACGCATCATCCGAAGGAGCCCGGTCACTACAAGGCACTGCTGACGGACGTGCCTGGGCTAAGCCACGTCACCGTTGAAGTTGAATGCTGTGCCGACGATCATCCGTCGCACGCGGCGGCCTAAGGACGACCATCGTCCTCGCGGGTGAGCAGCTTGTCGTCCGGATCGTGATCGATGATCACCGGCTCGCCCGGACGATGGGTCTTGCGTATCACGGCCCAGCCGACAACGGCCTTACGGCCAATCAGCGCCAGCACCGCCAGCGTGACGGCCACCACGATTGCAGCCGCCGTAAGAGCGAACGCAAACAGAATGGTCACGGCGGCAACGCCGATAACAATGAAAGCAAGCCGAAGATATGCGCGCCACATGACGTCAATTTTGGGCGTCAGGCGCCGATAAGCAAGCCTGACGTAAGCACCCTTGTTTGTATGACGGACTATTCATCCCGTAGCCGTTGAATTGACAATGGCGTGAGCGGCAGTTGCCGTGGCAGGCTGATCGCTGTTCTTCCAGACAGGACTTGCTGTGTCCATCGGGTTCACCCGCAGAGGATTTTCGCTCGGCGCGCTGGCCTTGAGCGGCGCTCGATCTGCCTTTGCGGCGACGCCACTGCCGGTCGGATCTGCTGCACGCGAAGGCTTCGCGCCAGATTTGGCCCAGCGTCTGCGCCGCGCGATGCAAGGCCACGTCGACGAAGGCATTCTGCCAGGCGCGATGATGCTGGTTGCGCGTCATGGCCATACGGTCGCGCAGGAAGCCGTGGGCTGGCGCGACATCGCCGCACAAACGCCCCCGACACCGGACACCATCTATCGCCTGTATTCGTCGACCAAAGTCTTCACCGCCGTCACAGCGCTGACGTTGGTCGAAAGCGGCAAGCTGGAACTGGACGCGCCGGTGGCGCGCTACATTCCCGCTTTCGCGAACCTGCGCGTCTATGTCGCCGGCGACGGCGACACCATGACGACCGCGCCGCAGAACCGTCCGATGACGGTGCGCGATCTCTTCGCACACCGCTCGGGCCTGACTTATGGCGGCTTCGGCGACTCACCGATCCACAAGCTTTTGCAGAAACGCGGTGTCGGCATGGGCCCAGGCGAAAGTCTGAAAGGCTTCATCGACGCACTCGCGACCGTGCCGCTGCTGTTCCAGCCCGGCGACCATTGGGAATACGGCCTGTCGAGCGATGTGCTCGGGTACCTCGTTGAGGTCACGGCGGGCAAACCGTTCGACGTGGCAATGGATGAGCGTGTGCTGAAGCCGCTGGGCTTGAGCGACACTGGCTTCACCGTGCCGCCCGCGAAGGAAAGCCGCATGGCGACGTCCTACGCCCTACGAGATGGGCGTCTTCAAGCGCAGCCACGCCGTCCCTTCACGCTGCGCGCGCCCGAAGGGGGCGGCGGCATGTTCTCCACCGTCGGCGATTTCGCGCGCTTTCTGCAGATGCTGTGCAACGGTGGAACGCTGGACGGTCGCCGCATTCTGAAGCCGGAGACGGTGGCGATGATGAACGTCAACCAAGTGCCGGCGGGCGGGCCGACCTATGGGCTTGGCGTGGGCATCGAGAATGATCCGGCGGCGGTGAACACACGCGGCAGCGTCGGCAGTTTCGGCTGGTCGGGCGCGGGCCAGGTGCATTGCTGGGTCGACCCGAAGGAGCAGATCATCGGGGTATTTCTCACCCAATGCCTGCCCTACACCATCGACCGCGACACCGAGATGCGCACCATCGTTTATGGCGGGCTCAAGAGTTAGATCGCGCGCTCGAACATGCGGTAGGTCTTGTAGACCTTGCCGCCGATCTCCTCGATCGAGTGACAAGTTTGGGTGTTGGTCTCCAGCACCCAGCTCATTTCACAGACCAGCATGCCGAGCTTCAGCGAGGCTTCACGCACCGCCCCGACCGTGAGCAGCGCTAGCTGCGAACCCATCGACTTGTTCTTGTATTCCGGGGATACGCCCATGAGGATTACGCGCGTGCCGGAGAGAAACGATCGGCGCGTGAGCACGCGCCAGATCAGCTTCGCCCATCCGAACGGCAACAACTTCCCTTTCAGGTCCCAGATCATCTCGTTGAAGTCGGGCAGCGCCATGCACATGGCTGCGGGCTTGCCGTCCACGGTCGCGATCGAGACGAGTTCCGGGATCACGATCAGCTTGGTCTCTTCGGCCAGATACTTGCCTTCGGCTTCGGTCATCGGGATCGAACCCCAATTATCGACCCATCCGGCGCGCCAGATGTCGACGATGGCGGCGAAGTCTTCGTCATAACGCTTCGGATCGAGCGACCGTACGGCCAGGCGCGGATTGCGCGCGAGGCGGCGCTTCAGCCACTGCAGTTGCTTGAACGGCAGCGCGGTGTCCATCGGCGTGAGATAGGCGCGCATGTCGACGGCTTTGGCGAAGCCCGCGTCCTCGACAAGCTTTTGATAGTACGGCTGCGCGTGTCCCATCGCGACGCGCGGACGACAATTGAAGCCGTCGATCAGTAAGCCTGCATCAGGATCGTTGATGTTGAAGCTGAACGGGCCGACGCAGCGCTTCATCCCCTTCTCGCGCAACCAGGCGAAACCCGCCTCGAACAACGCGTTCGCGACCTCCTGGTCGTCGATGCATTCGAAGAAGCCGAAGAAGCCGGTGGCATCGTTGTAGAGTTTCAGATGGTTCTGATCGATCTGCGCCGAGATGCGGCCGACAAGCTGGCCGTCGCGCTCCGCCACCCAGAACATTACTTCGCCGTGTTGGAACCAGGGGTTCACTTTGGGATTGAAGCGCGGCCCTTCGCCAATCTGAAGCGGCCCGAGTTCCAATGAGATCGGCGCGACCCAGTACGGATCGTGGCCTTGCGTGAGATGCGGCACTCGCATGAAGTCACGCAAGCTTGCGCCTGCGCCGACGCGCTTAAGGGTCAACACCGCCCCATCCCCCTTGGATCGTTTGAAAGTCAGCCGGCCTGTTGCGCGGCAGCGGCCTGACGCTTGCGGTGCACAGGGTTGGCCGTATGCGGCCAGCCCTGCGTCATCTTGGCGACGTAAGGATACTGCTTCGCCACTTCTTCGTCATAGCCGAGATTGAAAACCGTGGCCGACTTCGGCCGATCCGCAGCCCCCACATAGAACGTGCCCACGAGCCGGTCCCAGAACAGGTTCGTGATGCCGTAGTTGCCGTTCTCGTTGTGGAAATGGTGCGCCATGTGGAATTTCTTCATCTCGCGCACCCAGGCCCACTTTGGCAGGTAGCCGAGATGCTGAATGCAATGCACGTACTCGTAGACGCAAGTCTGCGCCACGCCGGTCGCCAAAGCCGCGAGCGCGCCGATCCAGCCGGCCAGCGCGAAGCCCACGGGCATGGTGGCGAGTGCGACCGTCGGCAGCGTCGTGTAGAGCGCGCCGAACAGCACCTTCAGATTATTGGGATCGCTGTGGTGATCGTAGTGGATGCGCTTCCATGTGCCGGCGGTCAGGCGCGACTTCCACATCCAGCGGCTATGTAGGATGTAGCGGTGCAGCAGATACCAGACCACCGGATAGATGAAGATGGTGGCCAGGATCGCGCCCAGCACACCGGGCACCGAGGCGCGGCCGGCGATCACTTCCGAGATCACCACGCCGCCCGCGACCAGCACGACGGCGATGTAGGCGACGATGGCGTAGTACTGGAAATAGGCAACCGTCAGCTGCCGCAGATTCATGCGGTCCAGGTGATAGTCCTTGTCGGACCAGAAGCCGATCTTGAACGGCACGTCGCTCACAGGAACCTCTTTGGATTGGCGCCTGATATAAGCCGCATCACGTGCGCGCACCAGTATGTTCAAACCTGAATACGATCCATATCCCCACCACGGCGAAGAACACCAATGGAAGCCAGGCCGACAGGACCGGCGGCAATGAGCCGAACTGGCCCATGGCCAGCATGATGTTGTCGATCACCACGAATCCGAAACCCAGGGTAACGCCATGGATGACGGTCAGAACCGCAGCGCCCTGACGGTGATGGGCGAAGGCCGCGATGGCGCCCAGCAGCGGCATCACCGCGAGCATGATGGGACCCGCGATCTTCTGTTGCAGCCAGGTGTTGTAGAAATAAGACGGCCGGGTGCCGACCGATTCCGGGCCGGTGTATTCGCGCAAGGCCTCAATCGACAGGGCGGTGGGATGATTGGCCGAGATCACGAAACTTTCCGGCCGCATGTCGGTGCGCCAGGTCGGCGTGATGTCGCTCAAGGCCTCCGCCTCGGCGGCCGTCGAACGCTCGCCAGAGGCACTGCCGCCGTCGGCGTCGCCGGCGACGCGCTTCACCTCGAAGGTCGACCAGCGCCCATCTTCCCAGATCGCCAGACGCATCGTGATAATGTCGCTGATGCCACCCGTGGGCCCGCGGCGGAAAATGCTGACGTCATTCAACACCGCGCCTTCGCGCATGACGTGACCGACGCGGATGACGGTCTGGCCTTCCATCAGCCATGTCGGCTCTTCGTTGAGCACCTGGCCGTCCGGGCGATAGTCGGCGGCTTTCCACTGCGCCAGCGTGGCGTTGGTGCGCGTGACCACGAAGTTCGAGAACAGGAACAGCATCACCGACAGCGCGACGCCCACGATGACCAGGCCGCCGATCAGACTGAACACGGAACGGCCGGCGGCGCGCATGGCCAGGATTTCGCTGTTCTTGGCCATGCCGATCAGCGTCGTCAGGGCGCCGAGCAGGCCGGCGAGCGGGGCCACGGTCTCGACCAGCGCCGGCAGGCGCAGCGCGACATAGCGCAGCAATGACATCATTGGCGGCCCGCCGCCCTTGAGGACATCGGTCGCCTGCGCGAGGAGGTCCAAAGCCTGAAGGAAGAAGACCAGGCCCACCACCAAAAGCAGGAAGCGCATCACATAGGAGCGCATCAGGTAGGTCGAGAGAATCATCGAAAGTCCGGTACGGGCAACTGAGGAGCGCATTGTCCGGTGTTTGCAGGCGGTTGGCTAGGTCTGCGATAGTATGGCTGTACCGGCAAAAAGGCCGGATTTGTGACAATTCGGGTTCTTGAATGTCCGCCCCGGCCCCTCTTGCGGTTATTACCAACCGCGGCAGCACCTGGAACGCGCGCCAGGGCGCCTGGATTGAGCCGTGGCTGGACGGCCAGCCGGACATTCACCATTTCCCGATCACCGGCGCGGACGACCTGCCGGCGGTGGTCGCGCGCTGCACCGAACTGGGCGTGGAGACCGTCACCGTCAATGGCGGTGACGGCACATCCAGTCTGGTGTTCAGCGCCTTCCTGACGACCGGTACCGCACCCCCGCCAGCGATGGCGCTGTTGCCCGCCGGTAAGACCAACATGACAGCGACGCGCTGGGGCATGGGCGCCAGCAAGGAAGAGGGTCTTGCCCGCCTTTTCGATCTGCGGCGACGCGGCCTGCTCGCGCGCAGCACCGAAACGCGCACCCTGCTCGGCGTGGACAACGGCGAAGGCGCGACGCGATATGGCGCGTTCTTCGGCGCGGCCGATGTGGTGGAGGGCATCCTGTTCTGCCGCCGCCACCTTTACCCCCTGCCCGTGCCGCATGGCGTGAGCCACGCCGCCGCGCTGGCCGTGCTGACGTGGCGCTGCCTTGTGCAATCGGTGCACGGCAGCGAGGTGACGGTACGCGACCGCGAGGCGCTGATGGAATCCGGGCGCTTCTTCATGATCGCCGCGACGGCGCTTGATGAAATGCTGCTGGGCATCCGCCCGATCCCCGAAGACGGACCCGAGCTGACGTCGAGTTTCCACTACATGAGCCTGCGGTCGGGAACGGGCGCCGCCTTGCGCGCGATGCCGCGCTTCCTGAGCCGCCGCATCGCGCCGGGGCGCGGCATCACCGTGCGTCGCGCGCAGAAGCTGAGCCTCGATCTCGTCGGCCCTTATACGCTCGACGGCGAGATGCACATGGCCGACGGCAGGCATCCGGTCGTGCTGGATGCCACCAAAACGCTGCGTTTTGTGAGAGGCGTGCTGTGAACGGTGCACTCGCGCGCCTGATCGCAGAGGAATTGGAGACGCCAGCCGCGCCGGTTGTCGTGACATGCGCTGCGCATTTCGCGGCGCATTTCGGGCCGTCGACAGCCGCGGTGTTGTTTTACGGCGCCGGCTTGCGGGCGCCCGAACCCGAGACGGTGCTCGACTTCTATGTCGTCACCGACGATCTGCGCATGCTGCCAGCGGTATCGCGCCTCGCCGCCCGCATCCTGCCGCCGAACGTCTATGCCTTCGTAGTGCCGCTGGAAGGGCGGATGCAGTTGTGCAAGGTCGCTGTGTTGACCATGCGCGACTTCACGCGCGGCATGCGCGCTTTTGCGTCCCCCCTGTGGGCGCGTTTTGCACAACCGGTCTCACTGCCCTACCGGCGCGACAAGGCCTCGACAGCGCAGGTCATCGACGCCCTGACTATCGCAATCGACACCACCGCCAACGCGACACTGCCGCTGATGCCTGCAAGCTTTTCCTCCGATGACCTGTGGCGGCGCGCGTTCGCGGAAACCTACGCCGCGGAACTGCGACCGGAATCACAAGCACGCGCCAATGCCCTGGTCACGGCGCGGTATGACGCGATCACCGCGGCGGTACTGGACATGCCGCGTCGGCGGCAGCATCCCCTCCGCGCACGCCTGGGATGGGTCGTGCGGCGGTGGTGGGGCAAGCTTTTGAATGCGCTGCGCCTGATGAAGGCCGCTTTCACGTACGCCGATGGGCTCGACTACGCGGTCGCCAAGATCGCGCGTCATTCCGGCGTGTGCGTGGCTGTGACGGACGCAGACCGGCGGCGGCCGCTGCTCGGCGGAATCCGGATTTTCCTGGAAGCCCGCCGCCGTGGCGGCGTGCGCTAACTAGCGCGCGGCAACGCGCTTGCGCGGGGCGTCGATCAGGCCCAGCGAGGTCGCGACATCCCGGAAGATGCCGATGACTTCGTCGATCTGCTCTTCCGTGTGCGCGGCGCAGAGGCTGGCGCGCAGCAGCGAGTAGCCGTACGGCGTCGCCGGCGGCAGCGCGAGATTGACGTACACGCCCGCGTCCAGAAGGCCGCGCCAGAACGCGACGGCCACCTGCGGATCCGGCGCCACGACGGCGACGACCGGGCTGGCGTTCGAGGCAATCTTCAGGCCGAGTTCGGACAGGCCCGCGTGCAGCTGCTGCGCATTGCGCTGCAGACGCGCGCGCAGAGCGCCGCCCTTCTTCACCAGGCCGAGGTTCACGTTCGCAGCGGCGATGACCGCCGGCGGCAGCGAGGCCGTGAACACATAAGCGCGGCAGACGAGACGCAGAATCTCGAACTGCGGATGATTGGAGACGCAGAAGCCGCCGACCGTGCCGACCGACTTCGAGAACGTGCCGACGATGAAATCGACGTCGTCCTCAACGCCTTCCTGTTCCGGCAGACCGCGGCCGAACTTGCCCAGCACGCCGAGCGAATGCGCTTCGTCGCTGAGCAGGTAGACGTTCTCGTACTTCTTTTTGACGGCGACGAAGTCCTTGATCGGCGCGATGTCGCCCAGCATCGAGTAGATGCCTTCGATCACGATCAGCTTGTTGCCCGGCTTGTCGGCCAGACGCGCCAAACGCTTATCGAGATCGGCGGCGTCATTGTGCTTGAAACGGATGATCTGCGCCGAGGAGGCGCGCACGCCGTCATAGATGCTGGCGTGGCAATCGGCATCCATCAGGATGAAATCGTCCGGTCCCATCAAGGTCGAGAGCACGCCGAGGTTCGCCAGGAACCCGGTGGAGAACACCATCGCGTGCTTGGTACCGTAGAAATCGCGCAAGGTCGCTTCGAGTTCGGCGTGGCCGGCGTAGGTGCCGTTGGCGACGCGGCTGCCCGTGGTGCCCGTACCGCCGGCGTCCAGCGCTTCGTGTGCCGCGGCGAGTGCTTCCGGCGCGAAGGTGAGGCCGAGATAGTTGTTCGTGCCGACGAGGATGGTACGGCGATTGCCGATCACGGCTTCGGTCTGCGACAGCACTTCCGTCATCTGGACGGAGAACGGATCGCGCCCTTCGGCGAACAGCTGGTCGCGCTGCGCCATCAACGGAGCAAATCGTGCAAACAAATCAGCCATCGGCTAACCCCTAAATACGGGCAGCGAATTACCGCCCATCTTCCGCAAGCAACTTTTCGAGCGCGCGCCCGAAGTCGTCGATGGTGGCGATGTCCGGCAGGATGTTGAGCGGCATCGAGATATCGAACCGGTCTTCAACTGCTGCGACGAACTCCATCACCACCAAAGAATCGAAATTCAAATCTTCGGCAAACCGCGTGGTCGGCGTCAAAGCGACGCCGGTTTTGTTGAACTGCCCAATCAAGTCGGAGAGTACGGCGAACGTTTCCGGCGACGGTTCGCCGGCAGACCCCGCTGACATTTGCGCGTATCCCATTCATGCAGTTGACAGGTCGCCGAAACGGCGGGCGGCAAGCCCCTGCAATTTCTGACGAATTGATCGCTTACCGCAGTGCAAACCTCAAATCAACTCCGCGGTAACAATCTTAACAAGCCGCGTGAAGCGGCCCATTCCGCCGTATTTTCGAAGCCGAGGGCCAGGCTCCAACGGGGTTTATAGGCCTGGGGGGCCGGGGTCGCGGCCACCCAATCCGGGTGCAGCACCTCCCCGACCTTGTCCCAGGACAGCACCTTCGGCCGCCGGGTGATGCGGGCGGCGAGGGTCGCCAGGGCGCCGGTGGCATAGAGGCAAAGCGCCGGGATCGGGACGATCCGCACCGGCCGGCGCAGCGCTTGACTGGCCGCGGCGGCAACGTCCGCCCAGTCGTAGCCGCCCGATTTGCCGTCGTCGAACTCAAGGGCGGTCGGCAGGGGCTGCGCCTTGAGGGCCGCGATCACCGCGCCCGCCGCATCGTCGACATGCACCAGCGAAAGCCTGGCCGCGCGGTCGGGCGGCACGGCGATGAAACCCCGGGCGGCCATTTGCAGGACCTGCAGCGCCTCACGGTCGCCGGGACCGTAGACCGCGGGCGGACGCAAGACCGACACCGGCAGGCGGTCGGCGCGCTTCAGGATCTCGGCTTCGCCAGCCGCTTTACTCGCGGCGTACATCGACAGATGCGGCGCGCGCGCGGCGAACGACGACAGATGCACAAAGTGCGGCGGGGTTGTGCGCGCGGCGGCAATGTCCGCAAGCGTGATTGCCCCGGTCACGTTCACCGCGTCGAAGTCCGCGCGGGACAAAGCCTTCACCGCGCCCGCGCCGTGAACGACCGCATCGGCGCCGTCGACCAGCTTGGCCAGGGCGTCGCGATCGGCCAGGTCGCCTTTTACCCAGGTAACGTCGCGCGGCGCCTCGGCGGGCGGCGTTCCGCGCGCCAGCGCGCGCACTTCGTAGCCCGCTTCGCGCAACGCCACGATGAGCCGTCGGCCGATGAAACCGGAGGCGCCGGTGACAGCGACCGTTGGCATGTCTTTAGAAAACGGCGATGAGTTCGCCGCGCTCGAACAGCAGCTTGGCGCGGGTGCGGGCCAGCTTGCCCGACGACGTCTTCGGCAAACTGCGCGGCGGCACGGCGATCACGTCGCACTTGATGCCGACGACTTCATGCACGCGGCTGCGCACCAGATCGACCAGCTGTTCGCGTTCCGCCGGATCGGCGGGGCGGCATTGCACGAGGATGGTGGGACGATCGCTGCCGTCCGGACCGGTCAGCACGATCGCGGCGGCATCGCCGGAGCGCAGACCGTCGATATGCTCAACTGTCCATTCGATATCCTGCGGCCAAATGTTGCGTCCGTTGACGATCAGCATGTCCTTGGCGCGACCGACGATGACCAGCTCGTCCTTGATCCAGTAGGCAAGGTCGCCGGTGTCGAGCCAGCCGTCGACCAATGCTTCGGCCGTGGCGTCGGGATTGTTGAAGTAGCCCTGCATCACACTGGGGCCTTTGAAGAAGGCGCGGCCGACCGCGCGTTCGCCCAGCACGTTGCCGTCTTCGTCGCGGATCTCGAGCTTGTGTCCCGGCACGACCTTGCCGCAGGCAACGAACGTGCGCGCGGTATCGTCGAGAACCGAAACCGGCTCGGCACGATGCGCCGTGGCGAGTTTGTCCTTCGCGACGTGATCGATGAGCATGCCGCTGCCCGGTTTGGTGAAGCTGACGGCCAGCACGCACTCGGCCAGGCCGTAGCTGGCATTGAACGCCTTGTCGGAGAAACCGTAGGGACGGAACGCCTCGGCGAACTGCTGCATGACTTTCGGCTTGATCATCTCACCGCCGATTCCGGCGACACGCCAGCGGCTGAGGTCGAGATCGAGCGAACCTTCCGGCATGGTGGTCACGCGGCGCGCGCAAAGTTCGTAACCGAACGACGGCGCATAGGAGATGGTGGCGCTGTTCTCGGACATCAGCTTCAGCCATGTCAGCGGCCGGCGCGCAAAGTCTTCCGTCGCGATGTAGTCGATGGAGGACTGGCTGGACAGCGGCGCCAGCATGAAACCGACCAGGCCCATGTCGTGGAAGAACGGCAGCCAGGACATCGCCCGGTCGCCGGGATGCAAGGGCACGCCGTCGCGGCACATGGCGCGCGCGTTGGCCATGAGGTTGGCCTGGGTGACGGCGACGCCGGTCGGGAAGCGCGTCGAGCCGGAGCTGTATTGGATGTAGCAAAGCTCGTGCGGATCGGGACGATGGAGCTTCGCCGCCTGTTCCGGCAGCGCATCGAGGTCGGCGCGCGTGCCGATCTTTACCAGACCCAATCCGGCGGCGGCTTCGGTAACGATGGGCAGGAAATCCACAGGCCCGAAGGCCATGCGCGCGCCCGAGGACGTCAGCTGGCCGCGGATCTGATCGATATAGCCTTCGCGCCGTCCGAAGGCCGTGGGCAACGGCAACGGCACCGGGATGATGCCGGCATAGAGACTGCCGAAGAACATGGCGAGGAAGTCGGGGCCGGTGGCGGCCAGCAGCGCGACACGGTCGCCGGGCTTATTGCCGGCGGCGGCCAGACGCCCGGCGATGGCCAGCGCTTCATCGCGCAGATCGCGGAACGGCATGGGGCGTTCCAGCGCGCCACGCGCATTATAGAAGTTGAAGCCGGTGACGCCCTTGGCGGCGTAATCCAACGCATCGGTGATCGTATCGAAGTCGGCGCTGCGGCGCGGAAAGCCGGGGCTGTCGCTGGGCGTGGGACGCGCGGACGAACCTTCCCCCGGGGCCGCTGCGGGGGCGGTTTTCAAGGACACCGATGTTTGCATGGGACGGTTTTTGGCCAATCGTGCGGCAAGGGTCAATTGATAGAATGTAACAATTATTACGGCGTTTGTCGCCGCCTGCGGACCTGGGGTCGCCCTGGGACCGTAGCCTGGCTAATCTCGACGGAGCGGCGGAGGACGCGGGATGGATATCGACCGAGCATTTGTCCGTATCTCTGAGGGGCTGGTGCACTACCGCCACTGCGGCACGGCGCCCCCTGGGAAGCCGCCGCTTTATATGATCCACGCCTCTCCGTCATCCTCGATCAACCTCGAGCCGATGATCGCCGCCCTGGGTAAAAACCGCAGGGTGATTGCGCCCGACACCTTGGGGAATGGCGATTCCGCCCCGCCCACGCCGGACGCGCCGGATATGGACTATTACGCCGACAGCGTCGCGCGGGTGCTCGATGCCCTGCAAATCGACCGGGTCGACGTCTACGGCAGCCACACCGGTGGGCATATCGCCTGCGAACTCGCGATCCGGCACCCGGGCCGCGTGCGCAAAGTGGTGTTCGACGGCATCAGCCTGTTCTCCAAGGAAGACAAGGCCGACTTCCTCGCCCGCTACGCGCCCGAGATGGCGCCGGACGAATACGGCCGGCAGTTCGTCTGGGCGTGGCACTTCGTGCGCGACCAGACTTTGTACTTCCCATACTACCGCAAGACTCCGGACTGCGCGCGCAACCAGGCGATGCCGCCGCCGGAGACGCTGCACAAGATCGCGGTAGAAGTGCTGAAAGCCTTGCCCACCTATCACAAAGGCTACCGCGCTTCGTTCCGCCACGACGACCGCGGCCGCCTGCCGCTGATCACGCAAGCCGCGTTTTGCATGGCCAGCGAAAACGACCCGCTGAAAGCCGGTGTGATCGAAGCCGCGGGCCTGGTGAAAAACAGCCGGCACGCCATATTGTCATCGGAACGCGAGACCGGCGGCGTGGCGGCGAAGGCCGCGGCGGTGGCGGAATTCCTCGACAGCTGAGGAGACCACGATGAGCGACACACATCGCATCGAGATCGCACCGTTCGACGGCCGCGTGCAGGTGCGCTGGCGCGGCCAGGTGATCGCCGACAGCACGCAAGCGCTGCAGCTGAACGAAGCGCGGCACGAGCCGGTTTTCTACATCCCGCGCAGCGATGCGAAGATGGAGATGTTCGCGCGCACGACCCACAGCACCCATTGCCCTCACAAAGGCGACGCGAGCTACTTCAGTCTCGTCGGGTCCGACGGCGTTGGCGCGGAGAACGTGGTGTGGAGTTACGAGACGCCGATCGCAAAGTCGGAGCCGATCAAGGACTACCTCGCCTTCTACACACGGGCGATGAAATCCAGTGTCGATATCGATGTTATCGCCACGCCCTGACGCACGCGCCATTCCCGCCACGGCCGGTCTCGGCTTGCGTTCACCGCACATGCCCGCCTTCGCGGCGGAAGCGGACGACGCGAGACTGACGACGCCCTGGCTCGAGATCCACAGCGAGAACTATCTCTGCGACGGCGGCCCGCGCCTGGCGATGCTGGACGCCATTGCCGCGCGCTATCCGATCAGCTGCCACGGCGTCGGCTTGTCGCTGGGTTCCGCCGAGGGCCTGGACCCCGCGCATCTACACCGCCTCGCCGCGCTGTACGCGCGCCTGCGTCCCGGCCTGGTCTCCGAACACCTGGCGTGGAGCGTCGTCGACGGCATTTATCTGAACGATCTTCTGCCGCTGCCCTACACGGCGGAGAGTCTCGATATCGTTGCGCGGAACGTCGATGCGGCGCAGGACGCCTTCGGCCGAAAAATCCTTGTCGAAAATCCGTCGGCGTATTTGCGCTTTTCCGCCTCGCATATGTCGGAGCCCGAATTCCTCAACGCGCTCTGCGCACGCACCGGCTGCGGCCTTCTGCTCGACGTCAACAACGTCCACGTGACTTGCGCGAACGTCGGTGGCGATGCGCGGGCTTATCTTGAAGCTATCGATGCAGCAGCGGTCGGCGAGATCCATCTCGCCGGACATACCGTCGAGGACGGCGTGCTGATCGACACCCATAGCCGCCCGATCGCGCCCGAGGTCTGGGACCTCTATAGCGATCTGGTCGCACGCATCGGCGCGCGGCCGACCTTGATCGAATGGGATCGGGACGTGCCGGATCGTGCAGTGCTGCTGGCCGAGGCGGCCGCTGCGCAACGCATCATGGACAGCGCGCAATTGAAGGTGGCCCATGTTGCATGACCTGCAACTGCGGTTTGCCGCCACGCTGCGCGGCGCCGATAACGCCCCGCTGGCGGATTATATCGACGCCCCCGCAGGCCGGATCGCGATCTATCGTAATACTGTGCAAGGCAGCCTGGTCGAGACTTTGCGCGCGGCGTTTCCGGTTGTAGAGCGCATCGTCGGCGCAACTTTCTTCGCATCGCGGGCGCGTGACTTCGCCGCCGCCGCACCGCCGCGGCGGCCGCATCTCTCGACCTACGGCGACGGCTTCGCGGATTTCCTGGCGACATTGACGACGACCAGCTCACTGCCGTATCTGGCCGATGTCGCGCGGTTGGAATGGGCGCTGAACGAGTCCTATTTCGCCGCCGATGCGCCGGCGCTCGATCCCGCGACGTTGCAGACATTGAGCGACGATCACCTCGCCGGCTTACGGCTCGCGATGCACCCGGCAACACGGATGATCTCGTCCAGCTTCCCCATCGTGCGTATCTGGCAGGTGAACCAGCTGGATGTGACCGACGTTCCCGCAATTGATATGAGCATCGCGGAGACCGCGCTGGTCACACGTCGTGACGGTCACATCGCGGTGCGCGCGCTGGCGTCGGGAGATGGCGCAGTGGTCGCGGCGTTAGGGGCTGATCAGGTGCTTGACGATGCCATCGCCGCAGCTTTCGCGGTTGACGCCGCGTTCGACGTGCAGGCCTGCCTGCACGCGCATCTGGCCGGGGGCACGTTCCGCGCTTAGCCGCGGACGTCGAAGCCCGTGCCCGCCAACAGGCCGTAGAATTCCTTGATGGCCTTTTCCTTCTCGGCGGGCGTCGCAAGATCCGCGGTCAATTCCGTGATGAAATCCTTGCGCCGCAGGTAGCTGACGATGGCATCGCGGGCAATCGTCGTCGCCTTGCCAACCGTCAGCACGCCCGATCCGCAGAAACTGACAATGCGGGTCGTGCGCTCGCGGAAGGGCAGCCGACTGTCGTCCAGCCGTTGAATGACGTTTTCGGAAACGATGTAGTCTGAGACGAGCTTGTCGAACGCATCGGCGAGCGGGGTCTTGAATTTCAGCTCCAGCGACGATTCCAGGACAAGCTTTTGAATAAACGCCGTTTCCTGAAGGCGCGCCTTCTCGGTGCGTGCGTTCGGGGCGATCTTCTGGATGCTGTTGAGCTGGTTCACGAGGCCGCGGATATGCAGCTCGATCGCGCCGCGCACTTCGGCTTCGGCGCCCTCGTCATACAGCGAGAGCAGGAAGATGAACTTGTGCTTGCCGGATTCGAGCAGGCTGCACACGCCCTCGATGGCCTTCTTCCGACCGGTCGCGCCGCCGACGTTGTTCATGCGCGCCCAGCGTTCGGCAAGACCGGCGGCAATCGGCCGACCACCCAGCACACCGCGATCCGACACGGTGCGCTTCAGCAGCTCGTTGAAGAAATCCTTGTCGGCGGAGGTCTGCTCGCTGGTCGTCAAACGCACGGCGCTTTTCAGGTCGCGCTCGATGCGTTCGTAGAGGATCGCCTTCGACCGCGGCAACTTGTTCTCGGCGAACAGCGGATTGAGCAATTCCATCACTTCGATGCAGGCGAACTTGGTCGGCTGGCACTTGCCTTCCAGCAGATCGAAAATGCGCATGACGGCGTCACCCATGTGCTTGGACACGCCGATCACGTCCTTGATGATCGTCTTGGCTTGCAGGATGTCCGACATCATTTCGTCGACCATCGCGATGGCGCGCGCGTCTTTCTCCGACCGAGCCATCGGTAGAATGTTCGTGATCTTGCCGAGCAGGCCCTGCCAGTTGATCGACACCTTCGTCAGCGCGAAGTTCGCCATGAAGGCGCGCTCGTCTTCGTCGGCGGTCTTCGCGTCGATCTGACGCAACACCGCGTCGAGCGTCGAGCCCTTGAGCTCGGGGAGCTGCTTGCCCTCGGCTTCGCGCGCGCGCTTGGCGAGCTGGTCAACAGCGGTGAAGATCGCATCGCGGCGCTTGCGCGCATCTTCGCCGGTGAGTTTGGCCTGCAGGCTGGCGACTTTGTCGACACCCGACGGCACCATGGTGTCGAGGTTCATCGCGCGTTTGAGGCTGGCACTGTGGTGCAGCATCTCGAGCGGTGTGACTTCCATCTTCTCGAGGTACTTCGTGAACAGGCGGTTCATCGTCGTACGCGCGGCGGTCTTGTAGTAGTCGCTGACCTTCTCGCAGACGGGAGCCGTCTCGACCGCGTTGACGGAGAAGTCTTCATCCTTCTCCGCTTCCTTCATCTTCTTGAAGACTTCGGATTCGCGCCGGCTGTCGTTGGCGAAATGCGATTCCTTGACGATCCGCACGCCGACAATGTGTTTTTGGGCCAACAGGTTGTCGGCCTTCATTCGCGCAGATTCTTCCGTGGGCATCACCTCGTTGATGGCCCAGCGACCGTTATTCCAGGTCTGGATTTCGTACTGAACGCGCCCCGGTGCGGACATTCTGCCCGTCCCCCTAAACCCGAGTTAGTCTTAGTTTTCAAAGAGGGTGTAACAAAACCCCTACCTTTTTCCAGGAAGTTTTGACTCAAATGCTCAACTATTACGCGCCAACGGCTCGCTCGGCTTCTTCGGGCAGCCTGTAGGCCGCGAAATCCGACCGCAGAGCGGTTTTTTGGACTTTCCCTGTCGCTCCGAGAGGCAGGGCCTCGACGAAGGCGATGGCGTCGGGCAGCCACCACCGGGGGACCTTGTCGGCGAGGAAGCCGCGCACGTCGTCCAGGGTCGGGTCGACATCGCCCTGGCGGACAATGATCAGCAGCGGGCGCTCCAGCCAATTCGGATGGGGCACGCCGATGACGGCGGCTTGGGCGATGGCCGGATGGCTCATCGCGGCGTTCTCAAGCATCACGGAGCTGATCCACTCGCCGCCGGACTTGATCACATCCTTCGAGCGGTCGGTGATGAGCATGTAACCGTCGGCATCGATGGTGGCGATGTCGCCCGTGTCGAACCATCCGTCGTCGGTCGTCGCGTCGCTGTCGCTGCGAAAATACCGGCGCATGATCGCGAAGCCGCGCACCTGCAGTTGACCGGCGGCAACGCCGTCGTGCGGCAGCACGCGACCATCCGCATCCACCAAGCGCATCTCCACGCCGAACACGCCACGGCCTTGCTTCAGTTTCAGTTTGGCCTGGGCGTCGGAGGGCAATGTCTGGAGCTTGGGCTTCAACGTGTTGATGACGCCAATTGGCGACATCTCCGTCATGCCCCAGGCGTGATTGACCTCGATTCCGAACTCGGATTCGAAAGCATCGAGCATCGCTTCCGGCACCGCCGCCCCGCCGATCAGCACCTGCCGCAGGGCGTGTGGTTTGCGTCCCTCGGCACGCATCGTCGCGATCAATCCCATCCACACGGTGGGAACGCCGTGCGCAGAGGTGACCGCCTCGTCGTCCATCAATTTGAACAGCGACGGCCCATCGAGATTGCGGCCCGGCATCACCAGAGACGCACCGCCCATCGGGGCGGCGTAAGGCACGCCCCAGGCGTTGACGTGGAACATCGGCACCACCGGTAACGCCGTTTCGTCCACGCCGATGGGGAAATTGGCCGACAATGTGTAGGAATGCAGCACCAGCGAACGGTGGCTGTAGAGCACGCCTTTCGGGTTTCCCGTCGTGCCCGAGGTGTAGCAAAGCGACGCCGCCGCGTTCTCGTCGAACTCCGGGAAATCGTAAACTGGCGCGCCGTTTCCGATCACATCCTCGTAGGCGCGCACGTTGATCTTCGGCGCCAGCCGGAGTTGATCCGTGTGAGCGGCATCGCTGAGCGCGACAAAATGCCGCACCGAGGGCGCACCCTCGGCAATCGCCCGCGCGCCTTCGGCAAAGGTGATGTCGAAGAACAGCGCAACATCTTCAGCGTCGCGGATGATGTAGCAGATCTGATCCGGCGGCAGACGCGGGTTGAGCGTATGGCAGACCGCGCCGATGCCGGAGATCGCATAGTAGAGTTCGATGTGCCGCCAGGTGTTCCAGGCGAGCGTCGCGACGCGGTCGCCCGGCTTGATGCCGAGATCGATCAGCGCATTGGCCAGTTGCTGAACGCGCGCATGCAGCGTCGCATAGTCGGTGCGGTGGATCGGGCCTTCGATGCTGCGCGTGATCATCGGGGTGTCGCCGTGAAACTCGGCGGCGAAGCGCAGGATCGGCGCGATCAGCAGCGGCCGGTCCATCATCAGCCCGCGCATCTGCCCAGGCAGAAGCGGCGGCATATCGTCACATGCGGTCACTGGCGGCATCCTCCCAGATGTCTCCCCGCGCAAAGCGTACCTCGCGCGGCGCGGCGCCGCTATTGCGACGGTAACGGCAGGGCGGTCCGGAAGCTCACCTGCTTCAACGCGAAGCTCGACTGGATGGACGCGATCGCCGGAATCCGCGTGAGGTGATCTTTCAGAAACCGCTCATACGCAGCGAGATCGGCGGTGACGACGCGCAGCAGGTAATCCGCCGTGCCGGTCATCAGGTAGCACTCCATCACCTGAGGCAGTTCACGAATGCGTGCCTCGAATTCCTCAAGCGCGAATTCCGTCTGCTGCTTGAGGGTGACGCTGACGAAGATGCTGACCGGCAGGCCAATGGCGTTTTGATCGATCAGGGTCATGTAACCCTTGATGAAGCCCTCGGCCTCCAGGCGCTTCAGCCGCCGCAGGCAGGGCGAGGGCGACAGCCCCACCCGCTCCGCCAGTTCGACATTGGTGAGCCGCGCGTTCTCCTGAAGGTTCTGGAGCAAGCGCAGATCGGTTTTATCGAGAGAACTTGGCATATATCACCAAAAACATGTCCTATTTGTTGTGATTATTGCTCAATTAATATAATATTTAGCTGAAATAGCAAGGACTTGCCCCGGCGGTCCACCTTAGTCTGCCCTTGCGCGCAAGACAGATTAAGGACGTAACCGATGGCCATGCCTTCACCTCAAGAGCTCGAGACCATCGCCCTCTTGGAGAAGCGCATCCTGTGGATGGCGATGTGGATGATTCACCACGCCAACCACATCCGGGAAAGCAACGACGGTATCAAGGTCGGCGGGCACCAGGCGTCGAGCGCCTCGATGGCGACGGTGCTGGCAGCGCTGTACTTCCACACCCTGCGCCCGGAAGACCGCATCGCGGTGAAACCGCACTCCGGTCCGGTGTTCCATGCGATCCAATACCTGTTCGGCAATCAGAACCTGGAGCGGATGAAGAACTTCCGTCTGCTCGGCGGCGTGCAGCCTTATCCGTCGCGCACGAAGGACAAGGCGGACGTGGATTTCTCCACCGGCTCCGTCGGCCTCGGTGTCGCCGAAACGCTGTTCGCCTCGATCGTGCAGGACTACGTGAAGGCACACAGCCTGGGCGGCGACAAGCCGAAGGGCCGCATGATCGCCATGATGGGCGACGCGGAACTGGACGAAGGCAACGTGTACGAAGCGTTGCTCGAAGGCTGGAAGCACGAGGTGCGGAACCTGTGGTGGATCGTCGACTACAACCGCCAGAGCCTGGACGGCGTGGTCAACGATCAGCTGTTCGGCCGCATCGCCGGCTTCTTCGAGGCGGTGGACTGGAAGGTCATCACGTTGAAGTACGGCCTGAAGCTGCAGGCGGCGTTCAAGACGCCGATCGGCCCCGCGTTGCAGAAGTGGATCGACGATTGCCCGAACCAACGTTATTCGGCGCTGACGTTCCAGGGTGGTGCGGCGTGGCGCGAGGAACTGAAGCGCGACCTGAAGGGCGCGCCCGGTCTCGACGCGCTGCTGTCGCAGCATAACGACGACGAACTCGCCGCGCTGATGACCAACCTCGGCGGCCATGACTTGCAGGCGATCCTGCAGGCCTTCGAGGACGCCAGCACATCCGACGTGCCGCATTGCTTCATCGCCTACACCATCAAGGGCTACGGCTTGCCGCTGGCCGGTCACAAGGATAACCACGCCGGCATCATGACCGAGGATCAGATCGCGAAATTCCGCGGGCAGATCGGGGTGACGGAGGGCGAGGAGTGGGACCCGCTGTCCGGTCTGGAGGCGAAGCTGCCGCAGATCCGCAAGTTCCTGGAGAACGTGCCCTTCGCCGCGCGGGTCACGCGCGAGAAGTCGAACCGCGCGCCGGAGATGATCGCGGTGCACGACCTGCCGGTGCCGACCGGCGGCGCGCGCATGTCGACACAGGAAGCCTTCGGCAAAATCATGAATGAGTTGGGCCGCAGCGATACGCCGCTGGCCTCGCGCGTGGTCACAACCTCGCCGGACGTAACGGTGTCGACCAACCTGGGCGGCTGGGTAAACCAGCGCAGCCCGTTCCATACCACCAACCGCGACGACATCTTCCGCCAGATGCACGTGGCCTCGCCCCAGAAGTGGGCGCAGAGCCCGAAGGGCCAGCACATCGAGCTGGGCATCGCGGAGAACAACCTGTTCCTGATGCTGAGTGCGCTGGGTCTGTCCGACAGCCTGTTCAACGCGCGCCTGTTGCCGGTCGGCACGCTGTACGACCCGTTCATCGCCCGCGGCCTGGATGCGCTGACCTATGCGGCCTATCAGGATGCGCGCTTCATGCTGGTGGCGACACCGTCGGGCATCAGCCTCGGCCATGAAGGCGGCGCGCACCAATCGATGTTCACACCGCTGATCGGCATGGGGCACCCGAACCTCGCGTCCTATGAACCCGCGTTCGCCGACGAACTCGCGGTGATCATGACCTGGGGCTTCGATCACATGCAGCAGCCGAACGGTGAGTCTATCTATTTGCGTCTATCGACGCGTCCGTTGGCGCAGCCGAAACGCGAGATGACGCCTGACCTACGCGCCGACATCCTGGCCGGCGCTTACTGGGCGAAAGAGCCAGCCCCGGGTTCGGATTTCGCCCTGGCCTACTGTGGCGTCGTCAGTCCGGAAGCGCATGCGGCGTTCGAGGCGATCGCCGAGGACCTGCCGGGCGCGGGCCTGCTGGCGATCACCTCGCCCGATCGCATCCACGGCGGCTGGCGCGATGCCGCCCGTGCGCGCCGCAACGGCCAGCCGAAGGCCTTGAGCCACATCGAGCGCCTGCTGGGCGACCTCGCCCCGCAGGCCACGCTCGTGACCCTGCACGATGCCCATCCGGCCTCGTTGAGCTGGCTGGGCTCCGTGCGCGGGCAACTGTGCGAGAGCTTGGGGGTCGATCGCTTCGGCCAGGCCGGCGACATCTCAAGTCTTTATCGGGAATACGGAATCGACACCGAAACCGTGGTCGACGCGGTGGCCGATGTCGTCGTCCAGCATTTCCGGGGCTTCGCCCAAGCCGCGGAATAATTTTTTAACGGTTTAGGCGGACAGTCTGCAGGGTTGGGAGAACTCTGCCATGACCGTCGTCATGATCACGCCACTGCCCCGTCGCACCACCATCATTGGCGCAGGCCTGTTGTTACTGACAGCCTGCGGGAAAGACCCCGTGCGCGACCTCAAGAGCCTGAAGACGCAAGTCCAGTATCGCTACGGCAAGAAGGATTTCGTTGCCGGATACGATCTCGCCAAGAAGGGCTTCGAAGCCGCGCGGTCGATGTTGGGCGACAAGGCGCCCGACACGCTCTATTTCGCGCAAGCCGTCAGCGAGAATGCACTGGGCAAGAACGACATTCCTGCGGCGATGAAGGCGATGAAGGTCGAACTCGACCTGCGCAGCAAGGCTGGCCAGGCCGAAGACAAACTCCAGCGCCGCCGTACATTGCTGATCAAGCTGGCCGAGGAGAACGGCGACAAGCCGACCTCGATCGAGCAGACCGTGATCATCGCCAAATCCATCGGCATGAGCGCGGGCAAGGACCCGCAGCCGACTTATCGCCCGGAATCGCCCTATCCCGCCGATCTCGCGAAAGCCCGCGTGGAAGGCGATGTGGAGATCGGCTTCAACCTCGACCCGACGGGCGCGCCGCAAGGCTTGCAGGTGATCCGGGCGGTGCCGGCGAACACCTTCGATATCGCCGCGATGGAGAACTTCCGCCGCTGGCGCTTCACGCCGTTCATCGAGAACGGGCAGCCGGTGTCGTCTGCCGGTCACAAATTCATGCTGGCGTTCCGCCTCGAGAAGGCCGCCCGTCCGGCCGGAAACTAACGGGCGGCGACCTTCGCGGCGGCCGCGCCGCCCAGACGACCCAACGTAATCGCCATGCAGATGCCCGACGCCGGGATGTAGCCCGACATCGTCGGCCCCGACATGCCGCGCGCCGTACCGCCGCCCGCGAACAGGTTCGGCAACAGCGTGCCGTCGCCACGCCGCACTTGGGCGTCGTGATTCACGACCAGGCCACCCTGCGTGTGGAACAGCGCGCCGGTGACGCGGATGCCCGCATAAGGCGGCGACAGCTGATGCGCACCGGCGAAGCTGCGCCCGAAGGGGTCGGCCTTGCGGCCTTCTTTCACCTCGCGCACTTCGGCAAGAGTCGCCGCGAGCGCGGCGGGCGGCAGATCAAGCGCCCGCGCGAGATCCTCCACCGTGTCGGCGAACTTGATCGCGTTCAGCGACAGCGCCTGTTTGGTCTCGTGGACATGCTTGTAGCGATCTTGCAGGGTCGCATCCCAGATCATGTAGGCGAGATGATCGGGCTGGCGGTGGACGTAGAGACCCTGGCCGGAAATATCGGCCAATTCATCGGAGAACCGCACACCGTTGCGGTTCACCATCACGCCGCCGTCGATGATGAAGTTGTAGTTGAACAGCATCTGCTGCGGTACCGCGAGCGAGCCATAGCCTTGGAACGCGGTCATGTCGGCGGTGGCGCCGCCGAGCTGCGCGCCCCACCGGATGCCGTCGCCGCACGCATTCTCCCAGGTGTAGGTCGCAACACCCGCCATGCCTGGAATGTTTTCGGCGACCATTTCCGGATTGGCCGCGAAGCCGCAGGTGCCGAGCACCAGCGCGCCGCAGCCGATGTCCTCGTGCGTGCCGTCGGGGCGCGCGATGCGCACGCCCGTGACACGACCCTCGGCGTCCGCGAACAGCCCGACGGCGCGTGCCGAGCAGAGGATGTCCACGCCTGCCTTCTCGACCGCGCGCACGAGACGCCCGCTGAGATCGCTGCCGGTACGTTCCGGCGGGCCGTGCAGACGCTGGCGCGAATGGCCGAGCCCCTTCCAGCTGGTGTCGACGCTGAAAGGAATGTCGTGACGTTCGGTCAGCCAATCCACTGCCGGACCGGCGGCCTTGGTGACGAAGCGCACGAGTTCGGGATCGGTGCGGCCTTCGGTCTTGGCCATGACGTCGGCGTAGAAAAGCTCGGGCGTGTCGTCGATGCCCAACCGCGCCTGATCTTTCGTGCCAGCGGCACAGATCGCGCCTTGCGACATCGCGGTCGTGCCTTGCGGCACCGGATCGGCCTCAAGCAACAGCGTATCCGCGCCGCCATCGCGCGCGGCCAGCGCGGCGGTCAGACCGCAGGCGCCGCCGCCCACGACAACCACGGGAATCTGCGCGGCGAAATACGCCTGCGCGGTGGGGAGAATTCCTAAATCGGCTTTCACGGACACGTTCAAAATTCCTACTGCGCCTCGCGCAGGCAAAGGGTGGCGATGGCGGTCATCTTCTGCATCACGGCATCCGGCGGCGCGCGATTGTTGATCGTCGCCTCGGCATAGGCCTGCATTTCATCGAGCGAAAGCTTGGCCGGCGTTTCGCGCACAAGGCAAGCGCAGAGCTTGGCCTTGTCGCCCGAAACGGCGCCCGCGCCCTGCGCGAGGAACCCGCTGCACGTGGCGGTGAGCGAAGCGGCGTCCACCCCTTTGGGAAGTTGCGCCTGCGCCGCACCGCTGGCGAACAGACCCACCAGAATGATGAACGCAGATTTCATCGCATTCCCCTTTTTCGCACCGGCGTTCGGAGGTTAGCATGGGTCGATAGAAGAGGTGATGTCGATGTTGGATGCGGTGCTCGGGCGTGTATTGGAAATGCCGTTGGCCAAGGCGGGCGACGCCATCGCCGGGCGCGGCGTCGATGCGACCACCGTGACCCTTTTGGGTGGTGCGGCCGGGGCGCTTGCCGCGGCGGCCATTGCGCTCGGCTGGTACAGCTTCAGATTGCTGTGCTTCGCGATCAACCGTCTGGCAGACGGGCTCGACGGCCCGGTTGCGCGTGCCGGCGCGACAACCGACTTCGGCGGTTTCCTCGATATCCTGATCGACGCCGTGATTTATCTGGCGCTCGCGGGCGCTTTCGCACTGGCCGACCCCAAGCACCTCGGGATCGCGATCCTGGTGATTATCAGCCTGGCCAGCACGTACACCGCGATGCTTGCCTTCGCGGCCGTAGCCGGCAAACGCGACTTGCGTCGCGAGGACGCCGCCGCACGCGGCCTGGTTCATACGGGCTTGGTGGAAGGCGCGGAAACAGTCGCGTTCTTCGTGATCGTTTGCCTGTGGCCCGACACGTTCAACTGGATTGGATCGATCTTCGCGCTGATGTGCTGGATCACCGTGGCCCAACGCGTGATCGCGGCCCGCGCGGCGTTCGGCGACTAAGGGATCGGCAGGAGATAGGTTAAGCGGCCTGCGCTTCGGTCTGCGTCAGCAGCAGATAGAGACCGTCGGCGGTCTTCGCGCCGCGCAGCTTCTCGCACATGGATGCATCGCGCAGCAGACGCGAGACCCGCGCCAGCGCCTTCAGGTGATCGGCTCCGGCGGACTCCGGCGCGAGCAGCAGGAAGATCAGGTCGACGGGCTGTTCGTCGATGGCGTCAAAATCGATCGGCTTTTCCAGGCGCGCGAACACGGCGTACAGGCGGGTGAGTTCCGGCAGCTTGCCGTGCGGGATGGCGATGCCACTACCCACGCCGGTCGTGCCCAGACGTTCCCGCTCAAGGACGGTCTCGAAGATCTTCCGCTCGTTGAGTCCGGTCACGGCGGCAGCGTGCCGCGCCAGCTCCTGCAGGGCCTGCTTCTTGTTCGGCGCCTTGAGGCCTGCAACAACAGCTTCAGGCTGAAGAATGTCTCTGATTTCCATTCACTCGCCACCACGGGACATCGCCGTAGACTTTTTCACTGGCTGAACACGTACATTCCCTTGCCGACTTAACTCGCGGCGCGGGCTCGGGTTGCAACCCAGTTGTCTAATCGTGATCAGATGTCCGTTGCAGTGCTGCGAGGGCTTTCAAAGGAGCGGGCTCGCAGCAACTAACCCATCCAAAAGGTGGCGGAAGATAGGCGCGGGGAGCGGGTGAAGTCAAGGCAACCGCCGGGCGGGGCAAACAACCGCTAAATGCCGTGCAGGCTTGACATTTTTTCCCGTCGGCGACGCGCAGATGACGGAATATTGAGAGCATCGCGGTACTTCGCCACGGTGCGGCGCGCTACCTCGATACCTTCTCCGCGCAGCATTTCCACGATGCGGTCGTCGGACAGAACCGCATCCGCCTGTTCGCCGTCGATCAACACCTTGATGCGATGGCGCACCGACGCCGACGAATGTGCCTCCGCGCCGTTGGACGAAGGCAATCCTTGGGTGAAAAAATACTTCAGCTCGAAAACGCCGCGCGGCGTCGAGATGTATTTGTTCGTCGTCACGCGGCTGACGGTGCTCTCGTGCATCTCGATGGCTTCGGCCACATCGCGCAACACCAACGGCCTGAGATGCGCGATGCCGTGACGGAAGAAACCGTCCTGCTGCTTCACGATCTCAATTGAGACCTTAAGGATGGTCTCTGCGCGCTGATTGAGTGCCTTCACCAGCCAGTTGGCGGATTGAAAACGTTCCGTCAGAAAGGACTTGTCCGCCTTGGTGCTCGCGCGGCTGACTTCGGCGTAATAGGCGTGATTGACCAGCACGCGGGGCAGCGTCTGCGGATTGAGTTCAATGCGCCAGCCGCCGGCCGGCTGCAGCGTCATCAAGACGTCCGGCACGACCGACTGCTCATAGCTGCGTTCGAAACGCAGCGCCGGCTTCGGATCGAGGGCGCGGATCTCGGCAACCATCTCGCGCATGTCTTCGGCCGAGACGCCGCAGACATCGCACAGCTTGCGCATGTCGCGCGCCGCCAGCAGGTCGAGGCGCGCGAGCAAGGCTTCCATCGCCGGGTCGAAACGGTTGCGATCTACCAGCTGAAGCTTGAGGCATTCGCGCAGATCGCGCGCGAAAATGCCCGACGGCTCGAATCGCTGGAGCTTTGCCAGCACACGCTCGACCGACGCCGCATCCGTGCCAAGCGCCTCGGCCGCATCGGCGAGATCGATGGCGAGATATCCGCTTTCGTCCAGCTGCTCGATCAGGAACGCACCGATCAGCCGCTCGGCCTGGTCTGGAACCCCGAACGACAGCTGCTGCAGCAGATGACTGCGCAGATCCGGCGCGTCCGCGACGGCGCGGTCCAAGGCCGTGCCGCCTTCGCCACTGGGCGTGCCCCAGGGGTCGGCGAGCGCGCCGACACTGTCGGGCGTCTCGCGCGAATCGAGGCCGCCGTCCGACAAACCTGAATCGTTGTCGACGACTTCCTCGGAGATATCGAGCGGGCGTTCGTCTTCGCCGTCGACGGAATCCACGACGGGCGGCGTATCGTCGCGGCGGTCTTCACCGTTGCCGGTGGATTCGGCGAGGATGCTGCTCTCGCCGACCTCGTCGATCTCGAGCAGCGGATTAGATTCAAGCTCGGTCGACAGGTAAGCCGACAGCTCGAGCGACGACAGCTGCAACAGCTTGATCGCCTGCTGCAGCTGCGGCGTGATGACGAGGCTTTGCGACTGCCTGAGATCGAGACGTGGGGTAAGACCCATCTAACCGCAATTCCAGCGTTAGAGACTGAAACGTTCTCCGAGGTACACGCGGCGCACCCCTTCATGCGCAACGATCTCCGAGGGGCGGCCTTCGAAAAGAACAGTGCCTTCATGCAAGATGTAGGCACGATCGATGATATCGAGCGTTTCGCGGACGTTGTGATCGGTAATGAGCACGCCCAGGCCGCGATCTTTCAAGTGCGACACCATCTCGCGGATTTCGCCGACGGCGATCGGATCGATGCCGGCCAGCGGTTCGTCGAGCAGGATGAAGCTGGGCCGCGACGCCAGCGCACGCGCGATTTCGCAACGGCGGCGCTCGCCGCCCGACAGCGCCAGCGCCGGCGAACGGCGCAAGTGCGCGATGGAGAATTCCGAGAGCAGCGCCTCGACGAGCGCGTCCTGACGCGCCTTGTCCGGCTCGACCACTTCGGCGACCGCGCGGATGTTTCCTTCCACGGTCATGCCGCGGAAGATCGAAGCTTCCTGCGGTAGATACCCGATGCCGAGACGCGCGCGGCGATACATCGGCAGCGGCGTGATGTCTTCGCCATCGAGCATGATCTTGCCGCGATCCGGCGAGATCAGACCCGTGACGCAATAGAACGACGTGGTCTTGCCGGCGCCGTTTGGCCCGAGCAGGCCCACGGCTTCGCCGCGCTTCACGGACAGCGACACGTCGCGCAGGACGGGCCGGCCTTTGAACATCTTGCCGATGTTGGCAACGACCAGTCCGGCCGCGGTTTTGTTACCGTTGGTCGGAACAGCCGTCGGGGCTGCGGTATCGGACATCAGCGTGTGTTCCCCTGGGGCATCGGCGCGTTATCGGTGGACTTGTTGTTCGGCGCGAGCAGTGCACGCACGCGGGCCGGCGGCGCGGCGCCCGCACCGGGCGCACCCTTCGCTTCCGCAGCGCTGCCGTACAAGCGGCTGACGCCGCCTTTCACATTCACGACCGCATAGCCGCCGTTCAGCTGGTTCTTGTCGCGGGTCATCTTCACACCGCCCTCGACCGTGGCCATGCCGGTATCGAGGTTGTAGTCGGCGCGATCGCCGCGCACGATTTCGGTCTTGGTCGTCAGCACGACATTGCCCGCGCCTTGCAGGAAAATCAGGTCGCGACCCTTGGCCGCGCCCTTCTTGTCGCCTGCGTCGCGGAAGAAGGCCGTGAGCCTGTCGGCGCGAATGCGGCGGCCTGCGTTTCCAGGCGTGGTGTCGACGGCCACGGCATCGCCCTCGGCCACCGCTACATTCTGATCGGACCAGTACTGCAGCGTCTTGTGCGCCGTCACGTTGCCGTCGCCGGTGACAAGATTGACCTGCTCGCCCTGCATCACCAGCACCTTGCGGTCGAAGTCGTAAACGGCAGCATCCCCGGTCGCCGTTTCATTCTTCGATTTCACGATGACGTGCCCCACCGCATCAACGCGGTAGACCTCGCTTCCGCTCTCTTCGCCCGTGGAGCCTGGCTTCTCGCGATAGTGCGCGACAAGCTGGTCGGCGGTGACTTCCGTCTCGTCCTGAACGGCCTTGGCGTCACCGCGCGCCACAAACTGCTTTTCGGTCTGGCGCCATTCCAGGCCTTCCTTGGCGGTGACGGTGATGGGCTTGTCGGAGTCCTTCGAGGAGAAGGACAACGACTGCGCGGCTGCCAGCTGCGGCAGAACCAGTACCGCGCCCAAAGATACGGCGGCGATCCGGAGCATCATGGTTTTGCCTCTCCCTTGGAGTCAGGGGCTTTCGTCTTGCTTTGCAGAACCAGGGTCGCCGGCCCGGTGAAGGTCAGCGTCTTCTCGTTCTTGCGCGCGGTGAAGCCCGCGGCTTCGATAGTGCCGAACGAACCCTTCGCGGTGACGGCGGCGGTGCCGGTCGCCAAGCTTTCCTTCAGGTGCACCTGCGCCTGCGAGGTGTGCATCTCGGTGCCGTCGTCCTGAATCAGATCGACCTGACCGCCGAGTTCGAGGATTTCCTGTTTGCGGTCGTAGACGCCGCTGGTGGCGTTGACGTTGACGATCTTGCCCTGATCGGTCTTCAGTTCGGCGTGCGGCTCCGTTAGGTCGATCAGCTTGGTACCGTTCGCGTCCGCCTCGGGACGTTCGTGGACCGTGGCTGCGGTGACTTGATAGGCCTGGCCTTTATCGTCGGTGCCGAAATAGCGCGCGTTGCGCATGCTTAATGTGTCGCTGGCGATCTCACCCACCGTCTTCAGACCAATCTTGAAGCGGTCTGATTGAGAGCGGATTTGCGGAAGCACCAGCACGAGCAGCAGGATCAAGCCGGCGGTGACCGGCAGCGCGATCTTCAGGCGCGCGACGAAGCGGCTATAGCGCGCGACCGAGCCGCCCACATCGGTGTTCTCGCGCGGCTGCCAGACGATATCGCTGTGAACGCGCGGCGTTTCAGATACGGAAGGACGATCGCCGTCGGCGCTCATACCGCACCGGAGCGGAGAATATCGTGCATACGCAGGATGCCGACGGCGGCACCGTCCTCAACCACGAAGGCCGATGTGATCTTCGCTTCGTTCATACGACGCAGCGCTTCGGCCGCGAGCATCGAACGGGTGATCGTCTTGGGCTTAGCGGTCATCACGTCAGCAGCATTCATGGCGAAAAGGTCGCCCTGACCGATGTGGCGGCGCAAGTCGCCGTCCGTGACAATTCCGACAAGCTGTCCGCCATCGACCACGCCCGCGACGCCGAACGTCTTGCGGGTCATGACCAGCACGACTTCGGACATCTTGGTATCGCGCGCGACCAGCGGCAGTTCGTCGCCCTTGTGCATCAGGTCGTCGACCTTGAAGAGCTGACGGCCGAGCTTGCCGCCAGGATGGAAGACCTTGAATTCATCGGCGGTAAAGCCGCGCCGTTCCAGCAACGCCACGGCGATCGCGTCGCCGAGCGCCAGCGTCATCGTCGTCGACGTGGTCGGCGCGAGTCCGAGTGGGCAGGCTTCCGGCACCGGCGGCAACAGCAGGATCACATCCGCGCCCTGCCCCAGGCTGGAGTCCGCGCGGCTCGTGATGGCGATCAGCGAGATGCCGAAGCGCCGTGTGTAGGCGATCAGGTCGCGCAGCTCAGCCGCCTCGCCGGAGTTGGAGATCGCGAGCACTGCATCGCCGGGCGCGATCATGCCCATGTCGCCATGGCTGGCCTCGCCCGCGTGGACGAAGAATGCCGGCGTGCCGGTGGACGCAAGCGTGGCGGCGATCTTGCGGCCCACGTGCCCGCTTTTGCCGACGCCTGAAACGATCACGCGCCCGCTGATTCCGGCGAAGATGTCGAGGCAGGCGATGAACGGCGCACCCAGATTGACGCTGAGCGCGGCCATGCCGGCTTGGGCCAGTTCAAGGACCTTCTTCGCGGACGCCAGATCCGTGGCCGGATCTTGGCGTGCCTGAGAGGCCTGCGGCGTGGGAGACGGCTGAGCCATGACGACGGGTTAACGCTCCAGGGCGCGAAAGAGTGCAATTTCTGGGCCAAAGGCGTTGATTTTGCACGGCAAAAAGCGTGCCAGTATCGCTCGCGGGCCCGGTAGGGTCAACCGCGCGCGGTCGCCGAAAAGCCAGCGGACACTATGATTTCATCGATTTAACAAAGGGATAAAGCCCCAAAACGTCCAGCTTTGGACGCCCCCGCTTTAGACGTCAGTGGGCGAAGATATCCTCGTCCGCCCAGCCAGCGACATCCAGTGCCGCCCGATCCGGCAGGAAGCCGAAGCAGGCGTCCGCCAGGGAGGTGCGGCCTTCGCGGGCCAACAGTGCTTCGAGTTCAGCCTTGAGCCGGTGCAGGTACAGGACATCCGCGGCGGCGTAGTCGACCTGCTCGGGCGAGAGCTTCACCGCCGCCCAATCGGAACTTTGCTGCTGCTTCGAGATCTCGACGCCCAGCATTTCCTTACACAGGTCTTTGAGGCCGTGTTTATCGGTGTTCGTGCGCACCAGGCGCGACGCGGTGCGCGTGCACCACACCGGCGTGCAGCGCACGTTCAGGTGCTTCTGCATCATCGCCAGATCGAAGCGAGCGAAGTGGAAGATCTTCAGCAGCGCCGGATCGGCCATCAGCGCCGTCAGATGCGGCGCGGGCTGGCCGGGGACGATCTGCACCAGGTGCGCATGGCCGTCGCCGCCCGACAACTGCACGACGCAGAGCCGGTCGCGATCGAGGCGCAAACCCATGGTTTCGGTGTCGACCGCCACGCTGCCTTGGAAGGAAACGTTGGCGGGCAGGTCCCCGCGGTAGACGTGGTTCGTCACGTTAAGTCGTCCGACTGAAAAAGGCGCAAAGGCCCGGAAGGTCTATACCACGGCAGTTTATGTGCAAACTGGTTATTAGCGGGTTGAGGCGCCGTTGCGCTATCCTGAGGCCCGGCCGCGTGATGAACCCTTGCCGCGCAGGCGCACTCGAAGGAGCTGTCGATGCCCGAGCTCAAGTCCAACAAGCCAACCCACACCGTCGACTTCGTCGCCACGCAAGACGGGCGACACGTCAGCTTCATGGGCAATCCCGTCATCGACAATCTGATGCACACGGTGATCGCACTGGGCACCGAACTTTGGGCGGTGAAGCGGCGCAGCAAGATCGTCGAGGCGCTGCTCGCGGCGAAAAAGCCGGTGACGCCCGAAGCCATCGAGACTTATGTGCCGACGCCCGAGCAGGACAAGGCCTGGACCGCCGAGCGTGACGCGATGATCAAAGCGACCTACGGCTCGTTCGCGGTTGCCGCCGCCGACGCCACAACCGCTTCACGCTAAGGGAGGCGCACCATGTTCAATCGTCGCAATATCTTCGAGATCGCGTCGGCCATCGCCGGTCTCGCCGTCGCTGGCGGAAGCAAGACTGCCGAAGCCAAATCCGGGCTGCTGCCGATCGACATCACCCCGCGCGGTGAAGTCGGACATCTGAAGCGCCTTCCGACGGTCGACCTCGAGAGCAAGCACGACTTCCTGACCGGCATGATGCAGTTCATCAACAGCGACGTCAGTAAGGCGTCGCGCGAGCGCATGAACAAGCTCGCCAAGGTCGCGGGTTACGAAGCCAATCAAGATGTGCCGATCGAAGCCGCACACAAGATTTTCGGCGAAGACCCGGTGGTCAACACGCGCCTGCGCATGTGGAGCAGCGTGCACAATCACGAGCATTATCTGCTCGACGAAGCGTTCCATGCCGATGGCGACGCTTATCTCGCGGAAATGGAAGCGGCGGAGAAAGTCGGCCCCGGATCGATCAAGCTCGATCCGTCGCTGAAAATCCCCGAATACTGCCGCTACGAAATCCATCAGCAGCCGGGCGGCTATTGCGGCAATCCCTTCGCGGGCCACATCTATCACTACGCGACGAACCAGTTCTATCGCGGCGCCAACGATCAGGATGAGCGTCACCTGGGCTACGCCAAGGATTGCCCGTCGCCAGCCGACGGCAAGGTGTTACGCATCCTCGATCTGGGCTGCGGCATCGGTCAGCTCGCGACCTCGATGAAGAACCGCTTCCCGAATGCCGAAGTGCATGCGATCGACGTCGCCGCGCCGATGATCCGTTACGGCCACATGCGCGCGGTCGACATGGGCAGCGAGATCCACTTCAAACAGGCGCTGGCCGAGAACACCGGCTATCCGGACGGCCACTTCGACATCGTGATCTCCTACATCCTGTTCCACGAGGTCACGAAGGAGGCCGCGCCCAAAATCATCTCGGAAGTCGGGCGCATCCTGCGCCCGGGCGGCGTTTTCTATCCGATGGATTTCAACCACGTCCCGGCACCCCAGCCGAGCCGCATCTACAACACCTGGCTCGACCACCGCTGGAACAGCGAACCGTGGCGCCTGCAGTGGGTCGGGGTGGATGTCGATGCGGCAATGCGGCAAGCCGGACTCGTCCCCGACAACAAGAGCACCGCCGGTCAAACTTTCGGGAAGATCACGGGGACGAAGTCCGCATAAAGCCCAGTTCGAGGGGGTTTTTGCGGCTTATTGGCCGAAAATACCGCGTTTTACGGGGTTATACCGGGGGCGGAGCACTGCGCAGCCAGGATTTCGGGGTGAAATTTGCCCTTTAGCGATTGCCCATATCCGGCGAAGGACCTAGGCTGCGCCAGCTTCGATGCGGGCTTTGCGCACTCGTCTTTGCGACAACCGACCCGCCCACCTAGGGCGTCATAATTCTATCTAAGGAAATCTACATGCCGAACGGCACTGTCAAATGGTTCAACGGCACCAAGGGCTACGGCTTCATTCAGCCGGAGAGCGGCGGTAGCGATGTTTTCGTGCACATCACCGCAGTCGAACGCTCTGGCCTGGGCACCCTCAATGAAGGTCAAAAGATCAGCTATGAGGTCGCCACGGAGCGCGGGAAGACCTCTGCCGTTAATCTGAAGGCTCTCTAAGACACCGCTTTCGCGCCGGTTCCGATGGCGCGCCGCCTTCGCGGCGAACCTCGGAACCGGTGTGTACGACACTTTCGCTCGTGAACCAGGGCGTCGTCATCGACGTTTCCCCACAGGCTGCGTTTTGCCAGCCCCTCACGACACGACCGATCGCCGAAAATTGAGACAGGCTAACGCCACACGCCGATGACGTTCATCGGCGAGCAGTCGAGACGTCACCGGACGTTCTCAACTAATGGGCGTTCCAAGGTCCAGCCTGGTCGATACGCCCACAAGAACGTCCCGCGCGACATCCCGGATGTCTACGAGCGCCGTGTCATCCGGCATTTCGCGATACCGCGACAAGGAGCGCGCCCATATGGCTTACAACGGTCCCAAACCAACCTCCCGCCAGCAAGCCGATGCACGGCTTTCGAAGAGCGAGAAGCATGACGCGCAGTTCTTCGTCGAGCGCAAGGCGCGCGAAGCCGCGAACATCGCCAAGACCATGGAACTGCGCAAGCTTCGCCTTGCAAAGGAAACCCGCGAGCGTGAAGCCGCGGCTGCGGCCGCCGCCGCCGCTCCCCCGAAAACGAAGCGGAAGAGCGTCCGTGCGGCGCCGAAGCCGGATACCGGTTCAAACGAAGGGGCGTAGGCGCGCCGCAAGGCGTTGCAGGTCAGCCATTGGCGTATTGGCGACTTTCTCCGGATAGATCTGGAAGTGGCGATCGCCCTTCCAGCGTGGAAACACCTGCCAGTGCACGTGCGGCACTTCCTGGTTCGCGCCTTCGCCGTTCGATTGCCAGATGTTCACGCCATCCGGCGTGAAGCACTGCTGAACCGCGCGCGTCATGCGCACCACTGTCACCATCAACGGTGCATGCATGTCCGGCGGCAGCCGATCCAAGGTCACGACGTGGACCTTCGGCAGCACCAGCACATGACCGGCGTTTGTCTGCCGCAAGTCGAGGATCGCGAGCGTGGCATCGTCCTCATGCAGACGACATGACGGCAACTTGCCGGCGACGATGTCGCAGAAGATGCACGCACTCATCCGCGCCCCCGCAATTCATAAGGCGCCAGTTTGATCGAAATTTACGGTGAAAGAAACGCCGCGCCTCAGCCTCGCCCGATCAGGCGGCGCGCCTCGATCTTCACCAGGCGATAGCACTCGCAGGCTTCGCGTTCGAGACGCGCATTATCGCAAATCATGACCTTGCCACGGCTTGTGTTGATCACACCCTCGCCGCGCAATTCCTTCAGCGCGGCGGTTACGCCGGCGCGGCGCACGCCGAGCATGAACGATAGAAACTCGTGGCTTGAGCGTGAGCGCTTCCCCTTCGAGCCGATCCTTGCCTTCGAGCAGCCAGCGCGCGAGACGTTGGCGAACGCGGTGCTGCGCATTGCAGGCGGCGATGATCGTAACCTGCACGTGCAGGAAATGCGCATAGCGCAGCAAACGCGTGCGCATGTCGGGGCTTTTCTCGACAAGCGGCAGGAACGCGGTGGTGGGCATGCGTAAGGCCTGCCCCACCCCCTGCACCATCGCCTCGATCGGCGAGGACTTCACGCCCAGCAGGGTCGCCGCGCCCCAGAATCCTTCACGGCCGATCAGCCCGACTTCCGTTGTCGAGCCGTCCTTGAAGGCCTGCACCAGGGAGATCATGCCGCTGAGAGGGAAGTAGACGTAGCGGATCGTCTTATCTGCGGGGCAAATCCGGTCTGGAGTTTGCATGTCGACGATCTGGGAGAGTTCGCGAATGGCTTTCTGATCGGCGGATCCCAGCGCGGCCAAGAGCAGATTGCGGCCTAATTGGACCGACGTAACAGACATGGATCTTTCCTCCATAAGTCGATGGAGAAGAGCACCACCGCCGTACAGCACGCTTGCCCCGAATCGGGGTACACCCTTCTTTTTCAGGGGGTTACGCCCATTGAGCGAAGCGATCTGCACGATTTCGTACACACCCTCCAAAACTCCCCGGGGGCATACCGTCGACAATCTCAGATTTTATGTACGCTTGCGTACCGTCCTAAGCTGAGTGCGCGTGTCAGGCTGACGGTCTTAAATCGCCTCTGCGAAACTGATGCCCGACTACGTTCTGATTTTTCTCGACGACGATAAAAAGCCGCTGCGCAGGTCGGTGATTGCCGCAGCTGAAGATCGCGCCGCACTGGCCGTCGCGCGCATCGCTTTCACCCACAGGCGTGACGGAGTCGATTTCACGCTGTGGCGCGGGCGGCATTGCGTCCATCCGCCGCGCCCGCCGCTGCCGTGAACATCGCTCATCCGGAATTGGACGCTTAAGCCTTGTCATTTCTAAGTTTGGGACAAAGCCTTATGGATGCAGATCAAAAAGATATCGTGATGACGTCGATCCGCCTAAAGCCGGATCTGCATCGCGAACTGCGCAAGATCGCGTTCAACTCGCGCCGATCGATGCATTCGCTGCTGATCGAAGGCGCGGACGTCGTCGCCGCGAAATACGAGGAGCGTCACGGCGCGCCCATATCGCTCGACAAATCGGCCGCGCCCCTGCCCGCAGAGCCCGTCGCCCAAGATAAGTAGGCCTGCTGGAGCAACGCTTTCCCCGCCCGCACATTAGGTAGAGGATCGCATAGAGAGCATGCGATTTTACAAGCGCGTCTCTCATTGAAAGCAGGCGCGGCATGGTTGGGACTAAGACACCGCGCAACCTTATCCTGGCATCCTTGCCCGATCGGGACCTGATTCTGCTCAACAAGGATCTCATTCCATTGCCAATGCCGCGCGGCATGGATGTCGAGCAAGCGGATCGCCGCATCGCCAATGTCTACTTTCCCGAGACGGGTTTCATTTCCATCGTCGACGACATCGGCGCCGATCGGTCGGCAGAGGTCGGCCTGGTCGGTCGTGAAGGCATGTCGGGTCTTGCGATCGTCTTTGGCGAGGAGCGCTCGGCCTACGGTGCCTATGTGCAGCTGCCGGGGACGTGCCAAAGGCTGCCGGCGGCGAAGCTGCGCGCCGCAATGGAAAAAAGCCCCGCGTTGCGGCAGGCCCTGATGCGCTATGCGCACCGCTTCCTGGGTCAGGCCGCCCACACCGCTTCGACCAATGCGCGGGCCTCGCTGGATGAACGGTTGGCGCGATGGCTGCTGATGGCACACGACCGCGTCGATGGCGACGAGATCGCGCTGACGCATGAGTGCCTGTCACTGATGCTCGGCGTCCGCCGTGCCGGCGTGACCGACGCCCTCGCGGTCATGTCGCGGCGCGGACTGATTGGCTATCGCCGCGGCGTGATCACAATGCTTGATCGTGAAGGAATGCAGCGGCGCGCGAAGGGGGCCTACGGCAAGGCCGAGCGGAAAATGCTGATCTAGGCGGCATACTGCGGCTGGAATTCGCTGCGGCATACTGCGGCTGGAATTCGCTCTCGCGTCGGCGCTGGTCGATCCGACCCAGGTCGAGAGGATCGTCATCAATCTGTGGCGGATCGTCCCCGCCGACGAAACCGTCAACGCCCCACCGCGGGAGCGGCAGGGCGCTTTGGTGAAACGTCTGTGGTTAGTCTTTGTGGATCGTTGTGGTGGAACTGGACGTGGAGCCATCCGGATTGACGGTGCGCTCACGCTCGCGCGTGACTTCCGATCCATCGGAATTCGTCGTCTTGGAGCGTGACTCCGCGCTGACGCCGCCGCCGGCGCTGCGCGTGACGCTTTGCTTGGAACGCGTTTCGCTGCCGTCGCTGTTGTAGGTCTTCGACTTCACTTCCTTGGATACGGTTGCGTCCGGCTCCATCAGTGAATGCTTCTGAATAGTTGTGGTCGTCTCGGTGCTGCTGCTGATCTGCGCAGACGCCCCGCCGGAGATGAGCGCACAGGCTGCAACAGTCGCAATAAGAAATTTAGGCATTGATACAACTCCCATACCGTTCGCCGCAGCCACATGGTGTGGTGTGACCGCTTGGCATCCGAGTCAACGTGGCGCGGGGGACATAGGTCCTAGCGTGCGCTGCGTCTTTATGAGTTGGCGGAGAGGGGCGCCCCCTACAGCAGGCACGCGGCAGTCATATCGCTCACCACACCCTGGTCCCGGTTGTTCAGGAGGTGCTGGAGGAAGCCCGGGAAGGATTCGTCGGCTTTGATGACGTATTGCTGGCGCGCCGCGTCAGCGGGGATACCGGCTGCGGACTCGATCGCACGCGCATCGAGCCGGATCAGGCCATTGCCGGGGATCGCGTCGGTCTGAAAGCTGCCGAGGGTGGTGCCGTCGCGGGCATCCACCACCGTCAGGGTCGCCGTTGAAGACGTGGCGCCCGTGTTGGCGACGACCACGGTGCTCGCATAGCCCTCAGCCTCGCGGACGGACGCGCTCACGGAAATCAATGTCTTTTGATCCGTCGCCACGCCCTCGAAACACGTGCTGGCGTTGGTATAGGCGCCGCCGGAATTGCGCGAGAGCACGTTCTGGAACAACCCGTCCATCCCGGTCTCCATCGCAATCCCGTAGAAATTCTGTTTGGCCAGGGCCCGCGGGACAAAAGCGTCGAAGCGATGCGGCGTCGCCTCGCCCTCGATGGTGGCTATCGCGAACTCGCGCACTGCTCCCGGCGGAATTTCCGGGCTTACCCAGGCCCCCAACGGCTGATCTTCGTAGTTCCCGAAGAGGGTCACCTTCACGGTCCCAGACGTCGTACCGGAGTTGTAGAAGCGCAACGTCGATTGCGCCAACGGCTGCAAGCTGGAGAGCAGTCCGCTGGCGCGCACCTCAGGATTTGCGGTGCCGTTACTCTGGCCGCTCAGCGCGCACATGGTTGTCATGTCGGACACCACGCCCGGGCGGCGGTTTGTCACCAGGTGCTGGGAAAAATATTTAGTGAATTTTGAGTCCGCGTTAAAGACGATGGTCGCCTGGTCATCGAGATTAAGATGATGCGACGGCGGCGATAAGGCGCCGCGCACAGATGGATTGTTGGTCGAATACACGACCGTTTCCATCGCGGCTTCGCTGACGACGATCTGCAGGTTGGGGACCGCCGTGTTGGCGACGCCTGAGACGACCGGCAGAAAACCGGAGCTGAAGCGGCCGAGCTCGGTTCCCGTCGGCGCATCGCGCAGCAAGTAATTCATACTTGTCGTGCTGATGCTGAAATTGAAAAAGAAAACCGTGCTGGGGTAGCCGCTCTCCAGCCACGACGAATGGACATTCATGAGACGGTGAGCGTCCGCGGTCGTGCCGGTGTCGCATGTGCTGGCGTTGGTCAGCACCTCGACCCCACCGTCGAACAGCACGTGTTGCAGATAGCCGTCGATGGTGGTCTCCGGCTCGACCTTCAAGCTGTAGGCGGCCGGACGCAGGTATCCCGCGGGCAGCGTGCCCTCGATGTCCCTGATAGAGAACTGTGGCGCAGCGCCGGGCGGGATCGACGGGCTCTGCCACATCACGACCGTCTGGCCGGTCGCGCCGTTGAGCAACGAGGCGGTCACGGTGCCCGCCTTTAAGCCCGTGTTGTAGAACCGAATGTAGGAGTCCGGGCCGTTGCCGCCCGGGGGATACACATTGCCCAGCCGCGGCGGCGCCAGGGTGCGCCCACGCGGGAGCACGGTCGTGTGCAGGAACTCCGGCGGTGCTTCGACGAACGAGTCCGTGCCCGGCTGGGTCGCGCGCAGCTTGCACCTGCCCGGCCGGCGCGCCGAAAGCGCGGTGCCATCGACCGCGCAGATTTTCGGCGTATCCGAAACGAACACCACCGGCAGGCCCGAACTCGCCGTTGCGGCAAGCGTCACCGGGGTATCGCCGATATTCATCGTGTCGGCGGGGCGCGTCTGCACCGTCACCGTTTGCTTCGCCGGCGCCGGGCCGGACAGATTGACGAAATCGGAATCCTGGTCTGACGAGAACGAACACACACGCGGGTCCGCGGCACGCTCTGCCTTGGAACGGATCACGCTTTCGCGCGTCACAAGGCCGCGGTCCTTGAACACCGCGAAGCCGGCATCGGTGAGCACCTCGAAGTACGAGATCAGGTGCTTGCCGCTTGGCGTCTGCACCCAGACCGAAACGTCGGACCATGTATCGAGCCCGATATGCGTGCCGATCTGCTGGCCTTCGGTAAGCCGCTCGCCGATCGCCAGCGGCTTCGAAAACTTCACGTGGAAAATGTTGATATGGAAATCCGGCTGCTCGTCCGGCGTGATCTCGATCTGGTAACCCAGGGTGCCCACGCGGATCGACCCGATCGTCCCGCTCACCGGCGCGTAAATCTTCACGCCTGAATCCGGCGCAACGAAATAGTGCTTCATCGAGCTGCAGTTCTCGGCGACGCCGCGATCCCTGATCCCGTCGGTGCCGAACTGCGAGGAGTCCGAGTAATTGTGGCCGGCCAACGAACGGAACTTGGATATCCGCGCGATCTTCGCCAACTCAATGTAGTTGGTGTTGACGAACTTCGGCGCGCCCAGGCTCACGTAATCATAGGCAGCGGAAGCGTCGCTGTTGAACCAGGCGACAACACCGATCGCGGACAGCGCGCACATCAGCGAGCGCGGCGTGAAAAACGTCCGGAGAAGTTTTGAAACCAAAGCTTACCTCGGTAGGCGTGTGTGATATCCCCTCAACACGCCATCCGTCTTTGGCAGGCCGACGCTCTCACGCGCTAAATAAATATCCCCGATTCATCCGTTGATTGAAAGAGTCCAGCGGCATCTATTGCCCTGCCTCACCATGACTTCGCCGATATTCAGCCGGCGTGTCAGTTAGACACGCGAGAATCCGACGCGGACGTTGCACCAGACTCCCGCAAGTCCCGTAGATCAATGATTTAGAGAAAGTTTTGGTGCCCAGGAGAGGACTCGAACCTCCACGTCCTTGCGGACACTGGCACCTGAAGCCAGCGCGTCTACCAATTCCACCACCTGGGCGTACCGATCGGGACCGCGTGGGGACCGAGCCGGTGCAGGGCGTGACGGATAAGGGCCGCCTGCCGGTTTGTCAATGAGATCAGTGCCCTCACCCGTCTTTTTCGCTGCCGCCCGGCGTTGCCAGGGCGATTATTGTATGTCACTTGAGGGCCCTGGGTTTCTGGGGGCGAGAGACGCCATGGCGAACAAACTAGTCACGATTTTCGGCGGTTCGGGCTTCATCGGCCGACATGTGGTGCGCCGCTTCGCGGCGGACGGCTGGCGGGTGCGGGTCGCAGTGCGCGATACGCGCGCGGCGGCGTTCCTGAAGCCGGCCGGCAACCTGGGGCAGATCGCCCTGGTACCCGCCTCGATCCGTGACGATGCCTCGGTCGCCGCCGCCATCGCAGGCGCCGATGCGGTCATCAACTGCGTCGGCGTCCTGTACGAGCGCGGCAACAGCACCTTTGAGGCGATGCACGTAGACGGCGCGGCCCGCGTGGCGAAGGCCGCCGCGGCCGCCGGCGTCGAGCATCTGGTCCATATCTCCGCTTTGGGCGCGGCAGCGGATTCGCCCTCGACCTACGCCCGCAGCAAGGCCGCGGGCGAAGCGGCGGTGCAAGACGCATTCCCGACCGCCACCATCTTCCGCCCCAGCGTCGTGTTCGGCGCCGAGGACGGCTTCTTCAACCTGTTCGGCCGCATCGCTCAGCTGTCGCCGGTGCTGCCGTTCTTTACCGACATCGTGCCGCATGCCGAAGGCGGCGGCGGGCCGAAGTTCCAACCGGTGTTCGTGGGCGACGTCGCCAACGCGATCGGCGATTCGGTGATGAAGCCGGGCTATGCCGGAGAGACCTTCGAGCTGGGCGGCCCGCGCGTGTACGACATGCGCGAGATCATGCAGATCGTGAACCGCGAGACGATGCGCGACCGCTGGATCATCGGAGTGCCGTTCATCGTGGCGCAAGTCAGCGCGGTGTTCGCGCAGTTCCTGCCAACGCCGTTGCTGACGCCCGATCAGGTGAAGCTGCTCAAGATTGGCAACGTTCTCGGCAACAAGGCGCCGGGGCTGGCGGAATTCGGCATCGTCCCGAGTTCGGCGGAAGCCATTGTCGGCAGCTATCTGAAGCGCTTCCGGCCCGTGCAGCAGGGCAAGCGCATACGCATCGCCGCGAAGTGATCGCCGCGCATCCGTTTGAGCTAGAGAACGCCGTAAGCGATCACGAGCAGGTTGATCCCGATCAGCATGCGATAGATCGCGAACGGCATGAAACTGCGCCGCCGTAGCCAATTCATCAACATGCTCAGCAGTATGAGCGTGACGATGAAGGTGAGCACGAACCCAATCGCCGTGGGGATCGGCGGCACGCTTTCGCCCGCGCGCAGAGTCTGGGCGATCTGCCAGGCGCAGCTTGCGATCAACACCGGGATCGAGATGAGGAACGAGAAGCGCGCGGTGTCCTGGCGCTCATAGCCGAGCATGCGCGCCATCGCCGCCGAAGCCGCGATGCGGCCGACCCCGGGCACAAGTGCCAGCGCCTGCGCGATGCCAAGCAGCAACGCATCGCTGTAGCCTGCATGCTCGACGCGCTTCACCGTCATGCAGGTGCGATCGAAGAAGAACAGCAGGAACCCGATGACGAACGTCGCCCAGGCGACGACCAGCGGCCCTTGCCAGGCGGTGCCCCAAACCTGATCGACGGCCAGGGCAAAGGCGATGCTGGGGAGCGTGGCCGCAAACAGTTGGAAGGCGAGACGCGCGCCCGGATCGCGCTTGCCTTTGGCCATCCGGACCAGGCCACCGATCATGTCGCCCACGTCTTCCCAGAAGTAGGCGGCGGCCCCGAGGGCGAGACCGATGCGTACCCCCAAGCCCAAGGCCGGGGTTGAGGCGGCATCGATCGGGCCGACCGAAATCAACCCAGCCCAAGCGTTGAGCACAGCAATCTGGGCCGAGGACCCAATCGGCAGCACCTCGGCGAAGGCTTGCACCAGGGCAAGCACAATCCAATCAATGAAATCCACCAGCCCCCGTCCCCAAACGCGGTGGTTCGACTAAGTCCATGATAACATTAGCGCGACTCCGGCCCTAGGGTGAAACCCGTGACAACATAGTTCACACCTGTGAACTAATTCTGCTGTCGGACCATGATATTTTTGCGCGTCTGGCGTGCTTGCATCCTGCCACGAAACATATTAGGTCAATTTAACTGACCTAATATTTGATTTGCGGTAGCGGCGGGCTGAGATCGGCCTTAGTTTCCGCGCCCCTGCTGTTCAGGAGCTTGGCCATGGCCCCGCGCGACATGCTGCAGTTCGTCCGTCTCGACGCCGCCCCACCGGCCAAACGCGACGCGGCGACCCGGCGCAAGGACTTCGGCGAGATTTACGCCGAGTACGCCGACGACAAGGCGGGCGATCAGTCTTCGCGCTGCGAGCAATGCGGCATTCCGTTCTGTCAGGTGCATTGCCCGGTGCAGAACAACATTCCCGACTGGCTGAAGATGGTGGCCGAGGGCCGCCTTGAGGAAGCCTATGCGCTTTCCTCCACCACCAACAACATGCCGGAAGTCTGCGGCCGCATCTGCCCGCAGGATCGCCTGTGCGAAGGGTCCTGCGTGCTGGAGCAATCCAAGCACGGCGCGGTGACCATCGGCGCGGTGGAGAAGTTCATCACCGACACCGCCTGGGAGCGCGGCTGGGTGAAGCCCGTGCAGCCAGAGCACGAACGCCCCCAATCCATCGGCATCGTCGGTGCCGGCCCCGCCGGCATGGCCGCCGCCGAGGAACTGCGCAAGCTGGGCTATCAGGTCGAGGTCTACGATCGCTATGACCGCAGCGGCGGCCTGCTGATCTATGGCATCCCCAATTTCAAGCTCGACAAGGACGTCGTGAACCGTCGCGTCGACCTGCTGGAGCGCGCGAAGATCACGTTCCACCGCAACGCCGAGATCGGCAAGACGCATACCTTCGCCGACCTGCGCCGCAAACACGCCGCCGTGCTGATCGCCACCGGCGTCTACAAGGCACGCGAGTTGACCGTGCCCGGCGTGGGCGCGACCGGCGTGTTCAAGGCGATGACCTACCTCACCGCCTCCAACCGCAAGAGCCTGGGCGACACCGTCGCCGACTATGACAGCGGCCTGCTGAACGCCGCAGGCAAGAACGTGGTCGTGATCGGCGGCGGCGATACCGCGATGGATTGCGTGCGCACCGCCATCCGCCAGGGCGCGAAGTCGGTGAAGTGCCTGTATCGCCGCGACCGCGAGAATATGCCCGGCTCGCAGCGCGAGGTCGCCAACGCCATCGAAGAGGGCGTTGAGTTCCTGTGGATGAGCGCGCCGGAAGCGGTGCTGCACGACAACGACACGGTCGCCACCGGCGTGCGCGCGCTGCGCATGCGATTGGGCACCCCCGACGCTTCGGGCCGCGCCAAGCCGGAAGAGATCGAGGGCTCGCAGTTCGTGGTGCCGGCCGACATGGTGATCGAAGCACTGGGCTTCGACCCGGAAGACGTGCCGGCGCTGTTCGACGAACCGGCGCTGGGGGTCACGCGCTGGGGCACGCTGAAGACGGACTATCGCACCATGCAGACGACGATGGAGGGCGTGTTCGCCGCCGGCGACATCGTGCGTGGCGCGTCACTGGTCGTCTGGGCAATCCGCGACGGCCGCGACGCCGCCGCCCATATCCACGCCTATGTGCAGGCGACCGTCGTCGATCAAATGAAGAAGGCTTCGTGACCATGAACGAGATCACCAAGCTCCCGACCGAGTCCGGCGAACAATTCGTCGCGAACTACAAAGCCAACGTCGAGAAGCTGACGGCGGCGCATGCTTACGACCCGTCGCAGGAACACGATGCCTGCGGCGTCGGCATGGTGGTGGCGGTCGACGGACGCCCGCGTCGCCAGGTCGTACAGTCGGCGATCGAAGCGCTGAAAGTGCTGTATCACCGCGGCGCGGTGGACGCCGATGGCAAGACCGGCGACGGCGCGGGCATCCATCTGCAGATTCCGCAGGACTTCTATCGCGATCACGTCACCCGCACCGGCCACACCGTGCCGGAAGGTGAGACGCTGTCCGTGGGCATGGTGTTCCTGCCGAAGTCGGACCTCGGCGCGCAGGAGATCTGCCGCACCATAGTCGAGAGCGAGATTCTCGCTGCCGGCTATTACATTTTCGGCTGGCGTCAGGTGCCGGTGGACATCGCCGTCATCGGCGAGAAGGCCAACGCCACGCGCCCCGAGATCGAACAGATCATGATCGGTAATCGCCGCGGCCTGGCGGGCGACGATCTCGAACGCAACCTGTATCTCGTGCGCCGCCGCATCGAGAAGCGGGTGCTGGATGAGCACATCAACGACTTCTACATCTGCTCGCTGTCGTCGCGCTCGATCATCTACAAGGGTATGTTCCTCGCAGAGCAGCTGACGTCGTTCTACCCCGACTTGCTCGATGCGCGCTTCGTCTCGTCGTTCGCCATCTATCACCAGCGCTACTCGACCAACACGTTCCCGACGTGGCGACTGGCGCAGCCGTTCCGCATGCTGGCGCACAACGGCGAGATCAATACGCTGCTGGGCAACGTCAACTGGATGAAGGCGCACGAGTGCCGCCTGGACCATGCGAGCTTCGGTGAGTCCATCGAAGACCTGAAGCCGATCATCCAATCGGGCGGTTCGGACTCGGCCATGCTCGACAACGTGTTCGAGTTGCTCTGTCGTTCGGGCCGCGACGCGCCGATGGCGCGCTGCATGCTGGTGCCCGAAAGCATCAGCCAGAACGCCGTGATGCCGGATAAGCACCGCGACCTGTTCGCCTACTGCAACGCCGTGATGGAGCCGTGGGACGGCCCGGGCGCGATGTGCGCGACGGACGGGCGCTGGGTCATCGGCTACATGGACCGCAACGGCCTGCGGCCGATGCGCTACACCCGCACCCGGGATGGACTGCTGATTGTCGGTTCCGAGACCGGCATGGTGCCGGTCGGCAATGCCGACGTGCTCGAGAAGGGCCGTGTCGGACCTGGCCAGATGATCGCCGTCGATCTCGAGAAGGGCCAGTTCTTCCACGACATGGAGATCAAGGACCAGCTCGCCGGACGTCATGCCTACGGCGATTGGATCAAGAACACCACGCACCTCGACAGCATCGTCGGCGCGGGCAAGTCGGCCAAGAGCAACCTGAAGAAGGAAGATCTTGTGCGTCGTCAGGCCGGGTACGGCGTGACGCTGGAGGATCTTGAGTTGATCCTGCAACCGATGGTGACGGATGCGAAGGAAGCCATCGGCTCGATGGGCGACGACACGCCGCTGGCGGTGCTGGCAGACAACTATCGCGGTCTGCACCACTTCTTCCGGCAGAACTTCAGCCAGGTCACCAATCCGCCGATCGACAGCTTGCGCGAAACGCGGGTGATGACCCTGAACACCCGCCTGGGCAATCTCGGCAACATCCTGGATGAATCGCCGAGCCAGTGCGAACTGCTGCAGCTCGCCAGCCCGATGCTGACCAACGCCCAATTCGCCGCCATGCGCAAATACATGGGCGACACCGCCCGCGACATCGACGCGACCTTCGACGTCAACGGCGGCGAGAACGCGCTGCGCGCGGCGTTGTCGCGCATCCAGATCGAAGCCGAGGAAGCCGTGCGCGGCGGTTGCACGCACATCGTGCTGTCCGACGAACACGCCAGCGCCGAACGCGCGCCGCTGCCGATGATCCTGGCGGCCGGCGGCGTGCACACGCACCTGATCCGTCAGAAGCTGCGCACTTTCACGTCCCTGAACGTACGCTCGGGCGAATGCCTGGACGTGCACTACACCGCCGTGCTGATCGGCGTGGGCGCCACCACGGTCAATCCTTACATCACCGAAGAAGCGATCGCTGATCGTCATCGTCGCGGGCTGTTCGGCAGCTACAGCCTCGGAGACTGCTTGAAGCGCTATCAGAAGGCCATCAACGACGGCCTGCTGAAGGTGATGTCGAAGATGGGCATCGCGGTGATCAGTTCCTATCGCGGCGGCTACAACTTCGAGGCGGTCGGCCTGTCGCGTTCGATGGTGGCCGAATTCTTCCCCGGCATGCCGTCGCGCATCTCCGGTCTCGGCCTCGCCGGTATCCAGAAAAAGGCGCTGGAGCAGCATCACAAGGCTTTCCGGCCCGAAGCGGTGACCTTGCCGGTCGGCGGCTTCTATCGTTATCGCGCGCAATCGGGCGATACACATGCCTTCGACGGCCGCCTGATCCACCTGCTGCAAAGCGCGGTGGAGAAGGACAGCTACGCCACGTACCTCAAGTACTCGGCGGGCATCCGCCAGATGCCGGCGATCTGGCTGCGCGACCTGCTCGACTTCCGCAAGTCGACGGCCTCGATCCCGGCGGAGCAGGTGGAGTCCACCACCGAGATCCGCAAGCGCTTCGTCACGCCCGGCATGTCACTGGGCGCGCTCGGGCCGGAGGCGCACGGCACGCTGAACATCGCGATGAACCGCATCGGCGCGAAGTCGGACTCCGGCGAGGGCGGCGAAGACCGCAAGCGCTATCGCCCGTTCGCCAACGGTGACAACGCCAACTCGGCGATCAAGCAGATCGCTTCCGGGCGTTTCGGCGTGACAGCGGAGTACCTGAACCAGTGCCGCGAGATCGAGATCAAGGTGGCGCAGGGTGCGAAGCCCGGCGAAGGCGGACAGCTGCCCGGCTTCAAGGTCACCGTCGAGATCGCGGCGCTGCGTCATGCGACGCCGGGCGTGATGCTGATCTCGCCACCGCCGCACCACGACATCTATTCGATCGAAGACCTGGCGCAGTTGATCTACGACCTGAAGCAGATCAATCCCCGCGCCCGCGTCACCGTGAAGCTGGTGGCCCGCACCGGTATCGGCACGATTGCCGCCGGCGTGGCGAAGGCGAACGCCGACACCATCCTGATCTCCGGCCATTCCGGCGGCACAGGCGCCTCGCCGCAGACCTCGCTGAAGTTCGCGGGCCTGCCATGGGAAATGGGCCTGACGGAAGTGCACCAGGTTCTGACGCTGAACCGTCTGCGTCATCGCATCGTGCTGCGCACCGACGGCGGGTTGAAGACCGGCCGCGATATCGTGATCGCCGCCATGCTGGGCGCCGAGGAGTTCGGCATCGGCACCACATCGCTGATCGCGATGGGCTGCATCATGGTGCGCCAGTGCCACTCGAACACCTGCCCGGTCGGCGTCTGCACGCAGGACACCGAGCTGCGCAAGAAGTTCACCGGCACGCCGGAGAAAGTCGTCAACCTGTTCAGCTTCATCGCCGAAGAGGTGCGCGACATCCTGGCCCAGCTTGGCTTCAAGTCGCTGGACGAAATCATCGGCCGCAGCGATCTGCTGCATCAGGTCAGCCGTGGCGCGGCCCATCTGGACGACCTCGACTTGAACCCGCTGTTGGTGCGTCCGGATTCGGGCGGCCTGCCGACGCGCAACATGCTCAAGGGCCGCAACGAAGTGCCCGAGACGCTGGATGCGCAGATGATCGCGGATGCGCGCCCGATGCTCGAAGAAGGTGAGAAGATGCAGCTCACCTACAACGTGCGTAACGTGCAGCGCGCGATCGGCACCAAGCTGTCGCACATGATCGTGACCAAGTACGGCATGACCGGCCTGGCGCCCAACCATATCACGGTGCGTTTGCGCGGCTCAGCCGGGCAGTCGCTCGGCGCGTTCGCCGTGCAGGGTCTGAAGCTGGAAGTGTTCGGCGATTCCAACGACTACGTCGGCAAGGGCTTGTCCGGCGGCACCATCGTGGTGCGTCCGACGACTTCGGCGCTGTTCAAGTGGTGCGACAACACCATCATCGGCAACACCGTTCTGTACGGCGCGACCAGCGGCAAACTGTTCGCCGCAGGCCAGGCCGGCGAGCGCTTCGGCGTGCGCAATTCCGGTGCGACCACCGTCATCGAGGGCTGCGGTTCCAACGGCTGTGAGTACATGACCGGCGGCACCGCCGTGATCCTGGGCACGGTCGGCGCGAACTTCGGCGCGGGCATGACCGGTGGCATGGCCTTCGTCTACGACAAGGAAAACCTGCTGCCGGTACGCCTGAACAGCGACACCGTGATCGCACAGCGCATCGCCGTGGGCCATTACGAGACGATGTTGCGCAACCTCGTGATGGAGCACCATCGCGAGACCGCCTCACCGCACGCCGAACAGCTGTTAGTGAACTGGGACCGCGAAGTGCGGCATTTTTGGCAGATCGTACCGAAAGAAATGCTGAGCCGCCTCGAAGTCCCGGTGAACCGCGAGAGCACTGCCAAGCGGGCTTAAGCCTGTTGATCCGGGCGCTTGGCTAAGCCGCTTGTTAGTCCTAGGCGCTCGATCACGGCTTCAATCGGCGTGTTGGTGGGCACGATCACAATATCGCCGGGCGCGGCGGAGGTGACGACCACCACGGCGTTCTTCGGGCAGATGTCGAAGCAATCGACTTCGATCACGGCGACCTTCGTGTCGCGGTCTTCCTGATCGCCGACGTCGAGCGTCTTGCGCAGGCATTTGGCGAGCCGTTTGTCGCCGCCCTTGCCGAAGCCGCCTTCAGCGCGCTTCGAGCACTTGCGGCAGACGAGCACGATGTCGGTCCAGTCCGCGCGGGCGCCCTTAAAGCCGACATCGTTCATGCGTCACCCAACCTGTGTATTTGCCATCAACAACTTCTGGCCGAAGCTGAGCTGTTGGGCGCGTGGCGCGGTGCGCAGCCAGCTGAAGTCGGCTTCCGCCAGGCGCTGCTTGAACGGATGATCGTCGATGAACAGGTCCGGGTACATCACCACGAACCAGGCCATGAAGGCTTGCATGCCCGGCGCCAGCGGATTGCCCAGCGCCTGATACCACTGGCAGCACTGGAACAGCATGAGGTCGTTGATCTCTTCCTGCACGCCGTCGAGCATCGCTGCCGCGTCCTGATCGGGATACTGGAAGAAGGCCATCGTGCGATCCATCAGATCGGAGACCTGATCCTCGCGACCCGGGCGAATGTAGACATTGGGATCGAGTGCCGCCGGACGGTGATCGGCAAGCGCGATGAGGATGCGCCCGCTGGCCGAGGCCAAGGTATGGGCCGCGACGACATCGCGTGCGGAAAACAAAAGCTGTATAGCCACTTCGATCTGCTGTTGCGCCACCTCGATGCTTTTCACATGGATGACGGCCATGCGTTTATCCGAACCGTCGGCGGATGAGTTCGAACAACGCGCGTTGCGTCAACGCCTCGCCGCCTTGCGGGCGACCTGGGCGCTCGCCGGCGTTCCAGGCATAGAGATCGATATGCGCCCAGGGCACGTTGGCGGTGACGAATTCCTTCAGGAACAGCGCGGCGGTGATCGCCCCGGCGAAGGGAGAGTCGCCGGCGTTGTTCATGTCGGCGATCTTGCTGTCGATCATCTTGCGATACGGCGTCCACATCGGCAGACGCCACATGGGATCGTGCGTCGCCTTGGCGGCGGCGGCAAGATCGGCCGCGAGGTCTTCGTTGTCGGTGAACAGTGCCGGCAGTTCAGGCCCGAGCGCGCTGCGCGCCGCACCGGTGAGCGTGGCGCAATCGATCAGCAGCGCGGGCTCTTCCGCCGAGGCCTCGCTGAGCGCATCGGCCAGCACGAGCCGGCCTTCCGCGTCGGTGTTTCCGATCTCGACCGTCAGGCCCGACCGCGACGTCAGCACGTCGCCGGGACGGAATGAATTGCCGGAGACCGAGTTCTCCACCGCCGGGATCATCACGCGCAGCCGCACCGGCAGCATCGCGTCCATGATCATGTCGGCCAGACCGAGCACGGTGGCCGCCCCGCCCATGTCCTTCTTCATCAGGCCCATGGCGCTGGCGGGCTTAAGATCGAGGCCGCCGGTATCGAAGCACACACCCTTGCCGACCAGCGTCACTTTCTTGTCGGCCGGATTGCCCCAGGTGAAATCGATCAGCCGCGGCGCGGAGGAACTCGCGCGGCCGACGGCATGGATCATCGGATAGCCGCGCTTGAGCAGATCGTCGCCGACGGTGATCTTCACCGAGGCGCCGTGATGCGTGGCGACGAATTCCGCCGTCTGGGCCAGAACGTCGGGCAGCATGTCGGCGGCCGGTGTGTTGACCAGATCGCGCGTCAGGGTGGCCGCCGCGACGATGCGTTCCACATGCGCGCGGTCGGCCTCGGCGGGCCACACCAGACGCGACAGCTTCTCCGCCGCCGCCGCGCCGTCTTTCTTGTAGCGCGTGAACTGATAGGCCCCGAGCGCCCAGGCAAGTGGCGCCCAGCTCGAGAATTCATGCAGCGCGGCGTCGGAAAGACCTATGACTTCGTCGATATGGTACACGCCGCGCGGCAAGGATTTTGCGAGCCCGCCGGTCACCCAGGGATCCTCGCCGCGACCCAAACCCAACAGCACTTGCATCAGGCTGCCGTCGTCGTTGGCGATGGCGAGGGTGGTGCCGGCATCGCCCTTGAACCCGCTGACCGCGATCCAGCGCGCGATGCGATCATGGGGCGCGGCCCACGACGCCAAGGCTTCGGCGGTGACGGCAACGATCGGCACCGTGGCGGCGCCGGCTTCAACAAGGACGGTCGTGGAGGACATGAGAACTCGAGTCAGGAAGAACGGCTGTTGGGAGAGTTTGCGCGCACCGGCTTCACCGGCGCCAGCATGGTCTGCTGTGGCACGGAGATGCCCTGCCCAAGGTAGTAGCGCGCCGCACCCTGATGAAGGGGCAATGTGTAACCGCTTCCCGCGGCTTCCTTTGCCATCGTCTTCCCGGACGGATGCCCGTTCTGGAACAGCGCGACGTTGCGTTCATGCCAAAGGGCGCGGGCGATGTTGAAGCCCAGGGTGTCGTCCAGGTTCGCACGCGCGACCAGCAGGATGCCGACTTCCAGCGTCTGCACATCGTCGGGTGCGCCATAAGTCCCGGCGGGGACGATGCCGACCGAATAATACGGCAGGACATCGGCGATTTTGTCGGCGATGGGGCCCGCGATCGGCACGATTCGGATCGGCGTGCTGCGCGCGAGGTCCTCCAGCGCCAGCACGGGCGCGGCACTGACGACGAACAACGCATCAATGGTGCCGGCGGCCAGGGCATCGGTCATCGCCGTGAAGGCGAGCGGCTTAAGTTGGACTTGATTCGCGTGAACGTTGAAGGCGGAAAGGATCATGCGCGGGGTCACGGACTGAGCCGTGCCGTTCATGCCGATGCCGACGCGCTTGCCCTTGAGATCGGTCACGCCGTTGATCTTGGCGGTATCGCGCACGACGAGATGGATCGCGGCCGGATACAGACGGCCGATCGCGCGCAGGTTCGACAGCGGCTCCTGGCCCGCGTAAGGGCCCGAGCCGTCAAACAGCCAACTCGCGACATCGGCCTGGCTGAGACCGAGTTCGATATCGCCGCGCGCCACCGCGCGCAGGTTCTCGACCGCGCCGCCAGTGGTCTGGGCGACGGTGATCAATCCCGGAACACCGCAATTGCCGCCGCGCTCGCATTCGCGGCTGCCGGGGGGATTGGAGATGGCGTTGGCGATGAGGCCGCCGAACAGGAACTCCGTCGCGCCGGTGGGACCGGAGCCTAGGCGGATGACCTTGGTTTCGCGATCCTGCGGCGCCGCCGCGCCCATCAGGGCAAGCGCGGGCAAGGCCGCGCCGCCGGCCAGAAGACGGCGGCGTCCAATCATCCCAATTTTGTCGCGCAGCGGCTTCACGACCGAGGCACCCGAAACATCACGCCGCGCCCCGAATGGACCGGCGTTTCACCATAGCAATCGTGCATACCATATCGTGGCGCCAATGAGGCGCCGAGACTGGTCACACCTAAATTTTGTGTGAGAACGCGCCCTGTAGACCACAGTTTAGAGGTCCGCTGCGGCGAGCAGCGCGGCGACGTGTTCGTTCGCCGGGCGGCTGCGCAGCTCATCAGGCGTGGCGGATTGTACGATACGGCCCGCGTGCACGACGGCGATGCGGTCGGCGATGCGGAACGCCTCGCGGGGGTCGTGAGTGATGATGACGACCGTTTTGCCGAGATCACGCTGCAGCCCCTTTGTCTCGTCCTGCATCGCGCGGCGTGTGATGGGGTCCAGCGCACTGAACGGCTCGTCCATCAACAGTACCGGCGCGTCGGTCACTAACGCGCGGGCCAGGCCAACACGTTGCCGCATCCCGGCGGAAAGTGTCGCCGGCGATGCCGCCGTGACGGCCGCGAGCCCGAAGCGCTCAAGCCACGATTTCGCGGCCGCGCGGGCGGGCCCCGCCGCCTGTCCTTGCAGACGCAGAGGAAACGCCACGTTATCGATGGTGTTGCGATGCGGCAGCAGGCCGAAGTTCTGAAACACCATCGCAGTGGTGTTCTGGCGAAACCGCCGCAGGCCAGCGGCATCGAGCGCGGTGACATCGATATCGCCCACCCGTACCTGACCCGCTGTTGGGGTGACCAGACGATTGATGCTGCGCAGCAAGGTCGATTTCCCTGCGCCGGATAGGCCCATGATGGCGAACAGGCTACCGGCCGGGATCTCAAGCGAGGCGTCGAGCAGTGCGGCGCGTGTCCCATACTGGACCGACACGTTCGTGAGTGTGATCGCCGGACCGAGGCTCATGCAGAAGGTTGCCCGCGCCGCGCGACTGCCTGGGTGAGGCGGTCGATGACAATGGCCAGCGCGACACCGGCGACAAGCGCACGTCCCGTGTCGAGGCGTTGGATGCCGAGCAGCACCTGCTCGCCCAAACCGCGCGTGCCGATCATCGCCGCCACGACGACCATCGACAGCGCCATCATGCAGGCCTGATTGAGCCCAACCATGATCGCCGGAAGCGCGAGCGGCAATTCCACCCACCATAGACGTTGCGCCGACGTGGCGCCGAAGGCTTCAGCCGCCTCGACCGCTTCGGGATCGGCTTGGCGAATGCCCAGATCGGTCAGGCGAATGATCGGCGGCACCGCGTAGATCACAGTGGCGAGCAGCGCCGGGACCTTGCCGAGACCGAACAGCATCAGCGCGGGCACCAGATAGACGAACGACGGCAGGGTCTGCATGGCATCGAGGAGCGGCAGCGCAAGGCGACGCAGCCGCGCGTGGCGCGCGACCGCGATGCCGAGCGGCAGGCCGAGCGCCACTGCGACGATCAGCGCGGCGAGCATCAGCGCCAGCGTCATCATCGTCGCGTCCCACATCCCGAGCACGCCGAGCAGGAACATCGCGATCACCAGCGACGCGGTAAAGGTGATGCGCCGCGTAGCGGCGAAGGCGCCCGCCGCAATCAGAGCGATCACTAGCCACCAAGGCGCGCCGCGCAACAGGCCTTCGAGCTTCAGGAGAACTGCGAGGATCGCGTCGCCCAGCGTGCGAAAGGCCTCGCCGTGGTTCGCGACAAAGGTCTCCAGCGCGCGCGTGATCGGCGGCGCGAGATCGAGCGTCAGGCTTTCGGGAAACATGGCCCCTCCCCGCGCCGGCTAAAGAGCGGCGTGTACTTTGGTCGCAATCTCCGGCGTCACCCAAGCCTGCCAGATGTCGGCATGATCTTTCAGGAATTGCTTCGCCGCCGCATCGGCGTTGCCGCTGTGATCCTGCATGAAGGCCAGCGCCTCGCCGATCTGCGCGGAGGTGGTGCGATAGCCCTTGAGGAACGCCATCGCCTCCGGCGCCGCGCCCGCGAACTTCGCGTTCGCACCGATCCATACCGCGACCTTTGGATAAGCCACGGCGCGCGGATACTTCGGATCGGCAATCAGGCCTTTCCAATCCGCGTCGTTGAAGGCTGGTTCTTGCAGCATGACAAGATCGTATTTGCCGAGCACCCAAGTGGGGCCCCAGTAGTACGCGACAAACGGCTCATGCTTGAGCACCGCCCCACCGATGGCGGCGGCGAGGGCCGCGCCTGTGCCCGGCCGGAAGTTGGTGAAATCGGCTTCGAGATTGTAAGCGCGCAGCTTCGCGGTGTTGACGATCTCGCAGTTCCAGCCGGAGGGGCAGTTGTAGAAGCGGCCTTTTTTCGGCTCTTCCGGATCCTTGAACAACGCCTTGAAGCGCGGCAGGTCGGCGACGGCGCGCAAGTCTTTCGCCGGCGCGTTTGCGCCTTCGACGAGATAGCGCGGCACATACCAACCCTGCACCGCATCCGGAAAGTTCACGCCGACCTCGCGAACCTGGCCGCGCGTCATCGCGCGGTTCCAGACTTCGGTGACGTTGTCCTTCCAGACCTCCATCGCCACGTCGACGTCGCCCTGCGCGAGCCCTTGGATGAGCGGAATGGTGGTGCCGACGACCACGTCGGTCTTGCAGCCGTACCCGGCTTCCAGAATCTTACGCGCCACGGCGGTGTGGAACTGCGCCGAATCCCAATCGAAGCCGGCAAAGACAATCGGCCGCGATATCTCGCAGGCGGCGACAGGTGTGGCGGTCAGCAGAGCGAGGGCCAGGGCGATGAAACGCATGCAGGCACAATACGCAGCCCGCGCGCTGTGTTCCAGCCCAGGCGATCAATACATATGTTGACCGCCGTTGATCGATAGGGTCGAGCCGGTGATGAAGTCCGCATCGTCGGCGGTGAGGAACATCACGCCGCGCGCGATGTCTTCGGCGCGCCCGAGGCGGCCCATCGGAATGCGCGCGATGATCTTCTCCAGCACGTTGGGTGGCACGGCGCGCACCATGTCGGTATCGACGTAGCCCGGCGCGATGGCGTTGACCGTGATGCCCTTGCCCGCGCCTTCCTGCGCCAGCGCCTTGGTGAATCCATGGATGCCGGACTTCGCGGCGGCATAGTTCACCTGGCCGTACTGGCCCATCTGCCCGTTGATCGAACCGACGTTGACGATGCGGCCGAACGACCGCGCGCGCATGCCGTCGATCACGGCGCGGCAGGTGTTGAAGCAGGAGCCGAGATTGGTCTGGATGACCGCATCCCACTGGCCCTCGTCCATCTTGTGCAGGGTGCCGTCGCGGGTGATGCCGGCATTATTGACCAGGATCTCGATCGGACCGGTGTCCGCCGTGATCTTCTGCACCACTTCGCTGACGGCGGCGAAATCGCCGACGTCGAACTTGGCGGTCGCAATGCCGGTCTCGGCCTCGAAGGCCTTGGCGGCGTCGTCATTGCCGGCGTAGTTGGCGATGACCTTCCGGCCCGCGTCCTTGAGCGCGATTGAGATCGCCCTGCCGATGCCCCGCGTACCCCCGGTTACCAGTGCAACACGTGATGCCACAACCGTTCTCCCCATGTGCCAAGTTACACATGAGCATAGGACCGGCTTCGGGGTCGGTGAAAGATGCGCGCGCGTTTCGACGCCTAGATGGCTTCCACGCAGAGCGCGATGCCCATGCCGCCGCCGATGCAAAGCGTCGCCAGGCCCTTTTTGGCCGAACGCTTCTGCAATTCATGCAGCAATGTGACAAGCACGCGACAGCCCGAGGCGCCAATCGGATGACCGAGCGCGATCGCGCCGCCGTTCACATTGACCTTCGCGGGGTCGAAGCCGAGGTCCTTGCAGACCGCCAGCGATTGCGCGGCGAAAGCTTCGTTGGCCTCGATCAAGTCGAGATCGCCGACGGACCAGCCGGCTTTCTCAAGCGCCTTCTTGGACGCGGGAATCGGACCCGTGCCCATGATGGCCGGATCGACGCCGGCCTGCGCCCACGACGCGATGCGCGCGAGCGGCGTCAGCCCGCGACGCTTCGCTTCGGCAGCGGTCATCAGCGTTACCGCCGCCGCGCCGTCATTGATGCCCGAGGCGTTGCCGGCGGTCACCGTGCCGTCCTTCGAGAAGGCCGGCTTCAGCTTGCCCAGCGTATCGGCCGTCGTGCCGGCACGGGGATATTCGTCGGTGTCGAAGCTTTTTTGTTCGCGCTTCACGGTGATCATCACCGGGACGATCTCGTCCTTGAAGCGGCCCGACTTGATCGCGGCTTCCGCTTTCGCTTGCGATTCGGCGGCGAACGCGTCCTGCGACGCGCGCGTCAGCTGCCACTTCTCGGCGATGTTCTCGGCCGTCGTGCCCATGTGATAGCCGTTGAAGGCGTCCCACAGGCCGTCCTTGATCATGGTGTCGATGAGCGCGCCGTCGCCCATCTTCAAGCCGTTGCGCAAGCTTGCCGCATGGACCGACTGGCTCATGCTTTCCTGACCGCCGGCGATGACGATCTGCGCGTCACCGGAGATGATCGACTGCGCGCCGAGCGCGACGGCCTTCAGGCCGGAGCCGCAGACTTGGTTGATGGTCATCGCGGGCACTTCTTTCGGCACGCCCGCCTTGATCGAGGCCTGACGCGCCGGGTTCTGGCCGCAGGCCGCGGTGAGCACCTGGCCCATGATCACATCCGACACCTCGGCCGCGTCGATCTTCGCTCGCTTGAGCGCGTCGGTGATCACGACCTGGCCCAGGTCCACCGCGCTGAGGCCGGCGAGCGCGCCGCCAAAGCTGCCGATCGGCGTGCGGACGGCGGACGTGATGACGATATCGCTCATGAGAACCTCGCGGGCGTGAAGTGTGCGGTTCGGCATGTTGTAGGTCGCGTAAGGACGCGTCGCAAGGGGCCGTTATTGCATCGCAACATCAAGGTGTTGCGGGGGAATCCTTCGCGTTCAGCCAGTCGATCAATGGCTGAGTCACGGTCGCGCGCGCCGCGGCGCCGGCGATGATTCCGATGTGCCCGAGGGACACCTCGCGCAACTGCGCGTGCGGAATCGCTTTCGCCGCCGCGCGCGCGGAGGCCGGCGGCACGATGCGATCCTGTGACGGCGAGACAACCAGCGTCGGCGCGCGCACACGCGCCGGTTCGATACGCATTCCACTCACCGACCAAAGTCCCCGGCCCGGCGTGTTGGCACCGTACCACTCGAACAAGCCTTCGCGCGCGAGGGGTCCTGCGAGCGGCACGCCGTCATTGAGCCAATCCTCCAGCGCGACGAAACGCTGCGCGTCTTCGCCCTCGGGCATCGCGGCGAAGCTGCGGAACTTGCGGCCGACCAGCGTCGGATCGAGCAGCGCGAACAAAGCCTGCAATAGATCGACCGGCGCCTCACCCTTGGCGCCAATGATGACGTCGAGGATCGGTTGCAACAGCGGCAACTGGGCGCGCAGCCCGGCGCTGTCGGCGTGGAAATCCCATGGCGCCGCAAGCAGCGCCAATCGCGACACGAGATCGGCACGCAATACCGCCGGCGCCATCGCCAACGTCCCGCCCATGCAATAGCCGATAAGGTGCGCCGCAACCCCATGACGTTCGTGCAGGTGCGCCAGCGCGGGGATCGCGACCTGCATGATGTAGTCGGCGCTGGCGTAGTTGCGTTCCACGTCGCCGGGCGCATCCCAATCGAGCAGGTAGGTCGCAAGGCCGCCGGTCGCGAGGTCGCGCATGAAGGAACGGTCGGCGCTGAGATCGAGGATGTCGGCGCGGTTCACCAGCGATGGCATCACCATCACGGGTGCGCCCTGGCCGCCGTAGAACCGCAAACGCGCATTGCCCTGCGACCACACCGCATCAGGACGCGCCAGGCGATCCGACGGCGGCGCGGTGTGATAGCGCGCGACCCCGCGCATGAAGCTTTCCATCCGCGCTTTTGCCGCCGCGGCGACCGCGGTGACGAGTTGCGCCGGATCGAGCGCGTCAGGCTGTGGGTGGCTTTGGCTTTCGGCGAGCGCGCGCGGGAGCAAGTTCGGCAGCGTTGCCGGCACCGGCATCTTCCAGGGTGGCAAGACGCCGCTCGAGAGCGTCAATCCGGCGAAGGAGAGCTGCGTGATCCAGGTCTCCACCGCCATGTGCAGCGGCAGGGGCCGAGGTCCCAGGCGGGGCGCTTTGCGGTGCGGTAGGTGGGACATGGGGCATCAGGCCTGCGAAAAGGGACGGCATGCCGGCAGCGCCGAATATCTTGGACCAAGCGTCCATATATGTCGCGGCTGCGGCGGGGTCCTGGCCGATTTTGGCGACTTGTTCCTGCCACAGCTCCAGATAGCCGGCTGCCAGGGCGGCATAGTCAGTGGGTTGGTCTGCGTCGGCCATGGCTCACTTCAGCTGCAGTGCATACCCGTGCCATGTCGCGCCAAGGGCGCTTTGACACGGTGCCTTTGTGCATAGCACACTCATGGTACGAGTTTGGGGAGTGGATGGTATGGCGGAAGCCGAAGCAGCTACAGCGCCGACGACGGTCGTGACGATCAAGAAGTACGCGAACCGGCGGCTCTACAACACCGCGACCTCCAGCTATGTCACCCTCGACCATCTGGCCGATATGGTGAAGCAGGGCGTCGAATTCGTGGTGACCGACGCCAAAACCGGCGAGGACATCACCCGCAGCGTCCTGACCCAAATCATCGTGGAGCAGGAAAACAAGGGACAGAACCTGCTGCCCATCAAGTTCCTGCGCCAGATCATCGGATTCTACGGCGATTCGCTTGGCGGCTTGGTACCTAGGTACCTCGAATCGAGCATGGAGGCCTTCGGCGAGAACGAAGGGCACATGCGGCGCATCATGCAGGAGACCTTCAAGGGCCTTTTCCCGATGCAGCGCATGGAGGAGATGGGCAAGCAGAACATGCAATTGTTCGAGAACGCGATGCGAATGTTTAATCCATTCGCACAAATGACCCGCGGTGGTGCGGCGTCGGCCCAACCCAATCCTGGCGCAGCGAGCCAGACACCCCCAGGTGGCGCCGGCAATAAAACCCAGGATATTGACGCCCTTAAGTCCCAACTCAACCAGATGCAAAGTCAGCTGGAGCGGTTGCTCAAGGAACGCGGCTGAATCTGTTAGGTTTTTCGCGTCATTACATTTTAACAGAGCGCGCGAACAATTTTTTACAAATAACCTCGGGTATCCCGGTTTTTCGATCCCTACAATCCTGAGTGACAGCCGATGGTAGACCGCCACGGCGCATGAAACTCCAGGTGGGATTCAACTGATGGACGCGATCGTCTCCCCGGCTCCGGCCAAGAAGGCCGTCCCTGCCAACCGCGCTAGCGCTATTGACCGTCACGTTGGCGCCCGCATCCGCGAACGCCGCATCATGCTGGGCCTGTCCCAGCAGCAGATGGCCGACATGATCGGCGTCACCTACCAGCAGGCCCACAAGTACGAGCGCGGCATCAACCGCATCTCGGCCGGCCGCTTGTATGAAATCACGCGCGTCCTGAACGTGCCGATCACCTATTTCTTCGAAGGCCTCGATATCAACGAGGACGACGAAAGCATGAACCCGCGTCAGCGGATGTGCCTGGAACTGGCGCGTAACTTCGCCAGCATCTCGAACCAGCGCCACCAGGAAGCCCTGAGCCAGCTGGCGCGCGCCCTGGCCGTTCAGCAGTAGCCGCTTGAGCCCGTCTTAAGCGACGGGTTCCCGAAATCTGGCCTTTCCGGGGGGAAAGTGCGCCGCCCCATGCAGTTTCTGCGAAGGCTTCAGCTTGCCTTCATGTTTGTAGTGGAGAACTTTGCCGTGGAAATCCTCCCCCGTCCTGCCGCCCGTCGGGCTCGTCCCATTCCTGCGCCACGCCTTCATCGGGCTCCGCAGCCCTATACCGTGTGCGCAAGGCATCGACTGTTTGCGCGTCGCAAAGACGCCGTAGCGCCCAAACCGCAGCGCCGCGCACGAGTGGCGAAGTATCTGCCAACAGAGCCGCAGGTCGTTCACTAAGAGACCGATCCCCGCTGTTGCCGATCGCGATCAGCACATTGCGGATAAAGCGATCGCGGCCGATCCGCTTGATCGGCGAGCCCGCGAACAACGCGCGGAAGCCCGCATCGTCCAGTTTCGAGAGTTCTTCCAGCCGGGGCGCGGAAAGCTCCGCCCGCGGCAGGAACGCCGGTTCCACCGTCATCGCGGCGAACTTGTTCCACGGACAGACCGCCAAGCAATCGTCGCAGCCATAGATGCGATTGCCCATCATCGGCCGCAGCGCGCGCGGGATTGGGCCTTTGTTCTCGATGGTGAGATAGGAGATGCAGCGGCGCGCGTCGATCTGACGCTCGCCGGTGAACGCCTGGGTCGGGCAGATGTCGAGACAGGCGCGGCACGAGCCGCAGTGATCTTGCTCAGCTGCGTCGGGCGCGATCTGCAGCGTGGTGAACACCTCACCGAGGAACAGCCACGACCCGAATTCGCGTGAAACGAGGTTGGTGTGCTTGCCCTGCCAGCCGAGCCCGGCAGCCTGCGCCAGCGGCTTTTCCAGCACCGGGGCGGTGTCGACGAAGACCTTCACGTCCGCGCCGCTTTCCTTCTGCAGCCATCCGGCGAACTGCTTCAGGCGCTTCTTGATGACGTCGTGATAGTCCTTGTGGCGCGCATAGACGCTGATCGCGCCGACGTCGCGTTGATCCTGCAGATCGCGCGGATCCTCCGCAGGCCCGTAGTTGACGCCCAGCATGATCGCGGTGCGCGCGTCCGGCCACAGCACATTCGGATCGGCGCGACGGTCGGCGTTGTTTTCCATCCACGCCATGTCGCCGTGACGGCCCTCGGCGAGATATTGCGCCAAGCCTTGCTTGGCCGCGGCGCTGGTTTCCGCGCGCGCGAATCTGACCGCATCGAAGCCAAACGCACGCGCCTGCGCGCGGATGGCTTCGCGATCAATCATCGGCGGCTTCGCCGTCGCCGCCCGCTTGCTCCGCGGCGAATGTCTGCATCCACGCCGCGAAGCGCTTCTCACGGATGGCGGCGCGCAGGTCGGCCATGACCTTTTGATAGAAGGCGACGTTGTGCCAGGACAGCAACATCAGGCCGAGCAATTCCTCGGACTTGATGAGGTGATGCAAGTACGCGCGGCTGTAGTTGCGGCTGGCGTCGCAAGGCACGGATTCATCGAGCGGGCGCGCATCGTCGGCGTGCTTTGCATTGCGCATGTTCAGCGGCCCGAAGCGCGTGAAAGCCTGTGCCGTGCGGCCGGAGCGCGTGGGCAGCACGCAATCGAACATGTCGATGCCGCGCGCGACCGCGCCGACGATATCCAGTGGCTTGCCGACACCCATCAGATAACGCGGCTTTTCATGCGGCAGATGGGGCACGGTGACATCCAATGTATTGAACATCAGCTCTTGGCCTTCGCCGACCGCAAGACCGCCGACCGCAAAGCCTTCGAAATCGATGCCACGCAATGCTTCGGCAGATTCCGCGCGCAGATCGGCGTAGACGCCACCTTGTACGATACCGAACAGGCCATAGCCGGGACGCGGCTCAAAGGCATTCTTCGAGCGCTTGGCCCAGCGCATCGACATGCGCATGCTATCGGCCGCGACGTCATGCGTCGCAGGGAACGGCGTGCATTCGTCGAAGGCCATCGTGATGGTGGCGTCCAACTGATTCTGGATCTGGATCGAGCGTTCCGGCGTCAGGTGATGTTTGGAGCCATCGATGTGGGAGGCGAAGGTCACACCGTCTTCGCTGATCGTGCGCAGCTTGGCCAGCGACATGACCTGATAACCACCGGAGTCCATCAACAGCGGGCCGTCCCAGTTCATGAACTTGCGCACGCCGCCGAAGCGCTGCACGCGCTCCGCGCCCGGGCGCAGTATCAAGTGATAGGTGTTCGCCAGGATGATCTGCGAGCCGGTGGACCGGACGTGATCGAGGAACATGCCCTTCACGGTCGCCGCTGTGCCCACCGGCATGAAGGCCGGCGTGTCGATCACGCCATGTGCAGTATGCAGCTGACCGACGCGGGCCGCGCCATCCGTGCCGAAGATCTCAAGGCCAAAAGCTGTGTTCGTCATGATGTGCACTCAAGTAAGCAGGCGTCGCCGTAGGAATAGAACCGATAGCCTGTTTCGATGGCATGGCGATAGGCCGCTTGCATGCGCTCGAGTCCCGCGAAGGCCGAGATCAGCATGAACAGGGTCGAGCGCGGCAGATGGAAGTTTGTCATCAGCACATCCACCAGCTTGAACCGATAGCCCGGCGTGATGAACAGCCTTGTGTCGCTGGAAAAGGCCGCGAGGCTGCCATCATCCGCCGCCGCCGATTCAAGGACACGCAGCGACGTGGTGCCGACGGCAACGACGCGACCTCCCTTTGCCCGCGCCGCGTTGATCGTGGCGGCGGTGGCCGCATCGATTTCGCCCCATTCCGCATGCATGATGTGCTGGTCCGTGTCGTCGACCTTCACCGGCAGGAATGTCCCCGCGCCAACATGAAGCGTGACTGTCACGCGCTGGACTCCCGCCGCATCGAGAGCGGCGAGAAGCGCGGGCGTGAAATGCAACCCGGCCGTCGGCGCAGCAACGGCGCCGTCACGCGCGGCGAAGACAGTTTGATAGGACGTTCGGTCATGCGCATCGTCGCCGCGTCGAATGTAGGGCGGCAGCGGCATGTGGCCGACTTTGCCGAACGCGGCGATCAGATCCGTGCCGCGCCGATTGAAGGCGACCTCCACCAAGCCTTCCTCGGTCTTGGCGGTAACGGTCGCGCACAAGCCATCCTCGAAGACGATCTCCTGGCCGGGCTTCAGCCGCTTCGCCGGCTTGGCGAAGGTCAGCCACCTGTCGTCGGTTCCCGGAACGATGCGATGGAGGAGCAGCTCGATCGGAACGACACCGCGATGTCCGAGCAAGCGCGCCGGCAAAACACGCGTGTCGTTGACCACCAGCACGTCGCCCGCGCGGAGAAGCTGCGGCAGGTCGGCGACCATACGGTCGACCATACCCGCCGCCGGAACGTGGAGCATGCGAGCGGCATCGCGCGGCTCGACCGGGCGATTGGCGATCCGCTCGGGCGGCAGCTCAAAGTCGAAGGCATCGACGCGCATGTCTGACGGGGTAAACCGTTGGGGTTTTTGCGAGTCGCGCCTTATAGTCAGCCTGGGGAACGAAGGAAAGCGGGCGCCGCCCGCCGGGGTACAAAACCGATGACCGGCCGACAGGTTTGGCACCAAGGGCGTCCATGAGCTGGATGCTGCAAAAACTCGACGTATTCCTGGCCGGGGTCGTGATCGCGGCTGCGGGAATCTTTGCCTCTCAAAGCCAAATCTTTGCGGTGCAGTACATTCGGCACGCGGACGTTCAGCTTGTCGAGGCCCGCGCGCATCTTGAGGACGTCCAGGGCGGCTTGCGGTTCCGCACGATGGGCGATCAGGTCCGTGGCGAGCTGGAAGCCGAAGCGAAGGCCCAGGTTGCCAAACTCGAGGGGGCTGGCGCCCGTGTGCGCGATGCGAATTTCCTGATCAGGCCGCTGGTGATGTATCGCCAGGGCGAGCCTTCCCTGATCGACGCCACCCATCGCGACTTCGTGCCCGCACTCCCCAAAAGCGCTGGGCTCATCGCCTTCACAATCCTTGGCATGCTCATCGGCTTCGCGATCTACGAAGCGATCAAACTGCCGCTCGCGGTGCTTGCCCGCGAACCGCGCCGCCGCAAATTCCGCAAACGCGGCTAGCGTGTCGTCGCTACCGTGGCGGGCGATGCTGTCGTCGGCGCCGCGATGGCGCTGGAGGCCGTCAGGGCGCACTTAGCGGTCATGTTGGTCAACGCGCCGAGTTTCTTGTTCTCGATCACATGCTCGAGGTAGCCGGTGATCGAGCTGAGCGTCACGTTGTACGCCGACGCGCCCGCCACCGTCGCACCGGCCAAGGCATTCAGCAGCGCTTCGACTTCGGGTTCCGTCACGTCGATGCTCGCCCCGGGCGGGATCGTGCCTGCCGGCGACCAGCTTGCGACCGCGAGACCGCTGCGCACATCGACGAAGGTGAGCGCGGCGGATGAGGCCACCGGGCCGGTGTTGGTGATGCGCAGGTGCGACACATAGTCGCCGATGCTGGCGGCATTGACGTTGATGGCCAACTGCGAATCCGTCGTCGTCAAACCGCTCGAGCAGCTCGTCATATTGGCGAAAAGGCCGGCGTTCGCCGCATAGAGCAACGTCTGTACGTAGCCCGAGAAGCTGGACTCCAGCTCGATGTTGTAGCTGGTGCGTGTCGCCGTCGCGATGATCTGGCCGGCCGAAGCCGCAGCGCTCGCCTCGATCGTCGCAATCGCGATCTGCGGTGAGGCGCGGCCCGGGATGGTTGGACTGGTCCACGTGCCAAGGACGGTGCCGGTGTCGGGGTCGCGCAACGTCGCAACGACGATGCCGGCGACGTTGGAGTCATTGTAGACGCGCAGGTAGGCCTGTCCGCGCGCTGCGCCAGCGGAGGCCACGACCTGGTTGAATATCTTGCGACCACGACCCTGCAGGCGGTTGATCGCCTGCATCACTTGGATACGCGGCACGGTGATCCCGGAATCGCCGCGCGTGACGCGCGTCCCGGTCTGCTTCAGCGCGTCCTCGAACTGATCGGCGGTACCGCCCGGCACGGCCGCGCGCAGCAATGTCCAGGCGCCCGCCACATGCGGCGACGCCATCGACGTGCCCGAGATCGTCTTCAGGCCTGTGCCGCTGCCTGACGCGGCGGTGATGCTCACGCCCGGCGCCATCAGATCGACCGTGTTCGCGAAATTCGAGAAGCTGGCAACATTGGTCGAGTTATCGGTCGCGCCAACCGAGATTGCGCTGGAGATGCAGCTCGGCCTCTCGATTTTGCCGGTCATGCTGTCGTTGCCGGCGGAGATCGCCACGGCGATGCCCTTGGCGCGCAGCATGTCGATCACGGCCTTGCGCTGATCGTCGTCGCAATAGCCGGATTCGAGCTTGCCGCCGACACTCAGGTTCACTGCGGCGATATTGAATTCGCTCGCGTGCGCATTGACGTAATCGAGTGCACTCAGCACCGCGATCGAATTAGTGACGTCGCAGGGTACAGGATCGGAGCCACAGTCGAGAGGGTCGCTGTCTTTCGACATGACATCGATCGGCAGAAGCTCCGCGCCACGCGCGACGCCGAAGTTGGTGCCATCGTTGCCAACCGCGATGGAGGCGACATGCGTGCCGTGATCGCAGCGCGCCGAGCCGCTGGGACAGGCCGACGCGGCGCCGGCGGCAGCACCTGCGGTGGCGCACCAGGGTTTGATGTTGCTGAAGCTGGTGCCGAAGCCGTCGAAGCAGGCTTCCGTGACGACCTTGCCCGCCAACATCGGATGCGAAAGCGCGAAGCCGCCATCGAGCACGGCGACAGTGAGACCTTTGCCGTCATAGCCCGCAGCCCAAGCCGCCGGCACGTCGATCGACGGCACGGAGTTCGCAAGCGCCTGCTTTTCAAATGTGCCAGCGATGCTGGGCACGGCGCGTTCGACTTCGACCAGTTGAATGCTGGCGACGTCCGGCATCGCTGCGAGCTTGAGCAACTGGTCGCGGTCCACACGCGCGCCGACAAACGGCAGCGTGTTGAAGCGATGCGTGATGGGGATCGCCGCGGCGCTCATGCTGCGCTCGACGCGCACCTGGGCGTCGGCGACCATCGCACGCTGCTCGCGGGCGGAACGCGCGGTCGCCCATGCGCCGAGCCCGTTGCTCGCACCGCTACTGCTGCCGTTATCCGTCCGCATGGTGACGATCACCCGCGCCTGACCACGACGCTCGATCTCGCGCATCACGTCGCCCACGTCGGCGCGCGCCGTAGCGGCGAGTCCGAGCAAGGCACAGGCGAACGCAACAGCGCGCAGCCAAGCGGGCCTTAGAGCGGAGGAAGCGCGATCAGTCATAGCTTGAGACGGATACGTCATGGATCTTCACGGCCACAAATACTTATACGCGCAGACGGAAATTCCGTTGCGCGTCCAACCCATAGGGAGACCGTGGAAGCCCGCGTCCGGGCCTTAGGCGTGTTCGGGCGGGATTATGCCCCTCAAGCGCGGTTCTGTCCATGGCCTGCTACCCGAAACATAGACCGCAATCTCGTAAATAAATCTTTTAGTACAGTGACTTACGCTATAATGTGCGGTGCAGAGACGCACCTCCCCCAGGAGTAGCGCCTCGGCCCTAAAAGAAGGCGTCGCCACACGCCCAACAGGGGATTTACCGCAGATCGACAGGCGCAGTTCGTGACCACAGGTTGGCAAGCCGTGGCGTGTAGATAGAATGGGTCCAAGCGGTCGCGCTGTTTTTGCGAAAATGCAAGGCGAGACGCGGTCTTAGGGGTCGTCCCGGCGATCTGTCGCCGGAACGGATAGCCCGCGGCAGGCGACAGGGGATTTAAGCGGACGCATGTCGCAAAACCAACAGAAGCTGACGCGAACGATCGGAGCGGCCGTACTGGTCGTGCTCGGCCTCGCGGCCTATGGCGCGGTGGCCTTCAATACCCTGCGCAACGGCCGGACCAACTTCGAGGAGGTCGGCTACCTGATCCGGTCTTGGTGGTACACGGCGGGCACGGTGGCGCCCTACACCAATGCCGACGCCACCTGGCAGATGCCGCTGTACTTCTACCTGGCCGGCTGGTGGCAGAAGCTCGTCGGCATCGGCCATCACCCGGTACGGATCTTGTCGGCGGCGCTGGGCCTCGTCGGCGCCGGCTTCCTGTTCGCCACCTGCCGCCGCCTGACCGGCAACGTGCTGGCCTCGGCCGCGGGCGTGCTGGTGTTCCTGGCGACACCCGCGACGGCTTACGCGTTTTCCATGGCCACACCGGCGGCGCTGATCTCCACGCTGCATCTCGCCGCGATCTACATCGTCGTCGTCAGTCTGGGACGGCCGCGCATCCCGCTGACGATCGTCTTCGCGCTGATCTGCGTGACGATCTTCTTCACCCGTCAGAACCTGTTCCCGGGATTCATCGCGCTTTGCGTCCTGTATCTCGCCGCCATCGGGCGTCAGCGCAGGCCGCACATCGCCTTGCTGATCGGCGCGATTGTGTTCGTGACCGGACTGACGCTGCTCGACTTCCCGGGCGGACTGGCCGCGCAGGCGGCGCGCCTGCCGCTGCTCGCACCGAGCCTGTCGCGCTGGGGCGTACTGCCGACCGACTTCGGACTGATCCAGTCGGGCACGACGGGCGCAGCCACGGTGCTGCCGGAATTCGCGTCGCTGCAGTGGACGAACCTGCTCGATACGCTGATCCTGCCCTATGCCGGACTGATCGTGCTGGCGGCGGCGGTGTTCTTCGTCACCGGCGAAGCTTTGCGCATCCTGTGGATCGCGCCGCTGTATTTCTTCGGCCTGATCATCGTGCATGTGCTGGCGAGCGCCAGTTACTGCGATGGCTGTATGATCGGCTATGTGCCGTACTTCGCGGGCGTCGGCGCGCTTTCGGCGGCCTTGGCGCTGGCCACGCTGGCCAGCATCGCGCGCCAGCATGAGATGAAGCCGGGCGTGATCATCGTGGTCGGCGCCATCGTCGGCGTCGCGTTGAGCGCGCTGGGTCCGACGCTCGCGCGCAATGCCGCCTATCGCTATTTCCCCGCGCCGCAGTTGGTGCAGCCGCGCCCGGAACTGGAACTCGACGAGGTCGACATGCTGTCGCGCTGGGTGAAGGAGACCCTGCCGGTGCGCGAGCCGATCCTGCTGATCCACGCCAACCCCGCCCTGCCCTACGCCATGTTCCTGGGCGGCGCGACGTTCCCCGTGCAAAGCATCGATCCCGATTCGACCAAGCGCACGATCCGTCCGCGCGTGACCGGCAGCGCGCGCGAAATCGTGCAGGCCGCAGTCGAAGCGCAGTCGCTGTGGACCGAAGAGACCCAGCGCCGCTGGCTGACGCGCGACTACGAACTGGTCCTGCTGGCGCAGGCCAACGACAAGGACCAAGCGGCGACCGCCGCGACACTGAACGAAAGCTTCGATGTGGTCGCGACGCATCCGTTCCGCGGCCAGACGCTGACGCTGTTCCGTCGCAAGGCGCTGCAGTAGTCGGATGAGCTCGCTCGCGCCCTGGCCCCACTACGAACCGGATGAGATCGCCGCAGTCGGGGAGATCCTCGCTTCGGGTCGCGTGAACTATTGGACCGGCGGCGAGGGCAAAGCCTTCGAACGCGACTATGCCCTCCATTGCGGCGTGAAATACGCCATCGCCGTCGCTAACGGCACCAACGCGCTTGAGCTTGCGTTGCATGGCCTGGGCATCGGCCCCGGCGACGAGGTGATCGTGCCGGCGCGCACCTTCATTGCCACGGCCGGCGCGGTGGCAACACGCGGTGCACGCCCCGTGGTGGTGGATGTCGATGCGACCTCGTTGAACCTCACCGCCGGAACGGTGGCGGCCGCGATCACCGTCCGCACCAAAGCCATCATCCCGGTGCATCTGAATGGGTGGCCGGTCGATATGGCGCCGCTGATGGCGCTGGCCGCACAGCACAATCTCAAAGTGATTGAGGACTGCGCCCAGGCCCACGGCGCGCAGGATCGCGGCCGGACGGTCGGGGGCATTGGCGACATCGGCTGCTTCTCATTTTGCCAGGACAAGATCATCTCCACCGGCGGCGAAGGCGGCATGGTGGTGACGGACGACGAAGCGCTGTTCAAACGCATGTGGGCATATCGCGACCATGGCCGCGACTACGACCTGGCACACGGGCCGAAGAAGGGCACCGGCTTCCAGTGGATGACGTCCGATTTCGGCACCAACTGGCGCATGACGGAATCGCAATCGGCGATCGGCCGCAAGCAGTTGGCGAAACTGCCCCGTTGGCTCGCGCGGCGACGCGCGGTCGCCGGGCAGCTATCGGCGGCGCTCAGTAGCTTCAGCGCGATCCAACCGCCCGCGCCGCCGTCCCACGCGGAACACGCCTTCTACAAATACATGTTCCAGCTCGACCCGGCGGCGTTGCGCAGCGAGTGGTCGCGCGAACGCATCATGGCGGCGCTTGAGGACAAAGGCATTCCGACGCGGGTAGGCGGTTGCCCGGACATCTCGCGCGAGGACGCCTTCCGCCGTCACGGCTTCACAACACCATTGTTGCCGACCGCCGCGTGGCTTGAGAACTGCACGCTGATGCTGCCGGCGCACCCGACGCTGAGCGACGACAATGTCGCCTTCATGACGGATACGTTGCGTTCGGTGTTGAAAGCCGCGCTGCGCTGAACCGCAACCGCGACAGACAGTCCCGCGTCAGGTAAGCTGCGCCGGGGCTCAAAATAGGTTCACGCGTTCATGGACGTCCGCACCGGCGGCGACGCCTTGCATTTCCTGATCGTCGATCCGGCGTTCCACGACGCGAACGCGCCCGGCTCCACGCGCGGCTTCGACTTCGCCACGCGTGTCATTGCCAGCGGTCACCGCGTCACCGCCTTGACCGGCATGCCCGGAAAGCCCGCGACGGTCGCGGGCTTCGAGGTTCGCACCGCCCCCTTCGCGAAGACCAGCGGCTGGGATTTTCCGGCCACCGAGCGGCGTCGTTTCGCGGGCTGGGCGTTGCGCGAGATGCGGCGCGTCACCGATGCCGATGTCATCATCGTCGCGGCGGAGCCCTGGGGCTTTTTGCTACCCGCCGCCTTTTATGCCTGGACCCGCGCGATCCCGCTGATCGTCGACGTGCGCGAACTTCCGCCGGCCCCGCCGCGCGGCAACGCGCCGCTGCACGTGCGTCTGATCGGCTTCGCGCGGCGTCTGGAGCGCCGCCTGGCGCTGGCGCTCGCGCGTCGCACGCTGATCGCCTCCCCGGCCATCGGTGCGGCACTCGCGGCGGAAGGCCTGCCGGAGGCTAAAAAAATCCAATTGCCGGTCGGCTGCGATCCTCGCCTGTTGACGCTGACCGCGGCCGAGGACAACGCCCTGCTGCGCGACACGCCCGAGTTGATCGGGCAGCCGCTGGTGGTCTGGGCCGGTAGCTTTAGCGCCGACCGAAACCTGAGCGTTCTGGTCGACCTGGCCGCAGCGCTGCAACACGCGGCCTCGCAAGCCACCTTGGTGCTGTGCGGCGATGGGCCGCAGCGGCCGGAGATCATCCGCCTGATCCACGACCGCGGCTTGCCGGAAAGCGCGGTCATGGTGCTGCCGCCGTTGCCGCGCGCGCGTATGGCCGAGTTGCTGGCCGCGGCGACCGTCGTCTTGGCCTTGCCCAGCGCGAACGAAACCGCCGCGGACTTTTTCGACGGCCTCGCGGCGGGGAAAACGGTGGTCTATCTCGGCGATGGCTGGCCGCGCCAACATCTGGAAAACCGTGGCGCGGGCTTCGGCCTTTCGTCGCATGATTTGCTGGCCGCCGCGCGCGAGATCGTCGACATCATGCGCAATGCCGACGGCCTGCGCCGCACCGAACAACAGGCCGCCGCGCTTGCCGCGGGGCGTTTCAATCTCGATCGCCTGGTCTCAGACGTGCGTGTCGCACTCGAAGGACTGATCGCCTCGGCACCACGCACAGAAATCCTGCGCTCGCGCACGCTGTTCTGGAAGCGCGTGATCGATATGGTCGGGTCAGCCGCCGCGCTGATCGTGCTGTCGCCGTTGATCGTCGCGCTCGCGGTGCTCATCGGCGTCAAACTTGGCTGGCCCGTGATCGTGACGCAGGACCGCGCCGGCCTGAAAGGGCGCACCTTCCGGCTGTTCAAATTCCGCACCCTGACGGACGCCGAAGACCCCACGGGCGCGCTTCTTCCCGAGACCGCGCGACAGACATCCCTGGGGCAGTTCCTGCGCCGCAGCGCGCTCGATGAATTGCCAACGCTGCTCAATGTCCTGCTGGGCGATATGAGCCTGGTCGGCCCGCGCCCGCATCCCGTCGGATACACGGCTTACTACTCGCCCATGCAACGACGCCGGCTGGAACTGCGCCCCGGTCTTACTGGGCTGTCGCAGGTCGACACGTCGCCGAACCGCAGTTGGGACGACACGTTCGCCCACGATGTCGCATACATCGATCAGGTCACGTTGGGACTGGATGCGAGGATTCTCGGCAAGACCGTGCTGATCTTGCTGCGCGGCCGCAATCTTGACCGCCAGACCGCCATCCCGCGTTTCGACGATATGATGGCCCACCGCGAAGGCGCGGAAGACGTTTAGCTGATGACGTCGTCCAGGAACGCCAGCGTGCGGCTCTTGGCGAGCGCCTTCGCCTCGGCGTTGTAGGTCGGACGTTCGTTGCACGTGAAGCCGTGATCGGCGTCCTCATAACTCCAGAACTGGCCGACGGGATGCGCGGCTTTGATCTTGGTGATCGCATCTTGCGGAATGCTGCGATCGAGCAGACCGAAGTGGTACTGCACCGGCACGCGCGGCAGCATCGTCTCACAATACTGGATGATGCGGGTGCCGTAGTAGGCGACCGCCGCGGCGACGCCGTCGACCTTGCAGGCCGCCATGTAGGCGATGGCCCCGCCCCAACAATAGCCCATGTGGATCACCGGACCGCCTTCGGCGGCAGCCTTGGTGGCGGCGGCGAGGTCGGCGAGAATTTGCGGCTCGGTCAATTTGCCGACCGCATCGCGCCCGGCCTGGAATTCGGTGTAGCCGATGATCAGGTTCTTCTCGATGCGATCGAACATCGCCGGCACCACGCAAAGATAGCCCGCTTCGGCATATTCCTCGCCGACATGCTTCATGTGCGAGTTGAGCCCGAAAATTTCCTGCAGGATCACAAGCCCACCCTTCGGCTTGCCCTTCGGCCGTACGACGTAGGCGTCGAGCTTGTGGCCATCGGACGCCGTAAGCGTCGTCATCGTTCCTGAAGTCATCGTGTCTTCCTTGCGCGCGAAATTGGTATCACGGCGAGTCGCCGCAGAACCGTTGCGAAGCGGGCTTTTGTTGCCCGAGCTAAGTGCTTGGTCAATGGGGCTTTGTCAGCGGCGTTGACGCGGCCCGAAGCGTGGGCGCAGACTTTTCACGTCAACGCGACGGATTGGAGCACTCCGGGTTAGCGGGGGCGCCGCGCAAGATCCACGCCGCCAAACGGCGTGCGAGACCTGCGGCCATCAAGCCCCCTGAGCGAACACCCGCGACGCCTTCGTCGCACGACCAGAGGCCATACGCATGGTGCAGAGGTGGCCGGCTAGAAATGGAGGATGCATAAATCACATGACTCCACCGAAGCAGAGCTGATGGTGACCCATACGTGATCCATGAGCAGAAAAAGCGGCTTCTGTCTGAAAGCCGCATGACAGCGCACTCGCGCATCAAGTGCGGGCCTTTGAGCCCGACAAAATGAAACCTCGCCGACGGAAATTCCGCGGCGAGGTTTCTGATTCTCAATCTCAGTAGGTGAGCGCCGCTAGCTCATCTTGCGAACGTCGGCGAGATGGCCTTCGATCGCGGCAGCCGCGGCCATCGCCGGGCTGACGAGATGCGTACGGCCGCCCTTTCCCTGGCGACCTTCGAAGTTGCGGTTCGAGGTCGAGGCGCAGTGTTGGCCCGCCTCGATGCGATCCGGATTCATGCCGACGCACATCGAGCACCCGGCTTCGCGCCAGGAGAAGCCCGCATCGGTGAAGATGCGATCGAGGCCTTCTTTCTCAGCCTGCTTCTTCACGAGACCCGAGCCCGGCACCACCATGGCCTGCACATGCGAGGCCAGCTTCTTGCCCTTCACGACCGCGGCAGCGGCGCGCAGGTCTTCGATGCGGCTGTTGGTGCAGGAGCCGATGAACACGCGATCGATGCGGATGTCGGTCAGCGGCGTACCGGGCGTCAGGCCCATGTAGGCCAGGCTGCGCTCGACGGCGGCGCGCTTGTTGAGATCTGCATAGTCGCTGGGGCTCGGCACCTTGCCGGTGATTGGCAGCGCGTCTTCCGGGCTGGTGCCCCAGGTGACATGCGGCACGATAGTCGAAGCATCGATTCGGACTTCGAGATCGAACTTCGCGTCGGCATCGCTTTTCAGCGTGCGCCAGTAGGCGACGGCCTTGTCCCACTGGTCGCCCTTGGGCGCCATGGGACGGCCTTTGAGATACGCGAAGGTGATCTCGTCCGGCGCGACCATGCCGGTGCGCGCGCCAGCTTCGATGGTCATGTTGCAAAGGCTGAAGCGCGCTTCCATCGACAGCGAACGCACGGCCGGGCCGTCGTACTCGACCGCGCAGCCCGTGCCGCCGGCGGTGCCGACCTTGGCGATGAAGGCGAGCGCCATATCCTTGGAGGTCACGCCCGGTCCGAGCGTGCCTTCGAAGATCACGCGCATGGCCTTCGACTTTTTCATCACGTGGCATTCGGTCGCCAGCACGTGTTCGATCTCGGAGGTGCCGATGCCGAACGCGAGCGCGCCGACGGCGCCATGCGTGGATGTATGTGAGTCACCGCAGACCACGGTGGAGCCCGGCAAGGTCATGCCCTGTTCCGGCCCGATCACGTGGACGATGCCTTGGCGGTCGTCTTCCATCGGAATGTAGGGCATGCCGAAATGCGCGACGTTCTCGCGCAGCGCCTTGAGCTGCTCGATGGATTCCGGATCGTCGATCTTGGTATTGCGATCCGAGGTCGTCGGCACGTTGTGATCGGGCGTCGCCAGCGCCGCATCCGGACGATGCAGCTTACGGTTGGCGTTCATCAGACCTTCGAATGCCTGCGGGCTCGACACTTCCTGCACGAGGTGGCTGTCGATATAGAGGATGCAATCGCCGTTCGGATACTCGTGAACGACGTGGCTGTCCCAGATCTTGTCGTAAAGCGTCTTGCCCAAGGTCGTGCCTCCTGAAATGCCCCTGTCATGTAAGGGATCAGGGGCCGGCGGGCAATCACCAGCCCGCCTGAACGCGTAGGTAAATCACCCGGCCTCGGGGGTCGAACACCTTGGAATCGTAGCCGGCATTGGTGTTGATGGAGGGCGGATCACGGTCGGTCAGGTTGATCGCCCCGATGCTGAGGGCCGGCCCCTCTTTCAACCCCCACCGCGGCGCAAACCGAAAGGTGTATTGCGCGTCCAGAGTCGCCTGGGGCGGAATACGGGCGTTGCCGTTCTGGTCGTCGCGATAGGTGCCGATCATGCGGACAGTCGCGCCCAGCGTGCTGGGGCCGTGTTCCCACGTCGCGCCGACCTGGCCCCGCCACTTCGGCAGCGAGCGGGCGAAATTGTTGTAGTTGCGGCTGCCGGCGGCCTCGTAAGGCACCGAGGTCGGCGTATTCGTAATCCGGAACCGTCGGATGTAGGTGGCATCGCCGGAGAGCGTGACCTCGCCAAGCACGTAGCGGGCCGACAGATCGAGGCCGTCCGTGAGCGCGCTGGAGGCGTTCATGAAGGCCGAATCGATGCGCAGGATCTGGCCGGACTGACGGACGATGCGGGGATCGTTCGGGTTGGCCAAGATGATCGCTTGCGCGTTCTCCTTCACGATGATGTTGCGGTAGTCGAAGCGCCAGGCGTCGACCGACAGCGTGAGATCGGTGACCGGCGCGACCGTCGCGCCGAGATTGAAGATGCGTGCCGTCTCCGGCTTCAGCGTCGCCGAGCCCATCGTGCGGATGCCGCGATAGGACGTGGTCTGCGTCAGCGGATCGACGATGTTTGCCAATACCGTTTCCGCCGACGAGGTCTGGAACACCGACGGCGCCCGGAAAGCGGTGGTGAAGGACCCGCGCAGGTTCAATGCGTCGAGCGGACGATAGAGCAGCCCGATCTTGGGATTGGTCGACGAGAAGCCTTCGCCGTTGTGCTCGTGCCGCAGCGCGACCTGGCCTTCGAGGCTGTCGGTGATATGCGTGCCCGCTTCGCCGAACAGCGCCCAGACCGTGCGCGCGCCGTAAAAGTTCGGGCCGCCGACGTTGTAGAGATAGTTCTCCGCATTGTAGGCGGCGCTGTAGACGCCTCCGACCGTTTCGCGGCGGACCTGACCTCCCAACGCCACATCGATCGCCCCGAGCTTGCCGGTGGCGCTGGCGTCGAAGGCCGCGAGCGTCGAGGAATAATCGTACGGGTTCGGCACGTCGAAATTGGCGATCACCGCCGGATCGTTATAGGTCGCGTCACCGGGGCGCGCGGTGGCCGATGAGCCGAAGGGATTGAAGTACTGGTTGTTGTTTGGACCTCCACGACCGTTGAGCGCGGCGATGAAGCGGTCCGTCAGCACGTCCTTCAAGCCGACGTGGAACTGGTTAGACGCGTAGATCCCCGACACTTCCCATGTCCAGGCATCGAGCGTGCCGCGCAGGCCTGCAACGCCCCGCCAGGTGTCGGAGCGATGCTTCACCGTTTCGCGGCCATAGGTCGCGCCCAGCGCTCGGCCCAGGAACTGCACCGGCACTCCGAAGATGTTGCCGGGGTTGTTCGCCGGTACGGTCACAAGATTGAGCAAGGGGAACGACGGCGAAGTGCCACGGCTGACGCGTTCGCGCGCGTAGCCCACTTCGGCGAACGCTGTTGTCGCATCGGTCAGATCGACATGGCCCGTGCCGTAGGCGTTGATGCGCCGTTCTTCCGGGATGAGGTCGTAGTACGAGGAAAAGTCGAAGGTGCAGACACCGACGCGCGGCGCGTTCGCGGCCGTCGGCTGCGTGCCCCGCAAACTGGGACTGCCGCCGGCCACGCCGCCGCAGGCCGGATCGATCACCGTCGGACCCACGGGTAGCGATGGGAAATTGGGCGACGACGCAGTCAGCGCATAGGCGCCGGGCTGGCCGAACGACGAGAACGATTTGCCGAGGGCATAAGGCCTATCGACCGCGGAAAGCGCACTGCGATTCAGATAGCTCACGCCGCCAATCGCATGCCAACGATCGTTGCCGCCGCCGACAAGCGCGCTGGCGGTGAAATCGTTCTGCGCCGAGCGCGTGGTGGTCGCGTTTTCGAAGCGCACTTCGGCGCCATTGAAATTATCGCGCGTAACGTAGTTCGCCACACCCGCGACCGCATCGCTGCCATATATGGCGGCCGCGCCGTCTTTGAGCACTTCGAGCCGATCGAGCATGATCAACGGCATCAGCGCGTTCAAGTCGACGAAGCTGGATGCGTCGTCCGCCACGCCGGCCGAAACCACCTGACGCCGCCCGTTCACCAGCACCAGGGTTGCGTTCAGGCCGAGACCGCGCAGATTGAAGTTCGAAGTGCCTACGGACAGATTTTGGGTGAACACGTCGGTATTGAATTCAGACCCCGTGTTGGACGGCAGCAGCCGTATCGCATCGCCGGCGCTGGAAAAACCGGCGGCGGTGATGTCGCTGGCGTTCATTACCGTGAGCGGCGAGGAACTGTCGCGCGGATCGCGGGCGATGCGCGAGCCGGTGACGACGATCTCTTCCACCTCGGCCCCGCGCGCGAGCGGCGCGACACCGAGCAACAAAGCGGCGACCAATGTGCCGCGCGACGCTTTCATCAAACAATCCCCCGCGCGATCAATCCTGCGCGGCGCTGTCTTAGGGGATCGGAGTCGGCGTGAAAAGTAAAAGCTCCCCTCACGGGGCTTGCGATTTGAGACCGACGAAGTCCATGCTGACAACATGCCTTCCGCCACGGTCCCACTGTTGGAACGACGCTTCCTGCGCATTGCCGAGGGGCTGGTGCATATCCGCAGCCTGGCGGGCCGCGGCACGCCGCTGTTGATGATTCATCCATCGCCTGCGTCCGCGCGCGGACTTGAGCCGCTGATGGGTGCACTTAAAACAGCAGGCATCGCAGCGGAATTGATCGCGCCCGACACGCTCGGCCATGGCGACTCCGCGCCGCCGGCGCCTGACCAGCCCGAGATGTCCTACTACGCCGACAGTCTGAACCGGCTGTTGGATGCCTTGGCCCTCGACCGCGTCGACATTTACGGCGCACATACCGGCGCGCGCACGGCTTGCGAATTCGCGATTCAATTTCCCAGCCGGGTGAACCGCGTGATCCTGGACGGGATCGTGGAATATCCGCCCGGCTTGAAGCAGGAAATACTGGCGCACTATGCCCCGGCGGTCGAACCCACCGCCGACGGATCGCACATGATCTGGGCTTTCAACTTCGTCCGCGATCAGGCCTTCCACTTTCCGTACTTTAAGTGCGATCCGGCGCACCGCCAGACGCGGCCGATGCCGACGCCGGAATACCTGCACGCCCATACCGTCGATGTGCTGAAAGGCCTGACGACCTATCACAAGGCCTACAATGCGGCGTTTCGATATCCTGTTTCAGACCGTTTGCCGCTGATTTCGGCGCGTACCTTGGTGCTTCAGGCCGATGTCGAGCCGACCGCATTGCAGAATGCCGCCGGACATATCTCCGGCCTGATTCCCAACGCGACCCGGATCGTGACCCAGGGTGGGATCACCGGAAAGGCCGACGCGATCGCTGCTTTCCTGGGGACATGATCGTCCCCAAAATTGCCCCAATTCCCGCATATGGGCTGCGAGGGGGCGGGAACATGAAGAGGCATCTCATCATGCGGGTGAGGCTTGTTGTATGGGGGCTGGTCGGGGCCATGCTGGGTACGGCTGCGCTGTCGGCGCACAAGCCGGCGACGGCGCAAATGAATAACTGCATCGACATACAGCGCATGCGCAGCACACATGCGCTGGACGACAGTACGATCCTGGCCACCTTGCGGGGAAACGAGTTCGCCAAAATCTCACTGGCCAGCAGGTGCATCGGCCTCAGGATTCAGGACGGCTTCTCCTACGCCACGTCGATCACAAAGCTGTGTCCGGGCGACATCATCACGGTGCTGGGCGGCGGCGGCGACCGTTGTAGCATCGCGACCATCACGCCGCTGAGCGCAAGTGACGCGAAAGCTTTGCAGTCTGCCAAAAAATAGACGCAATGCTGTGGGATGAGAGAGTGGTCTGTAGGTAAGGAGGCTGGAAATGAGTGCAATCTTGAAGCGTACTTTGCTCGCAATAGCCGCCGGCGCTGTCGCCGGCTGCGCGACGTTTGCCATGGCCCATGCGACCGGTGAGCAGATCGGCGATACGCAGATGTGCGTGCCTTTGCAGGCTATCTCGCAGACGCCGGTCATCGACGACAAGACGATCTTGATCAAGATGAAAGGCAAGAGTGGTTACAAGCGCATCGACCTGCTCAACCGCTGCTCGGGCTTGAAGATTCGGGCCGGCTTCACGCATACGACCTCGACCAACAACATCTGCACCACCGATCCGTTACGCGTGATCGATCCGGTCGGTGGCGGTTGGAACAACGGCGCGGTCTGGGGACCTTTCGGCCCCTTGGGCGCCACGGGCTCGACCTGCATGATCGATAAGATCGTCACGATCGACGAAGCCGAAGCCAAACAGCTGATGGCCCGCCGCTAACCGCGAACATCTTGCGACAATGAAAAACGCCCGCAAACGCGGGCGTTTTTTTATGGCTTAGCTTCCAGCGTCGCTGCAGCCCGCAGGGATGAGAGGGCTTCGCTGGTAATTTCGCTGGCCCCATCCGCCGCCCAAATCACGTGCGCGGGCCGCAGGAACTGCGGCGCCTCCGCCACTGGAAACAGCCGCTTCGCGACGATTTCGGACGCCACCACACGCGCCGGGAAATACCCCGCGCCGCCGTTGGCGAGGATGTACTTCAAGCCCAACGCGCCGAGGCTGACGTGCAGGCCGGCGGCGTTGTAATCGGGAAACTGGTCGGAGTGCCAGGCGTCGAAGTCCGGGCCCCAATCGACGAACACATAGTCCGACGCGCCGGGGCCGGGATGGTCGGCGCGCGTGGCGACCATCAGCAGGTTTTCGTCCATCAACTTCTCGATGCGGAAACCAGGCCGCGCTTCCGGCGCGTAGATCACCGCGAAGTCGAGCAGGCCGTCGGTGAGATGGCGCATCAGCGATTCGGGCGTGCCGACTTCCGCGCGCACCGCGACATCGGGACGATCGGCCCGGAACCAGCCGATCCAATTGAGAAGGATGCGTTCCCACAAGCTGAACTGCCCGCCGACGTTAAGCACGGCGCGCATTTCCGCCGGCAAGGCGATGTCCTGGCGGGCCTGCTGGAGGACATGGAGCAATGTGGCGGCGTGGGGCTGGAAGCGCCGTCCGGCGGTGGTCAGCGTGACCCCCGACTTGCGCCGCACGAACAGCGGCTGGCCCAGCCGGAGTTCGAGTTCCTTGATTCGGGCGCTAACGGTGGACTGGGTGACACTGAGGGCCTCGGCGGCGCGAATAAAACTGCCGGCCTCAACCACCTCAAGAAATGTGCGGACTTGGTCCATGTCCATGCGCGGCTACCCCCTTGTGCCGTAACAATATCGACATATCCGATAATAAGGTCACAAACAATTCATTTGCTCGATAGACGTGGCCGAATTACATCACTGCCCATGACAGCGCCTGGAAGGCCGAGAAACGCCGGTTCACTGGCTAAGCCATTCGGATCGGAAGTGACCGACTTTCCGGCGCTGCGAGAGACACTGCCGGCGAAAGCCGAAGAGGTGCTGAAAGCACCAGAGGCCGGGGATTGGGCACGCTTCGTGTCCCGTATCCTTGGACCCGCGGCGGACAGCCGTCATTCCCAAGCCAAATCGCCAGAGGCCTCTTAGGCGACGAACCGCACGGCGTAGATCGGCGGCAGATGCGCCGACAACAAGGTCCAGTCCTCGCCGCCGTTCTCCGACACCCAGAGGCTGCCGGTCGTTGACCCCATGGCCAGCCGCTCGCCGGAGTCGTCGATCGCAAGGCCGTGCCGATAGATCAGGTCGAAGGCGTTCTCCTGGGGGAGGCCCCCGCGAAGCTGATCGAAGGTCTTGCCGCCGTCCTGCGTCCGCGTGACCACGATCTTGCCGTCGACCGGAATCCGGTCTTCGTCTTTCTTGGCCGGCACGAACCAGGCGACGTCCGGGTTCTTCGGATGCACGGCCACCGCGAATCCGAAGCTCGACACCGGCGCGGTCGTGATCTCCTGCCAACTATTGAGATTGTCGGCGGAACGGAAAATACCGTTGTGGTGCTGGCTCCAGAAGATGTCCGGCGCGGCCGGACATTGCACCACCATGTGGGGATCCTGGATCACCGGATCGAACTGCATATCCGGGGGCATGAACGCCGCGCGCATGCCTTGCGAGCCGGATGATCCCACAGCGCATCGTTGATCTGCCACGTTGCGCCATTGTCGTCAGAGCGGAATAGCGCGCCGGGCGCGGTGCCGCACCACAGGCCGCCGGGCGTACCGGTCCAGGCCATCGACCAGATGCCGGCCAGCGCAGGGGCCTTTTCCTTCTCGTCCGCGCCTTCGACCTTTGGATATTTCGGCGGCTCAAGTTCGGTCCAGGTGGTTCCGCCGTCGTCGGAGCGATGCAGCTTCGTGCCGAAGTGGCCGAGATTAAGCGCCGCGAATACCGTGCGGCCGTCGGCCGAGGCCAGCGACAGTGCGACCGGCGATCCGAGGAAAGCCGTGCCACTGTGCCGCCAGCCGGCCGCGTCGCGGGTATAGGTGAACAGCCCTTTGCGCGAGGCGATGTGAAGTCGATTCTGGTTCATGCGTCCTGCCCTCCAGACAGAGCCTGCATCACGTACAGGTCGCTCTCGGCGTTGAGCGGATAGCCGAGCGGATCGCGCCGGACATGGACCCCGTCGACAAAAACGGCGATGTGCAGGCGCAGGCGATCTTGGTCGTCGAGGATATAACCGCGCAAGGCGGGATAGCGCGCAAAGACGTCGCGCAGGACGTCCGCGACCGTGGCGCCGGGTGCGATGACCGGTTCCGTCGGCGCGATACGCGCCAGATGAGCTGTGAAAGTGACACGCGCCATGCGGGCCGGAATGCTAATGCCCAAGGGCATTTGTGCAAGACGGTTGCGTAAGATTCCCGTGGCGGCGAGAGTGGGCGCCGGTTGGGGAGCGCGATGGCCTTCGAGAACGAACTTGCTGAGATCGACGCGGTCGGACCCGCCTCGGCGGACGGTCGAGCGCGACTGATCGCGTTGACGCGAACCGGCGCTGGCGGCACGAACGTACTGGCCCGGCTGGCGCAGGCGCTCGCCGCCCCGCTGACCCGCACCTCCGAGACGATTGAACTTCTGCTCTCCGCCGCGCAGCAGTCCTGGATCGCCGATCAGCGCGATCCCGCCGCGACCCGCGCCCGCGACTATGCCCGCCACCTGATCGAGCTCGTGCCCGACCTGCCGGACGGCTATCGCCTGCTCGGTTTCGCGCATTTGAGCCGCGGCGAATACATGGACGCTTACCTCGCCTTGAGCGCGGTGAAGACCGTGCGCTCGGCCGCGAACTTCGACAACTTCCGGGCGCTCGCGCGCAACCTGATGACCGAGGTCAATCCGGTCAGCTTCGACCTGGGCGGCCAGCGCTATACCTTCCACCTCACCGCGCACAACGCGGCGGCGATTGAATCGAGCGCATTCCACAGCATCGGCCTGCTGACCGAGTGGGACGAATTGCAGTATCTCGCCGCCACCATGCGGCCGGAGCGCATCGCCGAGGTCGGCGTGCTGGTGGGCAATCACAGTGCCTTCTTCCTCAAGACCTTCGCGCCGACGCATCTTACCCTGATCGACGCCGATCCGGCCAACCTGCCCTTCATCCGCACCGCCGCGAGCTTCAACCTGCCGGATGGGCCGCAGCCGGAGATCACCTTGCACTGCGCCTTCATCGGCGCGGATAGCCGCGATGCGGTCACCTTCGCCGGCGCCGAGGTGCCGATGCGGCCGTTGAACGTGCTGGTGCCCGGCCCGGTCGACTTCCTGAAGATCGACGTCGACGGCGGCGAACTCGGTCTGCTGGACGGCGCGGCGGAAGTTATCGAACTCTATCGCCCGACGGTGATGATCGAGACGACGCCCACCACCCACGCGCCGGTGCTGGCCTGGTTCGCCGCGCGCGGCTACCACGAACGGCGCACCTTCGATCACGGCGGCTATCGCAACGTCGTGGTGAGCGTGTGATGGACGACGCCGACATTCTGCGCCGCGCCTTCGACCGCGCGGTCTACTTCCATGCGGTCGGCGGGCCGCTGACCCACAACTCCGGATGCCTGATCGAAGGTTGTCTTGAGTTGGGCATTCCGGTGCAGGTCTCCACGACGGAGGTCACCTCCCGCCCCATCTCGATGCCGCTGCAGGGTGTCGACCTGAAGCCCTTCGTGTCGCAGCCTTATGCCGGTTTCGCAGGGTACATCCTGGACGTCACCCATACCGGCGCCTTCATTTCGTTCGATGGCATCGTCAACGGGCGCATCGCCTACCTGACCCAGAGCGACACCAGCATCTTCAGCCGCATCCCCGACGGCCAACTGCTGTTTGTCACCCATGTATCGCGGTTCGCGTCCAAAGGGGGGATGCGATCTCCCATCGCCTTTGGGCTGAGCAACGACCTGATTCGCGCGACGGAAAACCGCAAGCCGTTCAAACAGCGCACAAAGCGCGCCTTGCGGAACTTCCGCGCCTCCATGAACCAGAGCCTGCGGGCGCTGCTCGACATCAGCTATGTGCCGCTGCTCGAGCGTCACATGCCGATTGACCGGACGATCTACGACACCGGTCCTTATCTCGAGGCCCTGCGCGATTCGCAGCTCAGCCTGGCCTATGGCGGCGAACTCTACAGCCCTCTGATGGAGAACCCGTGGTTCGCCGAGCATCAGAAAGCGCAGTACGAGTTGCATCGTTTCGAGCATCTGGACGCGCCCGCAATTGTCATACGCTGGGACAGCTGGCGACTTTGGGAATCTTTCGTCGGCGGATGCCTGACCGTGCATCTCGACTTCGCGAAGTACGGCTTCGTATTGCCGGTGATGCCGGAACCGTGGGTGCACTACGTGCCTATCGATCTCGACGACATCGCCGGATCGGTGACGCAGCTGTTGGATCGACAGGCCGAGTGGGAAGGCATCGCCGAAGCCGGACGCGCCTGGGCGATTGAACACTACGCACCGAAGGCGACAACTATGCGCGTTCTCAACGAGATGCTGACGCGCGCGAAGGTGATCACGCGCGCCCCGTGATGCGCATGCGATGCGCAGTTGATGCGATGCAGTGCGACTTGCCTGCAACAGCGCGACAGAGAGTGATGACGTCTGCGTGAATCTACGGCGCGACGAATTGACGTTCGCGCACCTCAGGCGTATCACGCAACCAACCGCAACAACTTGCCCAGGGAGGCTGCTTACGATGATTCACGCTCACGCAATCCGCGTCGCCTCCATTTGGGCCGCCGTTAATTCGATGCCGTATGCCGGCACGAATGACGTTGTTGCCGTTGGCACGCGTGCACTTCGATCGACGGTAGGCCGCTTCAAGCGGCCGCAGTTCAAAACGTCGAACCACGTTCAAGCCAGCTAATCCCGCGGTCTCCTTGAGAGGGCCACGGGTAACCCTCTCGAAAGACCGCGCTATGAGACTCATCCTTTCCCACCGTCCCACCTTCACCCAGGAACTGGGTGCCACCGCGCATCTGGCCGCGCCCATCGCGCTGGCCTTCGTCGCGCAGCTTGGCATGGGCATGACCGATACGATCATGCTCGGCGCGCTGGGCCGCGATGCTTTGGGCGCCGGAGGCCTTGGCGCGGCTGCGTTTTTCGTCAGCTGCAGTGTGGTGCAAGGCATGCTGTCGGCGGTCGCGATCCTGATCGCGCACGTTCGCGGCGCGCAGAACGAGGCGCGTATCGGCCTGATTTTGCGGGCCGGCTATGCCGTCGCCTTGCTGTCGGCCTTGCCCTTGATGGTGCTGCTGTGGTTCGCCGAACCCTTGCTGCTCGCGGCCGGCGAACCGCCCGCGCTGGCGGCGATGGTCGCGCCTTATGTACGGGTGTTGGCTTTGGCGACACCGGCTTTCATGTGGCTGGCGACACAGCGGTCTTACCTGTCGGCGATGTCACGGCCCCGACTGATCCCGTTTGTCAGTCTCAGCGCGTTGGTGGTCAACGGCCTGCTCAACTACGGCCTGATCCACGGTGCCTGGGGATTGCCGGAGATCGGCTATCTCGGCTCGGCGATGGCGACCGCGATCACGATCTACCTGCAAGTGATCGTGATGAGTGTCGGCATGCGGCTGATGCGCGGGTTGCCGCGCGCCAAGCTGGTGGGCGCGATTGCCTGGGCCGACGCGCGCGAGATCCTGCATCTCGGCTGGGCCATCGCGATCACCGTCGGCGTGGAGTCGGGCGTGTTCTTTGCCGCCGCCTTGTTGATGGGCATCATCGGCCCGTCCGCTTTGGCAGCGCACCAGATCACCATTCAGTTCGCGGCGATGATGTTCATGGTGCCGATGGCGACGGGTCAGGCCGCCAACGTGCGCGTCGGCTTCCATGCCGGCGCGGGCGCGATGCACGCCGCACAGCGTGCGGGTTACGCCGCCCTGACCATCGGCGCGGTGTTCGCCGTCGTGGCGGGCGGACTGATCGCGATCTTCCCCGAGCGCATCGCGGCACTGTTCGGGCTGGATCCGACCAACCCGACCGACGCCGATGTGATGGCGCAGGCCGCCAAGCTGCTGGTGATCTGCGCGGCGTTCCAGTTGGCCGACGGCGCACAGACCATCGTGCTGGGTGCGCTGCGCGGCCTGAAGGACACCCGCGTGCCGATGCTGATGGCGAGTGCCGGCTACTGGCTGGTGGGATTCCCCACCGCCTGGCTGTTCGGCCTCAAGCTCGGCTACGGCGGACCCGGCGTGTGGTGGGCCTTGGCGTTGTCGTTGTGCGTCGTGGCGGTGATGTTGCTCTGGCGTTTCCAGAACGTCAGCAGCCGCGCGCGGGACGGCGCCAGGATCGAAGACGCGGCGCGAATGGCTTTCGCTCCGGCGGTGGCTTAGACCCCTAAGCCGCCGCCGGGTGAAGCCGGGGTCATCTAAGAGTTAAGCGACGTCCGGCGTGTAGTGGGTCTTCAGGCTGGAGACCAGATCGTCGAAGGCGATGCACTGCACGCGCGGATCTTCCTTGCGCACGCGGCCGGCTTCCGGATCGGTGATAATGTTGATCACCGTCGTGCCGTCGGCCGCGAACGCACGCTTCAGCGCCGGGGCGATGTCGGCCTGCTTCTCCACGCGCACGCCGTTCGCGCCGTAAGCCTGGGCGATCAGCTGATAGTCGCAGTGGCCGAACTCGACATTGATATGCGTGCCCATGTTCTTGACCTGGCCGTGCTTCTCGGTGCCCCAGCCGCCATCGTTGTTGATGATGGAGACGATCTTCAGGCCCGCCATCACCGCGCCGTTGAACTCCGAGGCATAGAAGCCGAAGGACCCGTCGCCGGAGACAAGCACCACCGGACGCGGCGGTTTGCCCGTGTTGCCCGCTTCTTCCTTCGCCCAGGCCGCCGCGCCGAGCGCCAGCGGCGTGCCGATGCCCATCGAGCCAAGCGGATAGTGATCCATGAAGGCGCGCTCTTTGCGGATGCGCAGGATGGCGTACATCCAGTTCTGCGTATCGGCGCCGTCGCCCACGTAGATCGCGTCCTCGGGCATCTGTTCCATCAGCTCGCGCGCGATGCGGTACGGGTGGATCGGGCCGGTATCGCCACGGCCGAGTTCGTCCATGCGGGCCAGACGCGTGGTCATCGCCTCGTTCACCCACTTCGGCGCGCCGGGGTTCTTCACACCGCGCTTGGCCAGCGCCGCGTCGAGCTTTTCGGCGAAAAGGCGCGCATCGCTGACGACACCGATATCGGGCATGCGGTTGCGGCCGATCTCCTCGGCGTTCACGTCGACCTGGATGAACTTCGCATTGGCGGCGAAGCGCGGCGCGAGACCGTAGCCCATGCGCTGCGTGAGACGGATGCCGAGGCACAGCACCACGTCGGCATGGCGCGCCGCGACCTGCGCGAGCGGCCACGAGAAGCTATGCACGAGATCTTCCGGCACCAGACCGCGACCGAGCGCATTCGCCATCGTTGCGAAGCCGTAGTTCTGCACCAGCTTGCGTACCGCCGGACCGGCGCCCGACAGGCCCGCACCCGTGCCGAGCAGTATCAGCGGCTGCTTCGCTTTCGCCAGCAGATCGGCGGCGCGTTCCACGGCTTCATCCGAGGGGCCCGCGTTCACCGGAATCGTGACGTTGATTTCCGCCTTCTCCGCCATTTCGGCGGCGAGGCCTTCCATGTTGCCGGGAATGCCGAGCACCGCGACACCGGGACGGCCCGAGAGCGCCTGACGCGCGGCGGCGTGCACGTATTCTTCCAAGCGCTCGATGCTGTGAACCGAGCGCGCCCATTTCACGAAGGGTTTCACCATCTCGAGTTCGTCGTCGCCGCGCCCGCTGTTGACCTCGACCTGGCTGGGCGCGTGCAGCGTCGACAGTACCAGCACGGGCGAGCCGGCCAGCTGGGCGGTGAGGATGCCGCCCATCGCGTTCGGCAGACCCTGTTCGTTGACGATCATCGCGATGCCGAGCTTGCCCGAGGCGCGCGCATAACCGTCGGCTGCCGCGACCGTGGCCGATTCATGCCGGCTGGAAATCACGGTCCAGGGATGCGTGGCCTTGTTCTTCTCCATCGATAACAACAGATGAGCGTGGGCAGTGCCGGCCAGCGCGAAGCAGGTGTGCACGTTGTAGCGCTGGAGGGCGCGATTCAAAATGTCGCCGCCGCTCATCTTGTTGGTCGCCATGGTTCCGCTTCCTTCGCGCTGACGATTGTCTCGACGATGCCTACCGCGCCGCGTGCGGCAAGCCACCGGGGGGCAAAACACGCAGCGACACATCGAGGGAATTGAACGGCTCGATGCCCGTCTTGGTGACACGCACCGTATCCTCACAGTGCAGATTGCCCCAACCGACTTCGTAGTACGGCATGTCGAGCGTGAAAACCATGTTCTCCTGGAACACGAAATCGCCCTGGCTACCGGGCAGCTGCGGACCGATCGGCAGCGGGTGGTCGGTGTGCTCAAGGCCCACAGAGTGGGGCGTGCAGATCGAGAAACCCTCGAAGCCCTTTTTACGCACGGCTTCGAGCACGGTCCTGGTCAGGTCTTTGCCCGTTACACCCGGCTTGATCATGTCGTAGGCGACATCGCAGCCGAATTTCAGCGCCGCGGCGCGGTTGATCATCTCGTCGGTCGGCGTGCCGCAGATGGCGATGCGGCCAAGATCGCCGTGGTAATATTGATATTCGCAAAGACCGTCGAACGTGACGACCTTGTCCTGCTCGATGATGCCGCGGCGCTTGCCCATATGGCCGCAGGACAAGTACACCGGCCGGCCGCCCTGCTTGGCGATCCCGACATTGTAGACCTGTTCGAGATCGGTCTGGCGCAAGCCGACGTGCAGCGCGGCGATACACTCGTTCACCGCCACTTCGTTCATCGCGGCGGCTTTGCGCAGATGCGCGAGCTCGGCCTCGGTCTTCACCATCCGGATTTCACGGAAGATCGTGGTGGCGTCGATGCCAGTGAGATTGGGCAAGCCCATCCCGTTCAGCCAGCCGATGACGCGCGGATCGTCGCAGCCGACGCGTGCATTCGCGAGGCCTGCGTCCTTGACCGCCTTCCGCAAAGCGTAAGTCGGGTTGACCGAGTAGTTACCTTTGAAGCCTTGCGTGAATTCGAGATAGCTGCGGTCGTCGTCGCGCAAGCTCTCGTGACGCACTTTATAACGCGCGCCTTCCTGCGAGGCTTCCGGCTCCTCGACGTCGGGATCGTAGTCCCGCGCGCCGAGGTTCACCGGATGAGTGTAAGCGCAGATATTCGGAACCCAGGTCAGTTCCGGCGTCTCGTGGAAGCGGATCATCTCCACCGCCGTCACGATCAACGCGGCCGGCGCATTCTCATCACGCGGCAGGACCGCGTAGTTGTAGAAGCTGCGCCGCATGCGCATCAACGGACCCCAATAGTCCGTGAGGTAATAGACATTCACCTGATTGACCGCGATGAGGCCGTCGATCTTGTGCCTGTCCATGACCTCCATGGCACGCGGCTTGTTGAGCAGCATCGGGCCGAGCCCCTTAGAACATGATGATCTGTCGCACCGTAGCACCCGTTGCCAGGCGGTCGAAGGCGACATTGATGTCGTCGAGCGAAATGCGGTCGCTCATGAGACGATCGACCGGCAATTTCCCGGCGCGGTACATGTCGATATACAACGGTATGTCGCGCAACGGCACGCAGGAGCCGACGTAGCTGCCCTTCAGCGTACGTTCTTCGGCGACCATCTGGACCGGCGGGATCGAGATCGTTTTCGTCGGATGCGGCAGACCGGCAGTGACGGTTTCGCCGCCGCGACGGGTGATCTTCCAGGCCAGTTCGAGCGCCGGGATCGAGCCCGCCATCTCGAACGCATAATCGACGCCGCCGTTCGTCGCGGCCTTCACCTGATCGACGATGTCTTCGTCTTTCGCATTGAAGGTGTGTGTCGCGCCGAGCTGACGGGCGAAAGCCAGTTTATCGTCGCGCAGATCGATGGCGATGACCTGACGCGCGCCGACGGCAACGGCGCCGAGCAAGCTGGTCAAACCGACGCCGCCAAGGCCGATGACGGCGACACGCGCGCCGGCTTTGACGCGCGAGGTGTTGAACACCGCGCCGACGCCCGTGATGACCGCGCAGCCGAACAGCGCGGCTTCATCGAACGGGAGTTTGTCGTCGATCTTCACGCAAGAGTTCTCGGACACGACCGCGTATTCCGCGAAGGCCGCGACGCCGAGCAGGTGGTTCACGTCCTTGCCGTTCTCGTGGATGCGGCGCGTGCCGGAGATCAGCGTGCCGGCCGCGTTCGACTTCGCGGCGGGTTCGCAGAGCGCGGGCCGACCCTCGGCGCAAGGCACGCAGTGGCCGCAGCTGGGCACGAAGACCATGACGACGTGATCGCCGACCTTGAAGCGCGTCACGCCCTTGCCGACCTCCGTTACGATGCCCGCCGCTTCATGGCCAAGCACCATCGGCATCGGACGCGGACGGTTGCCATCCACCACCGACAGATCGGAGTGGCAGAGGCCCGCGGCCTTGATCTGAACAAGGACTTCGCCATCGCCCGGCGGATCGAGATCGATGGTTTCGATCTTCAGCGGCTTGCTCTCGGCATAGGGCTGCTTGGCGCCCATTTCGTGAAGGACGGCGGCGCGAACGCGCATGTTCTAAGGTTCCTCAAGTGGATGGAGTTGGGCGCATTTTAGTGATGCTTGCGCGCCTGTCACGCTGGACGTATGACCGCTCCATGAGCATCACATGGTATTTCCTCCTGGCGATCGGATTCCTGATCCTGGTCATCCTCTCGGTGCCGGACGACGGGCCGACAGCACCTGATGCGCCCGAGGCATCGCACTCCCTGCTTGTGCCGTCCGGTACGCTTTTCCCCAACTTGCAATCGCGGGTCCGGACCTGCTAAGCCACGCCCATGATGCAACGGATCGCCAGCATTCGAATTAGCACCCCGATTCTCTAACGAGAATCGGTCTGTCTGCTTTTCGCCTGCTTGCTCGCATCTCCTTACCGAAGGATTCCGTTGCCGTGGACACTGTCGCCACCACCCTCACCGCCGATCACCTGAAGCGTACCCGCGCGCGCATCGCGGCCGAGCTCGTGCAGACCCCGACGCTGCCGTGCGAGGGCCTGTCGCGCCTCACCGGCGCGAACGTCTACGTCAAATTCGAGAACCTGCAGCACACCGGCGCCTTCAAGGCGCGCGGCGCCATCGCCAAGCTGACGACCCTGACCGAGGCGCAGCGCAAGGCCGGCGTCATCGCGATGTCGGCTGGAAATCACGCGCAAGGCGTGGCGTTCCATGCCGGGCGCATGAACATCCCCGCCACGATCGTCATGCCCAAGGGCACGCCCTTCATGAAGATCCGCAAGACCCGCGACTATGGCGCGGAGGTTGTGCTGGAGGGCGACGTATTGGCGGAATCCGCCGCCGCCGCCGAACGCATCGCGAAAGAGCGCGGCTTGACGTTCGTGCATCCCTACAACGATCTTGAAGTGATCGCGGGCCAGGGCAGCATCGGCTTCGAGATGCTGGAGGCGGTGCCCGATCTCGACATGATGGTGATCCCCGTGGGCGGCGGCGGCCTGATCGCCGGCATCGCCATCGCGGCGAAAAGCATGAAGCCCAGCATCGACATCATCGGTGTCGAGCCGGAGCTTTATCCGTCGATGACCAATGCGTTGCAGGGCCGCAAGAAGCCCTGCAGCGGCTCGACCATCGCCGAGGGCATCGCGGTGCGTGACGTCGGCGCACTGACGGTGCCAATTGTGAAGGACTTGGTGCGGGCGGTGGTGACCGCGACGGAGACCAATATCGAACGCGCCATGGCGATGTTCGTGACCATGACGAAGTCGGTTGCCGAGGGTGCGGGTGCCTCAGCCCTGGCCGCGTTACTTGAACATCCCGATTTGTTCGCAGGCCGCAAGGTCGGCTTGCTGCTGTCGGGCGGCAATGCGGACGCGCGCATGCTGTCGTCGGTATTGATGCGCGACCTCGTACGCGGCGGCCAGGTGCTGACGCTGCTGATCGAGATGCCGGACAAACCGGGGCAGTTACATCTCGTCTCAGGCATCTGCGCCGAATACGGCGCCAATGTGCTGGAAGTCTCGCATGGCCGCTTCGCCATGGACCTGTCGGCCAGCTCGGCGCGCCTGGCGATCACCATCGAGACGCGCGATCAGGAGCACGCCCAGCAGGTCATGGACGCCATCCGGGCCGCGGGTTTCATACTGAACGTCCGCGACCCGAACGCGCCGTGAGGACGCCCTAGCGCTTGCGTGCTAGATCTTCTTCTGGCGCGTGAAGAGGTTCTTGAACGCCTCTTTGTCGGGGTTGCCGAGCTTCATCACGTCTTCGAGCACCGCCAGCCCGCGCTTGACCGCCGGACGCGCGCCCACGGCTTTGCGCCAGCGCTTCACGTGCGGATACTTGTCGATGTCGATTTCATGGAAGTCGTTGATCTTCACCCACGGATAGGTGGCGATATCGGCGATGGAGTAGGTATTGCCGCCGAGGAATTTGCTCTTGCTCAGCCGCTTGTTCATCACGCGGTAAAGCCGCTCCGTTTCCGTCTTATAGCGATCCATCGCGTAAGGAATCTTCTTCGGCGCATAGCGCAGGAAGTGGCCGCACTGGCCGAACATCGGCCCGACGTTGGCCACCTGGAAGATGGTCCACTGGATCGCGTCGTATCGCGCGGCGGTCGCCTTGGGCAGGAACTTGCCTGTCTTCTCGGCGAGATACATCAGGATCGCGCCGGATTCGAAGACCTTATAGGGCTTCCCGCCCGGGCCATCGCGGTCGACGATCGCGGGGATCTTGTTGTTCGGATTGATCTTCAAGTAGCTGGGCTTGAACTGATCGCCCTTAAGCATGTTGATCGGATGCACCTCGTAATCCAGGCCGCACTCCTCGAGCATGATGGGAATCTTGTGACCGTTGGGGGTCGGCCAGTAATAGAGATCGATCATGCGAAGCCCGCTGAAACTGTGAAAGGACGGCCGCCTTTATAGCAGGCACCGGCTAGAGCTTGCCACGGCGGCAAGCTAAGATCGGCTATGCGCAAACCGCTGCAGACACCGCCGCACCTGACCGGACCTTGGGCTCCAAAAGGCTCATCGATGAACCGCAAGCGCGTCATCGTCCTGATGACCGTTGCGGTGGCTTTCATGCTGGCCGTGCCGATGACGGCGATCTTCGGCGGCATCCCGCCCTGGCCGGTGGTTTTCTGGTTCGTGGCAAGTCACGTGTTCTTCTGCACCGTCATCGCGCGGGTGAAGCCGTTCAAAGGGCCTTACGTCGAGCCGATGGTCGACGACCTGCCGCCCCCGCCGCCGTAATGGCCAAAGGTCGCAAACCGCCCCCGGCGAAAGACGCCGCCAATGACGCCGAGGTCTTCGACAAGGAGACCAAGCGCACCCAGATGCGCGTCGCCAAGACGCACGATAAACTGTCGAAAGCGCTGGACGACCCTGAGATGCGCAAGCAGATGGTCGAGGCCATCCGCCGGATGATGAGCAAGGACAGCTAAACCTTCTCAGGCCCCACCGCGACGATGGCCTTGCCGACGTTGTCGCCCTTCATCAACCGCACGAAATGCGCCGGCGCGTTTTCAAGCCCGCTGACGTGATCTTCTTTCACCTTCAGCTTGCCATCGCGGACCAAAGGCGCGGCAATGCGCAGGTACTCCGGCATGTCCTGCTGATAGTCATAGACCACCAGGCCTTTCAGCTTCGCGCGCTTGCCGACGAAAGCACCGAGCTGGATCGGCGTGAAGGTGCTGGAGAAATAGTCGCCCGGCCGGCCGCACAGCGTCACGGTGGCATAGTGGTTCAACTGCTTGCCCACGGCCTGCAGCATCGCGCCACCGACATTGTCGTGATAGCCATCGATGCCGTCGGGGCAGGCCGCCTTCAGCGCCTCTTCCCAATCGTTGGTCTTATAGTTGACGCAAGCATCGAAGCCGTATGTGCGCGTGACCAGCTGGCACTTCTCCGCCGAGCCCGCGATGCCGACGGCGCGCGCGCCAGCGCGCTTTGCGAGCTGGCCGCAGATCGCGCCGACCGGGCCGGCAGCGGCCGATACGACGAACGTCGATCCCAGCGCCGGCTGGATCAGATGCGTGACCGAGGCCCAGGCCGTGAGGCCCGGCATGCCGAGCACACCGATGGAGGTCGACAGAGGCCCTAACGTTTGGTCGATGCGGTCCCCCGCCCGTGCGCCGTCGATGGCCGCGAATTGCTGCCAGCCAGTATCCGCCACGATCACATCGCCGACGGCATAGTCCGGATGATTGCTGCGCACGACGCGCGCGACATTGCGGCCGTAGATCACGTCGCCGGGATTGAGCAACGCGTAGCCGTGATGATCGCCGCGCATCGCTTTACGAATGAACGGGTCGAGCGACAGATAGATATTGCGCACCAGCAGCTGACCGGGACCCGGCTGCGGCATCGCACCGTCGGCGACGGCGAAGTCGTCGACCGCCGGAACGCCATCGCGCTGACGCTTGAGGACAATCTGTTTGTTACCGCCGGCCATCAGAGTTTCTCCGGCCCGATGACGACGATGGCTTTGCCGACGTTGTCGCCCTTCATCAGCTTCACAAACAGCTGCGGGGCGAACTCGAGGCCCTCGATGCGATCTTCATGGATCGCGAGCTTGCCGTCGCGCAGCATCTGCGCGGCGACCTTGGTAAAGGCACCGTACTGCTCCTCGTAGTCGTAGACCACCAATCCATGCAGCTGCGTGCGCTTGCCGACAAACTGGCCGACGTTGTGGCCGACCCAGGCATCGGTGCGATTGTGCTGGGAGGCGAAGCCGCAGAGAACGATGCGTGCATAGGGGGTGGTCTGCGCCGTGACCGCGTCGAGCATTGGGCCCGCCACGTTGTCGAAATAGACCTGGATGCCGTTCCGGCATGCGGCCTTCAGCTGATCGGTCCAATTCTCGGCCTTGTAGTTCACGCAGGCATCGAAGCCGAACTTGTCCACCACCAGGCGGCACTTCTCGTCACCGCCGGCGATGCCGACCACGCGTGCGCCTTTGGCTTTCGCAAGCTGACCGGCCGTCGCGCCCACCGGACCGGCGGCGGCGCTGACGACAAAAGTCTCCCCGATGCGAGGGCTGCCGAGCTTTTCCACACCGGCCCAGGCCGTCAACCCCGGCATGCCGAGCGCGCCGAGATAAGCCGACAGCGGCGCGTCCGCCTTGATCTTGCGCGCCTTGGTGCCGTCGCTGACGAAGAACTGCTGCCAGCCGCTTTCCGTCAGCACGTGATCGCCGACCCGATAGTCCGGGTGCTTGCTTTCGATCACTTCGCCGAGGCAGCGGCCGTAAATCACATCGCCCGGATTGAGCCGCACATGCCCCATGTGCCGGCCGGCGATGGCGCCGCGCTGATAGGGGTCGAGCGACAGATAGATATTGCGCAGCAGGAACTGGCCCGCGCCCGGCGTGGGGCGCTCGGCCTTGATCACCTGAAAGTCGGTGACCTTCGGCACGCCTTCCGGCTGGCGCGCAAGTTGGACCTGAAGGTTCGCCTCAGCCATCAGCGCGCCGGCCCATCGAATTGCACGAGCAGATCCTCGACCAGGAAGCGGCCGAGATAATCCACCTGCGGCTCAGCGTCTTTCAGATAGGCGCGCATCTTCTCTTTCGTTGGCGCACTCGGACAGGCCTTGAAGCGCCCGCGCAGCGTGTCGCGCACCAGGCTCACTTCGGCGTTGAAGTGATGCTGTTCCGACGCCGCCGTCCAGTACTGCACCACCTTGCACTCATCCTGCGGCACGCCGTCGTATTTGCGCGTCATCAACATGCCGAGCATGAACTTCGCCTGGCGATAATCGAGATCGGCGGCGCGCTGGAACGAGGCCAGCGCGGGCGCGACCTGGTTGTCGTAAAACAGCACGCGGCCGAGCTGATACGAGAAGCGCGCCTCTTTCGGATGCGCGGCGACCGCGGCCTTGCAGGCGGCGATGGCCTTCGGCAGATCGATGTCCTTCTTCTCGATGCCGACGGTGATGCGGTCCGGGTCAGGCGGGTTGGCGGCGTTGCGGTCGCAGGCGTCGAGCGGGGCGGCCGCCTGTGCGACGGCGATGCCGCCCATCAAAAACACCGCGCTCAGCAGGCTCGCGATCCGCATATGCCAGTCCTTGGACAATCCTGAATTTCCGTCATGCTATACGCCCCGTATCGGGCTTCAAGCGCGGCGATTCACTGTTGATCTCAAGGGCTCAGGGGCCTATCGCTCAAGGCTCTGATTCCCGGGAGCTCCGCATGTACGGACTGCAAGGCAAGGTGGCGATTGTCACCGGCGCCGGACGGCCCAAGGGCCTTGGCGAGGCCATGGCCAAACGCCTGGCGGCCGAGGGCGCAGCCGTGGTCATTCACGATCTCGGCGAGGTCAAAGGCGACATCGCGCCGGCCCATGGCGTCGGCAAGGCCGCCGAGATGGACCAGATGGTCGCCGACATCCGCAAAGCCGGCGGCAAGGCGATGGCCTTGCGCGGCGACATGCTGATCGAGGCCGATGTCGAGAAGCTGGTCGCCGCGACCGTGGCGGAATTCGGCCGGCTCGACATCCTCGTGAACAATGCCGGCATCGGATACCTGTTCGGCCCCCTGCTGGAGATGACGCAGGAACACTGGGACGCGGTGCTGGGCGTGAACCTGCGCGGTTGCTTCTTCGGCATCAAGCATGCCGGCAAGCAGATGGTGAAACAGGGCCAGGGCGGCCGCATCATCAACATCGCGAGCCAAGCCGCGAAGTCGGCTTTCGCGAATACCGCCGCCTATACATCCTCGAAGCACGGGCTCGTCGGCCTGACGCGCGTCGCCGCGCTTGAGCTTGGTGCGCATAAGATCACCGTGAATGCGATCTGCCCGAACCATGTCACCACCGGGCTCGGCGCCTGGCAGAACGACTTCATGTCGAAGGCGCAAGGCAAGACGATGGACGAATACATGGGCGCGATGCGCGCGCGCATTCCGCTGGGACGCCCCGGCCTGCCCGACGACATCGCCAAGGCTTGCGCTTTCCTCTGCTCCGACGAAGCCGATTACATCACCGCCGAGTGCATGAATGTCTCCGGCGGCGAAGAATACCACTAAGGAAAAATCGCGATGACCAAGATAAGTTGGCCCAACGGCGCGCGGCTTGCCATGTCGCTGGTGGTGAACGTCGAAGAAGGCGCCGAGGGCAATATCCTCGACGGCGACAAGGGGCCGGAACCCGTCGACGAGTTCCAGGTATCGCTGGCCAAGCCCATCCGCAATTTCGGCAACGAGACGAATTACCAGTACGGCATCCGCGCCGGCGCGCCGCGCGTGCTGAAACTGCTGAAAGATACGGGTGTGAAAGCGACCTTCACCTCCGCCGCCGTGGCGCTGGAACGCGCCCCGCAGGTCGCGGAAGCCATCGCCGCTGAGGGGCACGAAGTCTGCGCCCACGGCTATCGCTGGGCCGCGCAGCACAAATTCGACGAAGCCGGCGAGCGCGAGTTCATCACCAAGGCGCGCGATTCAATCGCCAAGACCACCGGCACCGCGCCGGTGGGCTGGCTGTCACGCTATCTGCATACGGAGCGCACGCGCAGCATCCTGGCGCAGGAAGGCTTCACCTATCATATGGACGATTTCTCCGACGACATGCCGTTTTGGGATGTGGCCGGCGGGAAACCCATCGTCGTCGTGCCCTATGCGCTCGACACCAACGACATGAAGATGTGGATGGCACCGGGCTACACCGCCAACGACTGGCTGGCCTATGCCATCGACACCTTCGACGAGCTTTATGCAGAGACCCTGGAAGAGCCGAAGATCATGTCGCTGGGCGTGCACTTGCGCATCATCGGCCGCCCCGGCCGCATCGGCAAATTGCGTAAGTTCATTCAACACGCCCAGTCGCGTCCCGATGTGTGGTTCGCCACCCGCCGGGAAATCGCGGAGGCCTTCGCGGCGCAAGTCAAAGCGCCCACTTAAAGGAGAGAACACGCATGGTTTGGGAATCCGTCAAAGTCGGCGAGAACCGCTATCGCGAACGCGGCGGCCGCTACTTCGAGGACTTCAAGGTCGGCGACATCTATGAACATCGCCCCGGCCGCACCATCAGCGAGACCGACAACACCTGGTTCACGCTGCTGACCATGAACCAGCATCCGCTGCATTTCGACGCGGCCTATAACGAGCACACCGAGTTCAAGAAGCCGCTGGTGAATTCATGCCTGACGCTGTCGATCGTCACGGGCATGAGCGTATCCGACGTCAGCCAGAAGACGCTGGCCAACCTCGGCTGGAACGACATCAAGCTGCCGCATCCGGTGTTCCACGGCGACACGCTGTACTCGGAATCGGAAGTGATTGAGACGCGGCCGTCGAAAAGCCGTCCGGGCCAGGGCATCGTCAAGGTGAAGACCACCGGCAAGAACCAGAACGGCGACATCGTCTGCACGTTCGAGCGCACCATGCTGATCATGGGCCGCGACAACGAACTCGAAAAGAAGGCTGGGTATTGACGTGACCATCTCCGCCGAAGAACTCGACGCTATTCGCGATTCCGTGCGGGCTTTGTGCACGCAATTCCCCGGAACCTATTGGCGTGAACTGGATCAGAATCGCGAATACCCCACCGCCTTCGTAACGGCGCTGACCGAGTCCGGTTTCCTTGGCGCCCTGATCCCGGAAGAATACGGCGGCAGCGGCCTTGGCTTGCGGGCGGCCTGCGCGATTCTTGAGGAGATCCACAAGAACGGCTGCAATGCGGGTGCCGCGCACGCTCAGATGTACACGATGGGCACCGTGCTGAAGCACGGCAGCCCGACGCAGAAGAAAGAATGGCTGCCGAAGATCGCTTCGGGGGAAATCCGCCTGCAGGCCTTCGGCGTGACGGAACCAACGTCGGGCTCGGATACGATGTCTCTGTCGACTACGGCTGTCAGGCAAGGCGACCACTACGTCATCAACGGTCAGAAAATCTGGACCAGCCGCGCCGAGCACTCGGACTACATGCTGCTGCTGGCGCGCACCACACCTAAGGAGGACGTGAAGAAGAAGGGCGAAGGCCTTTCGGTCTTCATGCTCGACATGCGGGGCGCGAAAGGCCTGACCATCCGGCCGATCCGCACCATGATGAACCACGCCACCACTGAGGTTTTCTTCGACAACGTGACGGTGCCCGCCGCCAACATGATCGGCGAGGAAGGCCAGGGCTTCCGCTATATCCTGGGCAGCATGAATGCCGAGCGCACGCTGATCGGCGCGGAGTGCCTGGGCGACGCGCAGTGGTTCATCAACAAAGCCACAGCTTACGCCAACGAGCGTAAGGTATTCGGACGCCTCATCGGTCAGAACCAGGGTGTCGCCTTCCCGCTCGCCCGCGCCTATGCGCAGTATCGCGCCGCCGCCTTGATGATACAGCGCTCGGCGGAGATGTTCGACGCCGGCGAGAAGAATGCCGAGGAAGCGAACATCGGCAAGATGCTGGCTTCCGAAGCTTCCTGGGCGGCAGCGGAAGTCTGCGTCCAGGTGCACGGCGGCTTCGCCTTTGCCGAGGAGTTCGACATCGAACGCAAGTTCCGCGAGGCGCGGCTGTATCAGGTGGCGCCGATCTCGACCAACCTGATCCTTTCTTACGTCGCCGAACACGTCCTCGGCTTGCCGCGCTCATACTAAGAAAGCCACGCAGATGCCGACGCTTCCGCCGTATTTCGCAGCCCTCGATCTGAACCAGATGCTGACCGATCACCCGATCGGTGAAGACTTCACCAAGCGGTTCGCCAAGATCAGCCGCGACGAATTGCGCGCGCAACAGAACCGCCTGTTCATGAAATGCTTCGCCCGCGCCTGGACGACGCCGTTCTATCAGCGTCTGTGGGGCAACCAGGGCATCGAGGCCGGCGACATCCGCGGCCTCGACGATATCGAGAAGCTGCCGGTGTTCAGCAAGTCGGATCTGATGGAGAGCCTGGAGATCGCGCCGCCGTTCGGCGACTTCGCCGGTACGGATCTCCGGCGCGACGATCATCTCCCGGCGGTGATGCACACCACTTCTGGCACCACTGGCTTACCGCAGGTGCTGCTGTTCGGGCCGAAGACGCGCGAGATGCAGAACCTGCTGGTGGGCCGCGCCTACCTTTGGCAGGGCATGAAGGGTTCCGACGTCGTGCATTCGGTCTATGGCCACGGCATGGTGAACGCGGGCCACTACATGCGCGAAGCGGTCCTGCATTTCACCAACGCGATCTTCATGTCCGCAGGTACGGGCGTCGAGACGCGTTCGGTGCAACAGCTCGCCCTGATGAAGCGCTTCGGCGCCACCGTCATTGTCGGCTTCATCGATTATGTGAAGCGCCTGGCGCACGTCGCGCGCGAGGAAGGCATCGACCCGAAGCGCGATCTGAAGATCCGCATGATCTCCGGCCACTTCGGTCGTGAGAACATCAAGGAGATCTCCGATCTGTGGGGCGGCGCTGAGTGCTACGACTGGTACGGCGTCGGCGACACCGGCATCATCATGAGCGAAGGCCCCGACCGCGACGGCCAATACATCTTCGAGGACGGCCACTACGTCGAGATCCTCGATCTGGACACAGGCAAGCCGGTGCCGGATGGACAAAGTGGCGATCTGGTCTGCACCGTCCTGTTCAAGGACGACCTCTATCCCATGATCCGCTTCAATACCCACGACGTCTCCGCGATCCGCAAAGGCAGTCCGGGGCTGGTGAACTTCCGCCGCACCGACGGCTTCCTGGGCCGGTCGGACAACATGGTGAAGCTGCGCGGCATCAACGTTTTCCCGCAAGGCCTTGGCGGAGTGCTGACGGATATCTCCGCTTTCAAGGGCGAGTTCTTCTGTCGCGCCATCCGCGATGCACAGGGGCGCGACGACATGATCGTGATGGTCGAAGTCGACACACCGCAAGCGCCGGGCCTGAACGAGGAAATCCAGAAGCTGCTGAAGACGCGCATTGGCGTGGAGATGAAGATCGAGCTGCATGCAAAAGGCGCACTCGCCGACCTGACCGAGGTCGACAAGCGCCAGAAGCCGAAGCGGTTATCGGACGAGCGCTTCTAATGAGCGCGGACGGTGACACCCCCCTGGGCGTGAGCGCCGTTAGCGCGGCGCTGGCGCGCGGAGAAATCACGGCAACCGATCTGACGCAGACATATCTTGCGCGTATCGACGCGCGCGATCCGGCGCTGAACAGCTTCATTAGCCGCACCCCAGAACTGGGATTGCGGGCAGCCGTGGCCTCCGACGCGCGGCGGCGCGCGGGCGCTGCGCGCGGGCCGCTCGACGGCGTGCCGATCGCGATTAAGGACAACATAGACGTGGCTGGCGTGCCGACCACAGGCGGCATCGGCGCATTGCGCGGCCGCATTGCCGAGACCGACGCCCCCGTAATCGCGCGACTGAAGGCCGCCGGCGCGGTCATCCTCGGCAAGCTCAACATGCACGAAGCCGCACATGGCGGCACGACGGCGAACGTTGCCTACGGCCTTTGCCACAATCCGCATCGCCACGGCTATACGCCGGGTGGATCTTCTGGCGGATCGGGCGTCGCGGTTGCAGCGGGATTGTGCGCGGCGGCGCTGGGCACCGATACACTCGGGTCCGTGCGCCTGCCCGCGTCGCTGTGCGGCGTGACGGGCTTTAAACCGACGCAAGGTCTGGTCAGCACCCGTGGCGTGCTGCCGCTGTGCTGGACGCTCGATCACGTCGGGGCCCTCGCCCCGCGAGTCGCGGACTTGCGTATGATGCTGGAAGTAATGGCTGGCTTCGATCCTGAGGATGCCGTGGCCCGCCGCGCGCCGTCATGGCTGACCCTCGGTTCCGGCCAGAGACTGCAGGGCTTGCGCCTCGGCTGCCTGAATCCGACGGCGATCGTCGGGGAGCCGATCGATGCGGAAGTGGGCGCCGCGTATGAGCGTGCGATCGCAACCCTGCGCGACCTGGGCGCGTCGATGATCGACATCGAACTGCCGGGCTATAACTCCACCGCGTTGCGCAGTAAGGCGATGCTGATGATGGAAGGCGACCTGGCGATTTTCTATGCCGACGATCTTGCGCGTGATCCGGACGGATTCACGCAGGAACTTCATCAAGGCATCGCTTATGGCCGCAATCAGAACGCCCCGCGCATGTCCGAGGCCTATCGTATGATCCGCGACGTCGCCCCAATCATGCGCGCGGCCTTCGCCAAGGTGGACGCGCTGATCATGCCCACGACTCCGGTGCCGGCTTTCCCGTTCACGCAGGCCATGCCCAAGACCCTGGCCTCCTTCACGGCGCTGGCCAACTACATCGGCGCCCCAGCGGCCACGGTGCCGATGGGCAAAACGGCCGGCGGTCTGCCCCTGGGCCTGCAGATCGTCGCCCGGGAATGGCAGGACGCCCGGGTTCTGAACATCGCGGACGCCTACGAATCGGCCGCCAAACACGATATGGCCCCACCGCCCGCTTCGTAAGCGGGAACCCGAACAGTACCCACACCGTTTCGTCTAAAGTGCCGACAGGCTTTCTCGTGCAAATTGCGCGCTGTGTGGCTGTTCAGACGGAGCTTGTTGCCCGATGCGGCCTCAGACCAAACGCGCGCTGACATGGACGGGCGGAGTCCTCGGCATCCTTGTGGTAGCCGTCGCGCTCATCATCGCCTTTTTCGACTGGAACTGGCTGCGCGGGCCCCTCGAATCGCGATTGTCGTCGGCGACCGGCAAGGATGTGCAAATCGAAGGCACGATCCAGGGCGAATATAAATGGACGCCGAAGATCGTCATCGAAGGCATCAAAATCAATGAACCGGATTGGAAAACCGATCCGTTGGTCGGCAGCATCGACCGCATCGAGGCTGTGGTCGAACTGAAGAAGCTGTTGCTCGGCCGGCTCTCGATCCCGTCCCTCAACATCATCAAGCCGCAGGCGCGCCTTGAACGGCGGGGCGACAAGGCCAACTGGGACATCGCCCAGGAAGCGAACGGCCCGAACAGCCGCCACAACGTGCCGCTGTTCGGCGACATCACGATCAGCGACGGCATGATCTCGTACCGCGACCCAGACAAGCACTTGAGCATCGACGCCACCCTGTCCGTGCTGAAAGGCAACGGCGGCGACAGCGCGCAGCCGTTCACGCTAGAAGGCAAAGGCACCTATCAGAAAGCGCCCTTCACGCTGAAGGTGACGGGCGATTCCCTGCTGGTCATGCGCGAAAAGAGCGAGCCCTATCACGTCGACATCAAAGCCGACCTGGGCAAGACGCATATTATCGCCGGCGGTACAATCGCGGACCCGATCAAGATGACCGGCTTGGCGATGGGCCTGCAGATCAAGGGCGACAACGCCGCCGATCTGTACCCCTATCTCGGCATCCCGGCGCCTGCCACGCCGCCGTATCAGCTGGGCGGCACGCTCGACCGGTACAGCCGCGACGTCTGGGCCTTCCGCGACTTCGGCGGAAAAGTCGGCGTCAGCGACCTGGGCGGCGCGCTGAAGTTCGATCTTGGCCAGCAGCGCCTGATCATCACCGGCGTGCTGTATTCGCGCATGCTCAATCTTGCCGACATCGGCGTGGCCTTCGGCGCGCCGACGAAGCCGGCGGGCAACGCGCCTGTGGCCGAGCACCAGAAGCAAGTTGCCGCCAACTACGCCCGTAGCGACCGCATGATCCCGGACGCGCCGCTGGCGATCGATGCGGTGCGCAATGCCGACGTCGACGTTCTATTCACCGGCGCGAAGGTGCAGGCGCAGGATATCCCGCTGGAGCGCATCGAAATGCGCATCAAGACCGACGCGGGCGTTATGAAGCTTGACCCGATTCAGGTCGGCATCGCCGGCGGCACCATGCGCGGCACGGTCGTGATCGACGCGCGCGGCGATGTGGTGAAAAGCGACTCCGATTTGAAGTTCGCCGATTTCCGCCTGGAGCGGTTCATCCATCCCGAAGGTAATGAGGAAGCTGCCGCGACGGGTGAGATCGAGGGCCGGGTGCGGTTCACCGGCCGTGGGGATTCGCTGCGCAAGGCGTTGGCGACGTCCGACGGTGTCGCGAGCTTCGTGGTCGCGAACGGCAGCATCAGCAAGCTGATCGCCAGCCTGCTGGGCCTTGATGTGCCCAAGGCGCTGGGGGTGCTGATTTCCGGCGACAAGAAAGAGGATCTGCGCTGCATCGTCTCGGACTTCGAGATTAAGGACGGCATCATGACTCCGCGCGCCCTGGTGATCGATACGTCCGGCACCACGGTGAACGGCCAAGGCACGATCAATCTGAAAGAAGAGTCCTTAGACATAACGTTGAAGGGCAAGCCCAAGAAAGCGACATTGAGCTTGCGCGGCCCGATTCACGTCAGGGGCACCTTCCGCGATCCCAGCGTCGGTTTGGGCGCTGAAGCTTACGCCCGCGCCGGCGCCTCCGTCGTGCTCGGCGCGTTGCTGACGCCCATCGCGGCGATCATCACCTTCATCGATTCCGGCAAAAAGCACGACGCCGATTGCGGCGGGCTTGAGGCGAGCGCGCAGCAGAATGCCGCGGCAGAACCGCCGGTGAACAAAAACCCACCGCCGCCCAAGCGCACGGCGCGCGCCAAAGCCGCGCCCAAGACAGCGGCGGCAGCCGCACCGCCGACTGCACCGAAAGCCGCGCCGAAGACCGCACAGGAAACGCAGGCGCACGAACAGCGCCCCGGCGGCCGATAGGCGACACTTGCTAGTGCAGCTGACTTAAACCGACATCGGCGTCGCCGCCTTCAGCTTGGAGGCCATCGAGGGCCCACCTATGATGCCTGCATCATGCATGTATCGAGGCCCTGATGAGCAGCACAGCACCTACCGGCCAGCCGATCCTTCAGCGGGATCACAAGGTCTACAAAGGCACGATCACCTATCTGTCGCACAAACCTGATCGCCTGAATCAGGAGCGCGGACGCGAGTTCTATACGCTTGTGGTTCATGGCGACGGGTCGCGCACTATCACCGTGCATACGGAAATCGACGATCGTCCGTCGGTGCATCGCGACGCGATCTATTCGCTCGACAAGGACTGGCTGCCGCTGGACTGCATGATGCGCCTGACCGTGGGCGATAAGTTCATGGGCACCGGTTGGATGAAGTTCTACGACACCTATGCGGAGTGCGAGACGTTCACCGCCACGGGTGGCCGCATCGGCCAGAAGATGCAGATCGATGGTCGCTTGAAGACCTTCCAGAACCACGCCATCGCCTGCGACAGCTGGCATTTCAAGCATTACGACATTGCCAGAGGTGGCGTGCAACGCATCCCTCAGATCCTGCTGTCGTCGCCCGACCATCGCGGCGCGACGGGTCCCATGTTCTATGAGATCGGCATGAACCTGCTGTACGTCGGACGCGAGACGGTAACCGTCGGCGCCGGCACCTTCGACGCCTATCACCTGCAGTTCCCCAGCACGAAGGAACTGCCGGAGGAACATCCGCCCTACGATATCTACGTCACCGCCGACGGCGAGTTCACGTTCCTGAAGGGCAGCGTCGGCGGCTATATGAAAACCTATTACGAACTCACCGCGTTCGAGGATGTGACGCCGCGATGACCGACAGCATTCTTCAACGCGACCATCGCATCATCCGCGGCCGCATCGCCTACACCCCCGACAAGCCGGAGCGCAAAGGCCAGGAGCGCGGGCGCGAGATGTTCACCGTCGTCGTTCACAAGGACGGCTGGCGGTCGGTGACCGCGCATACCGAGATCGACGATCGGCCCAGCGTGCTGCGCTTCCAGCAAGTGAACTTCGACGCCCAATGGCGGCCCACCGATGTCGCGGCCCGCGTGACGGTCGGAGATCAGTTCCGCGGTTCGTCGTGGTTCCGTTTCACGCCGACCGAAGCGGAATGCGAAGGCTTCACCGCCGTCGAAGGCCGCATCAGCCAGCGTTGGCCACTGACCACGCCGGCGCGGATGATCGGCTGTCACGCCATCGTGAACGACGGCTTCGTGACCACGTTGTTCGATCTGAACGGTCCCAAGACCCAGACCACCGAGAAATTCTTCAGCTCCTCGACCGATCATCGCGGTGCGACAGGCCCGATGCTGTCGCAGGTCGCGGTGACTTTGACCTTGGAGGCCCGCGAGAAGGTAACGGTGAAGGCCGGCACCTTCGATGCATTGCACTTCAGGTTCGGTGATGTCGAAGGCCTGCCGCTCGAACACCCCACATATGATGTCTGGGTGACGGCGGATGGCGATTACACCTTCCTCAAGGCCCAGGTGGGCGGTTACATGATGACAGCCTATGAGCTCGTCGAGTTGACCGATTCCCTTTAGGAGGCCGCCGGTGCGTCGCATATCCCTCGCTTTTGCCGCCTGTCTTGCGGTTGCCACCCCTGTTGTTGCCGCGGACGACGTCGCGGCCGTGATCCGGGAGCTCGGCTTGAAGGAAGCGCAGGCGCCACTGCGCAGCGCCAAGGGCTGGAAGGCGCCAAAGAAGATCGTCGCCGTTGTCGACGATGACGAGATGACGGCCTCGCTGCAGGCCGTGGCGCCGGGCGTGAAGGTTGTCGGCGTGCGCACGCCACAACAGGCGATGGCTGAACTGAAAGACGCCGACGGCTACGTCGGCCCCTGCGCCATCGAGGTCATCAAGGCCGGACACCAACTGCGCTGGATTCACTCCGTCGTGGCGGGTGTGGAGCGATGCGCCGACGATCCCGCTATTCGGTCTGGCAAGATTCTTCTCACCAACCAGCAGCGCGTGGCCGGCGGCGTCATGGCGGAACACGTCATTGCCATGATGCTGGCGATGACGCGCCAACTGCCGGTCTATGTGCGCGACCAGGAACGTGAGGCGTTCAACGCCGGTATTCGCTCGCAACCACCTTTGTTCGAGGTCGACGGCCGCACCATGCTGATCGTCGGCCTTGGCGGTATCGGCATGGAGGTCGCCAAGCGCGCCCACGCCCTCGGCATGAAGGTGATCGCCACGCGCAACAGCGGCACCGGCGGCCCGGATTACGTCAGCTATGTCGGCAAGGCCGACGAACTTGGCAAGCTGGTGGCGGATGCGGATGTGATTGTCGACGCCCTGCCCCTCACGGCGGATACCCGCAACGTCTTCAACGCGGATATCTTCGGCAAAGCCAAGACGGGTGCGTTCTTCATCAACGTGGGACGCGGCGGCACGGTCGATCACGAGGCGCTGGCCACGGCACTGAACAGTGGCAAGCTGAGCGGCGCCGGCCTGGATGTCACCACGCCCGAACCGCTGCCGAAGGGCCATCCGCTGTGGAAGGCCAAGAACATCCTCATCACGCCCCACGTCTCGTCCAATTCAGATAAACGCGACCAGCGCGCCTGGACGATCAATCGCGAGAACCTGCGGCGCTATGCCGCGGGCGAAAAGATGCTGTCGGTGGTTCAGCCCGAGCGCGGCTACTAATTAGCGTCGCACGGTATTGCGGCGGACTTTGCGGCGTGGATTGGCTTCGGTCTTGCGGGCTGCCAGCGCGAGGGCGTGAGACTTCGATGCCCAGGCCGCCAGTAAATCCGGATCTTCCAGCACGTCGTCGGGCACGCGCCAATAGGACAGCGAAACCGTCTTGTCTTTCGTGCTGTAGACGAAGGGCTTGGACTTGAGCGCGACGTAGTCGGCCTGATTGCTGGGACCGACTTTGAAATAAAGCTCGTCCTTGGAGATCAGGCCGAACATCACGCCGGCCTTGAAGAGCCCGGCGCCGCCGAACATCCGCCGCAGCGCCGCCCCGCGAAAACGCTCGAGCTGTTCAAGCACGTAGGCGTGGTAAGTGTTGGCCGCCATTAGCTTACCGGGAAAACCGGCTTACGCTTGGCGAGGAAGGCCGCAACCCCTTCCTTGAAATCGGCGCCGGAGAACGCATCGACAAACAGACGCCGCGTTTCACGGTCGTCGTCGATGGCGCCGTCCAGGATCATCTGTGTGATGTGCTTGGTGCCGCGCGCGCTGAACTGCGAGTTGGCCGCGACGGTGCGGGCATAGTCCATCACCACCTTATCCAGATCGCCCGGATCGACCACGCGATCGATCAAGCCGATGGAATTGGCTTCCTGCGCATCGAGCATGCGGCCCGTGTAAAGGATGTCCTTCGCGCGCGCCGGGCCGACGAGATCGACCAGACGCTTGGTGTCCGCGACGCTGTAGATGAGCCCGAGCTTGCCTGGCGTGATCGCGAACTTCGCGGTGGTATCGGCGAAACGCAGATCGCAGCAGATGGCGATACCGCAGCCGCCACCGACGCAGGCGCCGCGAATCTTGGCGATGGTCGGCTTGGCGTTGCGCGCCAGCCGCTTCTGCGCGTCATAGGTGACTTCGGCGACTTTCTCGCCGAGTTTCGGCTCGGTGGCGGACTTCTCGAATTCCTCGATGTCGGCGCCGGCCGCGAACGTCTCTCCAGCCCCGGTGACGACCACCACCTTCACGGCGGTATCGCGGTCGAGTTCCTCGGCGATGGCGTTCAGGCGCTTCCACATCTCGACCGTCAGCGCATTGCGCTTGGCCGGGCGGTTGAGCTGGATGGTGGCGACGGGCCCTTCCCGTTCCACAAAGACGGCGTCGTTGTGCGGCATGTTTCCCCACGTAAGTCGGGGCGACCATAGCCGAGCAAACTGCGACTGAAAACGGCGGAGTGCCGAACGCGTTTAGATCGCGAGCTTGGGGAAGTCTTTCATCCAGGCGTGGGGATCGCGCGCCACCACGTTAAAGCAGTGGATGGTCTTGCCGGCGGCATTCGCCGTCGACAGCGCCTGCACCATCACGGCTGCTACATCCTCGCGGCACATCACCGCGTTGACGGCGAGACCGCGGCTGAGCAGCGCAATGCCGTGCTGGCCGCCGGGCTGATCCCACAGGGCGGTGGGGCGCAGGATCGTGTACGGCACGCCGCTGGCGGTGAGCGCGTCCTCGCCTTGCTTCTTGAAACGCATGAGGGTGGCGAAGGCTGTGTTCGCGCTCAGGTCGCCGCCAACGGCGTTCGCCGACAGCAGGACGAAGTGCTTCACGCCAGCCGCCTTCGCCTCGTCGGCCAACGCGGCAATACCCTTGAACTCGACGAGTTCCGGCGCATTGCTGGGGTCGGCCTCGGTGTTCGCGCCGATAGCGCAAAGCACACGATCGCAGCCTTTGGCGAGCCCCTTGAGGCTGCGCAAATCCTTTACGTCAGCTTTGACCCACTCGACCTCAGGCCGTTGGGCCTTGGCCTTCGCGACGTCACGCGCCGCGCCGCGCACTTTGGCGCCGGCGGCCAGAAGGCGCGCGACGGCAAAGCCGCCTGTGCGTCCGGTTCCGCCGAGCACCAGAACGCGCTGACCGCTGAAAGACGGCAGAGGCGGCGCTTTGGGCGCCGCCTCTTGAGCTTGGACTGGATTTGCGGAGATGACGCTGCCGACGGCGAGCGAACCGAGAAGTTCACGACGCGGCAGACGCATGGAACCCTCCGTCGGTTACAGGGTGCCTTCGCGCGCGCTCTCGTAGCGCTTGCCCAGTTTCCAGGCGATCGGGAACCAGAACACGCAGACCACAAGACCGAAGACCGCCAGGCCGGCCACGCCGAACGGCAAGATGAACGAGCTGACCCAGGCCGAGCTCACGTCCCCGAAGCGGTAGACCACCGTGTCGATGACGTTCTTGGCTTTGTATTTGCTGTTCTGGTCGACCACCGTGAACAGCATTTCGCGCGCCGGCTTCGCCACGGCGTATTCGGCGACGCGACGAATGATTTGCATGCCAGCCAACACGGTGAAGACCGGCGACAGAATGAGCGCCATGAAGGCGAACACCATGATCACCGGATTGAGCAGCAGGCCGGTGGTCACACCGAAACGCTTAATGATCTTGCCGGTGCCGAACAGCTGCAGGAAGACAGCCGCGCAGTTCACGATCAGATCGAGCACCGCATAGGCCTGCGTGCGCGCTTCGCGGCTTGGGAACGACTTGGTGATCATATCGCCGAGCTGGAAGTAGACGACGGTCGAGATCCAGGTCATCAGCAGCAGGAACGCCGCGAGCAACAACAGGTAAGGCGACTTGAACAGGAGCTTGAAGCCGTCCAGCGGATTGCCCGGCAAGGTATGGTTGACGGTGGTTTGCTGCGCCTCAACGCCCGCCAGCGCCATCATGCGCGCCTTCTCAGCGGTCAGAAGACGCACGATGAAGGCCGTCAGGATGAAACCTGCCGCGGAGATGACCATCAGCGTGCCGTTGCCGACGTTCTTCACCAGCACGGCCGCCGCGGCCGGGCCGGCGATGCCACCGACCGTGATGCCGGCGGCGATGAAGCCGAACAATCGCTTGGCCTGCTGGCGCGAGAAAATATCGGCGAGGAATGACCAAAGGACGGAAATGATCAGGACGTTGAACGTGCTGACCCAGATATAGAACGCCGCCGCGGTCCAGCGGTCCGACTCAAGGCCGAACAGCGCGAAAAATCCGAGCAGCGTGGCGCCGATGAAAATGTAGACCCAGGGCAGGAAGATCGAGAGCTTCACGCGCGCCGCGAGTGCGGAATAGATGGGCGCGAAGATGAAACTCATGATGAAGGTGCCGGTGAACAGCTCCTGCAGGTTTTCGATTCCGTAGACGGTGCCCATCGCATCGCGCACCGGCTTCACGATCGAGTAGCTGCCGAACAGACAGAAAAAGCCCAGCATCCCGAGAATGACGGCTTTTTTCTCATGCGGCTCGATCGCGGCGAGAGATCGAAACATCTTGTCGCCGACGGAATTTTTAACGTCGCTCATCGATACGTCCCCACGCTCCCCGAAAAAAGTCTGCGCGACTATAGACAGGTTTTGGTGGCATGCGAGCCCTGAGTGACGGTGATATATCTGGTCGAACACCGTTTGAACGGGCTGTGGACAGAGGCCTGTCGCCGAGCGGTCATAATCCCGGCGGGACTTTTACCGCGCATCGAAATGGCCTAGCTGCGGGTTCGACGATAGTGTCGGCCCATGGCCCGACCGCATATCGAATTCATTCAAGCGCAGACGTTGCCGTGGCGCGGACAGGATAAGTCAAGCCCGCGTCCCGGCGCCGAGTGCAAACTGCTTTCCGCCGATCCCGAATCCCAGGCGATCAGCGCGCTGTATCGCTATCCCGCTGGCTGGCAGTTCGACCGCCCGCATCATCTGACCTGCGACGAGGAGGTGTTCGTCATCGCCGGCGACCTCTCCGTCGGCAGCGTCGCATACCAGGCAGACGATTACGCCTTCCTGCCGGCCGACATGCCGCGGCCGGAGATGAACAGCAACAAAGGCGCGGTGGTGCTGACTTTCTTCGAGGGCGCACCAAATAATGTGAACGGCGAACTGCCGGGCGAGAACTACGATTCCGCGCGCCTGATCGCCCGCGTCGCAACGGCGGACATGCCGTGGAGCGGCCCGTCCGATCCGGTGATCGCCGCAACGATGCAGGGCGTCGGTAAGAAATCGCTGCGGCGCGATCCCATCACTGGCGACAGCACCTGGATGCTGCGTGCGGGCCCGGACGACCCCGCCGCGCTGACCACGGCGCGCGTCGAAGTGCACCCCGTTGTGGAGGAAGTCTTCCTGCTCGATGGCGAGATCACCATGAACATGGGGACCATGCGCCGCGGCGGCTATTTCTGGCGTCCGGCAGGAATCGCGCACGGACCCTTCGGGACCAAGGGCGGCCTGACCGGATTCTTCCGGACCAAAGGGGGTGCTCTCAGTACGGACTGGTCCGACAAACCCGAACGCATCGATTGGAATCCGTCTTACAATCCAGTCCTACCGCCGGACCTGCGCGACGTGGCGATGCAGGCCTACGATCCAACGCTCGCCTATTAGGCGCTCCAAACCGAGGACTCATGACGCAGCCGGTAATCCGCAAGGGCTTCATCAATGCCGGCGGCGGACAGGTGCACTACCGCAGCGCTGGTTCGGGCCCGCCGATCATCCTGCTGCATGACAGCCCGCGTTCGTCGGTGCTGCATATCCCGCAGATCGCAGCGCTCGCCGATCAGTTCACCGCCATCACCATCGACACCCCGGGTTACGGTCTGTCGACGCCGCTGAACCTCGGTCGGCCGCTCGCGATTCCGGACTTCGGCCGCGCGCTGGCCGAGACGATCGAAGGCCTCGGCATGACGCGCTGTCCCGTCTACGGCTTCCACACGTCGTCGAAGATCGCGCTGTCATTCGCCGCGCAGCATCCGGAGCGCGTTGCCATCGCGATGCTCGACGGACTGTCGCTGCCGTCCGGTGAACCGAACCTGCCGTTCATCGATGCCTATATGAAACCGTTCGTGATTGACGATACCGGCGGCTATCTCGCGACCGAATGGACGCGCGCGCTGGATTTCCAACGCTGGTTCCCCTGGTTCGACAAGCGCAAGGAGACACGCCAATCCACACCGGCGCGCGATCTCGCGGCCTTACATGCTTACTCGATGGACTTCTTCATGGCCGGCCCGCATTTCTCTGACGCGTATCGAGCGGCGATGATGTTCCAGGCGGCGCCCTTGATCCCGACGCTGAAGGCGCGCACCGCGTTCATGTGCCGCACCACCGACGTGTTGCATGGGTTCCTGGCGGCGATCCCACGACCATTGCCCGAAGGCGCAACGGTCGAGAGTCTGCCGCCGGAACGCGAGCCATGGCTTGCGCGTCTGCGCGCGCTGTTCGCCGAATACGCCGACTTCAAGGGCGCCGCGCATTTCACCGCACCCGATCCGTTCCAGGCCAAGGGCCGCGCCGATCGGGTGATGTGCAGTTATATCGACGGACCGGACGGGCAAATCCTAGTGCGCCGCGCGGGCGATGCGACGGCTGGACGCCCGATCGTATTCCTGCACGATCTGCCCGGCTCGGCGCGGGCCGACGAGGACCTGCTGATCGCGCTCGCCACGGCGTCGGGACGAGTGGTCTATGCCATCGACATGCCCGGCTGCAATGAATCCGCAGCCCCGGCGGCACAGACCGGCGAGGCGGTGACCGACGCGCTGATCGCGGCGATCACCGCGCTCGGCCTTAAGGATGTCGACCTGATCGCCGAGGGCTTGAGCACGGCCTTCGCGGCGCTGGTGGCAAAACGAGCACCGCAGCTGGTGCACAGGTTACTGCTCGATGCGGTGTTCATCGCCGATGCCGACCACCGTACCGAGATGAAAGTGAACTACGCGCCGGATCTGCGGCCGCAACGCGACGGCGTGCATCTGCATCGCGCTTTCCACATGCTGCGCGACCAGGAGGTTTGCTGGCCGTGGTACGAGGGCTCGCCGGGGAGCATCCGTAAGGTCACCCCACGGCTCGAACCGCTGCGCCAGCATGCGCGGCTGGTCGACACGCTGAAGCAATACCAGCACTACGCCGACGCGATTGTCGCGGCTTGTACGGTCGATACCGCGGGCCTGCTACGCGGCATCGACGGACCGGTCACCGTCTGCATGGTGGAAGGTGACGTTCGCTACGCCGCGGCGGCGACGGTCGATGCGCCGCAGATTTTGCGTCCGCAGAACGTGGCCGACCGGGCCGCAGCTTTTGCACGCGCGTTGATCTGAGCGCTCTTTCGCGTCGCGCGCCCTGCCGGCGAAAGTCACAGGCGAAGCCGCAGGGACGCTCCGGCGGTGGAATAACAACGCCTTCTATTCCCACATGAATTCTTCACCGCCTGGCGGTTGTAGGCGGTGAGCTAAATTGCCTTAGGCCGTTGATCGGCACGCACCAAGCCCTTTCGGCTGACGTTCGCCTTTCATGGTCAATTGCAGAACGTTCGTCGAACAAGATCGCGCCCGCTGGAACGCCTTCGTCTCGGCGCATCCGTACGGCTCGCCGTTCCACCTCATCGCCTGGCGCGACACACTCCAGACAACCTTTGGGTACGAGCCGCGGTATCTGCTCGTTGAAGATGCGCAAGAATGCATCGTCGGCATCTTGCCGCTGTTCTTCGTCGATAACATCGTCACCGGGCGCGTGCTGATCTCCACGCCGTTCGCTGTCTACGGCGGCATCCTCGCCGCGAATGACGGCGCGCACTACGCGCTGGCCGCGCAGGCAAAGGCGCTGGCCGAGCGGCTCGATGTTCAATATCTGGAATTGCGCAACATCCATAAAGACCAGCGCGCTGGCTTCAACGACGTCGATCGCTATGCAAGCTTCACGATGCCCGTCGGCCCCGCGTCGCCCAACGAGCTGCTCGCGGCCATTCCCCAGAAGACGCGCAATCTGGTGCGCAAATCCCTCAAGCACGATTTCAAGGTTCGGTCGGCCCGGGACCTCGACACTTTCTATGGTTTGCTCGCGCTGACCTATCGCAAGCACGGCACGCCGCTTTTCCGGAAGAGCTTCTTCGAGACCTTGCTCGAGAACTTCGGACCGCTGGTGGACATGCGCGAAATCCTGCTCGACGGTCGGCCCGTCGCCGCCAGCCTCAACCTCCTCTTCCGCGAAGAGATGCCTACGTATTATGCCGCGTCGGACCCGGCCGCCTTGGCGGCGGCCCCGAACAACTTCATGTATTTCGATCACCTGCTGTGGGCCGGCAACCACGGCTTCCGGGTGTTCGACTTCGGCCGCAGCAAAGTCGACACCGGCTGCTATCAGTTCAAGAAGCACTTCGGCGCCACAGCCCGGCCTTTACCGTACGAGGTGATGCTGGTGCGGCGGCGGGAGATGCCCAATTTCACACCGAAGAACCCGAAGTTCGCGATGGCGGCCCGGCTTTGGCAGAAAATCCCGCTGCCCATGACCCGCCTGCTAGGGCCGGCGCTGATTTCGCTGTTCCCCTAGTTCCCTTAGGAGCCGCTCGCTGTTCGTGATGCGAAACCGGAACAGCATTGCTCTTATCGCTTCGGCCAAACGGCGTTATACCTCGGCCATCATGGCCTCTGGCTCCTTCGATTTCTCCGCCATCCGCGACACGTTACGTGTACGCAACTTCGCCGTCTTCTCCGCGGGCAACGGCATCTCCCTCATCGGCACCTGGATGCAGCGGCTAGCTGTCGGCTGGCTGACGTGGAATTTGACGGAATCCGGGACGTGGCTGGGCGCGGTTTCGATGGCCGAGTTCGCGCCGGTGGTCGTGCTGGCGCCGATCTACGGGGTGATGACGGACCGCTTCGACCGCCGCCGCATCGCGGTGATCGGGCAGTACTTCGCCATGCTGCAGGCCGCGGCCCTGGCCGCGTTGACGCTGACCGGCGCGATCACGCCGATGATGATCCTCTTGTTGCAGCTGGCGTCCGGCGTGATCCAACCGCTGATCCAGACGGCGCGCCTGGTGTTGGTGCCGAGCATGATGCCGCGCGAACGCGTGGGCAACGCCATCGCCATCACCTCACTGATGTTCAACACCGCGCGCATCGTCGGCCCGATGATCGCCGGCGTCTTGATTTCGGCCATCGGCGTCGGCTGGGCCTTCGCGGTGAACGCCGTCACCTACATTGCGGTGATATACGCACTGACCAGTCTGGAACTGCCGCCGCATCGCACCACCCATCGCGGACCGATGCTGGCGGGCTTGGCCGACGAGGTCACATCGGGCTGGCGATATGTGACGCATCATCCGCTGCTGGGATGGATTCTGCCCACGGTGGGGGTCGCTTGCGTGCTGACCTGGCCGATCGGCGATCTGCTGCCCGGCATCGCGGATCACGTGTTTCAGCGCGGACCGTCAGGTCTGGCGACCCTGACCTCGGCGCAAGGTGTCGGCGCGATTTGCGGCGGACTGATTCTCGCGCACCGGCCAAGCCCGGAAGGCCTGGTGAAGGTCGTGGTGGGCGCGATGGTCGCCAACGGGATCATTCTGGCGATCTTTGCGATCACACCAATTTTCTGGGTCGCGGTGTTGGTGCTGCTGGTGTCGAGCTTCTTCAGCGTGATGGTCGGCGTAGGCTCGCAGTCCCTCGCCCAGATCGTCATCACCGATCAGATGCGCGGCCGTGCGCTCAGCGCCTGGTACACCGTCACACGCGTCGGGCCAGCGTTCGGGGTGATGGGCCTTGGCTATCTCTCAACGTTCTTCGGTTTCAGCAAACCGCTTTTCTGCGCCGGAATCATCACGGCGTTCGTCGCGGCGATCACGTTCTATCGCAAGCGCCACGTGGTGCATCAGATGTCCGAGCACCCGCCGGAGGCCGGTTAGAACGGCTTCGTGGCACCCAGGAACGCGGTGGTGCCGATGCCGACCCAATAGATGTACGCCAGATAGCGCGCGCGGCCGACTTCATAGCTCAAGCGGCGCTCGACGTCTTCGTTCGGCCCCATCGCCAGGGTGCGGAAGAACCCGACCCAGTGACGCATGATGAAGCGCAAGATCAATCCGATCACCAGCATCAGGGCGTAGATCAGCACTTTCGCGGCGTACCACTTCGCCGTCAGCGGTCCGTCCGTGACGAGCGACATGATCGCAACGATGAGCAAGGCCGGGATCAGAATGAAGCGAATGCGTTCGTCCCAGATCGTCAGCTTCAGACCGCGATCGGTGTCGCGATAGATGAACGCCGACCAGCAGAGGCCAAGCCACAGCGCCGCCGCGATCCATGTGATCGTGAGGAAATCGCCGCCGTAGGGATGAACGCCGAGATTGAAGCCCATCGTGATGCCGAGCGGCAGCAGCAAGATGATGCCGGAGCGCGCGAGGATATCGATACGATAGGCCGTCTCCATGTGACGGCGGCGCTCGTCGAGCGGCAGCTTGGTGTTGGTGATGTTGTAGGACGTCTGGAAGACACCCCACTCACCGCCCAACCAGTAGACCATCGCGATGATATGCGCCCACCGGAGCGCGTCTTCGCCTGCGATATACATCCTGCCCCCACCGATATCTTTGTCTTGAACGATGGCAGCGTCAGACGGCGGCAGCAAGCTTATGGAAAGCTAACCTTCGGCATCCTGACGCGAGAAAGTCAGCGACTTCAAAGCCCCAAAACGCCCGGGTTGAGCTGGCCGTCCGGATCGACCGCGGTCTTGAAGGCGCGTATCAGGCCCGCGGTCGGGGCCTCGAGCGAATCGAGATAGGGGTAGAGCTTCCCGATCTGGTTCGACGACGCGCCGTGGTCGGCGAACAGCTGCGTCATCTCCGCGCGGATGCGGTGCACCACCGCGCGCGCCGCCGGGTTTGGCTGGGGCTCGTCGCCCAGTTTCTTCAGATGCGCCGGCTCCGGTGTGCGTTTGTGGATCGGCAGCCATTCGTCGAACCAGTGGAACACCGGTTCATAGCTGAAAGCGTGATTGGAGAGCGCGATGAACAGCCGCGTCATGAAGATGCCGTGCGCGTCCATCTCCGCCTTATGACGCGCGAGCAGCGCCTCGCCGGCGGCAACCAGCTTCCGCGCATCCTGATGCGCGACCTTGGCGTTCAAGGCCGCCCAGCGATCGCCTTGCGGACCCAGCACGCCGTTCAACGGCTGGAACGGATTGGCGCGCGTGGCTTTCGGAATAGAGTTCGGAATCTCCGCACCGCCATGCTTGGCCGCGCGCTTGCGAATCTCGTCGAGGTCCGCTTTCGCGGCCTCCATCGTCCGCCCGGCGCAGACAACATGGATCGAGTAGACGTTGTCCTCGACGAAATCGCGGCCAGCGAGTGCCAGTTTCGCGCCTTCCTTGAGGCCGCGCAGAATTCCGCCCTGTCCGCCGATGACTTTCATCAGCGTCTTGAAGTCTGCCACGATATCGTGGAAGCGCAGGTTCTTCTGCGTGGACGCCGGATCGAAGGCATAGGCCTCTTCTGCCGCGCCAGAGCGCGCGATATCGGCCAATGCGTCGATGGTGCTTTCGATGGTCGGGAAGACGAACGACCCGTAGTCCTGGGCCTGCGGCGCTTCGATCAGCCGCAGCGTCGCTTCGGTCTTGATGCCGAACGCGCCGCCGTCGTGGGTGAAGACCCCGGTGAGGTCGGGACCATAGGTGCGATAGAACGGCTTGCCGTTCTTGAACGCGGCCTGGCCCGTGCGTGTGCGCGTGCCGTCGGCCAGCACCACCTCAAGCCCGAGCAGGATGTCGGCGCCCTGGCCGTAGCGCGCGGTGCCCATGAACAGCGCGCCTTGCGACAGGCCGCCGCCGACCGTCGCCTTGATCCCGGAGAATGTGCCGAAGAACGGCAGCCGCAATCCGAGCGGATTGAGCGCGTCGTAGATTTGCTTCCACGTCACGCCGGCCTGCACGGTGATGTACATACCCTCGGCGCTGATCTCGATGATCTTGTTCAGCGCGGCCACGTCGACGGTGATGGTATCCGCGCGGCGTGGCGCATAGCCGTTGGTGTAGGACATCCCGCCCCCGCGGCCGATCACCGCATAGCCGGCTTGCGTGGCCGCGCCGATGGCCTTGGCGAGTGAGGCGACATCTTTCGGACGAATCACCGCTGCGGAGGGTGCGGGCGGCGCTGAGTAGACATCGGTTGAATAAAAGGCCCGCTCGGCGTCGTCAGTGATGACCGCCTCTGCGCCTAGAATTTCCTTGAGCGTGTCGACGATGCGATCGTTTGCGGCGGTCATGGCGAGTCCTCGCGGCTGCGGCACAAAACAGTCTAGCTGCCGTGCCGCAAGCCGCGCCAAGTGAATCGCGCGCCTGACCGTTTTTGATTGCGCCGGTTCTGATTAAGCCGGCTGCTTCATTTTGATTTCGCCGTTCACGATCTCCCAGGTCAGGCCGCCGATGGCGGTGCCCAGGGCTTCACTGAACGGGATTGTCTCAACGCGCTCCCACATATTCGCGCGGGCATAGGGATCGCCGTTGAACAGCGCATCCGCTTCTTCGCGCGTGCCGACATTGTAGATGATCACCGAGCCCGTGAAGCGCGGCCCGCCCTCGGGACCCGGGATCGGCCCGGCGATCATGACCTGATCGGCGATGGTCTCGATGTAGCGCAGGTGCTCCATCAGGTGCTGGTTGCGCACCGCCATCTGATCGCCACGGTCGAAACAGAAATAGGCGAAGCGCATCAGCTGAACGCCTGCAGCCCGGTCTGCGCGCGGCCGAGGATCAGCGCGTGAACGTCGTGGGTGCCTTCGTAGGTGTTCACCGATTCCAGGTTCAGCAGATGCCGGATGACATGGAACTCGTCCATGATGCCGTTGCCGCCGTGCATGTCGCGGGCCTTGCGCGCGATATCGAGCGCTTTGCCGGCGTTGTTGCGCTTGATCAGCGAAATGCACTCCGGCGCGCCGGTGCCGGCGTCGAGCATCCGACCGACTTGGTGCGCCGCGTGCAGGCCGAGCGTGATCTCCGTCTGCATATCCGCGAGTTTCAGTTGGATCAGCTGGTTCGCTGCCAACGGGCGGTCGAACTGCTTGCGGTCGAGCGTGTATTGGCGCGCGGCGTGCCAGCAGAATTCCGCAGCCCCCATTGCGCCCCAGGCGATGCCGTAGCGCGCCTTGTTCAGACAGCCGAACGGGCCGCCGAGCCCGCGCGCGCCCGGCAGCAGATTCTCTTCCGGCACAAAGACGTTCTCCATCACGATCTCGCCGGTGACGGAGGCGCGCAGCGAGAACTTGCCCTCGATCTTCGGCGTCGAGAGGCCCTTCATGCCCTTCTCAAGGATGAAGCCCCGAATGACGTTGTCGTCGGTCTTCGCCCAGACGACCATCACGTCGGCGATGGGCGCGTTGGAGATCCACATCTTCGCGCCGGACAATTGGTAACCGCCGGACACCTGCTTGGCGCGCGTGGTCATGCTGCCAGGATCGGAGCCGGAGTTGGGCTCGGTCAGACCGAAGCAGCCGACCCATTCGCCGCTCACCAGCTTCGGCAGATACTTCTTCTTCTGCGCATCGGTGCCATAGGCGTTGATCGGATACATCACCAGCGAGGCCTGCACGCTCATCATCGAGCGGTAGCCGGAATCCACGCGTTCGATCTCGCGCGCGATCAACCCGTAGGCGACGTGGTTGGCGCCCGCGCCGCCGTATTCCGGCGAGATCATCGCGCCGAGCAAGCCGACCTCGCCCATCTCACGGATGGCGGTCGTATCGACGGTTTCGTTGCGGAACGCGCCGAGCACGCGCGGCATCAGCTTGTCTTGCGCAAAGCTGCGCGCGGTGTCGCGGATCGCGCGTTCCTCATCGCTCAGCAGGCTTTCCAGCGCGAGCGGATCTTCCCAGGCAAATGCGGCTTTGGCGGGTTTCGCGTCCTTGCGGACCGAGGCAACAGTGTTCAACAGCTTAGCTCCTTCCACGCGCCGAAGAGGTACATGCCCTTCTTGCCCTCGACCTTGCGCGGCGCTTTACGGGCGTCAGCAAGATCGTGCTCGGCGTCGTGACGATTAACGGTTTGGACCCATGACGGATAGGAGCCTTGCTCGCGCACCTGCGGCGCCCATTCTTCGATGACGCGCGCCGGATCGAAACCCGCACGGATCATTTCATCGCGAAAATTCATGGTGTGCAGTTTCGCCCAGAACGGTTCGTTATTGTACCAGGCATCCCAGTCGCGAATGAACTTCTCGAACATCGGCGTGTCGGGATCGAAATTCGGTTGCTCGAAGTTGAGCGACAGGCCGCCCGGACGCAGCAGCGACTTGATCTGCCGCAGCATCGCGCGGAACGGCGTAACCGCGGTTTCATGCCAGACCATCGTGGTCTGGATCCAATCCACACTGCCGCTCGGCAGATCGAGCGTTTCGCCGTCCGCTTGCAGGAACGTAACGTTCTTGATGCCGAGCGCCTGCGCGCGCGCATGGCCATAGCGCAGCATGGGTGCCGCCACATCCACCGCGATCACTTCCGCATCGGGATACATCTGCGCGATGGGCAGCACGTTAAAACCCCCGCCCGCGCCGATATCGACGATGCGCTTCGGCTGGAACTGCGGGAAGGCCGTCTTCACGAAAGTGGCGATGGTCAAGCCCGGCCAATCGCTCTTGCCGCCCGTGCCGCCGCCGGCCGTGACGAAGTGGCCGCACTCGTAGCAAGCGCCCGCGGCGATATCGTTGGCGGTCGTTTCAGTCTCGTAGCCGCCCGGGCTCAGGTGATTGTCGACGGCGATGTACTTCGGCACCTGCACCGTGGGATCGAGCTTCAGCGTCGGCGCGCCGTCGTTCAGGCGCGCGGCGCGTGCGTTCAGTTCATCGATCTGGCGAAACACCATCTGCCGTCCGGCTTGATGGCGCATTTCCTGCGCCAGGCGGCGCAGTGCGGCCCAGGACTGATAGACCGGATCGCCCCGCATCGCCTCGCGCACTTCGGATGTAGTGGCGAAATCGCGCCCTTGCGCCTTCGCGAAAGCCGGCTGGACGCGCTTGCGATACACCGCCGGCATGCCCGGCGCGAGTTTCGCGCCGACATGCGACACAAGGTTGATCAGGAAATTCATCCGCGCGGTGTCGTCGTGCGTCGGCTCCGGCAACAGCGGATGCCGATGCAGCGCCGTGTAGGGCGGGGGCAGCGCGGTCACCGGGCGTTCGCCCGCTTTCGCCGTCGAATCCAGCATGGGAATGTCCTTTAGTGCCTTTTACGACACCATTTCCGGGTGCGAGTATCGTCCCCGAACAGGGGTGTGCCAAGGCCTACCGCCCGCAATCTGCGCTCCGGTCCAGCCGCCGGTTGATGGCGCCAGACCGGGGGATTAGGATGCCGCCGCCGCGCTGAAAAGGCCGGCATATCTGGCGAATGCGGTCACGCCGCAGCGACCATTGCCGCAGGAGTCCATGCCATGTCCCACGCCGCCGCGTTCCGCAAATTGCTCGCCGGGCCGGATGTGATCGTGGCACCGGGCATGTACGACGGCATGACGGCACTGCTGGTCGAGCAAAATGGCTTCGCCTGCGCCTATTTGAGCGGCGCGAGCATCTCATACAGCCGCATCGCACAACCGGACATCGGCCTTATGTCGGTGACCGAGGTTGGGGAAGCGGTCGCCAACATCCGCGAACGGCTGAAGATCCCCTTCATCGTCGACGCCGACACCGGCTTCGGTAACGCGCTGAACACCCAGCGCGCGGTGCGGATGCTGGAGCGCATGGGCGCGTCGGGCATTCAGCTCGAGGACCAGACCTATCCCAAGCGCTGCGGGCATCTCGCCGGCAAAAGCCTGGTGCCTGCCGCCGAGATGGTCGGCAAGCTGAAGGCGGCGCTGGATGCGCGCCATGACCCGCACACCGTGATCATCGCCCGCACGGATGCGATCGCGGTCGAAGGCTTCGATGCCGCGCTAGAACGCGCTCACGCCTATGCCGAAGCCGGCGCCGACGTGCTGTTCGTCGAGGCGCCGCAGTCCGAGGAGCAGCAGGCCACGCTCGGCAAGACCTTCGCCGGCAAGGTGCCGTTGCTCGCCAACATGGTCGAGGGCGGCCGCACGCCGCTGAAGTCCGCCACCGAGCTCGGTAAGATCGGCTACAAAATCGTCATTTATCCTGGCGCGATGATGCGCGTGATCACCTTCGCCGCGACCGAGTACCTGAAGACGCTCAAAGCCCATGGCGAGACCACGCGCCTGCGGGATCGCATGTTTGATTTCAACGGCCTGAACGCTATTCTCGGTCTCAACGACATCATGGCGACGGGCGCCCGCTACGACGCCACGCTCAAGAAAGCGGCCGAATAGGGCCCGCTGCTTTTTCCACAACGGGGACGACATGGAACTTTCCAACAAGACCGCGCGCCAGATGTATGAAGAAGTGAAGGCCAATCCTTCGCGCAAGAAGTTCGGCTTCGGCGAGAAGGCCGCGTTGATCAACATCGACGTGCAGAAGGCCTATACGCGCACGGATCTTTATAAGACCGCCTATGAGACCGACCCGAACCAGATCAAGTACATCAACGAAATCGCCGAGCTGATGCGCGCCAAAGGCTGGCCGGTGATCTGGACCTATGTCGCCTACATGGGATCCGGCGAAGACTGCGGCGTGTGGGGCACGCGCACCAATACCGAAGACTCGCTCCAGAACATCAAATTCGGCAGCGACCGCGCCAAGTTCGACGAGCGCTGCAAGATCGATCCGGTGAAGGACGTCATCATCTGCAAGAAGATGGCCTCGCCGTTCCACGACACGCTGATCAACTCCCTGCTGACCTTCCACAAGGTCGACACCGTGTTGGTCACCGGCGGCTCGACCTCGGGCTGCGTGCGTGCCTGTGGCGTGGACAGTCTGTCGCACGGCTATCGCACGACGATCATCGAAGAATGCGTGGCCGATAAGCACGAGAGCTATCACTTCGCCAACCTCACCGACCTCGCGATCAAGTACGCGGACGTGGAGTCCGTCGAAGCGGTGAAGACCTGGCTGCGCGGCAAGAACTAAGCAAAGGACGACAGCGGTGAAGAGCGACCTCCAGCTTTATGACTACTGGCCTTATGCCAAACGACCCAAGATCGTCTGGCCGGGCGGCGCCAAGGTGGCCTTCTGGGTCGCGCCGAACATCGAGTACTACGAGATCAACCCGCCGCTGAATCCGAAGCGTTCGCCCTGGGCGCGTCCGCATCCGGATGTGGTGCCGGTCGCCACGCGCGATCACGGCAACCGCGTCGGTCACTGGCGCATGATGGAGGTGATGGACAAGTACAAGGTCCGCGGCTCCATCTCGCTCAGCGTCGGCCTGATCGAGCATCATCCCGAGATCATCAAGGAATGCGTGGACCGCAATTGGGAGTTCTTCTCCCACGGCATCTACAACACGCGCTATTCCTACGAGATGGATGAGGCGCAGGAACGCGCGATCATCGAGGATTCCATTGAGACGGTGCTGAAGGCCACCGGCCAGCGTATCGTCGGCTATCTCGCGCCGGCGCTGACGCATACCGAGCGCACGATAGACCTGCTGGCGGAATACGGCTTCCTCTACACTTGCGACCTGTTCCAGGACGATCAGCCGCAGCCCATCAACGTGAATAAGGGCCGCCTGATCTCGATGCCCTACTCGCTCGAGATCAACGATATCATCGTCTACAACAGCTATCTCGCCACGCCGCGCCGCTATGGTCAGATGATCAAGGATCAGTTCGACCAGCTGATGAAGGAAGGCGAAGAGTCAGGCACCGTGATGTGTATTCCGCTGCACGCCTATGCGGTCGGCCAGGCTCATCGCATGCAGGCGTTCGAGGAAGCGCTGGAGTACATCACCAAGCAGCCGGGCGTGTGGGTGACCACCGCGCGCGAGATCGCCGAGTACTATTACGAAAATTATTATGACACGTGCCAGGCCGACATCCTGGCGCGGAAGGCGGGGTAATCGCCATGACGCTTCCCAAGGAATATCTCGAGTATCCGCTGCGCCGTTACGGCTACGACCACGACCTCTACGACTGGTCGATCCTGTTCAAGCGCAAGCCGGTCGAATGGCCGAACGGCGCGAAGATGGCGGTGTGGATTACGACCGAGCTGGAATTCTTCGGCCTCGATCAGCCGGCCAAGCCGTTCAAGGCGCCGGGCGGCATGGTCACGCCGTATCCGGACTTGCGCCATTTCACGACGCGCGACTACGGCAACCGCGTCGGCATTCAACGCATCTGGACCGCGCTCGACAAGCACAAGATCAAGTCGTCGGCGGTTGTGAACAGCCGCGTGGCGGAGCGCTATCCGTACCTTGTGAAGACGCTGAACGAACGCGGCGACGAGATCATCGCCGGCGGCGTCGATATGAGCAGCCTGCACTACGGCGGTATGGACGATGCGGTCGAAGCGACACAGACCAAGACCGCGGTCGACACGCTGCGCAAGCTGTCGGGCCAGAAGGTGCGCGGCTGGCTGTCGCCGGCGAAGTCCGAGAGCTTCAACACGCTGAAGCACCTCGCCGCGAATGGCATCGACTATGTCTGCGACTGGTCGAGCGACGATATGCCGTTCGAGATGCGCGCGCCGGGCGGCGGCAAGATCATCGCCATGCCGCACTCGCCGGAAATCTCGGATCGCAAGATCATCATCGACAACAAGCACAGCGAAGACGAGTTCGTCGAACAGATCCAGGATCAGTTCACCTATCTCGCCAAGGAAGCGAACCGTTTCGGCGGCCGCATCTTCTCGCTGGCGCTGGTGCCCTATATCTCCGGACTTCACTACCGCGTGAAGTACCTGAACCAGGCGCTCGACTGGCTGATGAGCCAGAAGGGCATCTGGGTCGCCACGGGCAGCGAAATCCTCGACGTCTGGAAGAAGCAGCAGTAATTCGCTGAAATTATCGGTGAGTCACGAAGGCCCGCGCAACACGCGGGCCTTCTGCTTTTAGGGCTCCCGCCTGCGGCGAACTCGTGATCAGCTAGCGCGCCATTCAAAGGGAGCCCTGCCCATGTTTCTTGCCCGCACGTTCTTCGCCGCCGCGCTGCTGAGCAGCACCGCCGCATTCGCCCAGCAACCGCCGGCCGCACAGCCGACGCCGGTGCTGACGCGCATCAAGATGGTGACCATCGGCGCGCCCGACCTGGGCAAGATCAAGGACTACTACAAGCACCTCGACTTCAAGGTGCTGCTCGAAGACAAGGTGACGCCGGAACTCGCGATGAGCTGGGGGGCGCCCAAGATGGCGAACCGGCCTGAGTTGTTCATGGCCTCGGCCGGCAGCCCCGACGTTTATATCCGCGCGGTACAGATCGACCCCGTGAAGGACTACAAGCCGATGACCACGCTCGGCTGGAACGCCTTCGAGATCATTGTAGACGACCTGGATAAGGTGGCCGCGAAAGTGAAGGGCTCGCCGTTCACGGTCGTGGGCGAACCGAAGTCGTTGGGCGGCAGCCTCGCCAGCATCCACGCCATGCAGGTCGTGGGTCCGGCCGGCGAGCTTCTCTATCTCACCACCGAAACCGGCGATCGCGCGAAGTCGTCCCTGCCCCAGGCGAAGTCTCTGATCGACCGCCCGTTCATCGTCATCCTGGCGAGCCATGACGTTGGCGCGATGGCGGACTTCTATAAATCGAACTTCCAGGTCGGCGGCGGGTTCCGCTTCGACGGGCCGCTATCGCTGGCGTCGACGGCCCAAGGCCTGCCGCCCGAAACCAAATACGAACTGGGCCTCGTGCGCCTCGCCAATCCAGGCAACAGCGTCGAACTCGACGGTTACCCGAAAACCATTCCCATGCGCCCGCATGCGAACGGCCAGCTGCCGCCCGGCAACGCGATGGTGAGCTTTAACGTGAAAAGCATCGACGGCCTGAAGATGAAGTGGGTCACCCCGCCGGCGAAGCTTTACGACAACAAGCTCGCCGCCAGCTATGTCGGCGCGGCTGGCGAGATCACCGAGATCATCGAGGAACAGCCGCGCTAGGCGGCCGCTAGCCTTCGCGGCGCTTGCTGAAGCCCAGCAGAGCCGCCACGGCGAAGCAAAGCCAGCCGGCGATCGCCGCCGTGCCGCCCCAGGGCGCCCAGAACACCGGGCCGCTGAAGGCGCTGGTATACAGTGCCGAGGGGAATAGCACTGTGCCGACCGTGAACAGCACCGCGGCGATGTGGAAAGCCTTGGCACCACGCGTTTGCGCGACCAGATCCCCCATCACCGCCGCGACGATCGCCGCAAGCGCATGCTTGATCTCGAAGTCGACGGCTTCCCTGAACAGCCGCACGGCGCGTTCGCCGTCCGGCACCATGTGCGCAAGCCCATGGTCGGCGAAGGCGGCGCAAGCCACCGAGACCGCGCCCGAGACGCCGGCGATGGCAAAAACGATCAGCGAGACTCGACTGAATTTCATCGTGGCCCTATCCCGTCATCGCGCCTGAACGGCAATTGCCCGCTCAAGCTCGCGGAAGCCGGCGAGAAACCGCTTCTCGGCCTCGGTCGCCGCAAGCGGCGTGAGCTTGAGATCTTTTAAAGGCTTTTCCTTGAAGCTGAGCACAGTGCGGCATTCGGCTTCACTGAAGCCGGCCAGCTGCACCGCCTCGGTCGCCGCGGCCGTGCGGTCGGCTTTTTTAATCAGCGCCACATCGGCGGCCGGCAAAACTGCAGGTAGACCGAATCGGATGTGTACGGCGCGCATAAGCCCCTTCTCGACCTCCTTGAAGACATCGCCGACCACGGCTTTCAGCGGCGTGATCAGGTCATGGGTCACGTACTCGGAAGCATCGTGCAACTTGGCCGCCATCAACAGCTTGGCGGTCGCGCGCGGCTTCAGGCGGCGGACGATATCAACGACAAGGTCAGAGTGCTGGGCGATGCTCCAGGCATGGGGGCCCGTGGTCTGCCCGTTCCATCGCGTATTACGCGAAAGCCCCAGCGCAATATCCTCGATCTCGACGTCCAGCGGGGACGGTTCGATGAGGTTCAGCCGCCGCCCCGATAACATCCGCTGCCACGTGCGCGGGGCGTGCTCCGCCAGACGACGCTGTGTCGCCGAAGAAGACACGCTCATGGTGGGGACACTCCGACGGTTTGATTTTCCCAGGAAACAGAATACCTTATATCCGATTGTCCAGGATCGGGGTACGCCCGCGCGAGCGGGTCTACGGATTCGCCGGAACGTATCGCCGGCGCTCAGAACCGATCTTGATCAAGATACCCCACTGGCGGCCGAAGGGGTTCGGCCGGCGGAAGGTGGTGCGTTTGGGGTTTTGCGCACGGACAACGTGCGCAAAACGGGGCTTTAGGGTCAGCTCGCGATGGTTGCGGCGACATCAGACTATTTGAAGCCGATCTCGTTCCTCATCGTGGACGACAAGCAATACATGCGTCACGTGATGAAGGGCATTCTGGAAAGCCTGGGCGCGAAAACCATCGACGAAGCGGAAGACGGCACCGGCGCCCTGGCGATGATGCAGAGCTGGCCGCCCGACATCGTGCTGACCGAATACCGCCTCGCGCCCATGAGTGGCCTCGAACTCCTGCGGACGTTGCGCAAGGACAAGGGCACGTTGCGGTTCACGCCGGTGATCATGATCACCTCCGAAACCCGCCGCAAGAAGGTCATCGCCGCGCGCAATTCGGGCGTCACCGAATTCGTCGCCAAGCCCTTCAATGCCAAGGGCCTGATTCTGCGCATCAAGGAAGTGATCGAACGGCCACGTCCGTTCGTCGACGCCGGCACCTACTTCGGCCCCGACCGCCGTCGCCGCACGCAGGTGATGGGCGAAGGCCAGGATCGTCGCGGCGCCGGCGGCCCGCGCGAACAGGTCGAGGAAAAGTCGCGCAGCATGACGCAGGATCAGATCGATCGCCTGATCGCCACCGATCCGATCCGCGACTAAACCGCTTTCTGCTCCGTCATCTCCGGGAACGTGGCCGCCAGAACGCGCTCAAAATGCGCGATCAAGTTGCCGTACTTCGCGGTGGCGACCCGCAGCGGATTGCTCCACGGCTGGCGCACGATGTTGCCGATGAAGGCCGCCATGCAGAGATCGACCGTGGTCGGCGTATCGCCGAAGCCGAACTGCCGTTGCCCTAGCCAATGACCGAGCGCGGCCACATCGGCGATCCCGAACTGATAGATCGTTTCACGGTCATGGCGCCCGAGCCCCTGGCCGTGGATGACTTTGCCGAGACCGCGCCGAATCAGGGGCGCAATGATCGGATAGAGAAACCCGGGGATGCCGGTGACATCTTTGATGTACGCGGCGCAGTCGGCTTCGTGTTCCGGGTCTAGCCAGCGGCCATAGACCATCACCCAATAGAGATGTTCTTCCATCATGCGTTGCAGCGCGAGGGATTCACCGCGCTGCGCGAGGGTGAGTTTGCCGTCGACGCGATGGCCGTGGCTGCGCTCCAAATGGTCGATGATAAGGCCGGAATCCGCGATCGTCTTGCCGTCGACGACGATGAAGGGCGCCTTGCCGGTCTTCGACTTCGCCCGCCCGGACAGGAACTCGACGGTATAGTCGAGCTTGGCCAGCCGCAGATACATCTCGAGTTTCATGCAGAAGGGGCTGGGGTTGGGTAGACCCATGCTGCGCCGGTACTGATAGAGCGTGATCGCCATGGTGATCCCTACATGAACCCGCCGGCCTGACGCTGCCACAGCCGCGCGTAAGCCTGGCCGCGCGCCAGCAGCGCGGCGTGATTACCTTGCTCGACGATGCGGCCGTCTTCCAGCACCACGATCCGATCGAGGTGCATGATGGTCGAAAGGCGGTGCGCGATGGCGATCACCGTGCGGCCCTTCATCAGATCGAGCAAGGCTTCTTGAATCAGATGCTCGGCCTCGCTGTCCAGTGACGATGTGGCTTCATCAAGTAGCAGGACCGGCGCGTTCTTCAGGAACGCGCGCGCGATGGCAACACGCTGCCGCTCCCCACCCGACAGCTTCATGCCCTTCTCGCCGACGATGGACTCATAGCCCTTCGCGCGTGAGGCGATGAATGCGTGGCAGTGGGCGAGCTTGGCGGCCGCGATCACTTCATCGTCCGTCGCGTCGGGTCGTCCGTAGGCGATGTTGTCGCGCACGGAGCGGTGGAACATGCCGGGGTTCTGCGGCACTTCGGCAAAGGCGTCGTGAACCGAATCCCAGGTGGCGGCGGCGATGTCCTGACCATCGATCAGCACCGCGCCCTGTTTGATGGGGAACTGACGGCGCAGGATTTTGATCAACGTGCTTTTACCCGCGCCTGATGTGCCAACCAGCCCGATTTTCTCGCCCGCGGCCACCTCCAACGAGAAATTCCGGAACACCGGCTTGCCGTCGGGATAATCGAAGTCGACGTTGCGGATGCTGATGGCGCCGCCTGTCGCCCCCAGGGTACGTGCATGCGGCGGATCGACAATGTCATGCGGCGCAAGGATCGTGCTGAGCGCGTCGCCCAGCTGACCGACGCTTTCGTAGTAGCTGAACAGGATATCGCCCAGCGAGCGCACGTGGTTACCGACCAGAAGGTACAGCGTGACGAGCATCGTCAGGGTACCCACGCTGATCTCGCCGGCCAGCGTCGACTGCAGCGCATGGAAAGCCAGCCACGCCAGGAAGGCGAAGCTTCCGCCGTGCAGGATCAAACGCATGCGGATCGCGGCGAAGCGCAGCCCCGTATAGGTCGCGGCCTCGCGGTCGTTATAGGGACCGAGCGCACGGCGCTCCTGCGCGGTGCCGCTGAAGCTGCGCACAAGCTCCCAGTTGAGCGCGCTGTCGCCCATGCGACCCGACTGCTCGGACGCCGCGTGCGAACTGGCCTTGGCCAGCGTCCGCAGGGGCCGCGCCAGCATCGGCAGGATCGCCAGCAAGACGACGACGAACAGCGCCGCCGGCCACAGCATTTCCGGCGCGGTGCGCGCCAGCATCACGCCGGCCACGCCGAACAGGATCACGAACCGCACCGCATGGGCGGCAAAGAGATCGAGGAATGTGGTCGCGGACGAAGCCGCGACGCGGATCTTATGGGCGAGCGCGCCGCTGATGTGATCGAGGAAATAGCGCGGGGCGTGACCCATCAAGTAGGCGAACAGGCCCTCATGGATGCGCATACGCAACTTGGTCTGCGTCGTCCAGTAGACAGCGCCATAGGCGTTGGCGAATGCCGAAGCGCTGAACCACGTGCCGCAGAGGGCGGCGAACCACACCATGGGGTTGCCGTCGCGCGTGCCAGACAGCACGTTGACGAGCTGGCCGAGCACAAAGGCCTGGATGGTTTCCGCCGCGGTGGCCGCGCCGTAAAGGCAGGCCATCGCCAGCACCTGCCAGATGAAGCCTTGGCTGGCGTAGTGCCAGATGAAACGCCACGGCGTGCGGGGGATTTCGCGATGGCGCGCCGCGGTCACGGCCGGCAAGGCGGAAATCTGCGACAGATGGGTATCGTCGGGCATGGCCGGCAGTTTAGCGGAGACGCCGCGCAGAGGCTTCAGAGTTCCTTCACGCGCTGGCGCAAAATGAACTTTTGGATCTTGCCCGTGGAGGTCTTCGGCAGTTCCGTGAACACCACCGTCTTCGGCGCCTTGAAGTGCGCCATGTTGGCGCGGCAGAAGGCGATGATTTCCTCGGCGGTTGCGGTCTGGCCGGTCTTCAGCGTCACGAAGGCGCAAGGCGTCTCACCCCAGTGACTGTCGGGCCGGGCGACCACCGCCGCCTCCAGCACCGCAGGGTGCTTGAACAGCACGCCTTCGATCTCGATGGTGGAGATATTCTCACCGCCGGAGATGATGATGTCCTTCGAACGATCCTTGAGCTCGATGTAGCCGTTCGGATGCATCACGCCGAGATCGCCGGAATGGAACCAGCCGCCCGCGAACGCTTCATCCGTGGCCTTCTGGTTCTTCAGATAGCCTTTCATCACGTTGTTGCCGCGGAACATGACTTCGCCGATGGTCGCGCCGTCGGCGGGCACGTCCTGCATGGTCTGCGGGTCCATGACCGCGAGACCTTCGAGCATCGGGTTGGGCACACCCTGGCGCGCTTTCAAGGCCGCGCGTTCGTTGAGCGACAGCGCATCCCATTCCGGATGCCAGTCGCAGATCGTCGCCGGGCCGTAGGTCTCGGTGAGGCCGTAACCGTGCGCGACCTTGATGCCCATGCTTTCCATCGACGCGATCACCGCGGCCGGCGGCGCCGCACCGGCGGTCAAGACCGACATGCCCTGCGGCAGGCCTTGTTTCATTTCCGACGGCGCGTTGATGAGCATGTTGAGGACGGTCGGCGCGCCGCAGAAATGCGTCACCCCTTCGGCTTTCATGGCCGCGAACACGGCGGTGGTGTCGACCTTGCGCAAACACACATGCGTGCCGGCGAGCATCGTCACCGTCCACGGGAAGCACCAGCCATTGCAGTGGAACATCGGCAGCGTCCACAGATAGACCGGCAGCGGCGGCATCGCCCAGCCCAGCAGGTTGCCCATGGCGTTCAGATACGCACCGCGATGATGCGTGACGACGCCCTTGGGATTGCCGGTCGTGCCCGAGGTGTAGCCGAGCGCGATGGCGTCCCATTCGTCCGTGGGGCCCTCCCACGGCGCGTTGGGATCGGCGGCGGCGATAAAGGACTCATAGTCCTGCGCGCCGAGCCGCTCGCCATTCGGCACCGCCGCATCGGCGATGTCGATCACTATGGGTTTGGCGTCGCACTGCTTCAGCGCCTCGCGCGCCAGGGGCGCGAACTCGACATCGACCAGCAGCATCTTGGTTTCGCCGTGGTCGAGGATGAAAGCGATGGCCGCCGCGTCCAGGCGATAGTTGATCGCGTTGTGCAGGCAGCCGGCCATTGGCACGCCGAAGTTCGATTCCAGATGCGCCGGCACGTTGGGCGCGAGAATGGCGACCGTGTCGCCGCGCTGGAGGCCTGCGCCCTTGATCGCCGCTGCCAGGCGCCGGCAGCGCGCGTAGAAGGTGCGGTAATCGTAACGCCAATCGCCATGCACCACGGCGGTGCGCTCCGGATACACGCGCGCGGCGCGCTTCAGGAACGACAGGGGCGAGAGGGATTCATAATTGGCCGCGATTTGCGGCAATTCGTCAGCGCGTGCGGTGCTCATACTGCGATCCTATTTCACAGGACGAAGCCACAGCAATCCCGCATAAGCTAGCATCGCATCACGCGTACACGAGGGGCTGCGATGAGCGACTGGGATGTGATTTGCGTCGGCGCGGGATCGGCGGGATTGCCCCTGGCGATTCGCGCGGCGGAGCGCGGGGCCAAGGTCCTGCAGCTCGAAGCCGACGGCCGCATCGGCGGCACCCTGCACTACACCGCCGGACAGTTCAGCGCCGCCGGCACGCGCCTTCAAAAAAGCCTCGGCATCGACGACAGCCCGGACGAACATTTCGCCGACGCCCAGCGCATCGCCCACGGCACCATCGATCCCCTCGTCCTGCGGCTGTGCGTCGACAATGCCGCCGCCATGGTCGATTGGCTCGAGGACATCGGCTTCACATTCGCCCCCGGGATGCCGGTGGCGGGTGAGGCGCACGAGGCCTATCGCACGCGCCGGTATCAGTGGGGCACAAGCATGGGGCTCTCGATCCTCGAGACCCTGCGCCCCCTGCACGACAAACTGATCGCCGCCGGCAAGATCGACCTGCGCCTGAAACACCGCATGCGCAGCCTGATGACCGACGCTTCGGGCACCGCGCTCGGCGTGAGGGTCGAAGGGCCGGACGGCAAAGAGCTTGAATTCCGCGGCCGCAACATCGTGCTGACCACGGGCGGCTATGCCGCGGGTCCCGACGTGTGGAAGGAACTGACGCCGCAGTTTCCGCTGTGCTCATACGCCAGCCCGATGGCGCGCGGCGACGGCATCGTCGCGGCGAAGGCGATGGGCGCACAAGTCGGTTACGGCGAGAACTATCTCACCACTTTCGCCGGCGTGCTGAACGACGAGAGCAATCCCTGCTCCGGCGGTTTCCTCGGACTCTCCCCAAAATCACGTACCATCTGGGAGATTTTTGTCGACGCGAACGGCAAGCGCTTCATGCGCGAGGACCATCCCAGCATCGACTATCGCGAACGCCAACTGCTGCGTCAGCCGGGCACCGCGATGTCGGTCGTGTTCGATGAGGGCATCTTGCAGAACGCGCCGCCGTTCGCCGCGCCGCCCGGCAGCTCGCCGAGTGCGGGCTTGCGCGCGAAGCTGGGCAACCATCCGCGCTTCTTGAAGGCGGACACCCTGGACGAACTGGCGGCGAAACTGGGCGTGCCGGCGGCGAACCTGAAGAAGACGGTGGCCGACTATAACGCCGCCGTCGACGCGCAATCCGATCCCGAATTCGGCCGGCAGTTCCTGATCCGCAGAATCGAGAAGGCGCCGTTCTATGCGATCCGCGCGCAGGGCATCACGGTTGTCAGCCCGGCCGGCCTGGCGGTGAACGATCGGCTGCAGGTGCTGAAAGGGGACGGCGTGGCCATCCCGAACCTCTATGCCGCCGGCGAGATCCTGGGCATGGGCCGTACGTCGGGCAACGCCTTCGTCGGCGGCCTGTCGCTGACCCCCGCCCTCACCTTCGGCAAGATGCTCGGCGAGCGCCTGCTGAGCTGGTGACGGGTACGCGCCATCTCCCCGCTGGGGGCATGGATAAGGTGATTTGGCGCTGTTTCGCTAGGAAAATCGGGAGAAAATGGCGCGCCCGGAAGGACTCGAACCTCCAGCCTTCTGATTCGTAGTCAGATGCTCTATCCAATTGAGCTACGGGCGCGCAGCTATCCCAAGTCGCGGTGACGGTTGGATCGTCGGCACCCCTGGAACAGATGTCCCGCCGTGAAGGATATGACGTTTCGTCGTATCCCCCGCTGGCGGGTGGCCTGAAATATAGCCATCACGCGGAGCACGCAAGGAAAAACCGGGGCGACACCGGGGACGGCGTCAACACGCGTTTTACGCGAAGGTTCTGAGGCTTAACGATGATGTCGTTGTGACGACGCGCGACGCGGCTTGTCCTGCTGGACTCCATCGCGTACAGTCGAAGGGACGAGGGGTAAGCCGAAATTTTGGCCTATCCCAAGCCTTTGCGGGCCGTTCCTTAAGAATACGCCGCAAGGGTGGATCATGCGGGGCAAGGCGGAGCGGGGCGGGCGATCACTCGCCTGCGCTGTTTGCGGGAACATGACGATGGGTTTGCAGGGGTTATCCACACATCCGCAGGTGCGCCGGCGTCAGCAGGTCATATCGACCGCGATGCTTGGCCTGTTCCTGGCGGGATGCGCGAGCGCGACGGGCGGACCGGCAATTGCAGCCGAAGACCGCAACACGCCCGCGCCGGTGGCGCGCGTCACCCCTGAAGCAGTCGCACAAGCTTCCAAGCCCTCGGGCAACGTCGGCACCACAGCCGTGGGCCAGAAAGTCGCGGGCTTCCGCAGCGACTTCGACAAATTGAAGACCAACACCCATACCCGCTACGCGCAGCTTGAATCGGTGCGCGCGCAGACGGTGACGAACGTCCAGAATTACCAGGCGCTGGTCGCCGGCATCCGCTCGCGCCTGCAGATGGGCTCGACCCCGGGCAACCCGGAACTGCTGGCCCAGTGGAGCCAGGCCCAGAGCCAGCTGACCCAGATCGACAACGACGTGCGCACGTTGAACCAGCTGTCGACCCAGGTCTCGGCCGACGCCGCGCAGTCGTCGTACCTGCTTGAGAGCATCCGTTCGGCCTTCGCGCTGTCCGGCGCGATTGAGGAAGACCATCGCCAGCTTCGTCTGCTCGAGGACGAAGTGAACCAGAACATGATCGTCATCGACCGCGCCCTGCAGGGCCTGAACGACGAGATCAATCGCCAATCGCAGAGTGTCGCGAGCGAGCGCACCGCCCTGGTGCAGGTCGCCGGCGACATCAATGCGGGCCAGACTTACGGCAGCATGCAGCGCCGCGCCTCCACGCCGATGCGCACCAGCATGACAGGCGTGCAGCCCGCCTCGTTCGAGCGCCGCCCGCTGGTCGTGATCAAGTTCGACAAGGCCGACGTGGCCTATGAATCGCAGCTGTACCAGGCGCTGAGCCGCGCGCTGGAACGCCGCCCGGACGCGGTGTTCGATCTGGTCGCTGTCTCGCCGCAGGCCGACACCACCGATGCCGCCAAGCAGCGCGCCGCCAATGTGCTGAAGTCGATGACCGGTATGGGTCTGCCCGCGAATCGCGTGACGGAAAGCGCGATCTCCAGCACCACCGCGCCGACGCCGGAAGTGCACGTTTACGTGCAGTAATCGGGCGCCGGCTTTCGCCGTACGCCAACCACCCGTTCTCAATACTTGATCGCGCGCGACGTGACCGCATCGGCACGCGCGCGTATCCCGCCCGTTCGAGTCCGTCGAGATCAGCGCTGGATAGCCACGTTATCGATCAGGCGCGCGCGGCCCAGATGCGCCGCCGCGAGCACGCGGCCCGGCTCGGTGGCGTTCTGAAGCGGCGCGAGCGTGTCAGCATGCCGGGCCTCGACATAGTCGATACGGCCAAATCCGGCGGCGGCGATCGCCGCCTTCGCCGTGGTCAACGCAGCGGCGATATCGCCACCTTCGGCGATGCTGGCCGCCGCCGCGACGATCGCCTTGTGCAAGGCTGGCGCAAGCGCGCGTTCATCGGCCGTGAGGTAGGCATTGCGTGACGACAGCGCGAGGCCGTCGGCATCGCGCATCGTCGGCACGCCGACGATATCGACCGGAATGTTCAGATCCGTCTGCAGGCGCTTGATGATCGCCAGCTGCTGATAGTCCTTTTCCCCGAACAACGCAGCATCGGGGCAGGCTTGCAGCAGCAGCTTCGTGACAACCGTCGCCACGCCATCGAAATGGCCGGGTCGATGCGCGCCGTCGAGTTCCTCGCTCAAGCCCGCGACACGCACGCTGGTCGCGAAGCCCGGTGGATACATTGCCGCAACATCGGGCGCGAACAGAAGACTGACGCCTGCGGCGGCGAGCAATTGGAAGTCCTCGGACTCCTGGCGCGGATAAGCGCCGAAGTCTTCGTTCGGCCCAAACTGCTTCGGATTGACGAAGATGGTGGCGACAACGCGATCGCAGAGCTGAAGCCCGCGCTGCACCAGCGCGAGATGACCCTTGTGCAGGGCGCCCATCGTGGGCACGAGCGCGACTTTCAGATCGTCGCGGCGCCACGCGGCAATGCGCCGGCGCAGCGAATCAACATCGCGCACAATCACAAGAGTATCGGGTCCGCTGACGGCCATTCGGGCTCCCCAACAACGCGCGCAGCTTATAGCCGAGGGAAGACGCCGACGCTAGCGCACTAGCGTTTGCATTTTCGTGATTCAGCGTTAGCGCTTTTTGGCGCCGAAAACTTGATCGGGTCCGGGGAAGCGGCGCGCGCGCACATCGGCGGCGTAACGCGCCACCGCCTTGGTGACGTCTTCGCCGAGATCGGCGTAACGCTTCACGAATTTCGGCGTAAAAGTGCCGAACAGGCCGAGGATATCCTCGGCGACGATGATCTGCCCATCGCAGGACGGCGACGCGCCGATCCCGATGGTGGGAATGTCGACCGCTTGGGTAATCGCCGCCGCGACGGATTCCAAAGTACCCTCGATCACGACCGAGAATGCGCCCGCCTCGGCGATGGCTTTCGCGTCGGTCACGATGGCGTCGGCCTCGACATTGGTGCGGCCCCGCGCCCGATAACCGCCAAGCTGATGCACCGATTGCGGCGTCAGGCCGACGTGGCCCATCACCGGAATCCCACGGCTGGTCAGGAAGCGCACGGTTTCGGCCATCTCCGCGCCGCCTTCGAGCTTGATGCCCGCGCAGCCGGTTTCCGCCATCACGCGCGCGCAGGCTTTGAAGGCTTCGGCCGGCGAGGCCTGATACGTGCCGAACGGCATGTCGACGATCACGCAGGCTTGGTTCGCGCCGCGCATCACCGCCTTGCCGTGGTTGATCATCATCTCGAGCGTGACGCCCAGCGTCGTCTCCATCCCGTAGACCACCATGCCCAGCGAATCGCCGACCAGCATCAGATCGACCTGCTTATCCATGAAGCGCGCCATCGGCGTGGTGTAGGCGGTGATGCATACAATCGGTTCCGCAGTGCCGGTGCCGGGCACTTTGCGCGCGGCAATGTCGCGCACCGTGATGCGGCGCGAGGGCGCGCTGCCGGACGTGCCGGATTGAGGAGTGGTGCTCAACGGATCTGACCTTATTCAGCCATCGCGCCGTTCAATCAACGCGCACGGTAATACCACAGCAGGGTGACAATTGCGCCGACGAGGAACGCCAAGCCCAGCCCGTTCGACAGCGTCATCCCGGTAACCGAATGACGAACTCGGTCCCTTGCGGGCCGGTTTTCGCCAAGACCAATTCGCCGCCCTGCACACGCAGGCTTTCGCGGGCGATGGGCAACCCAAGGCCTGAGCCGCCGACCCGGGCCGATCCGGCGAACGGAACGAACAGATTGGCGACCGCGCGCGGCGGCAGTCCGCGGCCATTGTCGCTGACGATCAGTTTCGCGCGGCGGCCCGTCGCCAGTTTGATGCTCACCTTCGTCGCCCCGCCTTCGACGGCGTTGCGGACGAGGTTCTCGAGCGCGCGGTGGAAAAGATCGGGGTCGAACGTCAGGGTATAGGCCGGATCGACATCGACCAGGATTTCGCAACCCTTGAACACCGTGCGCAGCTCGGCTGCCACCGCCTGCACCGCCGGGGCCAGCGCTTGCGCGCGCGCATGAACGACCGGCAGGCCTTCCTGCGCGAAACGCAACGTCGACTTCGACAGCGCCACCGCGCGTTCCAGCGCGCGCACGATGCCGGCCGTGATTCGGCGCGTTTCCTCGCCGCCCACCGCGGCCAGGCGATCGGATTCCAGGATCGCGGTCGCGATCAGGTTCTTCAGGTCGTGCGAAACTTTGGTGACCGCGGTGCCGACGGCGGCCAGGCGCTCGCGCTGGGAGAGCGAGATACGCAGCTGATGCTGCAGGTCGGCGAGCGCGCGTTCGGCGATGCCGACCTCGTCGGCGCGCGTCGTGGGCACGATCACCCGGGTCGGATCTTCCGGCGCGTCGCGGAACGCGATCATGCTTTCGGTCAGCCGCCGCAGCGGGCGCACCGCGAGCCAGGTCAGGCAGGTGTAGACCAGCACCGCCGTCGCGATGGAGCTGAAGAGACTGAGGATGAAAAGCCGAATCGCGTAGGCGCGCAGATCGTCGTTCAGCGAGGCTTCGTCGATCACGGCCGAGACGACCGCCTTTTCGTCCATACGGCTGGTATCGGTCGCACGGAAGATGCTGTCGCCACCGCGAATCAGCACATCGAAGGCCGACACGATCTCGTCCCACAGCGTGAGGGTGCGCAGATCTTCCTCATAATCGGGCGCGAGGGGTTCGCCGGCGATCAGCGACAGCACCGGACGGCCGGGACGGGCGAGCGACATCTCGTACATCTCGGCGTCGTCGAGGAACGCGTCGCGCAGGGCCGGATCGATCGTGGCGTGCGACTGGTCGAGGGCCGTCAGGATGAGGTGGGCCTCGGAGAGCTTGTCCTGAATGAAGTCGACGCGGAAACGCGCCACCGACGGCGCGAAGATCAGGACTTCAATCAGCATGACGAAGGCGATCGTCAGCAGCAGCAGGCGGCCGGACAGGCTGAGGCGCACCACGGGCTCGACGCGCACCGGGTCTTTCACCAGTCTGCGCGCGCCTGCGACCGCCTCGCGGATAGTGATCCCCGTTTCGTTCATCGCGGCTTTCGACACCTGCCCTATTATATCCGTCAAAATCCGACAAAACCTTGTTATCAAACCCGTCATGAACACGGCGCGGGCGGGCCAAGTCCTCAGTTGGCGGGCATAGACTGCCACCCGTTTCAGCGCAATCGGGCATTAAGTACCCGAAAATGGCCGGTTTTGCGTTGACTCTGCGGTCCGTCGGTCGCTATACACCGGCGCTCTTCGAGCCGAAATCCGGCCCACGCCAGGCAACGGCCGCTTTTCGTATTGAAATCATGGAGTTAACGTCGTGAAACGCACGTATCAGCCGAGCAAACTTGTGCGCAAGCGCCGCCATGGCTTCCGCGCCCGCATGGAAACGGTCGGTGGCCGTCGCGTCATTGCGAACCGCCGCGCCAAGGGCCGCAAGCGCCTGTCGGCCTAATAAGGCCGTCCATGCCGACCCGGGATTAGCCCGAGGTCGGCGAGCCGGGTGCCGAAACCTAAGCGCCGGAACCCCCCAAGCGGCGGACCTGAATGCGCCGGACCTGGAATTCTCTCAAGCGCCGCGCCGATTTCCTCCGAATTGCCGCCTCCGGTCTGCGTCGGGTGACGCCCGGATTCATCCTGCAAGCCGCCACCGCGCCCGAAACGGTGCAGCGGCTGGGCTTCACCGTCACCAAGAAAGTCGGCAACGCGGTGGTGCGTAACCGTGCAAAGCGCCGCTTGCGCGCCGTCGCCGATGCCGTGTTCAAGAGCGCCGCACCGCGCGGTCTGGATTATGTGCTGATCGGACGCAGCGAAACCCTCACCCGCGATTTCACGACAATGGTCGACGATCTGCGTCAGGCGCTCGATCGCCTGAAGGCGCCCAAACCACGGAGCGCCTCATGAGCCGCGAGATGAACCAGGTGTTCAGCCGCATCGTGGGCCGCGCCCTGCAGGGCTTGCTGCATATCTATCGTGTCACCATCTCGCCGTTTCTTGGACCGCGTTGCCGCTTTATACCGAGTTGCTCCGCTTATGCGATCGAGGCGATCGAGTTGCACGGACCTGTACGCGGGACCTTCCTGAGCGCGCGGCGCCTCGCGCGGTGTCATCCTTTCTGCGACGGCGGCTACGATCCCGTGCCGTCGTCTTGCGACTGCAAAGTCGGGCCTTCTACTGAGCTTGGAATCACGACTCCATGAATGATTCGCGCAACACGTTCCTCGCGATCGCCGTCTCGATGGCGATCCTGCTGGGCTGGCAATACTTCTTCGCGCCGAAGTCCGCCGAGAAGCCGGTAACCACCGAACAGCTGGCGCCAAACGCGCCGGTCTCGGCTGAAGTGCCGCCGCCGGGACCGCCGGGTACGGCGAAAGTCTCGCCGCCGGGCGCGGTGCCGTCCCCAGGCGGCGCAATCACCGAGGAGCGCCAGGACGCGGTCGCCGAAGACAAGCGCGTGAAAATTTCCACCCCGCGCCTGCACGGCTCGATCTCGCTGACCGGCTTGAAGTTCGACGACGTCACCCTCGCGAACTTCCACGAGCAGCCGGACAAGCAGAGCCCCGAGATCACGCTTCTGTCGCCGGCCAGCGCGCCCAAGCCCTATTTCATCGAACAGGGCTGGCTGGCGGCCGACCCCAACGTGAAACTGCCCACCGGCAACACCACCTGGACAGTCGACAATGCGCACGTTGTCCTCGACGACAAGACGCCGCTGGTCGCCCATTGGGACAACGGCGCTGGCTTGCGCTTCACCCGCACCATCCATGCCGACCGCGACTTCCTGTTCACCGTCGAACAGACGGTCGAGAACACCTCCGACCGCGCGGTAACGCTGTTCCCCTATAGCCTGATCGCGCGCCTGGACATGCCGGCGACGCAAGGCTTCTACATTCTGCACGAAGGCCCCTTGGGCGTGTTCAACAACACGCTGAAGGAAGTGAAGTACAAGGACTTCGCCAAGACCCCGGCACAGCGCGTGGACTCCACCGGCGGCTGGATCGGCATCACCGACAAATACTGGCTGACAGCCGTCGCAATGGATCCGGCGATGAAGATCGCCGCGAACTTCAGCCATTCCAAAGCCGGCGAACGCGACCGTTACCAGACCGATCTGCGCGGCGATGCCGTCTCGATCGCACCGGGCGCGAGCCATACGACGAAGGACTATGTCTTCGCCGGCGCCAAGGAAGTGCAGATGCTGGACAGCTACGCGAAAAATCCGGGCATCGCGCGCTTCGATCTCGCGGTCGACTGGGGCTGGTTCTACTTCCTGACCAAGCCGTTCTTCTATGCGCTGCTGTGGCTGCGCGAAGTCATCGGCAACTTCGGCCTGGCCATCCTGGCCTTCACCACCGGCCTGCGCCTGCTGATGTTCCCGATCGCGAACAAGCAGTTCGCGGCGATGAACAAAATGAAGCTGCTGCAGCCGAAGATGAAGGAACTGCAGGAGCGCTATGCCAACGACCGGCAGAAGCTCAACGCCGAAATGATGGAACTGTACAAGCGCGAGAAGGCCAACCCGCTCGCGGGCTGCCTGCCGATCGTGATCCAGATCCCGATCTTCTTCGCGTTGTACAAGGTGCTGTTCGTCACCATCGAAATGCGCCACGCACCGTTCTACGGCTGGGTGAAGGACCTCTCGGCGCCGGATTCGTCGAACCTGTTCTCCGCCTTCGGTCTGATTAATTGGGACCCGCCGACCTTCATGCACCTCGGCGCGCTGCCGATCATCATGGGCGCCACCATGTGGCTTCAGCAAAAATTGTCGCCGCAGCCGGCCGACCCGATCCAGGCACGCATGATGATGATCCTGCCGCTGGTCTTCACCTTCATGCTGGCCAGCTTCCCGGCCGGCCTGGTGATCTACTGGACCTGGTCGAACTTGCTCGGAATCCTGCAGCAGTGGGCGCTGTTGCGGAGCCATCCGCAGCCGAAGGCCGCATGAGCGAAGCAGCCCTCAAGCGCGAGGCGGCCCTCGCCACGGGGCAGCACCTATTCTCGCGGCAGTGCACTTTCCTGAAGGGGGTGCTGGCGCTCGATCATGTGCCCGAGACTCATCTGCCGGAGATCGCTTTCGCCGGACGTTCGAACGTCGGCAAGTCCAGCCTGATCAACGCGCTGACCGGTCACGGCGGGCTGGCGCGCACCTCGAACACGCCCGGCCGCACCCAGGAGATCAATTTCTTCGAGCTGGGCTACCGCCTGATGATCGCCGATCTGCCCGGCTACGGCTTCGCCGCCGCGCCGAAGGACAAGGTCGAGGCCTGGACCGACTTCATCAAAAAGTACCTGAAAGGGCGGCCGAACCTGCGCCGCGCGCTGGTGCTGGTGGATGCGCGCCACGGCTTCAAGCCGGTGGATCACGACATCATGAAGGTCATGGACGACTCGGCAGTGAACTATCAGATCGTGCTGACCAAGACGGATAAGACGAAGCCCGAGGCGCTCGCCACTCTGCAGACGAACATGCGGACCGAACTCGCCAAGCACGTCGCCGCGCACCCGGAAATCCTGGCCACCAGCTCCACCACGGGCGACGGCCTTCCAGAATTGCGCGCCGCCTTGTCAGAGCTGGCGCGTCCGGAGTAGGTATCGCGACGGTTTTTTGCACCGTGGGGCTTTGGGGCCGCGCGGCTTTGCGGGGATAGCGATGAACGACGGCAACGCGACGGAATGGCACGAGAAAGCCCGGCTTCTGGCCGAGGCGTTGCCTTTCATGCGCGAACACAACGGCGAGACCGTCTGCGTGAAGTACGGCGGCCATGCCATGGGCGACGAAGCCGTGGCGGACCGATTCGCCCGCGACATCGTGCTTCTGAAGCAGGTCGGGATTAACCCCATCGTCGTGCACGGCGGCGGGCCGCAGATCGGCGCCATGCTTGAGCGGCTGAAGATCAAAAGCTCGTTCATCGACGGGCTGCGCGTCACCGACGCCGAGACCGTGGACATCGTCGAGATGGTCCTGTCGGGCTCGATCAACAAGCAGATCGTCTCGGCCATCAACCGCGCCGGCGGCTTCGCCATCGGCATGTCGGGCAAGGACGGCAACCTGATCAAGGCGCGCAAGATCAAGCGCACCAAGAAAGACCCCGGCTCGAACATCGAGAAGATCCTCGACCTCGGCTTCGTCGGCGAACCGGCGGAGATCAATCCGCATATCCTCGACACGCTCGAGAAGTCCGACATCATTCCGGTCATCGCGCCCATCGGCGTCGGCCCGAACGGCGAGACCTTCAACATCAACGCCGACACGGCGGCCGGCGCGGTTGCCGCTGCGGCCGGCGCCGCACGCCTGCTGATGCTCACTGACGTGGCCGGCGTGCTGGACGACACCGGCCGCCTGATTAAGGAAATGACGGTCGAGCGCGCCAAGACGCTGATCCAGTCCGGCACGATTTCCGGCGGCATGATCCCGAAGGTCGAGACCTGCCTCGATGCCGTGCGTGACGGCGTCGGTGCGGCGGTGATCGTCGACGGTCGCGTGCCGCATGCGGTGCTGCTGGAGCTGTTCACGCCGTCCGGCGCCGGCACGCTGATCAAGGCGCGCTAAGTCCAATGCGCGGGGCCACCCTCCCCGCCATTCAACGGGCGGATATCGCGCATATCGACACCTGGGTGTTCGATCTCGACTACACCCTCTACGGCGCCGATATCGACGTCTTCCATCAGATCGACGTGAAGATGAAGGAATACATCGCCCGGCTTCTGGGCGTGTCGGTCGAGCGCTCGTTCTATCTGCAAAAGCGATACTACCGCGCGCACGGCACGACGCTGCGCGGTCTCATGCTCCATCACGGCATCAATGCCGACGAGTTCCTGGAGTACGTGCACGACATCGATCATTCCGTGCTGTCGCCGCATCCGGAACTGGCCGCGGCGCTGAACGCGCTGCCTGGCCGCAAGGTGATCTACACCAACGGGTCGGAAAGCCACGCGGCGAAAGTGATCGCGCGGCTTGGCATCGCCGACATCTTCGACGGCATCTTCGACATCCGCGCCGGCAACTACATCCCCAAGCCCGATCCCGCGCCCTACGCCGACATGCTCAAGATCTTACGCGTGCCGCCGGAGCGCGCCGCGATGTTCGAGGACAGTTTCAAGAATCTGAAACCCGCCGCCGACCTGGGCATGGTAACCGTGTGGGTGCGACACAGCGAGCACATCCCGGGCGCCGATGACGACATCAGCCACTGCCGTTTCGCGACGGACGACGTTGTGGGGTGGCTAGAAGAAGCGGCGGTGGCGTTAGGGAACGCGCCCTAACCCGCCATCCGCTTTTCGGCGAGATCCTCGAACATATCGAGCTGCCACTGCAGCTCCGCTTCGGTGGCGTCGAAGCCGCCGCCCGGGCGCGGGCCGATCACGTCGTCGGGAGGGATGCGGCCGATGCGCACCTGAAGCTGCGCGGCGGTCTCGGCGGAGAAGTCCGCCGCCCAGCACACGGCGAGCATGCCCTTGGCGCTGGCGGCGCGGATCACTTCCACCACCGCGTCGACCGGCAATTCCGCCAGCCGCGCGATACCGACCGCCAGTAACGGCACGGTGTTTTCAGCCGCGACCTGCAGCAGGTGTTTCTCGCTGAGCTTGCCGGCGCGCGCGAGCGCGTCGACCTGGCGCTGCGCGAGCTTCATCACTTCGGGATCGAAGTAGTGGCTCTGCGGCGCGGCGAGGCCTTCTTCCTGGCGCAGCTTCTCGCGCACGACATGACCGAGGCTTGCGACCGTGGCTGGATCGAAATCCTGTCGCTTGGCCAGCGTCTCGAGCAGCGACAGCGCGACGAACTCGGCGATGCGCAGCGCCGCCTTGCCCGGCAGATTGCGCCGGTGGACCAGCGGCTCGTGCCAGGTGGGTTGCTGCGGGGCCGCGTCGATGATGGCGTCGAGCGCTTCTTCGCGGATTTGCGCGCTGTCGTTACGCAACAGCGCGGTGATCACGTCGACCTGGCCGGTGCCGACCAAGGCGTTGGAGACTTCCTCGCCCACGTTCAAGCGATTGCAGATCGCCACCAGACACGCCGTCATCGGCGTCGCGGCGATCACGGCCAGCAAATCTTCATCGGTCAGCACCGGCGAGAACTGCAGCACCGGGCCGGCCACCGATATTTCCGGATCCTTTGCCAGCGTCAACACGACTTCATGCGGCGCGTCGGGCAATGTGTGCAGCGCCTGCGACAGCACGCGGCGCACGCGCGGCAGCTGGTCGCGGGCCAGGAGCATCAGCGCCTGATGGACGCTCTTCCACGCCTTGTCCTGCTGCTCGGGCGTCAGACCGGGCACCAATCGGCCAATGCGCTCGGCGAGGTCGCAGCGCACCTCCACGTCCGCATCCGCCGCCAGCACCAGCGAGGCCTTGGCCGGGGTATGCTGGTTGGTGGCGATGATGCGTCGCACCGACGCATCGGGGTCGCTCGCCAGATAGAATAGAATTTCCGGCTCCAGATCGTCACGCTCGGCGAGATCGCGGCGCACAGTGGCATCCGGATGGTCAAGCAGATCGCGCGCCTGTTCGTAGGTGATCTTCTGGCCGGCCACGCCAAGCGGCTTTTCGCGGTGGACATGGCGCTCATGCCTCCGCTGCCGTGGAGACCGCGTAACGGCCCTTGCCGCCGCGCTTGGCCTGATACATGGCCGCGTCGGCACGCGCGAGCAGATGGTCGAGCTTTTCGTCGCCCGGGGTCCAGAGCGCGATGCCGATGGAGAAGCCGAGCGGCTTCTCCGTGCCGGCAGAGAACGGCGCGAGGTCGGCGGCGGCTTTCAGCAGACGCTCGGCGCGCTGGACGCCAATCGCAAGATCGGCCGTGTTCAGCCACAGCGCGAATTCGTCGCCGCCCAGGCGCGCGACCATATCGGTCGGGCGGACCTGCTGCACCAGGATGTCGCGGGCTTTCTGCAGCACCAAGTCGCCGGTCTGATGGCCAAACGTGTCGTTGACGGGCTTGAAGTTATCGAGATCGACGTAGATCAGCGTCGAGGTCATGCTGCCCGGCGCGTTGCGATCCTGACGCATGATGAAACGTTGCAGACCGTCGACAAAGGCGCTGCGATTGAGCAGGCCCGTCAGCCCGTCCGTGCGCGCGAGGCGCAGCATGCGCTCATGATTGGTAAGCTGTGCGATGGTGATGCCGATCTGATTGGCGATATCGCTGATCAGCAAACGGTCGTCGTCGGTCCACGGGCCGCGTTCGATCTTGCGCCACAACACCGCAGCCCCGTTGGAGCCGGACTGATACAGCGCTGGCGACGCCAGCACCTGCCAATCGCCGAGCACCATCTCCGCCGCCGCCGCGCCGTTGGCCAACGACGACAGGACTGCGGCCGTGTCGGTGCCGACGCCGTCGCCGAAGCTTGCGGCCAGCTGGACGCCGAGTGTCGCCGTTGCGTCCGCATCGTCGGGCGCAACGCGGAATATCTGGCAATGCTCGGCCCCGAGGCCTCGCGCCAGGGCGTCGGCGGCCACGTTCAGCATGGCCAACGGATCGACTTCGTCGCGGAACGCACGGATGATGCGCGTCAACACGCGCTCACGGTTACGGACGCGCGTGAGCGTGTTTTCACGGTCACGCGCGTCGGTCACATCGCGGCAGACGCCGCGCGCGCCGATCCAGCGGCCGTCGGTGTCGGTCAGCGGCATCGCGGAAACGACCACGCAGGCGGTGCGGCCATCGGCGCGCTTCAGCCAAAACTCTTCGCTCTCGATGCGGCGCGTGGTGAGGAACGGCATGTCGGTGCCAAATCCGACGTCGCTGGCGACCAGCGTGGCCGGATCGGAAGCGATCAGCGCTTCGGGCGTATAGCCCATCGCGCCACGCGACGGCACGAAGACGAAACGCCGGGCGCGGCTGATCTCCCACGGGAAATCGGCCGAGATATCGATGAAATCCTTATAGCGGCGGCGGCTTTCCACCAAGGCGACACGCAGCGTGTTGTCGAGCGTCAGGTCGCGCACGAAGACCAGCGCGCCCGCGCTGTCGGACAACGGCACGATGGTGATCTGCAAATGCTGGAGGTGCGCCCCCTGACCGACATCGAGCATGTCGACCACCGCGCGGTCTTGCGTTGCGGCGCGGCGCGCGGCGGCGGCCAGCTTGTCGAGGTCCTCGGGACTTAGGCGTGTGGCGAATTCCTGCGCGAGCGGATTGCCGGGTCTGAAGCCGTCGCCACCAATGCAGAACACCGGCTCCTCATAGCGGCGCAATGATTCGGAGGAGACGCCCAGAACCGCGGTATCAAACGCCGGCGCGAGACCCGACGCCGGGCGCGAGGCCGTTAATGACGACGCCATATCTCCGATCCCCCTTCCGGATCGCAGCTCAAACTCGGCCGCGTTTCGACGCGATCTTCTTCACTCGTTTCGAGTGCATCCAACCATAGCCCGCACAAGGAAAGCGCGCCATGTCTAACCATGGCAACCGGCAGACGCGTTGACTACGCAAGGCCGTGGGCTATGGTGCGAACCGCGCCGGCACCCCGGCGGGGGCTAGGACGAGATTAAATAATATGATGCAAATCAATGAGTTACAAGACGAAATCGAGCGCGCTTGGGAGGGCCGCGATGGCCTCAATCCGGCGTCCGGCGGCGAGCCTGCGGATGCCGTTCGCGAAACCCTGAAGCGACTGGACCGCGGCGAGCTGCGCGTGGCCGAAAAAGGCGCTTCTGGATGGAAGGTCAACCAGTGGCTCAAGAAGGCCGTGCTGCTGTCCTTCCGCCTGAACGACATGGGCCTTATCGCCGGCGCGCCGGGTGGCGCGAGCTGGTGGGATAAGGTGCCCTCGAAGTTCGCCAACTGGACGGAATCGGAATTCAAGGCCGCCGGCTTCCGCGCCGTGCCCGGCGCGGTCGTGCGCCACTCGGCCTTCATCGGCTCGAGCGTCGTGCTGATGCCAAGCTTCGTGAACGTCGGCGCCTTCGTCGATTCGGGCAGCATGGTCGACACCTGGGCGACGGTCGGCTCCTGCGCGCAGATCGGCAAGAACGTGCACCTGTCCGGCGGCGTCGGCATCGGCGGCGTGCTGGAACCGCTGCAAGCTGGACCTGTCATCATCGAAGACAACTGCTTCATCGGCGCGCGCTCGGAAGTCGTCGAGGGGGTGGTAGTGGAAGAAGGCGCGGTGCTCGCCATGGGCGTGTTCCTCAGCTCGACCACCAAGATCATCGATCGTTCGACGGGCGAAGTCTTCGTCGGTCGCGTACCGAGCTATTCGGTCGTCGTGCCCGGCGCGCTGCCCGGCAAGCCATTGCCGGATGGATCGCCCGGCCCCAGCCTGGCCTGCGCTGTGATCGTGAAGCGCGTCGACGCGCAGACCCGCGCCAAGACCGCCATCAACGAGCTGCTGCGCGATTGAGTTCGACCCACCCATGACCTTCGACGCCCTTGAACTTGCGCAAGCGCTGATCCGGCGCCCGAGCATCACGCCGGCCGATGCCGGCGCGCTCGGCGTGCTGGAAGAAGCGCTGAAATCACTGGGCTTCGACTGCCATCGCCTGCGATTTGGTGAGGGCGAAGCCGCGATCGACAATCTCTACGCCCGCCGCGGCACCGCCGGCCCCAACTTCTGCTTCGCCGGACATACCGACGTGGTGCCGGTCGGCGACGGCTGGACGCGCGAGCCCTTCGCCGGTGACGTTGTGGACGGCAATCTGTACGGACGCGGCGCGGCCGACATGAAGGGCGCGATCGCGGCCTTCGTTGCGGCGGCGGCGAAAGCGGGCGACGTGCCCGGCTCGATCAGCCTACTGATCACCGGCGACGAAGAAGGCGACGCCATCAACGGCACCGTGAAAGTGCTGGACTGGATGAAGGAAAAGGGCGAGCACATCGACGTTTGCCTGGTCGGCGAACCGACCAACGTCACCAGCCTGGGCGACATGATCAAGATCGGCCGGCGCGGCAGCCTGACTGCTAAGCTGACGGTCTATGGCACGCCGGGCCATTCCGCCTATCCACATCTCGCCGACAATCCGATCCCGCGCCTGATGCGCATGCTGGACGCCGTGACGGCGAAGCCGCTGGACGAAGGCAACGCGCATTTCCAAGCGTCGACGCTGGCGATCACCACCATCGACGTCGGCAACCGCGCGACCAACGTGATCCCCGGCGTGGCGAAGGCGGGCTTCAACATCCGCTTCAACGACATCCACACCGGCGCAGCGCTGAGCGCCTGGCTGCGCAAGACATGCGACGGCTTGGCGGGCGACGCGGGTTATGACCTCGACATCAAGGTGTCGGGCGAATCGTTCCTGACGCCGCCGGGCTTGTTGAGCGACGTGGTCAGCCGCGCCGCGGAGGAAGTTGTCGGCCGCAAGCCGGAACTGTCGACCACCGGCGGCACGTCGGATGCGCGCTTCATCAAGAACGTCTGCCCGGTCTGCGAATTCGGGATGGTCAGCCAGACGATGCACAAGGCCGACGAGCGTTGCAGCGTCGCCGACCTGAAGGCGCTGACCACGATCTACGAAAAAGTCATCGCCGGATATTTCGCGGCGGTTCCCCGCGCATGATGAGCACCGGACAGCTCGCGTCTGCGCTTTATGGCACGTGGCTGATCCTGAAGCTTGATCCGCGGGGTCTGACGTATTTCGAGAAAACGCCAGGCGGCTTTGCGCGCTCGTTCATCGTCGCCGCGATTCTGGCGCCGCTACAGCTGACGCATTCCATCCTGGTCTTCGATCCCACGCGGGCGCGTCTGGCCTTCCTGCCGTTCATCGTCGTGCAGATGCTGAACTACGTGCTGTCGTGGGTCACTTTCCCCTACGTGATGCTCTATGTCACCGAATGGATCCAGCGGCGCGAGCGCTATCTGTGGCAGATGGTCGCGTACAACTGGATGCAGCTGGCGATCGCCACGCCGATCCTGATCTTCGCGATCATGGCCGACATGCATATGCTGACGGCGAAGCTGGTCGCGTTCCTGCAGCTTCTGGCGCTGGGCGTGTTCTTCACCTACCAGACGTTCCTGGCCCGCATCGGCCTCATGGTCGGCCTGGTCACCGCGTTCGGCATCGTGCTGCTGGATTTCCTGCTGAGCCAGCTCATGGCTCACATCATCGCCCGCATCTAGCTCGCGTCCGGATACCCGACGTGCATCAGGCACAGCCCTGTCGACGGCGCTGTGGGGCCGCCGGCGCTGCGGTCGCGCGCGGCAAGCGCGGCGGCGACGTCGGCCGCGGTCCAGCGCCCCTCGCCCACAAGCCGCAACGTACCGACGAAATTGCGCACCTGGTGATGCAGGAATGATCGCGCGCGTGTCGTCACCGCGATCATCTCGCCGTCGCGTGTGACGTCGAGGGCATCGAGCGTCTTCACCGGCGAGTCCGCCTGGCATTGCACGGCCCGGAAGGTCGTGAAGTCGTGACGTCCGACCAGCACTTGCGCGGCCTCGTGCATCGCCTCGACATTCAGGGGCGCGGCCACCCACCACACCTGCCGCGCGTCCAGGGCGGGCGGTGCGCGGCGATTCAGAATGAGATAGCGGTACCCGCGCTCATTCGCTGAGAACCGCGCGTGGAAGGCCTCCGTCACCTTCTCGGCGGAAATCACCGAAATCGGTCGCGGCTTCAGGTGCGCGTTCAGGGCATTTCGCACGACATCGGGGTGATCGTCGCGCGTCAGGTCGACGTGCGCGACCTGGCCGCGCGCATGCACACCGGCGTCGGTGCGCCCGGCGCCCTGCACCAGCGCGTCGATCTGGCAGTACGCGCGCGCGGCGTCTTCCAGCGCGCCCTGGATCGACGGCCCATTGGCCTGACGCTGCCAGCCGACATAGTCGGTGCCGTCGTATTCGATGGTCAGTTTGAATCGGGGCATATCAGACGACGCGCGATACGTGGTCGCCGCTGGCGAGCGCTTTCGCGCGCCATTCCTCGAGCAGGATCGCCCAGCGCTCGTGATCGCGCCAGATGCCGTTGATCTGCAGGAAGCGCGGCGAGAACCCTTCTTTCCGGAAGCCGAGCCGCGCGATCAGGGCGATCGAGTTGGCGTTGCCTGGCTGCACATTGGCCTCGATACGATGCAGGCCGATCTCGTCGAAGGCCTGGTCGAGCACCAGGCTGAGGCCTTCCGCCATATAGCCGCGCCCCGCGTAGGCCGCGTGACCGTAGTAACCGAGCGAGGCCGACGCGAAGCCGCCGCGGATGATGTCGTTGACGTTGATGACGCCCAGGATCGTATCGTCGGCGATGCGCGCCACCACGAAGCCTTGCGCGCGGCCTTCTTCGAGCCGTTCGAGATAGCCGCGAAATGTCCCGGCGTCGGTGGCCGGGTAAACCCACGGCTGATGGAAATCCGCGTTCGCGGTCGTGAAGGCGAGGAAATCGTCCGCGCAGTCGCGGCTTGGCGAAAATATGTACACGCGCGGGCCGCGTGCCAGAATTTTGCGCCGTCGACCGAACATACCTGCGAGGCCCCTTAATTTCCGGCGGATACTTTAGATCGGACCCGCGCGTCCGTCAGCTGACGACGGTTAGGTAACGACGTTTAGGTGACGACGGTGCCGGCCGGCAATGCATACCCGCGCAGCAGCGCATCCGCTGCCATCGGCCCCTTGCCGGCGCGCTGAACGAGGATGGGGCGGATCGCGCCGCCCTGGCAGGCGATGGTGAGTTGGCCGTCGAGCACGGTACCGGGCGCGCCGTGGCCGTCCGCCAGCTGACACCGAAGGATACGAATGCGTTCCGCGCCGTGCGCGAACCAAGCGCCAGGCGACGACGAGAGCCCATGGATGTGGCGCAGCACCTTGGGGGCGGGTTGCGCGAAATCGATATGCGCCTCGTCCTTCGCGATCTTGGCGGCGTGGGTGACGCCGTCTGACGGCTGAACCGTGGCCGTCAAGGTGCCGGCCGCCAAACCGTCGAGCGCGGTGAGCACCAGTTCGCCGCCCGCCGCCGCGAGCGCATCGTGCAGATCGCTTGCGGTCGTCGCGTCCGTCACCGGCACGGCCTGCTTAATCAGCATCGGCCCGGTGTCGAGACCGGCTTCCATCTGCATGATGGTGACGCCGCTTTCGCTGTCGCCGGCCATGATCGCACGTTGGATCGGTGCCGCGCCGCGCCAACGCGGCAGCAACGAGGCGTGGATGTTGATGCAGCCCAGACGCGGCGTATCGAGCACCGCGCGCGGCAGAATCAAGCCGTAGGCCGCGACCACGGCGATCTCGGCGCCATGCGCGGCAAATTCCGCCTGCACCTCGGGCGATTTCAAGCTGACCGGTGTGAACACGGGAATGCCCGCGGCCACGGCGCGCGTCGCCACAGGCGTGGGGCGTTCCTGCTGGCCACGGCCGGCGGGGCGCGGCGGCTGGGAATAGACCGCGACGACGTCATGCTTCGGAAGAATGCGCTCGAGCGCGGCGACGGCGAAGTCCGGCGTGCCCATGAAAACGATACGCATGGGCGACCCCTCTCCTGGCGTTACTCGCCGACGGCGACGGGACGCTTGCCGAACTTTTTGTACTTGGTGAGGCGGCGCAGGATCATATTGCGCTTCAGCGTCGAGATGTGATCGACGAACAGCACGCCATCGAGATGGTCCAGCTCGTGCTGGATGACGACCGCGAGCAGACCGTCGGCCTCGAGTTCGCGCGGCGTGTTCGTCTCGTCGACGTACTGCACGCGAATTTTGTCGGGCCGGTTGACGATCTCGTACTCGTCCGGCAGCGACAGGCAGCCCTCCTCGTGCGTCTTCTTTTCGTCCGAGGACCAGACAATCTGCGGATTGACCATCTTCAGCGGCTGCGGCGCCTCACCTTCGCGGGCGGCATCGGCAACGATGATGCGTTTGCTGACGCCGACCTGCGGCGCGGCCAGGCCGATGCCCGGCGCCTCGTACATGGTCTCGAGCATGTCGGCCATGAGCTTGGCGGTCGCCGCATCGACGGTGGCGACGGTTTCCGCCTTACGCTTCAGGCGCGGGTCGGGCGCGGTGATGATGTCCAGCAGGGCCATGGGCAGGAGATAAGGCCCGGAGCACCGGTCGTCAATCGTGGCGAGGGGTTCGGAAATACCCGCCTAAGGCGTGGTTCTGACACTGTATTCCAGGATGGCGGTGCCCTTGGCCGGGATCGCCAGCGCCCATTCGGCCTGGCCCGCGGCATTCTTCGTATGGGGCAGGTTCTCCTTGGTGACGTCCCAGGCGCCCGGGATCGTTTCCACCACCCGCACATTGGCCGCCTTGCTCTTGGTGTTGCGGACGGTCACCCGCCAGACGCTGAACAGCATCTGGTCCGAGGCGTGCACGAAACTGAGCTGCTCGCGGACCACCGGCAGGTCGATGTCGCGGCCGAGATGCAGACGAATTTCGCTGCCTTCGGCGGTGTGATCGATGCGGTCTTCGCCCAGCAACTGCGCGGCGCCGTCGCTGTCCTGACCGTAGACGCGCACGACGCCCGGCGGCAGCGCGACGCCGAGACCGGCCGTATCGGCGGCCGGCGCCGGTTCCGCCGCCTTGCCGCGCGCGGGCCGCGCACGGCCTTCGTTCTTCACCACCACCTCGATCTCGGCGCGGCCTTCCTGGCGCGGCTCACCGAGCTGGGTGGTGTAGAACCAGGTCTGTCCGCGCACGACGGCATCGCGCTTGGCTGCGATGCTGGTGGCACGCAGCAAAGCCAGCTGCTTGGTCTCGCCAGTGCCGAGCGTCACGGGACGCGCGACGGGATAGAGGTTCAGCCCACCGAGCGATTGCGCCTCCGGCATCGCATCGGCTTTCGCCGAAGCGGCCATCGCCATGCGCATCTGCGGACGCGGCGGCTGCGGTTGCTGCACGCGATTGATGTCACCGGCGGCGAGCTTCAGCTTGGCATTGTTGAACGAGATACCCGTGGTGTTGGTGACGGTCGCCCAGCCGGTGAGGTCGAGGCGGTTCGAATCTGTATCGTAGTTCGCGACATAATCCGCATGCCAGCCCAGTCCGGCGGTGAGATAGCTGAGCTCCAACGGGATATCGACGCCGGCCGGACCCGATGCGGTCACAAGCAGCGTGGGCGTCGCGCGCAAGTTCGGCGGCAGCGCGTCGAAGACGATGCGCCCAGGCGAGATGCCCGTATGAATTTTGCCCGCAATCTCCAACACCAGACCGTTCTGCACCGAGAGCACCTTGGCGCGCTCGGTGATGTCGCGGCCGTTGCCGGGATTGGTGGTGACGATCGAGATTTCCTTACCGACCGATTGCTCAAGCAGGCTTTCCTGCGACATCAGGTTGAAGGCGAAGGTCTGATCGAAGATGCGCAGGTCGGCGGGCTTCACCTTGTCGTTCGCATCGAGTGCGAGATCGGCCGTCTCGGCTTGCAGATTGCGGCTGACGCCGCCGAACGCGAGACGATTCTCGCCGTCCGTCAGCCTGACAATGCGCCGCTCGCGCACCAGACCGAGATCGCCGTTGTAGATCGTCAGCTCCGGCTCGCTGCCCGGCGCGACCGCGACGTCGGCGCCTTGCGCCGGTGCGCAGGCGATGGCCAGCAGCAACGCCGTGGAGACAAGAGTGGAGCGACGAAGGGATGATTTGTGCACGCGGTCCTCAACAGATTACTTGCCGCACCGGATTCGGAGCGATGCTACACTCCTGCGGCGGCTGATGTTGTGGCGCGGGACTATGGCAACCACAAGGCGCTGCGCAAGGTTGTAAGATTACAAGTCGCAAAAAATGCGACAAACGAGGGAAGTTCCATGGAATTGGGGGGTTGGCTCGCACTGGCCGTCGGGCTTGGGGTTGCCGTGGCGGCCGTGCTCTGGGCGATCAGCCAGCGCGGCACGGGCCAGACCGCGCAACTGTCCGATGTCGCGCAACGCTTGGCGGATTCGCAGGCCACTCTGGCGGGACGTCTCAGCCAGATGGCCGAGACTCAACAAGCAGCGCAGACGCAGCTGCAATCGCAACTCGCCGAACGGCTGCAGGCGCAGGAGCGCGCGGTCACGCGCATGCTCGACGAACGCCTGACCGACGTCACGCGCCGGGTCGGCGAGAACCTGCAGCGCGCGAGCGAGAAAAGCGCCGAGAGCATGACCCAACTGCATGAGCGGTTGGCGGTCATCGATGCCGCGCAGAAGAACCTGACCGACCTGTCGGCCGAGGTGGTGAGCTTGCAGGACATCCTTTCGAACAAGCAGGCCCGCGGTGCGATCGGTCAGTCGCAGATGGAAGACGTGGTGCGCAACATGCTGCCGCCGCGCGCCTTCACGTTCCAGGCGACGCTGTCGAACGGCAAGCGCGCGGACTGCGTGATCAATCTGCCCAATCCGCCCGGCCTGATCGTGGTCGACTCAAAGTATCCGCACGAGGCCTTCGTCGCGCTGATGAACGCGAGCGACGATCGCGCCCGTCAGCTCGCCGAGACGCAGTTCAAGAACGACGTCGTGAAACACATCCGCGACATCGCCGAGAAATACATCGTGCCGGGCGAGACCGCTGATTCCGCGATCATGTTCGTGCCGGCGGAATCGGTTTTCGCCACGCTGCACGACCGCTTCCCCAACGTCGTGGAAGAAGGTTTCCGCCGCCGGGTCTACATCGTCTCGCCCACCACGTTGATGGCGACCCTCAACACTGTAAGGGCAATCCTGAAAGACGCGCAGATTCGCGAGCAGGCGCACATTATCCAGAGCGAAATCGGGCGCTTGATGGAAGATGTTCATCGCTTGGATAAGCGCGTCGGCGCGCTGGGCACGCACTTCGAGCAAAGCCGCAAGGACATCGACGAAATCCTGATTTCGACAGGAAGAATCCTCAAACGCGGCGAACGCATCGGAGACATCGAGTTGGGGCCGAGCGATAGCGCCCCGCCGCTGCTCAAGCCGGTCGGCGCGGCGCAACTTCCGCGATAGCCGCTTGAACCGAGGGTCGCCGCCGGTAAGATATGCTGGCCTGTCGTTCTGGGGTTCGCATGCTCGGGCTGTTCGCTTCCATTCTGAAGCCGCCACACAAGCCGCAAGCCTCGACTGCGGCGAACCGAACTGCGGCCTATTACGTCGGGCAGGAATTCACACTGATGAGCCCGATCGTCGGCGGCCATGGCCGCCTGATCATGGGCGCGGGCACCTGGCTGATCGGCGGACCCGATCTTTCGGCTGGCGCACGTGTGCGTGTGACGGCGATCGAAGGATCGCGCATGCGCGTGGTCGAGGCCTGATCCCAACCCCGAGTCCATATTCGAAAAACAAAAGGCGCGGCCGGTTCCTCCGGTCGCGCCTTTCGCGTTGAACGAACGCGTTAGTAGGAAGAACGGGCCGACGGTGCCTTCGTGCTCGCCGCGGCATCGACATTCGGCGGAACTTCGATCGAGACGCGCAGGGTTTCACCCGAGCGGCCCGGGAAATCCTTGAACAGGGCGTCGAGGATGTAGGGCAGCACGGTCTCGAGCTGGCCGTTCTGTCCGAGCGACAACGCACGGCCTTCGAAGACGCGATCCTTCTTTGGCGTGTCGTAGCTGGCGCCACGGTAGATATCGATCTCGACGCTGCGTACGAACAGCTGGCGCGTGTCGGTACGGTTCTGCCAACCCGGATCGCCCCAGGCGCCGTAGCCCCAGGGACCACCGCCCCAGCCGCCCCAACCGCCGCCCCAGCCACCGCGACCGGCGAAGCCCATACCGAAGCCACCGCCCCAGTTACGGCTTTCGACGTCCGGCGTCGGGCCGCGCACATCGTAGTTCATCGTGACGACATAGTCGGCGCTGGCGTTGCCGCCGGCGGCGGCACGCAGGCCGAGGCCGGTCAGCTTCGCGGTGATGTCATCGGCATACTTGCGGAACGCGAGGCTCTGGCCCTGCTCCGGGTTTGTCGTGGCGATCACGAAGGTTTGACCCGACGGCGCGTTCGGCAATGTGTGGAACCGCGTGACGTCGGAGGTGACGTATTTGGGCGTCGCGCAGGCCGCGAGGGCAACAGCGGCGACAAGAGCGAGGAGAATTCTTTTCATAGCGATCATCCTTCTACGGCACGCCCCGATGACGTCCGCTGTGCGTGCCTTATTCCGCTTCCAATCTAGCGAGCAATTGTGGCCGCGCCAGGGCTTAAACGGCAACAAAACGCATTCGTGAGCGATTTGCCCGTTCCACGCGAGAGCTTCCGTCCGAACGCAAGCTAGGTGACAGGCCGTCGCGCCCGCAGGGCCGCCGAGATGGTGCCGTCGTCCAGATAATCGAGTTCGCCGCCCACCGGCATGCCATGCGCAAGCCCCGAGACAGCTACGCCGGTCGTCTGCAGCCGTTCGGCGACGTAGTGGGACGTGGTCTGGCCGTCGACCGTCGCCGCCAGGGCAAGGATGACCTCGGCCACGCCGTCGCGACGGACGCGTTCCAGCAGCTTGTCGATCTTGAGATCCTCCGGCCCGACGCCGCTTAACGGCGACAACAGCCCGCCACTGACGTGATAGCGGCCGCGAAACACGCTGGCGCGTTCCATGGCCCAGAGGTCGGCGACATCCTCGACCACGCAGACGATCTTCGGATCGCGGCGGGGATCGCAGCAGATCGCGCAAGGGTCGGTGCTGTCGAAGTTGCCGCAGGCGCTGCACACCCGTACCGTGTTGGCGGCCGAGGTCATCGCCTGGACGAGAGGATCGAGCAGCAGCGTGCGCTTCTTGATCAGCGCAAGCGCGATGCGACGCGCCGAGCGCGGACCGAGGCCCGGAAGCTTGGCGATCTGACGGATCAGCGCCTCGATCTCGGGACCGGCCATGCGTTTCTTTTAGAAGGGCAGCTTGAAGCCGGGCGGCAGTCCGAGGCCGCCGGTCAGCGCGCTGACCTTCGCCTGCACTTCGGCATCAACCTTGGTCTTCGCGTCGTTGATGGCAGCGACAATCAGGTCTTCAAGCACTTCAGCTTCGGCAGGAACGATCAGGCTGGGATCGATCTTGATGCGCTTGAGTTCGTTCTTGCCGTTCAGCGTCGCCTGCACCATGCCGGCGCCCGAACTGCCGCTGACTTCAAGCTCGACGAGCTTCTCCTGCATTTCGGCCATGCGGTTCTGCATGTCCTGCACTTGCTTCATCATATTGCCGAGGTTCTTCATGGGCGTACTCGCACTCTGACCGTGATCACTTGTCTTCGGCGCGACGGATGCCTTCGATCGTCGCACCGGGGAAATTGTCGAGGATGGACTTCACGAGCGGATCGGCCTTGGCTATCTCCAGCTCCTGTTCATGCAAGGTGGCGGCACCGGCGGCGTTCACCACGCTCGCGACCCAACGGCTGCCGGTCCATTGCGTCAGCAGCTTGCCGACCTGGCCGGCGAGATCGTTTGGCGCGCCCTTGGTCGGATTGAATTCGATGCGGCCTTGCTCGAAGCGCGCCAGGCGCACGTGAGACTTCAGATGTGTCGCGATCTTGGGTTCGCGATGCTGTTCGAACAGCGCGACGACCTCGATCAAGGACTGCGGTTGCGGCGCTTCTTCCGGCGGCGCGACAGGTTCGGGCATCCGGACCGGCGCGCTCATCACCGGCGCGCTTTCGCCGACGGCACGCGCACCGCCGCCCGAAGGCGCCGGCGCCGGCGCGGGACGCGCGGCCGGCACCGCGCCGCCAGAGCCCAGCGACTTCAACGCATCGGCCGGCGTCGGCAGATCGGCGGCATAAGCCAGACGCACCAGCACCATCTCGGCAGCCTGCAGCGGCATCGGCGCGGTGCGCACTTCGCCCAAGCCCTTCAGCAACATCTGCCACGCCCGCGTCAGGGCAGGCAGCGCAAGTTTCCCGCCCATCGCCACGCCGCGCGTGCGCTCGGTCTCGGCCAGCGCCGGATCGTCGGCCCCTTCGGGCGCGACTTTCAGGCGCGTGAGCCAGTGGGTGAGTTCGAGCAAGTCTTGCAACACGACCACGGGCGAAGCCCCGGCGGCGTACTGATCGGCGAGCAGATCGAGCGCGACCTTCACGTTGCCGCCCATCACCGCCTCGAACAGGTCGAACACCAGCGCGCGGTCGGCAAGGCCGAGCATGTCGCGCACCGATTGCTCGGTGACTTTTGGTGAACCCGAGCCGGCGGCTTGCGAGATCGCCTGATCGAGGATCGACAGACCGTCGCGCGCGGACCCGTCAGCGGCGCGCGCCACCAGCGCCAGCGCGCCGTCTTCGACCTGCGCACCCTCGCGCTCGCTGATCTTGCGGAACAGGGTGGTGAGATGCGTCATGTCGATGCGGCGCAGATCGAAACGCTGGCAACGCGACAACACCGTCACCGGCACTTTGCGGATCTCGGTGGTGGCGAAGATGAACTTCACATGATCGGGCGGCTCTTCCAGCGTCTTCAACAGCGCGTTGAAGGCCTTGTCGGAGAGCATGTGCACTTCGTCGATGATGTAGATCTTGGTGCGCGCCTGCACGGGGCGATAGCGCACGCCTTCCAGCAATTCGCGGATGTCGTCGATGCCGGTACGGCTGGCGGCGTCCATCTCGAGCACGTCGACATGGCGGTCGTCGGTGATCGCCACGCAGTTCGCACAGACGCCGCAGGGATTGGGCGTCGGGCCGCCCTTGCCATCGGGGCCGACGCAATTCAGGGCGCGGGCGATCAGCCGCGCGGTGGTGGTTTTGCCGACGCCGCGTACGCCGGTCAGCATATAGCCCTGCGCCAGACGGCCCGACGCGATCGCATTCGTCAGGGTGCGCACCAGCGCTTCCTGGCCGATCAGGTCGTCGAATGTCTTGGGCCGGTATTTGCGCGCCAGCACCCGATAGGCGCCGGCGCCTTCAGCCGGGGTCTCTGGCGTGGCCGGAGGGGTCATGGCGGGCCGCTGGGGGTACGGGGGATAAGGTGAGAGACTGGACGGCGACCCGCGCGAAAACTCGTTACGGCTGCTTCCTTCCGGACCTGACCGGGTTGGCGAGACACACGTCCACCGCCAGCCTCTCGAGGGCGACTATATCAGATGCTCAGCCCCGCGAAACAATCCCCTGCGGGTTGTATATTTTCCGGTAACACCCTGAGGACAGCGGCATTTTTCCGGTTGCGCGATCCCCAGCCAAGGCGGAAAAACGCAGGCGTGGCCCGGCCCGGCCCCATCCGTATAATCGAGCACCCATGACATCCGCCCCCACCTCCCCGACCCGCCCGAAGCCCTTCGTCCTGGCCATCCTGGACGGCTGGGGCTACCGGGCCGAGACGACCGACAACGCCCTGGCCCAGGCCACCCTGCCGACCTGGAGCCGTTGGATGGCGTCGGTGCCCCATGCCCTGGTCGAGACCAGCGGCAAGGCGGTGGGCCTGCCGGACGGCCAGATGGGCAATTCCGAGGTCGGGCACATGAACATCGGCGCCGGCCGCGTGCTGGCCCAGGATCTGCCGCGTATCGACGCGGCGATCGAGGACGGTGCTTTCGCCACGGCCCCGGCACTGACCCACCTGATCGCGGCGCTGAAGCAAAGCGGCGGCGTCTGTCACGTGATGGGGCTGCTGTCGCCGGGCGGCGTGCATTCGCATCAGGATCAGATCGCAGCGCTGGCCGCGACGGTCGATGCGGCGGGGGTTCCGGTGCGCATCCACGCCTTCCTCGACGGGCGCGATACACCGCCGCAGTCGGCGCAAGGATTCCTGGCGGACTTCCTCGCCAAGATCGCGGGCCTGAAGAACGCGAAGGTCGCGACGGTCAGCGGGCGCTATTACGCGATGGATCGCGACAAGCGCTGGGACCGCGTCGAGAAGGCTTACGTCGCGATCGTCGACGCGCAAGGTGTGACGGCGGCTGCGCCGCTCGACGCCGTGAAATCATCCTATGCCGCCGACGTGAACGACGAGTTCGTGCTGCCGGCCGTGATCGGCGACTACGCCGGCATGAAGGACGGCGACGGCGTGCTGATGGGCAACTTCCGCGCCGACCGCGCGCGCGAAATCCTGACCGCACTTCTCGACCCCGCGTTCGATGGATTCGTGCGCAAGCGCAGAATCAAGATCGCCGCCGCCGCGGGTCTGGTCGAATACTCCGACGCGTTGAACAAATTCCTGGGCGCGATGTTCCTGCCGCAGCAGAGCAAGAACACGCTGGGCGAGGTCATCAGCCGCGCCGGCCTGACGCAGATGCGCATCGCCGAGACGGAGAAGTACGCCCACGTCACGTTCTTCCTCAACGGCGGCGAGGAAAAGGAATTTCCCGGCGAGACGCGCGTGATGATCCCGAGTCCGAAGGTCGCGACCTACGATCTGCAGCCGGAGATGAGTGCGCCGGAAGTTTGCCAAAAGATCGTCGCGGCAATCGACAATCACGCCTACGACGTGATCATCGTCAATTTCGCCAACGGCGACATGGTCGGCCACACCGGCATTCTCGCAGCTGCCGTGAAAGCGGCGGAGGCCGTCGATGGCTGTTTGACGCGCATCGAAGCGGCTTTGAAGAAGGCCGGCGGCGCGATGATCGTCACCGCCGATCATGGCAATCTGGAAATGATGCGCGATCCGTCGACGCATGTGGCGCATACCCAGCACACCACCGGCCCGGTGAGCGTGCTGCTGGTGAATGGCCCGGCGAACATCGATCGCCTGGAGAACGGCCGCCTCGCCGACATCGCCCCGACCGTGCTGGCGCTGCTGGGCCTGCCGCAGCCGCAGGACATGACCGGGCATTCGCTGCTGCATCGCGCCACCGCGCGGGCGGCTGAGTGACCGAGCGCAACGCCTCCTTCGTCACGGCCGCGTTTGCCGCGTGCTTCGCGTTCGCGCCCGTTGCCGTCGCGCAAGACGCCGATCAACTGAAGACCGTCGAGAAGGATCTCGCGCGCAGCGAGGCCGAGCGCACGAAAGCCGACGCCGACGCCGCGAAGGCCGCCAAGGACATCGAGGCTGCGCGCGCGCAGGAAGTCAGCCTGGCGAAGGACATCCAGGATCAGGAGTATGCGCTCTCGGTGCTCGAAGGGCGCGTGACCGAACTCGAAGGCGAAGCCGCGAAACGCTCCGACGCCCTGTCGCGTCGCGACGTGCAGATGCGCACGACCCTGATGGCGTTGGAGCGGTTGTCGCTGCATCCGGCGGATGCGTTGTCGCTGACGCCGCTGGCGCCCGACGACGCGGTGCGCGCCGCGATCCTGTTGCGCGCGGCCGTGCCGGCGATCAGCGCCTCGACCTCGTCCTTGCAGAAAGAACTTGCGGTGGTGGCACGCGCGCGCGGCGAGATCGCCGCACAACGCGAGAAGGTCGCCGCCGGCGCGGCCGATCTGGTCACCAAGCGCGCCAAGCTCGCGACGATGATCGTGGTGAAGGCCGATCAGCAGGCGAAGTCATCCGCGCGCGGCAAGGAACTCGAAGGCCAGATCGCGAAGCTGTCCAAGGAGGCCGAGGACCTGCGCGCGCTGTTCGCCAAACTGGCGGAGGAAAAGGCCAAGCGCGAGGCCGAGGCCCGCAAGCAGGCGGAAGCGGCCGAGGCCGCCGCCAAGGCCAAGGCCCTGGCCGAAGCCGCGAAGGCGCCGAAGGATAAGCCCCAGGACAAGGTCACCCTGAAGGCCCCGCCGGGCGTCGCCCCCGACTCGGGCGCCTCCCGGCTCATCTCCCAGGCCCGCGGAACCCTGCCTTACCCGGCCGTGGGCAAGGTTATCGCCGCCTTCGGGGAAACCCCGCCCGGCGCCGTGGCCGGCGGGGTCATGACCAAGGGGCTGACCATCGCCACGCGACCCGCCGCCACGGTTGTTTCGCCCTTTGATGGCACCGTGGTCTTCGCCGGCCCCTTTCGGGGATATGGCGAACTCTTAATCATCGAACACAGCGAGGGGTATCATACATTGCTGGCAGGGCTGGGCCGGATCGACGCCTCCCTCAACGAGAAGGTCTTGGCCGGCGAGCCCGTGGGATCCATGAGCAATGATGCTGCGGCGGCGCTATATGTCGAGTTGCGCCGCGACAGCCAACCGATTAATCCCCTTCCATGGCTGGCGCGACCGCGCGGCCAGGAGGCGGCCAAACGCTAAAGCTGGAGTCCGGGCTAAGACGCGGGCTTACACTCTTTCAACAGCGGTTCTTCCCCCATGCGCCTGACGAAAAAAGCTCTCCTGATCTCCGCCGCGATCGCGCTGACCGCGACCGCCGTACCGTTCGCGATCAACCGCGGACATCTCGCGACCGCCAACGCCGCAGAGGGCAAGAGCAGCGCGAAGTTCAATGACGATACCTACAAGTATCTCGAACTGTTCGGCGACGTGTTCGAGCGCGTGCGCAAGGACTACGTCGAGGAAGTCTCGGATCAGGACCTGCTCGAGAACGCGATCAACGGCATGCTCACCGCGCTCGACCCGCACTCCGGCTATCTGCCGGCGAAGGGCTTCCAGGAAATGCAGGAGCAGACCAAGGGCGAGTTCGGCGGCCTCGGCATCGAAGTGACGATGGAGGGCGGCTTCGTGAAGGTCGTCTCGCCGATCGACGACACCCCCGCCTCGAAGGCCGGCGTGCAGCCTGGCGACTTCATCGTCGGCATCGACGGCAAGCCGGTGCTGGGCCTGTCGCTGAACGAAGCCATCGACAAGATGCGCGGCCCCATCGACACATCGATCATCGTGACGATCCGCCGCGCCGGCGTCGATGCGTTCGACCTGAAGATCGGCCGCGCGATCATCAAGGTGCAATCGGTGCGCCATGAAGTCGAAGGCGATATCGGCTATGTCCGCATCACCTCCTTCAACGAACAGACGCAGACCGGCCTCGATGCCGCGATCAAGGATCTGAAGACGAAGATCGGACCGAAGCTGAAAGGCTATGTCGTCGACCTGCGCAACAATCCGGGCGGCTTGCTCGATCAGGCGGTGTCGGTGTCCGACACGTTCCTCGACAAGGGCGAGATCGTCTCCACCCGTACCCGCCGCGCCGAAGACACCCAGCGCTTCAACGCCAAGGGCGGCGACGCCACCGACGGCAAGCCGCTGGTGGTCCTGATCAACGACGGCTCGGCTTCCGCGTCGGAAATCGTCGCGGGCGCGCTGCAGGACCACGGCCGCGCGATCCTGCTGGGCACCAAGAGCTTCGGCAAAGGCTCAGTGCAGACGATCATCCCGCTTGGCCGCGGCGAAAGCGCCATGCGCCTGACCACCGCGCGCTACTACACGCCGAGCGGCCGCTCGATCCAGGCGCTGGGCATCTCGCCGGATATCGAAGTCCAACCGGCGCAGGTAACCAAGGTGGCACAGGCGACGACGGCCTTGCGCCGCGCCGAAGCCGACCTGAAGGGCGCGCTGAAGAATCCGCAGCTTGAAAAAGAGGAAAAGGCCAAGGTGCCGGAAGGCGCCCCGCCGGGCGCACTGCCGGCTGGCTCCGCTGCGCCAGGCGCCAATGCGCCGGCGCCGGGTCAGCAGAAGCCCGGCACGAAGCCGGACGGCAAGCCCGAGGCGAAGGGCGAGAAGCCCGCGACCGAAGCCGCCGCCGCGCCGGCGAAGCCGAAGTTCGCGGACCCGGCCGAGGACTATCAGCTGGCCCGCGCCCTCGATCTGCTGCAAGGCATCGCGCTGTATCAGAAGGCCGGCTCCGCCAGCGCCGCCACACGTTAAGTGGGTGTTAATGGCGGAGCGGGTACACCACGCTTAGACCCGTATGTAAGTGCGATCTAGGCGATAGCCTTCCATTCGCCCGCGGGTCGGGGATCGGAGTGCGTTGTCATGGCTGGATCCGGACTGTTGAACCGCATGCGGAACGTCTTTCGTCGCGATAGCGACGAGGACGAAGAACGCGACGTCTTCAGTGCCAGCGACGACAGCAGCTTTGAAGACGAAGGCGCGGAAGCCGCTGCCGAAGACGACGATGATGAGGACAGCGAGTCCCGCATCGGCCCCAAGATCGCTTTAGCTTTCGGTGCGACCGCGTTCCTGCTTTTGGGTGGCGCGGGGGCTTACATCTATTTCGCCGGTCAGGGCGCGACCGCGCCGATGGTGATGGCGCCACTGCCCAAGCTTGAAGTCGAGGACGTACCGGAGCCCGAGGCCACCGCGGCCCTGACGCCCAGCACTCCGGCCATCGCCCCCGCCCCGGCGCAAATCGCCAAGGCCCCGGATATCGCGGCGACCGACCGGTCGGCCGATCGCCGGCCCTGGCTGAACAATCCCGCGGCGCCCGCCGCAAAAGCGCCGACCGCAAAAGCGCCGGACGCGAAAGTTCCAGACGCGAAAGTTCCGGACGCGAAAGCGGCTGCCCCCGCCCCAGCGCCGGCCGCCCCGCCGGCGAAGGTTGCCGAAGCGCCGCCGCCGCCCCCACCGCCGCCGGCTGCCGCGAAACCCGCCGCCGTCACGCCACCCGTCCCGCCGGCGCCAGCCGCAGGGGCGTCAGCGCCACTCGCGATCCTTGCCGAGAAAGAGCCCGAACAGCCCGCCATGCCGACGCTACCGTCTGTGCTGGGCGAAACCGCACCCGGTGCGCCGGATCGCTTCAAGACGGAAACCGGCTTGACCGACGGTGGGCGTCCGCGCCTGAACGATCCGCCCGCGCCGCCGATTGACAAGAAAGCCTTGAGCTCCCCGCCGCCGCGCTTCGCCGGCGTTGCGGATATGAAAGGCAAAGTCACGCCGTACTCGAAGGCCGCCGCCGCGAAGACCGATCCGAAGACCGGTCGCACCAGCAAGATCACCGTGGTCGTGCGGGAACTGGGCTTGAACGCTGCTGCCACGGAAGCGGCGATCACGAAGCTGCCGCCGGCGGTGACGCTGTCGTTCAGCCCCTATGCGCCGAACCTGAAGAAGATGCTGGAGCAGGCCAAGGCCAATGGCCACGAAGTGCTCGTCGGCCTGCCGATGGAGAGCAAGCAGTTCCCCGCTGAAGATCCGGGACCGCTGGGCCTGATGACCTCACTTGAACCCAAGAAGAATGGCGAGCGCATCGACACCATTCTGCGCAGCGCGCCGGGCGCGGTGGGCGTCGACGACGACATGGGCTCGAAGTTCCGCGAGTCCGAAGCGGCGATGAGCCAAGTGTTCGCCAAGCTCAAGGACAAGAAGCTGTTCTATCTCCAGACCGAGCCTGGCACGCGCCTGGGCGAGGCCAGCGTGCCGAACGCCGTGGCCGATGTGATCGTGGACGAACGCCCATTCCGCGCCGCCATCGATGCGCGTCTCGACTACGCCGAGCGGTTGGCGAAATTCCAGGGCAGTTCCGTTGCCGTCATGGGGCCGAAGCCTGTGAGTTTCGAGCGCCTGGCGCTGTGGCTCGACACGTTGAACGCCAAGGGCCTCGTGCTGACGCCGGTTTCGGAAGTACTGCTCGGCTTGCCGCAGGATGAAGCCGCCGAACCCGCACCGGCCGTGCGCGCCGGTCAGACCGGGCCGGCCAAGAAGGAGCCTGCGAAGAAGCAACAGCAGGCCAAGGCCGAGTAACATTCACCGTCCGGCGTCTTCGCGTGTCCGCAGCAAAATCAAAAGCCAAGTCTCTGAAGTCCGAAGCCCTGCCCTATCGTCGCGGGGTCGGCATCGTGCTGGTCAACCGCGCCGGCAAGGTCTTCGTCGCCGAACGCATCGATACCCCCGACGCCTGGCAGATGCCGCAAGGCGGCATAGACGAGGGCGAGCGCCCCCGCGCAGCGGCGAAGCGCGAACTCAAGGAAGAGACCGGTACGGACAAGGCGCGCATCATCGCCGAGAGCGACGGCTGGTTGACCTATGACCTGCCCGCCGATCTTGTCGGTAAGGTGTGGAAGGGCAAGTATCGCGGCCAGAAGCAGAAGTGGTTCGTGATGCGGTTCGAGGGCATCGATAGCGATATCGACCTCGCGGCCGAGCATCCCGAATTCTCACGCTGGAAGTGGATGAGTTTCACTCAGCTGCCGCGCGTGATCGTCGGCTTCAAGCGCGCGCTGTACAAGCAGGTGGTCGCGGAATTTGCCGACACCATCGGCAAGCTTGCCGCGAAGCGCACCGCCAGAAAGAAAGTCGGGAAGCGCGAACGCTAAGTCGGCGCGAGGACCGGGCGGAACGCGCGACCGCGGCGTTCGATGATCCACCACATTAACCGTCCGACGAATCGCGCAAGCCAGCCCTCCGGCTTCAGCGAGGCGGCTTGGGCGAACATATGCGCGGCACGGCGCACATGGCGCTCGTGATAGAACCCGAGCGTGCGCGCGGTATAGGCCTCGGTCGCGAAGGCACGATCGTAGGCCGTCGTCAGGCCGTTGCCGGCGTGATAGGCCGAGGCGAGTTCGTCGTCCTCGGCTTCCTTGAAGCGCGTGAGCGCGGTCTTGAGGCGCATCCAGCGCAGACGCGTGCCGCTGGTGGAGGCGCCCTCGCGCGCGAGCATGCGCTCCATCGTCTCGAAGAAGAGTCGATAGTGCCGGAACTCGTCGGCGGCGATGTTCTTGCAGATCGCCTTCAGCACCGGCTCGTCGACGGCATCGCGTATTGCCGAATACAACGAACTGGTGCCGGTCTCGACCACACATCGCGCGCAAAGTTCCGCCGCGCGCGATCCCCGCACGGATTGTGTTGCGTCGACCGGGATGCGGTACATCGCGACAAAGCGGGCGAAGGCATCATCCATCTTGAAAGTCGGGTCGGCGAGCTCGGCCCAGCGGCCCAGCGCGATGCCGTGCTGTTCCTCTTCCTGCGCCCACTGCGCCGCGGCGGCGCGGAATTCGGGATCGTCGTGAAAGACGTTGGCGAGATATTGGCCGTAGTCGCTGCCGTTGCGCTCGACCACCGCGGCCGTCTTGATGACCGCGATCAGATCGGGCGAAACCTTTGACCCATCGAACCGGTCCCAAGGAATGCTGTCGAGCGTCCAATGACTGGGGGAGATCATGTTCACGTTCGTGCCGCTGATTAGACCGCCGACGCCTTGCTGCGCAAGTTATCGAGCGCGAGAGCGCCCGGACCTGCGGCGGCGAAGAACAGGAAGATGAAACAATATAGCACCGCGCCTTCACCTCCGTTGCTCGCCGGGAAGAACCCTCGCGGCGCGTGCGCGATGAAGTAGGCGAAGGCCATCAGGCCGGAGGCGACAAAAGCGGCGCAACGCGTGAACAGGCCGAGCCCCACAAGGACTCCGGTCGCGAGTTCGATGATCGCCGCGACGCCCAGCAGGCTCGCGATCGGCATCTGCCCCGGCGGGCCGGGCGGCCAGCCGAGAAGTTTGGTGAGGGCGTGCTGCAGGAACAGCAGCGACGTCATGACGCGCAAGGCCGCCTGTACAAATGGCGTCCACGCGGCAAGGCGTGCGGATGTGATCATCGCCAATCCCCCAGTCGATTAGGAAACCCGGACTGAGCGGCCACTATAACAGATTTGTGAAGACGATGCCTCGTGAAGGCGATGCTTCACGAACGGTGCGCGCGAATGGAGATGACCGGCCGCGGCCTTAGGCCGCGACGTAGGTTTCCATGACCTGGGCGTGCGCGACCATGGTCGCAGCGCGGCGACGGTCTTCGTCGGTGTTGGCGGCGTCCAGCAGGGACTTGGCCTTCGCCGCGCGTTCGGTGACGAAAGCGCGCGTGAGGGTCGCGAGCGGCAACGCCTCGTCCACCAACACGGTGCAGCTGGAGCCGGTGACTTCCGCGAAGCCGCCGGTCACGAAGTAACGTTCAGCGATGGCGCCGCCGTTGTAGACGTCGATCACGCCCGGACGGAGGGTCGAGAGCAGCAGCATGTGCTGCGGCAGGACACCGAAGTAGCCTTCGGTGCCCGGCACAACGACCATTTCCACCGGCTCAGAGACAAGCAGGCGTTCCAGCGAAACGACTTCGAGATGCAGCGTGGCGGCCATCGTCTGTTCCTGGTGCTAAGCGGTCGCGCGGCGGTTAGGCCGCGGCGGCCAGCTTCTTGCCCTTCTCGACGGCCTGCTCGATCGTGCCGACCATGTAGAACGCCTGTTCCGGCAGGTGATCGTAGTCGCCGTTCACGATGCCCTTGAAGCCCTTGATGGTGTCGGCGACCTGCACGAACACGCCCGGCGAACCGGTGAAGATTTCGGCGACGTGGAACGGCTGCGACAGGAAGCGCTGGATCTTACGGGCGCGGGCGACGGTCAGTTTGTCTTCTTCCGACAGTTCGTCCATGCCCAGGATGGCGATGATGTCCTGCAGCGACTTGTAGGTCTGCAGCACGCGCTGCACGTCACGGGCCACCTGATAGTGTTCTTCACCGACGACGAGCGGATCGAGCGCGCGCGAGGTCGAGTCGAGCGGGTCGACGGCCGGATAGATGCCGAGTTCGGCGATCTGGCGCGACAACACTGTCGTGGCGTCCAAGTGGGCGAACGAGGTCGCCGGCGCCGGGTCGGTCAAGTCGTCGGCGGGCACGTAAATGGCCTGCACCGAGGTGATCGAGCCCTTCTTGGTCGAGGTGATGCGTTCCTGCAGCGCGCCCATGTCCGTGGCGAGCGTGGGCTGATAGCCCACCGCCGACGGGATGCGGCCCAGCAGCGCCGACACTTCCGAGCCGGCCTGGGTGAAGCGGAAGATGTTGTCGACGAAGAACAGCACGTCCTTGCCTTCGGCATCGCGGAAGTATTCCGCCTGCGTCAGACCGGACAGCGCCACACGCGCACGGGCGCCCGGCGGCTCGTTCATCTGGCCGAAGACCAGCGCGACGCGGCTGTTATCGCCCTTCAGGTCGATAATCCCGGACTCCACCATCTCGTGATAGAGGTCGTTACCTTCGCGGGTACGCTCGCCGACGCCGGCGAACACGGAGTAACCGCCGTGGCCCTTCGCGATGTTGTTGATCAGCTCCTGGATCAGCACGGTCTTGCCGACGCCGGCGCCGCCGAACAGGCCGACCTTACCGCCCTTGGAGTACGGCGCGAGCAGGTCGACGACCTTGATGCCCGTGACGAGGACCTGGGTTTCCGTCGACTGATCGACGAAAGCCGGGGCCGCGCGGTGAATCGGCAGGGTGTCCTTGGTGTTGATCGGGCCGCGTTCGTCGACCGGCTCGCCGATGACGTTCATGATGCGGCCGAGCGTGGCGGGACCGACCGGCATGCGGATCGAGGCGCCCGTATCGGTCGCCTTCTGACCGCGGACCAGACCGTCGGTGGAGTCCATCGCGATGCAGCGCACGGTCGATTCGCCGATGTGCTGGGCGACTTCGAGCACCAGACGCTTGCCCTTATTGTCGACCTCGAGCGCGTTCAGGATGTAGGGCAGGTCGCCGTCGAACTTCACGTCCACGACGGCGCCGAGCACCTGAGAGATGCTGCCGACATTGTTTTTAGCCATGTGTAGTCGCTCCTCTTCCTTCGGCGGCTCTTTAGAGAGCTTCGGCGCCGGAGATGATTTCGATCAGTTCTTTGGTGATCTGCGCCTGACGCGTGCGGTTGTACTTCATGGTCAGGCCGTTGATCATATCGGTGGCGTTGCGGGTGGCGTTGTCCATCGCCGTCATCTTCGCGCCCTGTTCGGACGCGGCGTTCTCGAGCATGGCGCGGAACACCTGGATGGCCAGATTGCGCGGCAGCAAGCTGGTCAGGATTTCCGTGTCGGTCGGCTCGTAGTTGTAAACGGCAGCCGGGCCACCGGCGGCCGGCGCGGTCGCGGATTTCTCCGGCACCGGGAACGGCACGATCTGCTGGCGCGTGACGATCTGCGAGATCGCCGACTTGAAGCGCGCGTAGATCATCGTCGCGACGTCGAACTCACCGGCGTTGAACATGTCGGTGATCTTGGTCGCGATGCCGTCGGCCTCGGAGAACTGCACGCGCTTGCGGCCGAAGTCGGTGACAACGTCGCCGATCAGGTTGCGATAGTCGCGGCGCAGGTTCTCGGCACCTTTGCGACCCACGGCCAGTACCTTCACCGTCTTGCCCTGATCCAGGAGCTCGCGGATGTACAGACGCGCGTTGCGCACGATGTTGGAGTTGAAGCCGCCGCAAAGACCGCGGTTCGCGGTCATCACGACAACCAGATGCACCTGCTGCTTGCCCGTGCCCGCGAGCATCTTCGGGCCGCTGCCGGCGCTCATGCTGCCGGCAAGGTTGGACAGCATCCGTTCCATGCGCTCGGCATAGGGACGGGCTGCTTCCGCAGCTTCTTGCGCACGACGAAGTTTGGACGCCGCCACCATTTTCATGGCGGAGGTGATCTTCTTCGTCGATTGCACCGAAGCGATGCGAACGCGGAGGTCTTTTAAGCTCGGCATGGCCGAAACGTCCTCGTCCCTTTAGGCGAAGGAAGCCGCGAAGGTGTCGATGAAGGCCTTCAGCTTGCCCTTGATCGCGTCGGTGATCTGCTTCTCGGTGCGGATACCTTCGAGGATGTCGCCACCGCGCTCGCGCATTGCGGTGAGCAAGCCCTTCTCGAAGCGGCCCACATCGCGGGTCGCGATCTTGTCGAGATAGCCGTTCGTACCGGCCCAGATCGACACAACCTGCTCTTCGACCGGCACCGGCTGGTACTGCGGCTGCTTGAGCAGTTCGGTCAAACGTTCACCGCGCGCCAGCAGCTTCTGCGTGGCGGGGTCGAGGTCGGCGGCGAACTGAGCGAAGGCTTTCATTTCGCGGTACTGCGCGAGCTCGAGCTTGATCGAGCCGGCCACCTGCTTCATCGCCTTGATCTGCGCGGCCGAGCCGACGCGGCTCACCGAGATGCCGACGTTCAGCGCGGGGCGGATGCCCTGATAGAACAGCGACGTCTCGAGGAAGATCTGGCCGTCGGTGATCGAGATGACGTTCGTCGGGATGTAGGCCGACACGTCGTTGGCTTGGGTTTCGACGACCGGCAGCGCGGTCAGCGAGCCCGAACCGTTCTTTTCGTTCAGCTTCGCGGCGCGCTCGAGCAAACGAGAGTGCAGATAGAACACGTCGCCCGGATAGGCTTCGCGGCCCGGCGGACGGCGCAGCAGCAGCGACATCTGACGGTAAGCGACGGCCTGCTTGGACAGATCGTCATAGAAGATGACGGCGTGCATGCCGTTGTCGCGGAACCATTCGCCCATCGCGCAGCCGGTGTAAGGGGCGAGGAACTGCATCGGCGCGGGCTCCGACGCGGTCGCGGCGACGATGATCGTGTATTCGAGCGCGCCGTAGTCGGCGAGGGTCTTCATGACCTGCGCGACGGTGGAACGCTTCTGACCGACGACGACGTAGATGCAGAAGAGCTTGTCTTTGTCGCTCTTCGCGGCGTCGTTGATCTTCTTCTGATTGATGATGGTGTCGAGGATGACGGCGGTCTTGCCGGTCTGACGGTCACCGATGATCAGTTCGCGCTGACCGCGGCCGACCGGGATAAGCGCGTCGATCGCCTTCAGACCCGTCTGCACCGGCTCGTGCACCGAGCGGCGCGGCATGATGCCCGGGGCCTTCAGTTCGGCGAGGCGGCGTTCGGTCGTGCCGAGGTCGCCCTTGCCGTCGATGGCGTTGCCAAGGCCGTCCATGACGCGGCCGAGCAATTGCTTGCCGACCGGCACGTCGACGATGCTGCCGGTACGCTTAACGACGTCGCCTTCCTTGATGGTGCTGTCGTCGCCGAAGATCACGATACCGACGTTGTCGGTTTCGAGGTTCAGCGCCATGCCTTTGATGCCACCCGGGAACTCGACCATTTCGCCCGACTGGACGTTGTCGAGGCCGTAAACGCGGGCGATACCGTCACCGACGGCGAGCACCTGGCCAACCTCAGCGGACTCAGCTTCGGTGCCAAAGCTGGCAATCTGCTGCTTAAGGATTGAGGAGATTTCTGCGGCGCGGATTTCCATTTATCCGACCCCTTTCATGGCGAGCTTCAAACGTTGCAATTTGGACTTGATTGAGCTGTCGACCATGCGCGAACCGACGCGCACGATGAGACCGCCCAGAATTGACGGATCGACTTTGGTGGAGATCGCAACCGGCTTGCCGCCGGGCGATTTGATCGCGTTCGACAGCGCCGTGATCTGCGCCTCAGAGAGCGCGACGGCGCTTGTGACTTGGGCGGTCTGCTGACCGCGGCGCGTCGCGAGAATTTCGAGATAGCCGCGGATCATGTCCGGCAGCGAGAACAAACGCCGGTTGCTTGCCACGAGGCCCAGGAACTTCTGCACCACCGGCGAAAATTGCGCTTGGGCCGCGATCGCCGCGATGCCCTTGCTTTGATCTGCGCGGGAAAGGACCGGGCTCTTGATAAAGCGCGTGAAATCAACGCTTTGATCAAGCATCGACTTCAGAGCGTTGAGATCGTTCGCGACCGCATCGATCGCGCTCTGCTCTTCAGCCAAGTCGTAGAGCGCGGACGCGTATCGCGCGGCCAGTCCGCCTACCCTTGCGCCATCAGCTGCCACTGTCGGATTGCCTCTTGCTCGAACCGCCGGAGCGACCTTTGGGAGGGACCGGTCAAAAAGGAGGCCGCCATCCCCGCGGTCGCGGGCTAAACTATTGTCTTAGAACGATATTTCGAGGCTAACGCGTCACCCCAATGATCGCCGGCGGGTTGGTAGCATAGGGATGTGGGCGTTGCAACAGGCGGGGGCCTTTTTGGCCGAATTCCGAGCGGTTTCACATGAAACTATACGGATCGACGTCGACTTGGACCCGCACCGAGTTCGGCAGACGCACCCGATCCAGCCATTCCGCGACCAAAGGCTGGGGCTTTGTACTGCGCGCCGTCTTGAGCAGAAGCCGGTGACGATGCTGGCCCCGCAAGACCGCCATGACGGCGGGTGCCGGGCCCAAAACCTCGATTCCCTCGCCCTGCGGCGCCACCGCGGCGAGACGTTTGGCGGTCTCACGCACCGCGATTTCATCCGGGCCGGACAATATAAGTGCAGTGAGACGGCCAAACGGCGGCATGGCCAGCAGTTCGCGACCGGCGATTTCCTGGGCCAGGAAGGTTTCGGCGTCGCCCGTGGCCAGGGCCTGCATCACCGGATGGCCGGGATCGTGGGTCTGCAATAGCACCCGGCCCGGCCGCTGCGCACGGCCGGCGCGGCCCGCCACCTGATGCAGCATCTGGTAGCAGCGCTCCGCCGCGCGCAGGTCCCACCCCGATAATCCGAGATCCGCATCGACCACACCGACAAGGGTGAGGGCCGGGAAGTGGTGGCCTTTGGCCAGCACTTGCGTGCCGACCAGCAGATCGATTCGGTGATCGAGAATATCGGCGATCAATTCGGCGATGGCGGACGGACGCTCCAACGTGTCGGAAGCGACGGCGCGGATGCGCGCATCGGGCCAGCGTGTCATCGCTTCTTCGGCGACGCGTTCGATGCCGGGCCCGCAAGGCACGAACGATTCCGTCGCTGAACAGCTTGGACACTTCTCCGGCAGCTTCGCGGAGAAGCCGCAGTGATGACACTGCAGCTTGCGGGAGAGTTTGTGTTCCACCAGCCAGGCCGTGCAGCTGGGGCAATGCAGTCTGTGGCCGCAGGTCCGGCAGATCGTAACGGGGGCATAGCCGCGCCGATTCAGAAACAGCATCGCCTGTTCGCCGGAGGCGATGGTCTTGCTGACGGCATCGACCAATGGCGGCGACAACCAGGCGCGGCCCCAGCGCGCCTTCTCCGGCGGATGGGCGCGCATATCGATGACTTCAATCGTCGGCAAGGTGGCGGCGTTGTAGCGCTGGGGCAGATGCACGCGCTTGAAGCGGCGATTGCGTACGTTGATGACGGTCTCCAGCGACGGCGTCGCCGACGCCAGCACGATGGGACACTGTGTGATCTGCGCACGCACGATCGCCATGTCGCGGGCGTGATAGATCACGCCTTCCTCCTGCTTGAACGCGCCTTCGTGTTCTTCGTCGACGATGATCAGCCCGAGATTCTGGAACGGCAGGAACAGCGCGGAGCGCGCACCGACCACGACAGCCGCGCTGCCGTCGGCCACCGCGGCCCAGGTCGCACGGCGAATCTTGCCCGGCACGTCGGAATGCCATTCCGCCGGACGCGTGCCAAAGCGGCCGACGAAACGCGACAGGCTTTGCGCGGTCAGTGCGATTTCGGGCACCAGCACCAGAACCTGCTGACCGCGCAGCAATGCCGCCGCCACAGCCTCTAAATAGACTTCGGTCTTGCCCGAACCGGTGACGCCTTCAAGCAGCGTGACGGAGAATCCCTTGCCGACCATATCGACCAGTTCGCGGGCGGCTTGCGCTTGGCCGGGTTCGAGCCGCGGCGCGCCATGATGCGGATTCGGCGTCTCGAACATCGACGGGGCGCGCTGCTCGGACAGCGTCAGGACGCCGGCATCGATCAGATCGCGCACGCCGCCGGGACTGACGCCAGCGGCTTTCGCGAGCGCCGTCGCCGTCGTAAATGGTCCGCGCTGCGCGGCTGTGAGCAATTTTTGGCGGCTCGCCGTGACCTTGAGTCTGCAGTCTTCCAGCGCACGGCCCGACGCCATGATCACCGGGACAGTCGGCACCGATTGCAACCCGCGCGCGGCATTCAGCGCCATGCGCAAGACCACGCCGGTTTCCTGCACGGTGTAAGCCGCGACCCAGGTGACGAATTGACGCAGCGCCTCGGGCAACGGCGGCAGATCGCGGCGGTTGGCGACCTCTTTCAGTTTCCCCGGCGCGATCTCGCTTGTGCCCGCGCCCCAGACAACACCAACCTCGAATCGCCGGCCGAGCGGCACTTCGACGATATCGCCCGCGTGCAGCGTTTCGCCTTCCGGCACGCGATAGTCATAGGCCGGCAACGGCAACGGCAATTGCACGCGAATCTGACTGCCCGGCGCAAAAGTGCGCGGCGACTCAGGCGTTGCGGCCTCGTCGGCAGCGATGGCGATAGAGGAAGGCATCGTCTACACTGTTCCAGCCGCCGGGCCGATGCAACACGCCGATGCCCCGCGGATCGCGCACTCAACCTTGACGGACTCTCATGAAATTCTTCGTCGATACCGCCGATCTCAACGAGATCAAGGACCTTGCCGCCACCGGAATGGTGGACGGCGTCACAACCAACCCGTCGCTGGCCGCGAAGTCCGGCAAGAAGTTCGTCGACCTGATTGCCGAGATTTGCGCCGTGGTGCCCGGCCCGGTCAGCGCGGAAGTCACCGCGCTCGATCATGCCACGATGATGAAGGAAGCGGCGGTCCTGAAGAAGATCGCCAAGAACGTGACAATTAAAGTGCCGCTGACGCCGGACGGCCTGAAGACCTGCAAAGCGCTGTCGTCCGAGGGGACTATGGTCAACGTGACCCTGTGCTTCTCCGCCAACCAGGCGCTGCTGGCCGCCAAGGCGGGCGCGGCGTTCATCTCGCCCTTCGTCGGCCGTTTGGACGACATCGGCTATGACGGCTTGGAGCTGATCGCCGACATCTGCCAAATCTACAATAACTATGAATTCAAGACCGAGGTGTTGGTCGCATCGATCCGCCACCCGGTGCACGTGCTGCAGGCCGCCAAACTGGGCGCCCATGTCGGCACCATGCCGCCGTCTACCCTACGGGCCCTGTTCAACCATCCCTTAACCGACAAGGGCCTAAAAGCGTTCATGGACGATTGGGCCAAGACCGGACAGTCGATTATCTGACGCGGTTGGCCTGCAAGGGGGACGGATGGCGGACCAGCTGAAAGCTGAACCAGGACGCGACCTGCAGGAGCAGGACGTACTGGCGTATCTGCGCCGCAACCCGCGCTTCCTGTCCTCGCACCCCGAATTGTTGGCTTCGATTGCGCCGGAAGGCCGATTCGAGCCTGATGCCGTCGTGGTCGATATGCAGCGCTTCGTTGTGGAGCGCCTGCGCCGTCAGGTCGACGACCTGAAGGCGACCGGCGAACGCCTGGTCACGACCACCCGCGCCAACATGTCGCTAGTCGAGCGCACGATGGAATGCGCGCTCGCCCTGCTCTACGCGCACGATTATGAGGAACTCGGCCAGATCCTCTCCGACGACCTGCCAGCGCATCTCAACGTCGACGCGGTCGCGATCGGTTTCGAATGCGCGAACGTTCCCGATGACTCTTCAGGCATCGTGCGGATGCTGGCGCCCGGCACGGTGGGCGAGCTGATGGGCGGCAACGTGCTGAGCTGCATCCGCTCCGAGACCGATGGCGATGCGACGCTATACGGCGCGTCCGCCGGGATCGTGCGATCCGATGCGCTGATCATGCTGGCCGAAGGCGAAGGCCTGCCAGCCGGCATCTTCGCCGTGGGTTGCCGGACACCGGGGCACTTCGAAGCCGGCCAGGGCACTGAGCTGATTGCCTTCCTCGCCCATGTCACACGCTACGCCGTGGGGCGCTGGTGGACGCTGCAGCTGTAAACCCGCCCGCGATTTTCTTTCCCGCGCAGGCCGATCTGGCCGACGCGATCGCAGCCTGGCGCGATTGGCTGAGCGCCGAGCGCCGCGCTTCAAAACACACCGCTGACGCCTACGCCCGCGATCTCGCGGCGTTCCTGCAATTCCTTGTCGGGCATCTGGGCGAAGAGCCGTCGCTGGCCAGCCTGGCGACATTGAAGGCCGCCGACTTCCGTTCGTATCTCGCCCATCGCAGCGACGGGGGCCTTGCCCGCAGTTCGATGGCGCGCGCGATGTCGACGCTGCGTAATGCGTTCAAGTTCCTCGATCGGCGCGGCCTGGTCCACAACCCGGCCCTGGCGACGGTGAAGACCCCGCGCCTGCCGCGCTCGGTCCCTAAGGCCCTGGCCGCCGACGACGCCCTCGCCACCGTGCAGGAAGCCGGAAGCCTGCATGAGGAACCGTGGATGGCGGCGCGCGATACCGCGCTGTTGCTGCTGCTCTACGGCTGCGGCCTGCGTCTGGGGGAAGCGCTGTCGCTGACCTGCGGCGAGCTCAAGGCCTTGAGCGGTCGTGGCGGCGACACGCTGCGCGTGCTCGGCAAGGGCAACAAGGAGCGTATCGTTCCGGTGTTGCCGGTCGTCCGCGAAGCGTTGATCGACTATCGCAAGCAATGCCCCTTCGGCGCAGCGCCAGACGCGCCGCTGTTCGTCGGTGCGCGCGGCAAGCAGCTCAATCCGGGCGTCGTGCAACGCCAGATGCGTAAACTGCGGGCGTTGCTCGGCTTGGCCGAGACCGCAACGCCTCACGCGCTGCGTCACAGTTTTGCAACGCATCTGCTGGCCAAAGGCGGCGACCTGCGCACCATCCAGGAATTGCTGGGCCATGCGTCCTTGTCGACCACCCAGCGCTATACGGCGGTGGATATCGCCGGACTGGGCAAGGTTTACGACGCCGCCCATCCCCGCGCACATTTGAAGACGTCGCGCTGACGGCTGGCCGTCTTGACGGCCGTGCTACACTGCGGGACGCGACCGCAGGAGACTGGCATGGCTTTGATCGACACCCGCGCTCCACAGATGTTTCCGACGCTGGACGCCCAGCACATCGAAACCGCGAAGCGTTTCGCCAGCGGGCCCGCCCGCGACTTCGCGCCCGGTGAGACCCTGTATGCCGTCGGCGATCGCGGCGTGCCGATGTGGCTGGTGCTGGAGGGATCGATCGAGGCCGCGCGACGTGACGGCATCGGCCATCAAGCGCATATCGGCCAGATCGAAAAGGGCCAGTTCAGCGGCGAGGTCAGCCAGCTCGACGGTCGCAGCGTGCTGGTGATGGGCTATGCCGGGTCGAAAGGGTGCAAGGCCCTCCCTTTCGAGGCTGCGCAAATCCGCGCGCTGGTGATCGGCTCGGCCGAGATCGGCGAGATTATCATGCGCGCCTTCATCCTGCGCCGCGTGGCCCTGCTGCAGGACGGCACCGCCGGCGCCGTGTTGGTGGGCCGGCGCGGTAATGTCGACTTCACGCGACTGCAAGGCTTCCTGAGCCGCAACGGCTATCCCTGCACCGTGTTCGATTGCCAGACCGACGAAGGCAATGCGGTGATGGATCAGTTCGGCATCCATGCCGACGAACTGCCGTTGATGATCTGCCCAAACGGCAAGGTATTGAAGCGGCCCACCGACGCCGATGCCGCCGCGTGTCTCGGCATCATCCCCGAGCTTCACCTCGACCAGCTCTATGATGTGGTGGTGGTCGGCGCGGGCCCGGCGGGATTGGCCACCGCCGTCTACGGCGCTTCCGAAGGACTGTCGGTGCTCGTGCTCGATCAGCGCGCCATCGGCGGACAGGCCGGGGCCTCGGCGCGCATCGAGAATTATCTCGGCTTCCCGACCGGCATCACCGGCCAGGCGCTAGCGGGGCGCGCGTTTAACCAAGCGCAGAAGTTCGGCGCGGAGATCGCCATCCCGATGGAGATCGCCAAGCTGTCTTGCGATCCCGACGGCGTCCTGCGGCCGGAACTTGCCTCGGGGCAAAAACTGCGCACGCGGTCGGTGGTCATCGCCTCGGGCGCGCGTTATCGCCGGCTCGATATTCCCAACCTCGCCGACTTCGAGGGCGCCGGCGTCTCGTACTGGGCCTCGCCGATTGAAGCGAAGCTCTGCGAGGGCGAGGACGTCGCCCTCGTCGGCGCCGGGAACTCGGCGGGCCAGGCGGTGGTGTATCTCGCGCCCAAGGTGAAACATCTGCACATGGTCGTGCGCGGTAAGGGACTTGAGGCTACCATGTCGCAGTATCTGATCGACCGGATCAAGGCCCTGAAGAATGTGACCGTGCACGTGCAGGCCGAAGTCGTCGCCCTTCAAGGCGACACGGTGCGCGGGCTGGAAGGCGTGACGTTCCGCAATCGCGCCGACGGCAAGGAGTGGCAGATGCCGCTGCGGCACCTGTTCCTATTGATCGGCGCCGATCCGAATGTCGCCTGGGCGAAAGACTGCACCGATCTGGACGAAAAGGGCTTCATCGTCACCGGCAAGAAATTCGGCAAGCATGGCGACGGCACGCGTCAGCCCATGCCCCTGGAGACGACAATGCCCGGTGTGTTCGCGGTGGGCGACGTGCGCGCCGGCTCGACCAAGCGCGTTGCCGCGGCAGTCGGCGAAGGCGCCGCCGCCGTCGCGCAGATCCACGCTTTCCTCGCGACCTAGGCTATTTCCACGGACTGTCGCGATCGACGTTCGGGATGCGCCGGCGGAACCCCACGCGATGGGTCTCCGTCGCGAATGGCCGCGAGTGCGCCGGCTGGAACACCGACACCTGCGGCTTGCGGAAGAAAAACACCATCGCCGCACCGGCCACGAAGCCGGCGATATGCGCCATGAAGGCGACGCCGGGTTCGTCCGGTGTCGTGCCCGCCTCGCTCCACAACTGCATCAGGAAATAGAAGCCGAGCACGATCCAAGCCGGCATGTTCACGAACGTGAAGAAGATGATCAGCAGCACAAACACTTTGATGTTCGAGCGCGGATGCAGAATGAGGTAGGCACCGAGCACGCCGGAGATCGCGCCCGAGGCGCCGATCATGGGAATGTCGGACGCGGGGTTCAGACTGAACTGCCCCTCCGCCGCCGCTAAGCCGCAGGCGAGATAGAAGATCAGATAGCGCTTGTGCCCAAGGGAGGCTTCGACGTTGTCGCCGAAGATCCACAGGAACCACATGTTGCCGATCAGATGCATCCAGCCGCCATGCATGAACATATGCGTGACGAGCGTGAAGATGGCGGGCACTTCGATGTTGGGAAACTTGACCTGTCCCGAGATTCGCCCCGGCACAAGGCCGTAGGCATAGGCCGCGAATTCGGACGCGCCCTCGTCGAGCCCGTTCTGCCACAGGAACACCGCGATGCAAGACGCGATGAGCGCGTAGTTCACGAACGGCTTGGTCGTATGCGGATTGTCGTCGCGGATCGGGAGAAGCATAGGCCCACGTTAAGCGTGGTTCAGAGCCGCCACAAGATCAGGTTTTGGCGCCCAGCAGCTTGGCGACACGGTCCAGTCGCGCTTTTACAACCACGTCCATTTGCGGCGTGAGAACGAAGCCGTCATCGAGGCCGGCGTTGTTCCAGTCCTTCATCGACATGCCGAACTTGGCGCGTTGCCGGTCGAGGGCGTTGCCCGGTGACACGAATTGTTCACAAGTGAAGATGTCGAGCTTCTTGTGCTTCACCAGATCGCGCAGGCAGAGCCGGTACAGCGTGTCTTCGGTGCGGTAGGTGCGGAAGTCGGGTTCCTCCGCGAAGCCGAGGATCATGTCATGCCAGACGCGCCGGACGCAGAAATTGATCGGGCAGCTTTCGTCCAGCGACGGCGGCCAATCCGGATGCATCGGCATATCGATCTTCATGCGCGTGAAGACGTAACCGACGGAGTCGTCCGCGAGCAGCGCGTTGAGACACAGGCTGATGTGGTTCGGATAGATCACATCGTCGGAATCGAGGAAGAACAGGAAGTTTCCGAACGACTGGCGCACGCCTTCATTGCGCGCGAAGCCCGGACCCCGGTTTGTCGGATACGTCACAAGCCGCACAGCCGGATCGTGTTTGGCCCACGCGCGCGCAATATCGGCCGAGCCGTCGGTCGACACGTCATCGACAACAACGATCTCCGCATCAAGCGGCTGCTGCTCGACGTCGGTGTATTGGCGCAGCGACGTGACCGCACTTTCGATGGTGCGGTCGAGCGTCTCGGCGGCGTTATAAACCGGGATAATGACGGCGGCGGTCGGACGACGCGCCATCAGGCCGGGCCTCTAGATGTGGATGGCGCGCTTGTCGACGCTCAGCGCGGCTTCCTTCACCGCCTCGCCGAGCTGCGGGTGCGCGTGGCAAGTGCGTGCGATGTCTTCCGCCGCAGCGCCGAATTCCATGCCGAGCGCGACTTCCATGATCAGGTCACCCGCCGCCGGGCCGACGATATGGCAGCCGAGCACACGATCGGTCGTCGCGTCCGCCAGGATTTTCACGAAGCCGTCGGTGTCGCCGTTGGCGCGCGCGCGGCTGTTGGCTGTGAACGGGAACTTGCCGGTCTTGTAAGCGACACCGGCTTCCTTCAGCTGTTCCTCGGTCTTGCCGATGCCGGCGACCTCGGGCCAGGTGTAAACAACGCCGGCGATGGCGTCGTAATTGATATGCGCGGTCTGACCGGCCATCAGTTCGGCGCAAGCCACGCCTTCGTCCTCGGCCTTGTGCGCGAGCATCTGCCCGCCGATCACATCGCCGATGGCGAAGATGCCTTCGACGTTGGTCTGGAAATTCTCGTCCGCCTGGACGAAGCTGCGATTGGTCAAGGTGACGCCGGCTTCCGCGAGGCCGAGGCCCGCGGTGTAGGGACGACGCCCGACCGCGACCAGCACCACATCCGCCTTCACTTCTTCCGCCGCCCCGCCTTTGGCGGGCTCGACGCTCAGCGTGACGCCGCCCTTCGCCGCGACAGCCTTGGTAACCTTGGCGCCGAGCTTGAACTTCATGCCCTGGCGCTCGAGGATGCGCTGCATCTGCTTGCGTACTTCGCCGTCCATCGACGGCAGGATGAAGTCGAGATATTCGATCACAGTGACTTCGGCGCCAAGACGACGCCAGACCGAGCCCATCTCCAGGCCGATGACGCCCGCGCCGATGACGACGAGCGACTTGGGAATTTTGTCCAACGTCAGCGCGCCGGTGGACGAGACGATCTGCTTTTCGTCGATGGTGATGCCCGGCAGCGGCGTAACTTCGGAGCCCGTGGCGAGCACGACGTACTTTGTCGTGTAGCTCTCGTCCTTGCCGTCGAGGGTCTTCACCGCGATTTCATGGGCGCCGCGCGCCGCCTTGGCGATACGGCCGGTGCCCTTGATGTAGGTGACCTTGTTCTTCTTGAACAGGAACTCGATGCCGGTGGTGTTCTGCTTCACCACATCGTCCTTGCGCGCCATCATCGTCGGCAGATCGATCTCGACCTTGCCCACCTTGATGCCGTGCCCGGCGAAGGCGTGATTGGCTTCATCGAACAGATGCGAGGACTGCAGCAGCGCCTTCGACGGGATGCAGCCAACGTTCAGGCAGGTCCCGCCAAGCGCACCGCGATTCTCGACGCAAGCCGTCTTCAGACCAAGCTGCGCCGCGCGGATCGCGCAGACATAGCCACCCGGTCCACCGCCGATGACGATGACGTCGAAGGATTCAGCCATTGTCTGCGTTCCTCACACCAACTCGGTCGTCACCCCGGCGAAGGCCGGGGTCCATTCATCATCCGCACGGACCGTGCGCTTTGCGCGATGGATCCCGGCTCGCGCCGCTACGCGGCTTGGCCGGGATGACGGTCGGTGGGAGTTGCGCCCTCGGGTGAAACCCGAAGGTTCGCGCGTTACGCTTCCACCAGCAGGCGGCTCGGGTCTTCGATGTTTTCCTTCACGTGCACCAGGAAGGTGACGGCTTCGCGGCCGTCGACGATGCGGTGATCGTAGGACAACGCGAGATACATCATCGGACGCGCGACGATCGAGCCGTCTTCCAGCACGACCGCGCGCTGCTTGATGTTGTGCATGCCCAGGATGCCGGACTGCGGCGTGTTCAGGATCGGCGTCGACAGCATCGAACCGAAGATGCCGCCGTTGGTGATCGTGAAGCTGCCGCCCTTCATGTCTTCCATGGTGAGCTTGCCGTCGCGCGCCTTGCGGCCGAGGCCGGAAATCTCCGCCTCGATCTCGGCGTACGACTTGGTGTCGCAATCGCGCACCACCGGAACAACGAGGCCGGTCGGCGTGCCGACGGCGACGCCGACGTCGTAGTAGTTCTTGTAGACGATATCGTCGCCGTTGATCTCGGCGTTCACCGCCGGGAGCTCCTTCAGCGCCGCGACGCAGGCTTTCACGAAGAAGGACATGAAGCCCATCTTCACGCCGTGCTTCTTCTCGAAGGCGTCCTTGTGCTTGCTGCGCAGAGCCATCACCGCCGACATATCGACCTCATTGAAGGTCGTCAGCATCGCGGCGGTGTTCTGAGCTTCCTTCAGGCGGCTGGCGATCGTCTTGCGCAGGCGCGTCATCTTCACGCGTTCTTCGCGAGGCTTGCGGTCGGGCGCGGCACTCGGCGAAGCGGCTTCGCCGCCACTGGCGATGTACTTCAGCACGTCGGCCTTCACGAGACGGCCACCCTTGCCGGAGGCCGGGATCTTCTTCGGATCGAAATTGTGCTCGTCGACCAGATGGCGCACAGACGGCGCCAGCGGATAGTCGGACGGCAGCGAGGCCTTCGGCGCGGCGGGCGCGGCAGCCGGCGCGGGCGCAGCAGCCTTTGGCGCAGGCGGCGGCGCAGCAGCGGCAGCCTTGGGCGCAGGCGCGGCGGCCTTCGGCGCTTCGGCTTTCGCGGCAGCGGCCGGCGCCGCGGCGGCTTTCGCCGGCGCGGCACCGGCGGCACCGATCACACCGAGCACCGCACCGACGCCGACATTGGCGCCGGCCTCGACGACGATCTGGCCCAGCGTCCCGGCGGCGGGCGAATTGACCTCGACCGTGACCTTATCGGTTTCAAGTTCGACCAGCGGCTCGTCCGCGGCGACGGTGTCGCCGACTTTCTTGAACCACTTGGCAACGGTCGCTTCGGTGACGGATTCACCCAGCGTCGGGACTTTAATCTCGGTCGACATGTTCACCCCTCGGCGGACGCGCGGGACGGCATCCGCAGTGCTCGGACGGAAAAATTACGCAAATTACTCGGCAGCCATCTTGCCCATCTTGGTGGCACGCTTGAACGGCTGCGGGATCTGGGCCAGCGGCGTCACCAAAGCCCATTCCACAAGCTGATTCTGTTCGCGCACGTGCACCTTCATCAGGCCGGTGGCCGGCGACGCGGCCGGCATGCGGCCGGCGTAGAACGGACGCTTGGCCTTGATGTCGATGTCTTCAAGCGCGTATTCGAGGCGGCGGTCGACAAACGTCCAGGAACCCATGTTGGCGGGTTCTTCCTGGCACCACACGACCTCGGCGTTCTTGTACTTCGCCAGTTCGCGCGCGATCGTGTCCTTCGGCCACGGATAGAGCTGTTCCACGCGCACGATGGCGACGTCGTCGATATTCTTGTCTTCCCGCGCCTGCAGCAGGTCGTAGTAGACCTTGCCGGAGCACAGCACGACGCGACGCACTTTCGCCGGCGCGGCGATCTTGCCGGTTTCGCCGATCACACGCTGGAAGCTGGTGTTCGGGCCCATTTCTTCGATGGTCGAGACGCAGCGCTTGTGACGGAGCAACGACTTCGGCGTCATGATGACCAGCGGCTTGCGGAAGTTGCGGCGGTTCTGACGGCGCAGCGCATGATAGTAGTTCGCCGGCGTGGTGATATTGCAGACCTGCCAGTTGTCCTGCGCGGATAGCTGCAGATAACGCTCCATGCGCGCCGAGGAATGCTCGGGCCCTTGGCCTTCGAAGCCGTGCGGCAACAGCATCACCAGACCCGACAGGCGCAGCCACTTGCTTTCGCCCGAGTTGATGAACTGGTCGATGATCATCTGCGCGCCGTTGGAGAAGTCGCCGAACTGCGCTTCCCAGATGGTGAGCGCATTCGGTTCCGCCAGCGAGAAGCCGTACTCGAAGCCGAGCAGCGAGAGTTCCGACAGCGGGCTGTCGTGCACCTCGAAGTGACCCTGCTTGCCGGGACGGATGTTCTGCAGCGGGATGTAGCGGGCTTCGGTGTTCTGATCGACCAGCACCGAGTGGCGCTGCGAGAACGTGCCGCGGCCGCAATCCTGGCCTGACAGACGCACCATTGTGCCTTCGGCGACCAACGTCCCGAACGCGAGCGCTTCCGCGGTCGCCCAATCGAAGTCCTTGCCGCTCTCGAACATGTCGGCCTTGGCCTTGAGCTGGCGAACGATCTTCGGGTTCACGGCAACGCCGTCCGGTGCCGTGGAAATGACCTTGCCAACTTCCTTGAGAAGGTCGAGCGGCACACCTGTCTTATCGTCGCGGTATTCCTCTTCCTCGCCCATCTGCGCGAGGCCTTTCCAGGCGCCTTCGAGCCAATCGGCCTTGTTCGGCTTAAAGCCGGCGGCCGCCTCGAAGTCGGTCTCCATCTGATGCATGAACTGGCTGGTCATCGCGTCCGCCTCGGCCTGGGTGAACAGGCCTTCCTGCACCAGGCGCTGCGCATAGAGCGTGCGCGCGGTGGTATGCGTCTCGATCGCCTTGTACATCAGCGGCTGAGTGAACTTCGGCTCGTCGCCTTCGTTGTGGCCGAAGCGGCGATAGCAGACCATGTCGAGCACGACGTCGATGCCGAATTCCTGACGGAACTCGATAGCCAGACGCGCGGCTTGCACGACGGCTTCCGGATCGTCCGCGTTGACGTGGAAGATCGGTGCTTCGACCATCTTGGCGATGTCGGTGCAGTACAAACCCGAACGGCTATAGCGCGGCGTCGTGGTGAAACCGATCTGGTTGTTCACGACGACGTGGATGGTGCCACCCGTGGTGTAGCCCTTGATCTGCGAGAAGCCGAAACACTCGGCGATGATGCCCTGGCCGGCGAAAGCCGCATCGCCGTGCATCAGCAGGGCGAGCACTTTCTTGCGCGACTTGTCGCCGAGCTGTTCCTGCTTCGCGCGCACCTTGCCGAGCACGACGGCATCGACGACTTCGAGGTGTGACGGATTGGCGGTCAGCGACAGGTGGACGGTCTTGCCGTCGAACGTGCGGTCGGCGGAGGTGCCGAGGTGGTACTTCACGTCGCCGGAGCCTTCGACGCTTTCCGGGTTCGGCGAGTTGCCTTGGAATTCCGAGAACAGCGCGCTGAACGGCTTGTGCATGACGTTCACGAGCACGTTCAGGCGGCCACGATGCGGCATGCCGATGACGATCTGTTCAACGCCGAGCGCACCGCCGCGCTTGATGATCTGTTCCAGCGCCGGGATCAGCGCTTCGCCGCCGTCGAGGCCGAAACGCTTGGTGCTGGTGTACTTGATGCCGAGGAACTTCTCGAAACCCTCAGCTTCCGTCATGCGCTCGAGGATCGCGCGCTTGCCTTCAGGCGAGAAGTTCGGCTTGGAGCGCGTGCTCTCGATGCGGCTTTGCAGCCATTCGCGCTGCTTGATGTCCTGCACGTGCATGTACTCGATGCCGAAGGTCCCGCAATAGATTTCCTTCAGCACGGCGAGGATCTGGCGCAGCGTCGCGCTCTCGAAACCGAGCAGGCCGCCGAGCACGATCGGACGATCGAGATCGGCTTCGGTGAAGCCGTGATATTTGTAATCCAGCTCCGGGTGCGCGGTTTCGCCGGTGAGATGCAGCGGATCGAGGTTGGCGAGCTGATGACCGCGCGTGCGGAAGGCGCGGATAACGCCCAGTGCCTTGATCGAGTCTTCGGCATGCGTGAGCACCGCGGTCTTTTCTGCCGGCGCCGCGCCGTTCTTCGCGCCCTTGCCGTCGGCCTTGCCCTTAGGGGCGGCGTCGGGATCGGCGGAGCCGATGATGGTCGCGTCGGAGGGCGCCCAGCTCGCGCCTTCAAGCTCCCGCAAAAGGTCGGCTTCGTCGTCCTTGAGGTCGGCGAAGAAGCCCGCCCAACTGCGGTCGACCGCAGCCGGGTTCTTCAGGTATTGGGCGTAAAGTTCGGCGATGAAGGTGGCGTTTGCGCCACTAAGAAACGAAGCGTCCACGGCGGAATCCCTGGTTGGCTGCCCGTTTCCGGCCCGGATGACCCCCGCCTTCGGCGCGGTTCACGGCCCGGCCCGCACTTTGCGCGCAGTGGGGCAGCGGCACGCCCTTTACATAGCCGAATATCCCTCTCTCCACAATGACTTAGCAGTCAAACTTGCGCGCGCTGTGCCGGGTAGCAGACTTGTGTTCACCCCCAACAGTTGTATCTAGAAATCCGCCAAGTCCTTGAGATATCGGGTTTTCCGAGAAGTGCTATCGGTTTTTTCGCAGCGCCGCATGCCGCGACCTGCACGGACGGCAGATCAGGTTTGCGGGGTCGTGAAGCCGAAACCGCCCGCATCGCCGGTGATCTGGACGGCGGTGGGCCTTGGGAAATGCGCCGGCAGGACCCAGGCCCCGGACTCGGCGACACGCTCGATGAAGGCGATGCGGGTGGTCGCCGCCAGCTGCGGGTCGGCGCAGAAGCGGCTCGACCACTGCGGGCGCTCGATCTGCACCGGGTGATGGATGGTATCGCCGACGAGGTAGGCACGTTGCTTGCCGTCGTCGAGGCAGAGGATGACGTTGCCGGGCGTGTGTCCGGGCGCGGGCATCAGATGAATGCCCGGCTCGATCTCGTAGTCGCTGTCGACGATGACGGCGAGACCCGCGTCAAGGATCGGCTGCACGCTGTCGTCCCACGAGCCGTGATTCACGTTGGCGTCACGCCTGCGCACCTCCTGCCAGTGATCGACCTCTGTGCGCGCCATCAGGTATTTCGCGTTCGGGAACGTGGGCACCCAGCGTCCGCCGATGAGGCGCGTGTTCCAGCCGACGTGATCGACGTGCAGATGCGTGCACAGCACATGCGTGACGCTTTCCGCCGGACAGCCGGATGCCGCGAGGTCGGTGAGGAAGCTGCCGTTGCGCCGATGCCAGTCAGGCCGCATCGGGCGCTCCTTGTCGTTGCCGACACAGGTGTCGACCAGGATCACGTTGCGCTCAGTGCGGATGATGAGCGCGTAGAAGCCCATCACCAGCTTGTTGCTGGCCGCATCGTAGAAGCGCGGATCGCGCGACGCATCCGTCTGCGCGAATGCATCCGGCACCGCGTCGGGAAGCAGGAAATCGGGCGCGAAGGACGGCCCCTCGGTCTCGACCACGCGTGTGATGGAGAACGGACCGGGGAGTTTCATGGATCAGAAGGCGAAGGAGATTGCCGCCAGCGCCGAGTTCAGACCCGGATTCACGCGATGCGTATTCGCGTTCGAGATATGGGTGAGCATCAGGCCGGCGCGCATGTTGTCGGTGATGGAGTACGAGAACTGCAGACCGAGATGGAACTCGAACGTGCCGCCGAGTTCGTAGCCGTTGCCGCGATGATACGCGCCCATGCCGGCGGAGGGTTCGAGCTCGAACTTGCCCCACCGGAAAGGTGCGGCCAGACCGGCATAACCGTACATCGCGTCGTTGCCGGCGATCATGCCGCCGACGAACGGATGGAAGCCGCGAAAGGCAGCGTCATCGTCGCTTTGCGCGAAACCCCAGCCGAAACGATAGACCGCACGGCCCTCGACGGCGTGCGGACGATGGGACACCAGGTCGTAGAGACCGACGCCCAGCGTCAACACACCGGGATCTTCGGCGCGCGCGGCACTTGCGGTCAGCAAGACGGCGGCAGCGATGAACGCGCGCATGAAACCCACGAGCCGCTAGCCGCCCATCGCCTTCAGCATCGTCGAGCCGAGCGCGGACGGCGAATCGGCAATCAGGAAACCTGCGCTCTTCATGGCCTCGAACTTCGCGGCGGCCGTGCCTTTGCCGCCGGAGATGATGGCGCCGGCATGACCCATGCGGCGGCCCGGCGGCGCGGTGGTGCCGGCCACAAAGCCGATGATCGGCTTCTTGGTCTTCGAGGCCTTGTAGAACGCGGCGGCTTCTTCTTCGGCGGTGCCGCCGATTTCACCGATCATCACGATGCCCAACGTTTCCGGGTCGCCCAGGAACAGATCGAGGCAATCGATGAAGTTGGTGCCGTTGACCGGATCGCCGCCGATGCCGATGCAGGTCGTCTGGCCCAGGCCGGCGGCAGTCGTCTGGTGCACCGCTTCATAGGTCAGCGTGCCCGAGCGCGACACGATGCCGATCTTGCCGCGCTGATGGATGTGGCCCGGCATGATGCCGATCTTGCATTCGCCCGGCGTAATGATGCCCGGGCAGTTCGGCCCGATGAGACGCGTCTTGGAGCCATTGAGCGCGCGCTTCACGCGCACCATGTCGAGAACCGGAATACCTTCGGTGATGCAGACCGCGAGCGGGATTTCCGCGTCGATCGCTTCGAGGATCGCATCGGCCGCGAACGGCGGCGGCACATAGATCACGGTCGCATCGCAACCGGTCTTCTGACGCGCTTCCGCCACGGTGTCGAACACCGGCAGATCGAGATGCGTGGTGCCGCCCTTACCGGGCGTCACGCCGCCGACCATCTTGGTGCCGTAGGCGATCGCCTGCTCGGAGTGGAACGTACCCTGGCTGCCGGTGAAGCCCTGGCAGATGACCTTGGTGTTCTTGTTGACGAGGACGGCCATGTTATGCGGCCTCCTTCACGGCCTTAACCACCTTTTCGGCGGCGTCGGCGAGGTTGTCGGCCGAGATGATCGGCAGACCGGACTCGCGCATGATTTTCTTGCCCAGTTCGACGTTGGTGCCTTCGAGGCGCACGACCAGCGGCACGTTCAAGCTGACTTCGCGCGCGGCGGCGACGACGCCTTCCGCGATCACGTCGCAGCGCATGATGCCGCCGAAGATGTTCACCAGGATGCCTTCGACGTTGGCATCCGACAGGATGATTTTGAACGCCTTGGTCACGCGCTCGCGCGTGGCGCCGCCGCCGACATCGAGGAAGTTCGCCGGCGACCCGCCCTTGAGCTTGATGATGTCCATGGTCGCCATCGCGAGACCGGCGCCGTTGACCATGCAGCCGATCGAGCCGTCGAGCTTGATGTAGTTGAGATCGTGCTTCGAGGCTTCGAGTTCCATCGGATCTTCTTCGTCCTCGTCGCGCAGTTCGAGGATGTCCGGGTGACGATAGAGCGCGTTGGAATCGAAGTTCATCTTCGCATCCAGCGGCAGCACGTCGCCGTCGGCCGTCACCACCAGCGGATTGATTTCGAGCATCGAAGCGTCGGTGGCGAGGAAGGCGCTGTAGAGCGAGGTCAACAGCTTGGTCGCCGACTTGATCTGGTTGTCCTTGAGGCCCAGCGCAAAAGCGATCTTGCGGCAGTGGAAGCCCTGGATGCCGGTGGCCGGATCGATCGTCTGCAGGATGATCTTTTCCGGGCTGTCGTGCGCGACGTCTTCGATGTTCACGCCGCCTTCGGTCGACGCCATGATCGTGACGCGGCTGGAGCCGCGATCGACCAGCATCGAGAGGTACAGCTCGCGGCTGATGTTGCAGCCGGCTTCAATGTAGATGCGCTTCACGGTCTTGCCGGCGGGGCCGGTCTGGATCGTGACCAGCGTGTTTCCCAGCATCTGCTTGGCGTTTTCCTTCACGTCGGCAACCGACTTCACGACGCGCACGCCGCCTTTGCCGCCGCCCGAGGCTTCCTTGAACGTGCCCTTGCCGCGACCGCCCGCGTGGATCTGCGACTTCACGACGTAGACGCCCTGCGGCAGCCCTTCGGCCACCTTCTGCGCCTCTTCCGGGGTGTAGGCGATGCCGCCCGGCAGCACCGGCACGCCGTACTTCTTCAGGACCTGTTTGGCTTGGTATTCATGGATATTCATGGCTGTCCGTCGTCACTGCTGGCGCGGCCACGGGAACGGGCTCGCGCATGTGAAACTTGGTGAAGGAAGGCCCCTCGGAAAACGCCGGCCTTTATAGCACCCCGGCTTATGCCTGCAACCCGCCCCGGCTTGCGGCGAGTCGCAAAATCGGAAATGGGTGCCTATACTTAGGCCATGCGTGTTCTCGACCTGCAGACCCTGGACGCGGCCTCGATTTCGTCCACCCCGTATCCACACTTCACCACCGGCGGTGCGTTGAAGGCCGATGCCGTGCCCTCGCTGATGCGCGACTTCCCCGCCATCGCCCAACCGGGCTTCTTCCCGATCGATGACGTACCCGTGTCCGGCGCCTTTGCCGATCTGCTGGCGGACCTGCAAAGTCCGGCCTTCAGCGAACTGGTCGGCAAGAAGCTGGGGATGGACCTGGTCAGCCGGCCGACGCTGATCACCGTACGGAAGTGGTCGCGCGCCAGCGACGGCCGCATCCACACCGACAGCGCGAGCAAGATCGCCACGCTACTCGTCTATCTGAATGCGGACTGGGCCGGCAGCGGCGACGGGCGCCTGCGCGTGCTGAAGAACGACCACGACTTCAACGACTATGTCGCCGAGATCAATCCGGTGGCCGGCACGGTGTTCGGATTCAAGCGCACGGAGTCGTCGTGGCACGGCCACCTGCCCTTCACCGGCGAACGCCGCGTGGTGCAGATCACTTGGCTGCTGGACGAATCCAAGGTGGCGCACAAGCGCCGCCTGGGAAAGCTGAGCCGCTGGCTCAAAGCGCTGCGGGCGAAGTTGACGGCGTAATGAGCGCCACGCCCGACGCCGAATCGTCCGACTCGAACGGCGCAACCCTCCGCTCCTATCAGGAACACACGAAAGAGTACGTAGAGGGGACGCATAGCCTCGTCGCCGGCGCTTCGAAGGACTGGATCGACGAAGCGTTACGTGGTCTTCGCCCCGATGCGAGAATCCTGGAAGTGGGAAGTGCCTTCGGGCGCGACGCGGCCTACATCGCGGCAAAGGGCTTCGCGCTCGAATGCACCGACGCCGTGCCTGCATTTGTCGAACACCTTAAAGCCACGGGCTTCGCCGCACGCCAGCTCAACCTGCTGTCGGATGTTCTCGGCGGACCTTACGACCTTGTTTTCGCCAACGCCGTCTTCCTTCATTTTACCCGAAGCGAGTTTTCAGGGGCGCTGCGCAAGACCTTCGACGCCCTCACGCCGCAAGGCCGGATCGCCCTCAGCCTCAAGCGCGGCCAGGGCGAGTCTTGGTCCAGCCACAAGCTCGACGCCCCGCGATACTTTTGCTTCTGGCAGCAAGACCAGCTGGAACCGCTCCTGAAGGACTGCGGCTTCTCACATTGGACGATCACGGACACGACGATGGATCGTACACACGCAGAATGGCTATTCGTTATCGCGCACAAGTGACATGCCGATGACCGACGAGCTGCCGGAACGCGCCGCTTTTCGTAAGAAATATTTCGAGCCCGTCGTCTACGCGATCTTTATCGCCGTAGTGCTTGAGCTGTGTCTGGCGGCGGGATTTGGGCTGTGGCCCAGCAGCTTCTACACGTTCCGGCCGCTTCTGTTTCTGGTCGTGTTCGGCGGTGCGCTGATCTCGGCTTCCGTCGCACGCTCGCTCATCTTGCGCGCCATTCTCGAGACGTTTCTAATTCCGGCGCTGTATATCGTCGCGCTTCAGCCGCCGGGCATTTTCGCGACGGTGACGTGGATGCTGTATCCCGCCGGCGTTTTCGTGCCCCTCGTCACGACGTTCGGATATCCAGTCTGGACCAATGCGCTCTATTTCATCGTCTTCAGAAGAAGCGCCGTCCTCGGCGACTGGACGCGGGACTAACAAAAAAAGGCCGGCCCTGACAGGGACCGGCCTTTTTCGTCGCTGCTGTGACGCAGCTTATTTCGCGAGGCTGGTGTCGATCTTCTTGCAGGCATCGACCAGGCCGCGCACCGAGGCGACGGACTTGTCGAACATCGCCTTTTCTTCGGCGTTCAGCGTGATCTCGACGACCTTCTCGACGCCGCCAGCGCCGATCACGACCGGCACGCCGACGTAGAGGTCTTTCTCGCCGTACTGACCGTTGATGTAGGCGGCGCAAGGCAGAACGCGCTTCTTGTCCTTCAGGTAGGCTTCCGCCATCTGGATGCCCGAAGCGGCCGGCGCGTAGAAGGCCGAGCCGGTCTTCAGCAGATTGACGACTTCGGCGCCGCCGTCACGGGTGCGCTGAACGATCTTGTCGAGCTTCTCCTGCGTGGTCCAACCCATCTTGATCAGGTCGGGAAGCGGGATACCGGCGACGGTCGAGTAACGGACCAGCGGCACCATGGTGTCGCCGTGGCCGCCGAGCACGAAGGCGGTGATGTCTTCGACCGAGACCTTGAACTCTTCGGCCAGGAAGTAGCGGAAGCGCGCGCTGTCCAGAACGCCGGCCATGCCGACGACCTTGTTGTGCGGCAGGCCGGAGAACTCACGCAGCGCCCAGACCATTGCATCCAAAGGATTGGTGATGCAGATCACGAACGCGTCCGGCGCGTTCTTCTTGATGCCTTCGCCGACCGCAGCCATGACCTTCAGGTTGATGCCGAGCAGATCGTCGCGGCTCATGCCGGGCTTACGCGGCACACCGGCGGTGACGATGATGACGTCCGCGCCCTTGATCGCGCTGTAGTCGTTCGCGCCCTGATAGGCGCTGTCGATGCCTTCGACCGGGGTCGATTCAGCGATGTCCAGGCCCTTGCCCTGCGGGGTGCCTTCGGCGATGTCGAACAGCACGACGTCGCCCAGGTCCTTCAGACCGATCAAATGCGCGAGCGTTCCGCCGATGTTACCCGCGCCGATGAGCGCGATCTTGTTGCGTGCCATGATGTCCTCTGCTGTGCTGTCCGCGCGGGACGGATCGTCCCGGCGCCCCTAAATAAGTGGCCTTCGGATAGCGCGAACGGCTGTCCTGGGCAAGGGTCGCCAGGGCTGCACCGGACCCGCAAGGGAGTAGCTGCGATGAAAGCCGCCGGACTCGCCGCGATAGTGCTGGTTTTGGCCGGTTGCGCCCACCCGGGCGCGCCGCCGGCAACCGCGCGGCTCCCCGACCTGCTGAGCTATGAACTTTTACGGACGGACGGTGGGCGGATGACACCGCGACCGATGACCGTGGCCGCCGCGGCCGAGGCCCTTTCGGCCTATGACGTCATTGTCCTCGGGGAGATGCACGATCATCCCGGCAACCATGTCGCCCAGATGGCGCTGTATCGCGCGCTGGCTGATCGCTCCGGTGCGGTCGATTTGTCGATGGAGCAGTTCGAGCGGGACACCCAGCCGGTGATCGACGACTACCTCGCCGGCAAGATCGGCGAAGCTTCGCTGCGCAAGAAGGCGCGCGCCTGGGACAATTACGCCGAGAGCTACCGGCCGCTGGTGGAATTCGCCAAGGCGCGGCGCTTCGCGGTGATCGCCGCCGATCCGCCAACCGACATCGTGCGCTGCATCGGACAAGAGGGGCTTGGCGTGCTCGACACGTTCGCGCCGGCCAAGCGCGCGACCGTTGCCGCAAGCGTGAACATCGGGGACGGCCCCTATCGCGACAAGTTCATGGGCTTCGCCACCGGCACCACCGGTCACGGCGGCGGCACCAAGGAAGCGCCGAGCGAAAGCGCGCTGCGCGGGTACGCCGCGCAAGCCGCCCGCGACGACACCATGGCGGAATCGATCGTGCGGCATCTCGCCGCGCATCCCGGTCACAAGGTCGTGCACCTGACCGGATACTTCCATGCCGAGAGTTTCCTCGGCACGGTGGAGCGAATCAAAAGCCGCAACGCCGCGCTGAAGGTTGCCGTGGTGAATCCCGTCACCGGCAACGACGCGCTGGCGGAGACGCAGCAGAAGAGCGGCACATTTGTGCTGCGGCTTCAGAGCCTGCCGGAAGCATACCTATCGGATGACGAAGCCAGCACCGCCATCGGCGCGCGTATGGCGCAACGGCCCAAGGCCGCCTGCGAAGGATAATATTTGGAGCGTGATCTTTTCGGAAAACCGGTTCCCACTTTTCCGGATCACGCGCTAACGGAACGCGATTCCGATCCCGGCGCCGAGATAGAAGTGATCGGCGGGCTGTTCCTTGAAGAACACAAAGCGGCGGCCAGTCGCTTCGGCGAAAGCCGCAAGCCGTTCGGTGACATGGGCGTTGTCGCCGAGGATCACCGAACGATCGCTCAAGCGCGGCGCGATGGTCTCATATTCGCGCGCCTCGTATTCGGCGGAGTGATCGCTGTCGTTGATGAACAGATCGATCGGATCGGCGACCGTCTGCAGCGTCGCGATCGAATCACCGTAGGCAATGCGTCCGACCTCGTTGTAAGGCGCAGTGAGCAGCGCGCCCGCCTCGGGCCGGATGTCCGTGCCCATATAGCGACCTTCCGCACCTTCGGCACGATTGCGCAACAACGCCGCGCACAGCACGACGCTGCCCAGCCCTTTGTCGACGCCCGTCTCGATGACGAGACGCGGCTTCAACGCCCGCACCAGCGCGTACCAGCCGATGCGGCGTGAATAGCGCGCCGTGCGATCCGACACCGCGCGCGCGGCCGGATCCTGCGCATCGTGCGCGCGGCCGAAATGATCGCGCAATTGCGCGTCGGTCTCGACCTCGGCGATATAGTTTTTGATCTCCGCCACCGGCCGCGCGGTCACGACCGCGATCAGGTGCGCGAGATAGAGCTTGTTCGCCGGCGTCAGGTCGTACGTGTAGTTGGTGTCCTCGCGCGAACGCAGCAGCCACTGCGCCACGGCGCGCAAGGCGTTCGCCGCCGTCGGCATCGCAAGCGAGGCGCGACGGGCAAGATTGCCGAACCGCAAGCGTTGATCGTCGAGATGCGCCGCCCCCGGCGCGGCCATGACGGCCGCCAGGTCCTCGAAAGCGGCGGCGTCGACCGGAACATGCGCGCTGATCTGCACGCCATCGGCGGTGCGGAAACCAAGGTCGAGACGCGCCGGCGGCCCGGGCTGCGCCGTCAGGCTGACGCCGCGCGCCGCATCGTCGAAGGAAACGGGCCGTTCCAGTGCCATATCCAATCCTACGCGATGTGATCGGCGCGGAGATAGTCCGCCGCCTGCATTTCGATCAGGCGGGACACCGTGCGATGGAATTCGAACCCGCCTTCCTGACCGACGTACAGCTGTTCCGGCGGCACGGCGGCCGAGCAGATCAGCGCGGTGCGGTGTTCGTACAGGGCGTCGACCAGTGTGACGAAGCGCCGCGCGGCATCTTTGAGGTTCTCGTCCATCTGCGGGATGTCGGACAGGATCACCGTTTCATAGGCTGCCGCGATCGCCATGTAGTCGCTGGGACCCAGGGCTTGCCGGCACAAATCGTCGAACGCGAAACGCGCGACCTGGTGCGCCGCCGCCGGGACGTTCACGCGGCGGCCGTTCACGACCACATGATCTGGCTTCGGGTCGGCGTCGTCGGTGAGCCGCGCCCAGGCGGCGTCGAGCGCCCGGTCGGCGGCCGGACCCAGGGGCGCGTAGTAAACCGCCGCACCCATCAACCGGCCGAGGCGATAGTCCTGCTTGGCGTCGAGGGCCAGCAGGTCGAGCTTCTGTTTGATCAGCGCGATGAACGGCAGGAACTTGTCGCGTTGGAGGCCGTCTTTGTAGAGCTCGTCCGGGTGGCGATTGGACGTGGCAACCACCACCACACCGCGATCGAACAATCGCTGGAACAGCCGGCCGATGATCATGGCGTCGGCGATGTCGCGCACCTCGATCTCATCGAGACACAGCAGCGTGGTTGAATCCGCGATGCCGTCGGCCATGCCGGGGATGGGATCGCCCTCGTCGGCGAACATCGGCAGTTGGCGGCGGCGATGAATCTCGGCGTGGAAGTCGCGCATGAAGGCCTGGAAATGCACGCGCTCCTTGGCCTGGAACGGCGCGACGTCGAAGAACAGGTCCATCAACATGGACTTGCCGCGCCCGACACCGCCGTAGAGATAAAGCCCTTGCGGCGGCGCCGCCCCTTCGCCGCGCAAGCCGAAGCGCTGCATCCACCCGCGCTTGCCGCTGCGCGGGGCATAGCCCTTGAGCGCATTGGCGAGGCTGGTGAGTTTTTCCGCCGCCAGTTCCTGTGCCGGATCGGCGATCAGGCTGCCTTCGGCGACGCGCGCGCGATAGCGGGCGATCGGCGTCGTGGTCGACGCGTCAGACATGACTCAGGGTCCGGAAAACAAACATGCCGCCCTTAGAGGCGGCATGTTCGCGAAAAACGCAAGACGTCGCAGCGGCAAGGCGGCCTAGCCGTCCTTGTTGATCTGTTCGATCAGCGCGCCGAGGGTCTTTTCGGCCTGCTCGTTCGGAACCTGGCAGGTGCCAGCCGCATGGTGACCGCCGCCGCCGTACTTCAGGCACAGCTCGCCGACGCTGGTCTTCGACGAGCGGTCGAAGATCGACTTGCCGATGGCGAACACGGTGTTCTGCTTCTTCAGGCCCCACATCACGTGGATCGAGATGTTGGTTTCCGGGAACAGCGCGTAGATCAAGAAACGGTTGCAGGCCCAGATGGTGTCTTCGTCGCGCAGGTTGAGAACCACGAGGTTCTTGTGCACCTTGGCGCAACGCTTCACCTGATCCTTCGCCTTGGCTTCGTGCTCGACGTACAGGTCGGTACGTTCGACGACATCCGGCAGATTGAGGATCTGGTCGACCGGCATCTCCACGCACTTTTCGATCAGCTCCATCATGAGCTGATAGTTGGAGATGGTGAATTCACGGAAACGGCCCAGACCGGTGCGGGCATCCATGATGAAGTTCATCAGGTCCCAGCCCTGCGGGTCGAGGATTTCTTCCTTGTTGAACTGCGCGGCATCGCCCTTGTCGACGGCGGCCATCAGCGCATCGGAGATGCAGGGCAGCTTCGCCTTGCCACCATAGTAGTCATACACGACACGGGCCGCGGACGGCGCCTTGGGGTCGATGATGTGGTTGGCCTTCTTGCCCCCGCGGATGGTTTCGGAGGCATGGTGATCGAAGGCGAGGTGCACGCCTTCGACATAGGGTAGGTTGGTGGTGATATCGCGAGCGGTGATCTCGATCACGCCGTCCTGCATGTCCTTGGGATGCACGAACTTGATCTCATCGATCATGTCGAGCTCCTTGAGGATGGCCGCGCAGACGAGGCCATCGAAGTCACTGCGCGTGACCAGCCGGAATTTACCTGAGGACATCGAAAACTCCCCCCTCGACAAGACGTTATTTGGCCGAAAAGATAAACAGGACGTGCCCTTAAGACAACGTCTGATCCTGGGCGTCTGCGCCCGAAAAGTGCAATACCAGGAAAGCCATAGAAGGATGACGGAATGCGACGTTTGTGTGTGACCGGGCTATTGGCCCTGACCGTCCTGACGGGCGGCTGCGCCGGCCAGCCCTATGTCGACACACGACGCGAGGCGGGCCGGTCGATCAACATCGGCCCCTCCAATGAGGAGACGGTCGCGATCTGTCATGCGGGTGTGACCGCGCCGCCGGAGGCGGTGAAACTGGCCGAGTCGGAATGTGCCAAGACGGGCCGGGTGCCGCATTATGAGGAGCGGACCCGCTTTACCTGCGCGTTGAAGACGCCGACCCGCAGCTATTTCCGCTGCGTTCCGAAGGATGCCCCCAAGTAAGGGGCCGTCCGTCAGCCGGCGCGTTCGACCATTTTCTTCTTAATGTCACCAATCGCCTTCGCGGGGTTCAAACCCTTCGGGCAGGTGTTGGTGCAATTCATGATCGTGTGGCAGCGATACAGGCGGAACGGATCCTCGAGCTGATCGAGGCGCTCGCCCGTGGCTTCGTCCCGGCTGTCGTTGATCCAGCGCGCCGCCTGCAGCAGCACGGCCGGGCCGAGGTAGCGGTCGCCGTTCCACCAATAGCTCGGGCAGCTGGTGGTGCAGCAGAAGCACAGAATGCATTCCCACAGACCGTCCAGCTTCTCGCGCTCTTCCGGCGATTGCAGGCGTTCGCCCGAGGCCGGCGTCGGCGTTTCGGTCTTGAGCCACGGCTCGATGGACGCGAGCTGAGCATAGATGTGGGTCAGATCGGGCACCAGATCCTTCACCACCGGCATGTGCGGCAGCGGATAGACCTTCACTTCGCCTTTGCATTCCTCGATCGGCTTCAGGCAGGCCAGCGTGTTGCTGCCGTCGATGTTCATCGAGCAGGACCCGCAGATGCCTTCGCGGCAGGAGCGGCGCAGCGCGAGCGTGGAGTCCATCTCGTCTTTGATCTTCAACAGCGCGTCGAGGACCATCGGGCCGCAGGTGTCCATGTCGACGTCGTAGGTGTCGGTGCGCGGATTGGCGCCGGTGTCAGGGTCATAACGATAGACCTTGAACTTGCGCACGTTCTTGGCACCGGCCGGAGCAGCGTGATGCTTGCCGGTCTGGACCTTGGAATTCTTGGGCAGCGAGAGTTCGACCATGTGCCGTGACCCTTAGTAAACGCGCGCTTTGGGTTTGATGTACTCGATCTCGTTCGTCAGCGTGTACTTGTGCACCGGACGATAATCGAGCTTCACGTTCCACTTGTCGTCGACGTAGGCGACAGTGTGCTTCAGGCAGTTCTCGTCGTCACGGTTCGGGAAGTCTTCATGCGCATGCGCGCCGCGGCTTTCGTGACGGGCTTCCGCGCCATGGATGGTGGCGAGCGCGCAGGCCATCAGGTTCTCGAGTTCCAGCGCTTCGACAAGGTCGGTGTTGAACACCAGACTGCGGTCGGCGATCTTCAGGTTCGACAGCGTCGGCGCGATCTGCGCTATCTTCGCGATGCCTTCCTTGAGCGTCTTCGAGGTGCGGAACACGGCGGCATCGGTTTGCATCGTGCGCTGCATGTTCTTGCGGATCACCGACGTCGGGGTGTCGCCATTGGCATTGCGGATGCGGTCGAGGCGCGACAGCGCGAAGTCGGCGGAGTCTTTCGCCAGCGGCTTCTGCTTCTCGCCCTTCTTGAGGATGTCGCGGCAACGCAAAGCAGCCGCGCGGCCGAACACCACGAGATCGAGCAGCGAGTTCGCGCCCAGACGGTTCGCGCCGTGCACGGAGACGCAGGCGTTCTCGCCGATGGCCATCAGGCCCGGGATGGTCGCATCCGGGTTCGCGGCGGTCGGCTTGATCACTTCGCCCATGTAGTTCGTCGGCACGCCGCCCATGTTGTAGTGCACGGTGGGCAGCACGGGGATCGGCGCCTTGGTGGCGTCGACGCCGGCAAAGACCTTCGCGGATTCGGTGATGCCCGGCAGGCGCTTGTGCAGCACGTCGGCACCGAGGTGTTCGAGGTGCAGGAAGATGTGATCCTTTTCCGGACCCACGCCGCGGCCTTCGCGGATTTCCATGGTCATCGAACGGCTGACGACGTCGCGCGAGGCGAGATCCTTCGCCGTCGGCGCATAACGCTCCATGAAACGTTCGCCTTCGGAGTTGGTGAGATAGCCACCTTCGCCGCGCGAGCCTTCGGTGATCAGCACGCCCGCGCCGTAGATGCCGGTCGGGTGGAACTGGACGAATTCCATGTCCTGCGTCGGCAGGCCGGCGCGCATCGCCATGGCGTTGCCGTCGCCGGTGCAGGTATGCGCCGAGGTGCAGGAGAAGTACGAACGGCCATAGCCGCCGGTCGCCAGCACGGTCATCTGCGCCTTGAAGCGATGGATGGTGCCGGTCGCCATGTCGATGGCGATGACGCCGCGGCAGCCGCTCTCGTCCATGATCAGGTCGATGCCGAAGTATTCGATGAAGAACTCGGCTTTGTACTTCAGGCTTTGCGAGTACAGCGTGTGCAGGATCGCGTGGCCTGTGCGGTCGGCGGCAGCGCAAGCGCGCTGCACCGGGGCCGCGCCGAAGTCGCGCATGTGGCCGCCGAACGGGCGCTGGTAGATCTTGCCTTCGGGCGTGCGCGAAAACGGCACGCCGGCGTGCTCAAGCTCGCGGATCGCGGGCACCGCTTCGCGGCACATGTATTCGATCGCGTCCTGGTCGCCGAGCCAGTCGGAGCCCTTCACGGTGTCGTACATATGCCACTGCCAATTGTCTTCGCCGATGTTGCCGAGCGAAGCGGCGATGCCGCCTTGGGCGGCGACGGTGTGGCTGCGGGTCGGGAAGACCTTGGTGATACAGGCTGTCTTGAAGCCCTGTTGCACCATGCCGAACGTGGCGCGCAAACCGGCGCCACCGGCGCCGACGACAACCACGTCGTATTCGTGATCAACGACCGTGTAAGCGGACATGGCGGCTTAGCCCCCCAGGCAGACGATCAAGGTGGAGACAATCGCCAGCGCCGCGAGGGCGTAACAGACGAGCTTCACGAGCAGCACGGACGCGATACGCGTGCCGTGACTGGAGACATAATCTTCAAGCACCACCTGCATGCCGATGGCGCCATGATGGAAGGCGACGGCGATGAAAGCGATGAAAGCGGCGGCATTGATCGGTGAGTCGATCCAATAGCCGAAGTCGGTACGGCCCGAGGCCATACGCACGACCGAGATGATGAACCACAGCGTCAGCGGGACCAGCGCAATGGCGGTGACGCGCTGCGCCCACCAGTGATGCAGGCCTTCCTTCGCCGAGCCGAGACCGCGTGCGCGGCCGAGCGGGGAGCGGAGATTGTTCGTCGATGCGGACATGTTCGGCGCCCCCCTTAGATGAACACGAACAGCCAGGAGATGAACGTCAGCGCGAGCGTGCCGACAATCACCAGCGCGTTGCTCATCGCATACTGCGGCTTCTCGAAGCCGGCGCCGAAGTCCCAGAACAGGTGACGGATGCCGTTGCAGAGATGGAAGTACGCGGCCGCGGAAAAGCCGAACATGATGAACAGACCGGGCCACGAGGCCATGAAGTCGGTCGCCATGCGATAGGCGCCGGGGCCGTAAGCGGCGGCGGCGATCCACCACGTCAGCAACAGCGTGCCGAGCGTGAGCCCGATGCCGGTGATGCGATGCAGGATCGAGAGGATCGCGGCCAGGGGCAGGCGATAGACCTGCAAATGGGGCGAAAGCGGTCGGGCGGCAACTTTAACGGGGGCGGTCATGGCACTGTCCAGAAACAGCCGGAAGGAGCGCAACAGTTGGGGTCCGGAGGCGGGCCTAAGGCGTTAAGAATCCTCAGATTCTTGGTTAACGCCGCCCCCCCTTTGCAACCCCGGGCCATTCCTAGCGATGCGGTGGGGGGAAGTCAACGAAGGGGGAATCCGGACGGCGCAAACCTGCCTTGCGCGGGCGGCCGTGCGGGGTCGCTTGCCTGTTAAAGCAGGGAAATAACAGGCGGAAGGGGCCTGCCCCGTCATTCGCTCCGCAAAGTATTCGCGTTCCTGGATCATCGCCCGGGATTCTAGCGGCGCGGCGGGAGTCCCGCCGCCTGCATTCGTGCCGCAGGACTGGCGTGCCCTTACCTGCCCTCCCCCCGATGGGGAGAGGGCATCGTGAGAGGTTGGGATGGCCGCGCTATTCCGCCGCGGCTTCGATCGGCTTTCCGGTCGCCACGTCGCTGTAGATCGCCCCGCCCTTCTCGCGGAAGGTGTCCGACATCTCCGCCATGCCCTTCTCGGCGAAATCGCGGACTTCCTGGCTGATCTTCATCGAGCAGAACTTCGGCCCGCACATGGAGCAGAAGTGCGCGATCTTGGCGCCTTCGGCCGGCAGGGTCTGGTCGTGGAACTTCTCCGCCGTCTCCGGGTCGAGGCCGATGTTGAACTGATCGCGCCAGCGGAACTCGAACCGCGCCTTGGAGATGGCGTCGTCGCGCAGGCGCGCCGCCGGATGACCCTTCGCCAGGTCGGCCGCATGTGCCGCCAATTTGTAGGTGACCACGCCGACCTTCACGTCGTCGCGATCCGGCAGGCCCAGATGTTCCTTCGGTGTGACGTAGCAAAGCATCGCCGTGCCGAACCAGCCGATCATCGCCGCGCCGATGCCCGACGTGATGTGGTCGTAGCCCGGCGCGATGTCGGTGACCAAGGGCCCGAGCGTATAGAACGGCGCTTCGCCGCAGACCTTCAGCTGCAGGTCCATGTTCTCCTTGATCTTGTGCATGGGCACGTGGCCCGGGCCTTCGATCATGGTCTGCACGTCGTGCTTCCAGGCGATCTGCGTGAGTTCGCCCAGCGTTTCGAGTTCACCTAACTGCGCGGCGTCGTTGGCGTCGGCGTTCGAGCCGGGACGCAAGCCGTCGCCGAGCGAGAACGAGACGTCGTAGGCCTTCATGATCTCGCAGATGTCCTCGAAGTGCGTGTAGAGGAAGTTTTCCTTGTGATGCGAGAGGCACCACTTCGCCATGATCGAGCCGCCGCGGCTGACGATGCCGGTGACGCGCTTGGCGGTGAGCGGCACGTAGCGCAGCAGCACGCCGGCATGGATGGTGAAGTAATCCACGCCCTGTTCGGCCTGTTCGATCAGCGTATCGCGGAAGATCTCCCAGGTGAGGTCCTCGGCCTTGCCGTTGACCTTCTCCAAAGCCTGGTAGATCGGCACCGTTCCGATCGGCACCGCCGAATTGCGGATGATCCATTCGCGGATGGTGTGGATGTTGCAGCCCGTCGACAGGTCCATGACGGTGTCGGCGCCCCAACGGGTCGACCACACCAGCTTGTCGACTTCTTCCGCCACCGAGGAGGTGACGGCGGAATTGCCGATGTTGGCGTTGATCTTCACCAGGAAATTACGGCCGATGATCATCGGCTCCGCTTCCGGATGGTTGATGTTCGCCGGGATGATGGCGCGGCCGCGCGCGATCTCGTCGCGCACGAATTCCGGCGTGACGTAGTCCGGGATCGCGGCGCCGAATGATTCACCGTCGCGCAAGAAGCCCGCGGCCTTCGCGCGGCCCAGGTTTTCGCGGATGGCGACGTATTCCATTTCCTGCGTGATGATTCCGGCGCGGGCATAGGCGAGTTGGGAGACGTTCTTGCCCGGCTTGGCGCGCAGCGGCTTGCGGCCGGCGCGATCGAACATCGGCACAACGCTGGCTTCGCCCTGCTTCAGGCCATTGTCTTCCGGCTTGGTCGGGCGGCCGCCGATCTGTTCGACGTCGCCACGGCCGACGATCCACTTGTGACGCAGCGGATTGAGGCCGGTGCGGATGTCGGTCTTCACGTTCGGATCGGTGTAGGGACCCGACGGATCGTAGACGCGCAACGACGGCTCGTTGCCGCTCAGGTCGATCTCGCGCATGGCGACCGCCACTTCGGGGTGCAAGGTGCCCTGCACGTAGACTTTGCGCGAAGACGGCAGCGGACCGGTGGTGACGCTGGGCGCGCCATCTGCGGGAGCGGGTTGGCCGACGGGGGTAATGACGTTCATGCGAGGCCTCCTGGGCCGGTCAAATGCCGGACATTTGTTGTCCGGTTCAGGAGACGCTGAGATGAACAGGTGTTCCATCCCTACGCCGGTATGAACCGGATCAGGTTCGAAGGGTTGGCGCGATGCCTCTCAGCGGCCCTTTCGGACAGCACCCCTTGGACTGTTGCGGAGTATGGCCCAAAGCCGCCACAGGTCAACCGCAGCGCCGGCATAGCGGCCATACCAGACCGCGACGGAAAGCAGTTCCGCTCGCCGTCCCTCCGGGAGATCGCCCACGGAAATCGATCCCGTGGATCGATTTCCGGGCGCTCGCGGTTATTCCGGATTGCCGGCCCATTTCTCGGGGCGGTCGCCGGCATTGGCCTTGGCGACGTTCCACTCGATGAGATTGATCTTCTCGCCGTCGGGACCGCGGATGGTCATCTCGCGCTGTTTGACGCGACCGCGAACCCGATAGGGCGCCGGGCCGCCGACGATGGTAAGGCCGCGCGCCGTCACCTTCGCCGCGACCTCGTCCAGATCCTCGCAATAGAACACCATGCACAACTCGCCGATGTTCGCCCCCGCACTGGACCGCGTCAGCCGGGGCGGCTGGGGGTTCTTGATCTCGAACAGGCCGACCATGCCGTAAGCGGGCATGTCGGGCACCTTCAGGATGCGCACACGGCCATCGATGCTGTCCGGCATGCCGATCAGTTCATGGGTGTTGCCGCCCTTGGGGATCGCACCGTCCAGGAACACGTCGGTGAGGCCGAGCACGTCCATATAGAAGTCCGCGGAACGATCGAGGTCCGACACCATCAACGCGGCGCGGACCATTTGACTCACGGGCATGGCAGCCTCCCTTTTTTTGTTCAGTTCGCGGCAAGTTCCGCGATCATCCGCGCATCGGCCAGCAAGCGCTCGGCTTCGGCCACGTGCAGCACTTCGACCAGACGCCCGTCGAGCAGCGTCACGCCCTTGCCCTCGGCGCTGGCGATGCGATGCGCCTCGACGATGCGCTTAGCGCGTTCGATCTCGGCTGGCTTCGGCGCGAAGGCCTCGTTGGCGCCGGCGACCTGCTTCGGGTGGATCAGCGTCTTACCGTCGAAGCCCATGTCGCGGCCCTGGCGGCAAGCCGCCGCGAAACCGGCATCGTCTTCGAGATCGATGTGAACGCCGTCCAGGATCCAGAGACCATAAGCGCGCGCGGCGAGAACGCAGTGCTGCAAAGCATGCAGCATCGGCGCGCGGTCGGCCGGATGCGTGCAGCGCAAATCCTTCGCGAGATCGGCGGTGCCGACCATAAGGCCGGCGAGGCGCGGTTTGCTGAGCGTTGCATTCACGTTCGCGATATCGGCGGCGGCAAGCACGCCGCGCGGCGTTTCGGTCATCGCGCAAATATAAAGCGAGTCCGGCGCGCCGGCGCGCTCCAGCTGGCGCACGACTTCCTGCACATCGCGCGGGCCGTTCACTTTCGGCAACACGATACCGTCTGCCCCCGACGTCGCCGCGGCGGCAAGATCGTCGGCGCACCATTGCGTATCCACCGCGTTGACACGAATCAGCAACTCGCGCCGGCCATAGGCCTTGGAGGCGATGGCCGACAGCGCGGCGGAGCGGGCCACGGGCTTCTGATCGGGCGACACCGCGTCTTCGAGATCGAGGATGAGACCGTCGGCCGGAATGGCCTTGGCTTTTTCCAGCGCGCGAGGATTGGACGCCGGCATGTAAAGCATGCTGCGGCGTGGGCGCGACACGAACATGAGAGGACTCCTGTCAGTCAATTACGTCAGTGCGGTGATAGCGGAAGGCACCGGCATCGGTAAAGCGGGCACGGGTAAAGCGCGCGCTTGCGCTTCGCGGCATCCTCAAACAGTGTAGCGCCGAACGGACCGGGACAAGAACAGCGACCCCATGTTTTTCGCGATCACCGACATCGCCTTTGTACGCGGCGTGATCGCGGGCTTCGCATTGGCGGCCCCTTTGGGACCTGTCGCCGTGCTGTGCATCCGCCGCGGGCTTGTGCGCGGGCGCGTGGAATGTTTTGTGGCAGGGCTGGGCGCGGCCATCGCCGATGCGATCTTCGGCTCCGTCGCCGGACTCGGCATCACCTATATCTCGTCGCGCGTGATCGAATACCAGACCGCGATCGGCATCGTCGGCGGCATCATCCTGATGATCGTCGGAATGGGCACATATCGAACGCCCGTGCGCGAGATCAGCGGAGAGCTTCATGTCCAAAGCCTGTGGCACGATCTGATCGCCGCCTTCTCAATGGCGATCACTAATCCGGCGACCATGCTGGGGGTCGCGGGAATCTTCGCCGTGTTCGGCCCGATCGACCTGCGCGCCGAACCGATTAAGGCATTTTGGCTGGTGGTCGGCGTGTTCGCCGGATCGGCCGGATGGTGGCTGTTGCTGGCGGGCGCGGTGGGCACGTTCCGTCAACGCTTCGTCGACGGCGGCTTGCGCCGCTTGAACAAAGCGTCCGGCGCCGTCATCGCCGTCTGCGGCGCCGGCGTGCTGGGGACCGTGGTCTATCGGCTGATCGCGGGTTAGCTAGGCGACGCTCAGGTATTCGCGCACCAGAATTTCCGCGATCTGCACGGCGTTGAGCGCAGCCCCCTTGCGCAGATTGTCCGACACGCACCAGAACGACAGACCGTGCGGCACCGAGTGATCCTTGCGGATGCGGCTGACAAAGACCGAGTCTTCGCCCGCGGCCTCGGCCGGGGTGGCGTAGCCTTCGTCGGCGCGATGATCGATCACCGAGATGCCCTGAGCGTGGCGCAGCACTTCGCGCGCCGCGCTGTCGGTGATGGGCTTCTCGGTCTCGATGTTGATGTATTCGGCATGGCCGATGAACGTCGGCACACGGGCGCAGTTGGCGTGCACCTTGATCTCCGGGTCGAGAATCTTGCGCGTCTCCGCGGTCATCTTCCATTCTTCCTTGGTCGCGCCGTCGTCCATGAAGATGTCGATATGCGGGATGACGTTGAAGGCGATCTGCTTGGTGAAGATCGACCGGGTTTCGACGGCCGCCTGGTTGGCGTAGATGCCTTTGGTCTGGTTGAACAGCTCGTCCATGCCCGCCTTGCCGGCGCCCGAGGTCGACTGATAGGTCGACACCACCACGCGCAAAATCTTGAAGGCGTCATGCAGCGGCTTCAAAGCCGTCACCATCTGGATGGTGGAGCAGTTCGGGTTGGCGATGATGTTCTTTTTCTTATAGCGCGCGATCGCTTCGGGGTTCACTTCCGGCACGACGAGCGGAACGTCGGGATCCATGCGGAAATGCGAGGTGTTGTCGATCACCACGCAACCTTGCGCCGCCGCACGCGGGCTGTGCACGGCGGACACTTTCGAGCCCGGGGACGACAACGCGATATCGACGCCGCGAAAATCGAACTTCGCGAGATCCTCAACCGGAAGAACTTCGTCTTCGCCGAACGAAACTTTCTGTCCGACCGAACGATCGGACGCGAGGGCAATCACCTTGGAGATGGGAAACTTGCGGTCGGCCAGTGTCGTCAGCATTTCACGGCCCACGTTGCCGGTGGCGCCGATGACAGCGACGACGAAGCCATCTTCGCGATCGTTGCGACGTTGCGGCGGACGAGTTGTGACAGACATAACAAAGCTCCAGGTTGCTTGTGCAGTTTTTAAGTTCTAGGCCTGCATAAGGTGCGGCAAACTACGCTTCGGACCCCTGGCAACGCAAGCTTGGACGCCCACGGAATGGCCAACCCCATCACGCGCTACGCCGACTTTTGGCTTTATTACCTGCGCGAGCATCGCCACCCGCACACGCGCGCGCTGCATTATGTCGGCACCGTCATGGCGTTGTATCTGAGTGCGCGCGGCTTCAGCGGATATCCCTGGGCGCTGATCGGCGTGCCGATCTGCGGCTATGGCTTTGCCTGGCTCGCCCACTTCCTGGTGGAACGCAATCGTCCGGCCACCTTCACGCATCCGGCGTGGTCGCTGTTCAGCGACTTCCGCATGTTCGGCCTGTTCCTGATCGGCCGCCTGCATCCGGAATTGGAACGCGCCGGTATCGATCCGGGACGCAGCTTCCTTTAGTGCGCACCCGGCGCGCTGCCGCCGCCGCTTTTCTTCAGGAAGGCGACTGAGGCCGCCGCCAGCACCAGCATCGCGCCCAAGAGACCGAACGTATCGCCGAACCCCATCAGCGCGGCCTGACCGTGGATGGTGTGGCCGATCGCGATCATCGCCTGCTTGGTGGCAATCGCCGCGTCGGTCGTGCCCTGATGCAGGAAGAACTGCTTCAGCTGCGCCAGGCGTTCTTGGGTCTGCGGATCGGTCAGCGTGACGTGGCGGTTGATGACATTCGAGTGATAGTGCTCGCGCTTGGTGAAGAACGTCAGCAGCACGGCCGTGCCGAACGCGCCGCCGACGTTGCGCATCATGTTGAACAGGCCCGAGGCCGCGCCCGTGTTCTCCGGCTCGATTCCGGCCATCGACAGGCCCGACAGCGGCGCCAGCACCACCGACATGCCGATGGCGCGGATGATGTTGGGCAGGAAAAGCTGATCGGCGCCGACGTCTTTCGACAGCTGCAAATTCCAGAAGCAACTGACAGCGAACAACAGGAGCCCGACGGCGACGAGGATGCGGCCGTCGACCTTCTGCTGCAGCTTCGGCACGAAGGGGATCAGCAGCAACTGCGGCAAGCCGGTCCACATCACCACCGTGCCGATCTGCTGGGCATTGTAGCCCTGCGCTTGCGCGAGATAGGCCGTGAGCAGATAGCCCGAGCCGTAGAGCCCGAAGCCCAGGAAGAATGTGGCGAGCGAGCCGAGACCGAAGTTGCGGCGCCCGAACAGGCGCAGGTTCACGACGGGGTTGGGCTTATGGAATTCGATCCACGCGAACATGCTGAGCGAGACGACGGCGACGACCGTGAGACGCAGGATGAACGGCGAGCCGAACCAATCCTCGGTGTTGCCTTCCTCCAGAACGGTCTGCAGCGAGGCAAGGCCGACCGCGAGCGTGGCGATGCCACTCCAGTCCCCGGTCTTGAGCAGGTCGAGCTTCATCGGTGCCGGTTCCAGCGCCCAGTAGAGGGCTGCGAACATCACCAGACCGGGCACCGCGTTCACATAGAAAACCCAATGCCAGTTGAGCGTCTCGGTGAGATAGCCGCCGATGGTCGGGCCGATGGAGGGCGCGAACATCGCGCCGAGGGCGAACATCGCCATGCCGATGGGCTGCTTCGACTTCGGCAGCAAGGTCACAACGATGGTGAAGGCCAGCGGAATCAGGACGCCGCCGAAGAGGCCCTGAAGGCCGCGCAGGGCGATCATCTGGCCCAGGTTCTGCGCAAAGGCGCAGAGCACCGAGAAGATCGTGAACAGGGCGATGTTCACCAGCAGGAAGCGCCGGCGCGAGAACACGCGGCTCAAGAAATCCGTCAGCGGGATGATGATGATCTCGCCGATCAGATACGACGTCGTGATCCAGGCGCCATTCGCGCCGCCGGTGCCGATGCCGCCTTCGATGGGGAACAGCGCCGAGTTGGTGATCTGGATATTCAACACCGCCATGAACGCGCCCAACGTCGCGCCGAAGACGCCGACCCAGGTCTTCAGGCTGACGGCGTCTTCGGAATACGGCGGCGCGGCGGAACCTGCGGCCAGGGTAGCGGCGGACATGACACGCCCTCCCCGGGCGGGATGTTTACTTTGAAGCGAGCGCGCCGTTCGTCGACGCCGGCTTGGTGTCGATGGTCGCCAGGACCGACATACCCGGACGCAGCGTGCCGTTCAGCGCGGCATTGGGCTCAAGCGCGATCTTCACCGGAATGCGCTGCACGATCTTGGTGAAGTTCCCGGTCGCGTTATCCGGCGGCAGCAGGGCGAATTCCTGACCGCTGGCGGGCGACAGGCTGTCGACATGGCCCACGATCTCGACGCCGGGGAACATGTCGATGTGCACTATTACCTTTTGGCCGGGCTGCACATCCGTCAGCTGCGTCTCTTTGTAGTTCGCGGTGATGTAGACATCCCGCAGCGGCACGATCTGCATCAGCTGCGTGCCGGCCTGGACGAAGGCGCCGGTGCGCAAGGCGCGCGCGCCGGCGATGCCGTCGACGGCCGCGGTGATGTTGGTGTAGCTGAGATTGAGCTCCGCCTGACGCGCGAGCGCCTCGTTCTGCGCCAGCACTGCCTGCGCCTTGCTCAACTGCGCGCGCAGCACGTCGGCTTGCTTCACGGTCGCGGCGAGGTTGGCCTGGCCGCGCTGCACGGCGGCATTGGCCTGACGGATCGTCGCTTCGGCCTGTTGCACACGCTGCACGGTGCCGTAGCCGCTGTGAACGAGATCGGTGTAACGGTCATGGTCCTGGCGCGCATAAGCCTGCGTCGCCTGATCGCTGACGATGGTCGAGCGCGCGGCGTTGACGCTTTCGTGCTGCTGGCCCAACTGCGCTTCGATGTTGGCGATGTCGGCCTTGGCCGAATCCACCGCGGCGCGGGCTTGGGCGAGCGCGTTCTGGAAATCGGCGTCGTCGATGCGCGCCAGCACTTGGCCGGCTTTCACCGGCTGATTGTCGGTGACCAGCACATCCTTGATGTAGCCGGACACCTTCGGCGCGACCGTCGTGGAGTCCGCAGCGACATAGGCGTCGTCGGTATCCACGGCGAACCGGCCGGTCGTCCAATAATTCGTCGCAAATGCGCCAAGCGCCAGCACGGCGGCCAGGGCGAGGGAGGCTTTCAGCGCACGCTTGAGGGTGACGCGCCGGTCCGCCGCCACCGCGACCGAATCGGCGGTGCTGATCAGCGGAGCTTCCAGATGTTGGAAGGCGGTATGTGAGCCCATGGCGTTTCTCCTTGGCGCGGCCGGCCGCTTGACGGGCCGGCGCCTTAGTCGATATGGAAACTGTATAGTTTCCTTCTTATATGGAAACCATATAGTTTCTTTTCATGGCACCCCTGAAGTTCCTGCATGACAGAGCCCCAGGACAAACCCGCCCCAAAACGTGGCCGGCCCCCGCGCGGCAGCGAGGGCGGACGGCGCCGGGAGATTCTGGCCGCCGCCGAAGATTTGTTTTTGATTCAAGGGTTTGGCGCGGTGAGCATGGATGCCATCGCCAAGCACGCGGGGGTGTCGAAGAAGACGATCTATTGCCAGTTCGAGACCAAGGAAGACCTTTTCCAGGCGATCATGCGCTCGCACATGGACGCGCTGCCGTTGCCGGCCCTGCCGCCGGATGCCGCCGACGTCGCGGCTTTCGAGTCGGCGATCGCGGTCTACCTGGAGCAGCTGGCCAACGCGATCATCGGCCCGGTCGCCGTCGGCCTGTTCCGGCTGTCGATCTCAGAGGCGGTGCGGTTCCCCGGGATCGCGGAGTCGTTCTATCGAGAGGGCGCGCTGCGCCACATCACGCATCTTGAGGGCTGGCTTTCGCGTCAGCAGGCGTTGGGCTTGATCGAGCTTTGCGACGCGCGGGCCACGGCAAACATGCTGACGTCGTTCACGATCCTGGAGCCACTGCGCGCGAACGCGCTGGGCGTGCGTGAATTGCCGTCGCCCGAAGACATCGGCAAACGCGCGCAGATGATCGCGAAGATCTTCGCGCGCGGCTGCGTGAAGCCGGAGAAACGCTAGGCCAATTTGCCGAGTTCGGCGACGACGGCGTCGGCCATCGCGTCGGTGCCAATGGCCTTCTGACCCGGTTCGACGATGTCGCCGGTGCGGATACCGGCGGCGAGCACGTTGCGGACCGCCTTCTCGATCAGGTCCGCTTCCGCGCCTTGATTGAACGAGTAGCGCATCATCATCGCGACCGAGAGGATCATCGCCAACGGATTGGCGATGCCCTGGCCAGCGATGTCCGGCGCGGAGCCGTGCACGGGTTCATAGAGCGCCGCCTGACGGCCGTTTGCATCCGCCGCGCCCAGGCTGGCGGACGGCAGCATGCCGATTGAGCCTGTGAGCATCGAGGCAAGATCGGACAGCAAATCGCCGAAGAGGTTGTCGGTGACGATCACGTCGAACTGCTTCGGACGGCGCACGATCTGCATGGCGCAGTTGTCGGCGTACATGTGCGACAACTCGACATCCGGGAACTCAGCCTTGCCCAGCGCGGTGATCTCTTCGCGCCACAGCACGCCGCTTTCCATCACGTTGGCTTTCTCGACCGAGCACAGACGATTGCCGCGCTTGCGGGCCAGCTCGAAAGCCACGCGGCCGACGCGCTTGATCTCGTCGGTCGTATAAACCTGCGTGTTGATGCCGCGACGGCCGCCGCCGGGCAGATCGAAGATGCCGCGCGGTTCGCCGAAATACACGCCGCCCGTCAGTTCCCGCACGATCATGATGTCGAGGCCGCTGACGAGATCTTCCTTCAGCGTTGAGGCCGAGGCCAGCGCGGGCTGCACGATCGCCGGACGCAGGTTGGCGAACAGCTGCATCTCCTTGCGCAGGCGCAGCAGACCGCGTTCGGGACGCTTGTCGTAATCCAACTGATCCCACTTGTAGCCGCCGATGCAGGCGAGCAGCACGGCGTCGGCCTTCTGCGCCTGCGCCAGGGTCTCGTCGGTCAAGGGCGTGCCGTGCGCGTCATAAGACGCGCCGCCGACAAGACTGTCGGTGACGTTGAACTTCGCGCGGCCTTTGCTCTCCAGCCACGACATGACCTTGCGCGCGCCGGCCATGACTTCGGGCCCGATGCCGTCGCCGGCAAGTGCCAGGATGTTGCGGACAGGCGTATTGGTGGCCGACATAGCGAAGCCCCCTTTTGAGTCAGATGAGAACGCGACGCTTAAACGTACAACGGGGCTTTAAGCGTAGAGCCAGGGCTGCTCGGCTTTCTGCTTCGCCTCGAAGGTCTTGATCTTGTCGAGGTGCTGCAGCGTGAGCCCGATGTCGTCGAGGCCGTTCAGCATGTTGTGACGGCGCGTCGCGTCGAGATCGAAAGCGGTCGTCGCGCCATCCGGCGCGGTGATCGTCTTGCTTTCGAGATCGACGGTGAATTCGGCGCCCGCGGTGTTGCCGGCGCTGGCCTTCTTCATCAGCACGTCGACGTCGGCCTGCGGCAGCGTCACGCAGAGAATGCCGTTCTTGAAGCAGTTGTTATAGAAAATGTCGGCGAAGCTGGGCGCGATGACGCAGCGGATGCCCATGTCGAGGATGCCCCAGGGCGCATGTTCGCGGCTGGACCCGCAGCCAAAGTTGGCGCCGGCGACGAGGATCTTGGCGCCGCGATACTGCGGCTTGTTCAGCACGAAGTCCGGCTTCTCGCTGCCGTCGTCGTTGTAGCGCATGTCGAAGAACGCGGCCTTGCCCAGGCCGGTGCGCTTGATGGTCTTCAGGAACTGCTTCGGCATGATCATGTCTGTGTCGACATTGACCAGCGGCATCGGCGCGGCGATGCCTTTCAGGACCGTGAACTTCTGCATCGTCTGTATCCCCGTTTTAGTTAGCGGCGCGCCTTACGACGCGTGCCGGCAATCAGAACCGTGAGCGGATCGACGTCGTCGACCAGGATCGCATCGCGCGGCTTGGAGCGCACGTGCTCGAGATTGATGGCCTCGGATCGCGCGCGACCGCGCAGCGCTTCGAGATCGACAATGATGGGCCAGCCGAGTTTCAGGGACGGCGGCATCAGGTCACCTTGCGAACATCTGTGAGATGGCCGGTGACTGCGGCCGCCGCAGCCATCGCCGGGGAGACAAGATGCGTACGTCCGCCGCGGCCCTGGCGGCCCTCGAAGTTACGGTTCGAGGTCGAGGCGCAGCGTTCACCGGCCTGCAAGACATCGGGATTCATCCCGAGACACATGGAGCAGCTCGCCTCGCGCCACTCGGCGCCGGCGGCCAGGAAAATCTTGTCGAGACCTTCTTCCTCGGCCTGATGCTTCACCAGGCCCGAGCCCGGCACGATCAACATGCCGACACCGGCCGCGACCTTGCGGCCCTTCAGGATTTCGGCGACCGCGCGCAAGTCTTCGATGCGGCCGTTGGTGCAGGATCCGACGAACACCTTATCGACCTTCACCTCGTCGAGCTTCTGACCGGGCGTCAGGCCCATGTACTGGAGGGCCCGCGTGGCGGAGGCGCGCTTGTCCGGGTCCGCGAAGCTGTTCGGGTCCGGCACCACCGCCGTGATCGGCAGCACGTCTTCGGGGCTGGTGCCCCAGGTGACATGCGGCACGATCGTCGCGGCGTCGAGCGTGACTTCCTTGTCGAAGGTCGCGCCGTCTTCGGTCTTCAGCGTCCGCCAGTAAGCGACGGCGGCTTCCCAGGCCGCGCCCTTGGGCGCGTACGGACGGCCCTTGAGATAGGCGAAAGTCTTTTCGTCAGGCGCGATCAGGCCGGCGCGCGCGCCGCCTTCGATGGTCATGTTGCAGACCGTCATGCGGCCTTCCATCGACATCTCGGTGAAGGTGTCGCCCTGATACTCGATCACGTGACCGGTACCGCCGGCCGTGCCGATCTTGCCGATGATCGCGAGAACCAGATCCTTCGACGTGACACCGCTCGGCAACTTGCCGTTCACGGTGACGCGCATGTTCTTCGACTTCTTCATCACCAGCGTCTGGGTGGCGAGCACGTGCTCGACGTCCGAGGTGCCAATGCCGAACGCCAGCGCGCCGAACGCGCCATGCGTGGCGGTATGCGAGTCACCGCAGACGATCGTCTTGCCCGGCTGGGTCAGGCCCTGTTCCGGCCCGATGATGTGCACGATGCCCTGACGGATATCGTTCATCGGAATATAGGGAACGCCGAACAGCTTGACGTTTTCGGTCAAGGTATCGAGCTGCTCGCGGCTGTCCGGGTCCTTGATGATCTGCAGGCGATCCGGCGTGGACGGCACGTTGTGATCGGGCACCGCGATGGTCTTGTCGGTGCGGTGCATCTGCCGATGCGCCAAGCGCAGGCCTTCGAAGGCCTGCGGCGTGGTGACTTCGTGCACGAGATGCAGGTCGATGTAGAGAAGCGCCGTACCGGCGTCATCCGTCGTTGCGACGAGATGGCTATCCCAAACTTTGTCGTACAGCGTGCGCGGCTTGGTCATCGATCTTCCCACACACCCGCGGGCGCCGCCCGCGGGTCAAACAACTCCAACACTGCGCGTCGGCCAGCGACCGACGCGCCCGCAAAGAATAGCTTAGGCCTTTTCGCCGGCAGCTTCGTCGCTGGGGCTGTACTGCTCTTCGGTGATGCGGGCCGCACGGCCACGACGATCACGCAGGTAGTACAGCTTCGCACGGCGGACACGGCCGCGACGCACGACTTCGATCTTGTCGACCACCGGTGCGTAGAGCGGGAACACGCGCTCGACGCCTTCGCCGAACGAAATCTTCCGCACGGTGAAGGACGAATTCAGGCCGGCGTTCTTGCGCGCGACGCAGACGCCTTCGTAGGCCTGGAGGCGGGTCTTGTCGCCCTCGGCGACCTTCACGTGCACGCGGAGCGTGTCACCGGTGGAGAATTCCGGCACGCCGCGCTTGCCTTTGAGTTCGGCAACTTGATCGTGCTCGATCTGCTGAATGATGTTCATGGTGGTCGTCCTTTTTTCGCTATCTTGTTGTTCTTTAGTTACGCTGCTCGTCTCTAGTCGTCTTTACGTCCGGCATAGCGCGCCCATAAATCGGGACGCCGGGCCTTGGTAATCTCTTCCGCCTGCGCCTGCCGCCATGCGGCGACCTTGGCGTGATGTCCGGACTTGAGCACCTCGGGCACCTCGCGCGTGCCCCACAGGTCGGGTCGCGTGTAGTGCGGGTACTCTAAAAGCCCGATCTCGAAACTCTCGTTCTCCAGTGACTCCGTCTTGCCGACCACACCCGGCAACAGGCGCACGGTTGCATCCAACAAAGCCAGCGCCGCGATCTCGCCGCCGGACAGGATGAAGTCGCCGAGGCTGACTTCTTCCACATCCCAGGCGTCGAGCAGACGCTGGTCGACTCCTTCGTAACGGCCGCAGATCAGCGTGACGCCGGGACCCGCAGCGAGGGACCGGATGCGTGTCTGGTCCATGAGCTTGCCGCGGGGGGTCAAGTAGATCAGCGGGCGCGGAGGCCGATGGGCGCTTTTGATCGCCGCATCAAGTACATCCGGGCGCATCACCATGCCGGCGCCGCCCCCGAAGGGGCTGTCGTCGACGGTGCGATGTTTATCACGGGCAAACCCCCGGATGTCCACCGATTCAAGCGTCCAAATGCGGTCTTCCAAGGCCTTGCCGGCCAGCGAAATGCCAAGCGGTCCGGGGAACATCTCCGGGAAAAGCGTCAGCACCGTCGCGTGAAACGACTCGGTCATGGGGCCCTACGAAGTCTCTCCTTCCTCATCGGTTCCGTCGTCGAACAGACCCGGCAGCGGGATCACGAAAATCACGCCCGCGGCCATGTCCACGCTCTCGATCGCTTGCGGCGCGAACGGAATCAGGTCCGTCTCGCCGTCGGGCCGCGCGACTTCGATGATGTCGCCCGCCCCGTAATTAAGCACCGCATTCACGCGACCGCGGCTTTCGCCGGTGGTCAGCTTCACCTCCAGGCCGATGAGATCGGCGTGGTAGTAGCTGCCCTTCTCCGGCGGTGGCAGTCGGCTGCGCTCAACGAACAGCTGCGCGCCCTTCAATGCCTCCGCCGCGTCGCGATCGTCGATGCTCTCCAATCGACCGACCACCAGATCCTTCACCGTGCCGGTGACCTTGAGCCCGAGCTTGCGCCCGTCGGTCAGTGTCACCGGGCCGTAGGCGCCGACGTCGCGCGGATTTTCGGTGAAGCTTTTGATCCTCACCTCACCGCGCACGCCCTTGGCGCCGACGATCGCACCTACACAGATGCGATCCACAGCAATTAGGACGCAGCGGAATCAGCAGCTTCAGCAGCGGCCTTCGCGGCTTCTTCCGCGGCCTTCATGCGCTCTTGCGCCTTCGCACGCGGCTTGTCCTGCTTGGTCTGCTCGTGGCGCTTCGGCGCTTCGACCAGGCCCAGCGGCGACAGGAAGCGGGCGACGCGCTCGGTCGGCTGCGCGCCGATGCCCAGCCAATGCTTGATGCGGTCTTCTTTGATCACCAGACGCTCTTTGTGATCGTGCGCGACGCGCGGATTGTAGGTGCCGACCTTCTCGATGAAGCGGCCATCGCGCGGGCTGCGGCTGTCGGTGACGACGAGACGGTAGTAAGGCTGGCGCTTCGCGCCGACGCGGGACAAGCGGATCTTCAGGGACATGTGAAAGTTCTCTCCTGTTTCGAATTTCTAACTAAGCAAATGACTTACTTATTGCGCGTGATCTGATCGGAAAACCGGTTCCCACTTTTCCGGATCACGCGCCCTAACGTTTTCCAAACGGGAAGCCGCCGCGTCCGGGCATTCCGCCCGGCATCTTCGGCATACCACCCATTCCCGGCATACCGCCGCCACCCAACAAGGCGCCGAGGCCGCCCATCTTCTTCATGCGCTTCATCACGCTTTCCATCTGCTGATGTTGCTTCAGCAGCTTGTTCACGTCGGCGACCGTGACGCCGGAGCCCAGGGCAATGCGCTGTTTGCGCGACGCCTTGATCAGGTCCGGCACGCGCCGTTCCTTCGGCGTCATCGACTGGATGATCGCTTCCTGGCGCTTGAAGGCTTTTGGATCGAGCTTGGACTGATCGATCTGCTTCACCGCGGCGCCGATGCCGGGGATCAGGCCGAGCAGGCCCTTCATGTCGCCCATGCGCTGGATCTGCTGCAACTGGCTGAGCATGTCGTTGAGGTCGAACTTGCCTTCCTGCATGCGGGCGGCAAGCTTCTCGGCCTTCTCGTGATCGATATTCGCCGCGGCCTTTTCGACCAGGCTGACGATGTCGCCCATGCCGAGGATGCGGCCGGCGATGCGGTTGGCGTCGAAGGTGTCGAGCGCGTCGACCTTTTCGCCGACGCCGATCAGCTTGATCGGACGGCCGGTGACCGCGCGCATGGACAGCGCGGCACCGCCGCGCGCATCGCCGTCGACGCGCGTCAGCACGATGCCGGTGATGCCGATCTTCTCGTTGAAGGACTTCGCGGTGACGACCGCGTCCTGGCCGATCATCGCGTCGGTGACGAGCAGCGTTTCGTGCGGTTTCACGATGTCGCGCACGGTTTCGACTTCGCCCATCATCGCATCGTCGATGGTAAGGCGGCCGGCGGTGTCGTAGATCACGACGTCGAAGCCGCCCTTGCGGGCTTCATCGAGGCCGCGGCGCGCGATCGCTTCGGGCTTTTCGCCGGCGACGATGGGCAGCGTGACGACATTCACCTGGCGGCCGAGGATCGCGAGCTGTTCCTGCGCGGCCGGACGATAGGTATCGAGGGAGACGAGCAGCACGCGCTTGCGCTCTTTCTCCTGCAGACGTTTGGCGATCTTGGCGGTGGTGGTGGTTTTGCCGGAGCCCTGCAGACCGACCATCAGCACGCCGACCGGAACCGGGGCCGCGAGGTCGATGCCCGCGCCGCCCAGCGTCGGCATTTCCTGGGAATTCGGATCGCCGCCGAGCATCGTGACGAGCTCGTCGTGGACGATCTTCACGACCATCTGGCCGGGCGTGACCGACTTGATGACGCTTTCGCCGACAGCCTTCTCGGTGACCTTGGCGATGAAGTCCTTCACCACCGGCAGCGCGACGTCGGCCTCGAGCAGCGCCACGCGCACTTCGCGCATGGCCGCGGTCACGTCGGCTTCGGTGAGGGCACCGCGCCGCGTGAGCTTCGAGAGGGCCGAGCCCAGCTTCTCTGTTAAGGCGTCAAACATTCAGTCTTTTCAATTGCTTAGCCAAACGAAGTTCGCGCCCGTGCGCGATAACGCGGACGGACGTCCCCTGAGAGGCAGCCAAATCCCGGATATGCTGGGGCTTGAGCCGGGGCGAGGTGTACGCGCCGCGCCCCCGAGAGTCAAGCAATGGCGGGGCTAAGAGGCAGTAAATTGTTACAGGCCAAGGATTTAGGCCGATTCGCCCCGACCCCCTCCCCCTGGACAGCCCCCACCCCCGCACCTATAACGCCGCCATGAGCGCAAGCCTGCCCTTCCGCAAGATGCACGGCCTCGGCAACGACTTCGTCGTGCTGGATGCCCGCGCGCGCGCCTTCGACCTGACACCCGCGCAGATTCGCGCCGTCGCCGACAGACGTACAGGCGTCGGCTTCGACGAGATGCTGATCCTGGAACGGCCGCGCGAGGGCGGCGACGGCTACATGGGCGTGCGCAATGCCGACGGCACATTCTCCGCCAGCTGCGGCAACGGCTCGCGCTGCGTCGCCGGCCTGCTGATGGCCGAGAGCGGCAAGGACAAGATCGTGCTGGAGACGGCGGCGGGTCCGCTGATCGCCTGGCGCGCCGAAGACGGCCTGATCGCCATCGACATGGGCCCGGCGCGCCTGGACTGGAACGAGATTCCGCTGCGCGAGAATGTCGACACCCTGCACCTGCCCGTGAGCGAAGGACCACTCGCCGATCCTGTCGCGGTCAGCATGGGCAACCCGCATGCGGTGTTCTTCGTGCCGGATGTGAATGCGATCGACCTCGAGACGCTCGGCCCGAAGCTCGAACACCATCCGCTATTCCCGGAGCGCGCCAATATCGAGATCGTGCAGGTGCTCGATCGCGGACATTTGCGCATGCGCGTGTGGGAACGCGGCGCCGGCATCACGCGCGCCTGCGGCACCGGCGCTTGTGCCGTGGCGGTGGCCGCCGCGCGCCGGGGACTTGCCGACCGCGCGGTGACGATCACGCTCGACGGCGGCGATCTGAATATCTGGTGGCGCGAAGACAACCACGTCATCAAGACGGGTCCGTTCGCGGAGTCCTTCGCCGGCACGCTCGATGCCTCGCTGCTGCCCGCGACGTCGGGAGCTGCCGCGTGACTACGCCGCGGCCCGCCGGCCCCAAAGTTGTGAGCCTGGGCTGCCGGCTGAACACCTATGAATCCGAGGTGATGCGCGATCACGCCGCCACGCAAGGGCTGGGCAACGCCATCATCGTCAATACCTGCGCGGTGACGAAGGAAGCCGAGCGCCAGAGCGTGCAGACCCTGCGCCGCCTGCGCCGCGAAAATCCGGACGCTCACATTGTCGCCGCCGGTTGCGCCGTGCAGCTTGACCCCGCGCGCTATGCGCCGCTGGCCGACCGTGTGCTGGGCAACGAACACAAGATGAAGCACGCCAGCTTCGCGCCGGAGATCGAAGCACCGATCCTGGTCAGCGACATCATGGACGTGCGCGAGACCGCCGAACATCTGGTCGAGGGCTTCGAGGGCCGGGCGCGCGCCTTCGTGCAGGTGCAGCAGGGCTGTGACCATCGCTGCACCTTCTGCATCATCCCCTTCGCGCGCGGCAACAATCGCAGCGTACCGATGGGCCGCATCGTCACCGAGATCCGCGCGCTGGTCGCGAGCGGCTATCAGGAAGTCGTCATCACCGGCGTCGATATCACCGGCTATGGCAGCGATCTGCCGGGCAACCCGACGCTGGGCCAGATGGTGCGGCGCCTGCTGGCCGCCGTGCCGGAATTGCCGCGCCTGCGTTTATCCTCACTCGATCCGGCGGAAGTGGATGAAGACATCTTCCGGCTGATCGCCGAGGAACCGCGCCTGATGCCGCACTTCCACATCTCCGCCCAAGCCGGCGACGACATGATCCTGAAGCGCATGAAGCGCCGGCATGCGCGCGCCGATATCGTCCGCTTTGCCGAACGCGTGCGCGGGCTTCGCGCCGATGCCGTGTTCGGCGCCGACCTGATCGCCGGTTTCCCGACCGAGACCGACGAGATGTTCGCCAACACCGCGGCGCTGATCGGCGACGCCGGCCTGACGCACCTGCATGTGTTCCCCTATTCCATCCGCCCCGGCACCCCGGCGGCGAAGATGCCGCAGGTGCATGGCGCGACCGTGAAGGCCCGCGCGGCGCGCTTACGCGAACTCGGCCGCGCGGCGTTCGCCAAGCTCGCCGACGGGTTCGTCGGCACCACGGCGGATGTGTTGATGGAAAAGCCCGACATCGGCCACAGCGCGCATTTCCTGCCCGTGGCCTTCGACGCGCCGCAGATTGCCGGCCGCGTCGTACGCGCGCGCATCACACAGGCGACCGGCGATCGCCTACAGGCCCACGTTATCGAAGCCCAGGCGCGCGCATGAGCAATTGGTTCTCGCGCCTCGTTACGGGTCTGTCCAAGACCTCGAACAAGCTTGTCACCGGCATCACCGACATCCTCACCAAGCGCAAGCTTGATGACGCGGTGCTGACCGAGCTCGAGGACCTGCTGCTCACCGCCGATCTCGGCACCGAGACGGCGGGAAAGCTGACGCAAAGCCTGGCCAAGACGCGCTTCGGCAAGGAAGTCACCGACGAAGAAGTGCGCGAAGCTTTCGCCGTCGACATCGCGCGCGTGCTGGAGCCCGTGGCGCGCCCGTTGAGCATCGATCCGACGGCGCGGCCGTTCGTGATCCTGATGGTCGGCGTCAACGGCGCCGGCAAGACCACCACCATCGGCAAGCTGGCCAAGATGATCGCCGCCGAAGGACGCAGCCTGTCGTTGGTCGCCGGCGATACGTTCCGCGCCGCGGCCGTCGAACAGCTGAGGGTCTGGGGCGCCCGCGTGAACGTGCCTGTGATCGCCGGGGCGGAGAATGCGGATTCAGCCGGGTTGGCTTTCGATGCGCTGATGCAGGCCAAGAAGCGCGGCGACGACGTGCTGCTGATCGACACCGCCGGCCGGCTGCAGAACAAAGACCAGCTGATGCTAGAGTTGCAGAAAGTCGGCCGCGTTCTGAAGAAGGTCGATCCCGACGCGCCGCATGCGGTGCTGTTGGTGCTCGACGCGACCGTCGGTCAGAACGCCCATGCCCAGGTCGAGGCCTTCAAGGCGATGGTGGGCGTGACGGGATTGGTCATGACCAAACTCGACGGCACCGCCAAGGGCGGCGTGGTCGTCGCGCTGGCCGAGAAGTTCGGCCTGCCGCTGCACTTCATCGGCGTCGGCGAAGGTGTGGACGATCTGCGCCCGTTCACGGCCCGCAGCTTCGCGCGCAGCTTGATGGGGCTGAGTCCGGAAGGCTGATTACTTCAGCCCCTGATTACTTCAGGCCAAGCCCGTCCAGCCATTGATTGAAGCAGGCCGCGCCCTGCGTCTCCAATGCCGGACCGAAGCGGCGCGAATCCGCGCGCAGCTTGCGCACGTTCGTCCGCGACACGCCGATCTCGACCGCATGACCGACGAACCAGCTCTCCAGTTCATTGAGGCGCACTTCCGGATGGCACTGGAAGGCGAGCGTATTCTTGCCGTGCGAAAAGGCCTGATGCAGGCAGGTTTCGGTTCCGGCCAGCAGCACCGCGCCTTTCGGCAGATCGAACGTTTCGCCATGCCAATGGAACATGAAGGTGTGTTCGGCGGCGAGATACTTCACCGGCGAGGCCATGCCCGCGGCCGTGAGCAGCAATGGGCCCCAACCGACTTCCTTGGCGGGACCGGCATAGACGGCCGCACCCAATGCGCGCGCGATCATCTGGGCGCCGAGGCATATACCGAGTGTGGGTTTGTCGGCGGCGATGCGCTGGCGCAGCATCGCGATCTCGCGCGCGACAAACGGATAGTTCAGTTCGTCGTTGGCCGAGATCGGCCCGCCGAGAACCACCAGCAAGTCCGGCGCAAGAGGATCGACATGCGAAAGGTCGGCATCGGGGATGTCGAGATAGCTCTGCGTCCAGCCACGCTCCTTGAACAATTGCTCAAGCGTGCCTAAGCCCTCGAACGCCACGTGGCGCCACGCCTGCACCGAAGTCATCGCGTTCCTTCAACCCCCAAAATACCCGCAGTGTGCGTAGCCCTTTGGCGGTGAAATTGCGACCCCAAAAGCGCAGGTCGTGGGCGATCCCTACCGTTCCCAGTGCAGCGTCGGAGGTTCGGCGAACGGCGTGAAGTCCGCGACGCCTTCGCGCTCGCGGTGATGGCGCAGCGCCCATTGCACGGCAGGGAACGCCAGATCGCTCCACGGAATTTCGTCCCAGCCGAACAGACCGACATCCTCGCTTTCCGTGCCGATCGAGAACGTGGGCGAAAGCATCTGCGCCCGATAGACCATATAGACTTGGCCGATATGCGGCAGATTGTAGATGCCGAGCAGACGATCGACCGCGATGCGCGCGCCCGCTTCTTCCCATGTCTCGCGCACGGCGCCAGCGGCGACGGTTTCGCCCACTTCGAGGAACCCAGCGGGAATTGTCCAATAGCCTTTGCGCGGCTCGATGGCGCGCTTGGCCAGCAGAACGCGATCCTGCCAAGTCGCCACCGCGCCGACGACAATGCGCGGATTCGCATAGGCCACGAAATCGCACTCCGGACAGACGAGTCGCGGGCGATCGTCGCCGGCCGGAATCTTCTGGACGCGTGGACCTTTTTTCGGAGGTGCGGACGTGTTCATGACGCGCACTGTCGCGCGCGGGTCGGGCCGTCGCAAGACATACGAAGAAGCTTCGCGCCCAGAAGCGAGGCGCCTTTAGGCGAGGATGTCGAGATTGCGGCCGCGATTGGGATTGAGCGGCGGCGTCAACGAGGTGTTGATGCTGCGCAGGTTCGCGGCCGTATCGCTCATCTGGCTAACAACGGTGCGTTGTTCGGCGGTCTTCGACGCGGTTGCCGCAGTGCCGAGATCCTTCAACAGGTTCGCACGCTGGCGCGTGACGAGCGCTTCAGGATCGAGCGATGTGTTCATGGCCGAAGTCTACACCCGCTGGCGTGCCAGAGCCATCGCGCCGGCGCGTTTGCGTTACGCGTTGGCGAGATTGTCCGCAACCCCATGGCAATGCTTGTACTTCTTGCCCGAGCCGCAGGGGCAGGACTCGTTACGCGCAACCTTGCCCCAGCTGGCCGGGTTCTGCGGATCGCGCGCCGCCACAAGAGGCGCGCGCGCGACTTCGACCAGGCCTTCGGGAATCTCGGGCTCCTGCCCACCGATTTCGTGCATCTCACGCGGCGGCGGCTGGAGGTCTTCCTCCGGTATCGACGGACGCAGCATCACGCGTGACAGAATGCTGGTGACGCGCTCGCGCAGCGACGACAGCATCTCCTGGAACATCCCGAAACCTTCGCGCTGGTATTCGAGGATCGGCTGCTTCTGACCGTAGGCCCGCAAGTTGACGCCATGACGCAGCATATCGAGCTGCGCCAGGTGATCGCGCCAGCCCTGATCGATCATCTGCAGGATCAGGCTCTTCTCGACGCGGCCCATCATATCGTCGCCGAACTCAGCGCGCTTTTCGGCCGCGCGGGCATCCGCCGCACGCGTGATGTGCTCGCGGATTTCCTCGTCCGCCACACCCTCTTCTTCCGACCAGTCCTTGAAGGGCAGGTCGAGATCGAGAATGCGCAGCGTTTCTTCGTGCAGGCCGGAGATATCCCATTCCTCGCGCATCGCGCGTTCGGGGACGAACTTGCTGACGATGTCGGCAATCACTTCGTGCCGCATGTCGGCCACGAGCTGGCTGAGATCGGACGCGCGCATGATGTCGCGACGCTGTTCGAACACGACGCGGCGCTGTTCGTTCATCACGTCGTCGAACTGCAGCAGGTTCTTGCGGACGTCGAAGTTGCGGGCCTCGACCTTCTCCTGGGCCTTCTGGATCGCCTTGTTGATCCAGGGATGGATGATGGCTTCGCCCTGCTCGAGCCCGAGGCGCTGGAGCATCCCGTCCATGCGCTCAGATCCGAAGATGCGCATCAGATCGTCCTGCAGCGACAGGAAGAACTTCGAGGCGCCCGGATCGCCCTGACGGCCGGAACGGCCGCGCAGCTGATTGTCGATACGGCGGCTCTCGTGACGCTCGGTGCCGATGACGTACAGGCCGCCGGCCTTTTGCGCGATTTCCTTTCGCGCCGCGATGTCCTCGCGCACCACTTTCTTCTCGTCGTCGGTCAGCAGACGCCCGAGCTTACGTTCGTCATCCGCGATATGGGCATCGGCGTTGCCGCCCAGCTGAATGTCGGTACCGCGACCGGCCATGTTGGTCGCGATCGTCACCGCGCCGGGAATACCGGCCTGCGCGATGATGCTGGCTTCGCTCTCGTGATGCTTGGCGTTGAGCACGGCCGCGACGATGTTCTTTTCTTTCTTCAGCAGGGCCGCGAGCAATTCGGACTTCTCGATCGAAACCGTACCGACAAGCACGGGCTGCAGGCGCGCGTGCGCTTCGGCGATCAGCTCGATGATCGCGGCATTCTTCTCGGCGGCGGTACGATAGACTTCGTCATGCCCGTCGATGCGCTTGCGCGTCACGTTGGGCGGCACGTCGACCACATCGAGACCGTAAATCGTGGCGAATTCCTCGGCTTCCGTCATGGCGGTGCCGGTCATGCCCGACAGCTTCGGATACATGCGGAAATAGTTCTGGTACGTGATCGTGGCCAGCGTCTGGTTCTCGTTGTGAACCGTCACGCCTTCCTTCGCTTCGATCGCCTGATGCAGGCCTTCCGACAAGCGGCGGCCTTCCATGATGCGGCCGGTGAATTCGTCGATCAGGTAGACCTCGCCGTCCTTGACGAGATAGTCGGTGTCGCGCGCGTACATCTTGTGCGCGCGCAGCGCCTGATTGAGGTGATGCACGATCGAGATGTTGTGCAAATCGTACAGATTGCCTTCGGTCAGGATGCCGAAATCGCGCAACACCTGCTCGACATACTCGGTGCCCGCATCGGTGTAGGTGATCGAGCGCTGCTTTTCGTCCTTCTCGTAATGCTCTTCCTTGAGCATCGGGATGATCTTGTTGACCCGGTCGTACAGGTCGGTGCGGTCCTGCGACGGGCCGGAAATGATCAACGGCGTGCGCGCTTCGTCGATGAGGATCGAGTCCACTTCGTCGACGACGGCATAGTTGAAGTCGCGATGGACCATGTCCTCGATCGCGTACTTCATGTTGTCGCGCAGATAGTCGAAACCGAATTCGCTGTTGGTACCGTAGGTCACATCGCAGCGATACGCGTCGCGGCGCTGATCGTCGCTGAGGAAGTGCTGAATGCAGCCGACCGTCAGGCCGAGGAATTGATAGATGCGTCCCATCCAGCCGGAATCGCGCGCGGCCAGGTAGTCGTTCACGGTGATGACGTGCACGCCCTTGCCGGTGAGCGCATTGAGATAGACCGGCAGCGTCGAGACCAGGGTCTTGCCTTCGCCGGTGCCCATTTCGGAGATCATGCCGCGATGGAGGACCATGCCGCCCATCAGCTGCACGTCGAAGTGGCGTTGGCCGAGAACGCGCTTGGCGGCTTCGCGCACGGTGGCGAAGGCGTCCGGCAGAATGTCGTCCAGCGTTTCGCCAGCCGCCAGACGGCCCTTCAGCCAGTCGGTGCGCGCACGCAAGGCGGCGTCGTCCAGGGCGGCGACTTCCGGTTCCTTGGCATTGATGGTGTCGACGATCGGACGGAGGGACTTGATCAGGCGGTCGTTACGCGACCCGAACAGGCGTTTGGCGAGATCGCCGAGCATCGATACCTCTAAGCAGGGAAGGCGGTCGGGGTCGAAGCGCTTTTAAAGTTCGAAGCCCTTGGCCCAAGCCAAAAAGACCGCGGGATCGTCAGGCATCCGGGCGGACATCCGACGGGCGGTGCGGAACAGATAGAAGCCCGCGTTCGCGAAGTCAACGATACGGCCCGCCCATTCTCGAAGAAATCATTGGTGGGCTTGGATTTTTCGCACCTCTGCACATCGGGCGGACCCGTTGTTTTTAAAACCGCCACGCTTGTCGCGGAAGCGCAGCTATGCCATTGAGGCGCGGCATTTTTTCCACTCCCGGACATTCCAACACCCGAGTTCGATGATGGCCGCTCCTCCCGTCTCGCCGCTGGCGCCCAAGATGCTGCCGACCCTGCCGCCTATCCCGGGCGTGCGGTTCGCCGCCCATGCGGCCGGTATCCGTTACAAGGTGCGCTCCGACCTCATGGTTGCGGTCATGGACCCCGGCACCACCGCCGGCGGGGTGCTGACCCGCTCCCTCACGGCTTCGGCGCCGGTCGAGAGCTGCCGCGCCCATCTGAAATCGGGCAGCGGCCGGGTGCTGGTGGTCAATGCCGGCAACGCCAATACCTTCACCGGCCGCCAGGGCGTGGCCGACGTCGAAGCCACGTGCAAGACGGCGGCGACGGTCTTCGGCTGCAAGCCAAGCGAAGTATTCGTGTCCTCCACCGGCACTATCGGCGTGCCCTTGCCGGTGGAGAAAATCCTCGACTCCCTGCCGGTCGTGCGCGGCAAGCTCGCGGCCGACGCCTGGATGGAGGCCGCCAAAGCCATCATGACCACCGACACCTTCCCGAAGGTGGCCACGCGCACGGCCACCATCGACGGCCTGTCGGTCACCATCAACGGGTTCTGCAAGGGCTCGGGCATGATCGCGCCGGACATGGCGACGATGCTGGCCTACGTCTTCACCGACGCGGCGCTGAGCGCCGAGGCGGTTCAAGCGCTGATCGCCGATGGCGCGAACAAAAGCTTCAACTGCCTGACGGTCGACAGCGACACCTCGACCTCGGACACACTGCTGATGTTCGCCACCGGCCAGGCGCGTCATCCGCAGATCACGGCCGCCAACGATCCCCGCCTCGCCGACTTCAAGGCCAAGCTTGACGATCTGCTGATCGAACTGGCCCAGCTGGTCGCGCGCGACGGCGAAGGCGCGACCAAGTTCGTCGAAGTGCGGGTGACGGGCGCGGAACACGATGCCGGCGCCAAGCGCATCGCCCTATCCATCGCCAATTCGCCGCTGGTGAAAACCGCCATTGCCGGCGAAGACGCCAACTGGGGCCGCATCGTGATGGCGGTCGGCAAGGCCGGTGAGCGCGCCGACCGCGACAAGCTGAAGATCGCCGTGGGCGGCACGCTGATCACTAACGACGGTGCGCCGGTGCCCAACTACGACGAGACCCCGGTGGTCGGGCACATGAAGGGCCAGGACATCGTGCTCGAGGTCGACGTCGGCATCGGCTCGGGCAAGGCGACCGTCTGGACCTGCGATCTCACCCACGGATACATCGACATCAATGGCAGCTACCGCACCTGAGGCGAGCGACGACGAATCCGGTTGCTGGTCTGCGGACATTCCCGCGCCAAGTGCCGGACTTCGCATCGTGACTGTGGTCGCGGTCGCCTTGCTGGACGCCGATAACCGCGTGCTGCTGGCGCAGCGCCCCGCGGGCAAGCACCTCGCGGGCACCTGGGAATTCCCGGGCGGGAAGCTCGAGGACGGCGAGACCCCGGAAGCGGCGCTGATCCGCGAGTTGAAGGAAGAACTCGACATCGATATCCGCGCCAGCTGTCTCGCGCCGCTGACCTTCGTGTCGCATAGCTACGAAAAGTTCCACCTGCTGATGCCGCTTTATATCTGCCGCACCTGGCGCGGCAAGGTGAACGCCCAGGAAGGCCAGAAGCTGGCCTGGGTGTCGTCGCAGCGCTTGCGCGACTATCCCATGCCGCCCGCCGACGAGCCGCTGATCCCGATCCTGCAAGACTGGCTGTGAGCCGCCGATGCGTGTGGCGGCCTCGGTCAGGCGCGTGACACTGGAGCGCGGGCGGCAGCTGCCGTAGTCTCCAGGTCATGACCGAAGCCGCGCCCACCGCCGCGATCCTGATCATCGGCGACGAGATCCTGTCCGGCCGAACGCAGGACGCCAACGTGTCCTATATCGGACAACGCCTGAGCACGTTGGGGATTCGCCTGCAGGAATGCCGGATCGTGCCGGATGTGCCGGCGGCCATCGTCGGCGCGCTGAACGCCCTGCGCACCACATATACCTATGTGTTCACCACGGGCGGCATCGGCCCCACCCACGACGACATCACCACCGACTGCATCGCCTTGGCCTTCGAACGCCAGGTCGTGCGTCATCCCAAGGTTGTCGCGGCCATGACGGCCTATTTCGGCGACCGCCTGAACGACGCGCGCTTGCGCATGGCCAATGTGCCGGATGGCCCGGATGTAACGCTGATCGACAGCGCGCTGAGCATCGCGCCGGGCTATCGCATCGAGAATGTCTTCGTGCTCGCCGGCGTGCCGAGTGTGGCGCGCGAGATGTTCGAGTCCCTTGCCCCAACCCTGCAGCGCGGCGCCGCGGTGCATTCGCAAAGTGTCGACGGGGCGGTGCGCGAGGGCGACATCGCCGCCGTGCTGTCGCGCATCCAGACCGAGCACCCGCGCGTGACCATCGGCAGCTATCCGCAGGAGCGCAGCACCAGCATTGTCGCGCGCAGCACCGACAAGGCGGAGATCGCCGCCGTGGTGGCCAAGGTCGCGCAGATGATGCGCGATATCGGCGCAGAGCCCGTTGTCGGGCCAGCGCCATGAATGCATTTCCGCGCCTGGACGCCGCCACGCGCCAGAAATTCATCGATGCCGATGCAGCGCTCGTCGGCAAGCCGCTGAACCCCGCTGAGAATTGCGTGCCCGCGCTGCAAGCCAACGCGCGGCACATGGCGTTGATGCTGCTCGACGATCCATCGCCGGCGCGCGCGCGCGAGGTGGCGGCTTTCGCCGAAAGCCTGATCGACGCGAGCCTTGCGGCCGCCGTGACGGAACCGATTGCCTGCGCCAAGGGCTGCGGCCATTGCTGTGTCACCTACGTCAGCTGCACATTCCCGGAAATCTTCCGTCTCGCGGAAGGTGTTCGCGGCCGCGCCGATGCCGAAGCGCGCGTGCGGGACGCGTCGGCCCGCGCGCAGTCCATCCCCCAGGTGTACCGCGAGGTGAACCGCGTGATCTGCCCGATCCTGGTCGACAGCGCGTGCTCCGCCTACGCGCATCGCCCGGTGGTGTGCCGCGCGGTGCTGTCGCTATCGCTGCCGAAGTGCCTGGCGATCTTCCGCGACGGTTTGCGGGTCGACTTCGCCCACGCCACCGGCACCGAAGCGATTCGCGGCTATGCCGTGATCATGTTGCGCGCGGCCCTGATCGTCGCCGGTTTGCCGCATCAGAACTATGAGATGACCCACGCGCTTGATATCGCGCTGAGAGACGAGACCGCCGAGGCGCGCTGGCTTGCCGGCGAGCCGGTGTTCGCGGGCGTCGCGGTCGACCGCGCCGACATCGCGGATTCGCATTTCTATCAATTGGCCGAGGCGCTGGCGTCCGTGGTGCGTCAGACGATCTGAAGGCTGCGCGAAAGCTCCCCGGCGTCTTTCAAGCCTTCCATCCCGCGACAGAGCGCCATGATGCGCTGCGCTTGCGCCGCCGGCACCACACCGTCCGCAAGTCCCAGGAACTTCCTGTCGATCTCGGCATCCGTCATGGGCGTGTTGGCGCTGCCGATGGCATGTGTGATGAACTGATGCCGCTTGGTACCGTCCTTGAGCGTGACGGTCATATCCACCTGATCGGCCGCGAGCGAGGACTCGACCACCGGGAAGACCTTAGCGCGCAAGGCCAGCACGCGCGGATCGTTGACGGCCGCGGCGCTGAATTCCTTTTCGCCCGCCGCGCCCACGATCAAGGCAACGGCTACGCCGTGATAGACGCTGAACTTGCTTTCCATGCCGTCGGTGGGCGTGGGACGGCCCGTCAGGATCATGGTGCGCGGATGCACCTTCAGGTCGATGCGTGCAACGTCTTGCGCCTTCACGCCCGCCGCGCGCAGCTTCAATGCCGCATCCAGCGAAGGGTGCATCACCACGCCGCAGGGGAACGGCTTGTAAGCGTTGCGCAGGATCTCGAAGCGCGTGCCAAGGCCCTCGGTGATCTGTGCATAGTCCTGCTTCGTGCTGACGATCGGCGCCCAGCCGTGCGGCGCTTCGATCATACGATCGGAGCTCTCGAAATTCTGCGCCGCCAGAAAAGCGGCCATCATGCCGTTAGCGGCGGCGCGCCCGGCGTTGAAGCTCTTGTTCATATAGCCGAGTGACTCTTGCAGGCCCACCGGCTGCGACGCGGCGATGCCCAGGGCCCAGCCGGTCTGGCGCGCATCGAGGCCGAGCAATCTTGCGGTGGCCGCCGCCGCGCCGAACACGCCGGCCGTGCCGGTGATGTGCCATCCAATGTCGTAATGCTCCGGACTGACGGCATTGCCGATGCGACACGACGTCTCGACGCCCAGCACCAGCGCGTTCAGCAGGTCAGCGCCGCCGATCGGCTTGTATTCGGACATCGCCAGCAACACGGGCACCACCGCCGTCGACGGGTGGATCACCGTGGGCAGATGCGTGTCGTCGAAATCGAGGACGTGGCCGGCGATGCCGTTCAGAAGCGCCGCGTTCATCGCATCGAGCCGCTCGCGCCGCGCGATCAATCCGGCTTGCGGTTTGCCGGCGAAGGGAATGACCGCGGCACAAGCGCGGTCCGTCGCGGTGTGGTGTGCGCCGCCCAGCGCGGTGGCGACCCAGTTCAGCAGCGTGCGCACAGCCTCACGGCGCACCGGCGGCGGCAAATCGTCGAAGCGCGCCTTGGCGAGGTATTCGGCCAGCGGTTTCGTCACCGTGGGGACGGTGCCCGGTTTTCCCTCTTGGGCCCACGCCGTGTTCGCCATCATCAACCCCGGAAGTCCGCCAACGATCGTCCGCCGCGTCACCATCTTTGCGCTCCGCTGCTGCGTCGCACAGAGCATAGCCTAATCGCCGGTGTATCCGCAGGCCTTCAGGTCGGCCAGCATGTGCGCCGGCGGCGGCGCGGTCACCTTGATCGGCGGACGCGAGGGGCTGAGCGGCAGGGCAATCGAACGGGAGTGCAGCTGCAGGGACCCGCGCGCGGGGTCGTAAGGCTGCGGTCCGTAGACCGGGTCGCCGACCACGGGGCAGCCGATCTCCGCGCAGTGCACGCGGATCTGGTGTGTGCGGCCGGTGTGTGGCTCGAGTTCGAGCCACGTGCGAACGCCGTTCGGCGTCTGCGCGGTGCCACGCACTTTGTAAGCGGTGACGGCGTCCTGCCCATGAGGATGGACGACCATCTTCCAGCCCTTGCCCGGCGTTTCCTTGCGCAATTTATAGGTGATCAGGCCTTCCGGCTTTTTCGGCACGCCCTCAACGATGGCCCAATAAACCTTCTTCGCCTTCCCGGCGGCGAACATCGCGCCGGTCTTGCGCAGGGCCTTGGGGTGACGGCCCAGCACCAGGCAGCCGGACGTATCGCGATCGAGACGATGCGCAAGCGACGGCGGGCGCGGCAGGCCGAATTTGAGCGCGTCGAACAGGTCTTCGAGGTTAGGGCCGCCGCCGGGACCTCCATGCACCGGGATGCCGGTAGGCTTGTTGATCACCAGCACCAAGGCATCGCGATACAGGACGCGGGTGAGCAGCTCCTCGCGCGACACGGCGATCGAGGGCGTGCGCGGCGTCGATCGCGGCGGCGGACGGTCGCCGCGATCGCTGTGACGATGGCTGCCGCGATGGCCGTCGCGAGGACTTTCGCGTTGGCCATCACGGGGCGGCTTGCCACGATGCCGTTTGGCTTTTGGTGGTCGAGATGCGGACATAGAGGCGTTGCTGCACGACATCGCAAAGGTAATCAAGTTTTTCCGGCGATGCAGGCGCCTCGGGCCTGGACCAAGAGCCCGTCACATCGCTAGGTTGCCAGCGGACTTCAGGGATCCGGCATGGACGTCTTCATAAAATCCTTCAACAGAATGTTCTGCTTGGCGCGCTGTTTGGCGACCGTTGAGAAGTATGTGGTCGGCGCGTCGCACATCGTCGTCCTGGACGACGGCACGCCGCGTGTTTTTCTCGATGTCGTTCAGAAGCGCTATCCCAACGTCGAGATCATCCAGCCGCCGCATGGCGAGAGGAAGACCGAACTCGTCGCAAATGGAATCTACAACGAGCGCTTTTCACCGGAAGAGTATGAGAAATGGGGGCTGATGAACCCCAGCGCGTTTTGGCGGGAAGAGATCGGAAAAAGCCAGAGCGAATACGTTTGTGTCTTGGAAGAGGACGTCTGGTTCGTTCGCCCCCTTGATCTGAACGCCGTGAAGCGGCGCCTTTCCGCGCACAACACTCTTATCTTTCACCTGTGGCTGCGAGCGATAACCGCGGCGGCGCGCCCTACCCTCACAAGCGTGAGGGCGGCCATCGACGATGGACTGACGGCGATCTACTTCGAGCCCCACATCAAGATGAATGTCGACCGGAGCCAAGTGTTCGTTCCGGCCCAAGCCATATACAAAAGGGACTACTTCACGAAGGCGTTCTCGGCGACCGACTATCGGTTCACCGTCAAATCGCAGTTTAATCTCGCCGTGGAGTACATCAACGCCCTGACGACCACGCCGACGTTTGCCTACGCCGAACACGATCTCGTCGTGCACGGCTTCACAACGACGTCGCGGAAAACAGAACTTACGGGCGAGGCTTTCGACCCGTTCCCCATGAACCGGGCCTTGAACCAGGCGATGCACGACGATCGTTTCGATTACTGCGCGGATCTGCCGCGCGATTTCTCGGAAGCCCGGATTTTTGAGACGATTGAGCAGTATGTGTCGCGCGACAAAGCGGTCGAATGGCAGGCCTGGTATAAGAAATTCCAGGACTATTACCGAAGCCTGGGCGACGTCATCGGCTAGGCTTGCGTTCGGGCTGGCCCCAAGACGCCGACCTCGCTAGGTTGGCGCCGCGCCTGCCCGCGTGGCGAAATTGGTAGACGCAAGGGACTTAAAATCCCTCGATCCGTAAGGATCGTGCCGGTTCAAGTCCGGCCGCGGGCACCATCACAATTGCGACCGGAGTGCCCCTGCACATCGAGCAAGGCGACCTCATGCCAGATCGACCCTGCCGTATGAATCATGCGATCTGCTGTTAGATCGAAATCGTGATGGAGATAGACGTTGGCGAGAAATACACCATCCGATCGATCAAGCTGCCGCTTCACGAGCTTAAGAAAGCGAGGTGACTGCAGGTGCTGTGGAATTATGCTTCCGTTGTAAGCGTCGAGAACAATCGCATCATAAAACTCCCGGCAATTTCTTAAGTATTCCGCGCCGTCCGCGACGACGCATTTCACCTGCGCCGGCATTTGAAAATAGTCGCGGGCCAAATGAAATGTGTTTGGGTTGTTATCGATGACAGTGACCCGCGCTCCAGATCGCACCAGGAGTGTGGCGAGCGTCCCGCCACCGCAGCCAATCATCAGAACGCGCTGAGAGCGCTTCTGCCAGAGCAGGCTGAAAAGGGCGTGGATGTAAGATGACAGGCTGACCCCCTGCTCATCCGCTTCGCTCTGACAACAATCACCCTGCTCGTAGACAAACGCGCCGGTTTGAATCTTTTTCCGAACGACGATTTCCCCAGCCGAACTAGCGAGCGATGCGACGGTGATCATGTGAAACTGCCTGTAGCCAATCGGAATAAAATCTCTCGATCCATAATGATTGTGCCGGTTCAAGTCGGCTGCGGGCACCACATCCATGCGTTAGCTCTGCGCAGCTAGAGCATACTTTAGGGAGTGTCCGTAGCGATCGTGGTCCCTTGGGCGGTTTCTGCGTGGAGTTCCCCCATGAAGTGATAGCTGCCGGGCTTTAGCGGCCCAATTTGGAAACTTACTTCGCCGTGGGAAGCAACGTCCTTTTCCACGTGAAGATCGTCGCCATCAAATTCCTCCGCCGTGCCATTCTCAGCCGAAACGGATAGTATTTGAAAGCCGGCGCGCGGGATATTATTCCGCCGGGGATAAACGGGATGCACCGCATGACACGATTGATTTCCGTCGCGTTGATTCTTCTTTTGGGAGTTTACGGCGCGGCGCGGGCCGCTGACGCGATCAAGCCAGGCGCGGTCTTCCGGGATTGCCCCACGTGTCCGGAACTGGTGGCGATACCGGCCGGCGCCTTCGACATGGGCTCGACCGCAGTAGAATCCGATCGCGAGCGCATGCCGCCGCTGTACGCCGCCAACGAGCAGCCCCGTCACCGCGTCACCATCGCCAAGCCGTTCGCGCTTGGCCGTTTTGAGGTGAACCGCGCCGAGTATGCCGCTTTCGTCGAGGCGACCCAGCGCGATGATGGTTTCTTTTGCCGTATTTACGATGCGCGCGGCGTCTTGTTCGTCACAACGCCGGGCAAATCTTGGAAAGACGTGGGCTTCCCTCAGACCGATGACCATCCAGTCGTCTGCGTGAGCTGGGACGACGCGGTCGCCTATGCCAACTGGCTTTCCTCCAAGACCGGCAAGACCTATCGTCTGCCTAGCGAGGCCGAATGGGAATACGCCGCACGCGGCGGCACCAGCACTGCGCGCTGGTGGGGCGATTCCGTCGACGGCGCTTGCGCCTATGCCAATGTCGGCGACCAGGATGCCGGCGATGGCCCATACCTGTGGGGAAAGCCGGGGGCCCCGGTCACCTACGATCTCAAGGGCGCCGAACGGCTGGTGCGATGCCGGGACGGTTATGCGTTCACCGCGCCGGTGGGAAAATACAAACCGAACCCCTTTGGCCTGTTTGATATGCTGGGCAATGCGTGGGAATGGGTGGCCGACTGTCGGCACGACACCTACGCTGGTGCGCCGCCTCTGGACGGCTCGGCATGGGACGCGGCACCCGATCACTGCGTGTCTGGTCTTAGGGTGAACCGCGGTGCCTCCTGGGCGCACTTCCCCTGGGGCATCCGCGCCGCCTTGCGCAACGTCAATCCAGCCGATTCGCGCTTCTACACCCAAGGCTTCCGGGTCGCGCGCGAACTCGAACCCTGAACGCCGCGGCGCGCGGTGACATTAGGCCGCCGGTCCAGCTTGGCGAGATCGACGACGTGCCTCAGAGGTGGAGCCCGATCACCCTATCCATCGGCATGACAAAGTCGGCGCGGCGGTGCGCGAGTTGATCAGGCGCTTGGTCCGGAGCGATTTCGCCATACAGGGTCGTCAGCGGCAGCCCGGCGCATTCTGCCAAATTTGGGAAGAACTGTTCGTTCTTAGTGGCGGGGCTTGCGAGAACGACGACGTGGCGAACCCTGGTCGTGAAGACGAGGTTCGCGAGCCCCGCACCTTCGACGCCGACAACATGAGTCGCGCGCGCGAAAAGCGCGATCTGATCTTCGAGCGAAAGACAGCCGGGGTCGACCGACGCATAGCCCCGCTTCACCCACCAAGCCTCGACCTCGGCTTGATTGAGCAGCATGCGCCCGCCGCGGCCGCCATCGCGCCGCACGAAAATCTTGAACGTGCCGGACTCCGGCGCACGGCGGCCGACAAGCGACTGCATTGTTTTCAAGAACGCGACGGAGAATGGCATCATCGGCACCGCGCGCAGAATGACGTCACGCGCGACGTAGTCGCCCGGTCCGACCGTCACGACGTCGACGGGCCGGCCGGCGATCTGCGGCAGCAGCGCGTGAATGAGCGCTTCGCCGTTCTTGGGAAACGGGTTGACGATGCCGAGCGTCACCCGCGGACCTTGAGCCGACCTGAGAAAGATCGTTCCCGGCAGATTGAACATCAGAAAATGGTAGTAGTTGGTCGAGCCGGCGATCAGGACCATGGACGAGAGTGCGCCCACCTCGCGCACAGGCTCCGACAAGGTGTAGCGGTGCGCCGCGTATTCGGCGTATTCGGCCGTCGACGTCTTGCCGTCGATCACCGGCAGAACATCATTATTGCGCACAAGCACGTGGCCCTGTTGCACCTGAAGGCCGTAAGCCTTCGCGCCACTGAGCTCTGCTTCCAGCAGCGTTGCCGCGCCCGGGCGCAATAGCTCCCTATGACTGACGTTTTCGATCACCGCCGCATGGCTCCACGCGAATCCTGCGCTCACTCTAGCCTGTTGCCGATGATGCGCACATCGCCGTAGAAGCAAGTTATGGCAACCGATCCCTTATCCGCCCAGAAGGCTGAAGCTTACGCCCAGCAAGCGCATGCGCTGACGATGGCGGGACAAGTGAATGAGGCGCTTGCCCTTTACGACAGCGCGATCGCGCTCTGCCCGGTACAACCGGGGCTTCATCACCACCGCGCCGGCGCCCTCTACATGCTGGGACGGTTGCCCGAAGCCCTCGCCGGTTATGAGCACGCGCTAAAGCTTGAGCCGACGCTGGCCGATAGTTGGTTCGGGCGCGGCCATGTTCTGTACACGCTTGGCCGTCTCGACGATGCATTGTCCAGCCTCGACCGCGGACTTGCGTTCGCGCCCAACACCGCCGATGCCCAGTGCACACGCGCCAACGTGCTGATGGAGTTGCAGCGGCCGGCGGAAGCTGTCGCGGGCTATGACCGCGCGCTTGCGTTGTCGCCCAGCGCCTCCGAGGCGCAGAACAATCGCGGCGTCGCTTTGTTGGGATTGGGACGCCCGGCTGAAGCCCTTGCGGACTTCGACAGGGTTTTGGCGCTGCATCAGGCTTTTCCCGATGCCCACAACAATCGCGCGCACGCGCTTTTAAGTCTGGGCAGACCTGAGGAGGCATTGACGAGCTGCGAGAACGCGCTGGCCCTTCGGCCCGATTATCCGGAGGCTTACAACAATCGCGGCAATGCGCTGCTTGAACTCAACCGCGCTGAGGAAGCGGTTGCGAGCTATGACCAGGCGCTTGCGCTGGGCCCGGGACTTGCGCAGACGCATCACAACCGTGGCACCGCCTTGCTGCGTCTCCAACGCCTGGAAGCGGCGCTCTCAAGCTTCGATCGCGCCCTTGCGTTACAAGCCCTTCATGCCGACGCCCACAACAACCGGGCTCTGACCCTTCTGGAGCTTGGCCGGCTTGACGAAGCCCTGATCAACTATGAACGGGCCCTTGCGCTCAAACCCGACGAACCGTTTCTGCGGGGAACGGTCGTGCATACGCGGATGAAGATTTGCGACTGGTCGCGGTGGCGCGAGAATCTCGAGGAGCTTCGCGCGGGCGTCGCTGCTGGAAGCGCCGTTACTGTGCCCTTTGCGCTTCTGTCCTTGATTGATGACCCAGAGCTGCATAAGCGCGCGACCGAGATTTACGTCGCCGCGAAGTATTCCGTGCCATCGTCGCTGGGCCCAGCGCTCGCACGCCAAGGGCATCATAAGATTCGGATCGGTTACTACTCGTCGGATTTCCGTGAACACCCGGTCGCGCATCTGATCGCGCCGCTGCTCAACGCCCATGACCGAGAACGCTTTGAGGTCATCGGCTTCTCCTTCGCGCCTTATGCCGAAGATGCGATGTCGGCGAAGGTGCGCGCCGAACTCGACACATTTATCGATGTGCGGGACGTGACCGACCGCGCCATCGCGCAAATGTCGCGCGACATGGCCATCGATATCGCCGTCGATTTGAACGGCCACACCCAGCATGCCAGGCCGGGCATCTTCGCCGAACGCTGCGCGCCGGTGCAGGCCCAGTATCTTGGCTATTTGGGCACAATGGGCGCCCCGTTCATCGACTACATCATCGCCGATGGAACCGTGATTCCCGAATCTCACCATGTCCATTTCACCGAGAACGTCGTTTCCTTGCCGCACACGCATCAGATCAACGGTACGGAGCGCATCCTGTCGCGCGACGTGCCGACACGCCGCGAGCTTGGCCTGCCCGACACGGGGTTCGTGTTTTGCTGCTTCAACAATTCGTACAAAATCCAGCCGGCGACCTTCGATAGCTGGATGAGGATTCTCAACGCCGCCACCGGCAGTGTGCTGTGGTTAGTCGACGGCAGCGAGCTGACGTCCCGGAATCTTCGCGGTGAGGCGCAAAAGCGGGGCGTGGACCCCAACCGTTTGGTCTTCTCACAACGCGTGTCATTCGCGCAATTTCTGGCGCGACAGCAATGCGCCGACCTGTTCCTTGACACGCTGCCCTACAACGCCGGCACCACCGCCAGCGATGCGCTGTGGTCGGGATTGCCGGTCCTGACCTGTATGGGCAAGTCCTTCGCCAGCCGCGCGGCCGCCAGCCTGCTCAGGACGATTGGCTTACCGGAGTTGGTGACGGACACATCGGCCGCGTACGAAGCCATGGCAATCCGTTTGGCGACAGATCCTGCGCAGTTCGACGCGGTCCGCCGCAAACTCGCGGCCAATAGGCTGAGTTCCCCCCTGTTCGACAGCCGGCTGTTCGCGCGACATATCGAGACGGCGTATGTGCGAATGCACGCGCGCGCCCAGGCTGGCTTGCCTCCGCAGGCTTTTGCCGTGGATCGAATCCAGCTTTAAGTGTCTGCCATTGAACGGCTATTCCAGTATTCTGGTCCACAGCGTGAGCCTGCCCGTTTCTGCGCGGTAGCGCCTGCCGCGAGGTCGGTTTAGCGTTGCCTTTCAAGCGCGCCGCTTGGGGAGCATGGGTGGCGCGTATCTTATCTGCCGGGAGGGGCCTGCCCATGGATGACGCGACGATGCGAGGAACGAACCGCCGCTCGGCCTTGCGCCGGGTGTTCGGCGTCGGCGCCGCGGCCTTTGCACTGCCCTTGATCGACCGCGCCGGCTTGCCGCTCATCAATGAAGCGGCGGCCCAAGGCGGCTTCACCGGCGCCGGTAAAGATCAAAGCGATCTGTTGTTCATCAAGTCGTCCGAAGTACCGTCGATACCGATGGCGGAATGGGACGACGAGAAAGCGGCCACCGGCCCGAACCGCATCGCCGAGGGCAAGGCCAACGTCGACACGGCGCCCGCGAACGCATCGCGCTACGAAGCGAGGACCTTCGCCTATCCCACGGGCACAATCCGCGTGCTGACCTGGAAGAAGGGCGCGCCGGTCAATCACCAGATCACGTTCGAGACGGAGATTTTCGTCGTCTCCGGTTCGGTGACGGTGAACCCGATCCGCGGGCTGCCCGGCAAGCCGACGAAGCTGTCCACCGGCGACGCGATGTTCATGCCGACCGGCACCATCGTGAACCCGAAGCCGACCGAGGAAACCGTGCTGCTGACGTTCCTGGTCAACACCGCGGGCCCGAATCCCAAGGGCACGATCATGCGGGCGAAGGAAGCCAAAGTCGGGCCGCTTCGCCTTGAATGGCTCGAGAACGGCAAGGAAATGGGCGCGTCGGCGGAAAAGCCGGACGAGATGAAGAAAGCGCCCAAGGATGCCATTCGCCTCGTCACCACGCGCTATCAGTTCGACGGCAATTCGATACGTTATGCCTCGCTGAAGAAGGGCGCCGGCCACACCAGCACCTACGACAACAAGCGTGTCGATGTGCTGATCTATATCGCCAAGGGTCGTCTGCGCCGCAAGGAAGGCGATCAGACCGTGGAGTTGGTCGCGGGCGACACAACACGCGAGAAGCTGGGCAACGCCGGTTGGTGGGAGGCGGTGGAAGATTCCGTTTTCATCTCGACCGATGCGCCTGTCCGCGCGAACCCCGACGCGAAGGCCAAGGCCTGAACCGCTGCACATAAGGAGACTTAGTCATGAAGATCCAAGCGATGGGTATCGATCAGAACGGACGCAGCTGCACGTCATTCCTTGAAGTGCCGGTGCATGCGGTCAGCGAGACCGAATCCTTGAGCAACAAGCAGCCGGGCAGCAACTGGCGCCTCGGCCCGCGCGCGATCAGTTCCGACGGATACCGGCGCACCGATCCGCGTTACGGCAGCGCCGGCGGCATCCAGGAAATGCATCTGGGCGGCGAGCCGCATTTCATCGGCCTGATGGCGGGTCATAATGAGATCACCATGCAGGACGGCACACCGTTCCGCATGTGCCCCGGCGAATTCCTGTATGTCCGTCCGGGCGCGCTGCATCACAGCGATTTCCCGAGCCTGGTTCTGCCGATCATTTTCAATCTCTACATGCCGGGCACCGCGCAAGACACCCAGCAGCTCAAGATCGTCTGATCGCGAGATTGCGTTCGAAAGACAAACGGCCTGCCCTGCGGCAGGCCGTTTTCTTTTGCGCAGCGACGCGCCGACTTTAGTTCGTCGCGAAGCAGTAGAAGAGACCCGCGCCGCCGGTCGCGACCAGGTTTTCCTGGCTGCAGCCACGCGACGGATGCGCGGCATTCCACGAGGTGTTCGGGCCGCCCGTGCGGTCATGGTGGCCGAGCTGGGCCGTGCCTTCGCCGCTGCTCGTCCAGTTCTTACAGGTGTGATCCGCCGCGTCGGTGAAAGCTCTGCCGTCGGGCTGACTGCCGGTCAGCATGTCGTGGACGTTCGGGGTATCGCCCGCGCCCTTCACCGGCTCGCACTTTTCATTGAGCGCCGATAGCTTGGTCAGCGCATTGCCGACGCGCGCCTGATCGAGCGTGTCGCCATGCAGGTCGCCGACATCCGCCGCGACGCGCGCGCCCTTGGCGTTGTACCAGGGGCCCTTGCCGATGCGATCGCGCGCGTTCACCGCGCCAGCACCTTGCGTGCTGAGATAGGCGCGCCACGTCTTGCCGCCCGCGCCGGCGGCGGCGGCGAGATCCTGGCAGCGCTTGTCGGCGCCGGCGAGACCGCCGAGGTCGGCACCTTTGCCCGAGCCAGCGCTGGTGACGAAGAACGACATCGGCTGCTGCGGCTGTAGGGCCTGCTGCGCGCAGGCGGCGCCCGCGAACGACACCAACATCGATGTCGCGATCAGTAAGGCTTTCATTCTGCTTCTCCCCATAATGCGGCCGGGGCCGCAAGGGCGTCAGATTAGTCTTCGCGCGGTGGAAAGCAAAAGGCCCGCGCATTGCTGCACGGACCTTTTGGTGCGACACGCCGGGACAACCGGCAGAGGACTTAGGTGGACCTAACCCCGACGTTCACGGATGGTACGGTCGACGGCCTCGCGGGCTTCCTCCACATAGTGGCGGGCGTTGTCGCGGGACGGGCGGGCGTTGACGTCGTCTTCCCGGAAGCTCAGCTCATGGTCGGCGCCGACGATGAGTTCGCGCGCGCGAGACAGGCGGCCACCGTAGTCGAGCGCGGGATCGAGCACAGGCCGGCCGCCGATGGGCTGGCCACCCTCGATGGCGGCGTCCTTCAGCTCGAGCACCGCACGGTCGATCGCTTCCAGCGCGCGATACTGATTGCGCGCCACGGTGTACTCGGGCTCGTTGTCGAGGATGGTGCGCGCGATCCGCAGGTTGGCGATGGCGGCGGAATAGTTCGGATGCGAGGGCAAGCGATCGCCGCCGGCGCAAGCCGACGGGGTCATCGCGATCAAGCCAATCATACCGATGCGGAATTTTGTCATTGGGTCTTCCTCCGGCGCGCCCTGTGGCGGCCTCTGGCGAAAGAACGCTCGCTCCGCTGCAAAGTTCCCGTATTGGGGGAAGCCTTAAGGTAACGGCGGCGGCTGGTGCACGGCGGCCTGCCAGAAACCCGCCGTGCGTTCGGAGACCGCCTCGCGGCCGTCCGTCGCGGTTATCTCCGTCAAGCAGGCGAGCAGCGCCGCCGCGTCGCTCTTGCGACCCAGATAGCCCAGCGCCAGCAGCATGCGGGTGAGCCGCAGATGATTGTGATTCAAAGGTGTAAGCCAGTTGGCCGCCCGCGCCGCGAAATCCCGCGTGCGCAGGATGGCGCCCCCCTGGCGTGACAAGCCATAGAAATGCAGCATCACATCCAACGACCGCGCGAGCCGCGTCTGCAGGTCTTCGTCGATCGCGAATGTCCGCGCGTCCGCGGCGGTCAGACAGGGCGCATCGGGATTGAAGCGGCTGCGTTCCGGCAGCGGGAAAAGCCACTGGATGTAATCGTGCGCCATTTCGAGGCGGCGGAGATCCCAATCCCAGATCTCGTCGATCTTTCGCCCGGCCGCGTCGGGCGCAAGCCCGCGATAGAACGCGATCAGCGGCGTCTTCGAAATGTCATCGGCCATGCCCGAGTGTACGACATGGCCGACGAAAGTATGGCCGATGTTGGAGAAAGGCTGCACCCGCACGCAGGGGGTCCTCGGGGGGAGGCGGGCGAGAGGGGGATCACGCCCGACGGACGAGGGACGCGCGCGCCGCGCGCGGGTGCAGTTCTTAAGTGCTTAGGCCGCCTGCGCGAGGGCCGGTTGAGTCTTGCCGGCTTTCACATCGATCTTGCGCGGCTTCAACGCTTCCGGGATCTCACGCTTCAAGTCGATATGCAGCAGGCCGTTTTCCAGCTTCGCTTCACCCACGTGGATATGGTCGGCGAGTTCGAAGCGTCGCTCGAACGCGCGACCGGCGATGCCGCGATGCAGATAGACGTTTTGCGTCTGGTCTTGCACCGGCCTGCCCTTCACGGTGAGCGTGTTGTTCTCGACCTGCAGATCGATCTCTTCCGGGCCGAACCCGGCGACGGCGAATGTAATGCGGTAGTTGTCTTCGCCGGACTTCACGATGTTGTACGGCGGATAGGCGAAATGCGCGTCGTCGAGGCGCGTGACGCTGTCGAGCACCCGAGTCAGATTATCGAAACCGACGGACGCACGGAAAAGCGGGGAAAGGTCAAAGGTACGCATAGGATATTCTCCACTGAGCAATATCGGGCGCGTAGTTCGGGCCGGTTAACCGCACTCCCCGGACCATCCGGCGGAGGGGATAATCGCGCCACAAGGGCCGCGCCGTTCACCCTGTCGGACCCTGCTCTGGCATCCGACAAGACGTGACATAGGATGGCCTTTACGCGGATCAAGGGTGCGGAATGAGAAATTTTGCGCCCTCAATCGCCCTTCCGCGCGGCCGGGGATTTAAGCCCCTCAACGCCTTGACGAACGGCTCAGTTTTCCCAAAATAGGAGGGTCGCTGCGCCATACCTGGGCGGCAACATTCCTTTCCAGGCGCTGTCACGTGGGCCTGGCCCCTGCTCTCGCTCGCGCCGAGGAGATTCAGATGACCCGTGTTTCCGTCTTTTCCAGCCCGCTGCTGCTGGGCTTCGATCACATCGAGCGCGTGCTCGACCGCGTCAACAAAACCGCGGGCGAAGGTTATCCGCCTTACAACATCGAACAAGTCGGCGAGTATCGCCTGCGCATCACGCTGGCGGTGGCCGGATTTGCCGAGACCGATCTCTCCGTGAACACCGAGGACAACCAGCTCGTCATCCGCGGCAAACGCGAAGAGGACGACAGCCGGCGCGTATTCCTGCATCGCGGCATCGCGGCGCGCCAGTTCACGCGCAGCTTCGTGCTGGCCGAAGGTATCGAGGTGCGCGGCGCCGAGATCGTGAACGGCCTGCTGCACATCGATCTGGAGCGCCCGGTTCCGGAGCCGAAGGTGACCCAGATCGAGATCAAGAACGCGGCGAAGAAAAAGCCTTTGCGCACCATTGATGCCGAGTGAGTGACCGTCGGGTGAATGACGCCCGTGGTATGGCCTGATACCGACCGTCACCTGATGCCCTGGAAACGCCTTAATTTAGCTCCCACATAAGACTCACAATCGGATGCCCTCGAGAGGCTCCGACTTCGACGCGGCGAAAGCCTTGAAAGGGTCGCCGCGATCCGGATCGCTCACAGGAGGATCACATGAGAAAGACCAACAAGCCGTCCGCCGAAATCATCGCCCCTGAGAATACGCAAGCCGACCTGCGCGCCATCGAACGTCAGGAGAGCGAACTGCGGGCGCTTGAGAACGATGAAGGCTACGAGGAGGCCACGGGTCCGTCGCCGCTCGGCTCGAGCACCGTCGACCTCGCGCACCTGGGCCTCGATGAGGTTGCTTACATCCGCCGCGCCGTTGTCGATGACGTAACGGTCTGGAGCATCTACAGCGCGGCAGGCTTGCCGATTGGCGCCGCGCCATCGCTTGAGAAGGCCTGGGGCGCGATCGTGCAGAACGATTTGCAACCGGTGTTCGTGCACTAGCGTAAGTTAATCGTCGCGACACCAAACCGAACCGCGCGGTTTTGTTTTTGAGTCGCGACGTTTGATTCGACGCAATGCGAACTTTCGGTTGCCAACTAATGTCTGAGCCATCGTCACAAATTAGTCGCGCTCCGGCGCGATCTGCGTAGACTGCGCGCATATGAGAAATACAACGGAACCGAGTACCATTCCGTTGACGGCAAAGGACGCTGTCACGTGGTTCCTCAACGACATGGCGGAAGTGTCGGGATTTGGGATCTCGGGCTTCAAGCGCACCGCTGAGATGACGTCGATGTATCCGGTGTATCGGCCGATGCTCACGTCGCCCGATCCCTGGTACTACGCCGGCACCGTCGCGCTGGAGGCCTCGAAAGTCGCCGATCTTTTTCCGCAGATCGAAAGCGATGCGGTGCTGCGCGAGATTGTCAGCCAAGTCGACGGTGTCGTCGGACGCAAGAACAAGGACGTATCGACGCTCACCTTCGTTCTGCTCGGACGGTTGGGCCTCGGCGCGGTCCTGATGCGCCGCAAAGTCCCCGACGAGATGCTCGGCAAAATCATGATGATCCTGATCGGCTCGGAGACCGACGCCGCGCCGCGCATGCCTTCACCCGAAACTTACGAGCAGCTGCGCAAAGCGCTGAGGTTCGGCCCCCCGGTGTGGTGGAACGAATTCAGGAAGCAGTATCACATTGAGTTGGTTGAGCGCCCGATCCGCCGCGTCATCCCGGCGCGTGACCGCGCGTCCGTTGACGCCGGCTTGATCTAAGGCGCAGCCTTAGCGTTCGCTTCGATACCGAGCATCCGCGACAGAATTGCGCGCGGCTTCACCAGATCGGCCAGCGTGTACTCATCCAGCACGGCCAGAAATGCCTTCGTCGCATCGTTGAAGGCGTTGCGAAGGATGCAGGCGCGCTGAATGGCGCAGTAGCCCGGCGTATCGAGACAGCCGAGCACGGCAAGCTCTTCCTCCGTATCGCGCACGACCGCGCCGATCCGAACTTCGGCGGCGGACTTCAACAGCCGCAAGCCGCCATTCTTGCCACGCACGGTTTCGACATAGCCCTTTAATCCCAGTTGATGAACCACCTTCATTAAATGGGCCCGCGAGATGTCGAACGCGTCGGCGATTTCCTGAATGGTCGCAAGAGCGTCGACCTTGGTGGCGACAAACATGAGCACGCGCAGGCTGTAGTCGGTGTTGAGCGTGATCCGCATGACATCTCCGCGAGCGCCCCTGAAAGCGCTATTGAACCCCGGCTATAAGATATATTATACATACATCTTATACTTGGGGCAAAGGTGGTTACCGTGACGGTCAGATTTATCACATTAGGCTTGGTGGGCGCGCTCTTGACCTTGGCCGGTTGCGACAGACCCGCCGACCTCGCGCACGGCCAGAGTTTGTACGGGGTCTGCGCCGGCTGTCATAAGCTGCGCGAAAACTGGACGGGTCCGCAACACTGCTGGCTGGTGGGCCGCTCTGCCGGGACGGTGCCAGGCTTCGTCTATTCGCAGGCGGTCAAAGAGTCCGGACTGACCTGGGACGAGAAAACACTCGATCAATTCTTGACGATGCCGCTAAGCTTTCTGCCCGGCACCAAAATGGGATTCATCGGATACCGCGATAAGAAGGACCGCACCGATCTGATCGCCTATCTCAAGACCCACACCGCAGATCCCCAAGCCTGCGCCGGGATCGACAAGCCGCTCTAGCGGCCTGCCGTGCCTGTGGCTCGGGGCGCTGGTGCTCTGCTATAACGCCGATGCTGCGTCCCCGTAGCTCAGCTGGATAGAGCACCAGATTCCTAATCTGGGGGCCGTGGGTTCGAATCCCGCCGGGGACGCCAGCGACCAGATCCTTACCCCGCCCGCAATGTTCGGGCGTAGTGGCTCGCGGAGCATACGCGAGCCCAGCCCGCCAGCGCGCGATTTCCGCCAACGTCTCCGACGCCATTGATTTCGATCAACCGCGTCAAAAAATAAGCTGCATTGACCGCCCGACTAATAACATCTATTCTATATACATCTTCTGGAGCGACAGACTCTTTCCGCAAAGCGCTTGAGGGGCCGAAATCCCTCGCCGCTTCCCGATGAATCAATCACCCACCGAAAAGGAAAACATCGTGGCATCTTTGTACGAGAGACTGGGCGGCGCGAGCGCCGTGGACGCAGCGGTCGACATCTTCTATCGCAAGATGCTCGCCGACGACCGCGTCAGCGGCTACTTCGACGGCACCGACATGGATCGCCAGATCGCCAAACAGAAGGCGTTTCTGACGATGGCCTTCGGCGGACCCAACAAATACACGGGCAAGGACATGCGCGAGGGTCACAAGCACCTCGTGGCGCGTGGCTTGAATAGCACGCACGTCGATGTCGTCATCGAGCACCTGGGGACCACGCTGAAAGAACTGGGTGTCTCGGCGGCCGACATTGCCGAGGTCGCAGCCATCGCCGAAGGCGCGCGCAACGACGTTCTGGGCCGCTAAGGGTCCCGAAACAGGAGCAGCAGGCGTGACGGTAAGGATTGCCATCGGCGACGCGTGCTTTGCTTCCGAAAGCGACGAGACCGTACTCGATTGCTTGTCGCGCAATGGGGTCAGCGTACCGCACGCCTGCAAATCCGGCGTATGCCACTCCTGCTTGATGCAGGTCACAGACGGCGAAGTGCCGGACGCCGCGCAGAAAGGCCTTAAGCCGACTTACAAGAAGCAGAACCTGTTCCTGGCCTGCCAGTGCAAGCCTGAGAAAGACATCACCGTCAGGCTTCCCGACGGCGCCGGCCTCGACACGCGGGCGCTGATCGTCGGTAAGGACATGCTCAATCACAACGTGATGCGACTGGAATTGCGCGGCGAAGGAAGCTTCGCCTGCGAGCCGGGTCAGTACATCACGCTCATCAACGGTGACGGCCTCGCGCGCAGCTACTCGATCGCGAACGATCCGACGAAGGATGGCCGCATCGAGTTGCACATACGCCTGTTGAACGACGGCCAAATGAGCACTTTTCTCAAGGACAGGGCAGCGATAGGCGCGTTCCTGACCATCCGCGGCCCGGCTGGAAATTGCTTCTACGTGCGCGAAGAAGGCGACGCGTATCCCATCGTGCTCGCCGGTACGGGGACGGGCCTGGCCCCGCTTTATGGGATCACGAAGCAGGCGTTGGCGTCCGGCCACAAGGGCGAGGTGCAGCTATTTCATGGCGCCCTGAAGGACGTTGATCTTTATCTCGTCACGCAGCTGCAGGCACTTGCCCAGGAACATCCCAATTTCCGCTACGTGCCCTGTGTGCTGAAGGGCGACGCGGGGCAGTTCTACCAACCCGGAAATATCGAAGAGATCGTGATGGCCGCTATGCCGGCCGAAAAAACGCGGACGCGGATGTTCCTTTGCGGCGCACCGGAAATGGTCAACGCGCTTAAGCGCAAAGCCTTTTTGAGCGGATTGGCCTCCAAGCACATCTTCGTGGACGCGTTCCTTCCGAGCCAGGCTGCTGCGGCGCATCCCGCGCCTTAGCTGCGGGGCCTTCGCGACAAGGCGCCGGCGTCCCGCACTTTGCGCGACACTGAAAACTGGGTCTGTGTTCGTGACTTATCCGAGAGATCTCATCATGTCGGACATGCTGCCAAACGGACTCACGGCGTATAAGCGAACTTCCGTTTTTGACCAGGACAGCATCCCCGCTGGTCTTCGTCGCGAACATCGCACGAAGGAAGGCGTCTGGGCGCTCATTCATGTTCTTGAGGGGCAATTGCTGTATCGGATTCTCGCGCCGGCTCACGAGCAGGTGTTGACGCCAACGGCACCGGGCCTCGTACGCCCCCAGCAGTCCCATGAGGTCCAGCCTGTCGGCGCGGTGCGATTTTTTGTGGAGTTCTATTCCCTGGAGCCGCCGCGGGGAGAGCCACACCTCCCCGCGATCTCCGGTGAAAAATAGCGCAGCTCTTGACTGTAGTACTTGAGCGGATGCCTTTCGCGTTTTGGCTTGTCCTGCACGCGATCGCCGTAAAACGGCGGGCCGGCGTTGGGAATGACCTCGCGGCTACGCGAGGGCTTTCCACGCGATATAGGCTGCCGTCACAAAAATGAAAACGGCAAACACGCGCGTGAGGACTCCCGTGCGGCCCGCCAGAGCGGCCCCCAAGCGCTGTCCCAGAAGACCTCCCACGAACCCACCGACGATGAATGGTCCAGCCACGTCCCAGAGGACCAAGCCGGAGACGGCGTAGCTGGCCGCCGTGGCGACACCGAAAGCCGTTACGGCCACCAGCGACGAGCCGACAGCATGCAGCATGATCATGTTGGTCGCACCGATCAGGCCTGGAACGATCAGGAAACCTCCGCCGATTCCGAAAAAGCCCGATGCCATGCCGGTAAAAAATCCGGTCGGGATCAGGCGCGCGGCGAGACGCGGCGAGATATGAACATCCACGTCGCCCGCGTCGGGCTTGCGCAGCAGCATGGATATACCGACGCCGAACATGGCGACGGCAAATGCGAGCAGGAGTTTCTGGCCATCGACCGCTTTGCCCAGGGCGGCGCCCACGAGTGCGCCGAGACTGCCGCTAGCCGCGAAGGCAATAGCGCAGGGCCATTTAATCGTGCCCTTCCGGGCATGAAGAATGAGGCTGATGAGGGCGCTGGCCGAGACCGCGACCGCGCTTGTGCCGATGGCGACATGGGGATCCTTGATGCCGACAAAATACAGCAGCAAGGGCACCGCCAAAATCGAGCCGCCGCCGCCCAAAAGCCCGAGCACCGATCCGACGAGGACACCGGATATGACCGCGAGAACGTCAGGTGACATGAGGCCTCACCTCGCCACTATGGACGTTGAGACTACAGCGCATTAATCGGCAGCTTCAGGTACGACACGCCGTTATCTTCCGGCGGGGGCAATGCGCCCGCGCGGATGTTGACTTGAATTGACGGAAGGATGAGATGCGGCATGCCAAGCGTTTTGTCGCGGGCGGTACGCATCGCCACAAACGCGTCTTCGCTGATACCGTCACGAACATGAATGTTGTTCCGACGCTGTTCTTCGACCGTGCTTTCCCAGGCGAAGTCGGGGCGACCCGGCGCCTTGTAGTCGTGGCACGTGAAAATCCGCGTCGTCTCGGACAGCGCTAAAATCTGACGCATCGAGCGGTAGAGCGTTCGCGCATCCCCTCCCGGGAAGTCGGCCCGCGCGCTGCCGTAGTCCGGCATAAAAAGGGTATCACCGACAAAAGCAGCGTCTTGGACGAGGTATGTCAGGCAGGCCGGTGTGTGACCGGGCGTATGCATCACGACGGCTTTTAAATTACCGATATCCACCGTGTCGCCGCCCTTCAGCAATTTGTCGAACTGTGTGCCGTCGGGGGTGAACCCGGCCTTGAGGTTAAAGAGCTTGGCGAACGTCTTTTGCACCTCGGCAATATGGGCGCCGATGGCGAGCTTTCCGCCCACGACTGACTTGAGATACGCGCCCGCCGACAAATGATCCGCATGGGCATGGGTTTCTAGAATCCATTCCACGCGCAGTCCTTGGTCGCGCACGTAAGCGACAACAAGGTCCGCCGAGGCCTGCGACGTGCGGCCAGACGGAGCGTCAAAATCAAGAACCGGATCGATGATGGCACAGGCTTTTGTCGACGGATCGACAACAACATAGGTCACCGTGAACGTGGCCTTGTCGAAGAATGGCTGGATATGCATGTCTGTTTCCATCGAGATCTACTGCCTTACGAACTAGACTGTGCCTTCGGCTTTCCATTTGAGGTGGGCGAGGAAGTTCGCGTTCTGACGCGCGAGCACCATTCCGGCCAGCATCGAGAGGACAAAGGCCATCGTTTCAGGATGACCAAAGCCGATACCGGCCAAGGCCGGTCCAGGACAGTAACCGCCCAATCCCCAACCGATGCCGAAAAGGCCGGCGCCGAGCAGAAGGGGGGGATCGATGTCTCGCCGGGTCGGCAAGGTAAATCGCGGCTCAAATAAAGGCTGGCTGCGCCGCAGGACAGTGCCGTAGCCGACAGCTGTGACGATGACGCCCCCCAGCATTACGAATGCGAGGCTGGGGTCCCAGGCACCGGCGATATTGAGAAAGCCAACGACCTTGGCCGGATTGATCATGCCGGAGATCGATAGTCCCGCGCCAAAAAGAAGACCGGCGATCAAACCAGCGAGAATGCGCGACATGATCTAGCCTCCCGCAATCAGATGTTGGGTTACGAAGGTCGTTGCAATGCCGGCGGCCATGAACACGACCGTTGCAATGATTGACCGCGGCGACAGCCGAGCAACGCCGCAAATGCCGTGACCACTTGTGCAGCCGTTGCCCAGGACCGTGCCAAAGCCCACCAACAGGCCGGCGAGAAGCGTGAGAGGCAGCGGCACCACGAAGGAAATGTCGGGACGATCGCCGCTTAACAGCATGAGCATAAGCGGGGCGGCGACGAGCCCGACGATGAAGGCGATGCGCCAACCGCGATCAGGCGCTTTGTCCGAGAACGACAGCAATCCCGCGGTAATGCCGCTGATGCCGGCGATGCGCCCATTCAGCAACAAGAGAGCGACGGCGGATAAGCCGATCAAGATGCCACCCAGCAATGACGCGAGCGGTGTGAAGGTGTTCATGCGCGCCTCCCTGGCCTAGGCCTGCTTACAGTACGTCGCGTATAAGAAGCCGATCAGCGATTTAAGGTCGCTCCGCGCGATACTGTAGAAAATCGTCCGTCCGTCGCGCCGCGTCTTCACCAATCCATCCTTGCGCAGCAAGCTCAACTGCTGGGAGACCGCCGCTTCCCTCGCCCCAAGACGTTGCGCGAGATCACCCACCGCTCGCTCCTGTTCCACGAGCTGGCACAAGATCAGCAGGCGCTTCGCATGCGAGAGGCTTTTCAGCAGGGCGCTGACCGCGCTTGCCTTCTTCTGCATCATCTTCATATTCATATATTCATATATATGAATATATTTGACGAAAGTCAACCCTTCGCTCAGCCCCTTTGGGACATGCTGCTTTGCCGAAACCGTCCTCCCATTTTCGGGGTCGAAGGAAGGAGTTAAGGGTAAGAGTGATTGCCGGCATCCGGGGCGGCGACGCCTACGGCGTCTTGAGGTTCCACCGCCGGCGCGTAATTATGCGGCGTCGCGTATCAATCAGAGGGAGCAGTCATGGCCAAAGGTCAGCAAAAAAAGGAAAAGCCCAAGAAGAAGCCCGCACAAGAGGCGGCGGCCAAGCCAAAGTCGGCCTACGCTCAGGAAATGCGGAAGAAATAGCGGTCGCACATCCAGGAGCCCTGTGGCTTTTGCCACAGGGCTCACCCTTCAGGCCAAGCCCCCGTTCGGATGGGGCTTCATCCCCGCGGGCTGAGAAGGCTGTGAATACCCCACATAGGGGATTCGGATCTGACGATGGGGCTGCTGTCGGGAGAGAGGGTGAATGAGCGGGTTTCGTCTGACGCGGCGCGCGTCGTTAGCGCTGGGGGCCGCGTCTTCCTTTGGCCCCTCTTCGGCCTACGCGCAAAAGCTCGATCTCGACGACCCCAAAGCGGCGGGACGTATTCGGGCCAAGATCATGGGATCGGCGGCCGAGGAGGCGGTGCATACCTTCATGAGGCTGCACTTCTATGCCTACCGTCACGACGGCAATCTTATCCCGCTTTATACGATGAATAATCTGAACGTCCGGCGCTGGTCACCGCAGCCGGACGGTGGCTTCAAGGCCAAGGTGTTCGAGTGTGGCGTCTATTCCAAATTCGACACGACCGAGCCGATCGAGTTCTGGGAGAACCCCTTCAGCGGCGAGAAGATCAAGACGTGGCCCCTGCTTTCCGGACCGCTCAACCTCGCCATCGCCGCCGACGGCAACGTCACGACGGGCGCGGAAGCCACCGTGAAGCCGCAACCCCAGAATTTCGAGGTCATCGGCGATAACGTCTTCATGCCGCAGGCTTCGGCGTTCTCGCTTCCGCATCCCTTCCCGGCGCAGGAATGGCCGAAGGAAAACTCGGGCGAGAGAAGCTTTCGCGATTCGCACTATGTCTATATCGCCAAAGCGGCCGACGTGGCCAATGCGGCCCTGAGCAACGTGCCGTCGGTGGTGCAATTGCAGAACCTCGTCAGCTGGGCCTACTGGTTGCGTATGGGGCAGATCCCCGGGCGCACGTGGGGCCGTGGCTTCGGCGCCAAGCTGACGTCTCTCGACGCGTTGCCGCGCTGGGTGCGCGTCGATATGGAAAAGAAGACGCCGAAGATTTTCGACACCGCCCATTGGACTGAATTCGTCAATGAGGTCGCGGAATACAAAGCGTCGCACAGGCCTTGAGGACTGGGTGAACCATCAGGGTGTCAGAACGATCGGCGGAACCTGGCGTGTCTAAATCGCTTTCCGGTGAAGCACAGCGTGTGTTCGACGATGGCGTCGTCGCCTATCGGCGTGGCGACATGACGCGTGCGGTCGCCCTGCTCACGCAAGCCTCCAGCCTCGCGCCGGACAGCGCCGAGGTCCATTTCCGCCTGGGCATGGCGCTATTCAACAGCGGTCAGGTCAAGCAGGCTTTCGCCGCCTTTCAACGCGCGTATACGCTCGACCCCGAACTCACCGACGCGCAACAGAATGCCGCCGCAGCGTTGCAGCAATTGGGCCGCACGGGCGAAGCGCGAAAAATCTTCCAACAAATTCTGATGCGCCAGCCGCGCAACGAGATGGCCTGGGTGGGACTGGCCGACGGTTATCGTGCCGAGGGGAATCAAAGCGAAGTCGCGGCTGCGTTGACGAAGGCGCTTGAGATCAACCCCGCCAACGCCGCGACCCGGCACATGCTGAACGCCGCCACGGGACAATCGCCGGCGCAAGCCGAGCGCGGTTACGTCGCCGACCTCTTCGATCTCTACGCGCCGTTCTTCGACACCCATCTGGTGGAGAAGCTGCACTACGTCGCGCCGCGGGAAGTTATTCAACTGCTGACGTCACTTTATCCAGCGGAGCGCTTCGGCGCGGCGCTGGACCTGGGCTGCGGCACCGGCCTGCTGGGGGTGCAGCTGAGCGAGACGTACCGCCTGTCCCCACTGATCGGCATCGACCTGTCGGCAAACATGGTCAAGGCGGCCGACAAGCGCGGTGTTTATACGCAAACCCGCCGAGCGGACATTCTCGATTACCTCCACGCGCCCGGCCCGACCTTCGACCTGATCACGGCTACCGACGTTTTCATCTATGTCGGCGATCTGACACGGGTCTTGAGCGCTTGCGCGACACGGCTATCCCTGGAAGGCGTGGTGGCCTTCACGGTGGAGCAGATCGACGGCAATGGATTTTCGCTGCGGCCCAACGGCCGCTATGGCCACGGGCGCGCCTATGTCGAAGGCGCCGCGGCGGCTGCGGGATTCAGGATCGCGCGGATGCACGAGGCACCGCTCCGCAAACACGCGGCCGCGCCCGAGATGGGCTTGTACTTCGTGCTCGAGAAAAATGCCGCTTAGAGGGCTATACGCGCTAGACAACGGGGGGCCCAGAGGCGACAACGGTTGAAAGCGTACATTGATTCGAATGACCGTTCGGCGCGGCAGGCTTGTGGGCCCGCGCCGCGCAGAGGACCTATACCATGGCGAAAAAAGCTGACGTTCTGACTGCCGCCGCGCTTCTCGTGAAAGAACACGGCGAGGATGCCTGGCTTGAGGCCAGCTCGAAGGCCTCCGATCACAAAGCCGCGGGTGACATCGCGGCCAGCCAGTTCTGGGCCCATGTCGCAGACGCGATCGCGGCGCTTTCCGGGCAGGAAGCCCCGGGTGTGCCGTCTTATAAGCAGTAGGCCGAACGCGCATTCCATCTGCGCCGAGTGGCCTAGTCCGGCGTATCCGCCTTTTCGCTTCTGAACCGGCGGGACGCCGGTGAAGTTAGGAAGCGAATGGCACACGGCCTCGTCGCCACAATCGTCCTCAGTCTGGTGCTCGCGTTTGCCGCCGGCTTTGTCGCGCACAAACTGCGGCTGCCGCCGCTGGTCGGCTATCTGGTTGCCGGCGTAGCGCTGGGACCATTCACGCCGGGATTCGTGGGCGATCGCGATCTTGTCGGCGAGCTGGCGGAAATCGGCGTCTTTCTTCTGATGTTTGGCGTCGGTCTGCATTTCTCGATCCGGGATTTGATGAACGTGCGCGCCGTCGCCATCCCGGCGGCCCTGGCCCAGATGGTGGTCGCCACCGCGGCGGGCGCAGGACTGGCTTCGGCCTGGGGATGGTCGTTGGGCGGCAGCCTGGTCTTCGGCCTGGCGTTATCGGTGGCCAGTACCGTGGTGGCGCTGCGCGCGCTGGAAGATCGCAATACGCTTGATTCCATCAACGGGCAGATCGCCATCGGCACACTGATCGTGCAGGACCTGGCCATGGTGTTGGTGCTGGTGCTGCTGCCGGCGTTCGGCGGGGGCTCTGCCGCGCCGAGCGGCGCGGCGCTTGCGGCCAATCTGGGGATCACGCTGGTGAAGGTCGGCGCGTTCCTCGCGTTGGTGCTGGTTGTCGGCACACGCGTAGTGCCGTGGATCCTGGAACGGGTGACGCGCACGGGCTCGCGCGAACTTTTCACCTTGTCGGTGCTGGCGACCGCCCTTGGCATCGCCTTCGGATCGGCGGAGCTGTTCGGCGTGTCGTTCGCCCTGGGCGCGTTCTTTGCCGGCGTCGTCTTGAGCGAGACCGATTTCAGTTATCAGGCCGCGGCGGATTCCTTGCCATTGCAGGATGCCTTCGCGGTGCTGTTCTTCGTGTCGATCGGCATGCTGTTCGATCCCACCGTGATCGTGCGCGAGCCGGTGGCGGTGATCGCGACGGTCATCGTGATCATGGGACTCAAATCGGTTGCGGCCTTTGGCACGGTCCTTGCGCTCGGTTACGCGGCGCCGACCGCTCTGACGGTGACGGCGAGCCTGGCGCAGATCGGCGAATTCTCGTTCATCCTGGCGGGACTCGGCATCACGCACGGCATGTTGCAGCCGGAAGGTCGCGACCTGATCCTCGCCGGCGCGCTTCTGTCCATCACGCTCAACCCGCTTCTGTTCGCCGCGTTGACGCGCCTGGGCGGCTGGCTGAAGGCGCATCCGAACGTAGCGGCGCGTCTGGAACGCCGCAGCGAGGAGCCGCTGTCGACCTTGTCGACGGCCGAAGATGAAGGCGCGACCGACCATGCCGTCATCGTCGGTTACGGACGCGTCGGCGGCGTGATCGGAAAGGGCCTGCGCGCCGAAGGTTTGCCCATCATCGTGGTCGAGCAGGATCGCCGCCGCGTCGAGGCGTTGCGGTCACGCGGCCATGCCGCCGTCTATGGCGATGCCACCACGCCCGGCGTACTGAAGGCCGCGCGGACGGACCGCGCGCGTCTCATCATCATCGCCACGCCGGAGGGTTTCCAAACCCGCCGTATCATTATTTTGGCGCGCGAGTTGAACCCGGCGATTGAGATTGCGGTGCGCACACACAGCGAGCTCGAGGTCAGCTATCTCGAAAAGCAACGTGTCGGCCTGGCCGTCATGGGTGAGCGCGAACTGGCGTTCGGTCTTCTCGAATTCGCCCTGCGCACGCTGGGAATGTCGGAGGATCGCGCGCGCGTGGCCGTGCATCGTTTGCGCGTGTCCGGCGATGGCGGTGCCTTCGAACGTCGCCCCGATCCTACGCCGGAGCTTAAGCCGCGCGAGGCAACCGATCCCCACGACGACGGCTGAGTGTCCGGGCGCTACTTGGGCGTCGCCATCTCGTCGATCAGGAAGCCCTGGAAATTGCGGATGCCGAATTCCTGGGCGATATCGAACGCTGCGGGATCGTCGACACGGCTCATCACCAATGTCACGCCGCGATCGAGGTTCTTCTTCACGAACTCCCGATGCGTTTGCGAGATGTTCTTCAGATCGCCCTTCCAGTGAAGCTTGGCGATGGTGTGGCCGACACCGTCGAGATCGAGCGCCCCGATGGTGTCGGGGAAGATCTGGTCCACGGCGATCTTGCCGCCGTGAGCGAAAATCAGTTCGCGGGCCTTTTTGAACTCTTCCGGATAGGAGCCGATCATCGGCTGGGGAATCTCGAATGTCAGCAAATCCAGCGGCGTCGTCTTCAGCACGGTGTCGAAGGTCTTGCTGAGGATGGAGTGCACATTGAGGTTGATCGAACTGGGCAGGCCATCTTTGGGCAGATGGGCCAGCGAACGCAGCATCAACTGATCGAGCATATGGGTCAGCGACTGGAAAGCCCGCGTGGACCCGCGCATCTCGACGCCCGGGAAGAACGACGTGCGCAACTGTTCGATGCTGACGAAGAACTCGCGCATCATCGGCGTCATCGGCTGGGCTTGCCCCTGCAGTGTGATCACCTGATGGCGGACGTATCTGTCGACGAATTCCTGCGGCCCCATCTCTTTGAAGGCCAGACCGACGGCGCGGATATCTTCTTCTGTTAAGCCGCGAGCGAAGGCCCGCTTACTGCGCGCTGCACCGCGGCGGCGATCGGTGATGTCTTCCTCGAACAGCGGCAACGGCTCGAGGTCGTCGTCGTCAATGGGCAACGGGCCTGCGGCCGCGACCTCAGGCTCCGCTGTGGGATCGTTGCCTTCGGGCCATTCGACATACAGCGACTTCTTCGGGAGCTTCTGAGCGAATTCCAGGCTCATCTTCGTCATGAAGCGCTGGAAGACTTCCGGGGCCAGCGTTCCCGTGCCGCCATCCTCGGTGCGATAAACACCGGCCACCGCACCGCTGAGATTTTCACGCTTCGTCGCGGCCGACACGGCATCGAGGGCCGCTTGCTGTTTGTGCGGCGCCAGTCGCGCGAACGCAGGTGGGAAGATCGCCACCACGAGATCCGATTCCGCGGCGCGCAGGTGCGCGACGCTGAAATTCGGTTGCGGCTTTCCACCGTCGGGATCGATCGCACGCAGGATCGACTTGCGTACGTTCTGCTTGTCGAGACCGACGATGTAGCCATTGACGCGCCAGCTGTCGGCGATCTGCGTCACCTGAGCGTCCTGCCTCTCCATGAGCAAGATGAGCTTGGTGGTCTGCAGCGGCGGACCACCCCATCGACCCGAACGGAGGTGCGCAAGAAAGTCGAGGCCGGCGAGTTTGTCGGGCCGGTGGGCGCAGATGATGCAGTCGATCGGCGTGCGGCGGTCCTAAAGGACTCGCAAGGCGACCAACGGCGAATCAACGACGTGCGCGCGCGGCGCGCCTTCCGCCAGCAAGAAACGCCGCAGCGCGTCAGCGATCTGCGCTTCGGAATCGATGATCAGAAAACGCGTCTGGCTTATCGCCGACTTTTGGATTTGAGCGTCACTGGGCATGAGCGCGGGCTAACGAAAAAAAATTGCCGACGACGACCCGAGGTGGGATCGCGTGATTTTCACAATTCATATCCTATATATGCGTCGCCGCTGCTACCGCATCCCGAATGTGAGTGACCCTCTGGGGCGTGACGGGCCTCAACTTCAGGGCGTTTTGCAACACTTTAGGTTGATAAAAAACAAGATGTTCGAATACTTTTTTGTGACCTGACCTTCGGCCCACCACTTTTGGCAGCTCGATGAAATCCCTCGGCAAGAAATCGCAAGGCGCGCGCCTTGAGCGGATGAAAGCCTCGCCACTGTGGGCGGGCGATGGTTTCCGCAACCTGCATCCGATCATTCCGGGACTGCGCGATCCCGCGGCGGCGATGCCGACCATCAAGGAATTCATGTGCGGCGGCGAACGACGTGCGCCGCCAAGGACCCTTGCCCTCGCGCGACCCCCGCGATGTCTGGCGCAAGCCTGCTGAAACAGGTTTGCGGGCGACGTGGCTTGGACATTCGACCGTGCTGATCGAGATCGATGGCTTCCGCGTGCTGACCGACCCTGTCTGGGGGCCGCGCGCCTCGCCGTCGGGGCTGATCGGACCGAAGCGGTTCCAGCCGGTCCCCGTGTCGTTGCGCGAAATGCCGCCGGTCGACGTGATCGTCATCTCGCACGACCACTACGATCACTTGGACTATCCAACCATCCGCGCGCTGGCGAAGACGGATATCCCCATCGTCACGTCGCTCGGTGTCGGCGCTCACCTCGAATACTGGGGCGTGCGGCCCGAGCGGATCATCGAGCTCGATTGGTGGGAGAGCTATCGCCTGCCCGGCGCCGGTCTCTCCGTCACCGCCGCCCCGTCGCAGCATTTTTCCGGGCGCGGATTGAAAGACCGCAACGCGACCTTGTGGTCGTCGATGGTGATCCGCTCCGTCCATCACACCGTGTTCTTCAGCGGCGACACCGGTTTGACGACCGAGTACGCCACCATTCTCGAACGTCTCGGGCCGTTCGATCTGGTGATGCTCGAGGTCGGTGCGTTCCATCCCGCCTGGGGCGACATTCATCTCGGTCCAGACAACGCCCTTAAAGCGCTGGCGCTTCTAGGCAACGCCCCCTTCCTGCCGATACATTGGGGCACCTTCGCGCTGGCGATGCATCCGTGGGATCAGCCGGCCGAACACCTTCTGCAGGCTGCGCCGCGCATGAACGCTCCTTTGATGATGCCTCGTCTGGGCGATCCGGTTGAACCGTCGCGCGCCGAAGGCCTCGTTCCCTGGTGGCGCGCGGCCGATACGAGCGCACAGGATCGTCCCGCCGATACATCTGGTGTGGTTGAATTGCCGCCCGCCGTGGCCTGGCCCGTCGACTAAGCGCGGGCGGGGGCGGATCGATGAGCGGGGACACGAGCGGCATCGCCGCCTATTACGACAACTTGTCGCGCTTCCTGGATGTCGCGCAGCGTTTCGGACGCGGCGGCGGCGCGCAGCACAGCTCCACGCATCGCTTCCTCGCGGGGGATGCCGAGGATGAAGAGCATCACGGGCCGGAGCGACTAGACCTCCTCGTCATGGAAGCGGCGATTGCGGCCGGCGTTGCACCCTCGCCGCGCGTATTGGACGCCGGTTGCGGGTTGGGCGGAACGATCTTCCGCTGGCAGGCGCGGTTCGGCGGCCGCTATGACGGCCTGACCCTGAGCCCCGAGCAACATCGCCGCGCCAGCGCCGAAGCCGCGCGGCGGGACATTTCCGAGGCTTGCCGTTTTCATCTGCGCAGCTATCAGGAGCCGATGGCCGCGGCGTCCTACGATGCCGCCATCGCCATCGAGTCCCTGGTTCACAGCCCGGATCCGACGCACACCATCGCCAATCTCGCGCAGGGGCTCGCGCCAGGCGGCGTGCTGCTCATCGTCGACGACATGCCCGAAGACACGGCGGACGCGGGCATGATCGCCGGATTCAAGAGGGGCTGGCGCTGCCCGGCGTTGGTCGGGGCAGAGGACTATCGCACCGCCCTGAAGGCTGCCGGCCTGACCATCCTGCGCGACGTCGACTGGACCATGCGGCTGCGACCGCGCGCGCTGCCGTGGCTCAAGGTCCTGGTCGCCGTGTTCGCGGCGGCGCGCCGCATCTCGCCGACACAGGCGATGCGCGACGTGCTCGACTCGCAGGTCGGCGGCTTCCAGCTCGAGGCGCTCTATCGCACCGGCGGCATGCGCTATCGCCTGCTGGTCGCGCGCAAGCCGGACTAGGATCACTCCGCCGGCATCGCGCTCACATCCCGCGACGTTTTCCGCCGCCAGGCGTGCGCAAAACCATAAAGCGCCGGGAGAACAAGCAACGTCAGCACGGTCGACGACAGGATTCCGCCGATGACGACGGTCGCGAGCGGCCGCTGCACCTCCGCCCCCGCGCCGACGTTGAAGGCCATGGGAATGAAGCCCAGGCTTGCCACCAGCGCCGTCATCAGCACCGGCCGCAGGCGCGACAATGCACCTTCGCGGATCGCGGCATCCCACGTGAAGCCCTCGTCCCGTAGCGTGCGGATGAAGGAAACCATGACCACGCCGTTCAAGACAGCAACGCCGGACAGGGCGATGAATCCGACCCCCGCAGAGATCGACAACGGCAATCCGCGGAGCGCGAGGGCCGCGACGCCACCCGTCAGGGCGAGCGGTACGCCCGTGAACACAACAGCCGCATCACGCAGATCGTTGAACAGCAGGAACAGCAGGCCGAAGATCAACAGCAGCACGACCGGAACGACGAGCTGCAATCGCTGGGTCGCCGAGATCAATTGCTCGAACGTACCGCCGTACGCGATCCAATAGCCGACCGGTACACGCACTTCGGCGTCGACGCGCCGCTGCACCTCGGCGATGAACGAGCCCAGGTCTCGTTCGCGCACGTTGGCCGTCACCACCCCCCGCCGCTTGCCGTTCTCGCGGCTGATCTGATTGGGGCCGATTTCCAGCGCGATGTCGGCGACTTCAGCCAGCGGGATGTACTCACGCGTCTCCTCCTCATGCGCGGCCAAGGGAACACGCAAGCGTCCGATCTGGTCGATGTTCCGGCGCAACGGCTCGGGCAAGCGCACGACGATGTCGAAGCGACGGTCGCCCTCGAACACCTTTCCGACCGCAACGCCGCCGACGGCAGTTCGCACGACATCTTGTACGTCGGCGATGTTGAGACCGAGACGCGCCGAAGCATCGCGCTTTGGCGTGATCTGCATCACCGGCAAGCCGGACATCTGCTCGATCTTCACATCCTGAGCGCCGCGGACTTTCGCCACCACGGCTTCAACCGATGACGCGATCTTTTCCAGGGTTTCAAGGTCGTCCCCGAAGATCTTCACCGCCACGTCGGAGCGCACGCCTGAAATCAACTCGTTGAAACGCATCTGGATGGGCTGTGTGAATTCATAAGCATTCCCAGGCACGGCTTCGACCACACGCTCCATTTCAGCAACAAGCTGCGCCTTGGATTTGCGGGGATCGGGCCATTCGCTGCGATCTTTTATGATGATGAACGTATCCGCCACGCTCGGCGGCATGGGATCGGTGGCGACATCGGCCGTGCCGATCTTGGCGAGAACCTGCGCGACTTCCGGGATTTCCTTGATCTTGGCTTCAAGCATGGACTGCATCCTGATCGCCTGGCCAAGGCCAGTGCAGGGGATACGCAGCGCATGCAGGGCGATGTCGCCCTCATCCAGGCTGGGCAGGAACTCCGAGCCCATACGGGACGCACCGATGACGCTGAGGACCACCAACACGATCGCGCCCGCCATGACCACGTCGCGATGACGGAGCGAGAGATCGAGCGCCGGCACGTAGAGGCGGCGCGCGCCGGACACAATCCGGCTTTCGTCCTCCTTGACCTCGCCCGTGACCAGCAAGGCAACGGCGGCCGGGACGAAGACCAGCGACAGCACCAGAGCCGACGTCAACGCCATGACCACCGTGAGCGCCATCGGATGGAACATTTTGCCTTCCACGCCGGTCAGCGTGAAGATCGGCACATAAACCAAGGTGATGATCAAGACACCGAAGAGACTTGGCTTGATGACTTCCGCCGTGGCCTCGCCGGCGAGCGAAAAGCGTTCGTCACGCGTCAGCAATCGCCCAAGGTGATGCTGTTTCTCCGCGAAGCGTCGCAAGCAGTTCTCGACGATGATGACCGCCCCGTCGACGATCAGACCGAAATCCAGCGCGCCGAGCGACATGAGATTGCCGGAGACACGGGTTTGCACCATGCCGGTGATCGTCAACAGCATGGCCAGCGGAATCACCGCGGCGGTAATCAAGGCGGCGCGGATATTCCCTAGAAGAAGGAACAACACCGCGATCACGAGCAAAGCGCCTTCGGCCAGGCTCTTCTCGACGGTGGCGACGGTCTGGTCCACCAACTTCGTGCGATCATAAACCGCACGCGTGACCACGCCCGGCGGCAACGACTTCGCAGCTTCCGCAAGCTTTGCGGCCGATGCACGCGCGACGATGCGGCTGTTCTCGCCCACCAGCATGAAGACCGTGCCGAGCACGATCTCCTGACCGTTCTGAGTCGCCGCACCCGTACGCAATTCCTCGCCCATCAGCACGTCGGCAACGTCCGAGATCTTGACCGGCGCTTCGCCACGATGCGCGATGACGATGGCCTTGAGATCGTCGATGCCGCGCGCTTGTCCGGAGGTGCGCACCAGGAATTGCTCGCCGTTGCGTTCGACGTACCCGGCGCCGACGTTTGCGTTATTGCGTTCCAGGGCCGCGATCACGTCGCTGGCCGTCAGGCCGTAGGAAATGAGCCGATCCGGCCAGGGCGTGACGTGATATTGGCGCACGTAGCCGCCGACCGTGTTGACCTCGGTGACGCCGGGAACGTTGCGCAGCTGCGGGCGCAGAACCCAGTCCTGAAGCGTGCGCAGATCTTCGGACGAATATGGCGTGCCGTCTGGCTTCTTCGCACCGGGCTCGGGTTCGACCGTGTACATGAAGATTTCGCCAAGGCCCGTCGAGATCGGCCCAAGCCCCGGCTCGAGGCCGGGAGGCAGGGACGATGAGACGGCGCGCAGGCGTTCGCCCACGATCTGCCGGGCGAAATATACATCCGTCGCATCGCTGAAAATCGCCGTGACTTGCGAGAGCCCGTAGCGTGAGATCGAGCGTGTGTATTCGAGGCCGGGCAATCCGGCCAGGCTGGTCTCGATGGGGAATGTCAGCCGCTGCTCCGTCTCAAGCGGCGAGTACCCTTCCGCCTCGGTGTTGATCATCACCTGGACGTTGGTGATGTCGGGGGTGGCATCGATCGGCAGGCGCTGGAAGTTCCAGGCCCCTAGCGCCCCCAGCATCAACACGACAATCAGGACGATCCAACGGTTGCGGATCGACCCGCGAATGATTCGCTCCAACATGATGCGCTCCTAGTTATCGTGCGACGCGTTGGATTTCTCGACATCCGCACGCACGAAAAAGGCATTCTCACTGACGTAGGTCTCGCCGGGCTCAATGCCGCTTTTGACCTCCGTCCATTCCGGCGTCTGACGGCCGAGTTTCAACACCCGGACCTCATAGGTATCGCCTACGCGCGCATACACCACGGTGAAATCCCGAAATCGCTGGAGCGCCGCCGTTTTCACCGCCAAGGGGACATCATTTGTCGCGACCGTGACGACACCCGTAATGCCCATGCCGGGATGCCAGCCGGTCTCGTCGTCCGGCACAGGTACATGCGCGATAAGCACCGGCGTGTTTTTGCCGTTCTGGGGCAACACAGCTTCGATTGCGCCCGTGAACTGCGCATCGCCGGACGCGCTTTTCACGACTACCTTCTGCCCGGGCTTCACTTTGGCGTTGTCCTGCGGAAACAACGAGAACTCCGCGTGAAGCTTCGTCGTATCGACGATCACATAAAGTGGCTCGCTTCCCGCAACCCCGCCAACGGTGGCATTTCGTTCCGCCACCAGGCCATCGAAGGGCGCGGGTATGTTGTAGGTCTGCAAGCTGGACGAAGACTCGACCCGGGCGATGACTTCACCCTTCCTGACCCGGTCGCCGATATATTTCGACATCGCGACAATGCGACCAGGGTACCAGGCACGGACATCCGCCCTGCCTTCAGGAAGCAGGTCGATACGCCCGCTCAGATCGACCGTCTGCTCGATCACGGCCGAACCGACCTGGGATACGGCGATGCCGGCGGACGCGGCGGCGTCCGGGGCAATGATCGTGCGCCCCTCGAAACTGGAATAACTCCATACAGCCCTCTGGCCACCGCGTTCGGCGTTCACCTTCACCTCGAAGGAATGCGGTTCATGCACCATCGACGTTGCGCGCAAGTAGTCTTCGCGCGGCGCGAAAGCAAAACGCTCCGTCTTGTTGCCGAGCCGCGTCACCGTCATGGAAAGGTTGATCTGCTTCGGATCGGCGGGCTTGTTGTCGAGATATGGATACACATGAAATTCCGGCGGTATGCCGGCCTCGGCGATCGTGATCTCCATCGCCATATTGCCCTCGCGCAGCATGCGACCGTTATGGGGACCACGCTCGAAATCGCCGGCGACGCCAGTTTCCGGGTGCTCGCTATTGGCTTTCTCTGAATTGCAGCCCGCGAGCGTGAGGGCGAGCGCAAGCGCACAGCCGCGCAGGATCTCGCCGCGTTGAATGACTTTGCGCATCAGCGCACCTCTTTCGTGGGGTTATCTGATAAGTGGGAGCCGAGCAGACGGTGCAGGCGCGCCATGTCGAGGTGATAGAGCTTTTGCACCTCAATGCGCCTGGCCTGCGCATCGGTGAGAGCGCGTTCCGTCTCGGTGACATCGAGATAGCTGAGCGCCCCGCGGTCGAAGGTATCGCGCGCGAGCCGCAGCGCTTTGTCCGCGGCCGGGATCGTTTCTGCGGAAAGACGGCGAGACTCCGTTGCATAGGCGTCCAGACGCGCACGCAACTGAAGGAACTCGCGCTCCCATGCCATTTGCGCCGCGGCCTGATCTTGCTCAGCTGCCCGGCTCTCGGCCCGCGCCCGTGCGATGTTGCCTTGGTTCTTGTCGTGGAAGCCCAGCGGAACCGAGACGCCGGCCACCACGGCCAATTCGCCGTTGTTGGCAAAGTGCCGCAAGCCAACCTGCACCGTCGGGTCCTGAACCGCGCGGCTGGTTTCCAGCCTTGCACGCGCATCCGCCAATTGCCGTTGTGCGTCCAGCAACGCGAGATTCAACGGGCGATCGGGGCGAACCGTCATATCGGACTCGATCTCCAAAGCCCGTGGATCGAGCTCGAAGTCCGCCGCGCCACGCCAATAGCTGGCCAAGGTCGCGCGGGCAATGTGTGCGTTCGCGACCGCCTGATCGCGCGCGATCTGGGCTTGTGTTGCGAAAGCTCCCACCCGTGCCCCGGCGAAGGCCGGATCGCGCGCGGCGGAGACACGCCGATTGGTCTCTTGCCGCAGACGCTCCGCAACGGCGACCCGTTCGGATGCAATCCCGACCTCCGCTTCCGCGGCGACGGCCTCAATCCAAACGGTTTCCACCGCATGATAGAAATCGAGCACGGTGATCCGCTCGCGCAAACGCGCTGCGTCGACCTCCGCGCCGGCGACGGACATGCGCGCATCCCGCTTGCCGCCGCGCTCCCAAAGCTGGTTGTAGGCGACGGTCGTCTGGAGCTGACTCCACGACGACTGAGTAGCAGCGAGATTTTCGCCGTTCAGACTCAAAAACGGGTTCGGTCGGCGCGCCGCTTGATCCAAGCCGCCGCGCGCGGCCTCGATGCGCGCCGCCGCAGCCGCCTGCAACGGATTGCCCGCAGCCGCGCGATTGAGCGCATCTACAAGCGTGAGCGTTTCCGCGTAGGCCGGAGACGCCAGCGCGACGCCGGATGCGATACCGACGGCGCACGCATACGCGACCGACGGCGCACGCATACGCGCGCGCCCTTGTCCGCAAAGACATGATGATTCCTCTCGAATATATGCGAAGCCCGCGGCCTTTCGACCGCAGGCGATCAGATGTTTTCGAGAGAGGTTTTGGGAGGGCGGTCTTACCGCTGCTGGAACGCTGCGTAGATGGTCGTCAGCGTCGGGGGCAGAATCACCCAGGGCTTGGCGACGTGAACGACTTCGGACGGCGCCATGCCCACCCAGGGCGAGGACATGCCGTCACCGATATGATGATGACCGGTCGCCGGCGTTAGGTCGCGGTGGTGATCCGACGGATGCGCCAGATGATCGTGCACGTGACTGTTGCTGGGGCCGAAATGCTCGACCGTTGGGCCTGCGAGATCGTTCGCGGCATGTTCAATGCCCATCAGGTGCTTAATCTGATCCGCGACCACGAGCGCTGCTTGGAGCGTCAAGGCAAACGTCATCGCCACGCATAGCATGGCGATCGCACGTTGCAGCCTTGACAGCTTACGTCCAACCACGACGGAACTCCTGACGGACAAACTTATGCGATGCCGTTCATCCTCGCAATGGTGGCGAAAACGTCAGAGATCTCTCGTTCGCGCGCCGTTGTATTTGTAATGTCAGCCGGCCCAATCGATTGATTTCCTTAGCGTGACCATGATCAACGACATCGACAACATCGAACCCTTCCTCGAAGACGGAAGCTGCAAGCTGGTGATCGCGGACATCGCGGGCGCGAAGAAGGCGCTTGGGCTTACGATGGGTCGCGGGCATATCGTGGTCCGTGAGCAGTGGTCCCTGCCGGTGGTGAACGGCTATACGTCGAGCCTGTTGTTCGTGGATTCGCTGGCCGGAAAATGCGGCCGGGTCCTGGGCGCCCCAGTGGCGGAAAGCGGCGAGCTGCGCTCCGCCCTCTTCATTCCCGGCGCCCGCAACTACTATCACTTCCTGGTGGCCAATTTTCCGTCGCTGCTGATGCTCGCCGGCCGGGGCGAGGAAAAGCTCACGGTGCTGACGCAGCACGGGTTTCCGCAAAGCCTGGATACGTTCATTCGCGAGACCGTCATCCCTTGCCTTACGGGGGGACGGCCCGTGGAGATCGCGCAGGTTCCGCATGGCGATTATGCCGTGCGGGACGTGGTGTTCCGGATGGTGCCGCCGCCGTCGCTCGCGGCCTTGATGGCGCACCGCGTGCGCAAGATGGTCTGGGCCAAAGCCGGCCTCAAGGATGCGCAGGCCGAGCTTGGCGGACTGAAACTCTTCGTTCTGCGCCAAAGTGGCGCCAGCGAACGCATGTTGTTGAACCAAGACGAGGTGCGCGCGTGGTTCGAGGCCCGCGGCTATACGGCCGTCGATCCGGGGGCCTTGCCGATTGAGGAGCAGATCTTGCTGTTCTCACGTGCCACCCACATCGCCGGCGTCGAGGGCGCCGGCCTGGCGAACTTGCTGTTCACCGCCGGCCGGCCTGACGTCACGTTGCTCGCAAGTCCCGCCGTGATGCACGAGACGTTCTTCCCTGGCCTGGCCAAAGCCGTGGGCCTGCGCTTGGACATGATCGCGGGCATTGCCGAAGCGGGCCCACCAACACGGGCCGCGCACTTCACTTTGCCGCTGTCTCGACTGGACGCCCACGCAGGCGGCGACATCACAGCGGACTGGCTCCGACGGTACAGTTAGCGGCGTTACACGCGAAAGAACGACAAGCCTTTATCACGCTTAGGGCGAGCGAACGGCTTCCGAACAAACGGACCTCCAGGCGGTTTAGTGAAAGCATCAATTGCTTCACCGCGCGCCGGACGGAGGTCGGATAGCCATGACATTCAAGACAAAGGTCGTATGGTTGGCTGCGGTGGACGGCGCCCATGCGCGCTTCTTCACCATTGAAAATGCGGGGGCGGCGCTGCGCCTCACCTCGCGCGGCGGGCTGCAAGGAACGCGCGCCCATACTGGGGATCTCGTCAGCGATCATGCTGGCCGCGTGCGCGAGAGCATGGGCACGACACGCCATGCCATGGAACCGCGTACCGATGCCAAGGTGCATGCGGAAGAGGTCTTTGCTGTGACAACCGCGCGCGAGCTCGAAGCACTCGGTCGAAGCGGTGCATTCGATACGCTTATCCTGGCCGCGGCACCCCGGCAGCTTGGGCATCTTCGCAAAATGCTCGATCCGGAATTCCGCGAGCACTACGTGATGCTTGAGATCGCCGGCGATTGGACCAACCTGCCGCCGCCGGAACTTGCGAGCAACCTCCGGCTCCATTTCGCGGAGGAACTGCGTTCAATTCCGCTTCCACAAAGCTCCGGCCCGCTCAGTTAGCACCGGACTCTAACCGCAAAAGTAACGCCTTTGCTTCCAGGCCTCCGGCGAAACCGGTCAGCTGGCCGTTCTTGCCGATGACGCGGTGACAGGGCGCCATGATGGAGATGGGGTTACGCCCGTTCGCCGCGCCGACGGCGCGCACAGCCTTGGGCTTGCCGATTTTCCTGGCGATCTCGGCATAGCTTCGGGTTTCGCCGAAGGGAATGGTGAGCAGCGCGTTCCAGACCTTCTTCTGAAAAGGCGTGCCGTCGAAATCGAGATCGAGCGCGAATGTCTGGCGCTTGCCGGCAAAGTAATCCTTCAGCTGTCGCACCGCATCGCGCAGGAGCGGATGGCGATCATTGCGCCGCGTCGCCTTCACGCGCACGCGGGCCGGGTCGTCCTTCTCCCACATGATGGCGGCGAGACCTTTGTCGGTGGCGATCAAGGTCAACTCGCCGACCGGCGACTGCATCGTGGTGTACACGCCGCTCATGGGCACGCTCCTTATCCTCTCCCGCCACTGTAGCGCGGGCCGGCCCCGATACTCGCCATTTTCGGACATGCTCATGCCGCCCCGGCGCCCATGTCCGAAAATGGCTAGTTATGGGACGCCCCCACCCTTATCGTGCGGCGCATGAACGATCGCTCCTATTACAGCGCCCTGACCGCACGCGATCCGCGATTCGACGGTGTGTTCTTTGTCGGCGTCACGTCGACGAAAATATACTGCCGCCCGATTTGCCCGGCGAAAACGCCCAAGCTCGCGAACTGCCGCTTCTACGAAAGCGCGGAGGCCGCGGAGAAGGATCTGTTCCGTCCCTGCCTGCGGTGCCGGCCCGAGATCGCGCCCGGTAACGCGCCGGTGGATGACGCGCGCCGCATCGCGCATTTGCTGGCGCAACGTATCGCGGAAGGTCAGATCGACGGCGGCGACGGTCTTGAGGATATAGCCGCCCAGTTCGAGCTGAGTTCGCGCCAGATTCGGCGCATCGTGCAGAGCGAGATGGGTGTGTCGCCGATTGAACTGGTGCAATCGCGGCGTCTTTTGCTGGCCAAGCAACTGCTGACCGAAACGACACTGCCGGTCACCGAGATCGCGTTCGCCAGCGGCTTTGCGAGCCTGCGGCGATTCAACGATGCCTTCAGCCGGCGATATCGTATCCCGCCGACACGTTTGCGCCGACAAGCGAAGGGTGATGCCAAGGGCCCCACCGATATCGCGACGTCGACGGTGCGCCTGACGTACCGGCCACCCTATGACTGGGACGGCGTTCTGGCCTTTCTGCGGGGACGCATGCTGGCCGAGGTCGAGTGGGTCACCGAGACTGAGTATTTGCGCACGGTGCGCATCGGCGCGCACGAAGGGTGGGTTCAAGTCTCGCACGCGCCGGACAAACGCGCCCTGATGGTGCGTTTCGCGCATAGCCTGACGCCCGTGCTGCCCGCGTTGCTTAGCCGTTTGCGCGATCTGTTCGATCTTGCGGCACGGCCTGACCTTATCAACGCGCGCCTGGGTGCAGACAAACGTTTGGCGAAGATGATCGCGCGGAATCCGGGCCTGCGGGTGCCGGGTGCGTTCGATGGCTTCGAGCTGGCGGTGCGCGCGATCCTCGGTCAGCAGGTGACGGTGAAGGCCGCCACCACACTGGCGTGCCGGTTCGCGAAGGCTTTCGGCACGCCTATCGCGACGCCCTTTGCCGAAATCACCCGGCTTTCACCCACGGCGGACAAGCTGGCGCGCATTCGACCCGGCGACATCTCCAAGCTTGGCATCGTCGGCGCGCGCGCCGAGGCGATCGTCGAGCTTGCCCATGCCTACGAGGCCGGCACCATTGCGCTACATGCCGGCGCCAAGCCGGAAACAGCGGCGGCGCGGATCGCAGGCTTGCGGGGCCTTGGCCCCTGGACCGCGCACTACATCGCCATGCGCGCGCTGCGCTGGCCGGATGCATTCCCGAAGGAAGACATCGCCGTGCGCAAGAATCTTGGCGGCATCACGGCACGCGCCGCGGAGGAAATGTCGCAAGCCTGGCGACCCTGGCGCAGCTATGCCGTGCTGCACATCTGGCGCAATCCACCGACAGAAAAGCCCTCGGGCAAAACCCGAGGGCTCACTGCGGCATCGTCGAGAAAAATGCGTCGTTCTTAGAACGTCGGAATATTCAGATCCGTGTCCGTACCCGGGATGAAGAGATTGAAGTACACCGCCGGCACATTGCTGCGGAAGTTGCTGTGATGCAGCGCGCCCGGCGTGATGTAGCTGAACTCGCCGGCGGTGCGGCGCAGCACGCCACCATCCTGCATCGTGGTTTCGATGAAGCCTGCCATACAGCCGGTGAAATGCGGCAAGCCCCCGTTATGCAATTCGTAGGGACCGGAGTTGTTTGTGAACGCCTTGTTCGTGCGCGATACCGGGTTGAGCGCGGTGCGAGGGCCTAAGCGCCAGATCACGCCAGGGTGCTTTGCGCTGATGGATTCGGTGTCGCTGACGCGCGTCATCGCGACATCGGCGTGACCCATGCGGCTGCGGCCGTTCTCGTCATTGACCATCGCGAAGAATTTCACGCCGCCGACTTTGCCGACGAGACCCGGACTGAAGGCTTGCGGACGCATCGGCGCGTCGAGCGCGATCAGCTCGGAATCCTCAAGAGCTTCCCAGCTGCCCGGCACTTTCTGGGTGAGGCGGGCCGCGTCACCAGCGGCGACTTCGAAGCTTTGGCCGGCTTCAGTACGGCGCACACGACCTTTGGTCACGTAAATCAACACGTCGGTAGCCGTGCCGTTGGGCTCGTCCACCTTGCCACCCTTGCCCCACTTGAAAGAGCGCATCGAATTACCGTCGAATTTCGCGATTTTGACGCGCAAGCGCGCTTGGGCATCCGGCGCCGCGGTTTCCTTGACGTTCTTGGTATAGGCAATCGTGCTCTTCGGATTATCCGACGTGCTGCTGACGAAGGCCTGCAGCAGAACGATATCGCTGGTCGGCTTCATGTTGCGCAGAATTCCGGCTGGCAAATGCAGCGCATCGCCGGCTTTCAACGTAGCGGTCGGCGTCTTGAAGCCCTTCGCCGGGGACAGCGTGACGGAACCCTGCAGCACCATGATCATCGTTTCATAGGTGATCTGATGCATCATCGGCCCGCCCTGCTTCCAGGTCAGGACGCGCAGCGTGCCGCTCGGGAAATCGAACGCCTTGGCGGTGTAACGTCCAGCCGTCGCCGGGGCGCGGCTGATGGCCTGGTCGCCCTGGGCGATGCGCAAGCCGCCGGTTTCCGCACTGACCTCGGCGTTCGCCGGCGGATCCCATTCGGCCATGTTGACCGTCGTGGCTTTATTCCCCGGAACATGCAGCAGGTTCGCCTGGTCGGCACTAACGACGGTGCCCATGCCTTGCGCATAAGCCGACGGAATCAGGCTCATCGCGGACTGTTCGTCGAACAGACGGCCCAATGCGGGGATCAAACCGGCGGCGGCGCCGAGACCGGCAAGATCGCGAAGGGCTTTGCGGCGGTTTTTGCGCGGCGTGGAGTCCGTCATTGAAGCATCCCGTTTCTGCGAAAGTTGAGGACCGGTACGCTAGCAGACGGATTTACCTGCCGCGACCCCTTCACCGGCCGATATGCCTTTCCGGCATAAATTCGAAACATGATGATAGCCCCTGCCCGCAAGGTGATTCCCAGCTATAACGCGCCCTCCTCATCCTTGCCGCCGGAGCGTCCATGAACTCGGCCTATGTCGCCCCGATCTTCCTGCTGCTGCTGTCGAACGTGTTCATGACCTTCGCCTGGTACGGCCAACTGAAATTCCCGGCGGCGTCGCTATGGGTTGTTATCCCCATCAGCTGGGGTATCGCCTTCGTGGAGTACTGCCTGGCGGTGCCGGCGAACCGCATCGGCTACGCCGTTTATTCCGGCGCGCAGCTGAAGATCATGCAGGAGGTCATCACGCTGTGCGTGTTCGCGGTGTTCTCGGTCACCTATCTCGGCGAAGCGATCAGGTGGAACCACCTGGCCTCGTTCGGCTGCCTTGGCGCCGCGGCGTTCTTCGCCTTCTATAAGTGGTCGTGACCTAAAAATATGGCTGAGCTCGACATTTCAGAACTGGGCCCGCAGGCCGACGGCATTCACCGCTCGGCGCAGGACCCGGTCTATATCGACCGCGCCTTACCCGGTGAAAAGGTCCGCGCCGACGTCCAGCGCGGCAGCGGCGGCGTTCTGCGCGGTGAACTGAGAGAGATCGTCACGCCATCGCCCGACCGAATCGCCGCACCTTGCATTCACTACGATGTTTGCGGCGGCTGCTCGATTCAGCATGCCTCGGAAGCGTTCTATCGCGATTGGAAGACCGGCGTGGTCCGCGCGGCCCTGGCGCGCGAGGACCTGAGCCCGGAGACGTGGCTCGATCCCGTTTTCATTCCCGCAGCGACGCGGCGTCGGGCGACGTTTGTCGCCCTGAAGAAGAACGGTCGCGTCACGCTGGGCTATTTCCGCCGCCGGTCGCACCAGATCGCCGAGATCACGGATTGCCTGATCGTCGATCCCGCGATCATGGCCTTACGGACGCAACTGTCGGTCGCGCTGGTGCCGATCCTTCAAGATGGAAAGCAGGCCGACATCTTCGTCCAGGTGGTCGAAGGCCGCAGCGAGATTGTTATCACCGGGCCCATGGGCGGCAAGGGTGGCATGGACCTCGCCATGCACGAGGCTTTTGCATCGCTGATCCGAGACGCCAAAGTCAGTCGCATTTCCTGGCGTACCCGGGAGCGCGAGGCACCGGAGGTGCTGCTGGAAGCCGCCCCCCTGCTCGCGCCGTTCAACGCCATCACTGTCACGCTGCCGCCGCTGGCGTTCCTGCAACCGACGAAGGTGGGTGAGCGCACCCTGGTCGACGCCGTGATGGCAGGCATACCGCAGCGTGGAAAATTCGCCGACCTGTTTTCAGGTTGCGGCACGTTCACCGGCGCCATGCTGGAACGCGGTCGCGTCGATGCTTTCGACGGCAACGAAGCGGCCGTGAAGGCGCTGAGCAAAGCCGGCGGTCAGAAGGCTCTGAAGGCCGTGCAACGCGACTTGTTCCACGATCCCCTGCAGGCCGACGAACTGAGTGCATACGCAGCGGTCGTGTTCGATCCGCCGCGCGCCGGCGCGCTGGAACAGGCCAGGGTTCTGGCGAACACCGAAGTCCCGCGCGTGATCGCGGCCTCGTGCAATCCCGCGACCTTCGCACGGGATGCCCGCATCCTGGTGGAAGGCGGCTATCGCCTGGAGACCGTGAAGATCGTCGACCAGTTCCTGTGGTCGCAGCACGTCGAACTCGTCGCCGTCTTCAGTCGCTAGCGTCCGCGCGCGCCCATCGTCACAGCTGCGGTCGCGACGTAAACCGTTTTGCGGTCCGGGGTCTGCACGCGCAGCCAACGGCGATCGCTGCTGACGGCCGTGACATTAAGCTGTGTCGCATTGGCGAACGTGGTCACCGGCGCGCCTTCGGCACGCGCGGTTTCATAAGCTGGCGCGCCCTCTTTCGCACTGACCGTGTAGTAGTAATACGGGCCCGCCGGCACGAAGGTCGTCGCGGCCTCGCTGGCATTCGGCTGAGCTGACGGCAGCGGCAACGATGCGATTTGCGGCGGTGAAGGCTCTGCACGCGGCGGCTGGACCGGAGCGGGCGGCGGCGCAACGGGCTCCGCTTTCGGGGCCGGCAGCGACGGCATTGGTGCAGTTGGCTCTGCTTTCGGAGCCGGTGCCGGCGGCGGAACAACGGCGATCTGCGGCACAGGCTTCGGCGGCTCAACGGTCGGTGTCGGCTTGGACTCGGGCTTGGGCTCGGGCTTGGGCTCGGGCCTCGGCGCGACGTTCGCGACCGAGGGTTCCGGTGCGCGCGTGACCGGGGCTGGTGTCGGCGCAGGTGCTGTGCCAACCGGCGGCGGTGCAACGGCGGCGGGGGTGGCTTCAGCCATCACCGGCGCGTTCGTGCAACGCTGCTGCAACGGGCGATGGAACACCACGCGCTTGCCGGTGAAGGCTTGCACCGTGCTGCGCGCGACTTCAGTACGGATCGCGACTTCCGGCGCGGTGACGAAGAAGCCGGAGGCCGCCGGCGTGTCGTCAAAAAAATCGAGCACCACGAAAGCCGTCTGTTTGTCCGACATCGTCAGCACCAGCGGCTTCTGCTGCGTGCGCGTGCGCGCGACTTCATCGAAGCGCGACGGAACCCAGCTCAGCGTCGTACGCCCCACCGGCACGTCGAGCACGGTGATTTCCGGGTTCTTGGAGACGGTGTCGATCAGCTCCCCGTTCAGATATAGGTCCCCCGCCGGCACGCGCATGTTCTCTTGCTGCGGGTAGTTCTGATTGAACCCCATGGCGACGAAAATGCGCGCGCCGCAGGTCGGCGCTTCAAGCGCGGTCAGCCCGGCGCTGCCCGCCGCGCCGGCGAGCGGGCGCGGATCGGGTGTGCGGTTCGCGCAAGCGCCGAGGATCAGCAGCCCGACAACAGCGGCAATAGGACGGAGACAAAGCATGAGATGGTGGACCTGTTCGCGAACAGGCCGCACCATGCCCCAAAAGGTTGGCAGCGTCACGCCCGAGAACAGGAATTGCGGCCGGTTTAGCCGATGAGGCCGAGGGGCCGATACGGCAGCGTCGGGAAGACGTTCTGGATCGCCGCCTGGCCCTGCCGCTTGACCAATAGTTCGGCCAGGACCTGGCGATAGTCGGTGGTGACGCGAAGGTCGCCGCCATCGAGGTCGGAATCGCGCAAGCCGGGCCACTCGCCGTAAATCTTGCCGCCATTCACCCCCGCGCCGAGCGCTAGCATTACAGAGGCCGCACCGTGATCGGTTCCGACGCTGGCGTTCTCCTGCACGCGGCGTCCGAATTCGGTCATCGTCACCACCGTCACGCGGTTCATGAACTCCGGCCCAAGGTCGTCGGTAAAGGCGAACAGCGCGTCCGACAACTCCCGCGCTTGCTGCCCGAACAAGCCCGGCAGGTTCTCATGATGATCCCAGCCGCCGAAATCGACGGTGGCGAGTTGCACGCCAAGATTCGACTTGATCACCCCGGCCAGCGGCTGGAGCTTCTGCGACAGCGCCCCATAGGTGTAGTTCGGATTCGGTGTCGACGACGACGTGGGCGCCTTGTCGCGCATCAGCGCGATGGCGGCCAAAGTTTTGCGCGCCGACCGTTCGGATTCGGAATCGCCGGCGTTGAGCGTTGAAATCAGGGCGGCCCGTTCTGTCGTGACCCAGAGACCGAGGGTTTGGAGAATGCCGGTCGGCAGGATGCCGGCCGCGCCATTCAGGGACGATGTCGACGTCGTCGAATCCGCGGTCGCTGCGAAATCTCCCGTCGCACCCGAAACCGCGAGGTGGCGCGCAAGCCAGCCCGAATTCAGCGCGTGATCGTTATCCGCGCCGCCCTTGTCGGCCATCTCTTGGACCTCGAAGTGACTGCGCAGGCCCGTCGGCACGCCGGCGGCATGCACCACGGCGAGCGACTTGTTGTCGAACATTTGCTTCAGCTGCCCGGCTTGGGGATGCAGGAAGAACTGCGTGCCACCGAGCGTGCCCAACGGCCGCGCAGATTGCGCGCCGCTGTTGATCCGCAGGCCGATGTTCCGCCGCCTGTCACGATAGCCCGCGTCGTCCGCCGGCGCCACGAGTTGGAGCCCATCCATGCCGAAGCGCAGGAAAATGACGACCAGCACGTTGGTCTGGGGCGACGCGCTGGCGCTAAAAGCCATGTTCAGGCCCGGCGCGAAAGGCACGAGGCCGCCACCGGTGAGCGCGAGGAGATTGCGGCGTGTGAGATTCATGCGCGCATCCTCACCGCAGCGTGAATTCAGGTGCAGTCGCGATGATCGCGATGAACTGCTGGCCGATCGCGGCGGTGTAGAAGACGGGATCGGATTTGTAACCGCGATTGACCGTATCAATCACGCCCGCCAATGCGTTCATCGCCGCCGGGCTGAGGGAATAGCCGATCATTTGCCCGACCCAATGTTCCGTCGCGCGCGTGGGCGAGGCGAGGATGTCGGGCGGTGTGGCATCCACATAATTCAGCGCGGCGTAAATGCTGTACGACAGCGATTGCAGGATGTTCCAGGTCATCACGTTTGTCGCGGTATTGAGCCAGAACGCGTTGGTGTCGGGTCGGCCATCCGGCGTCGGCCAGGAGAACGGGTTGTCCATCACCGGCTGCAGCATATAGACCCAGTATTCGTTCGCCGTGACTTTGGACCCGGTCGTGCGCGCAAAGGCAACCGCGCGTTCGTGCGGTCGGCGCACCTTCACCGCCGGACCGATGCCGATCTCATTGCCATCCAGCAGGATCGCGCGCAGCACCTTGGCGATCTGATCCGGCGCGGCCTGATTGGCATTCCACGCCGCCACCGCGCGCGCGATGGCTTGCGCCGGCGGGTCGTCACCGAAGATGCGCTTGCACAACTTGGTGCAGATGAACTGCGCCGTGGCTGGATGCGCGGCAACGAGGTCGAGCACCTTGCGCCCTTGTGCCAGGCCGTCCGAGATCGTCGACAGATCGAAACCGAGGCACAGGCCGGCATTTGTGTTGTGCTGATACGGATTGAAGACGAACTCGCCGGTATCGGGCAACGGACCCTTGCCGCCGAACTGGCCTTTGCTGATCGTCCATCCCGAGAGTGCGCGGCTGGCTTGAATGATATCTTCGTCCGTGAATCCCTGCGCGCCCGGATCGGCGTTCTTGCCGAGATAGACATCGCGTCCCAGCGTGTGCAGCTCCATCAGTTCGCGCGCGTAGTTCTCGTTCGGCTGATAGGCCTGGCTGTCGGCGTTGTCGAGGTACTGCAACATCGACAGTGACGTGGCGATGCCTTCAAGCAACTTGCGGAAGTTGCCGAAGACATTCGGACGCACGATATCGCGGTCGTAGACGATGAGCTGGTTGCGGCCCTGGATGTCCTTGTTGGCGGACACGCTGAAATGATTCAGCCAGAAGTCCGCCATGAACTCACGCAGCTGATAGCGGCTGTGGGCATTGCGGATATAGATCGCCGAACACAGTTCGTCGTAAGGACGCAGTTGCTCCTGCACGGAACTGAAGGCCAGCTTGTCGCGCACGGTGGCGTAAATCGTCGCGGCGCTCGACCACAGCCATTGTAGCGGGCGATCTTTCTTCACCGCCGGCCAGCTGAGGTTCATGAAGTCGTAGGCGGGATACTCGATGTGGAGGACCTGGGCGCGCAGATAGGCCTCAAGCTCCGGCTCGTCGCCTGACGGGGGGTTGAGCTGTTCGCTCACCCACGCCGGCCAGCCGATTTGCTTGGCGCGCTGCTCATCGATGCTGCGCGCGCCGAAGGTGACGCGGTTCAGCGCGATGCGCTCGAAGCTTGGTGTTGCCGGAAGCATCCCCGTACGCCCCAGTTCTGCCCCGCCTTGGCGGGGTCAGGACACTAACATCCCTACTCGTCCAATGGTTGCAATAAAAGCCACCATGCACTCGTATCGGTTCGCTAGGACCTGACCCATCGCCTTGAGCCCGCGTCAGAAAACCGACCGCAGGATAAACCGCACGTCGCGGCCCTGCATGACCACGGCGTCCTTGTTGAGCGAGACAGCGTTGCGCTGGACGGCGTCGGTCAGATTGCGCCCGACGATGCCCACCTCAACTTGCGGCTGGCCCCGGAAAGGGCGCAGCATCACGTGAGCGTCAATGTTGTCGAACCCGGCCGTCGGCGTTTCGGCGGCGGCGATGCGGGTCTGCGACCCGGCATGCTTATACATAAAGCCGACATCGAGGGTCTCGCTGGCCCAGCTTAAGCCGCCGCCGATGTGATACGGCGGGATGCGCGGCACGGGGCCGAGGCCGACCAACGTCGCGCGCACGTAGTCCGCCAGAAGATCGGCCGACAGCTTGCCGCTGTTCGACTGAGACAGCGTGACGGTCGCCTTCATTTCCGCGCCCCAGAACTTCGCGCTGTGCTGTTCATAGAACAACTCGCGGAATTCGCCGCCGACGCTGCAATCCCCGTCCTCATCGCAGGTGCTGCCCGTGAGCCGGCCGTAGATATAGTTGTTGAACTTCGCGCCCCAGAGCGAGCCTTCGAGGTGAACCGGGGAGAGTGTGGCGTGCAGCGTCGCCTCAAGGGAGTTGGAGCGTTCGAGTTTAAGGCTGGCGTCGCCCGTCTCGTAGGTGGCTGGGCCATCGTGCGGCCCACGCGCGAACAACTCCGTCAGGTTCGGCGCCCGTGCGGCGCTGGCGAAGGTGAGGCCGAGGTTGAGACCCTCGCTGGCCGTGAAGACAACACCCGCGGACCCACTGAGGGGCGTCAGGTCGCGCGTCACACGAACACCTGACACCGGCGTTCCCTTGATCGATGTGTGTTCCACACGTCCGGACGCCTGGAATCGCAGGGCCTGGCTGAGCGGCATGTCCGTAAACAGAAACGCTGCCGCGTTCATGTTGGAACTTGGCAGAAGGTAACCGCGCGCGTCGCCCTCGGCGGAGAAGTTGCGATGCTGGAGCTGCACGCCGACCGCCGTCTGCGCCAGCGGTCCGATCTGCCCAAACAGAGCTTCGGTGCGCGTGTCCCATTCCTTGTTGAGGAACGTGGCCAGGACGTCGTTGGTCGCGGGGTCGATCTCCACATGCTTATAGTCGGCATAGCCGCCGTCGACCGTGAGTGTCTTGAACGCCCCGGCGTCGACATTGAACGACGAGCGCACCAGGCCCTTGGTCTGATGCATGTCGATGAACGTGGTATCGGACGGAATGCCGTATTTGGAATCGTAGCGGGTGATTGCCGCACCGATGCGATTGCCATCGCCGAAGAAATAGGACCCGCCCCCGGAGAAGCCATCGCCCCGGAAGAACGAGTTCGGTTGTGTGCCGCCGGGAATATCGTAATTCGACGTATGGCGTCCAAAAGCATCGAGATGCAGGCCGAGATTGCCGGCACGCGCGTCCACCATCGCGCCGCCCTGAACGGCATCGGCGTTGGTGTCGTAGCTGGCGTTGGCTTCGCCGGAGATCGTTTTATCCGGCAAGGCCAGAGGCACGCGGTTGTTGATGGTGTTCACCACGCCGCCGATCGCCTGACTGCCGTAGCGCAACGTCGCCGCGCCGCGCACGACCTCGATGCTTTGCGCCGCCAAGGGGTCGATCGGCACGCCGTGATCGGGGCCGACTTCGGAGACGTCGAGACTGCCGATGCCGTCTTCCATCACGCGCACGCGGTTGGAATCGAAGCCGCGAATGACGGGCCGGCTGGCCCCGGCGGCGAAGCCCGATCCCGTCACGCCGGGAACGTTGGCGAGCGCGTCGGCGATGTTGGCGCCGCCCGTGCGCAGGATTTCATCACGGTCGACGTGGCCGACAATGGTAGCGAGCTTGTCGGGATCGTTGGTCAGCGGCGTCGCGGTCACGACGATTTCTTCGATGTTCGGGCGGGGTTGATCGGCGGCCTGGGCCGGGACGGCCAGGCTCGCTGCGGCGAGCGCAGCGAGGGAAACGCGGTGCATTGAAATGACTCCGGTCGCGAAAATGAGCTTGAGTCCGCACGCGTCATGCGGAGCTTGCGCCCGGCGAACGTGTGCGGCGGTTCAGGTCAGGCGAAGGAGACGGCGGGAGGTGCGCGCGAGCGGAAGGACGCGGCGGCCAGCGGCGGCGCGGGCAACGCGAGCGTCGTATCGAGAACGAGGGCGATGACCTCGTTGCGCGGAACGATCAGCGGTTCCGGCTTCGGGCCGCTGGCCATCGACGTGCCGAATTGGCACATGGCGCAGTCGTCGGCCGTGTAGATATCGAACCGGCGATGGTGATCGGCCTGGTGCGCGAACAGCGCGAACTGGCCGATGAGCGCCAGCGCGGCGAAGGCAAACCACAGCCGCCGCCACATGCGCAGCGGATGCGAAGACCGGTTGATGGAAATGTCGCGCTGGTTCACGGGCGCGATCTTAGCGTCATAGCTGACCGATGAAAAGCCATCTGCAATCGGCAGCTGCACGTGTGATCGCGGAAAGGTTCGCTCCACCCACAGGCATGTCTCATTACGCGCGATACAAACTTGTAAGGAGACGCCGGCACGTCCATGTCGTTTCTGCCTTGGGCGCTTTTCCAGCGGCCTTCGGATAAAGACGATGAAGCGACTTCTTCTGACCGTTGCGCTCGGCGTCGTCGCAATGTTTGCGACCTTCGGGGCGACTCCGCCGCGCGTCTCCGAGACGCAGGTCCTTCGACACGATCCGAAGGACGGGCCGAAAGTCATCCAACAGGGCAAGGCGTCCTATTACGCCGACAAGTTCCACGGGCGGAAGACCGCGACCGGCGAGCGCATGGATCAGAACGCCCTGACGGCGGCGTCGAAGGAATTGCCGCTAGGGTCGCGTGCCAAGGTGACGAACCTTGCGACAGGTGAGAGCGTGATAGTCGACATCAACGATCGCGGTCCCTTTGTACCGGGGCGCGTGATCGATCTGTCCAAACGCGCCGCGCAGGAAATCAACATTCACGATGACGGCGTCGCGCCGGTGAAGGTCGAAGCCAAGCCGGAAGATCAGCCGACCGCAGAGCTGAGTAAGAAGGTCGCCAAGGTCGCTGTCGCGCGCGAGAAGGCGCAAGCCGCCGCCAAGACGCGCGCAGCGAAAGCCGCGGCCAAGGCCGTGCAGACCGCGCGGAAGAAAAGCACAGCGGCAACTCAGGTCGCCGAAAATCCGAACTAGCGCGTTACCAGAACGCGAAGGTGAGCGAGAGCATGCCGTAGCGGTCCCAGCCCTTTTGCGTCTTGAACTCGGGCGAACGCTCGATGACCGTGAAGTCGAGCTTGATGGCGTTCGAGATCCAGGCGGAGGCCCCGGCCGACACATCCATCACAAACACGTTCTTCGACACACTGCGGCTGGCGGCGAAGGCATTGCCATCGAGGAACATGTTGCGCGCCACCGCACGCCCCTGCACGCCGACGAACAGCGTCCAGCCCACGCGCCCACGGGCGACGTCGTCGTCGAACCACGCGGTGCCGGAGATCGCCGGACGCACCTGGGCCGGACCGTAGTCGGCTTCCAGATTGTGCCCGATGCGGAAGGTCGTGCCGACCTGCGCGTAGGTGAAGACGTTGCCGACGCTGGCGCCGGCGGTGGGGATCATGTCGAACGCGATCGGCCCGAGCGCCTGTTGGTGATAGCGCCACTTGCGCTCGTAGGTGACGACGACGCCGGGCTCGTTGGAAAGCTGATACGCCCAGCCGAACGCCGGACGCACATTGATCAGCGTGTGGAAGTCAGTCTGCGTCTGGCGGGCCAGAGACGCCGGACCGACGACACCGACCAGCACCTCGAAGTTCTCGAGCTCGCTGCCGCGCGCGGTCTTGTGATCCTGCAAGAATGCGGCGCCGGTATAGAGCCAGCCAGCGTAAGGCCGATCGGTCGGATCCGGATTTGTCAGACGCAGGTTCGTGGGCGTGAACATGCTCTGGCCGAGCACCGTCCATTCGATCCGCCGTTGCGCGCCCGGCGCGCTGCCGTCGAGGATTCCGAATTTATCGGACAGGAAATCGAACGGCTTGTTCCAGAACGCCTGTGTGATCGGATCGCTCAAGTACGACAGCCGCAGCCCTTGGGTGTAATTGCGGTCCGTGTCCGCGATGAACGCATCGTTCTCTTCTGTCAGCGTCACGCGCCCGGCCTGCGCGGGAGACGCGAATGCCAGAAGACCGCTGACGAAAGCAGCGGCGAGGACTTTGCGGTTGGTTTCGGAGACTGGCATGTTTTCGTATAATAATTGCGCGGGCTGCCTGATCTAGCAGGTGCGCCGGAGGTGCTCAACGCGGGAGCAGAGGCAGCGTGCGGGTATTGTTGATCATCCTTGGTCTGCTTGTGGCCATTCCAGTCGCAGCAGTTGCGATATACCGCTTCGTCGCGCCCCCGCTGACGCCGCTGATGTTCCTGCGCACCGTCGGCTACGGCGCGGGCCCGAAGATGCCGTCCCCGCAAGGTTGGCAATATCATTGGGTGCCGATGAAGGCGATCGCGCCGGGCCTGTCACGGGCGGTGATCGCTTCCGAGGATCAGACGTTCTGCACCCATTCCGGCTTCGACCGCGAAGCCTTCAACGCCGCCTGGGAGAAATTCAGCGCCGGCCAGGAGACGCGCGGCGGCTCCACCATCACGCAGCAGTCAGCCAAGAACGCGTTTTTGTGGCCGGGCCGCAGCGCCGTGCGCAAGGCCATCGAAACCGGACTCACGCCCTTGCTGGAACTGCTGTGGGGCAAGCGCCGCATCATGGAGGTCTATCTGAACATCGTGGAATGGGCGCCGGGTGTGTACGGCGCGCAAGCCGCGGCCCAGTTCCATTTCCACAAAGATGCCTCGGCCTTGAACGCGCGGGAGGCCGCGTTGCTTGCGACCGTGCTGCCAAGCCCGCGCCGCTGGTCGGCGTCGAAGCCGGGCCCTTATGTCGCCGAACGCGCGGGCGTGATCGCCGGCCGCGCGAACGCCGTCGATGTCTCCTGCCTTAAGGGCAGCTAGATCACGATCGCGGTGGCTTCGTTCTCGAGCACGCGCATGATCGACAGCGCGGCCATGTGCGAGGTCTTCGGATTATCCGGCGACGGATTGGCGTTGATCTCCAGGATCAACTTTCCGAAAACGCCTTCCGCTTCGAGGTGATGCACGTTCTGGGTCACGCCCGGATCGGCGACCAGCGTGATGGTCGTCTGCTCAAATCCCAGGCCCGCGAGCGCCGCCGTCGCGGCGACATTGGCATTCTTCGGGAATGCGAGGGCGGCTTCGCGCGCGTTGCCGGAGAAGATCACCGTCGGCGCCGTGATCGCGGCGAGGTCGTGGCTCTTTTCCGCCGGCGTGCCGGTCCAGGCCTTCGGCGGCTTGGACGACTTGAGTGTGACTTTCGTCAAGCCTGCGAGCTTGCCGGCCGAGAGCGCGTCCACACCCGGCAACGCGCCGGCGGGCAGCTTCAGCTGCGCGGTCGAACGTTCGGCAGCAGCCTTCACTTCGGCCCACAGGGCCGCATCGGCGAGGCTGCCGGTGGAGACGATCACCAGATCGATGCCGTCATCAAGCACCTTGGCCCCGTAAGCCTTGACCGCGCCATGACCGGCACATTCGACAACCAGGTCCGGGCCGAGCGCCCGCAGCTCGGGCCATGACTGGACGATGAGGTGTTTGCCGACCGAGACCGTATCGCTGGGCAAGCCAATCGCGCCGATCACGGAGAATCGGTCCGGACGCTCGGCGCAGAACTGCGTGACGAGCTTGGCGATGGCGCCGTTGCCGATAAGTCCGATCTTCACGGGCTGCGATCCTTCTGAAGTGGCAGGCCGGACCCGTAACGGGAAACGCCCGACGACGCAAGCGCGCGCGCTGCAAGGCTGCCATCGGCTCGTAGACGAGGCAAAGGAGTTGGCTAAGATGGCCCGCACGAAGCCAATGAGGGGACCAAACCATGGCCGCAAAAACCGCCCGGGCCCGCGCCGCACGCGCCAAAGCCCGCAAGCCTATTCCGACGCGAGGCGCGTCCAGCGCGAAAAGCGCCCGCACCGCACCCCGCAAGAAGACGAAGTCGGGTGCGGCGAAAAACCGCATGAAGCTGTTCTACTCGCCGATCCACGGCTTCATCCATAAAGCGCTGGTTGTTGCTTATGAAGCGGGCGTGATCGACCGCATCGACTTCGTGCCGATCTATCCGATGCGCGACGGCTATTCGATCGCGGCCATCAATCCGCTGCACAAGGTGCCGACGCTGGCGCTGCCCGACGGCACGGTGCTGTACGGCAGCCAGGTCGTGGTTGAATACCTCGACAGCCTGGCGACAAAAAAGAAGCTGTATCCCAAAGCCGGCCCAGCGCGCTGGGATGCCCTGCGCCGTCTCGCGCTCGCCGACACCACGTTCGAGAGCACGGTCAATCTGGCGCTCGAGAAGATCGAGACGACGCCGCGCGCGGAAGTCTTCAAATGGTATTGGCCCAAGATCGAACGTGCCGTCGACCAGATGGAGATCGACGCCGCCAAACTGAAGGGCTTCGACATCGGACAGGCCGCCACCTTGCATGCGCTGAGCTATCTCGACCGTCAGGTCGGCAAAGGTCTGCCGGCGCCGGTGCCGAAGGGTTACGATTGGCGTGAAGGACGGCCGAAGCTGGCGGCCTGTTACGCCAAGGCCATCAAGCGCCCCTCGGTCACGTCCCACTTCAACAAGGATTATATCGGCGACGACAGCGCGGAATTCGCGCAGATGCATGTCGCCGACGTGTTGCGCCGGCAGGGCAAGCGCGCGGCGATGGCACGCTCGCCGCAACCGGTCGACCGGCACATGCTGTAGAAATTACGGCTTCGTGCTTTTAGGAAGGCGCGAAGCCTAGGGCTTCATTCTCTTAGGAAGGAGCGAAGCCTAGGGCTTCGCTGTCGTCATCTTGTCGAACATCAGGCCCGTGCGGGTAAACACCAGCGGGCCGATGCGCGGCGACGACGCCATGATGGTCGCCAGATTGACCAGATAGATCGACGGCGCGAGATCGTGATAGAGCGCCATGATCTGCTGTAGCTGCTTGTCGCGCTTCTCAGGATCGAGCTGCGCGTCCGACGCTTCGGCCAGCGGCGTGATTTCCGGCGCGCAGAAGAACGATCCGGTCTTGTTGCACGAGAACGTCTCAATCGCGCGGGCGACATCGTTGAACGCGGCGGCGTTCCAGCTGACGGAAATGATGTCGGCGCCATCCCAGTCGCCCGACATATACATCCGCACCCATTCCTGACCGAAGATCTGGCGCATCTCCAGATCGACGCCGACGGCGCGTAAATCCGAGGCGACCGCGCTGAACACATCGGCGGCGGACACGACCGCCTGCACCTGCACGCGGGCCTTGAGCTTCAAGCCGTTCGGATAGCCGGCCTCGGCCAACAACGCTTTTGCCTTGGCGGGATCATAAGGATACGGCGCGACATCGGGATTGTAGCCGACGACGCCCGCGATCGCGCCCTGCCCCACCGCCTGCACGGTATCGTTCAGGATGCCTTGGACGATCGCATCCTTGTTGATGGCGTAGTTCAACGCCTGGCGGACGCGCACGTCCTGCAGCGGCGAGCCGTCATTGCCGACATTGCGCAAGGCCAGCGCCAACACTTGCGCATCGGCCTCGACCGCGACGCGGTAACCCTGTTCCTGCAAATCGCCGAGGTCCTCGTGACTCAAGCCTTGCGTCACATCGACCTGACCGGACAGCAGAGCCTGGATGCGCGTGGTCGGATCTTTCAACGGCGTCAGTTCAATGCGGTCAAACTTGATCGGCTTTCGCCACGAGGTTGGATTGGCGACGATGATGGTCCTGCCGGTCTTCTGGCCCCAATCCTTCATGAGATAAGAGCCGGTGCCGATAGGATGACGTCCGAATTCCTCCGGCGTCTCCGCCGCCCAGGCTTTCGGCGGCACCATCATGATCAGACTCAGCCGCTTCGGCAGGATCGCGTCGGACCGTTGCGTGCGGATATCCACGGCGAGTTCGTCGACGATGCGGATTTCACGGATGTCGCGCGCTTCCTCGGCGATGAGTTCATGCGCTCCCGCGGGCGAGCGCAGATAGTCGAACACCGCCTTCACCGCCAAGGCGTTGAACGGTTCGCCATTGCTGAACTGAACGTTGGGGCGCAGGTGGAACCGCCACGTCGTCGTATCGATGGGTTCCCAGCTCAGCGCGAGCGCCGGCTCGAGTTTGCCTTCGGGCGTGAAGCGCGTGAGGGGATCGAAGATGGCCGCGCGCGTATGGCTGGAAGCCTGGGCGATGGAGGCGAACGGATTGCCGAGACCGGGCGGCCAATCGGCCGACGCCACGCGCAGCGTCTCCGCCCAAGACGGGGTCGCTGTCAGCGCCAGAAGAAGGATGCCGCGAAGCAGGGAACGCACGAAGGACCTCGGATGCCGAGCGTCAAAGCTTAGGACGGCTGGTACGCAAACGCCATGTCGCCGGAAGGTTGGCGAGAGAAAACGAGTCTCAGACACGATGCGTTACAGGCATCGCCCACGACCGCGAACGTTGGTTCTGGCGTGGCGCTTACGCGCTGGCGAGTCGGCGTATGAGGTGCTCCAACCTGTCGGCGCCCCAGAAGGGCTCACCATCCAGGATCATGAACGGCGCACCGATCACGCCGTCGGCCTTGGCATCCTCCAAACAGGTGACGACCGCCTGCTTGGCCACGGCATCGGTTGCGGCGGCGGCCACGTCCGCTTCAGAAACCTCAGGCCCATCCGCGAGAACCGCGAGGATTTGCGCCTGCGTCGCAACAGCATGACCCTGGCCAAATACCGCGCGGGAGACGGCGCGGGCATAGACATGCGCGCGCATTTCGTCACGAGCCTTGAGGTACCAAAATAGCTGGCGCGCCAGCTTGACGTCCGGCGGAAACGGAGCCGGCAGACGGTGCGGCAACCCGGCCATCTCGCAGGATCGCGCGAAATCGGTGGCGAGGTAGGCGAATTTGGCCGGGATCGTCGGCGGCGGGGCGATGCCTTGCGCCTGGAACAGATGCCCGAGCGAAAGCGCGCGCCAGTCGACACGACGCCCATGGGCGGTCGCAATGTCGTCGATGCGCTGTATCGCGAGATAGGAAAAGGTCGAGTTGAAGTCGAAGTAAAAGCGGATGGGTGACGCGGCCACCACCGTTACGCGATCGCCACGACGGCGCGCGCGGCCATCACGCCGATAAGATGCGCGCGGTATTCAGCTGTGGCGTGGAGGTCGGCGTTGAGATCATCGACCGGTACCGCAATCGCCTTCACCGCGTCTGCGGTGAAAGACTTCGCCAGCGCGGCTTCCATCTCGGGCACGCGGAATACGGAAGGCCCGGCGCCGGTGACGGCGACGCGAATGCCCGACGCCGTCTCCGCCACCATCACGCCGACGATGGCGTAGCGCGAGGCCGGATTGCGGAACTTCATGTAAGCGGCGCGCTTCGGAACGGGGAACGCGACTTTCACAACCAGTTCGCCCGGCTCCAGTGCGGTCTCGAACATGCCGGTGAAAAAGTCCGCGTCGGCGATGCTGCGCGTCGGCGTGTAAACCGTCGCGCCCAGAGCGACAATCGCGGCGGGATAGTCGGCGGCGGGATCTGCGTTGGCGATGGAGCCGCCCAGCGTACCGCGATTGCGCACCTGCGGGTCGCCGATGTGCTGGGCAAGATCGGCGAGCGCCGGAATCGCACGACGAACGTCGGCGGAGGCAGCAACTTCAGCATGGGTCGCCATGGCGCCGATCGTGACCAAATTGCCCGCCACCGCGATGCCCTTCAGTTCCGGCAACGCGCCGAGGTCGACCACGAGGCTCGGGCGGCGCAGACGCTGCTTCAGCGTTGGGATCAGGGTTTGACCGCCCGCCATGTAGACGGGCTCGTCGCTGCCCGCGAACGACTGCGCGGCGGCGGCGAGATCTTTCGGGCGGGTGTAGTCGAAGGCGTACATCAGCCCTCCATCGCGCGGGCACCGGCGGCAATCGCGGCGACGATGCCATGATAGCCGGTGCAGCGGCAGAGATTGCCTTCAAGCTCGTGACGGATGGTGGCTTCGTCGAGGGGTTTGCCCTTGTGGCGTTCCACCAGCGCCAGCGCGCTCATCACCATGCCGGGTGTGCAGAAGCCGCACTGGAGGCCGTGATGTTCGCGAAATGCCGCCTGCATCGGATGCAGCGGGCCATTCGCCGGCGCGATGCCTTCGATGGTGGTGACGCTGCACCCCTCGGCCTGGGCCGCGAGCATGGTGCAGGCCTTGATGACCTTGCCGTCGAGATGAACGCTGCAGGCGCCGCACTGGCTGGTGTCGCAGCCGACATGCGTGCCCGTCAGACCGAAGGTGTCGCGCAGCAGTTCGACCAAGAGCGTGCGCGGTTCGATTTCCGCGCTGCGTTCATTGCCGTTGATCTTGAGCGTGACCTGCATCGGTCGATCCGGGAATGTTTAGGCGAACAGCAAGACGAGAGCGCAGAGCGCGCCGACCGCGACCAACACGCCGATCCACGGCAGGAAGGTGATCGGCTTGGCATCGACGATGGCATCGCGCTTGGGGATATCGGCCACCGGCGCTTCGACAATCGACGCGACAGGCGCAACCACGGGCGCCGGCGCTTCCGCCACAGGCGCGGCGACCGGCTTGCCGGTGACGCGCAGCGTGAACGCGGCGAAGAATTCGTCCGCCAGCTTCTTGGCGGTGGCGTCGATCAGGCGCGAGCCGATCTGGGCGAGCTTGCCGCCCACGGCCGCATCGACGGTATAGGACAGGCGCGTGCCGCCCGGCGCATCGGCCAGGCGCACTTTCGCGCCGCCACGGGCGAAGCCGGCCGCGCCGCCCTTGCCTTCACCCCGGATGGTGTAGCCATTCGGCGGATCGAGCTCGCTTAACGTCACCAGGCCTTTGAACGACGCTTTCACAGGGCCGACCTTGGCCTGCACGGTGGCTTCGATCTGGTCAGGCGCGACCTGCGCGATGGACTCGCATCCCGGGATGGCGTCCTTCAGCACGTTGATATCGTTCAGCGCCGCCCACACCTGCTGGCGGGGCGCGGGAATTACATATTCCCCAGTCATTTCCATGAAGCTATCTCCCGTCGGGTGAACAGGGTGTGCCCGGCGCGGACGAAAAAAGCAACCGCCGGGTCGAAATGAGGCGCGGACTAGCTTTTTCCGCGTGATCCCGGACCGCGACCCTTGCGGTCCAGGCCCCGCCCCTTGGCGATGGCCGCCCTGCCGAACTTTGCCCGCACGGCGTCCATCACCTGCTCGACCTTGGCGATCTGCGCGGTGCCGTCGGTGTTCGCCAGACCGAAAAGATCGGTCGGGTCCGCCGCCGCGGCGTCACCTAAATGATCGACCCCGGCGCCGATCAGGCGGAACTTGACGGTGCCGTTGGCCTCCTTGGCCAGCATCAGGCGCGCGGCGCGAAAGATCACCTCCGCCAACTGGGTCGGCGCAGCGAGCCGCTGATGGCGGCTGACCAGCCGGAAGCGCGTGGTCTTGAGCTTGAGCGTGACCGTCGAACCGGAAAGACTTTGCGCCTTCAACCGGTCGGCCACGCGCTCGCACATCGGCCAGAGGCGTTGTTCGAGTTCTTTGGGATCGGCGACGTCGCGGTCGAATGTGGTTTCCGCCGACACGCTTTTGGCTTCGCGGTCTGTGCGCACCTCGCGCTCGTCAAAGCCGCGTGCGAGCTGCGCCAGCGCGGCCCCCGTCTCGCCGTACCGCGCCGACAATTCGGCGGCCTGCTTGCGCTGGAGATCGCCGATGGTGAACATGCCGTCGACCTTTAGGCGCGAGGCCAGCGCCGGGCCGACGCCGGGCAGGCGCGTCACCGGCAGATCGTGCAGGAAGTTCACCGCGTCGCCGCGACCGATGACGAAGAAACCGCGCGGCTTGTCGGCGTCCGACGCCATCTTGGCCAGGAACTTCACGTCGCTAAGACCGATGGAGACGGTGATGCGGATGTTGCGTTCGATCTCGCGTGCGACATGCGCCAGCGTCGCGGCGGCCGAGCGGCGGAACAACGCCTGCGTGCCCGACAGATCGAGGAACGCCTCATCGACCGAGACAGGCTCAACCAGCGGCGTCGCCGTTTCAAAGATCTCGCGAATCTGTTTGGCCACGGCTTTGTATTTCGCCATGTCGGGCTTGATAACGATAGCCTGCGGGCACATCTCCAGCGCCTTGAACATCGGCATCGCCGAACGCGGCCCGTATTTGCGGGCGATGTAGCAGGCGGTGGTGACCACGCCGCGCGTGCCACCCCCGATCAGGACCGGCTTGTCGGCCAGCGCCGGATTGTCGCGTTTTTCGATGGCCGCATAGAAGGCGTCGCAATCAATATGCGCCATCGTCAAACGGCCGAGTTCGCGATGCCGCGCCATGCGGTCCGAACCGCACGTCGCGCAGACAAGCCTGTCCTGGCCGTACTCGGTCAGGCAATCGCGACACAGCGCGACGACGTTTGCAGGGGCGAGCGATTCGGTCATCAGACTTCGGGTTTGACTTCGCTGGACGGAAGGTTCAAGCCAGCGCCACATTCATATTAAGGTACTACGCGTGAGCGATCGCGGACCATCACGATGGAATATGCCGGATCGGCCAAAAAGCCGAAATCTGGGCTATCTGCGGCGCACCTGGCAGTTCATGCGCCCTTATAAGGGCAAGCTGGCGCTGGCCGGCCTTGCGCTGACGCTGACCTCGGCGGCGACATTGAGCGTCGGCGCCGGCTTGAAGTTCCTGATCAATCGCGGCCTGAAGGCCAACGATCCGGCCACCCTGAACGAGGGATTGGCGATCCTTCTCGCGATCATCGTGCTGATCGCCATCGGCACCTATTTCCGCTTTTCCTACGTCTCGTGGGTCGGCGAGCGCGTTGTCGCCGACATCCGCAGCGCGGTGTTCGGACATCTGCTGCGCCTGAGCCCTGGTTTCTTCGAGACCGCCAAAACCGGCGAGATCCTCTCGCGTCTGACCACCGACACCACACTGCTGCAGACCGTGATCGGTTCGTCGTTGTCCATCGCCGTGCGCAATGGCTTCAGCCTGATCGGCGGCGTGACGATGCTGATCTACACCAACCCGCGCCTGGCCGGGATGGTCGCGCTGGTGGTGCCGGCGGTTGTCGTGCCGATCATTTGGTACGGACGGCGCGTGCGCAGCTTGTCGCGCGAAAGCCAGGACCGCATCGCCGATGTGGGTTCCTGTGCCGAGGAAGCGCTCTCCGCAGTCCGTACCGTGCAGGCGTTTGTGCACGAAGACCGCGACCGCGCGTTGTTCAGCACCGAGGTCGAACGCGCGTTTACGACCGCCATGCGACGCATTCGCGCGCGCGCGATGCTGGGCAGCACGGTGATCCTGCTGGTGTTCGGCGCGATTGCCTTCGTGCTGTGGGCCGGTGGACGCGGCGTGATGGACGGCACCATTTCTGCCGGCGATCTGATCGCTTTCCTGTTCTATGCCGTGATGGTCGCGGGCGCAGTGGGCGCCGTAAGCGAAGTGATGGGCGATCTGCAACGCGCCGCGGGCGCGACGGAACGCCTGGTCGAATTGCTCGAGACCGAGCCGGAGATTCAGGCGCCGGCCCATCCGAAAGCCATGCCGAGCCCGGCGCGCGGCGCGGTCGGCTTCGAGGATGTGACGTTCCACTATCCTTCACGCCCGCAGACCGCGGCGCTGCATGGCCTTTCGCTGAACGTCGCGCCCGGCGAGCATGTCGCGCTGGTGGGCCCTTCGGGCGCCGGCAAGACGACGGTGTTCCAGCTGTTGCTGCGCTTCTACGACCCGCAGGCCGGCCGCGTGACCATCGACGGCATGGACCTGCGCGACGTCGATCCGCGCGAGGCCCGCGCACGCGTCGGCATGGTGTCGCAGGACCCCGTGATCTTCGCCGCCAACGCGATGGAGAACATCCGCTATGGCCGGCCGGATGCGACCGACGCGGAAGTCATCGCCGCCGCCGAAGCGGCCGCGGCGATGGAATTCATCGCCAAGCTGCCGGAAGGGCCGCAGACCTTCCTGGGCGAACGGGGCGTGCGTCTGTCCGGCGGCCAGAAGCAGCGCATCGCCATCGCCCGCGCCATCCTGCGCGACCCGGCGCTGCTGCTGCTCGACGAAGCCACCAGTGCCCTCGACGCCGAGAACGAACGCCTGGTCCAGCGCGCCCTGGAGCGGCTGATGGTGGAACGCACCACCATGGTGATCGCCCATCGCCTGGCGACCGTGGTCAGCGCCGACTGGATCGCCGTGATTGAAGATGGCCGACTAGTCGCAACCGGACGTCACGATGAGCTGCTGACCGGCAATGACCTTTATGCCCGTCTGGCGGCTTTGCAATTCGGTACCGAGAGCGACCGCCTCGCGGCGCAATAATTGCAACTATTCCACCGCCTTGCGGTCTTCCCGGGGCGTGTCACGATGGTGACGTCCGGCCCCGGAGTCCCTCGTGTCCCAGACACCGACGCGCCCCGAACGTGATCGCCTCGAAACCTGGCTGAGCGACAGCGAACAGCGCTTCAGCACGATGTTCGAGTTGTCCGGCGCCGGGATGATCATCACGCGCGGCGACGGCACGATCAGTTTCGTGAACCAAGCCTTCGCGCAGATGCTGGGATACACGCCCGCGGAACTGACCGGTCGCTCGCTGATGGACTTGGCGCCGCCTGATCAGCGCAATCCGCTCGGCCCGGGCATCGCCGCTTTGCGCGCACGCACGGCCACCGCGATCAATCTCGAACGCCCCTATCTGCATCGGGATGGGAGCCGCGTGATCACCGCCGTCAGCGCGCACGCGTTGCCCGTACCGCCTGAGTTCGCGGCCATCGCGGCCCAGGACAAGACGCTGCACCGTTTCATCGGCATCGCCCACGACATCACCGCGCGCCGCCGGGCCGAGGCGCACCTGCGCGAAAACCAGAGATTGCTCGAGGAAGCGCAGCGGCTCGGCAAGATCGGTCACTGGACGTGGACGGCCGCGACCAACCGGGTGTCATGGTCTGCCGAACTGTATCGCATTCTCGGCCTGGAGCCGGAAACGACACAGCACAAGCAGGGCCTGCTGATGGAGTTCATGGCACCGGAAGACGCCGCCATTGTTCGGGAAGCGTCCGCATACTTGGTGGAGGGCCACCAAGACACCGCGACCTTGGAGTTCCGCGTCCGGCGAACCGACGGCGAATTCCGCGACATCATCGGCCGTTCCGCCGTGGGACGGAGCGCCGGCGGAAATTTGCTGGCGATTGTCGGCACCATGCAGGACATCACCGAACGCAAACGCCAGGAAGCGGTGCTGCATGAAGCGATGATCCATGCCGAAACCGCGAACCGTGCCAAGACAAAATTCCTGGCGGCGATGAGCCACGAGTTGCGCACGCCCTTGAACGCGGTGCTTGGGTTCGCGCAACTGCTGTCATTGCGCACGCAAGGCCCTCTGACAACGGTGCAGTCGGCTTATGTCAACAACATCATCCAGGGCGGCGAGCATCTGCTGCACCTGATCAACGATGTGCTGGATCTCGCGCGTATCGACACCGGCAACCTGCTGCTCAACCTCGACCGCGTCGAAGTCGATGCCGTGATTCAGGACGTTGTCGACGACATGCGGCCGATGGCGGACACCCGCGCGGTCACGATGCATGTCGCGCCTTGCGCCGAGAGCGCGGCCATCGCGATGGCGGATCGCACGCGGCTGATGCAGGTGCTGGTCAACCTCGCGTCGAACGCCATCAAATACAACCGCCCGCAAGGCTCGGTCACATTCACCGTTCATCGGCCGTGCGTGGATCGAGTGCGTATCGGCGTCCAGGACACGGGCCGCGGAATCCCCGAGAATCGCCAGGGCGAAGTGTTCGAGAGCTTCAATCGCCTCGGCGCCGAAGCCAGCGGCGAAGAAGGCACGGGCATCGGACTGTCATTGTCGAAGCGTCTGGTCGAGGAGATGGGCGGCGCCATCGGCTTCAAAAGCACGCCGGGCGAAGGCTCGCTTTTCTGGATCGACCTGCCCGGCGCCGATGAACCGCCGCCCCCGGTGATCGCGCCGGCGGACGCACGGAGTCTGGCGGGCTAGTCCCAAGACCCGCCGCGCCGGTTGCGCTTCTTCGCGGCGTTCTTCTTTTTCGTATCCACCCGCCGCTCGCGCGATGCGCGGCTCGGCTTGGTTTCCACGCGCCTCTTGGGGACATGCGTGGCCGCGAGGATCAATTCCACCAAACGGTCGGTGGCGTCTTTCCGGTTGGCCTCCTGGGTGCGGAAGCGTTGCGCCGTGATGACGATCTCGCCGTCATTGGTCGCGCGCTTGCCCGCAAGCTTGATCAGCCGCACCGCCACCGCATCGGGCAGGGACCGCGACCGCCGCGCATCGAACCGCAGCTGTGCCGCCGTGGCGACCTTGTTCACGTTCTGCCCGCCCGGACCGCTTGAGCGGATAAAAGTGAACTGGAGTTCCGCCGGATCGATGCTGATGCGCGGCGTAACGACAATGTGGTCCTGGCGAATAGGGTCGTCAGACGTAACCATGAAAGTCCTTGCGCGCGGAGGCTCGGTGCCTAGGTTAGAGCATCATGAACGCCGCCGCCCTTGAAATGATTTCGCCATCCTTGAGCTTCGACGAGCTGACGGAAAACTTCGGTCTGCTCGACGAATGGGACGATCGCTATGCCTATCTGATCGACCTCGGACGCAAGCTGCCGGAATTGCCCGATGTCTATAAAACAGAGGCCACCAAGATCCGCGGCTGCATGAGCCAGGTGTGGCTGGTGCCCGGCGGCACCGCGACCGATTTCCGTTTCGCCGCCGACAGCGATTCCACCATCGTCAAAGGCTTGATCGCCGTGTTGGCGAGCCTGTTCTCCGGTCGCACGGCGGTGGATGTCGCCGACATCGACGCAGAGGCGGCGTTCCGCGCGCTTGGACTCGAACAGCACTTAAGTCCCAACCGCCGCAACGGTTTTGTCGCGATGGTTGCGCGGATCAAGGACGACGCGCGCGCGATGGCCAAAAGTTGAGGCAGGAGGTTGAGCATGATCGAACTGGTGATCCCGCAGCGGCGCAAGGACCTCGGCGGATTTGAGGTGGGCCGCATCCTGCCCTTCGCGAAGCGCCGCATGGTGGGGCCGTTCATTTTCTTGGATCACATGGGGCCCGTGACGTTCCCGCCGCACATTCCCAAGAAGGTCGATGTGCGGCCGCACCCGCATATCGGACTGTCCACCGTCACCTATCTGTTCGAAGGGCGCATGACCCATCGCGACAGCGTCGGCGTGACGATGGAGATCAAGCCCGGCGAAGTGAACTGGATGACCGCCGGCCGCGGCATCACGCACTCGGAGCGCTTCGACGGTTTGCGCGATAGCGGCGGCAGCATGCATGGCCTTCAGGCCTGGGTGGCGCTGCCGCTGGACGCCGAGGACGCGGAGCCGCGCTTCGATCACTACGACACCGCAGACTTGCCGACGCTCAACGAAAAGGGCGCCACAGGCCGCATCATCGCGGGCGAAGCCTATGGCAAGTCCGCCGCGACCAAGACGCGCTCACCGTTGTTCTACGTCCATTGGGAATTGGCGGAGGGCACGGTGATGGAAGCCCCAACCGGGTACACCGACCGCGCGGCCTATGTGGTGAACGGCGCGGTGGAGATCGAAGGCCAGCGTTATGACGCCGGCACCATGGTGGTCTTCGCGCCCGGCACAGCGACGGTGAAGGCCCTGCGCCAATCCGTCGTGATGTTCCTGGGCGGCGAGCCGGTGGGCGAACGCTTCATCGAATGGAACTTCGTGGCGTCCACGAAGGAGCGCCTCGAACAGGCGAAAGCCGATTGGCGCGCCCAGCGATTCAAGCTGCCGGACGCGGACAATCAGGAATTCATTCCGTTGCTGGAACCCCCGCCGCCGCCAAACCCGATGTCGTGACTTTTACGAGAACAGGCGTCGGTCGAGCTTTTTGATGAAGCTCCACGGATCCTGATCGGGTTTACCGAACAGCCAGCCCTGCACATAGTCCACGCCGCAATCGCGCACGAATTCGAGCGTGTCCTTGGTGTCGATCATCTCCGCGATGGTCTCGACCTTCATCGTCTTGCAGAGCGTGGTCAGCGCCTTCATGAAGGCGCGGCCCTTGGGCGCGCTTTGCGCGTTCTTCACCGCGCTGCCGTCGAGCTTCACGACGTCGACTTCAAGCACGCTCAGGTACTGGAAGCTGGCCGCACCCGCGCCGAAATCGTCGAGGCAGACGTGGAAGCCCTTTTGACGCAGGGCCTGCGTGAAGTTGTTGGCGCGCTGCAGATCGGCGACGCGCGCGGATTCCGTGATCTCGAATAGGATGAAGTCCTTCAGCCACGAATCCTGGTCGAGGAGCTCATGCAGCTGCTTGGCGTATTCTTCGCTGTCGACCGAACGGCCGGAGATGTTCACCGCCAACGACACGCGATCCGACTTGTTCTTACGCAGCCATTCGACGCACTTGCGCGCCATGGCGATGTCGAACTCGGTGATCATGCCGGTTTCTTCGGCGAATGTGATGTACTTGTACGGCGACTCTTCGTAGTTGCCGTTGAAGCGGACCAGCGCTTCGTAATGGTGCACCGCGCCCGTGCGCACATGCAGGATGGGGTGGAAAGCCACCTGGAAATCGTTGCCGCCGACCATACCGCGGAACTTGTTGAGCGACTGAACCGCCTCTTTCACAAGGTTGTTCATGTTGGCGGCGATGTCCTTCACGTTGAACTTCTCGCCGACCTGCTCACGGAAGTGATTGATGGTGTAGACGAGGCCCTTGGTCAGATCTTCTTCCGAGATGCCCGACGTATCGATTGGGACCGCGCCCGCCGAAACTTCAAGACCTTTGCCGGTGGGATCGAAGGCCTGGGTCGCCTGCGCCAATGTGCGTTCGAGAGCGGCGACGTCCATGCCAGCGGCGGTGACAATGCCGAACTTGCCGTCACCGATTTCGCCGGCGCTGTTGCCGTCGATCGAGTTGGCGTGCAGCGTCGTGCCGACGGTGTTCTTCAAGACCGCCTGCTCGTCCTTGGATAGGCCTTCGTAGAACTTCTCGAAGCCCGGCAGATTGACGAGGGTGACCTCGGCCGCCTGACCGCCCGCGGCGGCGGCGTTCAATTGCTTGACCGCCATTTCGGAGAACGAGTTGCCGGTCAGCAGGCCGGTTTCCTTGTCGCGTTCAACGCCGGCTTCTTCGTCACCGGCCGCGTTCAGCTGCGTGGTCGAACGCAGGGCGAGGAAGTGGTGATCCTTCAGGTCCGGCAGGACGTAGCCCGCGAACGACACCGGATGCTTAGACCCGTCCGGGCTGAGGAGATGAATGGTGACGTTGTGAATGCGACCGCGCTTGGACGTCATCGCCAGCAGCTGGTCCACCAGAACGCGATCCTTCGGATCCACGAGCTGGGTGAAGTTCTGGCCGATAAGCTGCTCAGCCGGCGCGCCCATCAACGGACGCGTCGCGCCCGCAGCGAACAGAATACGACGCCCCTGATCGAGTTCGATCAAGGCATCCGCCCAGCAAAAAGCAAAGGCGACGAACTTTTCGCGTGCGCTCGACATTCCGGAAAGCAACCCCACCCAGATGTCGTCATGGTTTAGCGGTTGAAAGGGTCCGGCTCAAGGGCGCACAGGTTTAGTGCGCACGGCATGATGAAATCTTCTCAACCCACCGTTCCGGAGGGGCACGGAACATGACAAACTGGACCTTACGTGCAAGAACGTCGGGCCGGTGGATCGCGCGTCCATTTCTTGAAACAATCCCCCCTTTCGCGCCGACCAGTCATGAGGATTCTCTCGATGAGCACCACGGCCAAAGCCGCAGTTGCGGCGGCCTTGTTCCTGACGCTTTCGAGCGCCAACGGTTTTGCACAGACACGAGGCGCCGCGACGGCGCCGGCCGCCGGTGCCGGGGCCAGCGCGCTTCCCGATACGTCGGCCGCCGTGCGGCGCACAACCCTGGTGGTTGAAGACATCGATCGGGCGGTCGATTTTTATCAGCGTCTGGGCCTGATCAAGGCCTCGGATCGCACGACCACGGCCAATGAACCCGGCGGCGTGATCGGCGCGAAAGATATGCCGCTGACTGCCGATCCGACCGTCGGCCGCATCGTGGTCCTGAGCGGCACGAACGACCGCGCGGGGGCTTTAGGCTTGCTGGCCTACGACAAGCCGAAGCTGGCCAACGCCCGCGGGAACCTGGGCGGCATCGGCACCGGCGACATTGTGATCGTGCTGGAAGTCGGCGACATCAACGACGCTTACCGCCGTCTGTCGCAGATCGGCACGCGGTTCCACCGCACGCCGTCGCGCTACAACGATCTTGGTGCGGACGGCACGGCCCAGTCGGGCCAGCGCATGCTCGCCTTCGACCCGGATGGACACCTGGTCGAAGTGATCCAGCCGGAAGCCGCACGTCGTTAGAGGCCATTAAGGCTTACTGGCCGACAGCAACACCTTCGCGGCGCGGATCGGCGCCGCCGAGGATCGCATCGCGCGTGATGCGAATCGCGTGCATGCCGCTGGGAAATTCGCCGATGCGCACCTGGTGCCCGAGCGCTTCGAGCGCCGGCTTCATGCTGGAGATCGGCGGTTCGATACTGACGGCACGCCCGAAGCTGACCGCATAAGGAAGTGCGGCGGCATCGGCGGGTGACATCTTCCAGTCGATCATCGCCACCAGCGTCTTGACGACGAAGGGCACGATGGCAGGGCCGCCGGGCGAACCCAGCACCATCTCCAGTTTTCCATTCGCGCCGAACACCATGGTCGGCGCCATGGAACTGCGCGGCCGCTTGTTCGGACCCACGCGATTGGCCACCGTCTCACCGCGCGCGACGTCGCCGTAAGAAAAATCGGTGAGCGTGTTGTCGAGAAGGAAGCCGTCGACCATCAGCCGGGAACCGAACGAATTCTCGACCGAGGTCGTCATGCCGACCGCGTTGCCGTTGTGATCGACGATGGAGAAGTGGCTGGTAGACGGCAGTTCCGGGCTCGGCGCGGGAACAAGGTTCATCGCCTTCCTGATCGGCAACGTGCCGGCCTGAACATCGCCGAGGCTGCGCTCGGCCGAGATCAAGCCGCTGCGCTGGTCGATATAGGCGCGCGAGATCAGGCCCTCGGTCGGCACGGGCACGACCTCAGGATCGGCGAGGTAGACGGCGCGATCGGCGAACACGAGGCGGTTGGCCTCGAGCACCAGATGATAGGCCGTCGCGCTTTGCGGGCCGAGGTGCGCGAGATCGAAGCGCTCCAGCATGCCCATCGCCTGGATAATGCCGATGCCGCCATCGGTCGGCGGACCCATGCCGCAGATCTTGTAGCCGCGATACGGCCCGCAGACGGCGGGACGTTCGATGGCGCGATAGTTCTCGATATCGGCGCGCGTGATGTCGCCCGGGTGGATCGGCGCAGCCGTCACCGTGCGCACGATGTCGTCGGCGATCGGACCTCTATAGAAAGCATCCGCGCCGCCCTTGGCAATCGCACGCAGGGTCTTGGCGAATTCCGGATTTTTCAACCGCGTGCCGACCGGCTTCGCGGTTCCGTCCGGCAGATAGAAGTATGACTTCGCCGGCTCGATCTTGCGCAGCGCCTGATCGCCCGACAGCAGCCCGTAAAGGCGGGGCGAAATCTCGAAGCCTTCTTCGGCGATGCGGATCGCCGGATCGAACAGCTTCGCCCACGGCAGCTTGCCGTGCTTCTTGTGCGCCATCTCCAGCATGCGCAGCACGCCGGGCACGCCAACCGACAACCCGCCGACCACGGCGGTCATGTGGCCCATCGGCTTGTTGTCTTCGAGGAAGCGTTTCTCGGTCGCCGCGGCCGGCGCGGTCTCGCGGCCGTCGAACGTCGTGAGCGCTTGCGCCTTCTTGTCCCAGTGGATCATGAACGCGCCGCCGCCAATGCCCGACGACTGCGGCTCGACTTCGTTCAGCACCAGCTGCACGGCAATCGCGGCATCCACCGCGCTGCCGCCGCTTTTCAGGATCTGCGCGCCGACTTGCGCCGCGATCGGGTTGGCGGCGACAACCATGTAGGATTTGGCGCGACCGCCCTTCGCGCCCGTGCGCCCCGTGGCGCCTTCCGGCGACACCGCGTCATCCTGTGCTTGCGCGACGGCAACCCAGCCGGCCAGCAACACGGAAAGCGAGAGTCCTATGAGCTTCATCGACAGTCCCGCGCAGGAAAAGGTCGATTGTGACATATCACAGGTGAGTAAGGCCTTCCTAGACAAGCCATGACGCCCACCCATCACACATTGATCCGCCACGGCTAACAGGGTTTAGTGCAAATCGCATGTCCGAATCCGCCATTGGTTTCCTGACGAGTCTTCTGGGCGCGGCGCGCGTATCGACCAGCGCCGCCGACCTCGCCTATTTCAGCACCGACATCGCCGGCGAGGCCACGTTGGCGCCGGTCATGGTCGTGCGGCCGGGCGGCCTCGACGACGTCGGCCGCGTCGTGAAGCTGCTGACCGACCTCAACATCGCCATCGTGCCACGCGGCGGCGGCTTCTCCGCCCATGGCGGGTATCAGGCCGAAGTCCCGAACGCGATCCTCGATCTCAGCGATCTCAATCGGATTGTGGACATCAACGAGGCGGACCGCTTTGTCACCGTTGAGGCCGGTTGCACCTGGGCCGCGCTGAACGCGGCGCTGCTGCCATTGGGCCTGCGCACGCCGTTCTTCGGTCCGCTGACGGGACAGGCCAGCACCATTGGCGGCGCGGCGTCCAGCAACGCGTGGTTCTTCGGCTCCGGCGCCCACGGCACGATGGCCGACAACGTGATCGGGTTGGATGTGGTGCTGGCCGACGGATCGCTGGTGCAGACGGGTGCCGCCGCCGCGGAAGGCCGCGCGCCATTCCTGCGCCATTTCGGGCCGGATCTCACCGGCATGTTCCTGGGCGACTGCGGCGCGTTCGGCCTCAAAGTGCGCGTGACACTGCCCCTGATCGCGCGGCCGGCGGCGGAAGGCTACGTTTCGTTCGCCTTCGAGCGGTTCGAGGATATCGCCGACGCCCACGCCATGCTGGCCCGCGAGGACGTCGTCGCCGAACAATGGGGCTTCGACCCCGAGGGCAACGAAGCCTTGGCCCGCGCCGGCTTCAAGTTCCTGGAAGGCGTAACCTTCGCGCACGATCCCTCGCCGGAATACGTCGCGCGCTTGAAAGAGCGCCAGGTAGTCGGCCATCGCACCACATTGCGCGGCGGGTTTTCCCTGCATGTCGTCGTCGAGGGAACAAGCGAGCGCGAGGTCGAGACCAAGCTGGGACGCGTGCGCCGGCTGATGATTCCCATCGCCATCAAGGAACTGCCGAACGCCATTCCGCAGAAGACCCGCGAGAACGCCTTGCGCACGCTCGCGCCGCTGCTCAGCCCCGCGGGCGAGAATCAAATCCCGGTCCAGGGCTTCTTCCCGCTGTCGCAGGCCAGCGCCATCGCCGCGGTGACGGACGAATACTTCATTCGCCACCACGCCGAGATCGCGAAGCACAACATCCGCATCACGACCGTCACGGGCACAGTGGGCAACGCCTTCGTGCTGGAACCGTCACTGCTGTGGACCGACCGCTGGCATGCGCTGCATCAGCGGCACGCGCCGTCCGCCGGCAAAGCGCCGCCCGCCAACACAGCCGCGCGCGACGTTGTGATGCGCCTGCGCCGCGATCTGATCGGCCTGTGGGGGGCTTACGGTGCGTCCTATGTCCAAGTCGGGCGGACGTACCCATATACGTCGCAGCTGTCGTCGGCGGCGCGGGCATTCGCCGACGCGATCAAGCGGGCGCTCGATCCGCGTGGCCTGATGAACCCTGGGGCGTTGCAGCTCGGCCTCGGCCCGGCGCCGAAGACATCGCGCAAGTTCGTGGAGTTTCCGCAGAACCTGCTTGAGGAGCGTTGAAGTTTGAAGGATCGCGTTTTGATTGTTGGCGCCGGCCCGGTGGGCAGCATCACGGCGCTGGCGTTGTTGCAGGCCGGCATTCCGGTCACGATCTTCGAGGCGCTTGCCGAGACGCCAACCGCGCATCGCGCGGCGACAACGCATTCATCGACCTTGGACGCGCTTGAGTCCGTCGGCATCGCCGATGAGGTCGTGAAGCAAGGCCTGGTCGCCCGCTATTTCCAATACCGGCACCGCGAGACCAACGAGATTTTCGCCGAGTTTGATTTCGACCGGCTGAAGGATGAGACCCATCATCCCTATGCGGTTCAGTTGGAACAGCACAAGACAGTGGGTATCGCGCTTGACCGCAACGCGGCTTTCGCCGACTTCGGTCTGCACCGCGGGCACCGCGCGGTGGAGATGTCGCAGGACGACAGTGGCGTCGTCCTGGTGACGGAAACACCGGACGGCACGCGGCACGATTGGCGCGGCCGGTACCTGATCGGCTGCGACGGCGGGCGGAGCTTCGCGCGCAAGGCCAGCGGCATCGACTTCCCGGGTTTCACCTGGGAAGAGAAGTTCATGATCGTCGCCACATTGTTCGACTTCGAGGCGGCGGACCACTTCCGCTATCGCAATTACATCGCCGATGCGCAGCGCTGGTCATCGGTGTTCAAGATCCCCGGTCCCGACAGCAAGGGGATGTGGCGCACATTGTTTCCGATCATGGCGGACGAGACCGAGCAGGATGTCACGTCGGATCAGTGGATCCACGACCGCTTCGCCGAAATCCTTCCTTACGCGAAGGATACGAAGATCGTTCACCGCAACCTGTACAACGTGCATCAGCGCGTGGCGGCGAGCTTCCGTGCGGGCCGCGTGTTCCTGGCGGGCGATGCAGCCCACGTGAACAATCCGCTGGGCGGCATGGGCATGAATTCCGGCATTCAGGATGGACTGACGCTGGCCGCCAAGATCGTGAAGGTCTGGCGGGGCGAGGGCGACGACGCGCTGTTCGACCTGTACGACCGCCAGCGCCGGCCGCTCGCGGAGAAATACGTGCAGGCGCAGTCGATCCAGAACAAGCAAACGCTGCAAAACACCGACAAGGCGGCGGCGATGAAGCGCTTCGACGAGCTGCGTCAGATCGCCGAGGACCCCAAGCGGCACAAGCCATTCCTGATGAATGCCTCGCTGATCAACATGGCACGCGAAAGCGCGGCGATCGGTTAGCCGGCCTTCGGCGGATCGTCGCCCGGCTTCAGCATCAGGCGTTCGACGCGGCCGCCGTTCTTGACGTGCGTTTCGAGAATCTCGCGGACGTCGTCTTCGTTGTCGTAGCGATACCAGATGCCTTCCGGATAGATCACCATGGTCGGCCCGAGTTCGCAGCGGTCGAGGCAGCCGGCGCTGTTCACGCGCACGCCCTTGATGCCCATCTCCTTGGCCATGCTCTTCATCTTGTCGCGCAAGCCCTCGGCGCCCTTGCGCGCGCAGGAGCCGCGCGGATGTTCCTTCGGCCGGATGTTGGTGCAGCAGAACACATGACAACGATAGTGCGGTGCGGGGTCGGCCATCGGGTCCTCGGATCAAGTACGAGCGATTGTGCGCCAATGATGGCACGCCACGTCATGGCGCGCATCCGCGCTTTCCAGCGGCGGGACGACATCCGCACAGATCGACGTGGCGTGGGCGCAGCGCGTCCGGAACACGCAGCCTGAGGGCGGATGCAACGGCGACGGCGGATCGCCGCCGAGAATCGCGCGCGGTTTGGCGCGCTCTTTCTCCGGATCGGGAACCGGAACGGCGGCAAGCAGAGCCTGTGTGTAGGGATGACGCGGCGTGGCATAGAGCGCATCGCGCGCGCCAAGTTCCATGACACGCCCGAGATAAAGCACCATCACGCGGTGGCTGATGTGACGCACCACGGCGAGGTCATGACTGATGAAGATCAGCGAGAGCCCCAGGGCACGTTGTAGTTCCATCAGCAGGTTGACGACCTGGGCGCGCACCGAGACATCGAGGGCGCTGACCGGTTCATCGCAGATGACAAGCTTCGGCCCCAGGATCATCGCCCGCGCGATGCCGATGCGTTGACACTGGCCGCCGGAGAACTCGTGCGGATAGCGGTTGATCATGGTGGGCAACAGCCCGACCGCACGCATCATGTCGGCCACCCGCGCCTCGCGGTCGACGGCACTGAGGTCCGGCATGAAGTTGCGCAAGGGCTCGGCGATGATGTCGCCGGCGGTCATGCGCGGATCGAGGCTGGCCAGCGGGTCTTGGAACACCACCTGCATTTGGCCGCGCGCCGCGCGCACGGCCTTGGCGTCGTCATGCGCCAACGGCGCGCCGAGCCAGGCGATGCTGCCGGCGGTCGGTGGAATGAGCTGCAGGATGGCGCGGCCGAGGGTCGACTTGCCGCAACCGGACTCGCCCACGATGCCGAGCGTCTCGCCAGCAACCAGATCGAAGCTGACGCCGTCCACGGCTTTCAGCATGTCGGGCGCACCGAACCAGCCGTTGCGGATCGGGAAGTGCACCTTCAGATCGCGGACTTCGAGCAGTGCCGTCATCGCCACGCACCGAGATCGTCGCGGATGCAGGCTTTCGCGCGGCCAGGACCGATGGATCGCAAAGGCGGGCGTGCCTCAAGGCACGCCGGCAGCGCGAATGTGCAGCGTGGCGCGAAAGCGCAGCCAGGCGGCAGGCGCTGCAGGTTCGGCGGTTGGCCGACAATCGTCGGTAAAGTGGCGGTGGCGGGATCGTCGAGGCGCGGCGTGCAGGCAAGCAACCCGCGTGTGTAGGGATGTTGCGGATCGGCGAAGATCTCGCGCACGGCGCCCGTCTCGACAATGCGGCCGGCGTACATCACCGCCACCCGATCCGCGATCCCGGCGATGACGCCGAGGTCGTGGGTGATGAGCACGATACTTGTGCCATGGGTGTCGCGCACCTCGCGCAGCAGATCGAGGATCTGCGCCTGCACCGTGACATCGAGCGCGGTGGTCGGCTCGTCGGCGATCAACAAGGCCGGCGCGCACATCAGCGCCATGGCGATCATCACGCGCTGACGCAGGCCCCCGGACAGTTCGTGCGGATACATATCGAGCCGGCGCGCGGCTTCGGGCACGCGCACGCGCTCAAGCATCGCCTGCGCGGCGTCACGGGCTTGCGTTTTCGTCAGGCCGCGATGAGTCATGACGACTTCGGCCAATTGGCGGCCGATGGTCATATGCGGCGTCAGCGAGGTCATGGGGTCCTGGAACACCATCGCCACGCGGTCGCCGCGGATGCGGTTCAAGGCGCGTTCGTCCGCGCCGAGCAGATCGACGCCGTCGAACGTCGCACGTCCGGTGGTGGTGCCGTTGTTGGCGAGCAGGCCCATCGCCGCCATGAAGGTCTGGCTTTTGCCCGAGCCGCTTTCACCCACCAGACCGAGGCATTCACCGGGCGCGATTTGCAGATCGATGTCGCTGACGGCGGCCACCTCGCCTTCCGGCGTGGCAAAGCGGACGGTGAGCTTTTCGAGCGTCAACATCCTTAGCGGTCCTTCGGGTCGAGCGCGTCGCGCAAGCCGTCGCCCAGGAAGTTGAAACAGAATAGCGTGACCGTCAGGAAGGCCGCCGGGATCACCAGCGTGCGCGGATTGGCTTCCATCTCCTGCGCGCCCTCGCTGATCAGCATGCCCCAGCTGGTCATCGGTTCCTGCACACCGAGGCCGAGGAAGCTGAGGAAGCTTTCAAGCAAAATCACCTGGGGAATGGTGAGGGTGACGTAGATCACCACCACACCCAGAATGTTCGGCACGATATGGCGCGCGATGATGCTGAAGGTCGACCCGCCGGCGGCGCGCGCGGCTTCGATGAATTCCTTTTGCTTCAGCGCGAGCGCCTGACCGCGCACGATGCGCGCCATGGTCAGCCATTCGACGCAGCCGATGGCGAGGAACATCAGCACGAAGTTGCGGCCGAACAGCACCATCAGGATGATAACGAAGAACGTCAGCGGCACGGCGTACATCAGGTCGACGAAACGCATCAGCAATTGATCGGTCTTGCCGCCGACGAAACCGGCGACCGCGCCGATGCTGACGCCGAGAAGAAGCGCCACCGCCGTCGCGAGCAAGCCGACCAGCAGCGAGATGCGCCCGCCGAACATCGTGCGCGCGAGCAGGTCGCGGCCAACCGTGTCGGTGCCGAAGTAATGCCCGAGTTCGAAGCTGGGCGGCATCGCCTCGACGTGGTCCCAGTCGAGTTGGTCATACGTCCACGGCAGGAATGGCGGGACGAGAATCGCCGCCAGCGCGACCAGACCGAGCACGATCATGCTGGCGACCGCCGCGCGGTTGGCGAACAGGCGGCGGCGCGCGTCTTGCCACAGGCTGCGGCCGGAAACGTCCGCGGCTGCTTCGAGGACGCCGCCTTGCGGCGAACGCAGATTGAACGAGGCGCGCTCAGTCATGACGCACGCGCGGATCGAGCAGGCCGTAGATCACGTCGACCAGCAGATTGCCGAGGATGACGAAGGCGGCCGAGACGATGGTGACGCCCATGACGAGGGTATAGTCGCGGTTCAGCGCGCCCTGGACGAAGTACCGCCCGATGCCGGGCAACTGGAACACCGTTTCGATCACCATCGAGCCGGTCAGCAGGAAAGCGATGGCCGGACCAAGATACGTCACTACCGGCATCAGCGCGGTCTTGAGCGCGTGGCGCAAAACGACGTCGCGGAACGGCAGGCCTTTCGCCCGCGCGGTGCGGACATAGTTCGCGCGCATCGCCTCGATCATGCTGCCGCGCATGATGCGCGCGATGTAGGCGATGAACGGCAACGCGAGACAGACCACCGGCAGGATGCGGTTGGCGAACGCGCCGTTGTTCCAACCCCCGGCGGGCAGATGGAACGGTGTGCCCTTCAGCCAGACCCCGAAGACCAGCAACGCGAGGTGCGCGGTGACGAAGGTGGGGATGACGATGCCGACCATCGCCAGCGTCATCGCCGCGTGATCGCTTTTTGTATTCTGCTTCAACGCCGCGCCGATACCCAGCGGGATGCCGAACAGGATCGCGATCACCGCCGCACACAACCCGTTGGCGGCGCTGATCGGCAAACCTTGCGCGATCAGCTGCGTCACCGTGAAGTCGGCGTATTTGAACGACGGACCAAAGTCGCCGCGCAACAGGCCGCCGAGATAGCGGACGTATTGCTGCACGAGCGGTTCATCGAGGTGATAGCGCGCACGCAGGTTCTCGAGCACCTCGGGCGCGACCGGGGCGGCGGAGTCGAACGGCCCGCCGGGGGCAAGCCGCATCAGGAAGAAGCACACCGTGATGATCGCGAACATCGTCGGAATCGCGATCAGAAGGCGCCGCAGAATGAAGGCCAGGAACGGCGCGCGCATCGGATCCCTTGTGGCTAACGTTCGGGAATCACGGTGTTGGAAAGCACACCGACGCGGCTGATCTCAACTGCAATGCGATCGCCGGGCTTCATCCACAACGGCGGCGTACGCCCCGCGCCGACGCCGGACGGCGTGCCGGTGGCGATCACATCGCCGGACTCGAGATGCGTGAAGATCGAGATGTAGGCGATGATCTTGGCCACCGACAGCATCATCTGCGACGTGTTGGCCTGCTGTACGATCTCGCCGTTCAGGCGCGTGGTCAGCGTCAGGTCCTGCGGATCGGGCACCTGCGAAGCGGGCACCAGCCACGGGCCGCAAGCGCCGGACGAATCGAAATTCTTGCCCGCGGTGAAAGAGTGCTTCTGGTAATCGCGCAAACTGCCGTCGAGGAAGCAGGTGTAGCCGGCAACGTGACCGAGCGCCTTGTCTTCCGTGATGTGCCGGCCGCCGCGACCGATGACGACGGCCAGCTCGCCCTCGAAATCGTACTCGGACGACGCCCGCGGGCAGACGACCGATTGTTCATGGCCGACCAGGGATTTCGTGGTGCGGATGAACAGCAGCGGGTCAGCCGGCGGCGGACCGCCCATTTCGACCGCGTGGTCGTAGTAATTCTTGCCGACGCAAATGATGCGCGCGGCGTCCGGCACGACTTGATGCAACACGACATGATCCAGCGCCACGGTCGGGCGGCGCTTTTCGACCACCGCACGCAGGTTCGACAACGGACCGGAGGCGAGCACCGCGCGCAACGACGGGCCGACATCCGCGAGGTCGATGATATCCCGGCCCACCACGGCGCCGAACGACGGCCCGTGATTGTATTCGTACGAAACCAGCTTCAGATCATCAGGCGGCATCGCGGACCTTTCGCGGAAACGCAGGCGTCGGTGATCGCCTGTTCTTAGTATGTCTCGACCAGATGGCCGTAGCCGGTGAGCTTGTCGTGGATGCCAAGGAAGCGCAAGGCGGCCCAATAACTGGCGATGTTTACCGTCAGGATCGGCTTGCCGATACGCGCCTCCATGCCCTTCACCAATCGCGACATGGCGGAGTTGGTGCCACACTTCACGATGCATTCGACACCGGCGGCGTTCACTTCGTCGATGGTCCGATCAAGCAGCGCCGCATCGGCCGCCGCGATGTGGAACGGCGTGGGATGCTTCAGCCCCTTCAGCGCGACGACTTCATAGCCAGCGGCTTTGAAGAATTCGATGCAGGCTTCGTCCGCCGGCGGCAGCCACGGCGTCAACACGCCGAGCTTGCGCGGATGCTTGAGCACTTCCAGTCCGCGCAGGATCGCGAGCGACGGCAGAATGACGGGAATACCGCCCGCCATCGCCTCGACCTGCGCCTTCATGGCATGCGCGCCGCTGATGCCGTTCAGAAACGAGTTCAGCGAATGCCCGTGGATGATCACGTCGGGCTTGCAGGCCGCGATGGCGGCGAGCGCCTCCGGGGTCTCCAGGGATTTGCTGATCGATTCCTTATACAGCTGCATGTCATGCACGGGGCGCAGCACCGCGCTCATGCGGCTGACGTGATTGGTCACGCCGGGCGGCTGCATCGCGGCGAGCTCCGGTTCCACGATCGTGTTGGTGGCCGGCACCACGATGCCGATCTTGGCGCGATAACCGAGCGCGTCGCGTAAATCTTCCATATCGCTCTTCCTGAAACTGATCGGCGTTCGAACCCGGTTACTGCGGGATCAGCACCGTGTCGACCACATGAATGATGCCGTTGTCCGCCTTCAGATCTGTCTGGGAGATGCGGCCGTGATCGACCATCAGCGTGCGCGTGGCGTCGATCAGCAACGGCTCGCCGGCCATGGGCTGCGCTTCGAGCCGCTTGCCCGCGACATCGCGCGCCCGCACCGTGCCGGCGACGACGTGGTGCAGGATCAGGTCGCGCAGCTTCTGTTTGTTCTCGGGCTTGAAGTAGGACTCGTAGACGTCCTTGGGCAGCTTGCCGAAGGCGTCGTCGGAGGGCGCGAACAGGGTAAAGGGCCCGGCGCCCTTGAGGGTGTCCTCCAGGCCGGCCTGCTTCACCGCCGCGACGAGGACCGAGAACGGGCCCGCATCGCCCACCGTGTCGACCAGCGGCTTGGCCAAGGCCGGTGCCGCCACCAGGCTCGTTGCGCCCAAACTGGCCATCAAGACCACCATCCGAATCCAGCCGGTCATCGGTGACTCCCCTTTGCTGCGCCGTGGGTTATATCACCCACGCCGCAAGCGTAAGGACCAAAGCCGATGGATAAGCCCGACAGCCGGGAGATGTATGGCGAGATCGCCAATTTGATCGGAAGCCTGGCTAAAGCCCTGGCCATGACCGACGCCGAGGTTATCGGCGCGGTGGAACGCGGCGAGGTCACCGTCGATTTCGGCCAAGACCCCAACGGCAACCGCTTCGTCGCCGTGACCTACGGGGAGCGCAAGATCCGGATTTACCAGGGCGCCATCCAGCACGACGAGCCGCCGCCGGGGGCACCGTCCTAGCTCAGCCATCTAGGCCGCACTCGTTTTGTCATGTATATACATACGCATGACAAACTCAGCTTCCCCGGTCTCGGCCGCCGCTGTTTTGGACGTGTGCCTATGTCACGCCAGCCGCCGCGGGGCGCGGGGCATTAGCCGGATTTACGACGGGGCCTTGGCGCCCCTGGGCCTCAAATCCGGACAGTTCGCCCTGCTGGCCGCGATCGCCGCCAATGCCCCCGCCACCGTCAATAAACTCAGCGAAATCATGCTGATGGAGTCCAGTACGCTAAGCCGGAACCTGGCGCCCTTGCGCCGCGCCGGCTACGTCAGCTGGAGCGGCGCCGCCGGTCGCCGGGCCGGGTCACTGGAGCTGACGCCCACGGGTGAGCAGCTGTTCTCATCGGCCGTCGCCGCTTGGCAGGGCGCGCAGAGTGATTTGTCCGAAAAACTGGGCGGAAGCACCGCCGCCAACCTACTTCAGATGTTGGAGCGCGCCGGTAAGGCGACCCAATAGATGCATATGCATCGCTAAGGGCACGGGCTGCGGTCTTGGGTGGCACCCTCCGGGGGATTGGGCGCTGAAATCGACCCACGGGGTCGAGGTCCGGGCGCGCCCAATTAAGATTAATTAAACCGATCTCGCCGACAGTGTTCCGGAATACGCGACCCCTCGCGTTCGAGCTCGGGATTCGTTCAGTGCGCACGATCACCAAACCCTTCCGCGACGGCGACACCATCTACAGTGAAGGTGACGAAAGCCGATGGGCGTTCGAGGTGCTGGAAGGCGTCGTCGAGCTGACCAAGGACGGGCCGGAAGGCTCCACCCTGGTCGCCCGCGCCAAGACCGGCGATCTGTTCGGCGAAACCGGCGTTCTCGACAACAGTCCCCGCGCCGCCACGGCCCGCGCGCGCGGCAACGTCACCGTAAAGGCCATCCCGCGCGATGAGTTCCTGCGTGAGGTCGAGGCCAATCCGGCGGTCGCGCTGAAGGTCATGACCAAACTCGCCAAGCGCCTGAAGGGCGATGGCGGGATCACGGGGTCCGACCCCGTGCGCGAAGCCGCCTACCGCGACGCCGCCGCGAACCTGCCGGTGCCGGTTGCGACGTCCGACACCTTCCTGCCGGCGCCCGTGCGCATCGGCCGGCCGCTGCCGACCAACCTGATCGGCGAGCGCAAGCCGACGTTCTTCGAGAAGATTTTCGACGCGGTCGCCAAGCCGCCCGCGAAGCGCACCGGCCGCAAGGCCAAGGCGCCGACGCCGGGCGACGTGCACGTGCTGGTGGGCCGTATGCGCGACGACATGGAAGACATGCAGCGCAAGCTGCTGTTGGATTGCCTTGAAGGCATCCCGGGCCTGCGCATCGAAGCGATCGACCGCGAGTTGCAGCGCTTCGTGCCCGGCCTCGCCGACACCAACGCCGCCGACAACGACGACACGATGAAGCGCGCCACGCGCGAAGCCCGCAGCTGGATGCAGGACAAGAACGCCGACCTGATGGTCTGGGGCGCGATCGATCCGTCGGGCCGCAACATCGAGCTGCACTTCATCGCCACCGCGTCGAGCCCCGGCGAACGTCCGGGCCGCTTCACCGGCGTGAACAAGCTTTTCGTGCCGGTCGATTTCTACAACGACTGGATCCCGCTGATCCGCTCCGTGATCCTGGCGGCGATCGATCCGCGTAGCTTCACGCAAGGCCGCATCCTGCGGTCCTGCCTGCCGTCGCTGGCGGGCAACGCGCGCCCGATGGGACTTGAGCCGTCGGCGTCGATGGAACTGCACGAACGCGCCGCGATCCTGTTCTGCTATGGCAACGTCGCGGCGGTCTGCGCGCAGCTGGAAGGCGACCGCGCCTGGTATCACACCGCGGTCGAAGCCTGGCGCGCGGCCACCGATCTGCTGACCGACGGCAACAGCAGCTCCCTTCTGGGCCAGCTGTATCAGCAACTCGGCCTCGCGCTGCAGATCATCGCCGAGCGCACCAACGACACCGACCGCCTGCAGGATGCCGCCGACGCCTATCGTCGTGCGCTGATCCACATCTCGCGCCGCAAGCAGCCGCTCGATTGGGGCCTGATGAAATACCGGCTCGGCTGCGTGCTGTATAAAATCGATCTGGCGATGGGCGACGACAACGCGCTGCGCGAAGCGATCCACGCCTGCCAGGCCGCGCGCCAGGTGTTCAACCGCTACACCCATCCGATCCGTTGGGCGGAAATCTCGACCACGCTTGCGCAGATTCTGCAGGTGTACGGCGATACCATCCGTTCCGCGCCGATCCTGGAGTATGCCGTGAAGTGCTGCGTGGCCTCGTTGCAGGTGCGCACACCCGACACCGCGCCGCTGCAATGGGCCTCGATCCAGAACACGCTGGGCTCCGCGCTGTTCCTGCTCGCCAAGCACACCGGCGAATGGGAATACATGCGCCAGGCCTCGGAAGCGTTCCGCATGGCGTTGCTGGTGTATCGCGATCACGGCGCCGGCAAGCTGGCCATCGTCACCGAACGCAACCTGACGCGCGCCGAAAAGCAGATCGAAACCGCCAGCGCCAAGCGCATGGCCGATCCAATCTGGGCGCAGAGCTTCAACATCACCGACAACTCCGACGCCTTCGACTGGCAGGGTTTCCTGTCCGGCAGCAGCAATGTCACCGAGTCCGACGAACGCCCGATGGGCGGTTACAGCGACGTCGCGTAAGCCGCATCCTTCTCGAGTGTCATCCCGGCCGAGCGCAAGCGAGAGCCGGGATCCATTCATCAACAGCACATTCTGAGACATGGACCCCGGATCGCGTCACGCCTGCGGCGTGACTTGTCCGGGGTGACAAGTCTTCAGGTTGACCGCATCGCGCATCGCGCGCAAAGCTGCCGGCATGTCGCCGTCCTCACCCACATCCGCGATCGTCGTCATTCTTGCCGGTGGCAAAGGCACACGCCTCGGCGGTGTGACCAAAGCGACGCTGAGCATTGGTGGCGTGACGCTTCTCGAACGCGTGCGCGCGGCGATGACGGCCCAGGCCAAGACCGTTTTGCTGTCCGTCGCCGGGCCGCAGATGGATGATGATTGGGTGAAGGCCACGGGCCTTCCCGTCGTCACCGATCCAATTCCGAACGCGGGCCCGCTGGGCGGCATCGCCGGCGCCCTGGTCTGGGCGCGCACCTATGCGCCGCAGACAACGGCCGTGGTCAGCACACCTGTCGACGTGCCGTTTCTGCCGGACGATCTTGTGGCGCGACTGCTGCGGGAAGACGGTCTCGCCGTCGCGAAATCCGACGGGCAGTTGCATCCCGCCATCGCCGCCTGGCCGCTGGCGGTCGCCGACGACCTGTTGAGCGCCGTCGCCAAGGGCGAACGCAAAGTCAGCCGGTGGCAGGAGCGCCATCCGTTGCGGCGCGTGAGCTGGGACGCCACGCCCCACGATCCGTTCTTCAACATCAACACGCCCGACGATTTGCACGCGGCAGAAATCATCGCGGCCGAGATCACCGCCGCCGCGCCACGGAGCAGCGCATGAACGGCCCGCGCATCCTGGCCATCGACCAGGGCACCACGTCGACCCGCGCGGTGATGTTCGATGCGCAAGCACGCGCCCTCGCGACATCGCAAATTCCCCTGCCGCAAATTTTCCCGCGCGACGGCTGGGTCGAACACGATCCGGAAGAAATCTGGAAAGCCGTCGTCCAGGTCTGCCGCGACGTCATCGCCAAGACCGGCGGGGTCGACGGCATCGCGGCGATCGGCATCACCAATCAGCGCGAAACGACCGTGGCGTGGGATCGCAGGACGGGTCGCGCGGCGATGAACGCCATCGTCTGGCAGGACCGGCGCGGCGCCGACATGTGCCGCGCGCTTGTCGCCAAGGGACACGAACCGCTGATCCAGGCGCGCACCGGCTTGCTGGCCGATTCCTATTTCTCGGCGACCAAGATCGCCTGGATGCTGGAGAACGTTTCGGGTTTGCGCGATGCGGCGGAGACGGGGCAGATCTGCTTCGGCACCATCGACTCGTTCTTGTTGTCGCGCCTGACCGGCGGTCGCGTGCATGCAACCGATGCAACGAACGCATCGCGGACCATGCTCTATGATATCCGGCGCGGTGTTTGGGATGACGACTTGCTCGCCCTATTCCGCGTGCCGCGCGACACATTGCCAGAGGTGCGCGACAACGCCGGTGCCTTCGGCACGACCGATCCCGCGCTGTTTGGCGCCGCGATTCCGATCATGGCGATGGTGGGGGACCAACAAGGCGCGCTGGTCGGTCAGGCCTGCTTCGCGCCCGGCATGATCAAAAGCACCTATGGCACAGGCTGTTTCGTCCTGGTGAACACCGGCGAGACCGCGCCGACCTCGCGCAACCGCCTGCTGACGACGATTGGGTATCGCCTCCAGGGCCGCACCACCTTCGCGCTCGAGGGCAGCATCTTCAACGCCGGCACCGTGGTGCAGTGGCTGCGCGACGGCTTAGGGCTGATCCCCGATGCCGCCGCGAGCGAAGGGCTGGCCGCCGGGCTGGACGGCCACGGCGGCAATGGCAACGTGTACTTTGTGCCCGCATTTACAGGCCTTGGCGCGCCGCATTGGGATCCGGACGCGCGCGGCGCCATCCTCGGACTCGCGCGCGATTCGACGCGTGCGCATGTGGTGCGCGCCGGCCTCGAGTCGGTCTGTTATCAGACGCACGATCTGCTAAACGCCCTGGCCGCCGACGGCATGGGCGCGCCGAGTGCCCTGCGTGTCGACGGCGGCATGGCGGCCAATCAATGGCTGCTGCAATTTTTGTCGGACATCACGGGGTTGCCGGTCGAACGTCCGGCCTACGGCGAAACGACCGTCCTTGGCGCGGCTTTCCTGGCCGGACTCGGAAGCGGAATTTTCCAATCGTTGCATGACATTGAAGCCGCATGGCGACTGGATTTCCGGGCGCAGCCGACGCGCCCGCAGGCCCATCGCACCGAGTTGCTGGCCGGCTGGCAACAGGCGATCAGCCGCGTCGTGCACCAGCGCTGAGCCTACTGGCGCTTCCTGGTTCGCGAACGTCTCGCATTTAGCGCAAAAGTGACGGACCCCAAACCAGAGGTCGTAAGACCCTGCCTATTCTTGCGCGCATGGACTCCCTCTTGGCTCGCTTCGCAGTTGGTGTAGCTTTGTCGCGGGTTGGGTGGTGTTTCCGTCAGCGCGAAGGTCGAGATGCAATCGTCTTTGGGTGAGGCCGGAAAGTCGGGCGTGACGGCTAAGGTCAAGTGGTTCAATCCGGCAAAGGGCTTCGGCTTCGTCGCGCCGAATGACGGAACAGCGGATGCCTTCCTGCACGTCTCCGTCGTGCAGCGCGCCGGTCATCGCACGTTGCGCCAAGGCGCGACGATCGTCTGCGATCTCGCCGACGGACCACGCGGGCCACAAGTCGCGAGCATCGCCCTCGTCGACGACTCAACCGTCGTCGATGAGGGCGACGCCAACGCGGTCGACGGCGAAGAGAGCGTTCTCGACGGCGAGATCAAATTCTTCGCGGTGGAAAAAGGCTACGGCTTCGGCATGCCGACCGGCGGCGGCGCGGATGTCTTCATCGGCATCGGCGCGCTGCAGCGCTCCAACCTCGATCGTCTCGAATCCGGCCAGCAGGTGCGCATGTACGTGCGCCCGGGCAAGCGCGGCCCGATGGCCGTGCGCGTCGAAGTCACCGGCGTGGCTGCGCAACGCGATTACGGCACGCCGTAATTCCGCTTCCCGCGTCCCCATAGAATCGCCGCGAGCGCGCAAGCCGCGCTGAGCAACATGCTCAGCGTCATCGGATAGGGCGTGTTCTGCGGCAACACGCCGACAATCTCGATCAACGTTGCGCCGACGATCATCTGCAGGAAGCCGGCAAGTCCGGAAGCCGCGCCAATGGTGCGCGGATCACCACCGACGATGGCCGCCTGATTGTTCGGCGCATTGACCGCCGCGGCGATCATCAACGCCACAACCGGCAGCGTCAGCGACCACGGCGTCACCGGCATGATGAACGGCAACAGCGCGCCAACCGCCGCGGCGGCGAAGCAGCCCCACGTCGCAAGCGACAGCGCACGATCGATCGACGCGCGGCCGGCGAGGCGGCCGGCCAGCAGATAACCCGCCAGCGAGCCAATCACCGTCGTCATATAGTACATCGCGTAACCGGTGGCGGAGAGCCCCAGCACACCCACATAGATGAACGGTGCGGCGGTCATGTAGACGAAGAACGCGCCGGGGATGAAGGCGCCATTGAGCGCGTAGCCGGTGAAACGGCGATCGCGCAGCAGCGTGCCGAACGATGACACCGTCGACCACAGCTTCACCGGGCGTCCGGTTTCGCGCAGCGTCTCGGGCATCAGGAAATAGATCAGCGCGCAGGAAATGATTCCGATCACGCCGAGCAAGGCGAACAGCGCGCGCCAGCCGAACGCGTCGCTCAACAAGCCGCCGATCGGCGGTGCGATCATCGGCGCGAGCGCGGAGATGATGGCAATGCGTGAAAGCACCTTCGCCGTATTGTGACCTTCGTGCGTGTCGCGCACGATGGCGCGCGGCAGCACCATGCTCACCGCGCTGCCGGCGGAGGACAATGTGCGTCCCGCGACCAGCAACGCCAGCGACGGCGCCATGGTGCAGAGCAGGTTGCCCAGCGTGTAGAGACCCATGCCGACGAGATAGATCGGCCGACGTCCATATCGATCCGCCGCGGGTCCATAGATCAGCATCGCGAATCCGAACACCAGGAACGACAAGCTGACGAGCAGTTGCACGGCCCCGGGAGGCGAGTGGAAGTCGCTTTGGATTCGCGGCATCGCCGGCAGGATCACCTGCAGCGTCATGTTGCCGAGCAGGCTTAAGACCATCAGGAGGGTCACGATGCGACGCGCGAGAACCGGGTCTGCCTGCTGTAAACTTGAGCTTGGGCCTACGTGCATTGCGCGGGCGATACCCTTCAAACGGCAGGCGGGTTTAGACGGCAGGCGGCGTGCAAGCTAACAGTTTTGTCAGCCCGACGCCTGAATTGGGACACAATTGAAAGGCTATATTTCTCTCGTCGCAAGGGCACTGCCCCGTGCCCCTTGCACACTTGGCGACCTCGGTGGACCGCTCGCGCCGGCCCCTCCCCCAACGGTTCGGCGGTCCACCATTCGCAAAGAGGCGCCCCAGACGGGCGCCCGCCAGGGAGGCATAAGTAATCTCCCTGCATTGCGTGTTGGTCTTCCGAGGGTAATATTGGCTTCCCGGTTTTTGCCTAGTGCTCCAAATCCCAGTGCTTTAGATCAAAGCCATGCGTACAAGCTCGCGCGACATCATTTTTGAACGCCTCCGCCAGGTCGGCCTGCGCCCGACACGGCAGCGGGTATCACTCGCCCGCATCATGTTCGCCCAGGGCGACCGTCACGTCACGGCGGAAGATCTGTTCACCGAGGCGAAGGGTGCCCGTGTGAACGTTTCGCTTGCGACCGTTTACAACGCCCTGCACGACTTCACCGCGAAGGGCCTTCTGCGCGAAATCTTTCTCGACACCAACCGGTCGTACTTCGACACCAACACCGGCGATCATCATCATTTCTATTTCGAGCGCTCCGGCCGCCTCGAAGACATCCCGACCGATGCCATACGCATCGCCGGCCTGCCTTCCGCTCCTGAAGGCGCGACCATCACGCGTGTGGACGTCATCATCCGGGTCAACGATTAAAGCGCGCTGCGCCGCATCGACCTGCGAACCACTCGCATCAACTTAGAACAGTTCTAATCGCCTTGACTTGGGTCCTGGCGCACTTCTAAAAATCTTGCGTTGGAGCGCCCCCGATCAGCGGCGCGCGCGCCCGACTTCGAACGCGACACCCTCCGTTTAAAGACACCCTACGTTTCACGCTCATCGTCATCCCAGGAGAGAGACATGGCCCAGCTCAAAGGTTCCAAGACCGAAGCCAATCTGAAAGCGGCCTTCGCCGGCGAAAGCCAGGCCAACCGCCGCTATCTGTATTTCGCGCAGAAGGCTGACGTCGAAGGCCAGAACGAAGTCTCGGCCCTGTTCCGCTCCACCGCGGAAGGCGAGACCGGCCATGCCTTCGGTCACCTCGAATACCTCGAAGCGGTCGGCGATCCGGCGACGGGTCATCCGATCGGCGAGACCAAGCTGAACCTGAAGGCCTCGGTCGCCGGCGAAACGCACGAGTACACCGACATGTATCCGGGCATGGCGAAGGCCGCGCGCGAAGAAGGCTTCGACGAGATCGCCGACTGGTTCGAGACGCTGGCGAAGGCCGAGAAGTCCCACGCCGGTCGCTTCCAGAAGGCGCTCGACAGCCTCTAAGCCGATTTGTTGATTACAACCGGCCGATTACCGGGAGCGTGGCTCCGGCGTAATCGGCCGGTTTTTTCTTTACGAGAATGTCGGGGGCAATGATGAGCAGAGAAGGTAGCCTCGAGGCACCCACCCGCCACATCATCGATTGGCAAAATCCGGATTTCATCGACCCGGTAAAACTCGACGCCGAAGTGCGCCGTCAGTTCGACGTGTGCCACGGCTGCCGCCGCTGCTTCAATCTGTGCGATTCATTCCCGCGCCTGTTCGATCTGGTCGATGCGACCGGCGAGGACGAAGTGCATGCGGTGAAGAGCGAAGACTTCAAGAGCGTCGTCGATGCCTGCACGCTGTGCGACATGTGCTTCCTGACGAAGTGCCCCTATGTCCCGCCGCATCCGTTCAACATCGACTTCCCGCATTTGATCCTGCGCTATCGCGTGGCCGAACAGGCCAAGCACGGCACGCCGTTCTTCGATGCGCAGCTGACCGACACCGACCGCAACGGCGCGCTGTTCGCCAAGATGCCCGGCCTGGCCAACTGGGCCACAGCCCGTGACAACACGCTCACGCGCCCGGCAATGGAAGCGATTGCCGGCATCGACAAAAACGCCGAGCTGCCGAAATTCCACGGCAAGACGTTGGTGGCGCGCGCGAAGGACAATCGCCCGGAGATCAACAAGGCCGCACCCGCCTACGGCCGCAAAGTCGCGATCTACGCAACCTGCTTCGCCAACTACAACAATCCCGATATCGGCACCGCGACGCTGAAAGTGCTGGCGCATAACGGTGTCGATGCCGAAGTGGTCTATCCCGGCTGCTGCGGCATGCCAAAGCTAGAACAGGGCGACATCGCCGAAGTGGCCAAGCGCGCGAAGGAAGTCTCCGCCGCGCTGCGTCCGCATATCGACGCCGGCAAGGACATCGTCGCCCTGATCCCGAGCTGCGCGCTGATGATGAAATTCGAGTGGCCGCTGATCGTGCCCGACGACGACAACGTTAAAGCGCTGGCACGCGCAACTTTCGATGCCTCCGAATACATCGTCGACATCGCCAAGAAAGAAGGAATGGCGCCGGGCTTGAGCGCGGTGCCGGGCGGCATCGCGCTTCACACGGCCTGCCATGCGCGCGCGCAGAACATGGGCGCGAAGGGCGCGGAACTCTTACGCCTGATTCCCGAAACGGAAATCGCCGTCACCGAGCGTTGCTCCGGTCACGGCGGCAGCTGGGGCGTGAAGAAGGAAAACTTCCCGATCGCCTCCAAGTTCGGCAAGCAGACCGCCAAGCGCCTGACCGATGCGAAGAAGACGTATCTCGCCTCCGAGTGCCCGTTGGCGGGAAAGCATCTCGCGCAGTTGATGGAAAACATCGAAGGCGCGCCGAAAGCGTTACAGTCTTTGCACCCGATTGAAATTCTCGCCAAAGCTTACGGTTTGTAATCATGCCCCGTGCCATCACGCCAGCCGATATCATGCCGATGGCCGAGTACGGCGCGATGCGCCATGCCCATCGCAAGAAGCTGGTGGACGTAAAGCGTCATCGGCGCATCCACATCGGCCCGCATGTCACCCTGCACTTCGAGAACTACGACACGATGTGGGCGCAGGTGCACGAGATGCTGTTCATCGAACGCGGCGGCGAAGCGCAAGTGGCGGGCGAGCTTGAGTCCTACAACCCGCTGATCCCGCAAGGCGACGAACTGGTCGCCACCATGTTGATCGAGATCGAGGACGAGCGCGTGCGCCGCGCCACCCTCGCCAAGCTCGGCCATGTCGAGGACATGATCTCGCTCCAGTTCGCCGGCCAGACTGTCACCGCCACGCCCGAAGGCGACATCGAGCGCACGACCGAGGAAGGCAAGACATCAGCCGTGCACTTCCTGCATTTCAGGTTCACGCCGGAACAGAAAGCCGCGTTCACGACCGCGAACACGCAGGTCGTCGCCGCGGTGACGCATCCCAACTACGGCCACATGGCCGTCGTACCGGAACAGATGCGCGCGAGTTTGGCGGGGGATTTTTCGTAGAGGTGAATGTTGCGGGCGTCCCTCCGGGGGATAGCTCGCTATTCCACCGCTTCGTCCGGGTACACGCCCCAGATCTCGTCGCGTTTGAGCCAGCCTTGCAGGCCGCTGACTTCGACGCGGCAGTAGGGACCGGCCGGGCAGCGTTGAATGGTGACGACCACACCGGGTTCGATTGTCGCCACGCCTTCGGCCTCTTCGGCGTTGGAATGACGTAAGTGGCGCACGTCGCCTTTGACCACCGCCGTGCGGCGTCCGGTCAGCATGCTTTGATGGACCCAGCCCTCGGTCCCGTCGGGATCGCGGATCTTCCGCCAGGTCTCGAACTCGGCCACGACCTCGACCGGCAACTGACGGCGGCGATAGACCCAATCGACCGGGTAGCGCATGCCCGGCCCGGTGCGCATGTTGATCGGATCGGTGCGTAAGGACACGAAGCGCGGGATCGGCAGACCGGTCGCGTCGGGCTTACCGACGACATCCTTGGGGTCTTCGTCGGCCGCGGTCGACGCGGGCGCGGCCGGCGCTTTGGCGGGAGCGGCCGCAGGCGCTGCTTTCGCCGGGGCCTTGGCGGGTGCGGCTTTTGCGGGTGTGGATTTCGCAGGCGCGGCTTTTGGAGCGGCCGGCTCGGCGGCCAGCGCGCCACCCGTGACGATCAGCAATGCGGTCGCACCCAGCAGGGCGACCTTTCCTATCCGCTGCGCCGCCCGAACGGCCTGCATGACGTGCCTCATCGCCGCTCAAATTCCTTCTCGTGCAGTTGTGCCTCTCTTTTGCCGGTTTGGCAACGCGCGCAACGCCTTGCTCCGCTGGACAAAGGCCGCCACAGGCTGCTAGGCGTACGAAGACGAACCCGCTTTATCTTGTGTGAGCGCGCGGTTCGCCTTTCGCACAACGCCTCCAGGGGCCTCAGGGACAGCACGCGCCATGTCGCGGACCAAGCCGACCGTCGTGCTCACCCGCAAGCTGCCCGATCCCATCGAGACGCGGATGATGGAGCTGTTCGACGTGCGCTTGAACGTCGACGACCATCAGTTCACCCAAGACGAACTGATCGCCGCGATCGCGGAGTGCGATGTGCTGGTGCCCACCCTACGCGACGAGATCAGCGCCGACGTCCTGGCGAAGGCCGGGCCGCGGCTGAAGCTGATCGCCAACTTCGGCAACGGCGTCGATCACATCGACGTGGCCGCCGCGCAAAGCCAGGGCATCGTCGTCACCAACACGCCGGACGTGCTGACCGAAGACACCGCCGACATGACCATGGCGATGATCGTAGCGGTGCCGCGCCGCCTGGTCGAAGGCGCGAAGATGATCCAGGACGATACCTTCGAGGGCTGGACGCCGACCCACATGCTCGGCCACCGGCTGGCGGGCAAGCGGCTGGGCATCATCGGCATGGGCCGCATCGGCACCGCCGTGGCGCGCCGCGCCCGTGGTTTCGGCATGACGGTGCACTATCACAATCGCCGCCGCCTGCAGCCGGAGTTGGAAGCCGAAGTCGAAGCGACCTATTGGGAAAGCCTCGACCAGATGTTGGCGCGGATGGACATCGTTACCATCCACTGCCCGCATACGCCGGCGACATTCCACCTGCTGTCGGAGCGGCGGCTGAAACTGATGAAGCCGACGGCCTATCTGATCAACATGGCGCGCGGCGAGCTGGTAGACGAGAAGGCGTTGATTCGCCTGCTGAAGGATGGCTCCATCGCCGGCGCCGGGCTGGACGTGTTCGAGCACGAGCCGGCGGTGAACCCGAAGCTGCGCGGCATGAAGAATGTCGTACTGCTGCCGCACATGGGATCGGCCACCATCGAGGGCCGCATCAACATGGGCGAGAAGGTGATCATCAACATCCGGGCCTCCGCCGACGGCCACGCATTGCCGGATCGGGTCCTGCCGCAGCGACTGTAGGAGCCATGCACGGCCCCTTCGTCCTGCCCATCCCCTATCGCGATCCGCTGATTGCCTTCGCACCGTTGGCCGCAGAGCCGATGGCCGTGCTGCTCGACAGCGCGCTGGAGACGGCGCAGGGGCGCTATAGCTACATCGCCGCAAGCCCGCGCCAGACAATCCGCGCCACGGCGACGGACGGACCCGACGCCTTCGCGCGCATCGCCGAGGCACTCGGACCCATTCGTCGCGCCACATTGCCGGTACCATTTGGCGGCGGCGCGATTGGCTGGCTCGGTTACGAGCTGGGCCGCGCGCTGGAAACACTGCCGCCGCCGCGCGACCGGCTTCTGCCCGACGACCTGCAGCTCGGCATCTACGACTGCGTCGCCGCGTTCGATCATGAGACTTGTAAAGCTTGGGTGATCGCCCACGGCGACGAGACACAGGCGCGCGCGTTTGCCCGACGGTTGGGCGATGCGGATTTGCCGTCGCCCGCTGCGCCGGGCGACATAAGCTGGACACAGGAAACGACGCGCGAACGGCACGAGGCTGCGGTACGTGCCGCGATCGATTTCATCCGCGCCGGTGACATCTTCCAGGCCAACATCACGCAACGCTTCATCGCCGCGACGCCAGCGGGCATCGACTGGTTTGATTTATATCGGCGCCTACGCGCACTGACGCCCGCGCCCTTCGCGGCCTTCTTCCACGGCCTCGACGGGATGCATCTGCTGTCGGCATCGCCGGAGCGCTTCCTGAGCGCCGATGCGGCTGGCCGCGTCGAGACGCGCCCGATCAAAGGCACGCGCCCGCGCGATGCCGATCCGGCAAAAGATCGCGCACTCGCGAGCGATCTTCTGGCCAGCGCCAAAGACCGCGCCGAGAACCTGATGATCGTCGACCTGTTGCGCAACGATCTGGCGCGCGCTTGCGCGCCGGGTTCCATTGCCGTGCCGACGCTGCATCAGCTGGAGACGTTCCCCGCCGTGCATCACTTGGTGTCGGTTGTCACCGGACAGCTGCGCAAAGATGCGACCGCCATCGACCTGCTGCGCTTCTGCTTCCCCGGCGGCTCGGTCACCGGCGCGCCGAAAATTCGCGCGATGGAAATCATCCATGCACTCGAAGCCGGGAGCCGTGGGCCGTACTGCGGCGCGATGGCCTGGATCGGCTTTGACGGCGCGATGGACTCCTCTATCGTCATCCGATCGCTGGTGGGCGATGGCGCGCGGATCGTCGCGCAGGCTGGTGGGGGCATTGTGGCGGATTCCGATCCGGCGCTGGAATACGCGGAGAGCTTGACTAAGGCAGGTCCCTTGCTGGCCGCCTTGAGCACGCGCGCGCCGCAATGAAGATCTGCATCAACGGCATCGTCATCGAAGAGGTCGCCGCGCGCGTCGATCCGCGCGACCGCGGATTCACGCTGAGCGACGGCGTGTTCGAGACTATCGCCGTGAAGCGCGGCAAAGCGCCGAAGCTGATGGCGCATCTTGGGCGCCTGCGGCAGGGGCTTGCGGTGCTGGGCCTGCCGCTCAGCGCCCCAGACCTGACGATTGCGAACTGGATCGGCGAACTGCTGAGCGCCAATGCATTGAGCGATGCCGCCGTGCGCCTGACCGTCAGCCGCGGCGTCGGCGCGCGCGGAATCCTGCCGCCGGAAAATCCGACGCCGACGGTGATCATCACCACGTCGCCGCTACCGCCACCGGCTGAACCGGCGCGCGTCATCGTCGCGCAAGTCACGCGACGCAACGAGCATTCGCCGACGTCGCGCATCAAGTCGCTGGCGTATCTCGACAACGTATTGGCGCGGCAGGAGGCTTCGGCCGCCGGGGCCGACGATGCGCTGATGCTGAACACCGCCGGGACTCTCGCCTGCGGCAGCGTGGGCAATGTGTTCGCGCTGATCGACGGCAGCCTGCTGACGCCGCCGGTGAGCGACGGCGCGTTGCCCGGCATCGCGCGGGCCGACGTCATCGCGCTCGCCCGCGCAGAAGAGCGCACGATCACACGCGAGATGCTGGACCGCGCGAGCGAGGTGTTCCTGACGAATGCCTTAGGATTACGGCCCGTGATCGCGATCGATGGCAAGGACGTCGGCGACGGCGCGCCGGGCCTGATCACCCAGCTGATCGGGACGCGGGTTTAGCTATTTCGGCTTCTTGCACGCGTCGCTGATCGCACGATAAGCCGCGGTGAACCCGCCGAGGGCAAATGTGTCTGTGGTCACGTTGTTCTTGCTCGACGTGCCCTTCGCAGTCAGGTTCGCGGCCTTGAGCATCGCTTCGACGATCTGCTTGTCGGTGGCGGCATCGCGCGCCCAGCCGCGGTCGGCGCTGGTGAACAGCGCGAACTTCTTTGTGCCGACGGTCACAGCCACGTCGGAATCGCCAAGGTACTGATAGCCCGCGACCAGCGAGACAACGTCAAAGGCCTTGTCGCCGGGACGATGCGTGACCGTCAGCATCACGTCGCCACGATTCTTATAGGTGCCCTCGCTCTTCGCCGGCGGCAGTGCGACGTAGCACATCATCTTGCCGCCCGCGCCACTGGAGAACGCGGTCCACTTGCCGAACGTGCCGAGGGTCTTGGCATCGTCGGCGGCCTGAGCCGCAGGAGCGGCAAGGAGAAACGCAAGAAGTGGAATGAGACGGATCACGGTGCAGCCCTGCATGAATTGACGTTACGGAGTCTGCGAGCGCATTGCGACTTATGCAAGGCGTTCAGTCTTCGTCCCTGCCGCCGCGCTCGGCCAAGGCCACTTCGGCCAGCGGCGCTGACTTGCGATATCGCGTGAGCGCGTTGAGGTTGGGTCCGCCCGCCATCACCGGACGCGGCGGGAACTGCTTGGTGCTGATCATACGATCGTACATCACCAGTGCGCCGGCGATGCCGACGTTCAGGCAGAAGCGCGTGGGGATCTTCAGGACGTGATCGCAACGCGCGAGAATCGCGGGCGACAATGAACTGCGCTCCGGCCCCATCACGTAAGCGGCGCAGCGCGGATGGGTGAAGCTGGGCAGTTCGGCGGAGTCGTCCATCAGTTCCACGCCCACCAGCGCGCAGCCCTTGGGCAGCATCATCTCCGCCACCGACGGGAACGCATAGAACGGCAGGTTGGCGAGCGTGTCCGAGGTGTCAGATTGGTTAACCTCGGAGCGCCGATAGGTGGCCGCGACCGTGAACACAAAGCTGGCATCGAAGGCGTGGGCGCTGCGGAACAGGTTGCCCACGTTGAAGGGCTTGTTGATGCCCTCGACGCCAATACCGAAATAACCGCGCATACCTAGATATCGCCCCGCTTGTTATCGGTCGTCTACCGTGAACCGCAATGTTTCCGCAACACATTGAGGGACATGGCTGACCTGCGGCCGGTTCGACTTGACCCGCCCGCCCGGCCCGTGGAAAACCTCAAGAACGACAGCGCGTGAAGCGGGGCGGAACCATGGCCAGCAAGATCTATCGCAATGCCACCGAGGCCCTGGCGGGCCAGTTGCGCGACGGCATGACCCTGATGTCCGGGGGCTTCGGGCTGTGCGGCATCCCGGACGCGCTGATCGAGGCCGTGAAGGCCTCCGGCGCCAAGGACCTGACGGTCATCTCGAACAATGCCGGCATCGACGGCGTCGGCCTGGGCAAGCTGCTCGAGACCCGGCAGATCAAGAAGATGATCAGCTCCTACGTCGGCGAGAACGCGACCTTCGCCAAGCAGTACCTGGCCGGCGAGCTGGAGATCGAGTTCAACCCGCAAGGCACGCTGGCCGAACGCATCCGCGCCGGCGGCGCGGGCATCCCCGCGTTCTTCACCCGCACCGGCGTCGGCACCCAGGTCGCCGAGGGCAAGGAGACGCGCGAGTTTGATGGCCATGCCTACATCATGGAGCGCTCGCTGTTCGCCGACATCGCCCTCGTGCACGCCTGGAAAGCCGATGAAGAGGGCAACCTCGTCTATCGGATGACCGCGCGGAACTTCAATCCGATGATGGCGACGGCAGCCAAGCTGACCATCGCCCAGGTCGAGGAGCTGGTGCCCTGCGGCGAGCTCAACCCCGACCACATCATCACGCCGGGCATCTTCGTCCAGCGCATCGTCAAGCTCGACCAGATCGAAAAGCGCATCGAGCAGCGCACCGTCCGTAAACGCGCCTAAGGGAGACAACCAGCATGGCTTGGGATCGCGATCAAATGGCGGCGCGCGCGGCAAAAGAGCTGCGCGACGGCTTTTATGTGAACCTGGGCATCGGCATCCCGACGCTGGTGGCCAATCACGTGCCCGCGGGCATCTCCATCCAGCTGCACAGCGAGAACGGCATGCTGGGTATGGGCCCGTTTCCGTTCGAGGGCGAGGAAGACGCCGACCTGATCAACGCCGGCAAGCAGACCGTGACCACGCTGCCGACCACCAGCTTCTTCGATAGCGCGACATCCTTCGCCATGATCCGCGGCGGGCATATCCAGCTGTCGATCCTGGGCGCGCTGCAGGTGGCCGACAACGGCGACATCGCCAACTGGATGATCCCCGGCAAGATGGTCAAAGGCATGGGCGGCGCGATGGATTTGGTCGCCGGCGTGCCGCGCGTGGTGGTGCTGATGGAACACGTCGCCAAGGGCGATCAGAAGAAAATCCTGAACGCGTGCAACCTGCCGCTCACCGGCAAGGCCGTGGTCAACCTGATCGTCACCGACCTTTGCGTGTTCGAGGTCGCGCGTCCGGGCCTGACCCTGATCGACATCGCGCCGGGCGTGACGGTCGACGAGATCCGCGCCAAGACCGAGCCCGCGTTCGCGATCCAGCCCGGTCTCAAGGTCGCCTAAGCCGCTTTACCGCCGGCGTTCGTCGGCGGGGACTTAAAGGACGTTCTATGGCCGAACAGGCCGCCGCGCCGCCGACGATACCGCCTATCGACAATCTTCGCGGCGCGCGCTGGATGATCTTCAGCTCGCTGTTCTTCGCAATGAGCTACTCGGCCAGCAAGTACGTCGCCGCCGACGTGCCGCCGCCGGAAGTCGCATTCTTTCGCTGCTTGTTCGGTATCACCGTGATCGCGCCGTTCGTGGTGCGCCAGGGCTTGAGCGTGTTCCGCACCAAGAGCCCCGGCGTGCATCTGACCCGCACCGTCTGCGCGACCGTCTCGCTGAACCTGACCTACTACGCGCTGGCCCACCTTCCGCTCGCCACCGCGATCTCGCTGAGCTTCACACGACCGCTGTTCATGATTCTGATCGCCATGGTCTTCCTGGGCGAGGTTGTGCGTTGGCGGCGCGGACTGGCCACGATCATCGGCTTCCTCGGCGTGCTGGTGGTGCTGGGCCCGCACGGGCTCGACTCCCTGCCCGCCGCCTCGGCCGCGCTTCTCGGCGCGGCGTTCACCGCCGGGGCCATCGCCGTGGTCCGCAAACAGGCCGGCACCGACAGCGCCGCCACGATCATGTCGTGGTTCGCCGTGAGTACGGCGATCACCACGGCGATCCCCTCGATCTTCGTCTGGGTGACGCCGCCGACGCTGGAAGACTGGGGCATCCTGGCGTTCATGGGTATTGCCGGCACACTGGGCCAGTACTTCATGATCCGCGCCTTCATCCACGGCGAAGCGACCGTGATGAACCCGATCGATTACAGCCAGATCCTGATGAGCGTGGTCATCGGCTATATTGTGTTCAACGAAGTCCCGTCAGCCTCGCTGGGGCTGGGGGCCGCGATCATCGTTGGATCGACGCTATACATCTTGTTGCGTGAATCACGCCTTAAGCGGGCCTAGTCAACCGCCGCATCCATAAAGCGCGCAAGTTCGATATCGCGCGCGCTGATACCCTCGCAATCGTGCGTGGTCAGCGTCACGTCCACTTTGTTGTAGACGTTGAACCACTCGGGATGATGGTCCATCTTCTCCGCCTTCAAGGCGCAGTGCGTCATGAAGGCGAAAGCGGCGCTGAAGTCCTTGAAACGGAACGAACGCGTCATCGCATCCCGACCCTCGACCTCGCGCCATTGCGGCAATGACTCAAATGCCGCAGCGCGTTGCGCTGTATTTAATTTTTGCACCATCGAGGATATTTCCTTTGCCCGCACTTATCTTGCCGCCCACCCTTGAGGACATCGACACGCTGGCGCGCGCGGCGCTGGACAGTCTACCCCAGCCATTCCCGCAGTTCACCGAAGGGTTGGTGCTGCAGATCGCCGAGTTCCCCGATGACGACGTCCTGCAGGAAATGGACATCGAGGACCCGTTCGAGATCATGGGCCTGTATCAGGGCATCGGCATCGACAAGAAGTTCGAGGCGCAGTCCGGTGCTCTGCCGGACATCGTGTTCCTCTATCGCCGTCCGATTCTCGACTATTGGTGCGAGACCGGCGAAGACCTGCGCCATGTCGTGCGCCATGTGCTGATCCATGAGATCGGCCATCACTTCGGCTTGTCGGACGAAGACATGGACGCGATCGAAGCGGAGGCGGAAGCGGACGACTAGCCGTTATCGCGCGCGGGCAGAATCGCAGCGACATAGGCCGGTACAGTTACACTTGCCGGACCATAGTGCGCTTCGGCGAACATCGTCGCCCCGCGCGACGGTTCGAGATTGATCTCGACCGTATGCGCCACACCCAGCTTGCGCACCAGGCCGACGAAGCCGGCGGCGGGGTAAACGTTGCCCGATGTGCCGATGGAGATGAACAGATCGCAGGCGACGAGCGCCTCTTGAATGCGGTCCAGATCCAACGGCATTTCGCCAAACCACACGACGTGCGGGCGCATGCCGCCGGCTTGCGAACAGCTTTCGCAGACCGTGGCCGTTGACATGTCGCCCTCCCAGGCGACGATGTGACCGCAGCCGTTGCAGCGCGCCTTGGAATGGACGCCATGCATGTGGATCAGCTTCGTCGAACCCGCGCGTTCGTGCAGAGAATCGACGTTCTGGGTGATGATCAGCACATCGCCGGGCCATTCGCGTTCGAGCCGGGCCAGCGCTGCGTGCGCGGCATTGGGCGCGACGGTGCTTGTGCGATGACGCGCGCGGCGCATGTTGTAGAAGGCGTGGACGCGATCCGGATCACGCGCGAAAGCTTCCGGGGTGGCGACGTCCTCGAGACGCACCTTTGCCCAGATGCCGTCAGGATCGCGAAAGGTCTCAAGGCCCGATTCCTGCGAAATGCCCGCGCCCGTCAGAATGACGATGCGCGCGCTGGCGCTTGGTATCGCCTGCGGCTGGACGGGATTGGGCGCGACGGAGGCTTGCGGCATGATCTGCGGGGCTTATTGTGCGGCGATATCTTAGCGACCCGAGACGATCCGGACTATGACCCAGAAGCAGCCTTCCGACGTTGAGCCGCGCACGTATCGCGTGCTGTTCGTCTGCACCGGCAATATCTGCCGTTCGCCGACGGCGGAAGGCGTATTTCGCCATCATGTCGTCGCGGCAGGCCTGGGTGATTCCATCGGCATCGATTCCGCCGGCACGCATGGCTATCACATTGGCGAAGCGCCGGATTCGCGCAGTGTCGCCGAGGCGCGCAAACGCGGTTTCGATCTGTCGGCGATACGCGCGCGTAAAATAGCGGTGAAAGACTTTCATACCTTCGACTTGATCCTGGCGATGGACACAGGCCACCTCGCAGACCTGAAACTCTTGCGCCCTAACGACGCCAAGGCCGATGTGAAGCTGTTCCTCGACTACCATCCGGATGCAACGAGCCGCGACGTGCCCGATCCTTACTACGGCGGGGCGGGAGGCTTCACCAATGTGCTCGATATGATCGAGACCACGAGCCATCGCCTGCTTGCGCATATAAAGAGCCGACTGTGAGCGAGCTCGCCGCAAAAATCTCCGCGCTGATGGACAGCACGGTCCGTGAGGAGACACCGCTGGCCGGCGGGTCGGTCGCTGACGTGCGGCGCATCGTGCTGGCGGACGGACGCGAGCTTGTCGCCAAACGTGGCGCGGGCCTCGTGGTGGAAGCGCGCATGCTGCGCTATCTCGCCGCGCAGAGTTCGGTGCCTGTGCCGGCGGTGCATCATGCGGATGCCGATCTGCTGCTGATGGATTACATCCCCTCGGGCGATCCCATCACCGACTCCGTGCAGGAACATGCGGCCCAGATCCTCGCCAGCCTGCACGGCATTACCGCACCGATGTTCGGGCTCGAATTCGACACCGCGATCGGCGGCCTGACGCAGCCGAATGCGCGCAACCGTTCATGGCGCGCGTTTTTCCGCGATCGCCGTTTGCTCTACATGGCGGAAGAGGCCCGCAGTGCTGATCGGCTTCCGCTCGATCTCTACACACGCATCCAGAAACTGGCCGAACATCTTGACAAGTGGATCGGCGAGGACGCCGAGCCCACTTTGATCCACGGCGATCTGTGGGGCGGCAATCTGCTCGCGCGCGGCGGCAAGCTGGTTGGCCTGGTCGACCCGGCGATTTCCTATTCCGATCCGGAGATCGAGCTCGCCTTCACCACGTTGTTCGGCACATTCAGCAAGGCATTCTTCGTGCGCTACGACGCGCTGCGGCCCATCGCGCCCGGCTTCTTCGAGGAACGCCGCGACCTCTACAATCTCTATCCGCTTCTGGTGCACGTGCGCCTGTTCGGCGGCAGTTACGTCGGCGACGTCGAGACGATCGTCTGGCGGTTCGGCTACTAGAGGACCGGCGGGCTCAGTTCATAGTCCGCGAGCGGCGTATAAACCGCACCGCTTTTGCCGAGGCGACTCTCGAACAGCGTGAAGTGATCCACCGTCCAGGGACCGGCGCTGAACATGGCGCTGCCTTCGATGAAGCGCTGCAGCCGGTTCGCATCCGCCGCATGATTGAAGCGCGCGAGCGTGACATGCGGCGAGAACTTGCGGCCCTCCGGCGGTTGACCGCCACGCACGCAGGCGGACTCCACCTTGGTTTGCAGATGCGCCAACGGCGCGGACGGCACCAGCCCAACCCACACCGCGCGCGTCTTATGACCTTCGCCGAAGGTGCCGACGCCTTGCAGGTGCAGATCGAAACCGGGGGCGGAGATGCCGGCCAACATCTCATCGATGTCCGCGGCGTCGTTTTCCGTGACCTCACCGATGAACCGCAGCGTAAGGTGCATGTTCTCGGGCAAGACCCATTGCGCGCCGGGCAGGCCGGCTTCGAGGGTCGCGAGCCGCGCCGCCAGACCCTCCGGAAGGCCGAGACCGACGAACAGCCGCATTACTTGGCCTTCTGTTTATCTTTCACTTGCGCGATCAGCTTCTCGACCGACGGCAGGATGTTCTTCACCACGATGGCCACGCCTTCTTCAGTCGGGTGCAGGCCGTCGGCCTGATTGAGGTCGGGCACCGCTGCGACCTCTTCGAGGAAGAACGGATAGAACAGCACGCCGGTTTCCTTCGCGACGCGCTCGAAGGCGGCCTTGTAGCGCTGGCCGAAGTCGCGGCCCAGGTTCGGCGGCGCGAGCATGCCGGTCAGCAGCACCGGCAACCCGGCCTGCTGAAGACGCGTGACGATGGTGCGCAGATTTTTCTCGGTCAGCGCCGGATCGACCGCGCGCAGCCCGTCGTTGGCGCCGAGTTCCAGGATCACCGCGTCGGGTTTGGAGGCCAGCGACCAGTTCAACCGGCTGACGCCGCCGGAGGTGGTGTCGCCGGAGACACCGCCTTGCAGGATCATGACATCGTACTTCTTGGCTTGGAGCGCACGTTGAAGCTGGTAAGGGAACGCTTGGCGGCCGTCCTCAAGACCGTAGCCGGCGGTCAAACTGTCACCGAAAGCCAGGATGCGGATGGGATTGGCAGGTGCTGCCGCCCTTGCATCCGGCGCGAGCACCGCCGATATGGCGAGTACACCTAAAAATGATCGACGCGGTACGCCCCCCGAGACGCCCTGGCCTCCCGCCACGTCAACGGGCGTGCTACGTGTCGATATAGCTGTGCCGAGGAGCTTAGTGAGCGTCATGTCGCGATTTTCCGCCGATCCCGCCGCGATCCAGCTGGACGGCGTCCATCTCACTTTGGAGGGGCCCGCCGGACCGGTCAACATCCTGAAAGGCGTGGACCTGTCGGTCGCGCAGGGCGCGGCCGTGGGCATCGTCGGTCCGTCGGGTTCCGGCAAGACCACCCTGCTGATGCTGATCGCCGGCCTCGAGCGGGTCAGCCGCGGCAACGTGCGCATCGCGGGCACGGACTATGCAAAGCTGAATGAAGACGGCCTCGCGCTGTTCCGGCGCGATCACATCGGCATCGTGTTCCAATCGTTCCATCTGATCCCGACCATGACGGCGTTGGAGAACGTCGCGGTGCCCCTGGAGTTCGCCGGACGCAGCGATGCGTTCGACCGCGCCGAGGCGCAGTTGCGCGCGGTCGGACTCGGGCATCGCATCACGCACTATCCGGGCCAGCTATCCGGCGGCGAGCAGCAGCGTGTCGCGCTTGCGCGCGCCTTTGCGGCAGAACCGAAAATCCTGCTGGCCGACGAGCCGACCGGGAATCTCGACGGCGCCACCGGTCATCAGATCATCGAGCTGCTATTCGATCTGCATAAGCGCTCTAACACGACGCTGGTGCTGATCACCCACGACATGGGCCTTGCGGCACGCTGCGATCGCACGGTGCATATCGCCGATGGCTTGATCGCGCGCGACAGTCTTTCCAGCGCGGCGGAATAGACCTGGTGTTCACCATCGCCCGACGGATTGCCTTCCGCGAACTGCGCGGTGGCTTGCGCGGCTTCCGCATTTTCCTCGCCTGTCTCGCGCTTGGCGTCGCCGCCATCGGTGGCGCGGCGTCGCTGAATGAGTCCGTGAAAGCCGGCATCGCATCGAACGCGCAGCCGCTGCTCGGCGGCGATCTGCAGGCCCGCCTGTCGCACCGCACGGCCAACGAAGAAGAGCTTAGCGCCATGCGCCGCGCCGGTTCGGTGAGCTATCAGCTGCAGTTGCGTTCGATGGCACGCAGCGCCGCCGAGGACGGCGGCCGCAGCCTGATCGAACTGAAAGCCGTCGACGGCGCCTATCCGCTCTACGGCGTGACCGAGGTCGAACCGGCGATGCCGCTAGCCGATGTGCTGGCGGTGAAAGACGGCGTGCCGGGTGCGGCCATCGACCCGTCGCTGCTGGCGCGGTTGAAGATTCAGATCGGCGACCAGATCAAGATCGGCGAGGGCACCTTCCAGGCGCGCGCCGTCATCACCAAGGAACCGGACCGCCTTGTCGCGCCGACAATGTCGGGCCCCCGTGTGCTGATCGCCACCACCGCGCTGCCCGCGACTGAGTTGGTGCAGCAGGGCAGCCTGCTGCAGCACATCTACAATATCCGCACGGAAGGCCGCGAAACCGCCGACCAATTGCGCGAACGTCTGACGCGCGACTTCCCCGATGCCGCCTGGCGCCTGCGCGGACTTAACCAAGCGGCACAGGGCATCGAGAGCTTCCTCGATAACGTCACGCTGTTCTTGACGCTGGTGGGCATGACCGCGCTGTTGACCGGCGGGATCGGCGTCGCCAACGCCGTATCCACCTATCTCGCCGCGCGCATGAACACCATCGCCACGTTGAAGTGCCTGGGTGCGCCGGCGCGGATGATCTTCATGATCTACGCGATTCAGATCGCCGCCCTCGCCAGTATCGGCATCGCGATCGGCCTTGTGATCGCGGCGGTCGTGCCGCCGCTCGCCCTGCCGTTCCTCGCGGAGCTGCTTCCGGTGGGCGGCGAGATCGGCATCTATCCGGTCGCGCTGGCGCGCGCGGCGGTGTTCGGCGTGCTGACGGCGGCTGTGTTCGCGTTGTGGCCGCTGGCCAAGGCGCGCGACATTCCGCCGGTCGCGTTGTTCCGCCAGGCGCTGGCCGGTGGCGGACGCCCGCCCCTGCGCTATCTCGTGCTGCTCGCCATCCTCGGCGCGGGCCTTGCGGGCTTCGCCATCGCAACGGCGGAGAACGTGAAGTTCGCCGCGCAGTTCGTCGCCGGCGCGGCGGTCGCGCTGGTGCTGTTCCGCATCGCCGCCGTTGGCGTGATGCGCCTGGCCGCGAGTTTGGCGCGCGGACGCGGCGGCTTCGCAGCGGGCAAGCCAACCTTGCGCCTCGCGCTCGCCAATCTGCATCGCCCGGGATCACCAACCACGGCCGTGGTGCTGTCGCTCGGCCTCGGACTTTCGGTGCTGGTCGCCATCGCGCTGCTGGAAACCAACCTCGACGCGCGCATCACCAACGGTATGCCGGCTGATGCACCGAGCATGTTCTTCATCGACATCCAGCCGCAGCAGACCGAGGACTTCACCAGCCTGGTCGAACAGGTGCCGGGCGTGCGGAAGGTAACGACCGCGTCGATGATTCGCGGACGCATCACCAAGATCAACGGCGTGAAGGCCGAGGATGCGAACATCGATCCCGACGTGCGCTGGGCGATCCGCGGCGAACGCGGCCTCAGCCAATCCGCCGATCCGCCGGAGAACGCGCGCATCGTCGACGGCACCTGGTGGGGCCCCGAACTGGGCGACGAACATCTCGTTTCGATGGATTCCGTCGTCGCCAAGGGCATGGGCCTGAAGCTGGGCCAGACGATTTCAGTCGACGTGCTCGGCGTGGAAATCACGGCGGTAATCGCGAACTTGCGCGATATCCGCTGGCAATCCGGCGCGATGAACTTCACGCTGATCTTCTCGCCCAACGCCATGGCCGGCGCGCCGCAGATGTATATCGCCACGGTGAATTCCGACACCGGTTCGGAAGACCGCATCGAACAGGCCGTGATGGCGTCGATGCCCAACGTCACCGTGATCCAGGTGCGCGAGGCGCTCGAGCTGTTGCGCAATGTGTTGGGCTCGCTGTCGATCGCGGTGCGCATCACCGCGAGCGTCGCGCTGGTCGCCGGCGCCCTGGTGCTGGCGGGCGCAATCGCCGCCGGGCACAGCCGGCGCATCTATGAGGCCGTCGTGCTCAAGGTCCTGGGCGCGACGCGCCGCGACGTCACCCGGGCCTTCCTGTTCGAGTACGGCCTGCTGGGTCTGGCGACGGGCGTGATCGCGGCCGGGGTGGGCACCATCGCCGCCTGGGCCATCGTCACCAAGATCATGCGGCTCGAGTGGACCTTCGACGGCCTGCTGACCCTGGAAGTCATTGTGGCCTGTGTGGTTGTGACCCTGCTGGCCGGCTTCTCCGGGACCTGGCGGGCGCTGGGCGCAAAGGCCGCACCGCTGCTGCGCAACGAATAGGTCGCTAAACCGTTGATTTGACGAAAATTAACCTTGTGGTCCGTTGCGTTACAACGCTGTTGGGTCACGGGAAATTAGGTTGCGCCGCCCCCAATCCGTTCCAATATAGACGGCAGTCTCGGGGATCTCCCGGACAGCCGTTTTCATGTGAGGAAACAATGGCCTTTGAAACCGAGCGCAGAACTCTAGGTGGCTTCGCGGACACCCGCGCGGACGCTGTTGAGGTCGATCTCGGCCTCCGCAATTATCTGCTTGGCGTTTACAACTACATGGCGTCGGGCCTGCTTCTGTCGGGCATCGTGGCGCTGGTCGTTGCCAACACGCCGCTGCTGAGCGCCTTCCTGAAAGTCAACGCGGACGGCCGTTTCGCCGGCTACACCCCGTTGGGCTTTGTCGCGATCCTGGCGCCGATCGGCATGATCTTCTTCATGAACGCCAACCGTCAGATCTCGACGCTGAAGACCCTGTATTGGGCCTTCGTCGCCCTGATGGGCGTCGGCCTGACCGTGCCGATGGTCGTCTACACGGGCGCCAGCGTCGCGCGGACGTTCTTCATCACCGCCATCGCCTTCGGTGGTTTGAGCCTGTACGGCTACAGCACCAAGCGCGACCTGAGCGGCCTGCGCAGCTTCTTCATGATGGGCCTGATCGGCCTGATCGTGGCGAGCCTGGTGGCGATGTTCTTCCCGTCGACCATGCTGACCTTCGTCATCTCGGTCGTCGGCGTGCTGCTGTTCGCGGGCCTCACCGCCTACGACACGCAGAACCTGAAGCGCACCTACTATCAGGTGAGCGGCACGGGCTACGAGGAAACCTCGGCCGTGATGGGCGCGGTGTCGCTGTACCTGAACTTCATCAACCTGTTCCAGTTCATGCTGTCGCTCATGGGCGACCGCCGCTAAACGAACCGGATCAGCGAAAAACGTTTTCGGGCCCGTCTTTGCAGACGGGCCCGATTTCGTTTCAGGGGTTGATGAGGCGCGCCACGGCGCGCTCGAAGCGGCCGCTCCCCGGAGGCGTCAGGCTGGAAAACCAATCCTTCAACTGGCCGTCCCGGCCGATCAGGTACTTGTAGAAGTTCCAGCGCGGCCGCGCCGCCCAGCCGCCCTCGGTGGCGAGCCACTTGAACAATGGATGGGCCACACCGCCCCGCACCGGCACCTTGGCCGCCATCGGAAAATCGACGCCGAACTTGTTGCGGCAGAATGTGGCGATGGTGGTCGCATCACCCGGTTCCTGCGCGCCGAAGTCGTTGCTGGGGACGGCAAGGACAATCAGCCCCGCGTCGCGGTGCCTTTTCCAAAGGGCCTCGAGCCCCGCGTACTGTGCCGTGAACCCGCATTCCGAAGCGGTATTGACGATCACCAGCGGCTTGCCGGCGAATTGGCTGAGCGGCATCGGACCACCCTGCAAGGCATCAAGGGTGAAGTCGGTCACAACGGTCATGGGTTGTTCGGCTTGAGAGGTTGCGCGGGATGACATCATGACCGCGAACCAAACGTCGTCCAGCGCGTTGTTAATGCCACTGATGGTTGGTGAAGGCCGGCCACAAACCTTTTCAATCGTGTTTCTGTTTTTAGCGTCCCCCACAGACCTCGCTCGCAGGGAGATTTCCATGCGCCGCCGCCACCTGCTTTCCCTCACCGCCATGACCGCCGCGGCCGCCGGCGTCGACACCCTTGTGCAGCGCGCGACCGCCACGATCGAAGACCTGCGCAATGACAGCAGCTTCGGCAACTCACGCGAATTGTTGGGCCGCGCTCGCGCGGTGCTGGTTGTGCCGCAGTTGATCAAGGGCGGCTTCATCTTCGGAGCCGAAGGCGGCAACGGCGTGATGATGGTTCATCATCGCGACCGCGACAGCTGGAGCAACCCGGCCTTCTACGGCCTGGGCGCCGGCTCTTTCGGTCTGCAGATCGGACTCGAACAGGCCGAACTCGTGATGTTCGTCATGAGCGACCGCGCCTTGCGCGCGCTGATGAAGAACCAGGTGAAGCTGGGCGTGAACGCCGGCCTGACCGTGATTGTCGTCGGAACTGCTGCCGAAGCGGCGGCGACCACCAACGCCAATGTCGACGTGATCGCCTGGGCGCGCGCCAAGGGCGCCTATGCCGGCGTGACCCTGGCGGGCTCCGTGATCAAGCCGGATACGAAAGCCATTCGCGCCTACTACGGCCGCAATCTAACGGCGGAAGACATCCTGCTGCGCGGTGCGGGGAACCCGCGCACCGACGATGCGCATGATCTGCGCATGGCGCTGTCCGACAGCGAAATCCGGTCGGGTGGCCGCGGCCGTTAAAAGCCCGCGCGCAAGCCGATCGCAACAGGCCGCAGCCCCCTGCGGCCTATTTTCGCTTTAGGCACGCAGAGAGACGTCGCCCCTGCAATCGTCTGCAACCTTATGTCCCCATTCAAGTTATGACTAAAATGGGCCAGGCTTTATGACCGCCACACAATCAAATCCCGACGCCCTCACAGCGCGCCAACTGAGCGAACAACAGTTTCACGCGCAGTACGCCACGAAGCACGCGGGCCTGGCTTCCACGCCGGTCGATCTTTCGATCTGTGTCAGCAAGCAGCGTCGCCCGTGGAACGCTTATTGGTCGCTGTATGATCGCATTATCGCGGCCGCCCCCGACATCAAGGGCAAGCGCGTTTTGGTCCCGGGCTGCGGCTTTGGCGAGGACTGTATTCGGCTCGCCGCCCTCGGCGCCGATGTTCACGGGATCGATCTGTCGTAGGAAATCGTTGATGTGGCGACGGATCGTGCGCGCGCGTTCGCCGAACGGCCCATCACCTTCAAGGCGATGCCTTGCGAGGCGATTGATTATCCCGATGACTTTTTCGACGCCGTGGTGATCGTCAATATTCTGCACCACGTCTCGGTGCGGGAGACGATGGACGAGGTGTATCGCGTCGCCAAGCCGGGCCTGGGGCTCGAGATGTACACGCACTCGGGGGCGCAGAAGATCAGGGAATCTTCGTTCATGGCGGAGGGGATCTATCCCCGCATCCGCAGCTACATCTACGGTGCGCAAGATCCCTACATCACGCCCGATGAGCGCAAGCTGAACGAATCCGAACTTGAAATCACCATCGGACCGCTGACCGACCGACGCGTCTCATATTTCAGCTTCGTCTCCGAGCGGCTGTTTCCCAGCAGCATGACGAAGATCGCCCAGCTCGATCTGGGCCGGGTGCTCGGCGACAGCGGGCGGTTCTTCGCGGGCCGCTGTTGTTTTCAGGGACGGCGCCCTAACCGTCGCCGCCCGGCGGGAACGCCGCTTTGGTGCCGCAGGGTCTGAAACACCTGAAATAAAGGAAAATGGTGCCGACGCGCGGAATTGAACCGCGGACCTACTGATTACGAATCAGTTGCTCTACCCCTGAGCTACGTCGGCGCCGATGGGGCCGTTTTTGACGATTCGGGACCGAGGGTCCCGAAGGCGCGGCAACTTAGGCGGACAGGGCCTCCGTTTCAAGCGGCTTGATCCAGGCCCGATATGCCTTAATCCAGGGCTATGGAATCGAAAGCCTCCCCCCACCCCCCGGCGTCCGCGGACGTTGCGGCGGACATCGCCGCCGATATCGCCATTGTCGGGGGCGGATTGGTTGGCGCCGCCTTGGCCGTGGCCCTGGCCCGCCACGGGATCAAGGTCGCGGTGATCGATCGGGTCGATCCCGCCGCCATGGTGGACGAGCGCTTTGACGGCCGGGCCTCGGCGGTGGCGTTGTCGAGCCAGCGGCTTCTGGCTGCGATCGGCGTCTGGAGCCATGTGGCGGCGACCGCCTCGATCCGCGAGATTCGCGTCTCCGATGGGCCGTCCTTGTTCTTCCTACACTATGACCACGCGCAACTGGGGAACGAGCCCCTGGGCTTCATGGCCGAGAACCGCGTCCTGCGGCGGGCCCTCGCCTGCGCGCTGCAAGAAAATGCACAGCATGTCTTACGGCTCGCACCGGCAGCCGTAACCGGGTTCAGCCAGGATGCGGATTCCGCCGTCCTCACGCTGAACGATGGGCGGCGTCTGCGCGCGCAACTGGCGATCGCCGCCGACGGACGCGACTCGCTGGTGCGCGATCTGGCCGGAATTACGGTGAGCGGCTGGTCATATCCGCAAGTCGGCATCGTCGGAACGATCGGGCACGCAAGGCCGCACGACCACATCGCGCACGAACATTTCCTGCCGGCGGGCCCCTTCGCGATCCTGCCCCTGGCCGATGAACGCGCAAGCGACGGCACCGCCGTGCATCGCTCGTCGCTGGTGTGGACCGAGCGCAGCGACGCGGCCGACGCCTATCTCAAACTGGACGACGCCGCGTTCCTGGCGGCCATCGCCGAACGTGTCGGCAGCTTCCTGGGGCCGCTGCATCTGATCGGCCCGCGCTTCTCGCATCCCCTCGGACTGCAATTCGCGAGCCGTTATGTCGAGAAACGCCTGGTGCTCGCGGGGGATGCCGCGCATGGGATTCATCCCATCGCGGGTCAAGGCGTGAACCTGGGCTGGCGCGATGTCGCGGCGCTGACCGAAATCCTTGTCGACGCCCAGCGTCTCGGCCTCGATCTCGCGCACCCGTCGGGCCTTGCGCGCTACGAGCGCTGGCGGCGCGCCGACAATCTGCTGATGGCTGGCGTGACCGACATCCTCAATCGCCTATTCTCCAACGACGTTGGGCCGGTGAGGCTCGCGCGCGATCTAGGCCTGGGCGTCGTCAATCGCCTGCCGGCGATGAAGAAGCTGCTGATGCGCCACGCGATGGGAACGGTCGGCGATTTGCCGCGCCTGATGCGCGGCGAAGCACTCTAGATTCCGACTACTTCTTAGGTTCGCGGCTCAAGCCCTTCGCCGCCAGCGCATCGAGATAACGCTGCCAGCGTGACTCATGCTCGCGCCCGAGCTCGTGGAGCAACTTCCAGGAATAAAGGCCGGTGTCATGAAGATCGTCGAACACGATCTTCACCGCGTAATTCCCGACCTGCTCAACATCCATGATGCCGACGTGGCGCCGGCCCGGCACGATGACCTTCTGGCCAGGACCGTGGCCCTGCACTTCCGCGGAGGGGCTTTCGACACGCAGATACTCAGCCGGCAGATCGAAGACCTCGCCGCTGTCGAAGGTGACGCGCAAGGCTTTGGTCGCCGGATCGTAGGCGATGTCGGTCGGCCAGGGCTGCATGGATGAGCTCAGCGCCGGAGTGCTCAATGATCGTCGAGCCGACGCGCTTCGTCCGGCAGCATGATCGGAATGCCGTCGCGCACGGGATAGGCGAGCGCGGCCTTCTTGCTGACGAGTTCCTGCGCGGCGCGATCGTATTCCAGCGGCCCTTTGGTCAAAGGGCAGACCAGAATCTCGAGCAGCTTGGGGTCGATGTCTGCGGGTGTGACCATGTGCGTTCCCTTACTGCGGCGGGCCTTCGGGTTTGCCGCCGGATTCGAACGCGCCCATCCGCAGCAATGCCGTCAACGTCTCCGCCCGGGACGCGATCGACGGCGCTTCAAGCAGGGCTTGCTTCTCGCGCGGGTCGAACGGGCAGATCATGCAGAGCGAGGTGATGAGTGTCGTTTCCGACAGGCCTTTGATCGCGTCGATATTGATCCGCATGCTTTGGGCTTCGAGATAGGGCCTCAGCCGCTCCATCAGGGCATCGCGATCGAGATCGAGATCGAACTTCTCGAGCGGCTCCATGTCGTCCTTGAATTCCTCATAGGACACGTTGAAGCGCCGATAACCCTTAAGTCCTTCGGCCTCGCTCATGATCCGGAAGCGTGACAGACCGCGCAGCGTGATCAGCAGGCGATCGTCCTCCGTTTCCTCAAGCGAGGAAACACGTCCGACGCAACCAACGCTGTAGACCGCTGGCTCCGCATGCAAGCGGGTGACCTTCGGGTTGGTGTCGCTCTTCTCGCGATCGGCCTTGTCGTAGTCCGGCTGGACCATGCCGAACAGACGGCCGGTCTTGAGCGAATCAAGCACCAGGTTGAGATAGCGCGGTTCAAAGATGTTGAGCGGTAGCCGGCCCCAGGGGAGCAGCAGCGCGCCGCTGAGCGGAAACACCGGCAGTGTTTCTGGCAGGTCATCGAAGCGGGTCTGGATCGGACTGCGCATGGCGCATTTCCTTGGCAGCGGCAGGCTACCCCCGCCCGCGGTTTATGAGAACAGAATCGAAGACAGCCGACGACGGGCCGAAGACGTGAGTGGATCGGTCGGACCGAAGGCTTCTATGAATTTGACGAGCTGTTTGCGCGCCGCCTGCTCGTTCCATTCGCGATCCATGCGGATCATCTCCAGAAGATCATCGACCGCGGCTTCGCGATTGCCCGCACCGTAGCGCGCCATCGCGAGTTCGAGCCGCGCGTCCATGTTCTTCGGATCGGCCGCGACCTTGGCTTCGAGTTCGGCGGTCTGTCCGACGTTCTGCGCGGTTGCATCTTTCAGCTCGAGCGTGGTGCGCACCGATGCGACTTCCGGCGCATTCAGCAACGGCTCGGGCAGGTTCTTCAACACTTCGCGCGCCGCGTCTTCATGGCCGAGCGCAAGATAGGTCTTCAGTGCGCCGCCCATGGCTTTGGCGTGCTCCGGATCTTGCGCGAGAATTTCCTGATAGACGTTGAGCGCTTCTTCATGCTGACCCTCGGCCGACATGGCCTCGGCTTCGGTGACAAGCTCGTCCAAGGGCGAGCCGCCGCCGGTGAGGCGTTCGATGAACTGCTTGACCTGGCCTTCGGTCACCGCGCCCATGAAGCCGTCGACCGGACGGCCGTTCTTGAACGCATAGACCGCCGGTATCGATTGCACGCGGAACTGTTGCGCGATCGGCTGATTGGCATCGACGTCGATCTTCACCAGCTTGACCTTGCCGGCGTACTGCTTGACCAGCTTTTCGAGGATCGGGCCCAGCGTTTTGCAAGGCCCACACCAGGGCGCCCAAAAATCAACGATGACCGGCGTGGTCTTCGACGCCTCGATCACGTCGTGAACGAAGGTGGCGGTGGAGGTGTCCTTGATCAGGTCCGCCGGAACCGGGGCTTCAGCGTCACTATTTTGTCCGAGCAGCATTTCGACACAGGTCCCGATGGCCATAAATGGGCGCACAACGCAGCGGTGAACCTGTTTTTTCGATCCACCAACGCCCGGTGTTACATGAGGCGGAACCGCACCCGAGGCAAGGGGTTTTGCCCGAATCCGTTTCCCTGCGCCGCCCGTGCCGGACGGAAGAATTTCCGCGCTAAGCCCCGGATATGGCCCCCAAAACTCACCTATCCGGGGGTCTTGCAATGGCGGTCTGAATGGCTATAGTCTGCCTCCCGCGCCGGGGCGGGGCCAGCTGGCCCTGACCGGTTTCACCCGTCCGCCGCGGACACGCCAGATGAGCGGGCGTAGCTCAGGGGTAGAGCACGACCTTGCCAAGGTCGGGGTCGAGGGTTCGAATCCCTTCGCCCGCTCCAATTTTCAATTTAAATTCAGATATTTAGCGGTTGCTCGCCAGTGGCGACCGCGTGCCTGACTGCTATCAGGTAGCAGATAGGTAACAGAAACCAACATTTCGCGGCGCAAGCGGCCGTAGTACTGGCACGACCTGCACGACGAGACAGTGATTTGTGAAGTTTGCAGGCCTGACTCTTTTTCTGGCGACCGTTTTCTCTGCCGCTGCACCATGCGAGCATCGATCGACATTCATGTCCTTGAGGGGCAATTGCTGTATCGGATTCTCGCGCCGGATCACGAGCAGGTGTTGACGCCAACGGCGCCGGGCCTCGTAACTTGCAACGCGGCGACGACATCAAGGTGGTGATACAACTCGTGTAGTCGCCCAGCACCCGCAATGAACTGATGGAGCTTGAAGGCGAAGAGTGGCTCGTCCGCCCCGTTCACAACGCCACGCTCACGTTCGGGCAGGCTGAAAGCCAGAAGTGCTGCCTGTAGGGCTTTTTCGGAAGATCGGGCGATCGCGAGGCGTTACGCGCCCGTACCGGCGATCACTTTGCCCGTCACGGAAATCGGTCGGAACGTCAGATCGAAGCGCCGGACACCGTTGAGGTCGCCGGGCTTCTTGTCGTTGACGTTCGTGTAGACCTTATTTCCTTTGTAGGCCCATTGGTGCGTGCCGTCCTCGCGAGTCACGACCGACCAGTCTCCGATCGGTTGCGCGTTGGCATCGGCCACGACGGGCACCCAGTCCTGCGGACGCAAGATGTCTTTGCCGGGATAGCTGCCGCCGGTGACGCCGGCCTCGAAATGCATGTACATCGTCATGCCTTTGGGATCGGCATAGATGTTGATGTTTGACGACGCCGCCTGGACGGTGAGCCAGCTCGGAACCGGTAGCGGCTTTTCCAGCACAACCGCGTGCCAATTCTTTCCCAAACCGTCGCCTTCGGTTTCGGCGGGATTCACTTCGCCGCGATACAGATAAAGCGGCTGCTCCTTGTAGGCCCACTGCTTCGTCCCGTCGGCACCAGCGACCACGGACCAATCGCCCTGAGAGACGGCCGTCCACGGCGCCAATTTCGGAAGCCACTGGCGCGCGCACTTGATGTCGCAGGCCGCCAGCTTGTTCTTTCCGTCGCGTTCGGAGGAGTACAGCGTCATGCCGCGTTCGTCCGCCAAGACATAGCCGCGCGGGGTTGAAACGACGCTGATGTCCGACGGCGTTTCGAGGGGCTTCACGGCGACTTTCCAGGCGCCGCGCTCGAGGTCTTCGCCATTCGCATCACCCGCTCGCTTATCGCCGGTGAACGAATACAGAGGACTTCCCTTATAGGCCCACTGAAGGGTGTTCTCAGGCCGTTCGATCTTGGACCAATCGCCCTCGGCTTTGTCCTCAGCCGTGCCCGCCAAAGGACGCCATTGATCCGTGCACCGTCCGGCGCACTTCGACTTGCCGGGCTCGTCCTTGCCGTAGGTGTAGAGCACCATCCCGTTCTTGTCGGTGAGGCGCCAGCCGTAGCCATGCGTCTCAAGGACCACGGCACCGCTTGGTGAGGTCAGCTCCGCGGCGGACGCGGATTTGACATGAGCCAAACCGACAGCGGCAAGCATTGCCAGACTGGCGATGGCGCCACGACGCAGAGCGATCTCGGCCATATTTTATCCGCGCTTCAAAATTACGACGCTAGACGAGAACGTCGGTGATCACTTTGGACGTCTCGAGCGACCGCGTTCCCCACTTCTCCAACTTGACGCCCATGACGGTCATCGCGGTGAAGCCCACGCGGGTGACGGGATCGCCGCTGCCGGCGACGTGCATTCCCTGCTTGAGGCGTCCGCCGGCAGAGCCCGCAAACATGATCGGGATGCTGTCGATGCTGTGCACGCGAGCCCAGTTGCTTTCGGTCGTGGCGAAGATCAAGCAATTGTCGAGAAGGGTTCCGGCGCCCTCCTTGATGCCCGAGAAGATCTTCAGATACGTCGCCAAACCGACCATGCACTGTTGGTTCAAGGCAAATACCGAGGGCTGGTATCCCAGCTTCGCATCCAGGGTCTCGTTGTGCGTCAGAAGGTGATGCGTATACGCCTCGCCCAGACGCCGGATGTTGCCGCCCACGTCCGAGAAGACCATGTTGAAAACGTTGGTCTGGTTGCACGCAACCGCCATGGCCAACATGTTGGCCATGATCTCGTGGGTTTCCAGAACCTGCGGAATTTCCCGGACCGATGAGGCCCCCGCGGCGAGTTCCGCTGGCTTCTTCGGGACGATGCAGGCGTCGTTATGCGGCGGCTTCTCGAGCTGAATCGCGAGCTGCGATTCCAACTCGCGAACGGACGTGAAGTACTCGTCGAGGCGCGCCTGATCCGCCGCGCCGACTTTCTTGAAATAGCTGCGATTGTCCTCAAGAACGGCGGAGAGAACGCTCTTACGCGCCATCACGGACGGGTTCGGCTTGAAGTCGGCCTTGTTGGGGTCGACGAATTCCGGACCGAACAGGCGCGTATACAGCGAGATCGGCGAGACTTCCGCCGCCGACTTGCTGCTCGAACCGCGCGCGCTGTAGTTCTGGTCCGGCACGCCGGTCGACGTCACGTCGATGGTCTTGAAACGCGTTCCCGTTCCGATCTGATCGGCGACCAGCAGATCGAGCGTCGGGGCCGGGATATCGCCGGTCGTCGCCGGCACGCTGCCGGTCCGATTGGCGACCCAGCCGGTGTAGTGCGTGAAATTCGAGCGGCCATCGAGCGGCAGGTTGTAGCCGTCGAAATACAGCAGCTGCTTTTCATAGGGCTTGAGCGCCTGAGTTTCTGCGCCGAACCCGATACCCGCGCCTGTCCGCGTGCGGGCTTCGACGGAGCCCGGCGAGCGGCCCATGCCCCAGTTCCAGGTCCCGAAGCGAACGGGCAATTGAGCGCCGGTCGCCGCGAGTGCGGTCCCGCTGTCGTTCAGGTCGCAGTCCAGGAAGGGCAGCGCAACAGTTACAGCGGAACCGGCGAGCATCCCGCGAAGGACGTCACGGCGCGCACGCTTACGACGAATGAGGAAGGTCATGTGAGTCTCCTACTGAACCGGGACCGAAACCGCGGACTGCGCTTCCGCAACGCGATTCTCAGGGTTCAAAGTGACCCTGAAGAAGTTCTCGTCACGGGTAATACGCTTGAGCAGAGCCGGTACTTTGTATCCGTCTTTTTCGAATGCCTTCTCGAGAAGCGTCGCGGTTTGCCGATCGTTCTTGTCGAACGGGTGGCCCAACGCGTACTGGAAGAGTCTATTGACCACGCAAGTCGGCACGGCGGGATTAGAGCGCATTGCCTTCCCGAGGCCGGCTTCATCCGTGTAGTTGACGCCGTCGAGATCGCCGGCGACTTCGATCTTTGCGCCGTTCTCGGCGGTCCGGGCCTGCCCCGCGCCGTCGAAGCGTTCGAGGCTGAGACCGATCGGATCGGTGATCTTGTGGCATCCCGCGCAGGTCGCGTTGGAACGGTGAGCCGTCAGGCGATCACGCGCCGTGAGGTTCGGAGACTTCGGGTCGGTGAAGTTCGAGAAATCGACATCGCCCGGCGGATCGGGCACATGCTGACAGAGGAAGCGTTCGCGGATCGCTTTCCCGCGCAGCGTGGGCGAACTGATGCCCGGATGGGAGTTGAGCGAAAGGAAGCCCATCAGGCTCAAGATCCCGGCGCCATGCGGATCGTCCGGCGGAAACTCATAGGGCTCCCATAAGCCGTCGGGGCGGCTGACGGGCGTGCGATAGAGCCGCGCGAGCGACCCCGTCATGAACGTTTTTCTGGTGGTGAACAGGTCGCGGTAATCCGCGTTCTGCACAACGAGATGATCGACGATGGTGAGCAGCATCTGCTCTTCGGCGTCGCGGCCAACCTTGGGCACATAGGCGGGATAGATCTCGGAATCTTTCTCGAGATTCGCAAAGGCATCGAACCCGAGGAAGTCGCTCGCGAAAGCACGCACACCCTGCTCGATGCGCGGAGAGGCGATCATTCTGTCGACCTGTCGCGCCAGGCCGTCGGACGTCGCAAGTTCGCCACGCCCTGCGGCATCGAGCAGCACCTCATCGGGTGTCGTGTTCCAGAGCAGGAAGCTGAGCTTGGAGGCTTTGCTGTAGGCGCTCAGCATTGCGGTATTCGGCTGGCTCTTATCCGGTTGCGCGTTTTCCAGCACATAGAGAAAGCGCGGCGACACCAGCATTGTCGTCAAGCCTTCCGCAATGCCGGCGTAGAAGCTGTGCTCGACGGCGGCCACGCTTTCCGCCGCCTTCACAGCCACCTGCACTTCCTCAGCTTCCAACGGCCGTCGGTACAGGAAGCGACCGACACTCGCGAAATAGGCGGAGGCACATTCGTTGTCGGCGGCGGTGGGATCTTTCGGTTTGCACGAGATCAGCTGACCGCGATTGGCTTCGTTCACCACCTGCGCGGCGATATTACGAGCCATGTCGTAGTATTGCTGGAAGCCCGACGGCGTGATCCGCGCATTTCCAGCGCCGAGCCCGATCAACCCTTCGGTCCGCAGCAGAGGATCGAAACGTCCAACGACGGCGATCTTGCGTCCGAAGACATCGGCGATGGTGTTGCGATATTGCTGCTCGGTCAGACGGCGCATGCCGACAAGCGTCGACGGCCCTTTCGCCGCTTCCTGTTCACTTTGCGCCGAACGCGTTTCGACGGTGTGAGAGACGCCGACGTAAGCCAGCGCTCCAATAGCGACGACGCCCAAAAGTACGAGACCTAACGATCGCGGCTTCAACTGCATAACCCTAAACTTCCCTACTCGGCTCGCTTACCAGCAACTCAATTTCCGGCCACTTGCGTGGATGCTTTTGGACGCACCACAAAGGCGGGGGAAGCGGTGATATCGAACGCCGACGAAATCCCAGTGCACAGCCCGGTCTTCGGATCGGGATATCCATCCGCCATGCGCGAAGCCGCGTCGTAGAGCGCGGGGCAGCTGTCGCCGTGCGTCGTGGCGGCCGCGCGTCCTTGTCCGAGGAGGTAATAGAGATACCGCTCGAGGTCGTAGTAACCGGTGATCAGCCCCTTCGTCGGCGCGGCCGTGTCGCTGATCTCAAGGCGGATCGCCATGTCGCGGATGGTCGCGTCGATGAAGGTGTAGTTGCCGTAGTACGGCAGCGTCACGTCACCGCGTTCCGTCGTCAGAACGCCTTCCTTGATCGAGCCCTTCAACGCATCGCCGAAACGGGGCTTGCCGTCCGGATGCAGCTGAATGCGATACGACGAATACGGAATGGGATGGCCTTTTGCATCGAGCGAGAAGGAATCGATCGATCGATAGAAACGCACGGTGACATTGTCTGAGTTACGCGGATCCGTAACGCCAGTCACCTCGATCAGGATCATCCCCAGGCCCGTCGTGCGGCGCCCTTCGACGGAGTTCTCGTCGACGTGCCGCGCAACGGCCTTACGCCAGCCGTGTGCGCATCCAAGCCAGCGATACAGCTGGTTGTCGACGCCGACCGTGCCGTCCACTCCGGTGAACTTCTCATGCGCGCAAGACTTCGCTGTCGCATGGCCGTCGGTCGTTCCGTCAAGGTTCGCACCGTAGGAGTACTTGCCCTTGACCGTCCGCATCGGAGGGTCCTTCACGACGGTCGGGCTGAAGCAAACGTTCTCGCCGTTCGGTCCGCGCGGGATCGCGACCGCCGCCCGTGTCGTGACGTCGGTAAGACCATTGTTGGTCTTCGCGGCGCGCTCCTGCTTCGACATGCCGCGCCACCACAATTCATCGTTCGAGATGGCGATGCCCTCGGGGCATTCGTCGGCGAATTTCGATTGGAACGTGGACAAGAACCAATCCTCGATCACGAACCCCATGGTTCCGTTTTTCACTTCGACGGCACTCGCGGGCGCGCTGAGCGTGCAGCCAACCAGAGCAAGGCCGATCGCGTATGCGATGCCTCGGGCGGAGCGCTTCGTGCTGTTCATGATCGCCATGATGGGAACGCCTTCTGACCGGTTTAAGACCACGTTCGCTATCCTAAAATGGATCTCGAACCGTCGCCACGGGTCGCTACGTAACAAGCAGCTTTATCTTGGATAAGTGAACAATCTTAGGATTGGGCCGAGAGCGCGGCAAGCTGATATTTCACAGGTGCTTCAGCCCACAGCGTATACACGCCGTCGATTCAACTTCGAGTAAGGGAAACCCGATGGTGGCAGGGGGCTTTTGGCGAACAATAGCGTCCTCCAAACGTCGGTGTGCATCGCACTACCGGCGTTGCCGCAGCGCGGGAGATAGCCTCAACCGGCTTACTCCGCCCGGTTCAGCCCACAGCCCCTAAGGGCTGCGGCGATCGACCCGATGAGTTCGGGTTAGCACTTCGGCGGATGTCTCTTGATCGGCCCGCGCAGCTCGCCCCGTGGATATTTCTTGGTGGTGATGTTCACGTAGTATTTGTCGTGAACGATGTTGGTCACGTCGGAATCTTGAACTACGACAGAACCTTTCGCGGCATTTCCGGCGCGCTCCTTCCCGAGGTCATAGATCAACCCCCCCTCGTTTCCCGGCGGCGCCGGACCGTACAGGCCGATCCCGAGCACCTGCGAATCGAGACCTTGAAAGGTCAGCGTCCAGCTGAGCCGAAGTGTCTTTCGGTCCAACGAAAATTCAGCATGGCCTTTCCCGGGACTTTCGGTGACCGCCGTCTCCTCATCGGCCGACATGTCCGACCAGAACAACACGGGCGGACCCGAGCGATCGTCTACATCCGTCGAGAAAGATCCGCACAGCTCGGCGGCAAAAGTCGGCGTGGCCCAAAAGCTCAAGAGCGCCAACGCAACTGCGACCCGATTCATAGTGATGCACATCCCCATACAAGCGATTCGGTATCGATCTTAGTTGACGGCGAAACAGTAAAACAGTCCGCCGACCCCGGTACCATTCCACTTGTCCTGCCCGCATCCCTGTCGCGTGGGATGGGTTGAATTCCAAGAAATATTCGTATCGCTGTTGCGATCATGATGACCGACTTGACCGTGCGCATCGGCGCTCGTGCTCATCCAATTCTTGCAGGTATGGTCTTCGGCCTCCGTGAAGGTCCTGCCGTCGGCATGCGAACCGGTCAGAACGTCATGGTGGTTGTCTTTGTCGCCTTCGCCCGGCACTTCCACGCCCGCTTCCGTTATCGCCGTCTGCTTGTTGACGACGTTGCCGATGCGCGCCTCCTCAAGCGTATCGCCGTGCAGATGCCCGAGGTCTTTGGCGATCATTACGCCTTTGGCATTGTACCAAGGGCCTTTCCCAATACGGTCGCGCGCATTGACGGCGCCAGGACCTTGCGTGCTGAGATAAGCGTGCCAGGTGCGATCCCCTGCGCCGACCTTCTGCGCCAGCGTTTGGCAATGACGATCGGCCCCTTCCAGCCCGCCGAGATTTCCGCCGTTTCCAATCGGAACGCTCGTGACGAAAAAGCTCATTGGCCTCTTTGCGGCAGCAGCTTCCGCAGCGGCCGCAATGTCGGCGGTGACGAGCGGAAGTGCAAACGCCGCCAAGATCCACGCTGTCTTCTTCATCTTGCATCCCTCCTCTAGACGTCAGCGCGGCGGCCCCTGTCGGGACCGCCGCGCGACGATTGCGAGATTAGAACGTGTAGCTGCCTTTGATGCCGAAAGTGCGCTTCTTCGGCGGGCCGATACGGATCGCCATTTGGACGCCGTTGCTGACGATAAGTTCGTGACAGCAGCTGCCGCCAAGCGCTTCCTGAAGCGTGTTGTTCTGCGTCAGGTTGGTTACGTAGGCCTCGAGCTTGATGCCTTGCTTTTCCACACCCGCACGCGCGCTGATCAGATGCAGCGGCGCCGTCCAAGCAACGTTCGACTCGTCGGTGAAGTACCGTCCGCGAAACGTGTAGTCGCCGCGGATATACCAGTCCCAATCGCCCGTCAGATGATCCTTGTAGCTGGGCGACAGACTCGCTTGCCAGTTCGGCACCTGGCCAAGCTGATTTCCACTGACGTCGATCCGGTTGAAGATTTCGCGTCCGCCCGGGATGTAGACGAACTTCTTCACGATCGGCTTGGTGTAATTCAAAGTCGCACCGAGCGTGAGTTTCTCGGTGATCGCCATTTCGCCTTCGAACTCCATGCCCTTGATGTTCGCGCTTCCGAGCGTTTGCACCAGCCGGTTTCCGCTGACGGCGCCGCCCGGAACGGATTGAACGAACACTTCGCCGAGGACCTGACCGTTGAGCCAGTTGTCGTTGTAGATCGCGACGGTTGTTCGTGCGCGACCTTCAAGCCAGGTCGCCTTCCACCCGAGTTCGTAGTTGTCGAGCCGCTCCTGTCCGTAAGCCACCGATGCGCCGACGCTTGCCAACTGGGCGAGCTGGAACGGCGTGGCGGTGAGCAGTCCGACGTTGAAGCCACCCGGCCGGTATCCGCGGGAGAACAGAATATAGGCCGTTGAACCCGGGGCGTATTTGTAGTCGAGCGTGACGCGCGGCGAGAAGCTCTTGAAGCGTTCGCTGATCGTTGCTTGCGCCACCGGCGGATTGGCGAAGGTCGTCGATCCCGTTGCCGTCCACTGTTGCTGCCACACATTGTCCCACTGATAGCGGGCTTCCGCGCTCAAGGTCAGTTGATCGGTGAAATCGTAGTAGATGCCACCGAACACAGCCGGCGTTCTGGACCGGTTTTTCAAACTCTGATTGCCGCGAATAGACTGGTTGATCGCGATGCCGATCGTCGTGCTCGGCGGGTTGGAACTTCCGAGATAGTTCACACCCAGCGTTCCCCGCAAACGCTCATTTTGCGGACTGGTGACGCGGAGTTCTTGAGCCCAGTCGGTATTGATCGAGAGCGCGTGCGTGGGGCGAATGACATTGCGCGGAACCAGCGCAATTCGGCCGAAGTTCGGGTTCGCGAGATTCGACGCATCGCGATACAGGAAGTCGGCAATCGATGCGCTTTTTTCGCGGTCGTACGAGGTGTTGGAGCTCAACGTCCAACCGGACTCAAGCTTGTACTCCAGGCTCAGGTCCACGGTCTTCGAGATCCGCTTCAAACCGAAGTGCTGGAGCCAATGCGTATCGAACACCACCGGCGTATAGCCCCGCGCGTTGTCGAGCAGAACATCGCGCGTGTACTGGTCGATAACGTCGTAGACCGAGAGGAAGTTCGGCACCTTGGCGACCAGGGCATCGAGATTGGGCAGCTGTCCGCAATAGTAGGGGCCGGCGGTGCCGCCGAGGTTGCAGCTCAACAAACCCGAGCCCGGTTCCATTGCACCAGTTGCCGGTGCGCCGTCCTCGTCTTTGGCAAAGTTCAAATACAGCTTCGCCCGCAAAGCATCGGTGGGCGTAAGGAGGAGCGTGGCCGTGACCGCCTTGGTGCTCTCTTTTCCCAGGTGACTTTTTCGCGTGGGGTTTATGTACTGCCCGTCGGTACGGTAGTTTTTCCCATTGATGCGGAACGAGAGCTTGTCCGCGACGATGGGGCCCTCAACGCTCAGCATTTCCGTGTGCGTATTGAAGCTGCCGTAATCCAACGACACGCGACCCTGGAACGTGTCGCTTGGATCCTTGGTGACGTAGTTGATCGCGCCGGAGAAGGTCGCGCGTCCGAAGTACGCGCTCTGCGGCCCCTTCAGTACTTCAACGCGCGCGACGTCTTGGACATCGGGTGCCGTTGTGGGCGTGTAGGCCATGCCGTCGATAAAGGTCTGACCGATCAGACGCTGCGATGCGGATAAGCCGCGGAAGGTCATGTGAACCGCCGAGCGGTCGACGCGGCCGTTAGCGCTGACGGAAATGAATACGCCTGGGGTGAAGTTGCCGAGGGCGAAGATGTCTTTCAGGCCCTTGTCTTCGATGCTTTGAGCCGTCACCGCGCTAATGGCGACTGGGACCGTCATCAGGCTTTCTTCCTGGCGGCGGGCCGTGACGACGACTTCCTCGAGCTCCTGCGCCAGAACCTGCGCGGAAAGGGTGGTGATGGACGTAAGGCTTAACAGGGCGCTGCTCAGCAGCGATTTGTGCTTGGACATTGTAAGAATTCCCCCCGGTTACAATGGTCGTTTTTGGGCGTTGCGCTTGAAATCCCTCGTGAAAACAACCCAAACTCGAACATTATCGCGTGGTATATCCATTGGCAACTATTAATATATCACAGAAATATCACCACCATTCGATGCGCTGAAAGGCGGGTGGAGCGCTCATACTTCGTTCAGATTGCCGATGGTCAGAACGGCATAACTAGCCAGCACTTTGGCGATCGCCGTTGTCCTGACATGCCCAAAATACCCTTTTGAAGTGAGTTTAGAAATCTTTCTCTCTTTGCGATAGCAGCCCCTGATGCATGTGAGATATCACGACAGAAGGGCGCAAAATTTGCTATGGGAGTGAGAGACAAAGCTTCACTGGGGTCATCGAATCATAGCCGTGGGATGCACCGAGGAAAATTCTCGGCGGCGAGTTGGACCAACCGCAAAACAAGAGACTTCGCGGGCAGGCCGTCCAGACGCCACCCCTCCCCTCCTTACCCTCCTTACCCTCCTTACCCTCCTTACCCTCCTTACCGCCCTTACGTTGATAGAAGAATTTTGCACTGCGCATGCAAAGCGCAGGATTAGAAGCAGACATGACTCGATTGAAGAACAAGCCCGGACTCAAGCGAAAGCGCAAACAGGCGCCGAAAACCGCCGTGGAGAAACGCCCCGGCGGTTCGCTGCGCGACTTGGCTCAGCAAGAAATTAAGCGGCGCATCATCACGCTGAATTACCGGCCCGGCGCATATCTGAATGAAGCCCAGATCTGCGCGGATTTGAGAATTGGGCGGACGCCGGTGCATATGGCGCTGCAGCGGCTGTCGATCGACGGCATGATCGAAATCATGCCGCGAAAAGGGGCCATCGTTCGACCGGTCACCGTTGACGAGATCATGTCGGTCATCGAGGCGCGGCTCTGCAACGAACCGATGGCCGCACGCCTGGCCGCCGCGCGCGCATCGAGCGCACAGATCGACCGTCTGACCGAAATCGTCGCTGAAGCTGATGCGCGTACGTCCGAGAAAGACGTGGAAGCTCTTATGGAACTCGATCGCGAATTGCATTCACTGATCGCCGACGCGACGCGGAATACGGTTCTCGCGCGCATTCTGAAAATGCTGCACGAGCATTCGCTGCGACTGTGGTTCATCTCTTTGAGCGAACCGGCGCGGCTCGAGAAAGAGGCGCACGAGCACGGCGATATTCTTGCCGCGATCTCAGCAAAAGATGAGCGGCGCGCCGAATTGGTGATGCGGCAACATATCGAATCGTTCGCGCAGACGATTACGGCATCGATCTCAAATTTCGAGCTCGGTAAGGCCTAGTCTCGGATCGATCGACGCGGCTCAGCTAACAAAGATCGGGACAATCCCCGCTGCGCGTCATCGCCCGCCAGGCGCGGTCGCCGCCGTGGCGGCGGCCCCTGAGATCGTCCGCCTCGCCGTCATACACGCTGGTATAGAGGCGTTTGCCCTTGAAGGCCCATTGCCGGGTGCCGTCCTGGTTCGCAATGACGGTCCAGTTGCCCATCGACTGCGCGCCATTGTCGGCCAGCACGGCCTTCCAGTCGGCGCCCATGCACGTCGCGGTCACGCAGGCCGGCGCGGTTGTGGCGGTCGCCACCCCGTTACGGCGAGCCACGGCCCGAAAATAGAGCGTGAGGCCTTGAGAGTCGGCCATCACTTCGCCGCCCAGCGATTGCTGCAACGTCAGCCGAGCGATGACGGCGCGTCGCGCGCCGAATATTCAGCCTCCAACTTCGGCAACACGCTGCGGAACGGTCGCCACTGGGTCGATGAACTGTCGGGCGTCACCCGTTTCGACACCTCGCAAGTCACCGTCGACCGCAATGCCGGCGCTAACTCGGTGCGGTTCGATTTCGTCACCAAGTTCAGCGGGACGGATCCTGAATCACCGGCGCGATACGCTGACATCTTCCTGAACACCACCAATCCGACGGCGTTCGGCGAGTCCTATTCCTATGCAATCGCGTTAGGTAGCCAGACCCAGAGTGCCGGCCTCTACGCGCTGGACACCTACGCGACGTCGATGGACGTCTGGTCGTCGCGCACGCAGTTCGCTTACGGCGGCTAAGGACGATGGAGATCGCCATAAATAGCACGCCAACGATCAATCGCGTTTACGACCTCATGTCAGAGGCGAACGACGAGCATCGGCGCCTGCTTGACCGCGGACGCCAGGTGCCGATTGCAAAAAGCGCGATGCCGTCTGAAATCCGTCAGGAGTCTGCGCCGGAACCCTCACGCCGAGCGGAAATTCCTCGCCGGTAACTCGGGCGACTAGCTGACATCACACCTACATCGACGAGCAGATCTATCGCTCGCATTCCATCCGCGCATGGTGATGCCGCCAGTCTTCCGGTTTCACGAACGTTGTCGCCCAAATCCGCAGCTTAGCTTCGTGCGCCGATTGCTCCGCGGCGGGGTAGCTCTGCCGATCGTAGCCGCGCAGATACTTAGTGTAGGCGAGGCCCTGGCCGGCGCTGAGCATCGCTAGGTCGATATCCACGCCGCCGGCTGAGCATCGCCCGACAATGCGGTCATAGCTGCTCCCCGTGACGTCACAGAAGACAGCCGCCCCGAGCACCAAGCCGCTTAGGAAGTCTCGCGCTTGTTCGCCACAGGGGACGCATTGCCCATTAGCTCCCCGACATTGCTGACGCAGCTCAGGTGCGTCGTAGCCGTACAGGCGGATTTTGGTTCCATTGGTCAGGGCGAGGGTGTCGCCATCATGGACCTTGGCAACAGTGCCACGCACATCTTTTCCGAAGGCGGGAAGACGAATCACGGCATCGCGGTCTCGAAGCAATATCCAAGCAATGACCTGAAGACCCGTCCACCACTGCGCATCGAACGCGTCGATGATCTTTGACATATGCCCTCCGCAGGGCGCCGCATGTTGTCGACGGGGAAACGCGGTGCGGTACCGCGCTTTTCGGCTGGCCGGCCTATCCCCGTCGATTGGCTCGCTTCTTGGCGGGATGGTCTACGACCTTTGCACCCGCTTCTTTTCCATCCAGTGCGTCGGCGATTTTCGCCGAAATCTTGTCGGCCGCGGTCTTCAGCGCGGCGTCCGGCAGGTGAGTATAAACGGCGGTGATGCCGGGCACGCTGTGACCAAGAAGGCCTGCAATCGTCATCTGGCTGTAGCCCAGCGACTCAGCGATCAACGCAAAGCTGTGACGCAAGGTGTGTATCGTGACGTTCTTCAATTCGGCCTTCTTGCAGACCCGCTGCAGGATGCGCGGGAGGCCTACAAAGTGGCCGTTGCCCCTGTCAGCAGGGAATACCCATTCCTGCTTCTTCGTCGCGATCTGCTCGCTCAAATGCTTGGTGGCCGTAGCACCGATAGCGCGTATCTGTGCGCCGGACTTGGTATCGTCAAACTGGATGCAGCTGTTTTCGGCGTCGAGTGTTGCCGCTGAAAGTTTGAGGATCTCGTTCCGCCGACAGCCGGTAAGAAGTAGCGCGCGGATTGCGGCCAGGCCCTTGGCGTTCTCGCCTTCGTCTTCGGCCTCCCGCATACCCCGTCCGAGCGCCTTGATCTTTTCTAGATCGAGGAACGCCTTCCGTTTGCGGTCGGGGAAGCGCTCGACGTCCCGCGCCGGGTTCTTGACGATCACGCCGCGCTTACGGGCGAACTCGAGAATGGTCCCGAACATGCCGACTGTGCGCGCGGCGATGCCTTTGCCCCCGCTGGCCACACCCCCGCGCTTCCGCTTCGGCTTCTTGGTCGAGCCGTCGGACACAGGCTTTTCCTTGTGCGCCGTCTTCCCGGCGGCGATGTCCGTCTGCATGCGCGCGATGTCGGTCACGGTCAGCGATGCGACCTTGTGGCGGCCGAGGAGCGGCTTTACGTGCGTCTTGATCCGGCTCTTGTCAGACGTCAGCGTGGATTCCTTTACCCAGCCTTCGGCTTCCACGACATAGAGGTCGCATAGCTCGCTGACGGTCATGCCCTTGCGGGCGCCGACCTTGTCGGCCGCGGGGTCGCCTCCCTTCTCGATGTCCCCGAGCTTGATCTTGGCTTCGGACCGCGCCTCGTCGGGTGTGAGCCGCCCGACCTTCGCGATCGTCAGCTTGCGCAGCCGGCCCTCACGGGTGCGGTACATCAGGATGAAACTCTTGGCGCCCTTCGGCTGGACCCGCAGGCCAAATCCCGTCAGGGCGTCGTCCCAGTGGGTGACTTCCTTGCCGGCGGGGTCAGGGCGTGCGGAGTCGACAAAGCGCTTGGTGAGGCTCGGCAAGGCCGGGAAACCTGTTACCTGAGGCCCTCTGTGCAGCCCAGGTAACACCGGGGTAACGGGCTGCCGAAAAGACCATTCCCGACGGGTAATGTCGGTTAGGCTGGAATATGGCAGAAATCGGCCATTTATCAAGGTCTGCTAATGTTGGCTCGCGTCTAGCAATTCCGGCTAAAAAGCCTGCACTGACCTTGCCAAGGTCGGGGTCGAGGGTTCGAATCCCTTCGCCCGCTCCATTTTTCTCCGCACCAGTGTTGGCCGCAGAAACCGTCCCTCCGGGGATTGTGCGCTGAAGTTGATTCAGGGGATCAATTCCGGGCGCTCGCAATACCTTCGCGCACCCATTTTTCTCCGGAAAGAAATTCGCTTCCGTAGGGTCGACTGCGGATTCTCCCCGTCGACGTGACTTCGATCATGCGGGCGGCACATCGTCAGATGAAGTCGACGCATTGCATCGATCCGCATGCTCACGATGGCGTCACCACCCTGTTCACGTCGGCGTAACCTGAGCGTTAGAAACTGCCGCGCACATCGCGCGGAGCCTGCGCCGACATCATCGCACGATGAGACGACGCACGACAAAGATCACAAATTCGATATTCACAGCGCGGTGAATTGTTCCGTCGATGGGCATCACGTAGCAAGGATGCGTCGACAGTGTTTGACCACGCTGGAGATGCCTTGAAGGTCCCGTGTGCCCGACGCACGGGGCCTTCTTTTTTTCCGACTGCCCGCAAGTCACCTACGGGAGCCCCGGACAGAAACGCGCCGCGGAACCCGTTATAGGACTCGATAGCCGCGCCACGTCGGTGGCGGTTTTCAGCTGGGAGTGATTGGGAATGGAACGTGCTGGAGGCGTCATCGTCGCCGTCTTGTTTTTCGGAGCCGTGGGCATGGGCATTTATGCCTATTCGCAACATGCCGCGCTGGCCTCCGTGCAAACACAGTTAGCCGCCGCGCATCAGAAGTTGAGCGCCGCGGAGAAAGCTAGCCAGGATGAAAAGCGCATTCTGGATCAAAGCAAAAATGAACTGACGGCCTGTCAGACTCAGCTCGAAGGTGCAAACAAGCGCGCCGAGGAAGCCGAAGCGAAAGCCGCAACCAAGACGCCCGCACGACGCCGCTAGATCGGCACGCAGAAGCCAAAAAGTCGCAGCCATTTTCCTTGTGAAGGTGGCCGCGATTTTTTGGACGCGTTTTAGCGGGGCGGCGGCATGGACGCCCACGCGTCGCGTAAGGCGCCATAGAACCGCTGCCCGAACGCCGCGACATCGCAAACGGTCGACGTGAGGAATCGCGGACGCAGTTCTGATCGCAGCCGTTCGAGCGCCGCGATATCGCCCGCCAGCGCCTGCGCCTTCGCGACGAGTTCGGGAACCGTGTCGGCGACGCCGTCGGGGTAGCCCCCATTTTGAAGATGCGCGCTGGCGTGTCGGCCGCAGAAGCGATCGCCCGTGACGGTGAGGACGGGTACGCCCATCAGCAATGACTCGCAGGTGGTCAGGCCGCCCGAGTACGGCGCCGTGTCGAGAATGATATCGACGTCGGCATACTGCGCGAGGAATTCCTCATGCGGCGCGCCGAGACGGAACATGATGCGATCCGAGCCGATGCCCTCGGCGCGGAACATCGCGATCAATCGCGCCTGTCTATCCGCGTCGGCGAGCAGCCGGTTGTTGAGCAGCATGCGGGAGTCCGTCACCGCGTTCAGCACCGCCGCCCATTGCGCCACGGCTTCGGGACTGATCTTCGTGATTTCGCTGAAACAGCCGAAAGTGATGAAGCCATTGGTGCGCGCTGGCGTCGGCGCCACGGCCGGCGCGTAGCTCGGCGGGGCATAGCAAATGTAATCCGGCGCGAACCGCAGGACCTTCTCGACATAGAAGCAATCGTCTTCCGGCGGCGTATGCACCGCGTCGCCGAGCAGGATATCGATCGTGTCCAGGCCGCGCGTGTCGATGTAATCGCCCCAGGCGACCTGAAGCGCGGCGGGCTTCGTCGCGAACACCGGGAGGCGGTTATGCGGCGCATGGCCGGACAGATCGATCAGGATATCGATGCCGTCGCGCCGGATGATCTCCGCGAGCGCCGTGTCCGAGATGCTGTGAACGTCGCGCCACTCGTCGGCGACCTGCCGGAACGTCAGGGTATGCGCATCCGGCCGCTCGGTCGTCGAATAGCATGTGAGATGCCAGACCTCAGTGTCACGGGCGGCGAAGACCGGCAGCGCGAAGAACAACATCGCGTGGAAGCGGAAGTCGCCGGATATGACCCCCAGCCGCAGCGGAGGTGTCGTGCCGGCGCGACGCAGCACCGGCGCCGCGGGCTTTGAGAACATGCGGCCATAGGCGACATGCTCCGCAAACAGTTCCGCGCGCGTCGCCTCGGCGGTGTAATGCATGCACATCAGCAGGCTGGAGCGAATGATCGCCAGATCCGGCTTGATCGCAAGCACCGCACGGCGATGCGCGACAGCGTTGCCGCTGCCATCGTCGACCAGGTCGGCAAGGCCCACATAGGCCGGTGTGAGATCGCGGTTCAATTCGATGGCGTGCCGGAATTGAGATTCCGCCTCAGGCTTGCGACCGACCGCTGCCAAAACGACACCGAGATTGACGTGCGCCTCCGCATGGCTGGGGCTAAGTTCGATGGTGCGGCGATAGGCCGCTTCCGCCGCGTCGAGGCGGCCTGCCGCTTGCAATGCATTACCGAGGTTGAAGCGCAGCTCCACCGATTTCGGCGCATGCGCGATCGCCTCGATCAACACCGCCGCCGCGCTCTCGGCGTCGCCGGTCGATTTCAGCACCACGGCGAGATTGTTGTAGGCCACGATGTAGCCCGGCCTGAGGGCGATACAGCGGCGATAGCTGGCGATCGCATCCTGTTCCAATCCCGCCCGGTGCTGTGCATTGGCGAGGTTGTTCAAGATGTCGGGATGATTCGGCGCGATTTCGCGCGCGCGCAGAAAAGCCCCCAGCGCGTCGGCCGTGCGCCCCTGCGCCATCAGGCTGTTGCCCAGCGTGTTGAGGAAAACCAAATCCTCGCCGCCCGCCGCGATAGCGCGCATGGCGAGTTGTTCGGCCTCGGCCGCGTGGCCGCTCTCGAGTGCAAGGACGGCGAAAAGATTGAGCGCCGCGGCGTTGTTGGGCTCGCGGGCCAACAACGCCTCGACGGCAACCTCGGCGGCCGTGTGATTCCCGGCCTGATAAAGGGCGGTCGCGCGCGCAAGAGTCTCTTGATCGGTCATCGCACCTAGTCCGCCGCAGCCCGGGGGGCCGCGAACTGCAGCGCCTGCAATCTTGCGTAAAATCCGCCGCGCGCGATCAGGCTCGCATGCGTGCCCACCTCGACCACGCGGCCTTTGTCGACCACGACGATCTGATCGGCATGCGCGACGGTGGAGAGGCGATGCGCGATGACGATTGTGGTGCGACCCTGTTTCAGGCGCTCAAGCGCCGCCTGGACCTGCCGCTCGGTCTCGGCATCCAGCGCGCTTGTGGCCTCGTCCAGCAACAGGATCGGCGCGTCTTTCAGCAGCGCGCGCGCGATGGCGATGCGCTGGCGTTCGCCGCCCGACAGCGTTTGACCGCGTTCGCCGACGAAGGTCGCATAGCCGTCAGGCAGTGCGGTGATGAAGTCATGCGCGCCGGCCGCGCGGGCCGCGTCCGCGACCGCGGCGTCGTCGGCGTCCGGCCGCCCGAAGCGGATGTTGGCGGCGATGCTGTCGTCGAACAGCAGCGCTTCCTGGCCGACGAAGGCGATGGCGTCGCGTAGCGATGACATCGTCACCGACGTCAGAGGCTGACCATCGATGGCGATCACGCCCGCAGTGGGTTCATAGAAGCGCGGAATGAGGTTCAAGACTGTGCTTTTGCCCGCGCCGGAGGCCCCGACCAACGCCGTGGTTTTTTGCGCGGGCGCCGTGAAGTTCAGGCCTTCCAGCACCATGATCGCGCCGTCGTAGGAGAAACCGACGTTGCTGAGCGCGACTTCGCCGCCGGTGACTTTCAGCGGCTGGGCGTCGGGGGCATCGACGACCGAAGGCTTGGTGTCGAGCACGGCGAACAGCCGTTCCGCGCCGGCGAGGCCTTCGTTCACTTGCGCGTTCGCATTCGCCAGCGCCTTCATCGGTCGATAGGCCGACAGCAGCGCCGTGATGAACGAGAAGAAAGCGCCCGCACTTGTCACGCCTTGGATCACCCGCCAGCCGCCGTAGACGATGACGACGGTGACGGCGACGCCGCCGAAGGTTTCCATCAGCGGGCTTGAGATCGCCTTCACGCGCTCCGCTTTCACGATCATGTCGCGAATGCTGCGCGTGAGTGTGGCGGCGCGCGTCGCTTCGTAAGTTTCCAGCCCATAAGCCTTCACCAGGCGAATACCGCCGAGGCTTTGCGAGATGAGCGTCATCAAGCTGCCGGTCTGCGCCTGCGTGTTCGCCGTCACCTTGCGCAAGCGGCGGCCAAGACCGGTGACCGGGATCACGGTCGCCGGGAAGGCGACGAAGGCGATCGTGGCCAGCAGCCAGTCTTGGTAAAACATCACGGCGATCAGCAGGACGATGGACAGGCTTTCGCGGCCGAGCCCGGTGAGCGCGGTCGAGACGGCGAGCCGCATGGCGTTGATGTCGGTTGTCATCCGGCTGACCAGCGCGCCGGTGCGGTTCTCGGTGAAGAACGCGAGGTCCATGCGCAGCAGGTGGGTGAATAGCCGTTCCTGAAGTTCGGTCAGGATGCCCTGGCCCACGCGAGTCATGATCATCGTCTGGCCGTAGGCACCGATGCCTTTGATCGCGAAGGTCGCGAACACCGCCAGACCTACGGGCCACAACAGCTCGGCGCGGCGCTCGACGAACACCTGGTTGACCACCGGATCCATCAAATAAGCCAACGCGGCGGTTGAGCCCGCCACCATTGCCATGCAGAGGCCGGCAAGCATGAAGGCCCCCGCATGGGGCGCCACCGCCTCGCGCACGAGGCGCCGCAAGGCCGATGGTTTGGTGGACGGGCTGTCCTCGCTCATAAGCCTGACTTACCCCGTGAGATTCGCCGCTGTCCAGCGACCCTCTGAAATCTTGGGACAATTGCCACCTAAGCCCGCAGCGAGTAGGCTGTGCGCCGGTTGCGTGACCCGGCGGGGACGGTAAGCAGGTCGCAATGCCACTGCCCTTTGCGACCCCCTCCTTGAACTCTAAGGCTTTGTTTTGATGCGAGATGTAGTTCCGGCGCCGGTCACCGACCAACCCGTCGCCTTCATCGATCTGCAGGCCCAGCGCGCCCGGATCGCCGACCGCATCGATGCCGCCATCGGCCGCGTGCTCGCGCACGGCGCGTTCATCATGGGGCCCGAGGTCGCCGAGATCGAACGCCGCCTAGCCGCGCATTGCGGCGCCAAGCATGTCATCAGCTGCTCGAGCGGCACCACCGCGCTGATCATGGCGCTGATGTCCAAGGACGTCGGCCGCGGCGATGCGGTGTTCGTGCCGTCGTTCACCTTCACCGCCACCGCCGAGGTCGCCGTGCTGGTCGACGCCACGCCGGTGTTCGTCGACGTCGACCCGGAAACCTTCTGCATGGACGCCGCCAGCTTGGAGCGCGCCATCGCCACGGCAAAGCAGACCGGTCTGCGCCCGGCCTGCGCGATCCCGGTCGACCTGTTCGGGCAGTCCGCCGACTACGACGCCTTGTATGAGGTCGCGCGCAAGCACGGCCTGTGGTTGCTGGACGATGCGGCGCAGAGCTACGGCGCCACCCATCGCGGCCGCAAGCTGGGCTCCGTGACCGAGATCACCGCCACCAGCTTCTTCCCGTCCAAGCCGCTCGGCTGCTATGGCGACGGCGGTGCCGTGTTCACCGACGACGACGAAGTCCAGCGCCGCCTGGTTCAGGTGCGCGTGCACGGCCAGGGTAAGGGCCGCGACGACACCGTGCGCATCGGCCTGACCGCGCGCTTCGATTCCCTCCAGGCCGCCATCCTGCTCGAGAAACTGGCGATCTTCGACGATGAGTGCGCTGCACGAAATAAGATCGCCGCGCGTTACACCGACGGCTTGAAAGACATCGTGCAGACGCCGCAGCTGCGCGACGGCGCGACGTCGGTCTGGGCGCAGTACACCATCCGCTCGACGCGGCGCGACAAGATCTCCACCGCGCTGAAGGCGCAGGGCATTCCGACCAACGTCTATTACCCGAAGCCGATCCATCAGCAGCAGCCCTATCGCGGCTATCCGGTCGCCGGCGGCGGCCTGCCCGTGACGGAGCAGCTGTCGCAAGATGTGCTGAGCCTGCCGATGCATCCGTATCTGTCGACGCACGATCAGGACCGCGTCATCGCCGCCCTGCGCGCGGCGCTGAGCTAGCCGCCCGGCCGTGAACACGGCATCCAATCCTGTCCGCATCGCCGTCATCGGCTTAGGGCCGATGGGTTTGCGCCATGCCAAGTGCGTGGCCGCGCATCCGCGCGCGCAGCTGACGGCCGCCGTTGAAGTCGACCCAACCCGCGCGACTGTCGACATCGGTTGTCCCGTGTTCTCCGATGTGGCGATGCTAGCCGGCAAGATCGACGCCGCCGTGGTCGCGGTGCCGACCGCCTTCCACGCGCCTATCGCCGCACCGTTATTGGAAGCGGGCATCTCCTGCCTGGTCGAAAAGCCCTTCGTCGCGACCGCCGCCGAGGGCAAGCGCCTGGAGGACGCCGCTGAACGCGGCAATGCCACGGTGCGCGTCGGCCATATCGAGCGTTTCAATCCGGCGATGATCGCGCTTTTGGCTGATAGACCGCAGGGCATTCTGGCCGTGCAGGCCCGGCGGATGAGCGGCGCCTCGGCGCGCGTGACCGACATCGATGTGGTCGCCGACCTGATGGTGCACGACCTCGACAGTGTGCTCGCGATCGTCAAGCAGCCGGTGCTCAGCGTCACCGCCGCCGGAACGCGCGACCATGCCGTCGCGTCGATCACATTTGCAGACCGCACGACGGCGACCGTGACAGCCAGCCGCGTCTCACCGGCGCGCATCCGCGATCTCGACGTGCTGTGCACCGACCGCGCGCTGCGGCTCGATTATCTAGGCCGCACGTTGAGCGAAGTCACACCGGGCCCGAACGCCCCGCATATCATGCCGCGCCACGTCGCCAGTAACGATGCGCTGACGTTGCAGCTCAGCGCCTTCCTCGACGCGCGCGAGGGCAAGACGGCGGGCGTCACGCTCGATGAAGCCATGTCGGTGATGGATCTCGCCTGGCGCGTTCAGGCGGCGCTGGGCCTGTGAGCGAAACGCCGCAGGGCACACGCGTTGCGCCGATTGTCGGCTATGCCCTGTTCGACTTCGCCAACTCCGCTTTCCCGACCGTCATCGGCACATTCATTTTCGCGACCTATTTCGCGACTGGCATCGCCGCCGATCCGGTGACCGGTGCGGCGCAGTGGAGCTTGGCGACCGCCGTTGCCGGCATTGTCATCGCGCTCGCCAGCCCCATCTTCGGCGCGATCGCCGATCAGAGCGGCCGTCGCCTGCCCTGGCTCGCCACGTTCGCGAGCATCAGCATCGTCGCCACCACGATGCTCTGGTTCGCGCATCCCGTGCCCACGGACGTGACCTTCGCGCTAACGGCTGTGGTGACCGCGACCATCGCCTTCGAGATCGGCATGTTGTTCTACAACGCGCTGCTGCCGACGGTGGCGCCGGCGCATCTGATGGGTCGCATCTCCGGCTGGTCCTGGGGCGCGGGCTATCTCGGTGGCTTGATCTGCCTGGTCATTGCGCTGTTCGGTCTGGTGCAGACCGACACACCGCCGTTCGGCCTCGACAAATCAACCGCCGAACACGTGCGCGCCACGGCGCTGCTGACGGCGGTATGGTTCGTGATCTTCGCGATTCCCCTGTTCGCCTTCGTGCGCGAGCCGCGCACCGCGCGCGTTCCCATCGGCGTGGCCGTCGCGGGCGGCCTGCGCCAACTGATGCAAACGTTGCGCAACGTGCGCCAGCGCCGCAATACGTTCCGCTTCCTGATCGCGGCGATGATCTATAGCGACGCGGTGACGACGATCTTCGCGCTCGGCGGCGTCTATGCCGCCGCCACCTATGGCATGGATGTCGGGGGCGTCATCAAGCTGGGCATCGCGCTCAATGTCACCGCCGGCATCGGCGCCGCGCTCGGCGGCTGGGTCGACGACAAGATCGGCTCGCGCCGCACGATCATCCTCAGCCTGATCGCATTGATCGTCAGTGCGTCAGCGGTGCTGAGCGCGCCGACCGAAGGCATATTCTGGATCGCGGCCCTGGTGATGAGCACCTTCTTCGGGCCCGTGCAGGCTGCGAGCCGCACGATGATGGCCCGCCTCGCGCCGCCGGAGGAACGCACCGAGATGTTCGGCCTGTTCGCGCTATCGGGCAAACTCACCGCCTTCATGGGCCCGGCCGCCGTCGGCTGGATCACGCTGGCGACCGGAAGCCAGCGCCTCGGCCTCGCCTCGACACTGGTATTCCTCGCCATCGGCCTCTGGCTGATGCGCGGCGTGAAAGAAGCCGCCGACACTTAGTGCCGGAAGTGGCGCATGCCGGTGAGCGCCATCGCCAGGCCGGCGCCGTCGGCGGCTTTGATGACGTCTTCGTCCTTGATCGAGCCGCCCGGCTGGATCACCGCGACCGCGCCGGCTTCCGCCGTGGCGAGCAGGCCGTCGGGGAACGGGAAGAACGCATCCGACGCCACCACGGAACCGACGGTGAGCGCTTCGCTCAAGCCGGCCGCCGCTGCGGCTTCCTTGGCCTTGATGTGCGCGATGCGCGCGGAATCCACGCGACTCATCTGGCCGGCGCCGATGCCGACGGTCGCGCCGTTCTTCACATAGACGATGGCGTTGGACTTCACATGCTTGCAGACGGTGAAGGCGAACAGCATGTCGGCGCGCTGCTGGGCGGTCGGCTGTTTGGTGGTGACGACCTTGAGATCGCTGTCGGCGATGTGGCCGTCGTCGCGGCCCTGCACGAGATAGCCGCCGGCAACATTGCGCACGGTGCGGCCGCCGCTGCGCGGGTCAGGCAAACCATTGGTGATGAGCAGGCGCAGGTTCTTCTTCTTGGCGAAGATGGCTTTCGCTTCGTCGTCCGCGCCCGGCGCGATAACGACTTCGGTGAACAGCTCGGTGATCTTGGCCGCCGTGCGCCCGTCGATGGGACGGTTCAATGCGATGATGCCGCCGAAAGCGGACACCGGATCGCAGACCAGCGCCTTGGTATAGGCATCGAGGCAATCGGTGCCGAGCGCCACGCCGCAAGGATTGGCGTGCTTGATGATGGCGCAAGCGGGACCGGCGAATTCCGCCACCAGCTCGTAGGCCGCATCGGTGTCGTTGATGTTGTTGTAGCTGAGCTCCTTGCCCTGCACCTGGATGGCAGAGGCCACCCCCACGCGGTCATCGCCGGTGACATAAAGTGCGGCGGTCTGGTGCGGGTTCTCGCCGTAGCGCAGCGTCTGCTTCAGCTTGCCGCCGAAGCTGAGCCAGCGCGGGAAGGTTTCGCCAAGCTCACCGGCGAACCAGGTGGAGATGGCCGCATCGTAAGCGGCAGTGCGCGCATAAGCGCGGGCGGCGAGCCGCTTGGCGGTATCTTCCGTAACGCCGCCGCCGTTCTTCTCCATGTCTTCCATCACGACCGCGTAGTCCACCGCGTCGACCACGACAGCAACGCCCGCGTGATTCTTCGCCGCCGCGCGGATCATCGCGGGACCGCCGATGTCGATGTTCTCGATGCAGGTGTCGAAATCTGCTTTCGCCGCGATGGTCTGCTCGAACGGGTAGAGATTCACGACCAGCAGGTCGATCGGCTCGATGCCATGGGCAGCCATCGCACCTTCGTGTTCCGCGTTGCCGCGAATACCCAGCAGGCCGCCGTGCACCTTCGGGTGCAGCGTTTTCACGCGGCCGTCGAGCATTTCCGGGAACCCGGTGACGTCGGCGACTTCCTTCACCTTCAACCCGGCCAGCGCCATGGCCTTCGCCGTGCCGCCGGTGGAGATCAATTCCACGCCCTTGCCGGCCAGGAAGCGGGCGAAGTCGATGAGGCCGGATTTGTCGGAGACGGAAAACAGCGCGCGGCGGATTTTGATCATGGGGCACCCTTGGTTGATTGGTGCCCAGGCGCGCGGCGATGTTTCAGCTGCGCTTCCCGGTGGTCACCCACCTCATGCGCCAGTCACGCAGCAGCGGATTTTTACGGCGCGCCCGAACGCCCGACAAGGGGCAAAACGGCGACTATTTCACTAGCCGCAGGTTGGGCGCGGGCGCGCTTTGGCTGCGCTTCAACTCGGGCACGATGTCGTGCAACAGCGCCATTGCCGCGGCGTGGTCGCGGCGCCGGCAAGCCTCTCCCAACGCTGTCAATTTCGTGGCGATGACAGCGTGGTCGGAGGTGCGCGGCCGGGCGATCAGGACACCTTCCTGGTCGGTGGCGACCGGCGGTTCCTCGCCATGGAACAGTTCCTCGAACAACTTTTCCCCAGGGCGGAGGCCGACGATGGCGATGCGCACATCGACATCCGGCACCTTGCCGGCGAGGCGGATCATCTGCCGGGCGAGATCGATGATCTTCACCGGCTGGCCCATGTCGAGCACGTAGATCGCGCCTTCGTCGTTGCGCTGACGGCCCAGCGCGGCGGCCTGCAGCACCAGTTCAACCGCTTCGCGCACGGTCATGAAATAGCGTTCGATGTCGGGATGGGTGACGGTGAGCGGGCCGCCGGCTTCCAACTGCTTCTGGAACAGCGGCACCACGGACCCGCCCGAGCCGAGCACATTGCCGAAGCGAACGGTGATGAAGCGCGTGCCGACGCGGCGCAGGTCGTAGGCCTGGCAATACATCTCCGCCACGCGCTTGCTGGCGCCCATGACGTTCGACGGGTTCACGGCCTTGTCGGTGGAGATTACCACCATCGCCGGCACGTTGGCGTTGACGCAGGCGTCGGCCACGTTGCGCGTGCCGATGGCGTTGGTGAGCAGACCGTCGAGCGCGTTCTCCTCGACAATCGGCACATGTTTGAGCGCGGCGGCATGGAAGACGAGATCGGGCTGGGCTTCGGTGAAAATCTCCGCCAGCCGGACGGGATCGCGCACGTCGGCCAGCAGGGCCGACACCGACAAAGCCGGGCGGCGCGTGCGCGTTGTCATGTCGACGGTGTAGAGCGCGAACTCGCTGTGATCGAGCAGGTAGAGCGCGCTGGGTCCGGCATCGGAGATCTGGCGCACGAGTTCGGAACCGATCGAACCCCCGGCGCCTGTGATCAGGATGCGGCGACCGGCGATCATGCGCGTCATCGCGTCGCGGTCGAGATTGAGCTGGGGACGGCCGAGCAAGTCTTCGATGGCGATGGGACGCGGCTTCAGTTCCGAGTCGCCGTAAGCGCTGACCTGCGGCGGCGGCACGCGCGCGAGCTGGATGCCCCGCGGCTCGGCGACCGCAAGCAGCGCACGGACTTGCGCGCCGCTGATGTCGCGGCGAACAACCACCAGCTTGTTCGGCTTCATATCGCGCGCTTCAAGCTGGGCGATGATCTGGGGAAGCTCCTCGTCGCGGCCGAGCACCTCGACGCCCTGGATAACCTGACCCAGTCGTCCGGAATTGATGGTGACCATACCGACAATCGTGTGCGGCGATGCCGGGTCGCGCGCGACCGTGCGGATGAACTGCTCGGCCTCGGGGCCCGCGCCCACGAGAAGCACCGTCGACGTACCCGGCGTGCCGCGCAAGCGGACGTGAAGCGGCGCGTCGCGAATGATGCGCACGGCGAGACGTGGGCCGCCAAGCAAAGCGACCAGCAGGATGAAGCTGTAGATCGGGAAGGACCGCGGCAGATCATCCAGGCGGGTGACGAAGAACCACACCGAATGGAACAGCAGCACAATCACAAATGCCGTGCGCACCACATTGAATGCGTCGCGCGCCGAGACGTATTCCCAGACGTGGCGATAGAGACCGGTGAACAAATAGACGCAGGCCGCCACGGCGGCGAAGGCAAAGCCGATCTTGAAGACATGGGGCTCGACCTCGAACAGGCGCAGATAGAACGCGCCGACGAACGCGAGGTAAGCCATCGCGATGTCGTGGCCGAACACCGCGAGATTGCGCGGCCGCAACAGATTGCGCGGCAGCGCCGAGATCACCGCCGCCCGGGTGGACAGCGCCAGGTTGCGAAAGAGGGAAAGGATCAACATTGTCGGTAGTTTACCGGAAGGCGCGCAGCGTTACCACGCCGACCATCCGCCATCGACCATCAGGGACTGGCCGGTGACGTAAGCGGACAGGTCGGAGGCGAGATACGCCGCGGCCCCCTTCAGGTCTTCCTCCGTCGCCATGCGACCAAGCGGTGCACGTGCGGCGTATTTCTTGCGGAAGGCGTTCGGCGTGTTGCGGTCCACGCCGCCCGGCACGATAGCGTTCACGCGAACGTGCGGCGCGAGCGTGGTCGCCAGCCATCGCGTCATCTGCAACAGCCCGCCCTTGCTGGCCGCGTAGGCGGCCGGCGTGCCGAAGTCGACGTCTTCATAAATACGCCAATCCGGCCCGAGCACGCCGTAGATGGATCCGATATTGATCACACTGCCTTTGCCCGAGGCGCGGAGTGCCGGGATCGCCTGCTGCACCAGCAGGAACGGCGCGGTGAGATTGACTTCCATCGCCTTGCGCCAGGTGTCGATGCTCTGATCTTCGACCGGCGTGGTCCAGCCCTCGAGACCGTCGGTGCCGACCAGAGACGCGTTGTTGACGAGGATATCGAGACGCCCGCAGGCATCGACCACACGCTGGGGCACCTTGCGCACCGCCGCTTCGTCGCTGAGATCCGCGGCGATCACGGTGGTCAGGACGCCATAGGTATCGGTCAACGACCGCGCGACGTCGTCGGTGTTGGCGCCCGGCTTGTCGAGCAGCGCGATGGCCGCGCCCAGCTCGGCATAAGTCTCGGCGATGGCGCGCCCGATGTGACCGGCGCCGCCGGTGATCAGGGCGACGCGACCTTTCAGAGAGGCGAGAGAGGCGAAGGAGCGCATGGTCGTTTCCGTTTAGAAGAATTTGGCGTGTTTCTGGCGGCCTTTTTCAAGGTCGCCTTCGGTTCCGATGTCGTTCCAGACTTCCCACAGCGGGAACACCGTCGGCGGCGGCGTGCCGCGCTCGCGGCTGGTCTCGAGAATTTTCGCGAACAGGTCCGGCATGTCGAAACGCGTTTCCTGCGGCAGGACATCGAACGCGTCCGGGCTCAGCGCATAGATACCGGCGTTGATGAGCACGTTGTTCTTCGGCTTCTCGACAATCGCCGTGAGATTGATCCCATCGGCTTCGATCACGCCGTAGGGAACCGTAAGCGGCACCTCGCGCACGCACATGGTGGCGGCAGCGCCGTGCTCGGCATGGAACTTCACGAGATGATTGAAGCTGACGCGCGTCAGCACATCGCCGTTCATCACGATCATGGGCCGCGACGGGCGCTCCGGCAGAAGCGCGAGCGCGCCGGCCGTGCCGCGCGGCTCGTCCTCTTCGACGTAGCGGATACGCGCGCCCCACTTCTGGCCGTCGGTGAAATAGTCCTGCACCATTTCCTTGCGGTAGTTCACGGAGATCAGGAGATCGGTGAAGCCCTGGTCCACGAACTGTTCGACGATGGTTTCCAGGATCGGCTTGCCGCCGACCTCTAACATCGGCTTGGGCACGGTCTCTGTATGCGGACGCAACCGCGTGCCGAGCCCGCCGGCCATCAGCAGCACGAGCGTGTTCTCGCGTACGCGGCCGGGCTGGAGATTCTTGAAGACCTTGAGATCGACGATGCGGCCCGTGTCGTCGATCGTTGGCACATAGAGAATGCTGCGGGTCTGCATCAACCGGAGTGCCGCCGCATCCGAGGTGCCCGCGGGGATCGTGATCGGCGTCGGGTTCATCACCTTGGTCACGGCCTCGTCCAACGTGACGCCTGCAAGCAGGCCGCGCCGCACGTCGCCGTCGGTGACAGTACCGATCAGCTTGCCGTTCTCGTGCACCAGGCCGATGGGCACGCCGTGCCCGTCGATGATCATCAACGTGCGGCGGATCGACGCGTCGGGCGCGACAAGGTTCTTCTGGAAGCCGCTTTCTTTGAAGTCTGTCGTCATGGACGCCGCTCGACCGGTCGCGCCGGGCAGCCCAGCACGGTGATGCCGGCGGGAACGTCCGCCGTCACGACAGCGCCCGCGCCGATCACGGCGTTCGAGCCAATGCGAATGCCCTGCACCACCGCCGCGCCGACGCCGACGTGGACGTTGTCGCCCACAGTGACGGCACCGCTGAAGATCACGCCGGGCGCGATATGGCAATGCGCGCCGACGATGCAATCATGATCCAACTGCGCGCCGGTGTTGATGATGGTGTTGGCGCCGACCTTCGCGCCGGGATGCAGAATGGCGCCGGTGATGATGTGGCAGCCGTGATCGAGATGCGCGGTGCTGGCGACCGTCGCATCCGGACTGATAACGCTGCCGAAGCGGTAACCCTGCGCCGTGAAGCGTTCGAACAAGCCGCGACGCACGGAAAGGCCAGATTGGCCAATCGCCAGGCCGACATTTCCGACGGCGTTGATCAGCATGACGTCGGTGGGCTTACGGTCGAGAATCTTTTCGTCGCCGCCGATGACCGGCACGCCATCGAGGTTGATGCCGTGCAGTTTGGGATTGGCATCGACCGCCGCAACGATGGTCTGGCGCGCGCGCTTGAGGATTTCGATCACAACGCGCGCATGGCCGCCGGCGCCGATAAGGATAAGGTCGGTCATGGGGTCGTCACCGTCGGGTCGATCATTTCGTCCGCGCCATAGGCGCGTGTCGCGGGCTTGCCGAGATAGGACCACAGCATCATCGGCGACACCCCGCCGCCGGGCCGCTTGGCGCCGAGGTTTTGCACGGTGAAGTTTTCGCCGACGGCAATCGGCGCCAGCGCGACAAGGCTTTTGCGCGCGACCGTGCGCGTCCTCAGTTCGATCACCTGCGGGGATTTCACACCGTCGCCAAGCGCGGGCGTGACCGTGCGGATCGCGGCGATCATGAATTCGAGTTCGGCCACCGTCAGCGACGCCTTGTGATCCGGTCCCGGCGCCGACTTATCCAGCGTAAAATGCTTCTCGATGACGGAAGCGCCAAGACCGACGGCGGCAATTGATATCGCCGTGCCTTCGTAATGATCGGACAGGCCGACCGGCAGATGGAATTCTCTCGCGAGCGTGGTCATGGCGCGCAGATTGATGCTGTCGGCCGGCGCGGGATACGCCGACGTGCAGTGCAGGATTGTGACCTTGTCGGCCAACGCCGCTTTCGCCGCCTTCGACCTGAAGGCTTCGCGGAACGCGCGCAGGCTCGGCACCGCATCGGGCGGCGTCACGTAGCCGAAGGCGATCACGCCCAGTGCGTGCTTGACCTCCTCCAGCGTCGCCATGCCGGTCGACAGGATGATCGGCTTATGCGAGCGCGCCAGTTCGAGCAGCAGCGGCCCGTCGGTGATCTCGCCGGAGGCGACTTTCAGACGCCGCACCCGTGCCGTGTCGATCAGGTAGCGCGCGCTCTCGATGTCGAAGGGCGTCGACATGAACTCGATGCCGTGTTCGGCGCAGGACGCGATAATCGCCGCGTGGTCGGCGTCGGACAGTTCGAGCGCCTTGAGCATCGCCAGCTGATCGCCCGCCGCGCCGGTTGTGCGGATCTGGTAATCCGCCTTGGGCGCGTTGACCGCCGCCAGCCGCTCGGCCTTGAAGGTCTGGAACTTCACCGCATCCGCACCGGCCTTGGCCGCGGCCGCCACCAGGGCGAGCGCGGTTTCGCGGGAACCGTTGTGGTTCACACCGGCCTCGGCGACGACGAAGCAGTTTGGGGTGGGCTCAGACACGCTTAAGTCCTTATAAATCAATTGAAACTACCGTCCGGACCTTAACAAAGCGTAGCAAGCCAGAGCCGTGGCCCAAGCCCTGAACGTCCTATACCTGATCGTCGCCCGCGGCGGGTCAAAAGGCCTGCCGGGAAAGAACCTGCGCAAGGTCGCGGGGCTGTCGCTGCTGGGCTTCAAGACCCAGGCCGCCCGGAAGGCCGCGAGTTGTAGCCGGCTCATAATCTCAACCGAGTGCCCTGACATTCAGGAAGAGGCCCGCCGGCAGGGGGTCGAGGTGCCGTTCACCCGGCCAGCAGAGCTGGCCACCGACACCGCCACCTCGGCCAGCGTCGTGGCCCATGCCATCGCCTGGATCGAGCGCGAGGAAAAGCGCAGCTATGATGCGATCATGCTGCTCGAACCGTCATCGCCGTTCGCCAGCCCAACCCATTTCGACGCCGCCGTCGTGAAGCTCCAATCGCATAACGCCGATCTGGTGGTCGGCATGCGCGCGGCCGAGCCGTCGACCACGTTTATCGCGCCGCGCGGACCCGACGACGGCATCGGCGCCATCGTCAATAAGATGAACGCCGCCGCAGGCTTGCGCCGCCAGGATCAGCCGGCCGAATGGACCATGAACGGCGCGCTGTACTTGATCGGCTGGCAGGCCTTCAAGGCGACCGGGAAGATTTACGGCGCGCCGGAGAAATGCTTCGGCCTCATGATGGACCGTTGGAGTTCAATCGAAATCGAAGACGCCGTCGACCTCGCGCTGGCGGAATTCGCCGTCGCACAGAAATATCTCGACACTTCGCCCTGGACGCTTTCGCCATGACGCTCGTTCCGACACGCCGCATTTGCGTCGTCACCGGCAGCCGCGCCGACTATGGCCATCTCGCGCCGGTCATGCGCGCCATCAAGGCCGACCCCGATCTGGCCCTGCAGGTGATTGTCTGCGGGCAACACCTTGATCAACGCTTCGGCGAAACCTGGCGCGCCATTGCGCAAGATGGTTTCGAGATCGATGCGCGTGTCGATCTGGCGCTGGGCGATGACAGTCGGCTGGCCATGGCCCAGGCCACCGGACGCGGTGTGTCCGGCATCGCCGAAGCCCTGGCCAAGTTGTCGCCGGATATCGCGCTGGTTCTGGGCGACCGCTATGAGATCTTCGCCGCCGGCGCGGCGGCGTTGTTGCTGAGCATCCCGCTCGCCCACGTTCACGGCGGCGAACTGACCGAAGCGGCGGTGGACGACGCGCTGCGTCATGCCCTGAGCAAGATGGCCTCGCTACACTTCGCGGCGGCGGCACCTTACGGCCAGCGGTTGGTGCAGATGGGCGAGGATCCGTCGCGCGTGATCGTCTCGGGCGCGCCGGGGCTCGATCAGGTCGCGAACCTCGCGCCGTTCACGCGCGAAGAAATGGCGCCGCGCTTGGGCATCCCGATCCGCGATCCGCTGTTGCTGATCACCTATCACCCCGTCACCAGCCAGAAGGACGATGGCCTTGCCGGGGCAAAAGCGCTGTTGAAGGCGCTCGACGGCCGCCCAGGCACGATGATCTTCACGGGCGTGAACAGTGACCCCGGCCATGCCGAGATCGCCAAGTTGTTCGCCGAATTCGTGGCCAAGGCCCCGAACGAACGTCTCGCGGTGCCGTCGCTGGGACAGCGCGGCTACTTGAGCGCCGTGCGCCTCGCCGCCGCCGTGATCGGCAATTCCTCCTCAGGCCTGATCGAAGCGCCGGCCTTGGGCGCGCCGACCGTCAACATCGGCGACCGGCAGAAGGGACGCTTGCGGTCGCCCGGCGTCATCGACTGCGGCGAAGATTTCGAAGCGATTACGGCCGCGATCACTAAAGCCCTCGATCCGCCGTTCCGCGCCAGGGCACAACGCGCTACACCCGCCTATGGCCGTGGTGGTGCTGCGGCCCGCATCGTCGCCACGCTCAAATCGGTGCCGCTGACACAATTGAGCATCAAGCGCTTCCACGACATACTGCCGCGCTGAAGGACTGATCGGATCGCATGGCTAAAAAGACCGCACTCATCACCGGCATCACTGGCCAGGACGGCGCCTATCTGGCCGAGCTGTTGCTCGACAAGGGTTACATCGTCCATGGCGTGAAGCGCCGCTCGTCGTCGTTCAACACCGGCCGCATCGATCACCTGTATCGTGACCAGCACGAGGCGGGATTGACGTTCTTCCTGCACCACGGCGACATGACCGATGCCACCAACCTGATCCGGTTGGTGCAGGAAGTGCAGCCTGACGAGATCTACAACCTCGCCGCCCAGAGTCACGTGCAGGTGAGCTTCGAGACACCGGAATACACCGCGAATTCCGATGCGCTCGGCACCCTGCGCCTGCTGGAGGCGATCCGCATCCTGGGACTGAAGGACAAGTCGCGCTTCTATCAGGCCTCGACGTCCGAGCTGTACGGCAAGGTGCAGGAGACGCCGCAGTCGGAAAAAACACCGTTCTATCCGCGCAGCCCTTACGCCGCCGCGAAACTTTACGCCTACTGGATCACGGTGAACTATCGCGAGGCCTACGGCTATCACGCCTCCAACGGCATCCTGTTCAATCACGAAAGCCCGCTGCGCGGCGAGACGTTCGTGACGCGTAAGATCACGCGCGCCGTCGCGGCCATCGAACTTGGCCATCAGGAAAAGCTGTATCTCGGCAATCTGGATGCCAAGCGCGATTGGGGCCATGCCCGCGATTACGTCGAAGGCATGTGGCGGATCATGCAGCAGCCGACGGCTGACGATTACGTGCTGGCCACCGGTGAAACCCATGCGGTGCGCGAGTTCGTCGAGCTCGCTTTCGCCGAGGTCGGGCGCAAAATCGAGTGGAAGGGCAAGGGCGTCGACGAAATCGGCGTCGATGCCAAAACTGGCAAGACGTTGATCGAGATCGATCCGCGCTATTTCCGCCCGACCGAAGTCGATCTATTGCTCGGCGATCCGTCGAAGGCGCAGCGCGTGCTGCGCTGGAAACACAAAACCGCGTTCAAGGCCATGGTCACGGAAATGGTCGCCAGCGATCTGGTCGCCGTCAAAGCAGAAGCGCAGCGTTTCGCACAACATGACTAAGACGTTCGATATTTCCGGCAAGCGGGTCTGGGTCGCGGGCCATCGCGGCATGGTTGGCTCGGCGATCGTGCGCCGTTTGGCGAGCGAGAACTGCACGGTACTCACCGCCACGCGCGCGGAACTCAATTTGACGCGTCAGGCCGACGTCGAGCGTTGGATGGAAACGCACAAGCCCGAAGTGGTCTTCGATGCCGCCGCTGTCGTGGGCGGCATCCTCGCCAACAGCACGCGGCCCACCGAATTCCTGACCGACAATCTCGAGATCCAAAGCAACATCATCGCGACCGCCCACAAGATTGGCGTGAAGAAGCTGATGTTCCTGGGCTCGAGCTGCATCTATCCGCGGCTGGCGCCGCAGCCGCTGCACGAGGACTCGCTGCTGACCGGGCCGCTGGAGCCGACGAACCAGTGGTACGCGATCGCGAAGATCGCCGGCATCATGCAGTGCCAGGCCTATCGCCGCGCCAACGGCGATGACTTCATCAGCGCCATGCCCACCAACCTCTACGGCCCCGGTGACAACTTCGATCTGCAATCGAGCCATGTGCTGCCGGCGCTGATCGTGAAGGCGCATCACGCCAAGCTGGCCGGCGACAAGACGATGACCATCTGGGGATCAGGCAAGCCGCTGCGCGAGTTCCTGCATGTGGACGACCTGGCCGACGCCTGCGTCTTCCTGATGAAGAACTATTCCGAGGACCAGCACATCAATGTCGGCTACGGCTCGGATGTGACCATTCGCCAGGCGGCCGAAACGGTCGCGCGCGTCGTCGGCTTCAAGGGCGAATTCATCTACGACACATCCAAGCCCGACGGTACGCCGCGCAAGCTGATGGATTGTTCGCGACTCAATAATCTCGGCTGGCGCCCGTCGATCACCTTCGAGCAGGGCATCGCCCATGCCTACGATTGGTTCCTGAAGCATGCGGCGCAATGATCCGCCGCCGGTGAGATCGCCGAAGGGCCAGGCGCTTTATGCCAAGGCGAGGGCGCTGATCCCGGGCGGAACGCAGCTTCTATCGAAACGCCCCGAGATGTTCCTGCCGGGGGGCTGGCCGTCCTATTACACCTCTGCCAAGGGCGCGGAGATCGTCGATCTCGACGGCAACACCTTCGTCGACATGTGCATCAGTGGCGTCGGCGCGACCGTGCTGGGCTATGCCGATGCGGATGTTGACGCGGCGGTGAAGGCCGCCATCGACGGTGGATCGATGGCAACATTGAACGCACCGGAAGAAGTCGCGCTCGCCGAAGCATTGATCGAGCTTCATCCTTGGGCGGACATGACGCGCTTCAGCCGCTCCGGCGGCGAAGCCATGGCCATCGCGGTACGCATCGCCCGCGCGGCGACCGGACGGCCGTTGATCGCCTTCTGCGGCTATCACGGTTGGCACGACTGGTATCTGTCGGCGAACCTGGCCGACGATGGCGCGCTCGACGGGCATCTATTGCGCGGCCTCGATCCCAAAGGCGTGCCGCGTGGCCTGAAGGGCTTGATGCTGCCCTTCCAGTACAACGACCTCGACGGCTTGAAGCAGATCGTCGCCGAACACGGCGCGAACCTCGCCGCCGTCGTGATGGAGCCGGTGCGCAATCCACCGGCGCCGGGCTTCCTGGCCGGTGTGCGCGAGATCGCCAGCGCCGCCGGTGCGGTATTGCTGTTCGATGAAATCACCGCGGGCTTCCGCGTGAATACCGGCGGCATCCACCTGACGCTGGGCATCGAACCCGATATGGCGGTGTTCGCCAAAGCGCTCGGCAACGGCTATCCGATTTCCGCGATCATCGGCCGCGCGTCGGTGATGGCCGCCGCGCAAGACACGTTCATCAGCTCCACCGCCTGGACCGAGCGCATCGGCCCGGCCGCCGCGCTGGCCACCCTCGCCAAGCATCGCGCGCAAGACGTGCCCGCGCATCTCGTCCATATCGGCGAACGCGTGATGGCGGGCTGGACCGAGGCTGCCCAGGCCGCGAAGCTGCCGGTCGAGGTCTCGGGCATTCCACCCCTTGCGCATATCGCATTCAAGGTGCCGAACGCTCAGGCCGCGCGCACGCTCTATACCCAAACGCTGCTCGACCGCGGCTTCCTGGCCTCGGGCGCGTTCTATGCGATGTTTGCCCACACCGATACACAGGTGGATCGGTTCATCGCCGCCTGCGGCGAAGCCTTCGAGATCGTCGCCGCGGCCTTACGTGACGACACACTGACGGCGCAGCTGCGCGGACCCGTCGCCCATGCCGGATTCCAGCGCCTGACGTAACAGCGCCCGAAACGGCTTGCCCTGCCCTATGCGGGCTCGTACAACGAAAAGCGCGTCGTTTCAGCGCGTTATTGCAGCGCGATCCAACCTCGGAGCACCCCCGGTGCAGATTTATCTGCCCATTGCCGGGATGTCGGTGAACGTCTTCCTCATCCTCGCGATGGGGGGCGGCGTCGGCCTGTTGTCCGGCCTGTTCGGCGTCGGTGGCGGCTTCCTGATGACGCCGCTGCTGATCTTCATCGGCGTGCCGCCTGCGGTGGCCGTCGGCACCCAATCCAACCAGATCGTCGCCTCCTCCGTTTCGGGCGTGCTGGCGCACATGCGCCGCGGCAACGTCGATTTCAAGATGGGCGCGGTGCTGACCGCCGGCGGCTTCATCGGCTCGGGCCTGGGTGTGTGGATCTTCAACATCCTTCAGCGCCTCGGTCACATCGATGTGACGATCGCGATCGGCTACGTCATCTTCCTCGGCATCGTCGGCGGCTTCATGCTGTACGAGAGCCTGCCCATCGTGCTCGGCCGGCCGCTGCCGGCGGGCATGGCGTTGACGCCGCGCGGTCCTGGCGAGCGCAGCTGGATGCACGCGCTGCCGTTCAAGATGCGCTTCCGGCGCTCGAAGCTCTATATCTCCGCGCTGCTGCCGTTCGCCGTCGGCTTCCTGGTCGGTATCCTGGTGGCGACCATGGGCGTGGGCGGGGGCTTCGTCATGGTGCCGGCCATGATCTATCTGCTCGGCATGCCGACCCAGGTGGTGATCGGCACCTCGCTGTTCCAGATCATTTTCGTCACCGCCAACACCACGCTGCTGCAAGCGGTATTCAACCGCTCGGTCGACGTGGTGCTGGCCTTGCTTCTGCTGGTGTTCGGCGTGATCGGCGCGCAGGTCGGCGCGCGGCTCGCGACCCGCTTCAAGGGCGAGCAGCTGCGCGTGATGCTGGCGCTGATCGTGATGGGTGTCGCGCTGCGGCTGTTCTTCGATCTCATCATTTCACCCGACGACATCTTCAGCCTGGGTGGCTCATGAGAAAGGCCGCCCTCACCCTGCTGCTGTCGCTGGTCGCAGCCTCGGCGCGCGCCGACGACGTGCCTTTGGTGGCGGACCTGTCGAGCCATCTGGTCGCGATCACCTCGGGCTTCACCGGCACCGACATCCTGTTGTTCGGCTCGACCGACGGCCCCGGCGACATCGTGGTGGTGGTGCGCGGGCCGGCCGGCGATGTGAACATCCGCCGCAAGGAACGCCTCGGTCCGATCTGGGTCAACGCGTCGTCCGTGACCGCGCACGATGCGCCGTCGTACTACCGCATGGCCTCGAGCCGGCCTTTGAACGAGTTCGTTTCCGACCAGCTGAAGGAACGTTATCAGCTCGGGCTCGCGAACCTGCGTCTCAACACCAGCGACGAGAAGTTCAGCGCCGACGAGATGGCGCAGTTCCGCACCGCGCTGGTGCGCCTGAAGACCGCCGACGGGCTTTACGGCGAAGATCTCGGCGCGGTGAACATGATGTCGAACCGCCTGTTCCGCACCGAACTGCACTTCCCCGCCAACGTGCCGACCGGCACTTATCTGGTGGAGGTCTACCTGTTCCGCGAGGGCGCGGTGACCTCGGCCGAGATCGTGCCGTTCACCGTTTCCAAGCTGGGCATCGGCGCCGACGTGTACGACTTCGCGCAGAATTACGGCGCGCTCTACGGCCTGTTCGCGGTGTTGATCGCGATCGTCGCCGGCTACGCCGCCAGTGCGGCGTTCAAGCGAGCATAGGGCGGGAAAGCCATGAGCGAAGCCGCACGCAACCGGCGCAAACTTCTTCTGGTGGTCGACCATTCCGTCGAACTGAAAGCCGCGCTGCGCTTTGCCTGCCGGCGCGCCGCGCATACGGACGGCTTGGTGGCGCTGTTTCACGCCGTCGCCCCGGCGGAATTTCACCACTTCGCTTCGGTCGCCGACCTGATGGAGCGCGAAGCGCGCAACGACGCGGAACAGCTGTTGCACGACATCGCCGCCGAGGTGCACCGGCTGACCGGAAGCTTCCCGGCGCTGTATATCCGCCAGGGCGACACCTCGGAGCAGCTGCTGAGCGTGATCGCCGAGGACCCAAGCTTCTCCGTGCTGGTGCTGGGCGCCGGCAGCGGGACGGAAGGACCGGGCCCGCTGGTCACGGCGATCTCGGGCCAGCTGTCCGGCAAGATCCGAATCCCGGTGACGATCGTGCCCGGCGACCTCGACGAAGCCCGGATCGACGCCCTCACGTAAGGACGCCAGCCCCTTACAAGGGTGGCGGTTGGGCCTGTGCCTCATTAGATTAGCGGCACCATTTCCGCGCCCTGATTTACGCGCCCGCGAAAGGCCGCACATGTTCATTCAGACCGAAGACACCCCGAACCCCGCCGCGCTGAAGTTCCTGCCCGGCCGCGAAGTGCTGCCCGCGGGAGTCGCGGACTTCCCCTCTCGCGAGGCCGCGACGCGTTCGCCGCTGGCGCGCCTGTTGTTCGAGATCGACGGTGTGGCCGGGGTCTTCCTGGGCAGCGATTTCGTCACCGTCACCAAAGGCGGCGACCGCAACTGGCAGACCATGAAGCCCATGGTTCTGGGTGCGATCATGGACCACTTCACCTCGGGCGCCGCGGTGCTGGAAGGCGAGCAGGCCGCCGAAGAGGAAATCGGCTCGGACGCGGACGATGAAATCGTGAACACCATCCGCGAGCTGATCGACACCCGGGTCCGCCCGGCCGTCGCCCAGGACGGCGGCGACATCATCTACAAGGGTTTCCGCAACGGGACCGTCTACCTGCATATGCGCGGCTCATGCGCCGGCTGCCCCAGCTCGACCGCCACGCTGAAGATGGGCATCGAGAACATGCTCAAGCACTACGTCCCGGAAGTGACCCAGGTCGAAGCGGTTCAGTAGTTTGCTGCGGTGCAGCATAAGTGTTTATGCTGCACCATTTGCTGCAGCAAAATGAGTTATTTCAAGTAGATGGCAGGAAGCCGACGGTCTTGTAGACTTCGGCCAGGACCGGGTTGGCGACGCCGCGGGCCTTTTCCGCGCCCTTGGCCAGGATGCGGTCCAGCTCCGCCGGATCGGCCATCAGCCGCGCCATCTCGGCGTTGATCGGCCCCAGCACACCCACGGCGGTTTCCGTCAGCCGGGTCTTGAACTGACCCCAGCCCCAGCCGGCCGTTTCCGCCACCACCTCGGGCAGCTTCCGGTCGGTCAGCGCGGCATAGATGTTCAGCAGGTTGCCGGCTTCCGGCCGGCCCTCGAGCCCCTCGACCGACTCGGGCAGGGCGTTCGGGTCCGTGGTCGCCTTCTTGAGCTTCTGGGCGATGGCGTCGGCGCTATCGATCATGTTGATGCGCGAGAAGTCCGACGGGTCGGACTTGGACATCTTCTTGGCGCCGTCGCGCAAGGACATGACGCGCGTGCCCGGACCCTGGATCACCGGCTCGGGCTGGACGAACAGCTCCGTGCCGTAGTCGTGATTGAACTTCTGGGCGATGTCGCGGGCGAGCTCGATGTGCTGCTTCTGGTCCTCGCCGACCGGTACGTGCGTCGCCTTGTAGACCAGGATGTCGGCGGCCATCAGGTTCGGATAGACGTACAGGCCCGCGCTCGCGTTCTCGCGGTTCTTGCCGGCCTTGTCCTTGAACTGCGTCATGCGGTTCAGCCAGCCGAGACGCGCCACGCAATTCAGCACCCAGGCCAGTTCCGCATGCGCCGGCACATGGCTTTGCACGAAAAGTGCTGGATGCGCGGGATCGATGCCCGAGGCGATGTACCCGGCGGCCACTTCGCGCGTGGCGCGCGTCAGGTCGGCGGGATTGATGAAGTCAGCGGTGATCGCGTGCAGATCGACGATGCAGAAGAAGCACTCGTAGTCTTTCTGCATGCCGACCCAATTGCGGATCGCGCCGAGATAGTTGCCGAGGTGGAGATTGCCGGTGGGCTGAATGCCCGAAAGGATGCGGCCTTTGGCCATGGTGTAAATCCTTGTGGAAGGGATGTGAGCTGCACACCAAATCGGTATGCGGGGCTGGAGTAGCCCAGGCCGTGGAACCGGGCAAGCTCTAGGAACGGCGGCGCTTCAACAACGCCAGATCCGCGCGTGACGCCGCCCCCGTCAGGAACGCCGCCGCCGCGAAGACGCACATGCCGCCGCCGATCAGCATCGAGAGCGCGATCACCCGCAGGGCATTCGAACCGGCCGGTTCGCCCGGTGTGCCGAAGACCGGCCCCATGACGTGAATGACAGCCATCGTGCCGCCCCACAGCGCGAGGCCCATCACCGCACTCGCCAGCACCATACGCGGCAGACGGCGGCGCAGGCGTTCGTCGGCCACCATGTAGCGTCGGCGATGCAGGATCACCGCCAGGATCGCGGCATTCACCCAGGCCGACACCGTGGTGCCGACGGCGATGCCGACGTGGCCGAGCGTATCCGTCAGCGCCACGTTGATCGTGACGTTGACGACCAGCGCCACGGCCGAGGCCTTCACCGGCGTGCGCATATCGTGGCGCGCGAAGAAGCCTGGGGTCAGTGCTTTGTTCAAAACGTACGCGGGCAAGCCCAGCGAGAACGCGAGCAGCGCGCTGGCCACCATCGCGCGGTCGTGCGCGGTGAACTGGCCGTGCTCGAACAAGGTCGCGGTGATCGGTTCCGCCAGCATCGCGATACCGACGGCCGCCGGGATCGTCAGCAGCAGGCTCACTTCAATCGCGCGGTTCTGGCTGCCGATGGCCGTCTCTTCCTGGCCGGCTTGGATCTGGCGCGTAAGCAAGGGCAGCAGCGCGACACCGATCGCGTAGCCGAAGATGCCGACCGGCAGCAGGTTGACGCGATCCGCATAGTAGATCCACGACACCGCGCCGACGCCGATCAAGGAAGCGATGCTGCGGTTGATGAGAAGGTTGATCTGATACATGCCGGCGCCGAAGGCCACCGGCAGGATGCGGCCCAACAGTTGCTTCACTTCCGGCGTCAGGCGCGGGCGCACGAGATGGAAGCCGACACCGGCGCGGCGGCAATCGAGCAACAGCCACAGAAACTGCACGATGCCCGTGGCGAAGATGCCCCAGGACAGGAAGACCGCGCGGTCGCCGCCCGCACCCACGCCGATCAAGAGGGCTGCGATCAAGGTGATGTTGCCGAGGACGGGGGCGGCGGCCGAGACGGCGAACCGCCCCAACGCATTCAGCATGCCCGACTGCAACGACGTCAGCGACACGAACAGCAGGTAGGGGAACGCGATGCGCGCAAGCTCGGTCGTGCGTTCCATCTGGCCGGGGATTTCATCGAAGCCCGGCGCCATCAGATAGAGCGCCACCGGCATCGCGATCATCATCACCGCGCAGAAGGCGATCAGGATCACCGTCAGGACGGCGAAGGCCTGATCGGCAAACTGCTTGGCGCGGTCCTTGCCGTCGCGCTCCAGCATCTGGGCAAAGATCGGCACGAAGCCGGCGGAGAACGCGCCTTCGGCAAACAGCGAGCGGAACAGATTCGGGAAAGCCTGCGCGATGAAGAACGCGTCCGCGCTGGTGCTGGCGCCCAGGAACGTCGCCATCAGCGTGTCCCGGACGAAGCCGGTGACACGGCTGATCAGCGTATAGCCACCGACGGTGGCAAAGGCGCGGAACAACGGTTGCGACATGCCTTGTCTCTACCGCAACCGGCGGCCGGAAAATATGGCGGAGTTCGGGTTTCTACTCGGCGGCCGCCGTGGTGCTGCGGCTTTCGACGCTGACGTCGGCCGCCGCCACGCCGATGGTCTTGCCCAGGCCTTCGCGGATCTGGCGGATCTTGGTCTCGTGTTCGACCTTCATGCCGAACACGTCCTTCACGTAGAACACGTCGACCACGCGTTCCCCGTAGGTCGAGATGTGGGCCGAGGCGATCTGCAGCCCCAGATCCGTGATCGCCTTGGTGACGTCGAACAGGAATCCCGGACGGTCGTGACCGTTGATCTCGATGACGCTGCAGACCTTCGAGGCCGTGTTGTCGATGATGACGCGCGGCGGCACTTCCAGGGCGCGGACGCGGGCCGGCAGGCGCGCGCGCGCGGCGGCGAATTCCTGATTGAGACGCACACGGCCTTCGAGCGTCGCGATGATACGGCTGCGCGCACGTCCCTGCTTGTTCATCTCCGTCAGCGGCTTGCCTTCGAAATCCTGAATGGCGAAGGTGTCGAGCGCCATGCCGTTCGCCAACGTCAGGATCTTCGCATCCACCACCGACACGCCCGACAGTGCGAGCGCCCCGGCGATGCGCGCGAACAGGCCCGGATGGTCGGGGGCATAGACCAGCATATGCGTGACCGCGCGGTCGGCATCGGTGGTGAAGTCCACGGCGATCTTGTCGCCCGCACCTTCGGCCTTGCGGATGATACGTGCGTGACGCTGGTGGGCCGCCGTGTCGTAGGCCAGCCAGTAGGCCGGAGAACCGGCGGCCAGCGCGGCTTCACGTTCTTCCGCCGGCCAATCGGCGAGTGCGTTCGCGAGCGCTTCCTTCGCCGCGGCGGCGCGTCCCTCGACGCGCAAGTCCTGGCGTCCGGACACAGGCGCCCCGCCTTCGCCGGTCATGCGTTCCAACGCGCGCTGGAACAGCTCCCGCAGCAGCGTAGCCTTCCAATTGTTCCACACCGCCGGGCCGACGGCGCGGATGTCGGCGCAGGTGAGCACAAGCAACAGCTTCAACCGCTCCGGCGACTGCACCGCCTCGCAGAAGCGGGCGATGGTCTGCGGATCGTCGAGGTCGCGCTTGAAGGCGGTGTTGCTGAGCAGCAGATGATACCGCACCAGCCACGAGACGGTTTCGGTCTCTTCCGCCGTCAGGCCCAGGCGCGGACACAGCGCAAGCGCGACGTCAGCGCCCAATTCCGAGTGATCGCCGCCGCGGCCCTTGGCGATGTCGTGCAGCATTACCGCCACATACAGTGCGCGGCGCGAGGCGACTTTCTGCGCCATCTCGGTAGCGACGGGCAGCTCGTCCTTCAGAACGCCCTGCTCGATCTTGTTCAGGATGCTGATGGCACGAATGGTGTGCTCATCCGTCGTGTACTGGTGGTACATGTCGTACTGCATCTGGGCGACGACACGCGCGAAGTCCGGGATGAAACGCCCGAACACGCCGCTTTCGCTCATCAGGCGTAGCATTTCCTCCGCACCTTTCGGCGAGCAGAGGATGTCCATGAAGATGCGGTTGGCTTCGGGATCGTTGCGCAAGGCCGGCACGCGACGTGCGTGACGATGGATCAAGCGCAAGACCTGTGGCTGGAAGTCCTGCCCGTTTTCCAGCGCCAACTGAAAGATGCGCAGCAAGCGGCGCGGATCTTCCTCGAACACCGCTTCGGACTTCACGCCGATGCGACCGCCTTCGATCACGAAGCCATCGACATTGCGCTGCCGCAGGCGGGCTGGCAGACGGAACAGCGGCCGGCGACGGCCACGTTCTTCCAGCATGGTCAGGAACAGCCGCGTCAGATCGTCGACATCGCGCGCGACCAGATAATAGTGACGCATGAAGCGTTCGGTCGCGGATGCGCCGGGACGGTCGTGATAGCCGAGCTGGGGCGCGACCTGGCGCTGCAGATCGAACGTCAGGCGGTTTTCCGGCCGGCCGGTGGCGTAGTGGATGTAGGCGCGCACCGACGACAGGAAGTCGTGCGCCTTGGTGAAGCGCGCCGCCGCCGCGTGATCGATCAGATTCATATCCGCCAGCGCGCGCACGTCGGAGACGCCGTAGAGATATTTCGCGATCCAGCCCAGGGTGTGCAGATCGCGCAAACCGCCGCGATCTTCCTTGAGGTTCGGCTCAAGGCGATAGCGTGAGTCGCCCACTTTCTGATGCCGCGCATCGCGCTCGGCGAGTTTTGCCTGAACGAACTGCGTGCCCGTGCCTTCCACGACTTCCTTTTGGAAGCGCGCGAGCAGTTCGGCGGCCAGGTCCTGATCGCCCCAGATCCAGCGCGCGTCGAGCAGCGTGGTGCGGATGGTCATATCCGCCTTGGCCTGGAGGATGTTCTCGTTCACCGAGCGCACGGCCTGACCGACCTTCACGCCCAGGTCCCACAGGAAATAGAGCATGAACTCCACCACCTGCTCGCTGAACGGCGTGTCCTTGTAGGGCAGCAGGAACAGCAGATCGACGTCGGATAGCGGCGCGAGTTCGCCGCGCCCATAGCCGCCGAGCGCGACAATGCTCAAGCGTTCGCCGGTGGTACGCACGCCGCGGCGCACGAAGTAGGTCGTCACCGCGTCAAACAGCACGCGGATGATCTGATCCATCAAGTAGCTGTGCGACTTGGCCGTATCGATACCACCGGCCTTGCCGGACTCAAGACGGCTGCGAATCTCCGCGATGCCCCGCTTGTGGGCCTCCTTCATCAGCTCGAGGAAGCGCGCGCGCTTGGCCTCCTCGGACAAATCCTCGTCCGCGGCCAAGGCGTCGATCGCCATATGCAAGGCGCGGCGGTCGATGATCTGGCGGGGGTTGTGGATCGCGGTCACGAGGGAATCACAAGGTCGGCGGTTGAGCCTTTACATAAGGCAGGCGCGGATCGGTATCCAGGCGCTCAGATCGGCTCGCGCCGGCGGGTCACGCCCTGCCGACGCGCGACTTCTTCCGGAATCGTGATGACGCGTTCTCCTTGCACGGGCATGGGCCTGCGCTCCGGCAAAGGCGGGAGACCGGCCGGCGCCGCGCCGGGCTTGATCGCGGCTTCGATGGCGAAGCGCGACTTCACCCGCGCGCTGACCAAAGCGAGCAGTTCGATCGACTTGGCCTGCCCGATCATCATCGCGCCGATGAGGATCGCGCCCGCTGCGCCTGAAAGCGCGTAAATCGGGTTGACCCAGGGCAGGCGGGAAAAGGCCAAGATCATGCCGCCGACGCTGCCCAAGAGGCAGAGGAGTCCGAGCGCCGTCAGGATGCGTGCGATCGCGGGGGTATCGGGACGGTCAGGGTCGATGCTCAGCATGGCGAGCTCCGTGGGCCGCGGCAGGCCATCAGTATAGCAGAGCGCGCCCTAGGCTTCGCCCAGAAGCCCTTTTAGCCGGTAGAGCTCATCCAACGCCGCCTTGGCCGTCAGATTGTCGGGCGACAGGCTGCGAAGCGCGGCCAGGGCCGACGCTGCGGCCGGGTCGAGGGTCGGTGCCGCGGCCGGGGTCGCGGCCGGCTTGGCGGCGGCGAACAGGGGCAAATCCTCGGCCAGTCCGGTCAAGACCTGGCTGGCCTGACCTGCCTGCTCGCCGCGTTCCAGCGCCGACAGGACCGATTCCGCACGCGCCACCACCGCCGGCGGCAAACCGGCCAGACGCGCGACGTGGATGCCGTAAGAGCGGTCGGCGGCGCCCGGCCCGACTTCGTGCAGGAAGATCACGTCGCCCTGCCATTCCTTCACCCGCATGGTGTGCGGGCTGAGCGTCGGCAGCCGCGCGGTGAGCGCGGTGAGTTCGTGATAGTGGGTGGCGAATAGCGCGCGGCATTTGTTGACGTCGTGCAGTTGTTCGAGCGTCGCCCAGGCGATCGACAGACCGTCATACGTCGCGGTGCCGCGCCCGATCTCGTCCAGGATGACGAACGAGCGATCGGTCGCCTGGTGCAGGATGGCCGCCGTCTCCACCATCTCGACCATGAAGGTGGACCGCCCGCGCGCCAGATCGTCGGCAGCACCCACGCGGCTGAACAGCCGGTCGATGATGCCGATATGCGCGCTTTGCGCCGGCACGAAGCTGCCCATCTGGGCCATCACCACGATCAGCGCGTTCTGGCGGAGAAACGTACTTTTACCGGCCATGTTCGGACCGGTGATCAACCACAGGCGCCCGGGCCCGCCGTCGTCCATCAGCGTGCAGTCGTTGGCGACGAAGGCTTGCCCGCCGTCGGCTTTCAGGGCCGCCTCGACCACGGGATGCCGACCGCCGATGAGCGCGAACGCAAGGCTGGAGTCGACCTGCGGGCGGACATAGTTGTGGTCGACGGCCAACTGGGCGAGCGCGGCGGCGACGTCGAGCGCCGCGACGGCGGACGCGGCCTCGGCGATCTCGCGTGCGCGGGTATTCACTTCGGTCACGAGATCGGCGAACAGCGCCAGTTCCAACGCGATCGCTTTGTCGGCGGCGGAGCGGATGCGATCGTCGAGGTCGGCCAACTCCACCGTGGTGAAGCGCATCGCGTTCGCCAGCGTCTGGCGATGGACGAAGCGCACCCGCGTGGTGTCCGTCTCGCCGCCGGCCATCTGCGCGCGATCTTCCTCGATCAGACGCTCGCCATGTTTGGCGGCGACTTCGATGTAGTAGCCGAGCACGTTGTTGTGCCGGATCTTGAGCGTGGCGATATCCGATTTCTCGGCATAGGTCGCTTGCAGGCCCGCGATCAGCTTGCGGCTGTCGTCGCGCAGGCCTTTCAGTTCATCCAGGGCCGCGTCGTAGCCGGCGGCGATGAAACCGCCGTCGCGCGCAAGCAATGGCAATTCCTGCGACAACGCGCGCGTCAGACGGTCGATGAGTGCCTGATGATGGCCAAGTCCTGCAATGTTGCCCGTGATGGAATCGGGCAGCGGATTGAGCGGGCCCGCAGTGATCGCCGCACGCAGTTGACCCGTGAGCGTCAAGCCGTCGCGCATCGCGGCCAGATCGCGCGGGCCGCCGCGTCCGACCGAGAGCCGCGACAGCGCGCGTTCGAGATCGGGGCACGCCGCGAGCAATTCGCGCACCGCTTCGCGCACGCCGGCGCGTTCGACAAAAAACTGCACCGCATCGAGACGCGCGGCGATGGCCGCGGGATCGGTCAGCGGCGCACTGAGGCGTTCTGTCAACGCGCGCGCGCCGGCGCCCGTGATTGTGAGGTCGATAGCACTGAGCAGACTGCCGCGCCGCGTGCCCGCGAGTGTCTGCGTGAATTCGAGATTGCGGCGCGTGGCGGCGTCGATCTCCATCACCGCGCCGGCGGACAGGCGCTGCGGCGGCGACAGGCGCGGCAGTTTGCCCTTCTGCGTCAACTCGACATAGTCGATGAGCGTGCCGGCGGCGGCGATCTCGGCGCGCGTGAAGGCGCCGAAGCCGGCCAGCGTGCCGACGTTGAAAATTTTCTCCAGCCGTTTGCGGGCGTTCTCGGAATCGAAACGCGGCCCCGGCAGCGGCGTCAGGCGCGACTTCCAGGGACCCAGTGCTGCCGCGACGTCGGGTTCGGTGAACGCCCGGTCGGAGACCAGCAGTTCACCCGGCGCCAGCCGCGCCAAGGCCGCGCTCAAGCTCGACACCGCGACCGGCTGAACCTGGAACGTGCCCGTCGAAACGTCCAACCACGCCAATCCGGGCTCGCCCTGCACCAGCGCGAGTGCGGCGAGATAGTTATGGCTGCGCGCGTCCAGCAGCGCATCCTCGGTCAGCGTGCCCGGCGTGATCAGGCGCACGACGTCGCGCTTCACCACCGCCTTGCCGCCGCGCTTCTTGGCTTCGGCCGGGTCTTCCATCTGCTCGCCGACGGCGACCTTGAAGCCCAGGCGGATCAGCTTCGACAGATAGGCCTCGTGGCTGTGCACCGGCACGCCGCACATCTGGATGTCCTCACCCAGATGCTTGCCGCGCTTTGTCAGCGTAATGTCGAGGGCGGCCGCCGCCTTGACCGCGTCGTCGAAGAACAGCTCGTAGAAATCGCCCATGCGGTAGAACAGCAAGGCATCCGGATAGGACGCCTTGATGGCCAGGTACTGGCTCATCATGGGCGTGACGTCGTGAACGACGTTCGGGGGCGCGGGGACCGGCGCGAAAATTTCTGTCGGGCTTTCGGCGGGAAGCGAGTGCGACACGAGCGGCGACGACCTAGAATGGGCAACAGGTCGGGGACACTACACCAGCCGATGCGGCGGCTGGCGCGTGTTTTCGACACGGGATTCACATCGGACCGTCATTTTACCGCAGTGTTCATCTACGGCAGACTGTTCGCATAGCGTTTGTTGAGTTATCCACAGCCCATGGCCCTGTCACCGACACAACGCCGCCTGACGATGTGGGCCGCAGGGATTTCCACACCGGCCTGGCTGGTGCTGGCGGGGCTTGTTGCCTTCGCCGGCCTCGGATGGCTGCCGGCGCTGACCGGCGCGCTGATTGTCATGGCGCTTGTGGCCATTTTCGTCGTGCCGCGCCTGAACGATCTCGACCGTTTCGCGACCTTCGCGGAATCGCTGTTGGTCGATGTGGACGCTCCCGCGCCGGAATTCCATCACTCAGAGACCGCGGCGCGCGGCGTGCGGGCGATCCTGGGTTTGCGCCAGCTGTGGACAGATCGCCAGGGCCACGTCGAGACACTGGCGAGCACCCAACAGCTGATCATCGACGGCCTGCCGGATCCGCTGCTGCTGCTTGATGCCAATCGCCGTGTGCGCGGCGCCAATGCCGCGGCCCGCGAACTGCTGGGCGTCGACAACGTCGGCACCGACACGCGCACCAACCGTGTGGTGGCGGATCGCGATCTGGCCAGTATCATTCGCGATCCGAAGCTTCTGGAGACCGTCGACGCATCGCTGTTACGCCATGAGTCGGGCACGGCGGAACTGGTGATGTCCAACCCCGTGCAGCGTACTTTCCGCGCCTTGATCGAACCGCTGCCGGCCACAGGTGACGGCGGCATCGCTTTGATCATCTCGTTGTCGGATCAGACCGAGATGCGCAAGATCGAACGCATGCGCGCCGACTTCGTAGCCAACGCCAGCCACGAGTTGCGCACGCCGTTGGCCGCCGTTCTGGGCTTCATCGAAACGCTGCAAGGTCCCGCGAAGGACGACGAAGCGGCGCGGACCGAATTCCTCGCGATCATGCACAGGCAGGCGGGCCGTATGGCACGTTTGATCGACGACCTGTTGTCCCTGTCGCGCATCGAGTTGCGCGAGCATGCCAAGCCCTTGGATGCGGTCGATGTGATCAACACCCTGCGGGGCGTGGTGGAGTTGTTGCAGCCCGAGGCGGCCAAGAATGGCAATCGTATCGTGATCAACGCGCCGCCGGATTTGCCACTGGCGCTGGGCGATCACGGTGAGTTGGGACAGGTGTTCACCAATCTGCTCGCCAACGCGCTCAAGTACGGCGGTCAGAACCAACCGGTGGACGTGACGTTCGAGCTTGCGCACGAGCGTCCCCTCAGCATGCCGGGCAGCGGCCCATGCCTGAAGATCGCAGTGCGCGACCATGGCGAAGGCATCGCCCGCGAACACATCCCGCGTCTGACGGAGCGCTTCTATCGCGTCGACAATGCGCGTTCGCGCCAGCTGGGCGGCACCGGTCTGGGCCTGGCGATCGTCAAGCACATCACCAGCCGTCACCGTGGCGCGCTAACGATCGACAGCGTTGAAGGCGAGGGTTCGACCTTCACGGTCTGGCTGCCGGTCGCACCGGCGCACATGATTCCCAGCACCGGGAAATAACGCTTTAGGCCTTGGGCCCGCGTCGCGCCACGAGTACCGCGAGCGGGATGACGACCAGCCCCAATACGCAGGTATAGACGAAGAACGCGAAGTAGCCGGCGCCGAGGGCATCCGCCGGTATCCCGGAACGCGCCGCGCCGGCCGCGAGTGCGTTCGGCGCAAGGTCGGTGAAGAAGACTTTCAGCGGCGCCATCAATCCACCGTCGGCCGCCGAATGCGCGGCGGCATCGGCGATGCGCCCAGACTGCGTGGCGATGAATTTATCCGGCAACGCATAGAGCGACGAGAACAGCGCGTACTGCGATGCCGTGAACCCCACACTGGTCAGGCTCGACATATAGGCCAGCAGGCAGGTGCCGGCGAAGCTCTGGCAGATGTTGTTGATGCCCAGCGTGATGATCAGCGCGTGGACCTGTGGCCCTTGGGTCGCGAGCCAAGCGAAGGCGAGATTGCTGAGCGGCGCGATCACCGCGCCGATCACCAGCGCGCGCGCCACACCGAACCGCGCCACCGCCCAACCACCGGCGAAGATGCCGATCAGCGAGAGGAACACGCCGTAGATTTTGCGCACCTCGGCGATCTGCGACAGCGTGAAACCGACATCCAGATAGAACGGGTTCATGATGTTCAGCAGGAACTCGGAGATTCTGTAGAAGCAGATCACCACGAGGATCAGGACCGCCTGCCGTCCAAAGCGCGTGAAGAAGTCGCGCAGCGGTTCGCCGAAGACATGGGAGAGGAAGTACCCGGGCTGGGTCGGCTTCCCCGGCAAGGGCCAGGCGCAGGCGATGATGAAGGCAAAGCCGATGACGACGGCGATGAGTTGCAGGAACACACCGAGCGGACGTTGCGCCCAAGCGGCGGTGAGCGCCTGGCTAAGATCGCTTGGCAGCCACGAGGCGATCAACGAGACCTGTGCCGACAGGCCTGAGCCGAGGATTAAGGCGCCGGCGACGAGGATCGCGAGCCGTACCGCCCATTCGACCCGCTCCGCCCATGGATTGCTCGCGCCCGCCACGCGCGGGATCGGGCGGACGACATGCGCCTGTTCGCGCGGGCCGCAGAGAACAGCGATCAGGCCAACGACCATCAACGCCGCCATGGCGAAGTAAGAGATCGACCAGTCGAAGATGTCGGCCAGGAATAACGGCGCCGCGCCGGCGGTGATGTAGGCGATGCGGTGGCCCCACTGGTATGAGGCCAGCATGACGCCCTGTTCGCTTTGCTCGGCGACCTCGATGCGCCAGGCATCCATGACGATGTCCTGCGTCGCCCCCATGAAGCCGGTGAAGACGGCGAAGGTGGCGACAAGCGGCAGGCTGACGAGGGGGTCGGTGACCGCGATGAGCACCAGGCCCGTCATGATGGCGAGCTGCGTCACCAGCATCCACGAGCGCCGATGACCGAGCCACGCGGTCAGGCCGGGGATCTGCGCGCGATCCACCAGCGGCGCCCAGAGGAACTTGAAGGCGTAAGCGAGGGTCGCGAGGCTGAAGAAGGCGATGACGTTGAGGGACAGGCCGACGGTGCGTAGCCAGGCCGACAGCGTGTCGAAGATCAGCCAGAACGGCAGGCCGGAGGCAAAGCCCAGACCCAGCATGACGACCGAACGCCGCTCGACGTAGAGCGCGAACGACTGTTTCCAAGTGCGCGGCGCGGGTGCCTCGGCCATGCCTGTGTTGTGGCACAGCCAAGGCCCGCTGTGAATCCGCGACGAAGCGCTTCGCCGCCGCGGCCCCTTAGACTTGCGTGACGAGCTTCACGTCGACGTTGCCCTTCACGGCGTTCGAGTACGGACAGATCTTGTGCGCCTCGGCGACCAGGGCTTCCGCGTCGGCTTGGGACAAGCCGGGCAGGTGGGCTTCGAGCGTGATCTCGAAGCCGTAACCGCCGGCATCGTTCTGACCGATGCCGACATGCGCGGTGACGCTTGCGCCGGGCACGGTCTTCTTCTGACGGCCCGCGACGACTTCCAAGGCCTGACCGAAGCAGGCGGAATACCCCGCCGCGAACAAATGCTCGGGCGTGGTGGTGTTGGGCTTGCCGGGGCCGCCCATCTCTTTGGGAACCGAAAGGTCGACGCTGACGGAATCGTCGGACGCCTGGGCGTGACCGTTACGGCCGCCCTTGGTCGTCGCATGCGCGGTGTAGAAGATTTTCATGGATGTCCTCCGGGGGGTGGGAAGACGTCAAGCATGCCATGGAAAAACAAAAACGGGCGGCCCTGAAGTCGCCCGTTTTCATCAATACTCAAACCGTGACGGCTCAGCCGGTCGCGGACAGCTTCTTGGATTCGCGCTTGCGGTCGTTCACGTCAAGCCAACGCTTGCGCAGACGGATCGCCTTCGGCGTCACTTCCACCAGCTCGTCGTCCTGGATGTAGGCAAGCGCGTCTTCCAGCGTGATCTGGCGCGGCGGCGGCAGGAACTGCTTGTCGTCCTTCATCGTCGTGCGGAAGTTGGTCAGCTGCTTCGACTTGGTGGGGTTCACTTCGAGATCGTTCTCGCGGGTGTGTTCGCCGACGATCATGCCGGCATAGATCTTGTCGCCCGGGGCGATGAACTGCGCGCCGCGGTCGATCAGGTTGAACAGGCCGTACTGGTTGGCTTCGCCGGGATCGGTGGCGATCAGCACGCCTTCACGACGCGACGCGATGTTGCCCTTGTAGGGCGCGTAGCTGTGGAACAGGCGGTTCATGATGCCGGTGCCGCGCGTATCGGTGAGGAATTCACCGTGATAGCCGATGAGGCCGCGCGACGGCGCGAAGAAGATCAGGCGCGTCTTGCCGCCGCCGGCCGGCTTCAGTTCCTGAAGTTCGGCCTTACGCTGCGACATCTTCTCGACGACGATACCGGAGAAACCTTCATCGACGTCGATGACGACTTCTTCGATCGGCTCGAGACGCTTGCCGTTTTCGTCAGTCTGGAACAGCACGCGCGGACGCGAGATCGACAGCTCGAAGCCTTCGCGGCGGAGATTTTCGATCAGCACACCGAGCTGCAATTCGCCGCGGCCGGCGACTTCGTAAGCGTCCTTGTCGTCGGATTCGGACACCTTGATCGCGACGTTGCCTTCGGCTTCGCGCATCAGGCGCGCGCCGATGACGCGGGTGGTGAGCTTGTCGCCGTCCTGGCCGGCGAACGGCGAATCGTTGACCGAGAAGGTCATGGCCAGCGTTGGCGGATCGATCGGGCGGGCCTTCAGCGGGATTTCGACTTCCGGCGCGCAGAAGGTGTCGGCCACGTTCGCGGTGGTCATACCGGCGAGCGCGATGATGTCGCCCGCTTCGGCGGACTCGACCGGCACGCGTTCAAGGCCGCGGAACGACAGCAGCTTCGTGGCGCGGCCCTGTTCGAGCACCTTGCCGTCACGGCTCAGCACCTTCAGCGGCATATTCATTTTCGCGATGCCGGTCTGGATGCGGCCCGTCAGAATGCGGCCGAGATAAGGATCGGATTCGAGCGTCGTCGCCAGCATGCTGAACGGCGCCTCGACATCGCGGTTCGGCGCCGGGACGTGTGCCAGCACCAGATCGAACAGCGGCGAGAGATCCTTGCGCTCGTCCTTTTCCATGTCGCGCACGGCCCAGCCGTCGCGGCCGACGGCGAACAGCGTCGGGAAATCGAGCTGATCGTCGTCCGCGCCAAGCGCTGAGAACATGTCGAAGATTTCGGTGTGGACTTCGTCCGGGCGCGCGTCGCTGCGGTCGATCTTGTTGACCAGCACGATCGGGCGCATGCCCAGGCCAAGCGCCTTGGAGAGCACGAACTTGGTCTGCGGCAGCGGGCCTTCGGCCGCGTCGCAGAGCAGCACGACGCCGTCGACCATCGACAAGATGCGTTCGACCTCACCGCCGAAGTCGGCGTGGCCGGGGGTGTCGACGATGTTGATCTTCACGCCCTTCCAGTCGACCGAGGTGCACTTCGCGAGAATGGTGATGCCGCGTTCGCGTTCGAGGTCGTTGGAGTCCATCGCGCGCTCTTGCATACGAGCATTGGCACGCACGGTGCCGCTCTGCTTGAGCATGGCGTCGACAAGAGTCGTTTTCCCATGGTCGACGTGGGCGATGATGGCGATGTTGCGCAGTTCCATGCGTTCAAGTGGCGGGCTTTTCAGGCCCGCACGCTCCACAATTCAGGTTCATCAGAATCAAAAACCGGGCTGCCACTATCCCGGCGCCCCGGAGCTTCGGCCGGTTCAAAGGCGCAAAGCGCACCCCGGCCAGCGCGCGGTCTATATAACGATCTGCCCCCCTCTGGCAAGGTGCAGTGCAGCGCAGCTGCACTTTTTCCTTTAAGATGAAGGTCTTATGACCAAAAAGGCCGCTTTAGAGACTGGCCTTGGCCGCCAGATCGCGTAGGGAAACTTCCGGACGCGCCCCGACATGGGAAATGATCTCGCCGGCGGCAAGCGCGCCGAGCTGGGCGCAGGCGCCCAAATCCCGGCCTTGGGTGTAGCCATACAGGAAGCCGGCGGCGAACAGGTCGCCGGCGCCGGTGGTGTCCACCACCTTGGCCACCGGGACGGCCGGAACCTCGACCACGGTGGCCGCATCGATCACCACCGCGCCCTTGGCGCCGCGGGTGATGGCCGTAAGCACGTTTGAGGCGCGCAAGGCGGCCACGGCTGCATTGAAATCGCGCGTCTTGGTGAGGTGGTAGAGTTCTTCCTCGTTGCCGAACAGGATGTCGACGTCCTCGCGAATCAGCGCGGAGAGATCGTCATGGTGGCGTTCGACCACGAAGGGATCGGACAGGGACAGCGACACCTTGCGCCCGGCGGCCTTCGCGGCATTGGTGGCTTTGCGGATCCCGGCCTTCGATTGCGCGGTGTTCCACTGGTAGCCTTCGATATAGGTGACCTGCGCGTCGGCGATGACGGCGGGGTCGATGTCATCGACGCCCAGATCGGCGCAGGCCCCGAGATAGGTGTTCATTGTGCGCTTGGCGTCCGGCGTCACCAGGATCATCGACATGGCGGTGGGCAGGTTCGACAACTTACCGCCAAAGAAGTCCACGCCCGCGACCTTGATCTCGTGGGCGTAGATTTCGCCCAGCTTATCGGCGCCGACTTTGCCGATGTAAGCGGCCTTGCCGCCGAGCGAGGCAATGCCGACCATGGAGTTGGCTGCGGACCCGCCCGAGATTTCCACCGCGTGGCCCATCTTGTCGTAGAGCGACTTCGCGCGATCGGCATCGATCAGGGCCATGGTGTCCTTCACCATGCCTTCGGCGACGATGAAGTCATCGGTGGCCGTGGAGATGAGGTCGATGATGGCATTGCCGATGGCGACAACGTCATAGCGCGCAGAGGACATGGGAAACCGCTAAGCTGGGGCTGAAAAACGCGGCGGAGTATAGCGACCGCGCCCGTTGATGCGAGAGGCAAAGCAATCACCATGATCCGCGCTTTCGGCCGTGCCTTTGCCCAGCTGTTCGACGCGCGCATCCTGCGCATTGTCGGCTTGAGCCTGGTGACGACCATCGCCGTCTACGCGGCGTTGATCGCCGGTTTGATCTGGGGGTTGAGCCACGTCGAGCTGGCCGCGACACCCTGGCTCGACACGCTGGCGCGGCTAGGCTCGGGCTTCGCCGCGGTCCTGCTGGCGAGCCTGATCTTCCCCGCCGCGGTGACGGCGGTGATGGCCCTGTGGCAGGACAAGATCGCCGACGCCGTGGAGGCCCGCTATTACCCCGGCCTGCCGCCGGCGCGCGACGTGCCGATATCGGAAGTTGTCGGGTCGGGCTTCCGGCTGCTGGCCCTGACCGTCATCCTGAACCTGGCGCTGCTGCCGCTGTATGTCGTGCTGTTGTTCCTGCCGCCCCTGAATGCGGTGGCTTTCGCGGTGGTAAATGGCCTGCTGCTGGGCCGGGAATACTTCGACGCCGCCGCCCTGCGGCGGATGGCGGCCGACGACGCCGCGCGCCTGCGCCGCAGCCGACGACGCAGTATCTGGCTGGCCGGCATCCTGGCCGCCCTGGCCCTGACCATCCCCGGCCTCAACCTGGTCGGGCCGGTCATTGTCACGGCGGCTTTCGTCCACCTGACCCAGGACCTGAAGGCCCGGCAATTGAGAGACCCGTATCGGTTGTCGGAAGCGAAAAATTAACGCGCCCGGGCTAAATTTGGCGGCATGAGTGACCAGGATCACAACCCACCCGACAGCACCGAGCCGGATGAACCGGTGCCGCACGTCGCCCTCACGGGTGCGCGTGGGCGACCGCCGGCCCGGGTTGTCGGCACCAAAACGCTCGCGCAACGTAGTCTGCTGAACGGCGCCAAGGTCACTGGCATAAAGACCGGCGGTACGTTGCTTGAGCGCCTGCACGGCCCCGTCGTGAAGTGGCCGCGCAATACGCAAACGCGTAAACCGGCCGCGGTCGCGCAAGCACCGACGCCAGAACGTTCCGCCGCCGCGCCCGCGGAACGCAAGGGGGAGAACATGTCGGAGCGTTTCATCTCGGAACGGCTGCTGTCGGATCGCGGCACCACATTCAATCCGCAAATCCCGCGTCGTGTGCCCGATATCCCGAGCCCGGGCGGCGTGAAGGCCAGCGAGGCGGACTTCGAAGGCAAACGCTTGACCGTCGGCAAAGCCGTGACGCTGTCCGGCGAGATCGGCGGCTGCGAGAAGCTGGTGGTCGAAGGCAAGGTTGATGCCAAGCTGAACGACATCAAGATTCTCGAAGTCGGCGCCAACGGCACCCTCAAGGGCACCGCCAGTGTCGAAAGCGCGAGTGTGGCCGGCTGCTTCGAAGGCACGCTGAAAGTCAGCGGCCATCTCGACATCGGCCCGAACGCGACCGTGAAGGGTACCGTCAGCTACGGCACGATCACCGTGGCCAGCGGCGGCAAGCTGCTCGGGACCATCGAGAGCGCCTAAGAGACTTTCTGTTCATCGCATCGTTTGAACCGCACCAAGTCTGCGGAGGTATTGCCGTGTCCGATGATGAACGCGAGATCCGCGCCGTTGTGCAGCGCTGGATGGATGCGAGCCCCGCCGGAGACACCGCCACCGTGCTCGACCTGATGACCGACGATGTTGTGTTCATGACGCCGGGCCGCGAGCCCTTCGGCAAGGAAACTTTCGCAAAAGCCTCCGCAGGCCAGAAGGAAATGAAGATCGACGGGACCGCCGACATCGTCGAAGTGAACGTGTCGGGCGATTGGGCGTACTTACGCAATCACTTGAAGATCAGCATCACACCGCCCAACGCCACGACGATGCACCACGAGGGCTGGGTGCTGACGATCTTGCGCAAAGGCGATGACGGCAAATGGCGCTTAGCGCGCGACGCCAATCTGCTGACGCCGAAGAAGTAGCTACTTCTTTTTCGCCTTCGGCTTGGTCTTCGCCTTGATCTTCACACGCGGCTGTTGCGGCGCGCCGGCGCTTTTCGGCAGACTCTTTGACTTCTTCTTCTCAAGCACAGATCCGGGCGGCGGTGTCTTGTCTTTGTAGGCGCAAAGATCGCTGACGATGCAGCGATAGCATTGCGGCTGCCGCGCGATGCAGATGTAGCGTCCGTGGAGAATCAGCCAATGGTGCGCGTGCTGCTTGAACTCCGGCGGCGTGACGCGCTCCAGCTTCATCTCGACATCGTAGGGCGTCTTCCCCGGCGCGAGACCGGTGCGATTGCCGACGCGGAAGATGTGCGTGTCGACAGCGATGGTCGGTTCGCCGAACGCGACATTGAGGACGACGTTGGCGGTCTTGCGGCCGACGCCCGGCAACCTCTCGAGGGCTTCGCGATCGCGCGGTACTTCGCCGCCGTGTTCGTCGATCAGGATGCGCCCCGCGGCCATCACATTCTTGGCCTTGGTGTTGAACAGGCCGATGGTCTTGATGAATTCCTTCAGACCCGCCTCGCCGAGATCGAGCATCTTCTGCGGGGTGTCGACGATCTTGAACAGCGGCGCGGTCGCCTTGTTCACAGACGTGTCGGTGGCCTGCGCCGACAGCGCCACAGCCACCACCAGCGTATAGGGGTTGACGTACTTCAACTCCGTCTTCGGATGCGGTTCTTGCTCCTGAAGACGGCGATAGAAGCTGACAACGTCGGCGGGTTTCATACGCGCGCTAGAGGCCCAGAACGTCACGCATCGAATAGAGGCCGGGCTTCTTGCCGGCGGTCCACAGCGCCGCGCGCACGGCGCCGCGCGCGAAGATCGGCCGGCCCGAGGCCTTGTGCGAGAGCTCGATGCGTTCACCGTCGGCGGCGAAGATGACTGTGTGATCGCCGATGACGTCACCGCCGCGCAGGGTGGCGAAGCCAATCTCGCCGACGGGGCGTGCGCCCACCAAGCCGTCGCGCGTGCGGCGGCCGACGTCCTTGAGGCTGACGTTGCGCCCCTTGGCGGCGGCCTCACCGAGCGCGAGCGCCGTACCCGACGGCGAGTCGACCTTGTGACGGTGATGCATCTCCAGGATATCGATGTCGAATTCCGGCCCAAGCATGTAGGCAACACGCTCGGTCAGTCCGAGCAGAAGGTTCACGCCGACGCTGAAATTGGCGGCCTGGACGATGACCGTGCGCTTGGCGCCCTCGGCGATGGCGAGTTTGGCCGCATCGCCGAGGCCGGTGGTGCCAAGCACCAAAGCCTTCTTGTGTTCTGCCGCGAGCTTGACGTGCGCGTTGACGGCCGCCGCTATCGTGAAATCGATCACACAGTCGCAGGTGGTGAACAGTGTCGCCGCGTCGGTGACAACTTTCACGCCGACCGGGTCGATGCCGATGAGCGTTCCGATGTCCTGACCCACGGTCGGGCCTGAGGGCTCCATGCCGCCGCCCAACTCGGCGCCTTGCGTGACGTGCACCTCGTGAGCGAGCGAGCGCCCCATGCGTCCGGCACAGCCGAGAATTCCGATCTTCATTGCGAGCACCCCGCGTTGCGCGGCGAGTATACGGCGTGCGCCGTATCACGCCACCCCTTGCGCGCTTTACCGCACGGAGGCCGATGCTAAAGTCCGCCCATGCCGAAACTGCACCGCATCATCGCGACCGTCGCAGAATACGAAGCCGTCCTCAAACGGCCCGACGTCACGGCGGACTACAAGAAGCAGCTTGCCCAGGCCCTGGTCGACAAGCGGCTCGAAGTCGCGTTGCGCCAGGTGATGAAGCCGTTGCCGAGCGGGCACCGCCAGCCCGTCGCCCGGCCCGAGGCCGCGCCAACGATTGTGTTCTTCCACGTCGATGTGGGTACGTCGCATCCGTTCCTGCGCACGCGCGCGGAGGAGAAGATCGATTACGCCGGCGCCTTGCGCGCCTCGATCGCGGCGGCGGCGAAATCGAACCCTGAGTCCAAGATCGTCGTGCTGACCGACGCGACCACGGCGATCCCCGAGACCGTCGCCACCATCGAACGATTAGACGTCGACCGCACGCGGCCCACGCATGGGCGCTTGAAAGGCGCCTGCGAACTGGCCAAGCGCGTCGAAACACCCTTGGTGTTTCTCGATACCGATGTCTGGCTCAATCAGGATGCCCGCGCGCTGGTGCGCGAGGATTTCGATATCGGCCTGACGCACCGCGCGCCGTCGCATTTCACGCTGATGCCGATCAACGCCGGGGTGATGGTGGCCACCAGCCCGAAAGCCGCCGAAGGTTTCTTCGGCCGCTGTCTGGCGTTGTATGCGCACATCTCGAACCTGCCCGCGGCGCTTCAGCACTACAGCCAGGATCAGCTGAACTGGTACAGCGACCAGCTGGCACTCGCGGCTTTTGTCGACTGGACCGTGCCGCCGGAGTGCAAACAGACCCGGGTGATCGATGGCCTGGCCGTGCGCTTCCTGCCCAACGAGACGTATAATTACACGGTGGCCGACACCGATACGCCGGCCTCGGTCGCCGGAAAGTGGGCGCTACACTTCAAGGGATTGCGCAAGCAGCTGATGCCGAAGTTCGCGTGAGCGACGCCTACTTCGCGCACTCGGAGATGAACTCTTTGACCTTATCGAAGAAGCTGGTGCTTTCCGGCGAGTAGGTGCGCTGGTCGCTCTCGGCCTCGAATTCCTTCAGCAGCTTTTTCTGCTTGTCGGTGAGGTTCACCGGCACTTCGACGGCGGCCTCGACGAACATGTCGCCGCGCGCGGTCGAGCGCAGCACGCTCATGCCTTTGGATTTCAGGCGGAAGCGGTGGCCATGTTGGCAGCCCTTCGGGATATCGACCGAGGTTTGCGAGCCGTCGATGGTCGGCACCTCGACCTTCCCGCCAAGCGCGGCGGTCGTCATCGGGATCGGAATGCGCATGTAGAGATTGGCGCCATCGCGCTGGAACATGCGGTGCGGCGAGATCGCCAGGAAAATATACAGATCGCCGGACGGCGCGCCGCTCATGCCGGCTTCGCCCTCGCTGGCGAGACGAATGCGCGTGCCTTCCTCGACACCCGGCGGGATCGTCACTTCGAGCGACTTCTCCTTGCGCGTACGGCCCGAGCCGGCGCACTTCTGGCAGGCGTCCTTGATCACCTGACCGGCGCCTTGGCACATCGGGCAGGTGCGCTCGATAGTGAAGAAGCCCTGCTGGCTGCGCACTTTGCCCGCGCCACGGCAGGTCGGACAGGCGGTCGGCGCCGCCCCGTTCTTGCCACCGGTGCCTTTGCAGCCGTCGCAAGCGATCGACGACGGCACGGTGATCTTCCCCTTCTTGCCGGTGAAGGCTTCTTCCAGCGTGATCTCCATGTTGTAGCGCAAGTCTTGGCCGCGCGCCGGGCCGCGACCGCCGCCGCCGCCACGGCGTCCCATCATGTCGCCGAACATCTCGTCGAAGATGTCGGCGAAGCCCGCGCCGAAGCCGAAACCGCCCTGAGCGCCGCCGCCACCTTGCTCGAACGCGGCATGGCCATAGCGGTCGTAGGCCGCGCGCTTCTGTTCGTCGCGCAGCACGTCGTAGGCTTCGCTGATTTCCTTGAACTTGGTTTCGGCGGCCTGATCGCCCGGATTCTTGTCCGGGTGGAACTTCATCGCCAGCTTGCGATACGACTTCTTGAGGTCTTCGCCGGAGGAGGTCTTCACGACCTCAAGCACCTCATAGTAGCACCGCTTGGTCATCGCCGAGGCTCAGTCCTGAGTTTGCTGCCCGCTATCGCGGGGATCTGCGCTGTAAGTATGACTGCGCCCGATGACCCATCTCGGATCACCGGGCGCATTCGTCAAGTCTACACGTAACGCGGCATCGCAGCGCCGCTTACTTCTTAGTCTTGTCCACTTCCTCAAAGTCGGCGTCGACGACGTCGTCGACGCCGCCCTGAGAGCCACCGCCTGCCTCGCCGCCGGCTTCACCCGCCGACGGGTCCTGCTTGTACATGGCCTCGCCCATCTTCATGGACGCCTGCAGCAGGGCATCGGTTGCCGACTTGATGGCTTCGGCGTCGCCGCCGTCCATCACGCCTTTCAGCGCCGTCAGCTTGGACTCGATCTCGGACTTTTCATTCGCCGGGATCTTGTCGCCGTGTTCCTTCAGGTTCTTCTCGGTGGTGTGGATCAGGCTATCGGCGTGGTTGCGCGCATCGACCGCCGCACGGCGCTTCTTGTCTTCCTCGGCGTTGGCCTCGGCGTCCTTCACCATCTTCTCGATATCGGCGTCCGACAGACCGCCCGACGCTTGGATGCGGATCTGCTGTTCCTTGTTGGTGGCCTTGTCCTTCGCCGACACGTTGACGATGCCGTTGGCGTCGATGTCGAACGTGACCTCGACCTGCGGCACGCCGCGTGACGCGGAAGGAATGCCGACGAGATCGAAGTTGCCGAGCATCTTGTTGTCGGCCGCCATCTCGCGCTCGCCTTGGAACACGCGGATCGTCACGGCGGTCTGATTATCCTCAGCCGTCGAGAAGGTCTGCGACTTGCGCGTCGGGATGGTGGTGTTGCGTTCGATCAGGCGCGTGAACACGCCGCCCAGCGTCTCGATGCCCAGCGACAGCGGGGTCACGTCGAGCAGCAGGACGTCCTTCACTTCGCCCTTCAGCACGCCGCCCTGAATGGCCGCGCCCATGGCGACGACTTCGTCCGGGTTGACGCCCTTGTGCGGCTCGCGGCCGAAGATCGTCTTCACCAGTTCCTGCACCTTGGGCATGCGGGTCTGACCGCCGACCAGGATCACTTCGTCGATCTGGCTCGCGTTCAGGCCGGCGTCTTTGAGCGCCTTCTTGCAGGGCTCGATGGTGCGGTCGATCAGCTCTTCGACAAGCGCTTCGAGCTTCGCGCGGGTGATCTTGATGTTGAGGTGCTTCGGGCCTGACGCGTCGGCCGTGATGAACGGCAGGTTCACGTCGGTCTGCGTCGAGCTCGACAGTTCGATCTTCGCCTTTTCCGCGCCTTCCTTCAGGCGCTGCAGGGCGAGCTTGTCGTTGCGCAGATCGATGCCGGTTTCTTTTTTGAATTCCTGAGCGAGGTAATCGATGATGCGCGCGTCGAAATCTTCACCGCCGAGGAACGTATCGCCGTTGGTGGACTTCACCTCGAACACGCCGTCGCCGATTTCCAGAATCGAAACGTCGAAGGTGCCGCCGCCCAAGTCGTAGACCGCGATCGTGCCGGTGGCCTTCTTTTCCATGCCGTAGGCGAGCGCGGCGGCCGTCGGCTCGTTGATGATGCGCAGCACGTTGAGGCCGGCGATCTTGCCCGCGTCCTTCGTGGCCTGACGCTGGCTGTCGTTGAAGTAGGCCGGCACGGTGATGACCGCTTCGGTCACCTTCTCGCCGAGATACGACTCAGCGGTTTCTTTCATCTTCATCAGGATGAAGGCGGAAACCTGGGAGGGCGAATACTTCTGGCCGCGCGCTTCGACCCACGCGTCGCCGTTGTCGCCCTTCACGATTTTATAGGGGACGAGCTTGCGGTCCTTCTCGACCATCGGGTCGTCGTTGCGGCGGCCGATCAGGCGCTTGATCGCGAACAGCGTCGCTTCGGGATTGGTGACAGCCTGGCGTTTGGCCGGCTGGCCGACGAGACGCTCGTCGCCTTCGCTGAAAGCGACCTGCGACGGTGTGGTGCGCGCGCCTTCCGCGTTCTCGATGACGCGAGGTGCCTTGCCTTCCATGACCGCGACGCAAGAGTTCGTCGTGCCAAGGTCGATGCCGATAACTTTACCCATATGCAAATTCCTTTCTGCGGCAGACATCTGGGGCCCACGGCAGGGGGGATACCTGCCACTTCTGGCACCCCGGGTGTCCCCAAGGTTGTTCGTTCCGCGCTCGATCCCCTAGAACCTGCGGCTATATAAGGGGGGGCCCAAAGGCCCGCAACCGGGGAACCGACTCAAATCCCACGGTTTTTAGCCCGAAAACGCCGCGCCGCCGGGGCGTTTTCGGGCCGAAGGTTAAGGATTGCGATGACGGACCGGGCTGCGCAGGCTGATTTGTTCGAAAAACAAGCGTCACAACCCCTTCCAGAGGGGATTTGGCACCGCCCTGGGCTATTTGACCCCCTGTTTCAGGCCGATTTGGCCCACGCCGTCGCTGAAATCGCCCGTCAGGCCCCCTTCACCCACCCCCGGATGAAGGGCAAGGGCGTGTTCTCGGCCTCAATCACCAATTCCGGGGCGGCAGGTTGGTGGAGCGACGAACGGGGCTACCGCTATGAGCCGACCCAGCCGGGCACGACGACACCCTGGCCAGCGATGCCGCCGATCTTCAGCGAAGCGGTCCGGCGCGCCACGGACGGCACGCCCTGGCCGCGGTTCGCTTCGGATGCCTGCCTGATCAATTTCTATGGTCCGGGCGCGAAAATGGGCCTGCACCAGGACAAGGACGAACGCGACTTCAGCCAGCCGATCGTGACCGTGTCGCTGGGCGACGCGGCCGACTTCCTGATCGGCGGTGCCAAGCGCGCCGATCCCTCCCGCGTCTTACGTGTCGAAAGCGGCGACGCCATGCTGATGGGCCCGCCGTCGCGCATGCTGTTCCACGGCGTGCGGAAAGTGTTCGCCGGCACGAGCCCGATTGCGGGCCTCGCCGGGCGCTACAGCCTGACGTTCCGCAAAGCGCTTTAGGTTTTGATGTCCGTCTGCAAGGCCGTCGGCACCGGCGTGTCGAGCGGTTGCGGATAGATCAACTCGAACACCTCGACCAGCACCGGCTCGTCGTCGCTGAACGTCAGCCCGTTGGCGGCGAACAGGTTGGCGTAGATGCCACGATGCAAGCCATGCCACGTGTCCCCCGCGTTGATCGGCGGGCCGTTGAGCAGAGTGAATTTCTCCGGCATGTCGCGGAAGGGCAGCGTCTCGACATGCGTGTAGCGCAGCGCCATGCGCGGCGTGCCGTCGTACTGCACCAGCACGGTGCAATCGCCGACCTTCACCGGCTGTTGGCCGGTGGGCTTGAACAGCGACACCGGACGGAAGGTCGCGGTCTTCAGGTGAGAGGCGACGTGTTCGAAGATGATCTCGGAGATCGGTTGCGTGATGCCGATGCAGCGCACGTCGATGTTGTCGGGCAGGGCCAGGTCGGGCCGCGCGATCTTCACAGCACGCCAGAACGAATCCAGCGCCGCGTCGGACGGACGCAGGGCATTGCGCTGCAACGTCTCGAAGCGCACCTGCTTCAAGGTGTTCGGATCGGTCTGCGGATAGACCAGCTTGAAGTGCTCGACGAGCACCGGCATGTCGCCCGCGAACTGCTCGCCGATCGCCGCCAGGGCCTGCGTCCAATAGGGTTTGTGAATCGCCTGCCACTTCGTCAGCTCGCGGATCGCGGGGCCGTCGACGGCGGTGTGCGCGGCGGTGATGGTGTCGTAGGTGATGTTCTCGATCTCGGTTGTCGTCACCAGCGCGCCCGGTTGGCCGTCGAAATCCACCAGGACGACATATTCGCCGAGCTTGGGCGTCAGCTCGGGCGTCTTCTCGAGCAGCCATGGCAGCGAGAAGGTGCCGCGCTTCTCGCCGTTGCGCACGTGGGCGAGGATCTTCGTCATCGTATCCTGCGAACTGCCGATGGCGCGGATGCGATAGGCATCGCCACGCACCGCGTCCGGGTTGGCTTTCTTCGCCGCCGCAAAGAATGCGGCGATCGCCGCCGTATCGGGTGTCGCAGGACCGCTCATCGCTTTTCCTTATTTACCGCTGTAGCTGACGCGCCAAAGCGTTTCCGAGACTTCGTCGGCGATCAGCAAACTGCCGTCCTTCATAACGGCGACACCGGACGGACGGCCCCACACTTCGGCGCGATTATCGTTCTGCGCCCAGAAACCGGCCGCGAATACCGTGTAGCTGTCGGACGGTTTGCCGTCCACGAAGGGCACGTAGACGACGTGATAGCCGCGCGGCGGCGTGGCGTTCCACGAACCATGCAACGCGACGAAGGCGCCGCCCTGATATTCCTTCGGGAACGAGGTGCCGGTGGCGAAGACCATGCCGACGGGTGCCGAGTGCGAGCGGAACAGTGTGTCGGGCACGATGGCCTTTTTCACCAGATCGGGCCGCTTGCCGCTGAGCTTCTGTTCGGGATTGCTGCCGATATAGGAATAGGGCCAGCCGTAGAATCCGCCGTCGCTGACCTTGGTGAAGTAGTCGGGCACAAGCTCATCGCCGGCTGTGTCGCGTTCGTTCACCACCGTATAAAGCGCATTCGTGCCAGGCGCGAAGTTGAGGCCGACGGGATTGCGAAGACCGCCGGCGAAGGTGCGCTGACCCGACCCGTCGATGGCGAATTCCTGGATGGTCGCGCGCGGATCGGATTCTTCGTCGATATTTGCGGCGCTGCCGATGGCGACATAGATCTTCGAGCCGTCGGGCGAGACCGCGACATTGCGCGTGGCGTGACCGTTCGGCGCGCCGAACGCGCCTGCCGGCGTGAGGCGCTGCGGCTTCGCGCGCGCCTTGGTGTCGCCCGCCGTATAGGGAATGCGCCAGACACCCTCGAGATCGCCGATCAGCACCGCGTCCTTGGTGAAGGCGATGCCGTGCGGATAGTTGAAGCCATCGGCGAAAACCGACACGGCCTTCGCCTTGCCGCTGCCGTCGTCCTGCAACACCGATATCTTGTTGTCGCTCGACTGGGCGAGGAACACGTCGCCGTTGGGCGCGATCACCGGATTGCGCGCATTGCCCAGCTTGTCGGCGAAGACAGTGACCGTGAAGCCTGCCGGCACGGTCGGCTTGGCATCCGCCGGCTTCGCGATCGTGCGCGATGGGTTGGCCTTGCTTGGCGGCGCGTAGGGTTTGGGCAGGCTTTGCGGATCGATGCGAATCTTCGCACCGGGTTGCTGCTCAGGCCCCAACGCCCAGACAGGCGCAGCCATCAGTGAGCCGGCGACAAGACAAAGCGCGATGCGATGGGAAGTCATGGGTGCCTCAACCGCCGATGCGTTGAGGGACCTTTCTGACACGTCGCGGGCGGTTAAGGGAAGTGCGCGCCCTGCAGGCGGCCGTGATCGGTCACATGATCGTAGTCGACGTCGCGCTTTGCGCCCGACTCGAACACGCGATGACCGACGCTGTTGGCTTTTTCCTTCATCTCTTTGCAGGTCCGCGCGGGCGCAAGGCCGGCGAGCGCGGCGTCGACTTCGCCGGCGGTTTTGCGGGCATTGTCGACATGGCCGGTTTCATGCGCCATCAGGCGCACGGCATAGCCTTCGAATTCCTGCTGGAGTTCGGGATCGGAGCTGACCAGACGCGGCATGATGACCGTGACGCCGAGCCTCGTGGTGACGCCGACGATGGCGCAACCCTCCTCGACCGGACGGACGGAGAAGTTCCAGTCGATGCGGGCGTCGGTGCGTGCGTGGAACCGTTCACCGCTGTCGTCGGGCGGACCCTTCGTGTCGAGGGCGATGATCACCGTCTCGAGACGCGCGCCCGTCACGTCGTAGTAGCTCACCCGTTCTGCGCGTTCGACCTTTGCTTGCGCCGGCATCGCGAAGGACGCACCGAGCATGAACGCCACCGCCGCAGTGGCGAAAATTCCTGAATGCATTGAGCCCCCAAGAAACTGCGGCACCGCACGCCGGCCGCGTTTTGATCGTGGCTAAATACGGTCAACCTGTGACAACGGTTGCCGCACGCTGCCGTGATTCTTGGGAACTTTCCGCAGGTAAAACTAAGCGGTAGTATTCACGCCGTTATTTGTCGCGCTGGTTGCGGCCGCTTCGCGCTTCGGTCCGCCGCGCGACACAACGACCATCGAAGGACGCAGCAACCGATCGTGGATCACGTAGCCTTCCTGCAGCACCTGAACGATGGTGCCGCTCGGCACATCTGTCTTTTCAACTTCCTGGATCGCGTTGTGCAGGTTCGCGTCGAACGGCTGGTTGAGCGAGTTGATCTTGCGCACGTTGTTCTGCTCAAGAATGTTGAGCAGTTCCTTTTCGGTGAGCTCGACGCCCATCGCGAGGTTCTTCACCGTCTCGTTGGTGCGTGCCTCCGGCGGCGCGGCCAGCAGGGCGCGGCCGAGATTGTCGGCCACCTGCAACATCGCCTTGGCGATGTTCGACACCGCGTACTTCGCATTGTCGGAGATGCGCTTGTCGGCGCGGCGACCGGCGTTCTCGGCTTCCGCGAGTGCGAGCAGGCGCTCTTTCTTCGCTTCTTCCAGCTGTTTCTGCAACTCGCCGATCACGGCGACGAGATCGGGGCCGGCGCCATTTTCTTCCGGCGCGGGCTCTTGATGCTCGAAGGGGGTGTTGTCGGTGGGTGCGGATGTCATGTCGGAACTCTTGAATGAAAGGATTACTGGCCGAGCACGCGGCCAACCAGCCTGGCGGTGTAATCCACCATGGGGATGATGCGTGCGTAGTTTAGCCGCGTCGGGCCGACGACGCCGATGGCGCCGACAATCTGTTCGCGGCTGTTCATGAACGGCGCGACCACCATCGAGCAGCCGGCCATTCCGAACAATTCATTTTGCGCGCCGATAAATATCTGCACGCCGTCGCCTTTCGCCACAAGGTCGAGCACGCGCACGATCTGTTCGCGCGTCTCGAGGGCGGCGAACAGTTGACGCACGCGCTCCAGATCCTCGAGCGCATTGATATTCGAAAGCAGATGCGCCTGACCCTTGATGATCAGCGCGCTGTCTTTGCCGGCACCGCCGCCCCAGGTCGCGAGACCCTGGGCAACGAGACTGGACGTGATTTCATCGAGCTGGGCTCTGCGGGACGTCAACTCTTCGAGAATTTCACGCTGGGCTTCGGCGATGGTCTTGCCCGTCAGTCGCGCCGACAGGAAGTTGCCGGCCTCGACCAGCGACGAGGGCGGCATGTCGGCCGGGATGTCGAGCAGACGGTTTTCGACCGTGCCGTCCTCGCTGACCATCACCACCAGCGCGCGGCCAGGCTTCAGGGGCACGAATTCGATGTGCTTCAACGGCGCGTCGGTTTTCGGGGCCACGACGATCGAGGTGCATTGCGCGAGGCCGGCCAGGGCGTTGGTGGCCTGGCTGAGCACTTCTTCGGTCGTGCGCCCGGCGGCGAGGCAATGCGCGTCGATGGCCGCGCGTTCGGTCGTGTCCAATCCGCCGACCTGCAGCAGGCCGCTGACGAACAGGCGAAGCCCCGCTTCCGAGGGCAGGCGGCCGGCGGAGGTATGCGGCGCGAACAGCAGGCCTGCGTATTCGAGGTCGGCCATGACGTTGCGGATGCTGGCCGGCGACAGCGAGCCGTTCAGCTTGCGCGCGATGGTGCGCGAGCCGACCGGCTCCCCGGTTTCGACATAAGCCTCGACGATGTGACGGAAAATCTCGCGCGAGCGCTCGTTCAGCGCAGCGACGGTATTGGCCGCGGCGGTGTGCGGGGCATCGAAGAGAGACATTGTTCTTCCTCTGGGTCCGGTATGTAAGCGTGCCCGGAAAGCCCGTCAATCTTACCCGCTTCGTCGCGGCCCCACCCTTGCTTTACCCCAGCCGGCGCGGGTGTTAGACGGTCGCTCCAACCACGGAGTCGCCGTCATGAACACAACCGCCGCACGTCTCGGGGATCGCCCCGCCAATGCCATGCGGCCGGTGAGCTTCCAGATGGGGTTCTCCAAACACGCCGAGGGCTCCTGCCTGGTGCGCTTCGGCGACACCCATGTGCTCTGCACCGCCACCGTCGACGAGCAACTGCCCGCTTGGCTGCGGGGCTCGGGCAAAGGCTGGGTGACCGCCGAATACGGCATGCTGCCCCGGTCGACCAACACCCGCACGGCGCGCGAGGCGGCCAAGGGCGGCCAGTCCGGCCGGACCCAGGAAATCCAGCGCCTGATCGGGCGGGCCCTACGCGCCGTGACCGACATGCGCGCCTTCGGCGAAGTGCAGATCCGCATCGACTGCGACGTGCTGCAGGCCGACGGCGGCACGCGGACCGCTTCGGTCACCGGCGGCTGCCTGGCGCTGGCGCAGGCTTTCGCGACGATGAAGCGCGTCGGCGCGATCAACCGTAACCCGCTGCGCGAGACGGTCGCGGCCGTCAGCTGCGGCCTGTTCAAAGGCAACGCGCTCCTCGATCTCGACTACAGCGAGGATTCGGGGGCGCAGGCCGATGCGAACTTCGTGCTGACGGCGTCCGGCAAGATCGTCGAGATCCAGGGCACGGCGGAAGATCATCCCTTCGAGGAATCCGAGTTCCATGCGCTGATGGCGCTGGCGCGCGAAGGCATCACGCAGCTGACCGCGCTGCAGCGCGAAGCGCTGGCGAGCCTGGGTCTTTAGATGTCGCGGCTGTTCACCGGCGGCAAGCTCGTCGTCGCCAGCCACAACGCCGGCAAGGTGCGCGAGATTCGCGAGCTGCTGGAACCGTTCTCCGCGGATGTCATTTCCGCGGGCGACCTTGGATTGCCGGAACCGGATGAGACCGGCACGACCTTTCGGGAGAACGCCGAACTGAAAGCGCGCGCGGCAGCAACGGCGGCGAACCTGCCCGCGCTCGCCGACGATTCAGGGTTCGCCGTCGATGCGCTGGGCGGCGCGCCGGGGCTTTACTCCGCGCGCTGGGCGGGCCCGAGCAAGGATTTCAACGCCGCGATGAAGCGCGTGGAAACGGAACTCGCGGGCAAGAGCGACCGGTGCGGGCATTTCATCTGCGCGCTGTCGCTCGCCTGGCCCGATGGTCATTGCGAAACGTTTGAGGGCGCGGTGCACGGCCAGGTAACGTTCCCCGGACGCGGCACCAAGGGCTTCGGCTACGATCCCATCTTTATCGCTGACGGCTTCGACATCACCTTCGCGGAGATGGAGCCGGCGGCGAAACACGCCATCAGCCATCGCGCGATCGCGTTCAATCAACTCGTCGCGGCCTGCTTCAAGAAGTGATGCCCCCTGGTCGTCACCCCGGATCGCGCCGCGCAAGTGCGCAGCTTGTCCGGGATGACAGAGGAACGCTTGTTTAGTAGCGCTCGCCGCCCAGGTAGTCCTTGGCCAGCGGTACAAGCTCCGCCGGCAGCGCCGGTTTGTAAGGCATGTCGAAGGAATACTTCACCGGCGTCTTGTCCCAGATGTTGACGTGGCGGCCGTGACGGAAGCGGATGAGCGACATCGTGCCGTCGCGGCTGCCGAAAGGACCATGCGCCACGCCGGGCGGCCGCCAGAAGTAGCCGCCGGGGCGCTTGATGCCATGCGGGCCGGCGATGGAGCCCGAAAGATGGAACGATTCCTCGACGCAAGGATGCGTCAGCGTCGGGCATTCCCAGTTCTCCGGAAAGACCTGCGGCGCAGTGGCAAACACGAAGGTGGACTTCTGCTGATGCACCGGGTCGTAGCGCAGCGTCTTCGAACGCGTGCCCATCCAGGCCAGCGTCGGATCGCCGCCCGTTTCCCACTTGAGATCGTAGAGATCGATGCGTTCGACCGTTACTGCGCCATCCTTCACTGATGCATTCGCAGGCTCAGGCGTACCGTCGAAGAACGTGATCGCCACGCAGCCGTTGGCCGAGCTTGCCGTCTCGCGCACATAGCCAGCCGGGAAACAGGCGTAGCTGTCGCGCGCGTAAACGCGACCGTTGATGGTAATTTCGCCGTCGAGGACATACATCTCCTCTTCGACGGCCAGGGCTTCCGGTTTCGTCTTCGTCCAGCCGGCTGGATAGCGCAGGATGACGGTGGACTCGCGCAGGTCGGAATCGAAACTGAGAATTTTGGCGGGCACATCGCGGCGCATGCCGAGTTCGGCGCGCCCCGTCTGCCACGGAAGACACTGGGAATAGATGTATTCGATCAGCGGACGAGTCATGAAAATCTCCGGCGACGATCCTTGCGCCGCTGTGCGCCGCCTGTCCAGAGCGAGACGCCATGATGGGCGATGAGGGCTTCGGCCTATACATCCATTGGCCGTTTTGTCTGTCGAAGTGCCCGTACTGCGATTTCAACAGCCATGTCGCCGAGCACGTCGATCAAGGCGCGTGGCGTGACGCGCTGCTGCGCGAGCTTGCCTATTTCGCAGGCTGTACGCCGGGGCGAATCCTGACGAGTATTTTTTTCGGCGGCGGCACGCCGTCGCTGATGGATCCGGATACGGCCGCCGCGTTGATCGCGGCGGCGCGCGCCTCCTGGCGCACGGTGAACGATCTCGAGATCACGCTCGAGGCCAATCCCGGCACGGTCGATGCGGAGCGTTTCGAACGCATCCATGCCGCCGGCATCAATCGCTTGTCGATGGGCGTGCAGGCATTGAACGACGCAGATTTGAAATTTCTCGGCCGCCGTCACGGCGTCGCAGAAGCGCGCACCGCCTGGCGCGCGGCGGCGAAGATCTTTCCGCGCACGTCGTTCGACCTGATCTACGCGCGCCCCAAACAGACGCTGGCGATGTGGGAAGAGGAATTGCGCGAAGCACTCGACGAAGTGCAGCGCCACGGCATCACGCATCTGTCGCTGTATCAGCTGACGATGGAAGACGGCACGCCCATGGCCGCCGAACATGCGCGCGGGAAATTCGTACTGCCGGTCGAGGACGACGCGGCGGTGATGTACGAGCGCACACAGGCGTTGTGCGACGCCGCAGGCTTTCCGGCCTATGAGGTTTCGAATCACGCCGCTGAGGGCGCGGCCTGCCGTCACAACCTCACCTACTGGCGCGGCGGCGATTATGTCGGCGTTGGTCCCGGCGCCCATGGTCGCCTGACGTTGGACGGCGCGACCCGCGCGACCCGCGCGACGCGGCAGATCAAGGCGCCGGCCATCTGGCTGAAGCGCGTGGACCGCGACGGCCACGGCACCCAGGAAGACGAACTCCTGACCGCTGAGGCGCGCGCCGAGGAGCTGGTGATGGTGGGCCTGCGGGTCAGCGACGGGCTCGACAAGGACCGGTTCGCCCGCCTCGCCGGTCGACCGCTGGAAAGCCTGATCGACCCAACCGGGCTGGCGATGCTGACCCGCGAAAATCTGCTGCAGGATACCCCGAGCCGGCTCGTCGCCACCCCGCGCGGCCGCCTGGCCCTGAATGCGGTGATCAAAGCCCTGCTGGCCTGAATTCGTAAATTCGCAGATTCCGGATTAGCCACAACCTATTGTGATTTAATGGTTTCTTATCGCAAAAACCCGCATTTCTCGATCTAACCCGACGCGTTAACTAATCCCCCGATCTATCTGTAATTGTGTCTCTTTTTGCCAGCTCTTTACGTTTCGTATAAACTTCGCCCCGTAAGGTGGTGGGCTTGCAAGTTAACGGTTGGGGCGGATGCACAACACGCGTTTGGATGGGCTGACGGAATATCCGTTCCAGCGCTTAGCCGCGCTGCTGGACGGAATTACGCCCGCTCCCGGTGTCGACCAGATCGTGATGTCGATCGGCGAGCCCCAGCACACGCCGCCACAACTGCTGCATAACGCCCTGGCCAAGGCCGCGGGCGAATGGGGCAAGTACCCGCCGACCCCCGGTTCGCCGGATTATCGCCGCGCCGTCGCCAACTGGTGCACCGAGCGCTATGGCCTGAAACCGGGCGCGGTCGATCCTGACAAGAATGTGCTGCCGGTCGCCGGCAGCCGCGAGGGCCTCTACATGGCCGCGCAGCTTTGCACCCCGCCCGACAAGAACGGCCAGCAGCCCACGGCGCTGATGCCCAACCCGTTCTACCAGGTCTATTTCGGCGCGGCGGTGATGGCCGGCGCCGAGCCGGTCTTCGTGCCGGCCACGCGCGAGACCGGCTTCCAGCCCGACTTCACCACCGTGAAACCCGACCTGCTGGCCCGCGCCTCGATGGCCTATCTCTGCACGCCCGCCAACCCGCAAGGCACGGTCGCCTCGATGGAGCGGTTGAAGGCGGCGATCAAACTCGCCCGGAGCCATGACTTCGTTCTGATCTCGGACGAGTGCTACTCGGAGATCTACGACACCCAAGCGCCCGCCGGCGCACTCGCCGCCTGCGCGGCGATGGGCACGGACTTCAAGAACGTGCTGGTGTTCAACTCGCTGTCCAAGCGCTCCAGCGTGCCCGGCTTGCGCGCCGGCAGCGTCGTCGGCGATGCCGACCTGATCGCGAAATTCTCCAAACTGCGCGCCCACGGCAGCGCAGTGATTCCAATGCCGGTGATCGCGGCAGCCGCCGCGTTGTGGCGCGACGAAAATCACGTCGAGGAAAACCGCAGGCTCTATCGCGCGAAGTTCGACGACGCCGAACGCATCTTCGGAAATCGGTTCGGCTTTTATCGCCCGGGCGGCGGGTTCTTCCTGTGGCTCGACGTCGGCGACGGCGAATTGGCCGCCAAGGAACTCTGGCGCGACGCCGGGATCAAAGTTTTGCCGGGCGCCTATCTCGCGCGCCCCGACGGCACCGGGCGCAATCCCGGTGCCGCTTATATCCGCGTGGCCCTGGTGCACGACCGTGCCCGCACCGCCGCGGCCCTTGAACGCATGAAGGCGGTGCTCGACCGCCTGTCGCCAGATTCCGTGAAGGAGTGAGCATGCCTCCCGCAGCCCGCACCCAATCGGTTCCGTTCCTGCCGCCGGCTTGGGCCGCGATGCTGAAGCGCAGCGTGCTCGGCACCATTGGTGTCGTGATCCTGTTGTTCTGCGCCGCCGCGCTGACGGCGCTGCTGAGTTATTCGCCGACCGATCCGTCGTTCAACACCGCCACGCCGAGCGCCCCGCAGAATCTGCTGGGCGGTTTCGGCGCGGTGTTCGCCGACGCCGCCTTGCAGACCGTGGGCCTCGCCGGCGGGGTGTTGCTGCTGGTAGTCGGCGCCTGGGGCTTGCGTCTGGTGCGCGGGGAAGCGGTGGGCTGGCTGTGGCTGCGCACCGTAGGTGCGATTGCCGCGACCTTGCTGATCGCGATGGGCCTTGAGGTCGTTCCGACAACGCCGTGGTGGCCGGTGACCGCCGGCTTCGGCGGTTCAGCCGGTCAGGTTCTGGTCGATCTTTGCGTGCGTCACGGCGCGCTGATGGCGCGCCTGCACATCGTCGGCGAAATTCTGCGCCTGACGGTGGGCGGCACGGCGGCCCTGTTCGGCCTTGGCCTGCTGCTATGGGCGCTGACGGTACGTCGCGTCACCGTGGGTTCCAGCATGCGCGGGTTCTTCACCGCGACGGGAACCGGCACTGTTGGATTTGGCCGTCGCATCGGCGCGTTCCTGCGCGGAATCGGTGCGGAAAAGGCGGAGAAGAAAACGAAGGTGCGTCGTGAACCGCGCGAGCGTGCCGAGCCGCGTATGGAGCGCAGCGCGTCGCCGGACATCGCCGCGCCGGTCGTCGACGATCTCGACGACATGGTTGCTGACGACGACGACGAAGATGAGGACGCGGTCGAACGCGACGTCGCCATCGAAGCGCCAAAGCGCAGCGAACCCACCGTCGTAATGCCGAAGGCCAAGCCGCCGACGAAGCCATCGCGCCGCGAGATGGAAGCCCGCCAAGGCAGCCTGTTATCGGACAGCTCGCAGGGCTTTGACCTGCCGCCGCTCGATCTGCTTGCGCCGCCGCCGCCGGATTCCAAAGCCCGAGCCATCAGCAAGGACGCGCTGGAAAGCAACGCGCGCATGCTGGAATCCGTGCTCGACGATTTCGGCATCAAGGGCCAGATCGTGAAAGTGCGTCCGGGTCCGGTCGTCACGCTATACGAACTGGAGCCCGCGCCCGGCACCAAGACCAGCCGCGTTGTGTCCCTCGCCGACGATATCGCCCGTTCGATGAGCGCGGTATCGGTGCGTATCGCCGTCATCCCAGGCCGTAGTGTGATCGGCATCGAGCTGCCGAACGCGATCCGCGAAACCGTCTTCCTGCGCGAGATGCTGGCCAGCGCAGAGTTCGAGAAGAACGAAGGCAAACTTGTCTTGGCCCTCGGCAAGGACATCGGCGGCGAACCGATCCTGGCCGACCTGGCGCGCATGCCGCACCTGCTGATCGCCGGTACCACCGGCTCGGGCAAGTCGGTCGCCGTGAACACGATGATCGCCTCGCTGCTCTATCGGGCCACGCCCAAAGACGTGCGCTTCATCATGATCGACCCGAAGATGCTCGAGCTGTCCGTCTATGACGGCATCCCGCATCTGCTGGCGCCGGTCGTGACCGAACCCGGCAAAGCCGTGATGGCCCTGAAGTGGGTCGTGCGCGAGATGGAGAACCGCTATCGCGCGATGAGCCAACTGTCGGTGCGGAACATCGCCGGCTACAACCAGCGTCTCACCGACGCCGCCAAGAAGGGCAAGTCGCTGACGAAGACGGTGCAGACCGGTTTCGATCCGGGCACCGGCGCGCCGATCTACGAAGAACAGGCGCTCGACCTTACGCCGCTGCCCTACATCGTCGTGATCATCGACGAAATGGCCGACCTGATGCTGGTCGCGGGCAAGGACGTCGAAGCAGCTGTGCAGCGTTTGGCACAGATGGCGCGCGCCGCTGGCATTCACGTGATCATGGCGACGCAACGTCCCTCGGTCGACGTGATCACCGGCACCATCAAAGCGAACTTCCCGACGCGCATCAGCTTCCAGGTCACCTCGAAGATCGACAGCCGCACCATCCTGGGCGAGCAGGGCGCGGAGCAGCTGCTGGGTCAGGGCGACATGCTGTACATGGCCGCGGGCGGGCGCATCACCCGCGTGCACGGGCCGTTCTGCACCGACAAGGAAGTCGAGATGCTGACCGCGCATCTGCGCGAGCAAGGCCAGCCGCAGTACCTCGAAGAAGTCACCGAAGACGTCGACGTCGACGACATCCCGGGCCTGGGCTCCGGCGGCAACACCACCAGCGGCGACGCCCTGTTCGACCAGGCCGTGGCCCTTGTGGCCCGCGAGCGCAAAGCCTCGACCAGCTTCATCCAGCGCCACCTGCAGATCGGCTACAACCGCGCCGCCCGCATCATCGAAGAGATGGAGAACCAGGGCATGGTCGGAAAGCCGAACCACGTCGGCAAGCGCGAGGTCCTGCTGCCGGGCGGTTGAGGCGGCTTCAGCGCGCAACCCGTATCTTTTCGCGACCGGGCTCGTTGGACATCGCCACAGCCGCGCCATAGTGTCCGGCGAGGCTACCCTTGCCTGTCCGATGAGGTTTTCGATGCGCCGTCTGTTCTCGCTGCTGATGATCTGCCTTCTCGCCACGCCCGTGAGCGCGGCGGAGGATCAGTCCGCGCTTCTCAAGAAGGCCGAGACTTATCTCAACGGCATCACCACGATGCAGGCGCGTTTCGTGCAGGTGAACGCCGACGGCGGCAGCCATGAGGGCGAGTTGTTTCTCTCGCGCCCCGGCAAGATGCGCCTCGTCTACGATCCGCCCACCAAGATGCTGATGGTGGCCGACGGCAAATTCCTGATCTACGTCGACCAGGAGATGAACGACGTCAGCCATATCGACCTGAACGACACGCCGGCAGGCCTGCTGTTGAAGGCCAACATGTCGTTCACCGATCCGGCGGTGCAGCTGCTCGGCGTGAAGCAGGGTCCGGGCACGTTGGAAATCACCGCGGCGCAGACCAAGGAACCCAGCGCGGGCAAGCTCACCTTTGTCTTCAACGAAGCGCCCTTCGAGCTCAAGCAATGGCGTGTGATCGACGCGCAGAACAAGGAAGTGCGCGTGACGCTGCAGAACCCGCGCGTCGGCGTGAAGCTGGAGTCCAAGCTGTTCAGCTATGACACCCGCAAGGAAAAGTCCGACCGCGACTAGCCGGGGCGGTCAAAACCCCAGGTGGAGTCGTTTCGGAATTCGGCGGTACTCGCGCCTCAGTTGCGAATTGCTGCACTGCACCCCGCTTTCGGGCGATTTTCGCGCTGGCGACCGGGGCGCCTACCTGCCTGTTCCGACATGATAATCTCGCGGCGTGCCGGGCCTTGCGAAAATGCATGGTGGTCATGTGCGAGTAGGGTTTTGCGCGACTCCAGGGCCACCCCCATATTCACCCCAGCTCGTCGCACCGCCATGGTTGCGACACGCCAGCTCCGGTATCCCCTGCCTAACTGGCAATCTCATCGGCGCCCGATGTTCCCCCCACATCGGGCGCCGTTTTTTTCTCTCCGCACACAGCCGTGAGTCAGAAGCTCTCGATTTTGAGTTGGAACGTCAATTCCATCCGCAAACGCTTGGATGGATTCGCGCGTCTGGTCGAGACGACCGATGCCGACGTCATTTGCCTGCAGGAGACCAAGGTCACCAACGTGCTGTTCCCCGCCGGCGAGATCGCCGCGATGGGATATCCGCATCAGGCCGTGGTGGGACAGGCTGGCTATAACGGCGTGGCGATCCTGTCGCGCTGGCCGCTGCACGACATCGAGCGCCACCATCACTGCGACCGCGACGACGCGCGGCATGTTTCCGCCACGCTGCTGCCGGGCGACGGGGTGCCCACCGAGACGCCGGTGTCGATCCACAGCATCTACATCCCCGCCGGCGGCGATATTCCCGATGCGGAAAAGAATCCGAAGTTCGCGCACAAGCTGCGGTTCATCGATGCCATCGCCGATCACTTCGCGAGCCGTCACGGCTTCCGTGACCCGATGGTGATCGCCGGCGATCTCAACGTGGCGCCCTTGCCCGCCGACGTATGGGACCACGTCAAACTGTCGAAGATCGTCACTCACACGCCGATCGAGATCGCGGCCCTGGATCGCTTCAAGCGATCGCTCGCCTTCATCGACGTCGTGCGCGAGATCGTACCCGCCGACGATCCGGTGTTCACATGGTGGAGTTATCGCGCCGCCGACTGGCAGGTGCTGAACAAAGGCCGGCGGCTCGATCACATCTGGGTCACCACGCCGCTGAAGGATCGTATCGCAGAAGTGGAAGTTCTTACGGATGTGCGGCGTTGGCAGCCGCCGTCGGATCACGTCCCGGTGTTATTGCGCCTTCATCCGGCCAACCTTGAAACCGTGCCGTAAACGCCCCATTGTCACCGCTCCCCCGGATTGCACGAGCATTTCCCTGCGATGAGCCAACAACCGACCATGCACGGCACGACCATCCTGGCCGTGCGCAAGAACGGCGCCGTGATCATCGCCGGCGATGGGCAGGTGACGCTGGGCCATCAGATCGTCAAGCACAACGCCCGGAAGGTGCGCCGCCTGGCCGACGGCCACGTGATCGGCGGCTTCGCCGGCGCCACCGCCGACGCTTTCACCCTGTTCGAGCGCCTTGAAGCCAAGCTTGAGAAGCATCCCGGCCAGCTGACACGCGCCTGCGTCGAGCTGGCGAAGGACTGGCGGACGGATCGCTACCTGCGCAAGCTGGAGGCGATGATGGCGGTGGCGGACAAGGACGTGTCCCTGATCCTGAGCGGTACCGGCGATGTGCTGGAACCGGAAGACGGGCTGATCGGCATCGGCTCCGGCGGCGCCTATGCGCTGTCGGCGGCGCGCGCGCTGATCGATCAGCCGCTGGAAGCAGAGGCCATCGCGCGCAAGGCGATGGATATCGCGGCGGGGATTTGCATCTACACCAACCGCAATCTCACCATCGAGAAGCTCTGAACGATGAGCAGTTTTTCACCGCGCGAAATCGTTTCCGAACTCGACCGCTTCATCGTCGGCCAGGCCGACGCCAAACGCGCCGTGGCCATCGCGCTGCGCAACCGCTGGCGCCGCCAGCAGTTGCCGCCGGAGCTGCGCGAGGAAGTTCTGCCGAAGAACATTCTGATGGTGGGGCCCACGGGCGTGGGCAAGACCGAGATCGCACGCCGCCTGGCAAAACTGGCCAACGCGCCGTTCCTGAAAATCGAAGCGACCAAGTTCACCGAGGTCGGCTACGTCGGCCGCGATGTCGACAGCATCATCCGCGATCTGACCGAGATCGCGATGAGCATGACGAAGGAGCGCCTGCGCAAATCCGTCGTCGCCCGCGCCGAAGCCGCCGCGGAGGATCGCGTGCTGGACGCCCTGGTCGGCGACAGCGCCTCGGTCGAGACGCGGCAGAAATTCCGCAAGATGCTGCGTGAGGGCGCGCTGAAGGATAAGGAAATCGAGATCCAGGTGCAGGAACCGGCGGCAGCGTCGATGCCGACGATGGACATCCCCGGCATGCCCGGCGCGCAAATGGGCATGATGAACCTGAGCGACATGTTGGGCGGCATGATGGGCAACCGCAGCAAGCCGCGCAAAATGAGCGTGCAGCAATCCTACGAAGTGCTGATGCGCGAGGAGTCCGACAAGCTGTTGGATCAAGACACCCTCACCCGCGAAGCCATCCATGCGGTCGAGAACAACGGCATCGTGTTCCTGGACGAGATCGACAAGATCACCGCCCGGCAGGAAACGCGCGGCGGCGACGTCAGCCGCGAGGGCGTGCAGCGCGATCTGTTGCCGCTGATCGAAGGCACCACCGTCTCGACCAAGTATGGTCAGGTGAAGACCGACCACATCCTGTTCATCGCCTCGGGCGCGTTCCACATCGCCAAGCCGTCGGACCTGCTGCCGGAGTTGCAGGGGCGCTTGCCGATCCGTGTCGAGTTGCAGGCCCTGACGCGCGACGACTTCGTGCGCATCCTGACCGAAACCGAGGTCAGCCTGATCAAGCAGTACAAAGCCTTGCTGGCGACCGAGCAGGTGACGCTGGAATTCGCCGACGATGCCGTGCCGGCGATCGCCGATCTGGCGGCGGAGATCAACACAACGGTCGAGAACATCGGCGCACGGCGCCTGCACACCGTGCTGGAGAAGCTGCTGGAAGACATCAGCTTCACGGCCACCGACAAGGCCGGCGAGACGTTCCGCGTCGACGCGGCCTATGTGCAGTCGCAGGTGGGCGTGCTGGCCAAGAAGGGCGACCTGAGCCGCTTCATTCTTTAGGTCACGCGGTCTTCATCGAGCATTGAGCGCACCTTCAGCGCGAGATCGTGCTGGCGGAACGGCTTGTGCAGCAGGTTGGGATGTTGGTCGGGGCGGCCCATGTTGAGGTTCACGCTGTCGGCGTGGCCGGACATGAACAGCACTTTCAGATCGGGCATCTGACTGATCGCCGCGTCGGCCAGTTCGCGGCCGTTGCCGCCGGGCAGCATCACATCCGTCAGCAGAAGGGCCGGGCGCTTCTGTGTGACGAGGTTGCGCGCTTCGCTGATCTATGCGGTGCAAACGACGTCGTAGCCGAGCCCTTCGAGCATGCCGGCCGTGAGGGCGCGCACTTCGGCATCGTCTTCGACCACCAGGATCGTCTCGTTGGCCTTGCCGCGCGCGATGACGGCGGTCGGTGCGCTGGTCTTGTCCTGGAGGGGCGACACACGCGGCAGATAAATGCGCACCGTCGTGCCGACGCCCACTTCGCTGTGGATGCGTAAATGACCGCGCAATTGCTTCACCACGCCGTAGACCATGCTGAGGCCAAGCCCTGAGCCCTTGCCCGGTTCCTTGGTGGTAAAGAACGGATCGAAGACGCGTTCCAAAATTTCCGGCGGCATGCCGGTGCCAGTGTCGGAGACCGCCAGCATCACATATGGGCCGGGGCGCACATCGGCCGGGCGCGCCGTTTGTTCGTCGAGTTCGGCACAATCGGTTTCGATGGTGAGCGTGCCGCCCGCGGGCATCGCATCGCGGGCGTTGATCGCCAGGTTGAGAAGCGCGCTTTGCAGCTGGCCGGGATCGACCTCGCACATCCACAGATCGGACTTCGTGATCACCTCGACGGCGATATTGTCGCCGAGCGTACGGTTCAACATCTCAACCGTCTCACGCAGTAGCTTGTTGAGATCGACCTGTACCGGATCGAGCGGTTGCTTGCGCGCAAACGCGAGCAGGCTTTTCACCAGCTGCGCGCCGCGGTCGGCGCCGCGCACCGCAGTGGCCACCAGGCGCAGCAATGTGGGCTGGTTCTCTAACGCGGCCTCGAGCAGTTCGAGATTGCCGAGGATGACCATCAGCAGATTGTTGAAGTCGTGCGCCACGCCACCGGTCAGCTGGCCGATAGCTTCCATCTTCTGGGCCTGGCGGAACTGCTGTTCGACCTGACGGCGGTCGGTGATGTCTTCCGAGAAGCCGAGCAGGAACTGTGCGCGACCCTGTTCGTCGAAGACGGGCACAATATGCGTCTTCAGGTGACGGATGTGCTGGCCTCGGGCCGTATGGAAACCATCGAAGACGAAGTGGTGGCGACCCGCGGCCAGCACGCGGCGATCGCGTGTGACGAACTGCTCGGCCTGTTCGCGCGGGAACACCTCGTGGTCGGTCTTGCCGATCAGTTCGCGGCGGTCATAGCCGAGCAACTGTTCGGCGCCGCGATTGACCAGCACGAAGCGGTTTTCCTTCGCGTCCTTGATGAACAGCATGCCGGGGACGTGTTCGATCACCAGCTTGAGGAAGGCGCGCGTGCGCACCAGGTCCTCGTCCTTGAGCCTCAGGCTATCGGCGACGGAGGTCAGTTCGGCGATGCGGCTTTCCGCGTCGGCGATCAGGACTTCGTTGATGCGGCGGAGTTCGGATTTGCCGGCTTCGCGGTAGCGCAGGTGCCGGCGCATCACCACGAACAACAGCACCCCCCACCGCCACGCTGGCCAGGTAGCTGCCGATCATGACGAACTTGGTGGTTTCGGAACCAGCCGCGCCGAGAGCGAGCCAAGCGGAACCGGCGGTCGCAGCGATCAGCAGGACGCATGCGCCGAGAAGGCAGCGCCTTAGGGAGTTCGAGGGGGGTCTATTGGTCCGGGACATAGCTCCAGAGGCGCAGAAATGGCCACCCGCCGCCCTTTGCTAACCACTGAGTCCTTAAGGTGCAACAGCCCCAAAAGGTTTCCTACCTATGATTGTCTGTGGCTATTTAAGCTCGCTGACGCCGCAAAAGCACGTAGAGCGCGCCCGAGCCGCCGTCCCGGGAGCGGGCTTCCCGCACCGCCAGGATCGACGGTCGGAGAGACGGGTGGCTCAGCCAATGCATCGCTTCGCTGCGGATGCGCCCCTTCCCCTCGGATCCGCCGCCTTTTCCGGTGACGATCAGCACACAGCGTAAGCCGCCCTGTGCGGCGCGGCGCAGGAACCGATCGACGGCCATATGAGCCTCGCTGACGGTATGACCGTGCAGGTCGAGCTTGGCGTCGATGTCCATCTGGCCGCGGCTGAATCGCTGCGCGGTGCGCCGGTCGATCCCGGCCGTGGCCCCGAGCGCGAGCGGCGCAGGACGCACGGGCGGACGGGCCGGTGTTGGCGCCGGGGGCGCGATGATTTCGGCGGCTCGTTTGGGCGGCGGCGGCGGTTCGGGCGTGGGATGACGCGCGGTGCGCAGAACGGAGTGGGGGTGCTGCGGCGCGACGTCGCGCGTCACATACCGCCACAGGGCCAGTTCTTCTTCGGTGGGTTCACGGCGCGCGCGGCTCATCGCCGGTTTTCGCCCGCGCGGGCGCTAGATGTCGAGCTGTTTGAGCTTGGCGGTCTCGGCATCGTCGTCTTCGCCGCGCGGACGATTGAAGGCGTTGTACATCTCGGCGCCCTCGATCTCCATTTCCGGCAGGTAGCGCGTCACAAAGGCGCGCCAGTCGCCGTCAGGCGAAACGCAGCGTGTCTTGTTCATGTAATTGAGCGTGATCACGAGGCCGCCAAGTTTCCACAAGACGTTCCAGTTGTGGAGATTGTCGATGGCGGCATCGAGGGCGCGGCGATAGAGACGCTGCGCGATCCAGGGCCGCACGAGGAAAAGATAGAACATCACGCCGAACACCATCGCGGCGGTGCCGATCAGCATGCCCATGGGCCAGGAGACGAAGATCACCACGGCCAGCGAGGCGGTCAGGATGATCAACAGCGGGCCGACATTCTCCCACGGATCCCAGACCGGCGACTTCGGGTGATTAAGACGGTCGAAGTCGACGAAAATGCCAATGCGGTCGGCCTGATAGGACTCGATCAGGCGCGCATATAAGGCGCGATCTCGCTTCTTTTCGCCGGGCGGCTTCGTGTTCATGATTTCCGAAAGGTAAGCTGCGAGTGCTTACCTAAAGCTAAATGCGCCGCTTATGAAGCCTGCGGGAGCAAAATGGCGTAGCGCCCACGACTTTTCATGCGCGCCGCTTTCTGGAAGGCGGCTTCGCCGGTGCCCCAAAAGTAATCGCCACGGACCGCGCCGGTGATCGCAGCACCGATATCCTGGGCGAAGACCAGACGCTGCAAGGTCTTACCGTCGGGATCGACACTGGCCAACCACAGCGGCGCGCCGAGCGGCACGACCTCGGGATCGACGGCCAAGGATCGCCCCGCCGTCAGCGGCACGCCGAGCGCACCGATGGGACCGCCGGCATCGTCGGGCCGCAACTGGAAGAAGATGAAGCGGCCGTTCTCACGCATATAGCGCGCCGCGTCTTCGGGATGCGCGCGCAACCAGGTGCGCACATTGTCCATGGTCGCTTCACCCGCCTTCAACACGCCGGCCTTCAGCAGAATGCTGCCGATGCCTTGGAAGCGTTGACCGTTGCTGCCGGCGAACCCGAGCCGCATCCGATCGCCATCGGTGAGCGTGACGCGGCCCGAGCCTTGGATGTGCAAGATGTGCACGTCGACCGGATCTTCGGCCCACAGCACGACATCGGCGGCGTTGGCCACCGCGCCGGCGTCGATCTCGGCCCGTGTGAAATAGGGCACGAAACGCGGGCGATCCTTCTCGGTACTGACGCGGCCGATGATCTGGCGTGGCACGCCTTGCGGCACATTCGTCATGAAAGCCGAGAGATCGGCGGATACCAGATCGCGCGGCATACCGTAGATGGGCACGGTGTGTTTGGCGTCGCGCCTCAGCGATCCTCGCAGTTCGCTTTCGTAGTAGCCGGTGAACGTGCCCTGATCTTCGCCGTCGCTCGACGTCACAGCGAAAGGCTCGAACACGCGCGTCAGCGCGGCGCGGAAAGCGACATCGTCCGCCGTGTTTAAAACCGCGTCGCAAGCCGCGCGCCAGAGTTTGACGGGACGCGCCGTATCGCCCTGGCCGACGATGGCTTCGGGATCGCGCGCGGCGAATACCTTGCAGGATTTCTCCAGCGTCTCGCGCGCCGCCAGCAGGTCATCATCCTGCCAACCCGCCAGCATGCTGTAGGGCACCGCCTTGTAGATCGCCTTCGCGACCGGCGCGGTCGCAGGCGACGAGGATGATGGCGGTGCGGACGGCGGCAGCGCTTCACGCGGCGCGGCGAAATAACCCGCGCCGAAACCGACGGCGAGCGCGAGCGCGGCCGTGGCGGCAAGTTGGATTGAGAGGCGGACGGAAGAGCGCATCAGCGCGCGAAGGGACGCGCGCCGATCATTCCACGCTATGCGTGGCGATCAAGGCCCAGTTCGGATCGCGGCTGGCCGTATCGCGCGAGAACGTCCAGATATCGGTGACGGATTCGACGTTGTTGCGGTCGCCTTCGATGACCTTGCCGTCGCGATCCTTGACGATATTGACCTGTTCGCTTTGGAAGCGCACGGCGACGATGGCGCGGGTGTCTTGCATCTCCACGCTTTCGAGGCGGGGCGGCTTCAAGACGACGAGCTCGGTATCCATCGTCTCGCCGCGTTCCTCGCGATCCTGGATCGCGGCGGCGAAGCGCGAGAACACGTCGGCGCTGAGCAGCGGCTTCAACGTGTCGGTGTCATGCTTGGCGAAAGCCGCCACGATCATCTCGAAAGCCTTGCCCGCGCCTTCAAGGAAGCGGCTGGGAGAGAAGTTCGGATCGGCAAGCTTGATCTGGACAAGGCCCGCTTCGAGTGGCGTGCCCTGATACATCGGTTCGATATCGGCGGCGTCGCGCGGACGGCGCGCGCCCGGCAAGGTCACGACATTGTCGGGACGGTCGTTAGCGGGACGCTCGGTACCGCCGAACGCATCCGGCGTATTGCCGCTTTGCGGTTCGCGCGGGTCAAGCCCGGTGCGGCGCCCGAGGGTGTTGCGCAACCGAAGCACGACAAACCCGGCCACCATGGCCAGGATGATAATGTCGATGAACTGGAAGCCTTCCATCAGATCGCGGCCCAGGTGGGTGTTCGGCGGCGGATTGACGTCAAAACACCGGCCGGGGGGTGAGGTATTCGAACGCCGATCAGCGTCCGCTCGACCCACTAACGCCTAAGTTAGGACCTCGGCCCCCAAAGGGCAAGGATGCCCCGCAAAACGTGAACGCCCGCGCTGGTCTCGCCGCCGCGGATTCCGGGCCCGCTTGTTCATGACAACGAAGCATGTTAGTCGCCTGCCGGCCCGAACCGGAGATCAGAGTCATGAGCGAAGACGCCCCCCAGGACGCCGAGTCACAGCTGCCGCCCGTCCGTATGGTCGCGCAGTACATCAAGGACTTGTCGTTCGAGGTCCCGGGTGCCCCGGAAGTCTATTCCGCGCTTCGCGAAAGCCCGCCGGAAATCCCGATCGGCCTGGACACCTCTATGCGCCACCTGTCCGAGGGCAACTATGAAGTCGTCCTAAAGGTGAACATCGAGGCCACGGTTGCGGGCCGCACGGCCTTCATCTTCGAGCTCGCCTACGGCTGCGTGGTCGAGGTCAACGAGCAGATCGTGCCCAACGAAGCCATCCATCCGCTGATGCTGATCGAAATCCCGCGCCAGTTGTTCCCGTTCGCGCGGCAGCTTGTCTGCGATATGACCCTGGGCGGTGGTTTCCCGCCGCTGATGCTGCAGATGGTCGATTTCGCCCAGATCTATCAGGCGAAGTTCGGCGTCGCCGGGCAGCCCTTGGAAACCCCGCCGGCCGGCGCGGCCATCAACTAAGCATTCGTCGCGGCAGCGGCGTCACGGACCCAGATCGGGTCCTTGAGGCGCTTGAGGAAGGCGTCGTGCGCGGATTCTTCCTCCGCGCTGGGCGCATGCGGGCGTATCGGCCTTGCGACCACGATGGGTTGACCGCCTTGCGCCGTCTGCGCCTGGGTCGAGCCCGCGGCGGCATTCAGCATCAGGCCCGGCTCACGGCCACCCACCAGTTCGAGATAAACCTTCGCCAGCAGTTCGGCGTCGAGCAGCGCGCCGTGCTTGGTGCGATGGGTGGTATCGACCTGGAAGCGGCGGCAAAGCGCGTCAAGGCTGGCTTGGGCGCCGGGGAACTTGCGCCGCGCGATATCGACCGTGTCGATCACGCGTTCCGTCGACAACAGCTCGCGGCCCGCGCGCTGCAGTTCCGCATTCAAAAAGCCGACGTCGAAGCCGGCGTTATGCGCCACAAGCGGCGCGCCATCGATGAAGGCCAGCAGTTCGTCGCAGATGGCGGCGAACACCGGCTTGTCGGCGAGAAAGGCCGCGCTGATGCCATGGACGCGCTCGGCCTCCGGCGGCATGTCGCGCTCGGGATTGATGTAGACCTGATAGGTGCGGCCCGTCGGCAGGTGATTGAAGATCTCAACCGCGCCGATTTCGACCACCCGATCGCCGCCGCGCGCGCTCAGCCCGGTCGTTTCGGTATCGATGATGATCTGCCGCACGGGTGAATCCTTGGACGCGTCGTCGCTTCAGCTTGTGCGCTTAAGATGGCGCAAGGGAGTCAGGCGGCGCAAGGCCTCGCGTTTGCCCAAGCCTGACGGGACGATGACGAAAGCCTGACGGCGCTTGCTGTGATCGGACATCTGGCGCGCCAGGATGCCTTTGAGCTTTTCGGGCGTCATGCCCTTACGCCCCATCGCGCGCTGGCGTTGCAGGAACGCCGGCGCCGTGACGACCACGACGATGTCGACATCCTTGTCCGCGCCGGTTTCGAACAGCAGCGGAATGTCGAGCACGACCACCGGCGCTTTAAGCAGCGCCGCGTTCATCAGGAATTGCCGGCGCGTCGCACCGATTTTCGGATGCAGGATGCCTTCGAGGCGCGCAAGTGCCTCGGGCTTGCTGAACACCGCGCGCGCCAGCGCTTCGCGGTCGAGGCCCATCGGGCCGACGACGCCGGAGAACGCCACGGCGATCTCAGGCAGGGCGGCCCCGCCCTGCGCCGTGAGGCTGCGCGCCGCGGCATCGGAATCGAAGACTGGCCAGCCGAAGCGGCGCATCATCGCCGCCGTGGTCGATTTCCCCATCGCGATGGAGCCGGTCAGCCCAATGACGATGAAAGGCCATGTGCGTTTTTGCCGCCGCCCGTGACGACGGCCGAAGCTGACAGGCCAGCTGCGCTGTGCAGCGCGTGTCGCTTTCGCGCTCACGCCTTGCTCGGAAGAGAAGGACCCAAAATATGCGTCCGCAAACCGGGCGTGACTTCGGGCTTCACGCCGAACCAGGCCTGGAACGCCGGCTGCGCCTGATACAGCAACATGCCGAGGCCATCGACGACGTGATTTCCCCGCGCGCGGCCCGCGGCCAGCAGCGGCGTTTCCAGCGGTGCGTAGACGATGTCGTGCACGATCGCCGTTGTCGGCAGCGCCGCGAGATCGATCTCAAGCGCGGGCTGGCCGGTCATGCCCAGGGTGGTGGTGTTCACGACCAGACCGGCAGCGCTGAGTTCCTGCGACCGCGCAGCCCAATCGCGCACGCAGACCGCCTTGCCCATGCGCGCCGCTAAGGTTTCAGCCCGTTCGCGATTTCTGTTGAGCAGCCGCACTTCGGTGCATCCGGCATCGACCAGCGCGGCGCAGACCGCGCGCGCGGCGCCACCGGCGCCCAGCACCACAGCAGGCGCGGCACTGGCACTGTACTGCGGCGCACCGGCTTTGAGGTTCGCCATGAACCCGAACGCGTCGGTGTTCGTGCCGCGCAGCTTGCCGTCCGTGGTCACGATAATTGTATTGATCGCGCCGATGCGCTTCGCGATCTCGTCGATCTCATCGACGACGCGCAGCGCTTCTTCCTTATGGGGCACCGTGAGATTGACGCCCGCGAAGCCCAGCGCGGGCAGCGCCCGCAATGCCGTCGCCAGATCTTCCGGCTTCACCGCGAGCGGCACATAAGCACCGTCTAGCTTGAGCTCGTTGATCCAATAATTGTGCAGCGCCGGGGATTTGGAATGACCGATCGGCCATCCCATCACGCCCGCGACTTTCGCTTTCCCCGTCAGCATCTCAGGATGGAACCACGTGATGGGCCCGGAGGAAAGCCAGAAGCGGCAACAGCGGCAGGCCGAGGATGGTGAAGAAGTCGCCTTCGACCGTGTGGAATAATTGGCTGCCACGACCTTCGAGCTGATACGCGCCGACCGATGTCAGGGCCGCCGCGCCGACTTCGGCAAGATAGCCTTGCACGAACGCACGGTCGAAGCGGCGCATGGTCAGCCGCGGCGTGGCGATCTGATGCCAGATGCGCTGACCGCCCAGCGCGACCACCGCCGCCGTGGGCAAGGTGTGCGTCTTGCCGGCCAGGGTCAGCAATTGTTCTTCGGCACGCGCGAGATCAGCAGGTTTGTCGAACCAGGCACCCTCGCATTCGAGCATTTGATCGGCGCCGATGACCAAGGCTTGCGGATAGCGCCGTGAGATTGCCACGGCTTTCATTTCCGCCAGCGTTTCGGCGCAGGCGCTGACCGGCGCCCCATCTGCGCGCAGGCTTTGCTTGATCGCGTCTTCGTCGACATGCGCGGGCTCGACCGTGAATACGACGCCGGCGGCGGTGAGCAGCCGCGCGCGGCTTACGCTGGCGGAGGCAAGGATGACAGGTGTCATTACGTGGGAATGTCTTCGGCGTGACGTTGATTATAGTGCTGCACGATGGTGGCAGCGGTCTCTTCGATCGAACGGCGCGTGACGTCGATGACCGGCCAGCGATGCTTGACGAACAGACGGCGGGAGTCCGCCACCTCCTCACGCACTTTGTCGACGTCGGCGTAATCGACCGAGCGGTCCTCATTCATGATCCGGAGGCGGCTCTGGCGGATGTCGGACAGGCTGCGCGGTTCGCGCGTCAGCCCGACGAACAGCGGCTTGGGCGCGACGAACAGGTCTTCCGGCATCGTCATATGGGGCACCAACGGAATGTTGCCGACCTTGAAGCCGCGGTTGGCGAGATACATGCAGGTCGGCGTTTTCGACGTGCGCGACACGCCGACCAGGATAATGTCCGCCTCGCGCATGGTATCGAGGGACTGCCCGTCGTCATGCTGCATGGTGAAATGCATCGCATCGATACGCTGGAAATATTCCTCGTCGAGGACGTGCTGGCGGCCGATCTCGGAACCGGCGGTGCGATTGAAGAAGCCATTCAGTGCGCCCATCACCGGATCGAGCGCCGAGACATAAGGGATCTTCAGTTCACGGCAGGCCTGTTCCAGCGTTTGCCGGATCTTTAGATCGAGCAGCGTGAAAATCACGAGGCCGGGTGCGGTTTTCAGACCCTCGATCACGCGCGTCATCTGGCCGGGCGTGCGCACCAGCCACCAGAAATGCTCGGTCACTTCGATCGCGTCGTACTGCACCAAGCAGGCCCGCGCGATGTTGGTCACGGTCTCGCCGGACGAGTCGGAGACGAGGTGGAGATTGAAGGTGCCGTTTTTGATCATCTGGGGTGGCGTTGGCCGGACTTTTGTCGTCTGGAATGGGATGGGGATAACATCGTGGTTAGGGGCATAACTCAAGGCATCGCGTGAGGCCCACCACTTTAGACCCCACTGAGGGTCATAGCGTCCCGGGCTTGTTAGCCCTGTGAGTCCGACGGAACCGTGAGCGGGAGTCAGGCTGCCACGCCGGGTCTGTCCCCGACGTTTTCCAGCCTATTCAGGTAAGCATTGAGGTCTGAAATCAGCGGGTCTTTCCCCGCTTTCCACCGGGTTTTCCACACCGGTTTTCAAACTGCCAAATGATCATCACGCCGATGGGATAAATCGCCCCTGAGGGGGAATCCCCGGCACGCACAGGCACAACCTCTAACACTACCCAAAACGATCCCTTTTCTATTTTGTTCTTAGGACGGGGGAAAAACACCGGGTTCGACGGCCTTGCCTTCATGTCTCGCCATTGACTTGGGATAAGCGCTCAGGTATCGATTTTGTGTCCACTCGGGCAGTCGTCCCGAGCCGCCGATCATCTCGGCCCTAAGTTCCCCCCTGACTGAGTCCAGCGCGGCCCTTTTCCGTCGCCTGTCTTGTCTGAACATCTCTCGTCCTAACACCCTCCATCCGCCCATCGACCGTCTAGGTTCGCCATGCACCTCAAGGAACTAAAGCTCAAGAAACCCGCGGAGCTTCTCGCTTTTGCCGAGGAATTCGGCATCGAGAACGCCTCTAATCTGCGCCGTCAGGATCTGATGTTCGCCATCCTTAAGATATTGGCGGATAAGGATACTTCGATCGACGGGGATGGCGTTCTGGAGATCCTTCAGGACGGTTTCGGGTTCCTGCGCTCAGCTGAAGCCAATTATCTTCCGGGTCCCGACGACATCTATGTGAGCCCCAGCCAGGTCCGCCGTTTCGGCCTGCGCACCGGCGACACCGTCGAGGGTCAGATCCGCGGGCCGAAGGACGGGGAGCGGTATTTCGCTCTCGTGAAGGTCGACCGGGTCAATTTCGAGGATCCCGACGCGGTTCGCCATCGCATTAATTTCGACAACCTGACGCCGCTCTACCCCGACCAGAAGCTGTCGATGGAAGTGGAGCCGAAGGATACCAAGAACAGGGATCTTACCGGCCGCGTGATCGAACTGGTCTCGCCCCTGGGCAAAGGTCAGCGCGCGCTGATCACCGCCCAGCCGCGGACCGGCAAGACGATCATGCTGCAGAGCATCGCCAACGCGATCGCCGCGAACCATCCGGAAGTCTATCTGATCGTTCTGTTGATCGATGAACGGCCGGAAGAAGTCACCGACATGGACCGTACGGTGAAGGGCGAAGTCGTCAGCTCGACCTTCGACGAGCCGGCTTCGCGTCACGTACAAGTCGCCGAAATGGTGATCGAAAAGGCCAAGCGCCTGGTCGAACACAAGCGCGACGTGGTCATCCTGCTGGACTCCATCACCCGTCTCGCGCGCGCCTACAACACCGTTGTGCCGTCCTCGGGCAAAGTGCTCACCGGCGGTGTCGATGCCAATGCGCTGCAGCGTCCGAAGCGCTTCTTCGGTGCGGCGCGTAACATCGAAGAAGGCGGTTCGCTGACCATCATCGCCACGGCGCTGATCGATACCGGCAGCCGCATGGACGAAGTCATCTTCGAAGAATTCAAAGGTACCGGTAACTCGGAAATCGTCCTCGACCGCAAGCTCGCCGACAAGCGCGTCTTCCCGTCCATCGACATCACGAAGTCCGGTACGCGTAAGGAAGAACTGCTCGTTGGCCAGGCCAACCTGTCGAAGATGTGGGTGCTGCGCCGCATCCTCGATCCGATGGGCATCCAGGACGGCATGGAATTCCTGCTCGATAAGCTGCGCGATTCGAAGAACAACAACGAATTCTTCGATCGGATGAACAAGTAGGGGCCTACGGTCCCGTAGGCCCGCAACCTTTGCGGGCCTTACGTGAGATTGTGGCAATCTTGCCCCAAAATCACCCCTTGCTGCTCATAGTCCGGCCGCACGGCGACCATCCCCAAAGGCGATATTCCTCCTCGTAGATTGTTTGACCCAGCCGGGTCGTTCGCGAGGAGGTTAGCCATGAAGACTTCGAATTTTGTCGGTGCGGTGATGGCGGTGGCCATTGTTGGCGGCGGCGCGCTTGCGTTCGCCAAGAGCAGCGAAAACCAAATGGCCAGCGCCCGTGAAGCTGTTTGCGTCAACAAGACCCTGAATGCGACCGAGCAGAATAGCTGTCGCACCCAGATGAAGGACGCGAAGAGCGAAGTCGCCAAGCAGCAGATCGCCACCCGCTTCCAGAGCAAGATCGATATCCGCGATGCCACCGACTATGGCAGCGGCGCGAAGTCGAGCTCGGGCGGTATGAGCACGCCGGCGACGCCAGCCACGACGGACACCCCGCCGGCTAAGTAAGAGCGGCGTGATCCGAGATCGAACGGGCCAGCATCGCTGCTGGCCCGTTTTGATTCAGGCGTGGTGATTAAGCGATCAGGATCGTTGAGCCGGTAGTGCCGCGGCCTTCGAGGGCGCGATGGGCGTCGGCGGCGGCCGCGAGCGGGAAGCTCTGGCCGACGTCGACCTTGATCGAACCGTTGCCCACGGCGGCGAAGAGTTCTTCGCTGGCCTGGACCAGTTCCGGACGCGTGCCGACGTAGTCACCGAGACGCGGGCGCGTAAGGAACACCGAACCCTTCGCCGCGAGCATCGAGGTTTCGAACGCCGGCGCCGGACCGGAAGCATTGCCGAACGAGCACATCAGACCGCGCGGGCTCAAGCAATCCATCGAGCCGAGGAATGTATCCTTGCCGACGCCGTCGTACACGACGCGCACGCCCTTGCCGTTCGTGATCTCCTTCACGCGCTTTACGAAGTCTTCCTTGCGGTACTGGATGACGTGCTCGCAGCCCGCGTTCTTGGCCAGCGCGATCTTCTCATCCGTCCCGACGGTGCCGATCACGGTTGCACCCAAGGCTTTCGCCCACTGACAGAAGATCAGGCCGACGCCGCCGGCAGCGGCGTGAAACAGCACGGTCTCGCCGGCTTGCAGCTTGTGGATCGCGCGCAGGAGGTACCAGACGGTGTAGCCGCGCAGCATCATGCCCGCGACCTGGTCGTCCTTCAGGCCCTTGGGCACGGCGACAACGCTGGCGGCCGGCATCACGCGTTCTTCCGTATACGCGCCGATCGGGCCGTTGCCGTAAGCGACACGGTCGCCGACCTTCACATCGGTGACGCCGCTGCCGATATCGGTGACGGTGCCGACGGCTTCGAGGCCCGGCGAGAACGGACGCGGCACCGGATAGAGACCGCTGCGGTGATAGGTGTCGATGAAGTTCACGCCGATGGCGCTTTGCTTCAGACGGATCTCGCCGGCGCTGGGGGCGCCCACATTCACATCCGCCAGCTTGAGGACGTCGGGGCCGCCAGTCTCTGTAATGACGATCGCTTTGGTCACCGCTTTTTCTCCGTGAAAAGGGACGCGGGGAGCGCGCCCTCGAGCTGCAACAAGGCGGTCTTTGTATCTAAACCGCCGGAACCAGAATAGCCGCCGAGCTTGCCGCCGGCGCCGAGCACACGGTGGCAGGGGATCAGGATCGGCAAGGGATTGCGACCGCAAGCCGTGCCGACTGCTTGCGCACTGGCGTCGAGTTTCTTGGCCAGCGCGCCGTAGGTCTCCGTCCGGCCCTGGGGAATTTTGGACATCAACCGCCAGACGGCGCGTTGGAATTCCGTGCCTGCGGGATCGAGCGGCAATTTGAACTTGGTCAGCTTGCCATCGAAATAGTCGTCGAGCTGGCGCTTGGCTTCGACCAGCAGGGGCGTCTTGGTTTGCTGGCTGCCCCATCCCCAGTCGACCGCGACGATCTTGTCGTCCTCGGCGCTGATGGTGAGATCGCCCACCGGCGAATGCATTGAGAGCTGCGGCATGGGTCCGCTTTACACGAGTGCGGCGGTGAGGTCAGCCGCATTGGTGACCGGCGCTTCACAAACCGGTCCGCGACAGACATAGGCCGTCACGCGGCCATTGACCTTGGCCTTGCCCTGCGCCGGATGGCCGGCGGGCAGCCCCGCGCCGTCTTCGATCACGGTCACGATGAGGCCCGGTTCGGCGGCGCTGTGGGCGGCGGCGAGCAGCGCCTTCGTCTCGTTGGAATCCGCGTGACCGACGATCACCACTTGCACCGCTTCTTCCAGAAGCAGGAAGCCGGACAACAATGTGCAGGCATGAGGGAAGCCGCGCAGCGCCTCGACGCTGAGCGCGGCCACGGTGGCGCCGGCCCGCGTGCGATCGTCGCGCGCGCCGGTGATGTAGAACAACCGCGCGAGCGCCTGCACCATCGCGCCGTTGCCCGACGGGCTCGCCGCGTCGTTCGCGGTCTTGGTGCGCAGGATCAATGTCTCCGCGTCCGAGGCGGTGAAGAAATATCCGCCGGCGTCTTCGTCCCAATACAGCGCGGTCGCCAGGTCGACCCAGCCCCGCGCGCGCGCGAGATAGTTGGGATCGGCCGTCGTCTCGAACAACGCGAGCGCGGCGTTCGCCATGTTGGCATAGTCGTCGAGCATCGCGGTGCGTTGCAGACGACCCGCGCGCCAGGCGTGGCCGAGACGCGCGCGGCCCTGGTCGTCGTGCCACGTCGCGTTTTCGATCACGGCAGCGAAAGCGCGCTCCGCGCGCTGAACCCAGTCGGGTTTCTTGAAGGCCGCACCCGCGCGCGCCAGCGCCGCGATCATCAGCCCGTTCCAGTCGGTCAGGACTTTGTCGTCGCAGCCCGGACGCGTGCGAAGTTCGCGTCCCTGCAACAACACGTCGCGGCAATGGGCGAAGTGTTCTTCGTCTTCGACGCGGAAGCCGGTGCGCGACAAACTGAGGATGGCGTGGCCGTCCCAATTTCCGCCGGGCGTGACGTCGTAAGCTGCCTTGAACGCAGGCGCGTCGGCGCCGAGCAGATGATCGATCTCGGCTTCGGTCCAGACGTAGAACTTGCCCTCCACGCCTTCGGAGTCCGCATCGAGCGCGGAGGCGAAGGCTTTGTCCTTCGTCATCATCTCGCGGTCCAACCACTCGACCGTCTCGGCGACGCGCGTGGCGAAGAGTTCCGAACCGGTGTCGCGCCACAGCAGCGTCAGCAGATCGACCAGCTGCGCGTTGTCGTAGAGCATCTTCTCGAAATGCGGCGCGAGCCATTGCGCATCTGTCGAATAACGCGCGAAGCCGCCGCCGACGTGATCGTAGATTCCGCCCAGGCAGATCGCTTGCAGTGTCTTCAGCACGGCGGCGCGCAGAGCGGCGTTCCCGTTCTTCTGTGAAACACGCCACAGTAGATCGTAGAGGAACGGCATCGGGAATTTTGGCGCGCCCTTCAGGCCGCCGGCCTCGGTGTCCATGTACTCGAGCAGTCCGGCGGACAGCTCGCCGATCAACTTGATCGAGAGCCCGTCAGTCAGCTGCTCGCGTTCGTCCTTCGCCATTGCATCGACAAGCGCGGCCCCTTGAGCCGCAATGTCGTTGGTGTCATCGCGCCAGATGCGCGCGAGCTGGGTCAGCACGTCGGTGAAGCTCGGCCGGCCATAGGCCGGTTTGGGCGGGAAATAAGTCCCACCCCAGAACGGACGCCCGTCAGGGCTGAGGAACATGGTCAGCGGCCAGCCGCCATGCTCGCCCATGAGCGACAACGCTTTCTGATAGATCGCATCGAGATCGGGCCGTTCCTCGCGGTCGACCTTGATGTTCACGTAATCGCGGTTCATCTGCGCGGCGACGGCTTCGTTCTCGAAGCTCTCGTGGGCCATCACATGGCACCAATGACAGGCCGAATAGCCGATCGACAGCAGGATGGGGCGATTGGTCGCCTTTGCTTCCGCCAAGGCCGCTTCGCCCCACGGCCACCAATGGACCGGGTTGTCCCGATGCTGCAGCAGATAAGGACTGGTCTCGTCGCCTAAATGATTGCGGGGTTCGGACATGAAGCGCCGTGGACAGGAGGATGCGGGCCAACCTAACTTAGGTCGATGCTGTAAGTCTTGCCTGGGAGCGGACGATGAAGGTCACCGTCGATATCGATTGCACGCCAGAGGAAGCCCGCCGGTTCCTCGGATTGCCTGACGTTGCGCCCTTGCAAGAAGCCATGATGGCGCAGATGAAAGCGCAAATGGAGAAGGCGGCGACGGCGATGGATCCGGAGTCTTTCATGAAGACTCTCTTCCCCAATGTTGAAGGCGGCCTCGCCGGCATGCAGAAAGCCTTCTGGAATCAATTCACCAGCGGAACCGGCAAACCCTGAGCGACGAGACGATCTTTGCACTGGCCTCCGCGCCGGGCCGTGGCGGCATCGCGGTTGTGCGCGTGTCGGGCGTCCTTGCACGCGAAGCGCTGACTCAACTTGGCGTCAATGTGCCTGCGCCGCGTTATGCCGCGCGCGCGCATCTGATCGCGCCAAGCGGCGAAACGCTGGACGATGGGCTCGCGCTGTTTTTCCCCGGCCCGGCGAGTTTCACCGGCGAGGATGTGGTGGAACTGCATCTTCACGGTGGCCGCGCGATTGTCTCGTCCGTGCTCGATGTGCTCGGCGCCTTCGAAGGCTTTCGTCTTGCCGAGCCTGGTGAGTTCTCGAAGCGCGCGTTTATCAACGGCAAGCTCGATCTGACGCAGGCCGAAGCCATCGCCGACGCGGTCGATGCGGAGACGCGGGCGCAAGCGCGCCAGGCGTTGCGGCAGATGGGCGGTGCGTTGAGCGAGCTTTACGACAATTGGCGCCTGCGCCTTGTGCATGCGCTGGCGCATCTCGAAGCGGTGATCGATTTTCCCGACGAGGATCTGCCGCCGGATGTGCTCAACAAGATCTGGCCAGAGGTCGAATCCCTGCGCGGCGAGATCGTGGCGCATCTGTCCGACAACGGACGCGGCGAAAGAATCCGTGATGGCCTGCGGGTCGCCATCGTCGGCCCGCCCAATGCCGGCAAATCGAGTTTGCTGAACTGGCTTGCGCGTCGCGACGCGGCCATCGTCTCCGCCGAGCCGGGCACGACGCGCGACGTGATCGAGGTGCATCTCGATCTTGGCGGCTTCGCCGTGACGGTCATCGACACCGCCGGCGTGCGCGCGACCGAGAACGCCATCGAACGCGAGGGCGTGCGCCGCGCCCAGATGGAGGCCCGCGACGCGGATCTGAAGATCATCCTGCTCGATGCGACCACAGGCGAAATTCCGGGCGAACTCAAAGCCTTGATCGATGACAACGCGATAGTCGTCGCCAACAAGAGCGATGCCCTCACCCTGGAGACGCGCATCATCCCGGCGCATCACTTCGTCTCGGTCAAAACCGGGGCGGCGCTCGAGCATCTGATGGACGAGCTCAAAGCCCAGGTCGCCCAGCGGCTCGACGTCGACGGCCTAGCCCCGCTGACCCGACCACGCCACCGGCGTGGACTCGCTGACTGCGCCGCGAGCCTGACCACAGCCATGATGCAATCGGCCCCGGAACTCGCGGCCGAGGAACTGCGCCTCGCCGCCCGCGCGCTCGGCCGCCTCACCGGCCGGGTCGAAGTCGACGAAATCCTCGACGTCGTCTTCCGCGACTTCTGCATCGGGAAGTGAGCCCGCTGGACTTCGCTGGACGGTGGCGCGGGGTTAAGTTATCCACCGCCTCATGTCCTCACAGACCTTCGATGTGATTGTCGTTGGCGGTGGTCACGCCGGCTGCGAAGCCGCAGCGGCTGCGGCGCGCTTTGGTGCGCGCACTCTGCTGCTGACCCACAAGCCCGAGACTATCGGGCAGATGTCCTGCAATCCGGCCATCGGCGGATTGGCCAAGGGGCATCTGGTCCGTGAGATCGATGCCCTCGACGGCGTCATGGGCCGAGCGACGGACCGGGCCGGAATCCAATTCCGGCTTCTGAACCGCTCCAAGGGTCCGGCGGTTCGCGGACCCCGGGCGCAGGCCGACCGTCGCTTATATAGAGAGGCGGTCCAGGCGATCCTGGCGGAGCAGCCGAACCTGACGATCCAGGGCGGCGCGGTGGAAGACCTGATCTTCTCGGAAGACCGCACTTCTATATGTGGCGCCGTCTTGGCGACCGGCGAGGAAATTCGCGCCGGCGCGGTGGTCCTGACCACCGGCACTTTCCTCAACGGCTTGATTCATCGGGGCGAAGCGCGAATTCCGGCGGGCCGGGTTGGCGAAGCGCCGGCTTTGAAGCTTTCCGAGACCCTGAGCCAAATTGGCTTTGCGCTGGGCCGACTTAAGACCGGCACACCGCCCCGGCTCGATGGGCGCACCATCGATTGGGCCGGACTTGACCTGCAGCCTGGCGACGATCCGCCCGAGCCGTTCTCCTTCCTGACGGACAAGATCACGGTCGACCAAGTTCATTGCGGGGTGACGTCCACCACGCCTGAAGCCCATCGGCTGATCCTGGAGAACAAGCACCGGGCGCCGATGTACAACGGCCAGATCCAGAGCCGGGGTCCGCGCTATTGCCCGTCCATCGAGGACAAGGTGGTGCGCTTCGCCGACCGCGAGCGGCATCAGATTTTCCTTGAGCCCGAAGGTCTTGACGACCCTACGGTGTACCCGAACGGCATCTCGACCTCGCTGCCGGAGGACGTCCAGCAGCAAATCCTGGCCTGCATCCCCGGGCTTGAACACGTCCGGATGATCCAAGCGGGCTACGCCATCGAGTACGACTTCGTCGATCCGCGCGAACTGCACCCGACCCTGGAGACCAAGCGGGTCCAGGGTCTGTTCTTCGCCGGCCAGATCAACGGCACGACCGGATATGAGGAAGCCGGGGCCCAAGGTTTGCTTGCCGGTCTGAACGCGGGCCGCCGCGCGACGGGGACCGACGGCGTGGTCTTCGACCGGGCCGAGGCCTACCTCGGAGTCATGGTCGACGACCTGACCACGCTCGGAACCGTCGAGCCCTATCGGATGTTTACCTCACGGGCCGAATACCGCCTGCTGCTGCGCGCCGATAACGCCGACCAGCGCCTGACGGTTCGTGGCCAGGAACTTGGCCTGGTGGGCCGGACTCGTACCGACCGCTTTGCCGCCAAGACGGCGGCATTGGCTCGGGGCCGCGAGATTCTGACCGCCCGTGCGCTGTCGCCGCCGCAGCTTCTGGCCCAGGGCTTGGGCGTCAACCAAGACGGTATCCGCCGGACGGCGCTCGATCTTTTGAGTCTCCCGGAAGCTTCGCCGGAGCGTCTGGCCCCCATTTTCCCGGAGATCGCGGGGCTGCCGGACTGGGTGATCGACCAGCTGCAGATCGACAGCCGCTACGCCGGCTACCTGGAGCGCCAGGACGCCGAGATCCGCGCCTTCCGGCGCGACGAGAACCTGCGCCTGCCGGCCGACCTGAACTATGACGGGATCGGCGGGCTGTCGAACGAGGTCCGCCAGAAGCTGGCGACCGCCCGGCCCGTCACCCTGGGTGCGGCATCCCGGATCCCGGGCGTGACCCCGGCGGCTCTGACGGCCTTGCTTCGCTACGTCCGCCGGACCGAGGATGTTTCACGTGAAACATCCCCCGCCGCGCCGACCGCTGAAGCCGTCTAGCCTCCGGCCTCGGCCTTCCGTAGAACGGTGCCCCGAGGTGCGGTCGCCGACCCATCCCCGGCTCGTCCTCCCCAGCAGATTGTTTCACGTGAAACACCCCGTCCAGCAGCCCACCCCCTACGGCCCGGCCCAGTTCGCCGCCGACGTCCCTGTTTCACGTGAAACACTGGACCGGCTCACGGCCTACGCGGAGCTCCTTCAGAAGTGGAACCGGACGATCAATCTGATCGGCAAAGGTACCGAGGCGGACCTTTGGCGGCGTCACATGCTGGACTCGGCGCAGTTGGCGCCTTTGTTCCCGTCGATGGACGTGACCCTCGTCGACATGGGTTCGGGGGCTGGATTCCCGGGTCTGGTCCTCGCCGCCATGGGCGTCCGCGAGACCCATCTGATCGAGGGCGATCAGCGGAAATGCGCCTTCCTGCGGGAGGCGGCGCGGCTGATTGGACCAGGGATCACAGTCCATGCCTGCCGAACGGACGCGGCCCCTGAGATCATGGCCGACGTTATTACCGCCCGGGCGCTGGCCCCGGTGGCGGACCTTCTGACGCTGGGGGCACGTTTTTCATCTATTCACACGATTCACGTGTTCCCCAAGGGACAAAATGTAGACGTTGAATTGACTGAATCACACAAAATGTGGAAAATGCGGCTGGAACGAATTCCCAGCCGCACGGAATCTGCGGCAACGATTCTTCGCCTAAGCGAGGTCCGCCGTGTCCGAGACGATCACACTGACCACACCGCCTGAGATCGCGAAAACCGTTGCGCGACAGCGTATTCTGGCGATCTCAAATCAGAAGGGCGGCGTCGGTAAGACGACCACCACCGTCAATCTCGCCACGGCCATCGCCGCCGTGAACAAGAAGGTGCTGGTGATCGACCTCGATCCCCAGGGCAATGCGTCGACCAGCCTGGGCATCGACCAGAAGCAACGCAACACCAACACCTATCATGTGCTGCTCGGCCAGGCGCCGCTGGCGGCCGCCATTGTCCCGACCGCTATTCCCGGCTTGAGCATCGTGCCCTCGGGCGTCGACTTGGCTGCGGCGGAGTTGGAGCTGATCGAGGTCGAGGAGCGCCAGAACTGCCTGCGGGATGCCCTTGCCGCCGGCGCGGGCGATTTCGACTTCGTGCTGATCGACTGCCCGCCGTCCCTCGGCCTGCTGACCCTCAATGCCCTGGTCGCCGCGCATGCGGTGATGGTCCCGCTCCAGGCCGAGTTCCTGGCGCTGGAAGGCATCAGCCATCTGGCCAAGACCATCGAGCGTGTCCGCAAGACCTTCAATCCGGGCCTGGAGCTTCAGGGCATCGTTTTGACCATGGTGGATGGCCGTAACAAGTTGTCGGAACTCGTGGAAAGCGATGTTCGGGGCTACTACGGCGAGAAGGTCTACAAGACCACGATCCCCCGGAATGTTCGCATTTCCGAGGCCCCGTCCTACGGTAAACCTGTCCTTTTGTACGATTTTGCCTCAAAAGGCGCGCGCGCCTATCTCGACCTCGCGGGAGAAGTTCTTAAGCGCGAACAACAACTTAGCCCGGGAGTAGCGGCATGAACGCCAGCGATAACACCAAGCGCAAGCACCTTGGCCGCGGTCTGAGCGCCCTGTTCGGCGAACAGGAAGAAGCCACCATCCAGCAGGGCCCGCTGCCCGGCGCGCCGGTGACGGATGCGACCATCATCGCCAAGGGCGGTGTGACCATCCTGCCGGTCGACCTGCTGTTCCCGTCGCCGCTTCAGCCGCGCCAACATTTCGACGAAGGCGCGCTGACCGAGCTCGCGGCCTCGATCGCCGAGAAGGGCATTCTTCAGCCGCTGTTGGTGCGGCCGGATCCTAACCAATCGGGCCGGTATGAAATCATCGCCGGTGAGCGCCGGTGGCGTGCGTCCCAGCGCGCCCAGGTCCATCAAGTCCCTGCCCTCGTGCGGGACTTTACGGATGCTGAAGTCCTTGAAGTCGCGCTGATCGAAAACCTCCAGCGCCAGGACCTCTCGCCGATTGAAGAGGCCAAGGGCTATCAGCGCCTCCTGAAGGACTTCGGGCACACGCAAGAAAATGTCGGCGAGATCGTCGGCAAGAGCCGCGCCCATGTCGCCAACATGCTGCGCCTGCTGAACCTGCCCGAAGCCGTGTTGGACATGGTCGACAAGGGTCTGCTCAGCGCCGGCCAGGCCCGCCCGCTGATCGGCGTCACCGGCGCCGAAGCCGCCGCCCGTCTCATCGCCAAAAAGGGCATGAGCGCCCGTCAGGCCGAGCGCTTCGCCAAGGGCTTCGGCAAAAAGCGGAAACTGGTCGCGATCGGCCAGAAGGACGCCGACACCGTCGCGCTGGAAAAGAGCCTGCAACAGGCGACCGGCTACGACGTGAAAATCACCTTCGACGGTGCCGGCGGCACGGTCATTATCGGCTACAGCAGCCTCGAACAGCTGGACGACGTCGCGAAACGCCTGTCCGCCAACGGTCGCGCGCCGAAGGTTGAGACAAATACGACGGGTTGGGGCTAAATGCCTATTAAGATGTAACTGCATCCCTAACCGGACGATTTCCGGCGAAGCGACTACATATGGGGCCTAACGGCCCCATTTTTGTTTTGTAGTTACATCACAACTCGGGATTATCCCTTTGGCGTACGTACGGAGCCGTGCCATGATTAGGCGGTTCCTGCTCGCACCGCCAGGAGGCAGACTTAGCCAATGCGAAGTGGTGAATATTGGCAAACGAGGGCGGCTACCGCATGGAGCGGGACGCTTGAGTTCGCGAATGATTGGCAGTGGGTGTTTGGCCTGCCCCCGGTCATCGCAGCAGCATCCACATTCCTGCGTGGGGAGGGTGGCGTGATCATCAACGGGCACCCCGCATGGGATGCGTTCCTAGTGGCCTTAGCCGCTTTCCTGGTCACCGCTGGGGGCACCTATGCATGGCGATTTTTGTTCGTAGCTCCGTACCAGATGTATCAGGCGGTGGAGCAAGAGCGCGATGCCGCCAAGATCAAGCTCGGCCATATTGAGGTTACGAGAGAGAAGCTGACGGGGCTGACCGATCTCCGAAGCATCGGCATATCGCAGTTCAATGAGGCACCCTCGACGTTGGGCAGTTTGACGGCGTGGCACGATAAATGGCGCGCCTGGGAGCAATCGGTGGTCGCTTACCTCAATGACCATTTCTCGCCTGCGGAGGCGTCACTGTTTCATCGGCTCGGTAAGATTCCAACCCACCGATTCGCGCAGAGCGAGGATGCCATGCACAATCACTACCTCTCATGCCTCAGCAAGGAATTGGACATCCTCGACAAGACTGTCGAGCGACACCTCCCGGGGTCCCATGTCGCGCGGTAAGCATCTATCACTCGAAGAAGCCCGTAAATTGGGCGCTTTGAAGCAGTTCGCAAAAGAACATCCGAGTGAAGCACCGAAGGAACGCTTCGATGCTTTGCTAGATGTTATTTGCCGAAATTCATCAGCAACCGATCAAACATCAGATGCGGAGCCTTCCGAAGGTTGAACCGGAATTCGAACTCTCCGAGGTACTTCTGCAGATGCTTGGGCGAAACGTTAATATGCGTGCCACGGATCGACCGCTTGAGCTGGCCCCACATGTTCTCAATGCTGTTGGTGTGAACAGCGCCACGAGCGTATTCCTTCGCAGCGTGATTGACCGTCTCGTGTTTGTACCCACGCCACGGCAGCACACGGTACGTCGCGTACTCATCAGAGTAGATCGTGGAGCCTTTGACGATATTCGCGTCAATGATCGGGAACAGGCTCTCGCGCTTCGTGCTCGCAACAACTTTGGTCATGATCTGACCGCCGCGCTCGATCATGCCGAACACGATGGCCTTATTGCCCGTGACCCTGTTACCGGGACCAACGCCCTTCTGCCCACCACCGATCAGAGTTTCGTCAACCTCGACCGTACCGCTAAGTGGTCGATCCCCGTCAACGACCGCCATGTATTTGCGAATCTCATGCCCCATGCGCCAAGCGGTCTTGTAGGTCACCGCAAGCTGGCGCTGCAGTTCCTTCGCCGGGACGCCGTGGCGCGTCGTGGTGAACAGGTAGATCGCGTAAAACCACTTCTGCAGGGCCGTGTGCGACTTGGCGAACGGCGTGCCCACCATCGGATGCAGGTGATGGCCGCACCACTGGCAGCTAAACGCAGGCTGGCCCGTGACCCGGTGGAACTTGGTTTCCCGCTTGCACTTGGGGCAGTGGCTAATCCCCTGAAAACGCACCCGGAAAAGGTGGTTCAGGCACGCATCGTCGTCCGGGAACTGCTGGAAAAACTGCTGTGCCGTCAGGGTCTTAGTCATTTGGCCTCTCCTTATGAGAGAAAACTACCAAACGCCTGTACGTATGTCAAAGGGATAATCCCGTCACAACTAGCGACGCGCCGCTGAGCGTGCGGCCTGGGCGATCTGAATCAGTGCGCGTTCGATGACGGCTTCGGTCGGCATGTCGGTGGATTTGGCCGCCAGCTCGGCTTCGGTCAAAACACCCAGGCCGCGCGCGAGCAGGCTTTCGGTCCAGCGATTCGCCTGGGCCTGGAACCGGCCTTTGAATTTGAAGAACACCGGCGGGCGCAGACTCATCATCGCGGAGTCGAGCCCGCGGCCGTCCGCGACCTTACCGCGAATCTCATGCAGCCGGACGAGATGCCGTGACGCGGCGGTCAATATACCGATGGCCGATGTGCCTTCTGCGGTCAGGCGGGCATAGATTCGCTGCACCGTCGCCTGATCGCCGTCGGCCATCGCATAGATCAATCCGTCCAGGTCGACAGCCGAGGTGTCGCCCACGCAGGCGAGAACATCGTCCTCGCTGATCGTTCTTCCGGCGGCGTTGCCGCCGACATACATGATCAACTTCTCGATCTCGCGCCGGGTCAGCTCGCGATCGCCGCCGAGGTGATCGACCAGCCAATCGAGCGCGTCGCCCGAGATGCTGAGGCCCGCGGTTTTCAACATCTCGCGCACCAGGCGCGAAATCGCCTCATTGTCGTCGGCGTAACAGGGCACGGCCGCGGCGTTGTCGGCTTCCTCGAACGCGAGGCGTAATTTCGAACGCGCCGGCAAATCGCCGGCGGCAAACACGACCATCGCATCGCCGGTCGCCGACGCCAGCCACTTGCCGCACAGCTCGGCGACGGTATCGGTCGCATCGCGGATACGCACCACACGACGTCCACCCGTCAGCGCCATCGACGCGGCTTCATCGCGCAGGCGCGCCGGATCGTCCTTTAATGCTCCGGCATCGAACTCGCTGACGCGGAACGGATCGTCGACACTGCCGGCGATACTTTTCGTGATGGTGTTCAGGCGCTCGCGCACAAGCCCCGCGTCGGGCCCATAAATAAGCACCGCGCGCACGTTGGTATCAGGCTTTGAGATGAATCCGTCGGCGCGGTGATTTTGGATCTTCATCGACTACTGAGCAGACGCCGTCTGCCGCCGGCGGTTCTCGAGGAAGATCGCCAGCCGTACTTTGATCCCGTCGCCGATCTGCTTGATCGCGCGATCCTTCGCGTTGCCGATGGCGGCGACGGTCGCGTACTGGTCGTCGAGGATGTTGTAACTGACGACGGACTGCACCACGTCGGACAAGATTCGCTGGCCGCCCACGTTCACCGAGAAACGCGCCGTGTAGATCAGGTTCGCATGCGACGCGGTGGCGTCACGGCGCACGCCGAGTTCATCGGTGCGCGAACGCATCTGCACGTCGAGCACATAGCGCGGATGATCGCCGAGGCCCGAGGGCTGGAGACGCTCGCGCAATGCTTGGCGCAATTTCACGCCGTCGGCGTCGGCGATGGGCGAAATCTGCATCGCTGCCAGTTCCGCCGTCACGACGGGCGATGTGCTCTGGCCGCTTTCGTTGGTCGCGTACAGCGGCTTGAAGCCGCAGCCGGCCAGCGGCAGCACGGCAGTCAGAAGGAATATACGGCGCGCGATGTGTTTCATGTTCGGGCCGAGCTTACCATGCCTAACCGGCGGCGACGATATTGACGATCTTGTCGCAGACCACGATGACTTTGCGCGGCGGCTTGCCCTCGAGCAACTTCTGGACCGCCGGCAGGGCCAGGGCGGCGGCTTCGCAGACATCGTTCGGCGCCCCTTTGGCGACGTCGATGGTGCCGCGCAGCTTACCGTTGACCTGGACGGCCAGGGTGGCGGTGTCGTCCACCAGCAGGGCCAGATCGAAGCTCGGCCAGGCCGTTTCGGACAGCATGTCCGTATGCCCGAGCGAGCGCCACATTTCCTCGGCCAGGTGCGGCGTGAGCGGCCCGATCAGCTGGGCGAGTGTCGCCACGCCGAAGCGGTAGACGTTGGCGCCGAGGTTCTCGCGGCTCATCTCGGCCAAAGCATTCGTCAGTTCGCGGATGCGCGCGACGGCCGAGTTGAAGCGGAACTTCTCCAGATCGTCGCTGACATTGGCGATGGCGCGGTGGATCTGGCGCAGCACCGCCGCGTCCTTCGGGGTCAGCACCGAGATCGCCGGCACCTTGCCCTCGGGAATCTCGCTCGCGGTCGCGGCCATGCGCCACAGCCGGTTCAGATACCGCCACGCGCCCTCGATGCCGGAATCGGTCCACTCGAGATCGCGCTCGGGCGGAGAGTCGGACAGCATGAACAGCCGCGCCGCATCGGCGCCATAGGTCTCGATGATCGCCTGCGGGTCGACGGTGTTCTTCTTCGACTTCGACATTTTCTCGGAACGGCCGACCGTCAGCGCAGCACCATCGGAGACGCGCTTGCCCGTCGCCTCGCCCGTCTTTTCGACGTCGCCCGGTTCGACCCAGGCGCCGTCCGCCGTGCGATAGGTTTCGTGGCAGACCATGCCTTGTGTGAACAAGCCGTCGAACGGCTCGGCCACATCGATGAAGCCGCAGTCCTTCATCGCGCGCGTGAAGAAGCGCGCGTACAGCAGATGGAGCACCGCGTGTTCCACGCCGCCGATGTATTGGTCGACCGGCATCCAGTACTTCGCCGCCGCCTTGTCGAAGGGCACGTCGTTGGCGTGCGGCGAGCAATAGCGCGCGAAGTACCACGACGATTCAAAGAACGTGTCGAAGGTGTCGGTCTCGCGCGTCGCGGCCGCCGAACACTTCGGACACTTCACGTTCTTCCACGTCGGATGACGCGCAAGCGGATTGCCCGGCACATCGAACGTCACGTCTTCCGGCAACGTCACCGGCAGATCCTTGTCCGGCACCGGCTGCGGGCCGCACTTTTCGCAATGGATGATCGGGATCGGGCAACCCCAATAGCGCTGGCGTGAAACACCCCAGTCGCGCAGGCGGTATTGCACCGTACCCTTGCCGAGGTTGGCGTCTTCCAGCTTCTTGATCGCCGCGCGCTTGGCCTCAACGACCGGCAGGCCGTCGAGGAATTCGGAATTCACCGCCACGCCGTCGTCGGTGAAGGCAACGTTGCCGCTTTCCAGCTCGGCGGCGAAAGCCTTCGCGTCAGCACTTTTCGGTGCCACGACGCACTTCACGGGCAGGCCGTATTTGCGCGCGAATTCCATATCGCGCTCGTCGTGACCGGGGCAGCCGAAGATCGCGCCGGTGCCGTAACCCATCAGCACGAAGTTCGCGACATAGACCGGCACCGTCACGCCGGCCTTGAACGGATGGCGCGCCTTCAGGCCGGTATCGAAGCCTTTCTTCTCGGCGGTCTCGACCGCCGCAGTCGATGTGCCGCCACGGCTGCACTCGGCGATGAATTCGGCCAGCGCCGGGTTCGTCTCGGCAACCTTGGCCGCGAGCGGATGATGCGCGGAGATCGCGGTGAACGAAGCGCCGAACAGCGTATCGGGGCGTGTCGTGAAAACTTCCAGACTCTCGCCGGTGTCCTTGCCGTTCGCATCGACCAGCGGCCAGAAGACGCGCGCGCCTTCCGAACGGCCGATCCAGTTCTGCTGCATCACGCGGACTTTTTCCGGCCAGCGCTCGAGCCCATCGAGCGCGCGCAGCAAGTCCTCGGCGTAATGCGTGATCTTCAGGAACCACTGGCTCAGCTGGCGCTGTTCAACCGGCGCGCCGGAACGCCAGCCGCGCCCGTCGATCACCTGCTCGTTCGCCAGAACAGTGTGCTCGACCGGATCCCAGTTCACCCAGGACTCTTTCCGATAGGCGAGGCCCGCCTTCAGGAAGTCGAGGAACATCTTCTGTTCGTGCTTGTAGTATTCCGGCTCGCAGGTGGAAATCTCCCGATCCCAATCGAGCGACAGCCCGAGCGGCTGCAACTGCGCGCGCATCACGGAGATGTTCTGGCGCGTCCAGGCACCCGGATGCACACCGCGCTCAAGCGCTGCGTTTTCCGCCGGCAGGCCAAAGGAATCCCATCCCATCGGGTGCAGGATGTTGAAGCCCTTCGCCTTCTTATGGCGCGCGACCACGTCGCCGAGCGTGTAGTTGCGCACATGCCCCATGTGGATGCGTCCCGACGGATAGGGGAACATCTCAAGCACGTAGTACTTCGGCTTTTTGGAATCGGTCTCGGCGCGGAAGCTGCCCTTCGCGGTCCAGGCTTCCTGCCAACGATGCTCGACTTCACGCGCGTTGTAGCGTTCTTCCGGCGATGCCATGCCCGGATCCCTCGGCGCAGAGAGCCGCGCCTGCAAATAGTTACATCAGCAGCCTGAACGATTCAGGCCGCGAGATCGCTCCCTGAGGAGAGCGAACTCAGCCCTTTTCGTTGACGGCCTGAAGTCTAAGCTGGCGGGCGCGTGTCAGCACCGCATCCTCGAACTGGATCGCGACTTCGGGACCGACGGTCGCATCCGACCAGGCGCCTTGGCCGGCGCGGGTCTGGCGGAAGACCGATACCTTCAAGCCATCGGCGCGTAGCGCACGGCCGAGGATGTAGACGTTGACCTTGAAACGCTCATCCGGCGTTTCCGCGGGGGCGAACCAGTCGGTGATGATCACGCCGCCGAACGGATCGGCGGAGGCCAGCGGCATGAACGCCACCGTATCCAGCGAAGCGCGCCACAGGTAGGCGTTCACCGCGACCGCACCTTCCGTACCGTCGCCCTTCGAATTTCCAAACAGGCTCAATCCGGCGCCGCCGGCGTGCTCCGGCGCTCCCTGGAATGTGCTCTTGCTGGAACCGCAAGCCGCGAGCGTCAGGCCAAGCCCGACTGCTACCGCGTGAACGATCATCCGTTTCCGGCGATCAGCACCGAACATGCCTGATATCTCCTTGGTTTTTCCGCTCCCGAGCGAAAACTGGGAACGACGCGGCTGAACTGCCGCCGCGAAGGCGCCGTTTATAACGGACCCGTTGGCCGTTGCGAAGTCCCGCCAGCAGGTTATGGCTCTGACGGATAAATAGATTACAGTACCGACCCCACCGGTTAAGGGCGCCTCGTGGCTCGTCTTTCTTTCGCTGTTTCCCTCCTCAGCTGCCTTGCGGTTGCGCCGGCTTTCGCCGCCGACCCGATCACCCTCAGTCTGGGCGGTCGCTTGCGCGAATATTTCTACGTTGCCGATCAGAAGTCGGCGCCGCCGGAACGGCTGAACGCCACCGGCATGATCAACGATGTCCGGCTCGCTTTTCAGGGCCGCACGGTGCTGGATAACGGCATCACGGTGCGCGCTTTTGCGCGGATTTACGCGGTTGGGCGCTTCGATCGGACCGTGGATGAGGCTTTCGCCGAGGTCAGTACCGGGGTCGGCAAGTTCAGGATGGGCGAAACCGAGGGCGTAAACGCCCGCATTCTGGGCGATGCGGTCTCGGAAGCGCTGCTCAGCCGGGATGAGGAAGTCCTCCTCCAGGCGCTGAAACCCCGGACCGGCATCACGGTGTTCGATGCCTTCAGCTTCCGCCGATTCACGGGCAACGCCGCCGGGATTGCCTATGAAAGCCCGGAAATCGCGGGTTTCAAGGTGGGGGTGGCCTATCACCCGGAACTCGATCCCATTGCGCGCTTCGCCATGGTGAAGGCCATGCCCGGCACCGGCCCGCTGGATAAGCGGTTCTTCGGGACCAACGGTCTGGACGTCTCGGCGGGCTATTCCGGCAGCTATCCGGGCGGAAATTACCGCCTTGGCGTCGGTTATTTCCATTCCGAGCCCAGTTTGGCCGGATTCGACGGCAATACTGCGGTCAATATGGTCGCCGCGGTCAGCTACGGGAACTGGGAGCTATCCGGCGGGTACATGGATGTCTCGCCCGCGACCGGTCTGGACGAGCAGTCGTGGACCGTGGGCGCCCTCTACGCCATCGGGCCTTTCCGGATCTCGGCAAATTACATGCAAGGGACGCGCGAAACATTGCGCGACGGCTCCCGCAAGGAACGCCTGAATCGCGAGACGATCCAGGGTGCCTACAAGCTGGCCCCGAACGTCACCCTCGGCCTGGCTGGCTTCCGCGCCGAACAGACCGATTCCGCCGGCCTGTCCTGGGACGGCACCGGCTTCCTCAGCGGCATCAAACTCGGGTTCTAGTGGATACGCCTGCGCGCCTGGCCGCGATCAAGGCACGCCTCGCCGTGCCGGCGGTGGCCGCGCCGATGTTTCTTGTGTCGGGTCCCGATCTTGTTATCGCCGCGTGCAAAGCTGGCATCATCGGTTCATTCCCCACCACGAACGCGCGCGACGTCGACACGCTCGATGCTTGGCTCGCGCGCATCCGCGATGAATGCGCGCAGGTCGCACCTTGGGCGGTGAACCTTGTTGTGCATTCGACATCGCCGCGCTTCGCGCAAGATTTCGCCTGCGTGCTGAAGTACCGCCCCGAGATCGTGATCACCTCGTTGGGTTCGCCGGCGCGTGTGGTCGATGAGGTCCATGCCTACGGCGGTCTCGTGTTCGCCGATGTGAACTCGATCCCCTTCGCGCGCAAGGCGGTCGATGCCGGCGCCGACGGACTTGTGTTGATCGGCGCGGGCGCAGGTGGACACGCAGGTGTGCTCAGCCCATTCGCCTTCGTGCCGGCGGTGCGCGAATTCTTCGACGGGCCGATCATGCTGGGCGGCGCGATCGTCGGCGGTGCCGGTGTGCGCGCGGCGGAAGTGCTCGGCGCGGACTTCGCCTATCTCGGCACACAGTTCATCGCCACGTCAGAAAGCCTTGCGCCGCAGGCCTATCGCGACATGTTGGTCGCGGCGAACGAAGACGACATTCTGCTCACGCCGCACTTCAGCGGCGTGCCGGCGAATTTCCTGAAGCCGAGCATTCGCGCCGCCGGCCTCGACCCCGATCACCTGCAAACGACCGGTCGTGCTTTTGTCGCGCAAGGCGAGACGCGCGCGTGGAAACACATCTGGTCGGCGGGCCAAGGCGTGCGCGCGATCACGTCGATCAGATCGACAGCGGAGATCGTCGCGAATCTTGCGTCGGAATATCACGCCGCGGAAACGAAGGTTTGAGGTAGCATCGCGCGATGGCGACCAAGGCAGCCCCAAAACCCAAGCGGAAAAAAAAGCGCATCGGTTGGCGCGAATGGGTCGGCCTGCCCGAACTCGACATCAAGCGCATCAAGGCCAAGGTGGACACCGGCGCGCGCACCTCGGCGCTGCATGCCTTCAAGGTCACGCCGTTCACCAAGCGGGGCGAAAAATGGGTGCGCTTCGCGGTGCATCCGAAACAGCGCCATCGCCTGCCGGAAGTCACCTGCGAGGCGCGCGTGCTCGACCAGCGGCGGATCACCGATTCCGGCGGCAACTGCCAGGAACGTTATGTGATCCGCACGCGGCTCAAATTGGGCATGCTGTCCTGGCCGATCGAACTGACGTTAAGCAATCGCGACGCCATGGGTTTTCGGATGCTGATCGGGCGCGAAGCGATCCGCCGGCGTTACGTCGTCGACCCGGCGCGGTCCTTTGTGGTTAAGAAACGCAGCCTCAAGGCCAAGGCAACCCGCTCCGTCAAATCGCTGTAAGCATCTGGAATTGCGACATACTTTAACAAAAAATCCGACGCCAGCGGTGTATGCCTTAGCGCGGTTGATCAACCTCATGCATTATCCTAACGCTTAAGGTCGCAGCGCACGAAATGCTAACGCACCAAATGATCGCCTCGGCGTTGTTATCCGGCCGCGCGTTCCCCCCGCGCGGAATTCACGCTCAAGCATCGGCACACCTGCGAGGACGAGAACACGCATGAGGCTCGCGCTTCTGGCTCGCAACGCCAATCTGTATTCGCACAAGCGGATCGTCGCCGCCGCGCGCGCGCGCGGTCACGAGATCGATGTCATCGATACGCTGCGCTGCTACATGAACATCGCCTCGCACCGTCCCGAGGTGCGCTATCGCGGCCGCGCGCTCGACGGTATCGACGCGGTGATTCCGCGCATTGGCGCCTCGGTGACGTTCTACGGTCTCGCCGTGCTGCGTCAGTTCGAGATGATGGGCGTCTATCCGCTCAATGAATCCGTGGCTATCGGCCGTTCACGCGACAAGCTGCGCTGCTTGCAGCTGTTGTCGCGCAAGGGCATCGGCTTGCCTGTGACGGCCTTCGCCCATGCCACCAGTCAGGCCGATGATCTCATCGACATGGTCGGCGGGACGCCGCTGGTGATCAAGCTGCTCGAAGGCACGCAAGGCATCGGCGTGGTCCTGGCGGAAACGCGCTCGTCCGCGAAAAGCATGATCGAGGCCTTCGGCGGCGTCGAAGCCAACATCCTGGTGCAGGAGTTCATCAAGGAAGCGGGCGGTTCCGACATCCGCGCCATCGTCATTGGTGGAAAAGTCATCGCGGCGATGCAGCGCACGGGCGGCCCGGGCGAGTTCCGCTCCAACCTTCACCGCGGCGGCAAAGCCAAAGAGGTGAAGATCACGCCGGAGGAACGTTCCACGGCGGTGCGGGCGGCGAAGATCTTGGGCTTGAACGTCTGCGGCGTCGACATGCTGCGGTCCAACCACGGCCCGGTGGTGATGGAGGTGAACTCCACGCCGGGCCTCGAAGGCATCGAAAGCGCGACGGGGATGGATGTCGCCGGCAAGATCGTCGAGTTTCTGGAAAAGAACGCCAAGCCCGGCAAGACCGCGACGCGCGGCGAGGGCTGAGAACCGCCAAAAAGCCGGACCGAGTCGTTTGCGCGTCACGGGCGAACAATTCCGGCTGGCGGTCTTTCACCTCTCCCGGTCTCACGCGGACGTGACAGCGTCCGGCACCGATAGATACCCACGCGGGAAAATCACTATTTGCACGGAAAAACTGTGCGCTTCTTGCCACAAGCCCTGCGGATTATGGCGAATGTGTGCCGGCGACCTTGACCCACCCGGGTGCCGATGCGATTTTGGCAGGAAGGTTAATGACTTGAGCGCACAGCCAGCGCGCGATTGATGAAAAATTTCCTGATCTCAGCCGTCGTTTTTGCCGCCGCGACCTCGCCTCTTCGGGCTGAGACGGTCACGATGGTAACGCCTGCCCGCGGCGCCGAAACCGCGCAAGTGCAGAGCCGTGCGACGCTCGACGTGACCGCCACGACGCCGTTCACCATCGGTTATGTGTCGCCTGCCTTTGGCGCCGTGACCTTGGGCGTCTCGCCACAAAATCCGTTCGCCGCCGCGCCGCTCTCCGGCGCATCGACCGGATTGGGCAGCTCGGACTTCTCCGCGACCTACAAGACCGACGTCTATGGCAGCCAGTTCGGCGTCACGGCTGGCTTCGTCAACGGTGGCTCGATGTTCACCTCGGCGCCCACGCCGGGTTGGAATTTCGGCGCGACGGTCGGCTATGCCGGCTTCTACGTGCACGCCGGCGTGTCCGACGGCAGCCAGCAGCGCCTCACCTACGATCCCAGCCGTGGGTGGTTGGCGGGCTTCGGTTATGAAGCCGGCGCGTTGAATCTGCGCTTCAGCTACATGGCCGCGCAGTCGCTCAACACCAACGAGGGCGGCGACGCCCGCACCTGGATGATCGGCGGGATCTATCGTCTGAACTCGCGCCTGCGCCTGAACGCCGATGCGTTCACCAGCCGCGATCTGCGCGCGGTCTCAACGCCGACCGCTGCGGCCACGGCCGCGACCGCGCCGCAAGGCACCGGCGCGCGCGTCGGCGTCCAGCTCCGCTTCTAAATTCCGCTTACGAATTTCACTTACGACAGGCCACCGATCGCGGCGATGCCGTCGGCCCCGGCTTGCACGACCTTGCGCGCATTGGTCGCGGTCACGCCGCCCAGCGCGATCACGGGCATGCGACTGCCTCGGGCCAGCTCGGCAAACCGCAACGCGCCCAAACTTCGCCGTCCCGGATGGCTCGCCGTGGGGAACACCGCGGCCAGAATGATCGCGTCGGCTGCGATGTCGCCGCCCAGCTTGCCACGCCCATGCGAGGACACGGTCAGCAAACAGCGCTTCGTACGCCGCCACAGCCGCGCGCCGGAACCGCTGCGCGCCTGGGCCTCGCTCAGGTGAATCCCGTCCACACGCAACGCCGCCGCCAACCGCCAATCGCCGGCGATCAGGCAGACAAGTCCGCGTTGGCGGCATACCTGCGCCACTTGCGCGCCGATACGTCGGCGCGCGGCCGCATCCGTGTGACGCACGATCACGCCACTTCCGCGCGGCAAGCGTTTGACGGCCGGCACGGGATCGGGCAAACGCTGCGCATCCGTCATCAGCCACAGCGCCGGCAGTTTGGTCCGGCGTTTCGTCGATGTCGCTTTGAGCCGTGCGGCGGCGTTTGCTAGCGTGCTCATGCCTTCATTCTAGCAAGCTCGATCCTTTTATGTCGGACAACTCTTCTGATCCTGTGGCGGCGCTTGCGGCCGTGAATGCGCGGCTCAAGGCCGCCACACAGCGCCCGGTCACCTTGATCGCGGTGACCAAGACCTTTGCGGCCGAGCGCATCGCGCCCGTGATCGCGGCCGGTCACCGCGACTTCGGCGAGAACCGCGTTCAGGAAGCCGAGGCCAAGTGGCCAGGTTTACGTGTGCCCGGTCTGCGCCTGCATCTCATCGGGCCGCTGCAATCCAACAAGGCCGCCGAGGCCGTGGCGCTGTTCGACGTCATGCACACCGTCGACCGGCCGAAGATCGCCGAGAAGCTCGCCGAGGAAATGACCAAACAGCAACGCCGTCTGGATTGCTTCATCCAGGTCAACACCGGGCTCGAACCGCAGAAGGCCGGCGTGCTGCCGGCGGACGCCGACGCGTTCATCAAAGCCTGCCGCGACGACTGGAAGCTGCCGGTGGTCGGGCTGATGTGCATTCCGCCGGTCGGCGAAGAGCCCAGCCCGCACTTTGCGTTCCTGCGTGAGATCGCACGGCGCAATGGTCTCGATCAGCTCAGCATGGGCATGAGCGACGACTTCGAGATCGCCGCGGCGCTCGGCGCGACACATGTGCGTGTCGGCAGCGCGATTTTCGGCGCGCGACGTTAGCGCACGACCACGGCGCTGTTCGCGTCGACGACTTTCAGCACTTCGCGCAGATCATCGGGCGCCAAGGCAACACAGCCGGCGGTCGGCCCGCCGTCCTCCGGCATCACGTGCAGGAAGATCGCGCTGCCCGCGCCCGGCACGACGGGATCGTCGTTGTGACCCAGCACGACGACGATGTCATACAGCCGATCCGCGCGCGTCATTTCCTCCGCGCTTGCCGGATACGGCAGCTTCACCGGGCGATTGTATGCGGGATCGTTCGGCGCATCGCACCAGCCGTCGTCGGACGCGATCGGTGAAACCGACAATGCGGTTTCTGGCGGCGTGCCGCGATCCGCGCGATAGAGCACGCGACGCAACGGGAAGCGGCCGAAGGGTGTCGCGCCATCGCCCTCGTGCTTGTCCGCGCGCGCGCCTGAGCGGCCGATGACGCAGGGATAGGTCCTGTCGCCGACGCTGAGCGTGGCTTTGTGATCGTGACCGGGCGTGACGAGGAGATCGTGCATGACGCCGCAGTCTAGCGCGTCACGCCAAAGATGGAATTACGGGGCGACGCCGTGATTGCGGCGGAATGCGGCGATGGCGTCTCGGCCGGCGGCGGTCACTTCGGCGTCGCCGGTGTCGACTTTCGGCGTCTCGACCGGGCGCGCCATGTGCGCGGTGACCAAGGCTTGCACGCCGCTCGGGCTGGGTTGTGCCTCCATGCGGGGCGGCACCGGGAATTCGCGCGGCGCGTTGGGCATGGCCAGCGGGCGGCCTTCGCTCTGCGCCTGGGCTTTGCCGGGCGTCTGGGCCTTGCGGTTGTTGATGATGACCGGCGGGATGGAATTGCGGCCGGCGCGCACGGCGGCCTCGGCCGATTGAAGACGCATGGCCTCCAGATCGATCGGCTCCGCCGCCGCGGCGCGGGAGAGGATGAGCAAAAGGGCAATGAGGCGAGTCATGGCGTTCACCCAGCAATCCGGATGCCAAAGGTAAGCCGTTGAATTTGCGCCGATGACGATGAACGAACCCTCAACGCCGCGGCAAAACTTGCCGGGACGTGAAGAGAAATCTGCCTAAAGCAGATGCCCGGACCGTTTTGCCTTGGTCTGGAGATATGTCCAGTTGTGTTCGTTGGACGGGAACACGTGCGCGACCCGTTCCACGACATCGATGCCGTGGCGGGCGAGCGCGCCGACCTTGGCCGGATTGTTGGTCAGCAGACGCACGCGCGCGAAGCCAAGCGCGCGCAGCATGCGCACCGCCGGCAGATAGACGCGTTCGTCGTCGTCGAAGCCGAGAAGTTCATTGGCGTCGAGCGTGTCGAAGCCTTTGTCCTGCAGCGCATAGGCGCGCAGTTTGTTGACGAGGCCGATGCCGCGGCCTTCCTGCGCCAGATACAGGATCACGCCGCCGCCGTTCTTGGCGATCATCGCAATCGCGCCGCGCAGCTGGTCGCCGCAATCGCAGCGCAGGGAGCCGAGCAAATCCCCCGTGAAGCATTCGGAATGCAGGCGCGCGAGTACAGGTCCTTTCGCATCGGGCTTGCCGACGATGATCGCCAGGTGCTCCGCGCCGCCGTCATGCGGACGGAACGCGACGATGCGCGCGTCTTCGCAATCCTTCAGCGGCACGCGCGCTTCGCTGACGGGCGTCAGCTCTTCCGCCTGCACGCGGTCATACGATGTGATGGCCTCGGCCTCGACCCAGTGACGGCCGGCGCTTTGCGCCCAGGCCGACGCATCGCCCTCGATGGGGGCGAACACGATCGCCGGCAACAGCCGGGCGATCTTGCTCAAGCGAATGGCGGCCGCCACGGCGCCCTGCGGCGGCGCGACCTGCGCCACGATGCCCGGAGGCGGCAACTTCTCAGTCTCGACTTGCGGATCGATCAGCGCGCGGATGAGGGTGGGTGACAAGGCCGCTTGGCTCGAAAGCTCCACCGCCGCCACACTTGGTTCGCTCAACGCCAGGATCGCGGCGCGCCGGCCGGTCACGGCGACGCGCTGCGCGCCAAGGCCGGCACGATCGAAGAACGGCAACGGCCAGGCGTCCACGGTCTCGGCCGCGCGCACCAGCACCCCGTTGCCCTTTGCGCCGACAACGATGGCGCCGCCGCGCCGCAGCTCAGCCACGGCCCGGTCCACGCTTTCAAGCGCGGCGAGGTCCTGGGTCTGGTCTGGCAGGGATTCGGGAATAAGACGGTTCATGGCGCCTGTATATCCTCGGGCGATCTGCCCCGCTACCGGGCGTGAGCGGGTCGGCGGTCAGAAAGGTGCTGGTTCGTCCATGTTTTCAGCCCTGGATGACTATCATGTATCCTAGCGGCCTTGTGAAACTTGTTACGGCGATTCTGACCCATATGTGGCGCAGAGCCGGCTGAACCGGCGACACGAAGGGTGACACATGAAAGATTCTCCGCTGGCCGTAAACAACACCGGACGCGCGCTGCTCATCGTCGACGACGACGACATACTACGTCGGGCGCTGGTCGATCAGATCGCTGCGACCGGGGTTTTTGCACAGATCGCCGAGGCCGATACCGGGGCGGGTGCGCTGGAGCACACCTCGGGGCAGGTCTTCGATCTCATCCTGCTCGACATCGGACTGCCCGATGAAGATGGCCGCGAAGTCTGCCGCCGTTTGCGCAACGCCGGTGTGCGCTCGCCGATCATCATGCTGACGGCCGCCGATTCCGACGATGACACCATTACCGGCCTCAATGCCGGCGCCAACGACTATGTCACCAAGCCGTTCCGCATGGCCGTGCTGCTCGCCCGCATCCAGGCGCACTTGCGCCAGCACGATCAGTCCGACGACGCGATCTTCGTCATCGGGCCGTACAAGTTCCAGCCGGCGGCGAAGATGCTCACCAGTCCGATCGCCGACAAGAAGATCCGCCTGACCGAAAAGGAAACGGCAATCCTGAAGTACCTCTATCGCGTCGGCCGCAAGACGGTGCCGCGCGAGACGCTGCTGGGCGAAGTCTGGGGCTACAACGCGGGCGTGACCACGCACACGCTGGAAACCCACGTCTACCGCCTGCGCCAAAAAATCGAGCCGGACCCGCAACAGGTCCAGCTGTTGGTGACTGAACCCGGCGGGTACCGGCTGAATCCGTAGAGCGGGGTAAGGAAGTTTGTGAAACACGGCCCCGCGCGCGCGGGGCCGTTGTCACATGGGCGCGCTAAGCGCGCGGACTATTCGCGCTTGGAGATGTTGCTCAACAGCTCGAGCACGTTCTTGCGCAGCTCGGGATTGTGCAGACGCCAGTACGAACGGACGAGCTCAAGCGTCTCGGTGCGCTGCATCGGATCGCTGTCGAAGCCGGCGGCGGCTTCTTCGGCAAGACCTTCGGGGCCGCGGGCGCCCGGCATCGAACGTTCGCCGGTCGTTTCGGCGCTGATGTCCTCGAAGAAGTAAGAGATCGGCGTGTTGAGCACGCGCGAGATGTCGAACAGGCGGCTCGCACTGACACGGTTATGTCCGCTCTCGTACTTCTGCACCTGCTGGAACGTCACGCCGATGTCGCTGGCCAGTTGCTCTTGGCTGATATGCAGGAGCGTGCGGCGAAGCTTGATGCGCTTGCCGACATGGATGTCGATGGGATCGGGACCGCCGCCGCGTGTGCCGGGCTGCTTTCCTCTACCGCGGGATTTCATTGCGATTACTGTCACTTCCGTTTACCCATATTAATTGTTGATTCTTGTAGCGAAATCCGGTGCGAACAGCACCGTAAAATTGTAGCTGAGGCTTCATATGATGTCCCTTTGCAAAACCGCAAAGGCCCTGACGTTACGAAGCCTTAAGAGAACCTCGCGACTTTAGTATCGGTATGCAAGTCATCAATCTTTTCAATCGTTAGTCGCATTCCAATCATGTGACTGTTAGAACGCGGCGCTCGGGATTAAAGCCCCAGTGCTTTAAATGGAGATGACGCGATGCGTCGGGCGACAATCGAGCGCGCGACCAAAGAGACCCGGATCAAGGTCTCGGTCGATCTGGATGGGACGGGCAAGTACAGCGTGAGCACCGGGATCGGCTTCCTGGATCACATGCTGGAACAGCTGTCGCGTCACAGCCTCATCGACCTCGAGGTCGAGGCGAAGGGCGATCTGCACATCGACTTCCATCACACCACCGAAGACGCAGGCATTTGCATCGGCGAAGCCATCGCCAAGGCGTTGGGCGACCGCACCGGCATCACGCGTTACGGCAATGCGCACATTCCGATGGACGAGACGCTGACCCAGGTCGCCATCGACCTGTCGAACCGTCCGTACCTGATCTGGAAGGTCGGCATGCCGAAGCCGAAGCTCGGCGACATGGACTCGGAGCTGTTCAAGGAATGGTTCCAGGCCTTCTCGCAGTCGGCCGGCGCGACGCTGCATGTGTGGAACCACTACGGTGAGAACACGCACCACATCGTTGAGTCCTGCTTCAAGGGCCTGGCGCGGGCGTTGCGTCAGGCGGTCGAGATCGACGCGCGCAAGAGCGATGCGGTCCCCTCCACCAAGGGCGTCCTCGGCGGCAGCCTGTAAGAGATCCGATGAGCGTCGTTATCATCGACTACGGCTCCGGCAACCTTCGCTCGGCTGCGAAGGCGCTTGAGCGCGCCGCGCGCGAGGCGAGCTACGCCGGCGACGTCACGGTCACATCCGATCCCGATGTCGTGCGTCGGGCGGATCGTATCGTGCTGCCCGGCGTCGGCGCCTTCGCCGATTGCCGGCGCGGTCTGCAAGCCATCGCCGGCCTGGAAGACGCGCTCACCGACGCGGCGATTGCGCGCGGCAAACCGTTTCTCGGCATTTGCGTCGGCATGCAGTTGATGGCCACGCTCGGTCTCGAACACGGCGAGCACAAGGGGCTCGGTTGGATTCCCGGTCGCGTGATTCCGCTGAACCCGGATACGAAAGATCCAGGCCCCGGCGGCACGGGCTATCGCATCCCGCATATGGGCTGGAACGAACTCGATATCCGTAAAGTCCACCCGGTGCTCGACAAGATCGCGCAGCTGCCGACGGAAAAGCGTCACGCCTATTTCGTGCACAGCTATCACTTCGCCGCCGACAATCCCGCGCACGTGCTGGCCACCGTTTCCTACGGCGAGACGGTGACGGCCGCGATCGGTCGCGACAATCTCATCGGCACGCAATTCCATCCGGAGAAAAGCCAGGCGCTCGGCCTTGCCTTTATCTCCGCCTTTTTGACTTGGTCCCCGTGAGCCGACATCAATGATCCTGTTTCCCGCCATCGATCTGAAAGACGGCCGCTGTGTGCGCCTGGTCAAAGGCGACATGGAACAGGTCACGGTGTTCAACGATTCCCCGGGCGACCAGGCGCAAAGCTTCGTCGCCGCGGGCGCGGAATGGATTCACGTCGTCGACCTCAACGGCGCCTTCGCGGGCAAGCCGGTCAACCGCGCGGCGGTCGAGGCGATCCTGAGCGCGGCGCGCGTGCCGGTGCAACTGGGCGGCGGCATCCGCGACATCGCCACCATCGAGGCCTGGCTCGGCGCCGGGGTGGCGCGCGTGATCCTGGGCACGGCGGCGGTGAAAGACCCGGAGCTGGTGCGCAGCGCGGCGCGTAAATTCCCCGGCAAGGTCGCCGTCGGCATCGATGCGCGCGGCGGCTATGTCGCCACCGAAGGCTGGGCGGAAACCTCGCAGCTCGAAGTCGCCGATCTCGCCCGCCGCTTTGTGGATGCGGGCGTGGCCGCCATCATCCATACCGATATCGACCGCGACGGCCTCCTCGGCGGCGCGAATGTCGCCGCGTCCGCTGCGCTGGCGCAGGCCGTACCGATCCCCGTGATCGTCTCCGGCGGGGTCGCCTCGCTGGACGACCTCAAGGCGGTGAAGGCCCAGGAAGCCTCCGGTCTGGCGGGCGTGATCTCCGGCCGGGCGATTTACGACGGCCGGATCGACCTCGCCGCAGGCATCGCGCTCCTAAAAGGTGCCCAGCGTTGAACTAGGCCGCCGGCTGTGCGATCACACGCCCAGCCATGCTGAAAATCCGCATCATTCCCTGTCTCGACGTCAAGGACGGCCGCGTCGTCAAAGGCGTCAACTTCGTCGACCTGAAGGACGCCGGCGATCCGGTGGAACAGGCGCGCGTCTATGACGCCGCCGGCGCCGACGAACTCACCTTCCTCGACATCACCGCCAGCTCCGACAATCGCGACACGCTGTACGACGTCGTGCGCCGCACGGCGGAGCAATGCTTCATGCCGCTGACGGTCGGTGGCGGCGTGCGCGCGGTCGAAGACATCCGCAAGCTGTTGCTCGCCGGCGCCGACAAGGTGTCGATCAACACGGCGGCGGTGAAGACGCCGGAGTTCGTGAAAGAGGCGGCCGAGAAATTCGGCGCGCAGTGCATCGTGGTCGCCATCGACGCCAAACAGGTCAGCCCCGGCCGGTTCGAGATCTTCACCCACGGCGGCCGCAACGCCACCGGCATCGACGCGGTTGCCTGGGCGCAGCGCATGGCGAGCTATGGCGCGGGCGAGATTCTGCTGACCTCGATGGATCGCGACGGCACGCGTGTCGGCTACGACCTGCCGCTCACGCGCGCGGTGGCCGACGCGGTGAATGTGCCGATCATCGCCTCGGGCGGTGTCGGCAATCTGGAGCATCTGGTCGCCGGCGTGCACGAAGGTCATGCCAGCGCGGTGCTCGCGGCATCGATCTTCCACTTCGGACAGTTTACCATCGCGCAAGCCAAAGCCGCGCTCAGCAGCGCCGGCATCCCCGTACGGAGCGCCGCATGACAGCCGCCCCCACCGAAGCCATCCTGCGTCAGCTTTATGAGACGGTGGCGGCGCGCAAGAACGCCGACGCCGACTCCTCCTACACCGCGCGTCTCTTCGCGAAGGGCGTGAAGAAAATCGCGCAAAAGGTCGGCGAGGAAGCGGTCGAGACGGCCATCGCCGCCGTCGCGGAAGACAAGCAGCATGTCGTCAGCGAAAGCGCCGATCTGCTCTATCACCTGCTGGTGCTGTGGGCGGCGCGCGACGTGGCGCCCGCCGAGGTTTGGGCTGAACTCGACAAGCGCTTCGGCACCTCGGGGCTCGCCGAGAAGGAAGCCCGCAACAAGAACGGTCAGAACGGGTGATCGGATGAGCGTTGGCTACGACGACAACAACATCTTCGCCAAGATTCTGCGCGGTGAGATCCCGTGCAAGAAAGTGCATGAGGACGAGCACACGCTGGCGTTCGAGGATATCGCGCCGGCCGCGCCTGTGCACACGCTGGTGATCCCCAAGGGCAAGTATGTCTCGGTGACGGACTTCGCGGCCCGCGCCAGTGACGCCGAGATCGGCGCGCTGATCCGCGCGATCGGCAAGGTCGCCGCGCTCAAGGGTGTGGAAGATCCGGGCTATCGCCTGCTCAGCAACATCGGCCGCGAAGGCGGCCAGGTCGTGCCGCATCTGCACTTCCACATCCTCGGCGGTCGTGCCCTCGGCCCGATGCTGGTGAAGTAGCCGGGCTACTTTCGCGCCGCCGCCGCCGCCGTGGTCGGGCACGGGTGCTGCGGGGATTGCGCGCAAACCACCGACGTCGTCAGGAACTGAACCGCCGCTTCGATCTCGGCCGCCGGCACCGGCGGCGTGCCGGTGGTGTAAGGCTGCACACGCCAGCTGCGGCTCAACAGGTACATCGTGGCGTAACCCTGCACCGCCTTGGTGTAACGCACTTCGCCGCTATTGCCGGTTTTGGACTTCTGGCAGCCGAGAATCCAGAAGGCCGACGGGAAGCCGTTGTTCACGCCGGTCTGCAACGGTGCTTCGATCACGCCGGTGCAGTTCTCGCGCATCAAGGTCAAGGCGCGGCGCTGGAACACATCGATGGGCAGCGTGTTGCTGCCATGATGAAGCTCAAGGGTGATCTTGTCGGTCCAGGTCTTGTCGGTCTGGCCGCTCGGGAAATAGTCGACGACTTCGATGGACCCGACCTGCGGCGCCTGCTGCACCCAGCCGCCCGGGAACTGCGGCATCGTGATGTGCTCGTCATTATGGGGCTGCGCGCGGGGCGGCAGAACTTTGCCGAGATGCGTGCCGTTCGATTGCGCGCTGTTGGGTTGCGCCACACTCGGTTGCGCTCCGCCGGTTTGGGCAATGACGCCAGCGGGCAGCAGGAGCCCTGCGAAAACAGCGAGGACAAGGGTCGCGCGCGTGCGTGTCGTCATGGGCCTCACGTTCGGTCGGCGATCAACTCCGTCAGCTCGCCGGCCGGGCCACGGAGGGTCGCGGCCCTGATCTTGTCGTACAGGGGTTCAGGCGGCGTTAACGTCTGCGCCGGAAGCCCGTCGAAATTGGCGACGGAGAAGCTGAACATCACCGTGCCCATCGGGAATTGCCCGGCCTTTGCCTTCTGCGGGCCGGTGGCCTCAGCGGGGAATTCATCCAGCTCGATCTTATTCCCGCGTTCCGCGCAAACCGCGACGGAATAGCGGTAGACGTGATCGGCCGGCATGCCGTGCGCGGTCGCGCGCGACTGGATCGGCCCGCCCGCGTCGCCCTGCGGGCCCATCTGGAACCCGTCGATGTAGAACGCTTTCAGCTTGGCCAGGTCCGGCCCCGCCAGCACCGCGATGAACGGCCGGTCGACAAAGGACTTGGGGTCCGGGTGGTTGAACTTGAAACGGTCGCCGGTGTTGGAGGTGAGGTACAGCACCTCGCCCGCCGGCCCCTGAATCTGCATCGCATAGATCGGCGAATTCGGCGCGATGGGCTTGGGCTCGCCCAGCACCTTCATCGGCGCGTCGAGCCAGCCCTGTTTCAGCTTGGCGTAAAGCTTGTCCGTATCCTGCAGCGCGATCTCGATGGAGCTCCAGCCCCAGGTGGTCAACGCCTTCGGCGGCTGGGTCGCGTCGATCTGGCAGGCGCGGATCCACACATCGCCGCCGCTCTCCGGCGCCATGGTGATCATGTCGCGGCCCGTCATCCCCGGCACGCCCCACGACGCCGCCTGTTTGGCGGAAATCTTCGCCCGCGCGATCACCTTGTAATCGAGCGCGCCCGCATACCACTTCTCGACCGCGCCAAGGTCCGGCCCCGCAATGGTCGCCATCTTGATGCGCTTGAGCTTGGAGCCCAGCGCACTCGCTGGAACCTGCGCGCGGGCGGGTGTGATGAGGGCTGAGGCGCTGAGTGCGCCAATGAACGAGCGTCGGTCGAGGATCATGTCAGGCTCCTTGCTAGCGGCAGGCCTCATCATGTCACTCCGCATCGAGCCGCGACAACGCCAATCCCACGGCAGCGCCCGCCAGCAGTGTTGCACTGGCGCGTTGTTGCAACCTTCCGCGTGAGAGCAGCCATGGTCTTAGCCGTGTGGCCATCAAAGCCCAGCCGGAATCGATCGTTACCGCTACGGCCACGAAGCTTACCGACAATGTGAGGAATTGCGGCGTCAATGCCCGGGCCGGGTCGACGAACTGCGGGAAAAAGGCGCCGTAAAAGAAGAGCGTCTTCGGATTGAACATCGACACCAAGAGGCCGCGTCCGAAGTCTGCCTCTGCCGTCGAAGGTGAAAGATCGAGGGACGGTTGCGCACGCCAAGTACGAATCGCGATCACGACGAGATACGCGACACCGATCCAGCGCAGCAGGTTCACCCACGGCGCGAGCGCCGTCAGGACCGCCGACAGGCCGAGCGCGACCAGTGTCAGCTGTACGACCATCGCGGCGCTGGTGCCGCACACGGTCATGAGGGCCGCGCGACGACCGCGTGACAAAACTTGTGCGACGATCAGACTGACGTTTGGACCTGGGATCAGCATCAGCGCCACTGTCGCGGCCATGAAGCCGAGATAAAGCGGCAGCGCGATCATGCCGCCAACATCCGTCCCGGAATGATGCGCCGATAGCTCAGCGCCTCCGCGATGTGCATGCGGCGCACGTTCTCCGAGCCGGCGAGGTCGGCGATGGTGCGCGCCACGCGCAGGATGCGGTGATAGCCGCGCGCCGAGAGCAGCATTTTCTCGGCGGCTTGCGTCAGCAGCGCGCGGCCCTCCGCGTCGGGGGCGGCGATTTCTTCCAGCACTTCGCCGTCGGCTTCGGCGTTGGTGGTCGCGCGGACGTCGAGATGGCGGAAGCGGCTGATCTGAACATCGCGCGCCGTTGCGACGCGGGCGGCGACGGTCGCGGAGTCCTCGCCCTGGCTCACCGTCGCGAGATCGAGCGGGTTCACCGCCGGCACGTCGATATGCAGATCGATGCGGTCGAACATCGGGCCGGAAATGCGGTTCTGATAGTCGACCGCGCAGCGCGGCGCTTTGCCGCAGCTCAGTTGCGGTTGATCGAGGTGCCCGCAGCGGCAGGGGTTCATTGCCGCGATCAACTGGAAGCGCGCCGGGAAGGTCACATGCGAATTCGCGCGCGCGACGGTGATGCGGCCCGTCTCGATCGGCTGGCGCAGGGATTCGAGACTGGCGCGCGAGAACTCCGGCAGTTCGTCGAGGAACAGTACGCCACGATGCGCGAGCGAGATTTCGCCGGGGCGCACCTTCATCCCGCCGCCGACCAGCGCCGGCGTCGAGGCATTGTGATGCGGATCGCGGAACGGCCGATGGCGCAGGATGCCGCCGCCGGGCAAATGTCCCGCGAGCGAATGGATCATGCTGACTTCCAGCGCTTCGGCCGGATCGAGCGGCGGCAGCAATCCCGCCAGCCGCGCGGCCAGCATCGACTTGCCCGCGCCGGGCGGGCCGCTCATCAGCATGTTGTGGGCGCCCGCCGCGGCGATCTCCAACGCGCGCTTGGCGGACTCCTGGCCTTTGATGTCCTTGAGGTCGAGCAACACGCGTTGATCGTTCAGCGGCGTGCGCTCGGGCGGCGTCAGCACGCTCACGCCCTTGAAATGATTGATAAGCTCCAGCAGCGAATGCGGCGCCAGCAGATCGGGGTTCGCGCTCCAGGCCGCTTCGCCGCCCTGCACACCGGGACAGATGATCCCGCGATCCGATGCGTTCGCGGCGATGGCCGCCGGCAGCACGCCGGTCACGGCGGCGATGGTGCCGTTGAGGCTCAACTCGCCCAGCACGCAGTACGGCGCGATGGATTCCGCATCGACCACGCCCATCGCCACGAGCAGGCCGAGCGCGATGGGCAGATCGAAGTGGCTGCCTTCCTTCTGCACGTCGGCGGGCGCGAGGTTAACGGTGATGCGCTTGGGCGGCAGCGCAAGGCTGATGGCCGCGATGGCCGCGCGCACGCGTTCGCGGGATTCGGCCACCGCTTTGTCGGGCAGGCCGACCACCGTGAAGCTCGGCATCTGGCCGGCGACGGCGACTTGGACCTCGATGGGCAGCACATCGATTCCGGCGAAAGCGACGGTGTTGATGGTGGCGACCATGGCGCGCGCGAATCCCCTGCGGACGGCAACTATACATTCAGGGATGTTCTTCGTCTGTTCCTTCTTGCTCGCCCGGCTTGACGCGAATGTTGGATAATATATCTTAAGATACATCTGGAAACCGATCTTGGGTGCCAAGGTACCTCTGAAACAACAACAGGACTGATCTATGAGATTTGGAAAACACAGCTGCCACGACGGACATGATGCGGAAGGGCACCATCCCCGGGGCATCTTCAAGTTCATCGGGCGCCATCGCGGGCGTCGCGGCTGGGGCGGCCACTTCGGTGGCGGCGGATTCGGCGGTGGATTCGGCGGGCTGATGGCCGGCCGCAAGCTGGCCTCCGGCGACCTCAATCTGGTGATCCTGGCGCTGCTCGCCGAACAGCCGCGCCACGGCTACGACATCATCAAGGGCCTCGAGGAACACTCGAAGGGCTACTACGCGCCCAGCCCCGGCATGGTCTATCCGGCGCTGACGTACATCGAAGAACTCGGCCACGCCGCCGTCGCTCAGGATGGCGCGAAAAAGCTCTACACGATCACGGACGAAGGCCGCGCCCATCTCGACGCCAACCGGGCGCAGGCGGAGTCGATCCTGAATGAGCTCGCCGCCGTCGGGCGCAAGCTGGAACGGGTGCGCGAATTCTTCGGCGACGAGGAAGACTCCGACAACAGCCTGCACGCCATCGTGCACGAACTGCGTCACCTATTGCGCGACAAGCGCCGCGCCGACGACAAGGAACGCGCGCGCGTGGGCGAGATCCTGAAGCGCGCGATCGCCGAGATTCGCGGCAACTAGACTGGCTTGGGTAGCTGCGGCTGCGCCTGAGGCTGAGGTTGCGCCGGCACAACAGGCATCAGCTTGATGCCGTCGCGACCGAAGGCCGACAGGATGGTCTGATAGAGCGCCAGCTGCAGCGGCCCTAAGTCGGTGCCTTTGCACCACGCCTGAACGGTGATGCGGATGCCGGTCTCGGTTTGTCGCAGCACGCCGATTAACGGCGCGGGATTCTTCAACACCCGCGCATCGGCCGCGACGATATCGCTCACGAGCTGCAGCACGTGATCGATATCGTTGATCGGCTGCACCACCAGCTCGACGTCGCAGCGGCGCGTCTGATTGGTGGTCAGGTTCTTGGTCACGCCCGACCACACGCTGGAATTCGGGATCACGATCCGGATGTTTTCCGGGCTGTTGATCTCGGTGGTGAACAGGCTGACTTCGGTCACCGTTCCTGTCACGCCCGCCGTCTCGACCGTATCGCCCACGCGGAACGGCCGGAACATGATCAGCATGAAGCCCGACGCCACATGACCCAGCGTGCCTTGCAGCGCCAGGCCGATGGCCAAGCCGGCGGCGCCGATCACGGCCACGACGCTGTTGGTCTGGACACCGAACGCCGACAGCATGGCGACGAGCGTCAACGCCAGGATCGCGTACTTCGCCAGCGAGGCGACGAAGGACACGATGGTGATGTCGACATGCGGCGCGCGGCGTCCGGCGCGCACCATCGCCGAGCGCACCGTGCGGGCGATGAAATAGCCGATGATCAGGATCGCGATGGCGCCCAGGATCTTCAGGCCCCAAATGCCGGCCAGATCGAAGGCCGTGTCCCAGCCGCGTTCCGCCGCGCGCTGCCAGCGCGAGGCCGCCTTGTCGAATTGGTTCATATCCAAGGGCGAAAACTCCGCTTCGGCGCAGCCTAAGGCAGACGCCGCTCGATGGCGTCCCACACCAGCTGTTCCAAGGCCGAACCGTCGAAACGGTTGATTTCCTGGATGCCGGTCGGCGAGGTCACGTTGATCTCCGTCAGATAGTCGCCGATGACGTCGATGCCGACGAAGATCAGGCCGCGCTCTTTCAGCGCCGGGCCGATGATTTCGCAGATCTCCTGCTCGCGCTTGGTCAGCGTGGTTTTCTCGGGGCGTCCGCCCACATGCATGTTCGAGCGCGCTTCGCCGGCCGCCGGCACGCGGTTGACCGCGCCCGCCGCCTTGCCGTCGACCAGGATGATGCGCTTGTCGCCCTTGCGCACCTCCGGCACGTAGCGCTGCACGATCACCGGCTCGCGCCAGGTGGTGGTGAACATCTCCAGCAGCGCGCCCAGGTTCTCGTCGTCGGGGCGCACATGGAACACGCCCGCGCCGCCGTTGCCGTACAGCGGCTTGATGATGATGTCCTGATGCTCGGCGCGGAATTCGCGGATCGCCTCGACGTCGGCGGAAATCAGGGTCGGCGGCATCACGCCCTCGAAGTGCGTGACGAACAATTTCTCCGGCGCGTTGCGCACGTGCGCGGGGTCGTTCACCACCAACGTCTTCGGATGGATGTGCTCAAGCACGTGCGTGGCCGTGATGTAGGCCATGTCGAACGGCGGGTCCTGACGCATCAGCACCACGTCCACTTGCGACAGGTCGAGCACTTCTTCCGCGCCCAGCGTGAAGTGGTTGCCCAACTCGCGGCGCACCTGAAGCGCGCGTCCGCGCGCGATCACGCGGCCTTCCTTGAAGCTCAGCTTGCGCGGAAGATAGTGATACAGCGCGTGGCCGCGCCGCTGCGCTTCCATCGCCAGCATGAAGGTCGAGTCCGCGTTGATGTTGACGGACTCAATCGGGTCCATCTGGATAGCGACCTTCAGGCTCATCTCATTCCCCCTGGGATTCCTTGGCGACGGCTAGTGTAGCCGTTCGCGCAGTTCCTGGACGACCCCGGCAATCTTACGCCGATCCGGGCCTTCGGTGGCCCGTTCCAGAAAACCTTCGAATGCTTCGATGGCGTGCTTCAGGCGGCCCAGCCGCATCTGCATCACGCCTGCCTCGCGCCACAGCGCCTCCTGCTCTGGATTCAGGATCTGCATCCGGATCAAGGCTTCGAGCGCGTTCTCGACCATGCCGAGATCGAGGCGGCGCGACTTCACGTTGTTCTGCAGTCGGATCAGGATGTCGCGATTGCTCACCGTCCGATAGTGCGTGGCATCCAGCTCGACCGCCTGGCCGGCGACCACCTTCAGAAACTCGCGCAAGGCCGGCGTCTCCATCACGCGGCCGGCGTGGAACGGATCGATGATCACGCGGCGGCCGTCGGCGCCCTCGATACGCAGCAGGAAGTGTCCGGGGAAATTCAAACCCGCCGCCGCCCAACCTTGCGCGCGCGCGACGGTGAGATACAGGATGCCCAGCGCGACTGGCAGACCTTTGCGCCGCTCGATGACGCGCATCATGTTGGCGTTGTCGAGATCGTCATAAGTGTCTTCGTCGCCGCAATAGCGGAACTCGTTGCAGATCACTTCCGACAGGATGCGCGCCATATCCTCGGGCGTGGGAGCCTCGAGCGTGCCCAGCGCATCGACGTGGCGCTTCACCGTGTCGGAAATCTCGCGCAAGTGATCGCGATAGATATCGAGATCGGACGCGGGATGATCGAACGAGGCGAGGATCAGCGCCGCCTCCGCGAGATCGATGTCCTCATCGGGCAGGCTCGCGATCTTCGCCAGCGCCGCTTCAGCCTCGGCGGTTTTCAAGCCATTGCTCGCGGAACCCGGGACGCTATTCTCGTTCGCGTTCAAACGCTCGCCGTCCTGTGGTGGTCTGTCTTAAGTCTTTGATGGCTAAACGTGTACGCCATTGGCAAGGCTTTTCCAATCACGCCCCGCCAAGGGGCGATTTGGGGATCGGAAAGACAAGCTTTACGGCGGCTCCACTTACGGTCGCCAAGCGTCGACGAGATGACGTGGCCACAATCCGCTACCCAAAATCATAACGTCGAATCGGGCCGTGCAGTCGCCCAATCCGGGATGACGCGCCAGGAACAGGGTGGCGGCTTGCTCGATCCGGTGCTGCTGGTTCTTGGTCACGGCGAAGACGGCCTGGTCGGCCTGGGCCCGCGCCTTGACCTCGATAAAGGCCACGGTTTTGCCGCGTCGCGCGACAAGGTCGATCTCGCCGATGCGCGTGCCGCGCAGGCCTGCATACCGGCGCGCCAGGATGCGCCAGCCGCTCAGTCGCAATCGAATCACGCACAATTGCTCGGCCCAGCGTCCGCGGCGCTCGGCGGCCTGGCGTGAGGTGCGCGCGCTCATTCCTTGCCCAGGGCCAGCGCGCGCGCATAGACGACGCGCTTGGGCTGGTCGAGATCGGCGGCGACCTGCGCGGCCGCATCGCGCACGGATAATGTGGTCAGCGCTCTGCGCAATGCCGTGTCCACATCCGCCTCGCTCACCTCGGTGGGCAATGGCCCGCCGACAACGACGGCGATCTCGCCCCGGGGCGCGCCGGCGGCGGCATAATGCGCCGCGAGTTCGGACAAGGAACCGCGGCGCGCTTCCTCGAACCGCTTGGTCAATTCGCGACAGACCGCAGCCTGCCGGTCGCCCAACACGGTTTGCATGTCGACAAGGCTTTCGGCGATGCGCGGGCCGGTCTCGTAGAAGATCAAGGTCGCGGGCACGTCGCGCACCTCTTCCAGCGACCGGCAGCGCGCGCCGCTTTTCGGCGGCAAGAATCCCGCGAACATCACGCGATCGGTGGGCAGGCCCGCGATCACCAGCGCGGCGAGCATTGCCGACGCGCCGGGAACGGGCACCACCTGCAGTCCGCTGGCGACACAAGCTTGCACCAGCTTGTAGCCGGGGTCCGACAGCAGCGGGGTGCCGGCATCGGAAACCAGCGCGACACGCGCGCCGGCTTGCATCTCCGCCAGCAGCCGTGGCCGCACCCGGTCGGCGTTGTGATCGTGATACGGCGTCAGGTCCGTGCCGATGCCATAGCGACGCAACAGCACGGACGTCACGCGCGTGTCCTCGCAGGCAATGGTGTCGACCCCTTTCAAGGTCGCCAGCGCCCTTAAGGTGATGTCGCCCAAATTGCCGATCGGCGTCGAGACGATGTAAAGGCCAGGCGGCAGCGGGCCCGAGGTCGGGGCCAATTCGACCACGCCCGCCTCTGGCGCGTTATCGTCCGTCACGCTCGGAACTTGGGTCTTTTCGGTCATATCCGTCGATTTACTTGGCCCGATTTACTTAGCAAGGTGCCGACGTTAGGTTGGCCGCCCGCCCGCGCCGCGCCATGGAATTTTCGATGCCTCTTTCGCGCATTCTAACCACTGTCGCCGCCGTCGTCGTGCTTGCCGCGTGTGCCAGTACGCCCGCGCCGCGCCGCGCCGCCGTTCCTGCCGCCGGCCCGCCGCTGCAGACGACCCAGCCGATCCCCAAGTCCGGTGTCGGCCCCGCCGCCATTCCGCGCAATCAACAGCTGATTCCGCGCGCCGGTGCGCAAGGTCCCGCCGTGGTGCCGGGTGGCCTGATGCGCGCCGCCCTGCTTGTGCCGCTCAGCGGTCAATCCGCCGCGCTTGGTCAAGCTTTGGTGAATGCCGCCCAGATGGCGCTGTTCGAGGTCGCCGACGAGCACCTCGTGCTGCAGATCTACGACACCCAAGGCACACCGGACGAAACCGCCCGCGTCACCGCCCGTGCGATTTCAGAAGGCGCGCAGATCATTCTCGGGCCCGTGTTCGCCGCCGATGCGCGGGCCGCCGGTCCGGTGGCCGCGGCCAGCGGCGTGAATATCGTCACCTTCTCGACCGATCCGTCGATCGCGGGCGACAACGTCTTCGTGCTCGGTTTCCTGGTGCCTGAACAGGTGCGCGAGATCATCGCCTATGCGCGCTCGCAAGGGCGCGAACGCTTCGCGGTGCTGGCGCCGGAATCCGCTTACGGTCAGGCGGTGGTCGATGCGTTCAATCGCTATGTGCCCGCCAGCGGCGGCAAGATCGCCAAGGTCGGCATCTACAATGCGGCGGCGAAGAACATCGATCAGGTCATCAAGCAGATGGCCGACTACGATGCGCGCAAGCGCACCCTCGCCGCACAGAAAGCCCAGCTGGCTGGCAAGACCGACGAAATCAGCCAAGCCGCGCTGAAGCGTCTCGAAGCGTCCGACGCCGCCGGCGAAGTGGACTTCGATGCGATCCTGCTGCCCGACCAGGGCACGGATCTGTCGCGCACGGCGGCGCTGCTGCCGTTCTACGAGATCAATCCCGGCCCGGTGCAGTTCCTCGGCACGTTGCTGTGGAACCAGCAGAACCTGGGCCGCGAACAGGCGCTGATCGGTGGGGTCTATCCGGCGCCGTCGCCCGATGGGAACCGTCAATTCGTGCAGCGCTATCGCGAGCTTTATAACGCCGTGCCGCCAACGCTGGCCAGCCACGCCTACGATGCGGTGGCTCTGGCCGGCGCGCTCGCGCGCAGCGGCCTGGCGCGGCCGTTCTCGGCGGAAGCCCTGACGTCGCCCAGCGGGTTCGCCGGTGTCGACGGCATCTTCCGCTTCACGCAGAACGGTTTGTCGGAGCGCGGCTTCGCGATCATGCAAGTGACGCGCGAAGGGTCCTCTGTCGCCCAGCCGCCGCCGGCAAGCTTCGGCGGCGCGCAATACTAGCCGCCAGCTCTTACTTGGAGTAATCGCCCGCGGGTGGCGTGTAGTTCGGCGCTGAAACGGCGGGGGCCGGCATCGGCGCGGATTGCACCGCCGGCGCTTCCATGCCGCGCGTCGGATAGACGTTGCGATTCAGCGCGTCGCGCACGTTGGTCGCGGCGCGCAAACCCGAACGCTGGACGACCGCGCGCGGATCGCCGTTGTTCACGCCGTAGACCGCCGCATTCCAATCCTTGCGTGGCTTGATCACCGCGCCCTCGAACGCACCGCCCGCGAACAGGCCGGAGTTCTTCGAATAGGCGACGATGTCCTGGCCGACGTGCGTGGTGGTCGCGGCTTCCGCGCCGCCGCCGATGGTGCCGACCGAGATGCCGACGCTGGCGCCCAGCTTGAACTCATCGTTCAGCACCGCCGCCATGCCCTTCTCGGTCAGGATCGCGAACACGATCGCCGAGGACTGCATGCCGATCTGCAGGCCGATGGAACCGGCCGTCATGCGATAGAACGCGGGATCGCTGAACGTCTTGTCAGGCATGCGCGCCATCAGCACGCCATCGCCGAACGCGCCGCCGATGATGAATCCGGCCTTATAGAACGAGGGGATGATGAGAACGCCGACGGCGTCGCTCAGCACGTTGTCGAGTTCGCCGCCGCGACGGGTCTCTTCCCGTACGCGATCGACGGTAATGGCCGCTTCGTCCATGACATGGCGCGCGTTCAACGTGTCGTCGCCGGCGAAGGCGGCATGGCTCTGCAGCGCGGCGCCGCCTGCGGCCACGGTCAACAGCGAGAACGTGCGGCGTGAAAGGGGCATGGGGGGATACTCCTGGGTCGGCGGGGGAATTCTATCTTAGCAACGCAACTGCGTCAGTTGTGTGGCGGCGTATCAATTCGCGGTCAGGGCGAATTCTTGCGCAGCGCGCTATCGACATAGCGGCCCTGGAACAGGCTGATGCCCAGTTGCCGGCCGACGGTGATCGCCGCTTCGGAATCGCAACGCGCGAGAATCGTGCGGCCCTTCTTGCGCTCGCGAATCATCTGCTTCAGTTCCTGGCCGATCGAAGTGCCGACCCAGCCCGCAAGGTCGTGGGTCCAGTTCAGCTTCAGGAAATTCACGCCGAGCCGCTCAGGGTCCGCGAAAGGGAAACTCTGCAGCGTCAGGCCGTCGACCAGCAGCTTATAGCCGCGCGCAATGGCGAAATCGCGCGCGAAGGTGAAGCTTTCCGGATCGGAGAAGATGTCTTCCAGCCGCATTTCCAGAATCACGTCCTGGTTCGTCGGCGCGAAGTCTTCGTCGAAAGCGACGAATTCTTCCGACAGCAGCGTGTTGACGTTCAAATTGATGCTGAAGCTGTCGCGCATCAGCGAGCGGTCGTCGCGGCGCGAAATCTGCGCCATCACCCGCTTGTCGAGCGTCTGCGTCAGGCGCTGGAACAGCCATGGGTTCACGGTCATGTCCGTGCGGGGCATCAACGTCTCGCGCAGGTCCGCGATCGACACGAACAGCTCGGTGAATACGACTTCGGCGCGGTTGTCGTCCACGAAGGCGCAGACGGACTGGCGGCGCGTATAGCTCGACAGGTCGACGCGTTGCAGCGAGTCCTCGGCCTTGGACAGCTCAAGCGGCGTCAGCGGTTGCCCGCGCTCCTGGCTGCCGGTCGACAGGCGCACCTCGCGTTCGGCCACCAGCTGCTCAAGCGTCTTGTTGTGGGCCTGCGCGCCCGAGGACGATTGCCGGTGGGCGAACGACAACAGCTTTTCATAGTCGGTGGCGAGATCGAACCAGCTGGTCAGGCGGTTCTTGCGCGCGTCCGTCTTGAACTTCGCCATCAGCGGGTCGCGTTCCCACAGCTTCATCAGCTTCAGGATCGCGCGTTCCGCGTGAACGGTTTCGCCGTTCTCGAAGATCACCATCAGGTCGCTGTTGCGCAGGCGGTAAAGCCATGCGGACCGTGTGCGCGTCAGATCGTCGAACGCCGTCTCGGCCATGCTAGCGGCCTCCCGCGGCGCGGCGGTTGCCGCTGCGCATCGCGTCCAGGAAACGTCCCTGGAACAGCGACAGACCGTTCTTCAGGCCCCAGGACAAAGCCTGGGTGGACTCGCAGCGCGACACGATCAGCTTGGTTTGGCCGAGGTTCTGGGCCAGCGATTGCACGACATCGGCGGAATCGCGCCCCTTGCTGTCCGCCAGTTCCGGCGCCCAGGCGACCTTGGCATAATCCGGTTTCAGCTTGGACACATCCAGCAGGCGCAGCACGCCCACGTTCAGCCCGTCGATCAACACCGCATGCCCCAGCGCGCGCAGCGCGCCCTCCACATCGAGGTAGAGGCTCAGGTTGGTCACGACGTCGATCAGCTGCACCTCGACGACGATGCGCTGTTTCTCGATCCGCGAGATGAACGCCTTGAACGACGGTGTGACGATGGTCTCGAGGTTGAGGTTCAGGCTGATCGCCGGGCACTCGCGCGCATGCGGCGCGCGCACCACCGTTTCGATCATCCGCATGTCCATGGTGCGGCTGAGATCCTGGAACAGCCAGCGGTCGCCGAGCAAATTCACGTTCGGCGCGACACTGCGCTGCAGGTCGCCGATGGAGATGAAGAATTCAACGAACTCGATCGAGGCTTCGTGGGTCGCGGCCTTGACGCGCAACACCGGCTGATCGCGCACGAAGGGCACGATGTTGGCGTGGGCGATCTTCTTCTGGATTTCGTCCAGCGATACCGGCGACAACTGCGGCAGCGGCGGGGCCTCGGTTCTCGGGGGGCCGGCTTGCGCGGCCTTTTTCATTTCCTGCGCGGTATGCAGCGCCATCGCGGAATCGATCCCGAGATCGTACCAGGCGCTGAACTTGTCCTCGCCATTGGCGTCCATCGCCGTGATCGGGTCGGACTCGAACAGCACCCGCATCCGGTGCACGATGTCGTTCACATCGCGCTGCGCGCCGCCGTTGACGATCATGGCGATATCGCCGTTCGTCAGGTTGAAGATCTGGACTTGGCGCCCGCTTTCCAGAGGGCGGAACATCCGGGTTAGAATCTTCAAGCGGACAGGCGTACGGTTCTGCGCCTGCATGGAACCCAAGCGCAGATAGACGACCTTGCGTCCCTCTGGATTCCGCCGCATACGATCGATGGTATCGACCAGCAGCGTTTCCTGATATCCACGCGCGCCTTGGTTCATGAGGCTGACGCCATTCCCCCTTGCCCGGTCGCGATATGACGCGGCGGGTATGTTTGTTGTGTTACCGCTACCATGGTAACCATTTGGAAAAGATTAACAATTAGTAGTTGGCTGCGGTCCGGACCTAGGTTCGGCATCATGGGGCACGGCCAGAGACCGAAGGGATAGCATGAAGCGGATTATTGTCACCGGCGGCGCCGGGTTCATCGGCTCGCATATCTGCGAACGCCTGATCGCGGCGGGCCACGAAGTCCTTTGCGTGGACAACTTTTTCACCGGCCGGCGCGTGAACGTTCAGGCGCTGTTCGAGCATCCGTCCTTCGAGCTGATGCGCCATGACGTGACCTTCCCGCTCTATATCGAAACGGACCAGATCTACAACCTGGCGTGCCCGGCCTCGCCGGTGCACTACCAGTTCGACCCGGTCCAGACGACCAAGACCTCGGTCCACGGCGCCATCAACATGCTCGGGTTGGCCAAGCGGACGAAGTCGCGCATCCTTCAGGCCTCGACCAGCGAAGTCTATGGCGATCCCACCATCCATCCCCAGGTCGAAAGCTATTGGGGCAACGTGAACCCGATCGGCCCGCGCGCCTGCTACGACGAAGGCAAGCGCTGCGCCGAGACGCTGTTCTTCGATTATTACCGCCAGCACAACCTGGCCATCCGGGTTGCCCGTATCTTCAACACCTACGGCCCGCGCATGTTGCCGAATGACGGCCGCGTGGTGTCGAACTTCATCGTCCAGGCCCTCAAAGGCGACGACATCACCATCTACGGCGAAGGTCAGCAGACCCGTTCGTTCTGCTTTGTCGACGATCTCGTCGGCGGCCTGATCAAGTTGATGGAAGGCGACGTCACCGGTCCGATCAACCTCGGCAATCCGGTCGAGAACACCATCCTTGAGCTGGCCGAGAAGGTCCTTCAGCTGACCAAGTCGAAGTCCAAGCTGGTCAAGAAGCCGCTGCCGCAGGACGATCCGAAGCAGCGCCAGCCGAACATCAGCCTCGCCAAGGAAAAGCTGGGTTGGCAGCCGACGGTGCCGCTTGAGGAAGGCCTCAACCGCACCATCCATTACTTCCGCCAGCAGCTGGGCGCTTAACCGCGTCGTTTGTCATGACCGCGCGCGCAGCCGCCTTCGATCCCGCGAGCCTGATGTCTCTTCTGTCGGGGTTCGCAGGAAGGCGCGTGCTGTGCATCGGCGACGTCATGATCGACCGTTCGATCTACGGCGAGGTGCGGCGCATCTCGCCGGAAGCGCCCGTGCCGGTGTTGCGCATCACGCGCGAGACCTCGACGCTGGGCGGCGCGGGCAACGTCGTGCGCAATCTCGCCGCCTTGGGGGCGATCCCGACGCTGGTGGCCATCGTCGGTGACGATCGCGCCGGCCGCGAGATCGGCGACCTCCTGGGACAAACCGCCGACGTCGAACCTTACTTGCGCGTTTCGCGCAATCGCGAAACCACCATCAAGAACCGCTTCTTCTCGACCGATGGTCATCATCTGCTGCGCGCCGATCGCGAAACGGTGACGGCCGTCACCCCACAGGACACCGACGAACTGAAGCGCGCGATCTTGGCGCAGATGCCGAACGTCGATGCTGTCATTATCTCCGACTACGCCAAGGGCATGTTCGCCGGCGATCTATCGACACAGATCATCGCCGCCGCCCGCGCCGCCGGCAAACCGGTGGTCGTCGATCCCAAGGGCAGCGACTACACGCGCTATTGTCACGCCTCCGTCATCACGCCCAACCGCGGCGAACTGGCCGAAGCGGTGCGCGCGTCCGTTGATGTCGAGGCCGATCTTATTGCGGCGGCGCAACGCCTGCGGAACGAAACCAAAGCCGACAACATCCTCGTCACGCGTTCCGGCGAAGGCATGACCCTTGTTGGTGACGAGGTCGTGCATCTCGCCGCGGAAGCGCGCGAAGTCGCCGACGTCACAGGCGCGGGCGATACCGTCGCCGCCGTGCTGACGTTGGCGTTGGCGGGCGGCGCTTCGCTGACGGATGCGGCCCGGCTTGCCAATATCGCCGCCGGCATTGTTGTCGGACGTCACGGCACAGCGGTTGCAACCGTGGCCGATCTGTCGGCGGCGCTGGTGCACTCGGGCCTCGCCGGCTTCGAGCAGAAGATCGTTGATCGCGATACCGCCGCGTCGAAGGCGCAAGGCTGGCGCCGCGCGGGCCTCAAGGTGGGATTCACCAACGGCTGCTTCGACCTGCTTCATCCGGGCCATGTCGCGCTGTTGCGCCAATCCCGGGCGGCTTGCGATCGCCTGGTCGTCGGTTTGAACAGCGACGCCTCGGTGAAGCGCTTGAAGGGCGAGACCCGCCCCGTTCAAACCGCCGCGGCGCGGGCCACGGTCATGGCGTCGCTTGAGGCCGTCGATCTGGTGGTTGAGTTTGGCGAGGATACGCCGCAAGCTCTGATCGAAGCGCTGCGGCCGGACGTCTTGGTCAAAGGGTCCGATTACACCCGCGAGACCGTGGTTGGCGGCGACTTCGTGGAATCCTACGGCGGTCGTGTGGTCCTTGCCGATCTGGTGGCGTCGTACTCCACCACCGCGACGATCGCCGCGTTGAAGACGGGGCAGAAATGAGTCCGCGGCTCATCCTGTTGGCCATGACGGCGCTGGCGCTGGCCGGCTGCATGGTCAAGACCGAAGGCAACAAGCGCTATATCTATCCGTCGATCCTCGAGGAAGAGGACAAGGTCGAAGGGCCGCCGGTGATCCGTCAGCCCGTGTTGCCGGAAATGCTGGTCGCCTGTCGTGGGCATGTGCTCGTGCCCGCGCTCGGCATGTTGTTCGTGCCGCGCAATACCACCGCGCCGCCCCAGGGCCAGTTCCTGCGCGAAGAGAGTCTTTCGCCGCCGTATCGTATCATCGCACCCGGCGCGCGGATCACGCAGGACATGAATGCCGTGCGCCTCAATGTCGAACTCGACAAGGCGCGCCGCATCGTCGGCCTATTCTGCGGCTAGGCCGCAAGCTCAAATCCGCGGATCGACAACGCCCTGCAGCCGCTGGCCGGCATTGAGCGCGAACTGAAGCGTGATGGCCTTGCGCCGCGAGCCGTGCAGCGGATGATGCGGCGAGGCGCGCATGATCATGGCCGAATGCGCATCAGCCACCAGCACACCACAGGTGTCGGGCAGGATGTGCCAGGGGAAGTGCGGCGGTACGGCGAAGGCGAAGGCATCGCAGTACGGCACGTACTCCAGCCACTTCGCGTCGCTCCGGAAATCCTCGATGGTGCTTTTCACCTCGACCATCAGGATCGTGCCCTTACCGCTGATGCCGATGATGTCGGCGCGCCGCCCATTTGAGAGTTTGAACTCGGTCAGCGAGGCGAAACCCTGATCGTTCAGCCAGCGGCCGACGCCACGCGTGACGGCGGCCGTCACCGCCGCCGGCTCGGGGCGCAGCTCGCGCACGCGCCGCGATCCGCGCCATTCCGGGCGGGCGGCGCGCGAGCTTTCACCGATGTCGCCGCGCGATCCCTGACCCGTGCCGCTCCGTGAGGGGGGATCGAGATCGCGCGCTTCCAGGTTCTGGTCTGTGTCCTGTGCTGGCGGTTCCGCCAGCCCGGCGTTGCTTCCCGGATCGGTTGTCATTTGCCGATGTTCACTCAATGTTCCCCGTCGGATTACTCTAAACCCGCCGATTTCCGCCATCAAGGTGGGCTTTACCTCCGGCGCAAAAGCCGTATTGTCCCGCCGCCGCAGCGCAACCAGCGCTGTGTCTGGAGTGCTGTCGTGTGTTGAAAGTCATCCGGGCCAAGCTGCATGGCGTGCGCGTCACCGCCGCCGACCTGCACTATCACGGCTCGATCACCCTCGACCCGGAGTACTGCGACAAGGCCGGGATCTATCCGACCGAGTTCGTGGACATCTGGAACAAGAACTCCGGCGCGCGGCTGTCGACTTACGTCATCTTCGGCGAGGCCGGTTCGCGCTGCTGCATTCTGAATGGCGCCGCGGCGCGCACCTGTCAGGTTGGCGATGAACTGATCATCGCCGCCCATTGCGACGTGAAGCCTGAAGAGCTCTACACGCTGCGGCCGACGGTCGTGACTTTCACGCCCAACAACGAGATCGATCAGGTCCTGCACTACGAAGTCTTCAAAAGCGACGCGCGCCCGTTCGACTTTCGCATCGTCGATAACGGTGCGGCCGCGCAGCCGGCCAGTGTTCACAATTACGCGAACGTCGATGTGCGCGCGATACGTGCAGCGCTGAAAGCCAAGGGTCTGTCGACGGCCGACATCGAAGACTTCGTCGCGAAGTTCCTCACGCGATAGGCCGCGCCGCTCCGGTTTGGTATGATCACGCCATGATGTGCCGTTTCATTTCCGCGTTGGCGTTGTCCCTTCTGGTTTCGGTTTCCGCCATTTCTGTTTCCGCTCACGCGGAGACAAATTGGTACGGCGGTCTCGGCGCCGGGGCGCAGTTCCCCGCCGCGCAGTCCGTTGCCGGTGTGAACACCACCGCGCCGCTGTCGCCCCGCCTGACGGATCGCGTCACCTACAGCACCGGCTGGAATGGCTATCTCAGCCTGGGCTACGCCTTCGAGAACGGCTGGCGCGCGGAAGGTGAAATCGGCGCCCATCGCGCCGACGTGTCGTCGGCGTTCGGCGATCCCGCCCTCAACATCGCTGCGCTCTGCGTGATCACCGTGCCGAACTGCGCCCAGCTTGGGCCGACCGGCGGGCGCACCACGGCGCTGTCGTTCATGTTCAACGGCTTCCGCGATTTGCCGGTCGGCTTGCCGTTCATTCCGCATGTCGGCGCCGGTCTCGGTGTCGCAAACGTGCACGCCACCAACATCGGCCAGCCGCGCGGTGCCGTGTTTGGCGCGCCATACCTGAACAGCCAGTCGACCGTGTTTGCCTATCAGCTGATCGCCGGCCTGACGTATCGGCTCAGCGCGGGCGTCGCGTTCGATCTCGACTATCGCTATTTCGATACGGCTTCGGTGAAGTTCGCACCGCAGACCGCGCCCGGGTCCTCGACCTTGAGCACCGGCTTCACCAGCCACGGCGTCACCGCTGGTGTGCGACTTAAGTTCTAATCAAAGCCAGTAGCGATAGGCGTAGATCACCGTCATCACGCCGCCGATCGCGCCGACCAGGCGACGCATTGTCATCGGCGAGATGACGCGGATCAGGCGCGACCCCACCGCACCGCCGACCGTGGCGCCCGCCATCATGGTCAACGTCTGCGGCCAGCTGACCGACCCGCTGAGAATGAAGATCGTCGCCGCCGGCACGGCGCAGGCGAACGACAACAGGTTCTTGATCGCGTTCAGCGTCCGCATCTCGCGGCTTTCGATGATCGAAAGAATCGCCATGAACATCACGCCGATACCGGCGCCAAAATAGCCGCCGTAGATCGCCGTCACGCCGATCAGGGCCGCGCCGCCTTTCGCGGGCCCGTGCTCACCGCGGAAGCGCGCCAGCATCGTCTGCAGCTTCGGCGCGAAGGTGAACAGGATGGTCGCGATGCCGATCAGCGCGGGCACCACCAGCATGAACGATTCAGCGGAGTGACTGATCAGCAGCCATGAGCCGAGCGCGGCGCCGGCGATGCTCATGATCACCAGCGTCGCGAAGTGGGCGTTCATCACCGGCCACTTCTCGCGGTCGGACAACGCCGCGATGATGTTGCCCGGCATGACCGCGATGGAGTTGGAGGCGTTGGCGATCACAATGGGCAGGCCAGAGGCCACCATTGATGGAAATGTGATCAGCGTCGCGCCGCCGGCAATGGCATTGGCGCATCCGCCAAGCATCCCGGCGCTGAAGAGGAGCGCGATTGCGTAGGGAGTCATGACCGCAGGCTTACCAGCCCGAGGCGATCCGTTCCACCAGCTGCTTCACGGTTGGCACGAACCCGTTGGAGTACCAGGGGTCCTGGCCGAAGCGATAGGCGTTGTGCCCGGCGAACATCAGCTCGTTCTCGATGGAGCCATCGTGCACGATGTTCTGCAGCGTCTTCTGAATGCAGAAGCTGCGCGGGTCGGCCTTGCGGCCCGTGGTGCCTTCCTCGTTCTGTGACCAGTTGGAGAACTGGCAGGCCGAGAGGCAGCCCATGCAGGCGATCTGGTCGGCACGGATGTCCTCGGCCTTCGCCGGCGTGACGTAGATCAGCGTCGAATCCGGCGTTTTCATCGCTTCGGTAAAGCCCTGCGCGACCCAAGCCTCGGCGCGCTTCTTGTCGCCGGGGGTAACGTAGACGTCGCGCTTGCGCGCGCCGACGCTCAGCGCCGTGTCGTGTGCGCCCAAGGGCTCTTGCGAGAACGCGATCTGCCGCTCGCTGCGGTGCTCGAGCTCGTCCAGGAACGTGTTGTGCACGGCCGACGAATAGAACCCCGTCGGGCTGAAACGATGCAGGTGAACGTCGCCGGGCTTCAGATCGAGCAGGCGCTTCTTCCAGGGCATCGGGATCGGGCTTTCCGTCGTCAGCAATGGGCGCGTGCCGAACTGGAAAGCGATGGGGCCGATCTCGGGATTGTCGAGCCAATGCTCCCATTCCGACAGCCACCACACGCCGCCGGCCATGATGATCGGCGTGCGCGTCAGGCCAACTTCGTTCATCACCTGACGAAGCGCTGCGACACGCGGATACGGATCTTCCCGTTTGCGCGGGTCTTCGGAATTCGACAGGCCGTTGTGTCCGCCGGCCAGCCACGGGTCTTCATAGACCACGCCGCCCAGCAGTTCCTGATGCTTGCTGTAGGCACGCTTCCACAAGGCGCGGAAGGCGCGGCCCGAAGAGATGATCGGATAGTAGTGAACGTTATATTCCGTCGCGAGCTCGGCGAGTTTGTAGGGCATGCCCGCGCCGCAGGTGACGCCGTGAATCATGCCGGGGCATTTCTCGAGCACGCCGCGCATTACGCGTTCCGCGCCCGCCATCTCCCAGAGGATGTTCATGTTCAGCAGGCCGCGTCCGCCGCGCGTCTCATGCGCGATGCGCGCCTGCGTGATGCCGCCGTCGATCGCATAGCGCAGCAATTCTTCGTAACGCTCGCGGCGCGTCTTGCCGTGATAGATCTGTGGGATCGGCTTGCCGTTCGCATCGAACGAGTCCGCGTTCACGCCGGAGAAGGTGCCGATGCCATGCGCCGACGCCCAGGCGCCCGAGCTTTGGCCGTTGGACACGGCGACGCCTTTGCCGCCTTCGATAATCGGCAGGACTTCCTGGCCAGCAATAACGATCGGGTTCAGCGCTTTCAAGCGTCTATCCTCGTGATATTCCAGTCGCGATTTCGGGGTGTGCCAATGGGCTCACACGGCTATCGAGCCGTCCCTCCCGTGCCATCCATCGACGGGCGCAATATAAGCATAATTAGACCCGAAACCAAGGCGATCTGTAAGCCCGTCAGGGGGTTAGGTAGGGGGGAAGTGTTTCAGCATCAAGGCCGGGTAATCGGTGAAAATCGAGTCAACGCCCCAGCTGAACAGCAAGGAGGCCCGTTCTGGGGCGTTCACCGTATACGCACTTACGCGATACCCGGCGGCCTTCATCTCGGCCACCTGCGCCGCGTCGAGATGGGCCTGGTTCGCGCCAAATCCGAACAGCTCCAACGTACGGCCGAGCGCTGCCCAGTCGTCCGGCCGGCGGTCGAACAGGAAGCTGCGCGGCAATGTGGGCGCGAGATCTTTCGCCACACCTACACAAATCCGCGAGAAACTGGAGATCAGCGGCGTCGGCAGGCTGCCGTGCCAGTTGTCGGCCACCGTGGCGAGAGCGATTTCGGCTGTTTCCACCTCGCGGCCGCGGTCGGGTTTGATTTCCATGTTGAAGGCCAGCCCCAGCGTACCCAGGGTTTCGAGCACCTCTTCCAGGGTGGGCACCATTTCGCCGGCGAAGGCTGCGCCGAACCAGCTGCCGGCGTCCAGATGCGTCAGCACCTCGAACGTTGTTTCCGCCAGCAGGCCCTGGCCGTCGGTGGTGCGGTCGAGCTCGTCGTCGTGAAACACCACGGGCCGCGCGTCGCTGGTCAGCGTGGCGTCGAACTCGACCCAGGTCGCGCCGGCGGCGGCGGCGGCGCGGAAAGCAGCCAGCGTGTTCTCCGGCGCGGTGCCGGACGAACCCCGGTGGGCGATGATGGGGGAAAGCTTGATCATGATAGTGCCGCCGATTTGAAGTTCCCACAGCGGTAGTGGCGGACTCGAGTTGGGAACTTCAAATCGAATCGCGGCACTAGATTCATATAGTCGGCTCGTGCTTTTGGGTTTCCGAAGTTCGTAACGATGCCTGACGCGGGCAAAGACGAACTTCGGAAAGCCGCACTAGCACAAAGAATAAGGGCGCGAGTTGCCTCGCGCCCTGGTCTTCTTAGCCTTCGATCGGCGCCGGCTGGTCGCCGCTGTCGAGGTCGAGGCCGGTAGCCTGGTCGACCCGCTTCATCGACAATTTCACCTTGCCGCGATCGTCGATGGCCAGGCACTTCACCTTCACGATGTCGCCTTCCTTCACGACGTCCGAGACCTGCTGGACGCGCTTGGAAGCGAGTTCGGAGATGTGCACAAGGCCGTCACGCTTGCCGAGGAAGTTCACGAACGCGCCGAAGTCCATGATCTTCACCACAGCGCCGGTGTAGATCACGCCGATTTCCGGCTCCGCGACGATTTCGCGGATGCGGCGCACGGCTTCGTTCATCTTGTCCTGATCGGCCGAGGCCACGCGCACGGTGCCGTCGTCCTCGATGTCGATCTTCGTGCCGGTCGACTCCTGCAGTTCGCGGATGACCTTGCCGCCCGTGCCGATGACTTCGCGGATCTTGTCCTTCGGGATATGCAGCGTGGTGATGCGCGGCGCGTGCTGCGCGACGGAGTCGCGTGCGCCGGTCATCGCCTTGCTCATTTCGCCGAGGATGTGCAGACGACCGTCTTTCGCCTGGCGCAGCGCGATATCCATGATCTCGCGGGTGATGGACGTGATCTTGATGTCCATCTGCAGCGAGGTCACGCCCTTGTCGGTGCCGGCCACCTTGAAGTCCATGTCGCCCAGGTGATCTTCGTCGCCCAGGATGTCGGACAGCACGGCGAAACGGTCGCCTTCCTTGATCAGGCCCATGGCGATACCCGCCACCGGGCGTTCGATCGGCACGCCCGCATCCATCATCGCCAGCGAAGAACCGCAAACCGTCGCCATCGACGACGAGCCGTTCGACTCGGTGATTTCGGAAACGATGCGCAGCGTGTACGGGAACTTCTCGCGTTCCGGCAGCAGCGGCTTGATCGAGCGCCAGGCCAGCTTGCCGTGGCCGATTTCGCGGCGGCCCGGCGAACCCATGCGGCCCACTTCGCCCACCGAGTACGGCGGGAAGTTGTAGTGCAGCATGAAGAACTCACGGTATTCGCCTTCGAGCGCGTCGATGATCTGCTCGTCCTGGCCGGTGCCGAGGGTCGCCGTGACCAGCGCCTGCGTCTCACCGCGTGTGAACAGCGCCGAGCCGTGCGCGCGGGGCAGGATGCCGGTGTCGATCTCGATCTGACGCACGGTCTTGGTATCGCGACCGTCGATGCGCTTGCCGGTGTCGAGGATGTTGTTGCGGACGACGTCGGCTTCCATGTGCTTCAGCACTTTGCCGGCCACCGCGATCTCGGCGGCGTTCTCGCCCAGGCTGGCCAGCGCGGTCTTCTTCACCACGCCCACGGCGGCGTAACGGTCTTGCTTCACCTGGTTGGTGTAAGCCTTCGCGAGATCGCCGGTGTAAGCCTTGAACTTGTCCTTCACCACCGCGACTTCCGGCGCTTCCGGCGTCAGGGCGAACGGCTCTTTCGCGCACTGTTCGGCCAGCGAGATGATCGCGTCGATCACGACCATCATCTGGTCGTGGCCGAAGTTCACAGCGCCGAGCATGATTTCTTCGGACAGTTCGTAGGCCAGCGATTCGACCATCAGCACGCCTTCGCGCGTACCGGCGACGACGAGGTCGAGCTGCGACTTCGCCAGTTCTTCCGAGGTCGGGTTCAGGACGTATTGGCCGTCGATGTAGCCGACGCGGGCGGCGGCGATCGGACCCAGGAACGGAATGCCCGAGATCGTCAGGGCGGCCGAGCAGCCGACCAGCGCGACGATATCCGGATCGTTCTTCAGGTCGTGCGACAGCGTGGTCGCCACAACCTGGGTCTCGTTGCGATAGGATTCATGGAACAGCGGGCGGATCGGACGATCGATCAGACGCGAGGTCAGCACTTCCTTTTCGGTCGGGCGCCCTTCGCGCTTGAAGAAGCCGCCCGGGATCTTACCGGCGGCGAAAGTCTTTTCCTGGTAGTTCACCGTCAGCGGGAAAAAGTCGATGCCGGGCTTCGGCGAGCGCGCACCGACGGCGGTGCACAGAACGGTGGTTTCGCCATAGGTGGCCATGATGGCGCCGTCAGCCTGACGCGCGACGCGGCCGGTCTCGAGGACGAGCTTGCGGCCGCCCCAGTCGATTTCCTTGCGAAAAACCTTGAACATAGACATGTCGTAATTCCTTCCTTCCTCATGGACCGGCACCGGATTGTGCGCCCGGCTCTCCGTCCTCGGCCGACTGTTCTTAAGTGCAGCGGACCAGGACGACGTGAGGTTGAGCCGAGATTTCGATCCCCGTCGCTCCATGCCTTCGCACGATGAGCGGCGATTCCGCGCGATCGCGCATTTCAGGCGCAATCGTTTGATGCCGAAGCCGCACCTGCGGCTAAGGCGTCATCGTTCCCCAGAACGCACGCGCGCACGTTCGCCGCACTGGATTGCTCCAGTACGCGGCGGAACGCCAGCGCGTGCGGTGAGCATCGTCGCCTTTAACGGCGGATGCCGAGACGACCGATCAGGGTCTCATAGCGCTGCGTCGACTTGCCTTTGAGATAGTCGAGCAGACGGCGGCGCTGTCCCACCATCATCAGCAGGCCACGACGGGAATGGTTGTCCTTCGTGTGGCCCTTCAGATGTTCGGTCAGGTTCTTGATGCGTTCGGACAGGATCGCCACCTGGACTTCCGGCGAGCCGGAATCGTTTTCAGCCGTGGCATATTCCTTCACGACCGCCTTCTTGCGTTCTGGCGTAATCGACATCGGGCACTCCTATGATCAGTGGTTCATGACCCGGACGGGACGGACCATTCCGTCTCCGACCTCCGCGACCGCAATCAGCTTGTCCCCACACTTGGCCTGAACGGCCATGCCTGGCACGAGGCCAGAAAGGGGAGTTCGCCTTGCCACGGGCCAAAGCGCGATGGCTTGACCGAGGCTGACGCGGCGGGCCTCTTCCACGGTCAGGGCCAGTGCCGGGATGTCGTCCAGCACGGTCTCGACCGGCAGAAGATGCGCGGAATTGGCGGCGTTATGCCCGAGGGCCTCCAAGTTCGCCAGTGAAATCGAGGCTTTCTCATTGAAGACGCCACAGCGGGTACGTCGAAGACGTGAAATATGTCCAACAGTATCAATGGCTTGGGCCAAATCACGGACCAGGGCGCGGATATAGGTGCCTTTGCCGCAGTCGACCTCGAAGTCGGCGTGGTCGGCGTCGATCATCCGCACCAGGCGGAAGTCGTGGACGTCGACCTCGCGCGGAGGGATTTCCACCTCTTCCTGACGCCGGGCGCGGGCATAGGCCCGTTCGCCGTCGATCTTGATGGCCGAATACACCGGCGGCACCTGAGTGATGCGGCCGATGAAGCGGGGCAGGGCGGCGCGGATTTCGGTTTCGGTCGGCCGGTTGGCCGACGTGGCGATGATCTCGCCTTCGCTGTCGTCGGTGGCCGTGGCGGCGCCCCAGGTGATCTCGAAGGTATAGGTCTTGCGACCGTCCATGACGAAGTTGACCGTCTTGGTCGCCTCGCCCAGCGCGATGGGCAGCATGCCGGTGGCCAAGGGATCGAGCGTGCCGCCATGCCCGGCCTTGGCCGCGTCCAGCGCGCGCTTCACGCGCGCGACGACGGTGGACGATGAAATGCCGGTGGGCTTGTCGACGGCGATCCAGCCGTGGATCGGCTGGCCTTTCGGTTTACGCGCCATCAGGCTTGTCGGCGGCGGTGTCGTCGCCCTCGCCCTCGCCGTCGTGATTGCCGTCTTTGTCTTCGCGCAGGTCGCGGGCGACCTCGGGCTTGTGCAGCAGCGTCAAGATATGCGCCGCTTCGTCGAAGCTGTTGTCGGAGGCGAAGGACAGATCGGGGATATAGCGCAGCGATAATTGCGCGGCCATCTCGCGGCGCAGATACGGCTTCACGCGCTTCAGGCCTTCGAGGATGGCGTCCATCTGGCCACCGCCCAGCGGCACCACATACACGCGCGCATGGCGCATGTCGGCCGAGGGTCGCACCTCGGTCACGGTCAGGCGCACGTTGGCGAGTGCGGGATCGCGCAGCGTTTCGCGTTCGAAGATCCGCGCCAGAACGTGGCGGATCTCTTCGCCGATACGCAACTGCCGCTGACCCGGCGCTTTGGGGCGTTGTTTAGCCATGGAAGTCCTAACGACGCGGATCGGCGCAAGCTCGCGCGCCGACGCTTTCCAACGGAGCGCGAAGCCCCCCTTAAAGGGTGGCTTCGACCTTCTCCATCTCGAAGCACTCGATCATGTCGCCCTTCTGGAGGTCCTGATAGTTCACGAGGCCCATACCGCACTCGTAACCTTCGCGGACTTCCTTCACTTCGTCCTTGAAGCGCTTCAGGGTCGACAGATCGCCTTCGTGGATCACGACGTTGTCGCGCAGCAAGCGGACCTTACAGCCGCGCTTGATGATGCCCTGGGTCACCATGCAACCGGCGACCTTGCCGGTCTTGGTGATGTTGAACACTTCGCGGATTTCGGCGTAGCCGATGAAGGCTTCCTTGAAGCGCGGCGCAAGCATGCCGGTGACGACGTTACGCACATCGTCGGCCACTTCGTAGATGATCGAGTAATAGCGGATGTCGATTTCGTCGCGCTTGGCGATTTCACGTGCCTGGGCATTGGCGCGCACGTTGAAGCCGATGATCACGGCGTTGCTCGCCTTGGACAGCGTCACGTCGGATTCGACGATCGGGCCGACGCCGCCGTACACGACGTTCACCTTGACTTCGTCGTTGCCGATCTTGGACAGCGTGCCGGCCAGCGCTTCGACCGACCCCTGCACGTCCGCCTTGATGATGACAGCCAGCTCTTTGGAGACACCCGCTTTGATCTTGGCGAACATCTGCTCCATCGTGTTGCTGCCGGCGCTGGCGAGCTGTTCCTTTTCGCGCTGCTTGCGGCGACGGTACTCGGTGATCTCTCTCGCGCGGGCTTCGTCGTCGACCACGGTGAATTCATCGCCCGCCGCGGGCGTGCCCGCGAAGCCGATGACGCCAACCGGCGCCGAGGGTCCAGCCGACTTCACCTGCTTGCCATGCTCATTGACCAGCGCACGGACGCGGCCCGATTCCGCACCGGCGATGAAGATGTCGCCGATGTGCAGGGTGCCGCGCTGGATCAGCACGGTGCCGACGGAGCCGACGCCCTTTTCCATCTTCGCTTCGATGACGGTGCCTTCGGCGCCGCGATCCGGATTGGCTTTCAGGTCCAGCACTTCGGCCTGCAGCAGAATGGCTTCTTCGAGCTTGTCGAGGCCGGTCTTCTTGGTCGCGGAGACTTCGATGGCCAGCGTTTCGCCGCCCATGTCTTCGACCACGATTTCGTGGCTCAGCAGCTCGGTCTTGACCTTCTGCGGGTTGGCACCCGCCTTATCCATCTTGTTGATCGCCACGATGATCGGCACGTCGGCCGCCTTGGCGTGACGGATGGCTTCGATCGTCTGCGGCATGATGCCGTCGTCGGCCGCGACCACCAGGACGACGATGTCCGTCACCTTGGCGCCGCGGGCGCGCATGGCGGTGAACGCCTCGTGGCCCGGCGTGTCGATGAAGGTGATCTTGCCGCCGGCCTTCGTGCGCACCTGATAGGCGCCGATGTGCTGGGTGATGCCGCCGGCTTCGCCCGCGACCACGTTGGCGGAGCGCAGGGCGTCCAGTAGCGAAGTCTTGCCGTGGTCGACGTGGCCCATCACGGTCACGACCGGCGGACGGGTCACCAGATCCTCGTGCTCGTCCGGACCCGTGTTCAGGCCTTCTTCGACGGCGGCTTCCGTCACGCGTTTCACGGTGTGGCCGAATTCCTGCGCCACCAGTTCGGCGGTGTCGGCATCGATAACTTCGTTGATGGTCGCCATAATGCCTAATTTCATGAGGGCTTTGACGACATTGCCGGAACGCTCGGCCATGCGGTTGGAGAGTTCCTGCACGGTGATCGCTTCCGGCAGCACGACTTCACGGACAACCTTTTCCGTGTTCATCGGCGACTTCTGCATCGTCTTGCGCCGTTCTTTCTCGGCGGCGCGACGCATCGAAGCCAGGCTGCGGCTGCGTTCGACCAGATCGTCGCCTTGCAGCGCCGCACCCAGGCTCAGCTTGCCGGCGCGACGGCGCGGCTCGGTGCGCTTGACGGTCGGCGGCTTGTGGCCGGTCTTGGGCTTCTTGCGGACGTCGTCTTCTTCTTCGACTTCTTCGGTGCGGCGCACGGCCAGCGTCGGTACCGCGGTCGTGGTGCCCGGGCGCGCTTCGGGGGCCTTCGGCTGTGCGGCCGGCGGGGAAGAAGCGGCGGGGGCCGCCGTCGCAGCGGCAGGCGCGACGTCCTTCGGACGCAGCTTCTCGGCTTCGATCCGCGCGGCTTCCTCGGCTTCCAGGCGCTTGGCGTCTTCCTCGGCGATGCGGCGGGACTCTTCGTCCGCCTTCATGGCGTCCTGAAGGGCCTTCAGGCGATGAGCCTTCTCGTCGTCGGTCAGCGTGCCGTGATTTTGGAGGGCGACCGCTTCCTTGAGCAGTTCCTCGGCGCGGGCCTTTACGCCAACGGGTGCGGCTTTGACTTCCTGCACCTTACCGTCGGCGCCCATTTCGAACTGGCGCTTACGCTTGCGCTCGACCTGCACGACCTTGGAACGGCCGTGAGAGAAGCTCTGCCGAACCTGACCGGATTCGACCGTCTTCTTCAGTTCAAGTTTGCCCCGACCGAGGGTCAGCGGCGTCTTGGCTTTGGTATCGCTCGGCATGCTTATCTAACCGTAACCTGTCTATCTCGCGTGAAACTGTTGCATCGTGATGAGGCCTTGCGAACGAAACGCCGCTCGCGAAGTCATCGTGTCATCCGTCAGACGGGGGTGCGCATCATTCCCCGGTAACGTGCAGCGTCGTCCAAAATCCGGCGCGTCAAATCGGCCTGCGCCAAAGCCATGTGGACTGCGGCATCGCGCCCGACGGCGGCGCCCAGCTCATCCATCGTGAACACGTCGACCACCGGCACGTTCGGCGCGAGACCCGTCACCTTGCGGCGTTCCGGCAACGAACCGTCGGCGGCCTCGAATAAAGCGCCGGTTCGGCCCGACGAAATCTGAGCACGAACTTTCTCTGCACCGGCGACGACGAGACCTGCGCGGCGTGCCAGCCCGAGGAGATTGAGACAGCGGCGCCGCAGGAGATCCGCGACCGTATCGGCCAAGTTCGCCGGGACCGTGACGTTGCCCCGCGCAGCCTTAGCAAACAGCCGCTTCGACGCTGCTGTTTCTACCATATCGCGTTGGGCGCTCAACCATAAACCCCGCCCGGGCAGGCGGTTATCCACATCGGGAACGATGGTCCCATCGGGCCCGGCGACGAAGCGGATCATCTCGCGCGGGTCCTTCGACTCGCCCGTTACGATACAGCGACGCGTATTCGCATCGCCCGTTTCCGCGGCGTCATCCAGATCCGTGGTCTCTTCCAGCGCCGTGACCATTTCAATCACGCGCAGGGCCCGAGTCGATCCTAGCCTTCAGCCGGGGCGACAGCGTCGCCTTCGGCCTTGGCATCCGGGAACCAATGCGCGCGGGCCGCCATGATGATCTTGTTGGCGGTGTCCACATCCATGCCGTCGCCCAGCAATTCGACCAGCTCGTCGCCGGCGAGATCGGCGAGATCGTCGAGCGTCTTCACGCCCTTTTCGCCCAGGGTGACGATTTTCTTGCCTTCCAGGCCTTCGATCTCGGCATTGATCAGGTCTTCGGCGACGCCAAGCTCAGTGAGCCGCGTGATCAGCTTCTTGTTCTCTTCTTCGATGTAAGTCGTGGCACGCTCCTTGAGTTCGTTGGCCACGTCTTCGTCGAAGCCTTCGATGTCGGTCAATTCTTCGATCGGAACGAAAGCGACTTCCTCGACCGAGGTGAAGCCTTCGGTCACCAGCAGATGGGCAAGCACGTCGTCGACGTCAAGCGCATCCATGAACATCTTCGAGCGCGAACGGAACTCTTCCTGACGACGCTCGGATTCTTCGGCTTCGGTCAGGATGTCGATGGTCCAGCCGGTCAGCTGCGAAGCGAGACGCACATTCTGACCGCGGCGGCCGATGGCGAGCGACAGCTGCTCGTCCGGCACCACGACTTCGATACGGCCGGAATCTTCGTCCAGCACGACCTTGGTGACTTCGGCGGGCGCGAGACCGTTGACGACGAACGTCGCCGGATCCTGGTTCCACTGGATGATGTCGATCTTCTCGCCTTGCAGTTCGGCAACCACCGCCTGCACGCGCGAACCGCGCATACCGACGCAAGCGCCGACCGGATCGATCGAGGAGTCGTTGGAGATCACCGCGATCTTGGCGCGGCTGCCGGGGTCGCGGGCGACGGCTTTGATCTCGATGATGCCATCATAGATTTCCGGCACTTCCTGCGAGAACAGCGCGGCCATGAATTCCGGCGCGGTGCGCGACATGAAAATCTGCGGGCCGCGCGGCTCTTCGCGCACGTCCATGATGAAGGCGCGCACGCGGTCGCCGTTCTTGAAATGCTCGCGCGGGATCAATTCGTCGCGGCGTAGCAGGCCTTCGGCGCGGCCAAGGTCGACGATCACGTTGCCGAATTCGACGCGCTTGACCAGGCCGTTGACGATCTCGCCGATGCGATCCTTGTATTCCGAGTACTGGCGCGCGCGCTCGGCGTCGCGCACCCGCTGCACGATCACCTGTTTGGCGGTCTGCGCGGCGATGCGGCCGAAATCGATCGGCGGCAGCGGATCGATCAGCACGCCACCCATTTCGATATTCGGATCCTTGCGCTTCGCTTTTTCCAGAGTCAGCTGCGTGTTCTCGTTCTCGACGACTTCGACCACCGTCAGATAACGCGCCAGGCGGATCTCGCCGGTGCGGCGATCGATCGCGGCGCGGATGTCGTTCTCGTGGCCGTACTTGGAACGACCGGCCTTTTGAATGGCCTGCTCCATCGCCACGAAGACTTCTTCGCGATCGATGGTCTTGTCGCGGGCGACGGTATCGGCCACCTGCACCAATTCGGGCCGGGCCATTCCGATGCTTTGCTGCGCCATGGTCTTCACGTCCTCTAGGTCTTCAGTAGGTCTTTAAGTCTTCTTGCCGCTTCCGGCGTCGCTGCCGGTGCGGCGGTTCTCGTTGCAGGCCTTGCGCGACGCGGTCGCGGCGATCAGTTGATCCGTCAGCACCAGTTTGGCGTTGCCGATGGCGTCCATCGGAACGGTTGTCTCGGTGCCGTCGACGTCAATGAGAACGTCGCCCGCATCGTTCACACCCTTCAAAAGGCCGCGAAAACGTTTCCGGCCTTCGACGGGCATCTTGGTCTCCAGCTTCGCGTCGAAGCCGGCATAGGTCGCAAAGTCTTTCGGCCGGGTCAGCGGCCGGTCGATCCCTGCGGAGCTGACCTCCAGGTCGTAGGCGCCTTTGACCGGCTCCTCGACATCGAAAATCGCCGACAGCGCGTGGCTGATCTCGCTGCATTCCTCGACCGAGATCAGACTGCCGTCGTTACGGTCGGCCATCACCTGCAAGGTCTTGCGCTGTCCACTGGTCAGCGCGACGCGGACGACATCGAAGCCCATGGCTTCCAATGTCGGCGCGATACGTGCCTCAAGCCAGGACAGTCGCTCCACGTTTGCTCCCTTTGGGACTCTCTCGGGGTGTCGGTTCCGACCGCGGATTTTTGTCGCCAGCGCCGACCTCGGAAGGCCAGAACGCAGGCAATAAAAAAAGTGGGCGGCCGGCCCACTTGCCAAGTCGATCAACAGGTGAAGATGGGCGTGGATATAGTGCGATTCGTCAATGCTGGCAAGGGCTCGCGGCCTTTCGGCGCTGCGCTTCGCTAGACTGCCGTCGCGCGGGGACGACGTACGAATCGCATATAGACCGGCGGGCGACCGGCCTCGATCGCCTTCTGCTCGTACCGGGTGGGGAAGCCGTCGGCGGGGCGTTCCCGCCAGTCGTGGGGCCCTGCCACCTGCCACACAAAATCTGGGTGTACGGGACCGTGCTGCAGGCACCAGCGGATATAAACCGGGTGGTCGCTCGCCACCCGCAGCTCGCCGCCGTCGACCAGCAAACGCGCGAATTCCGGCAGGTTCTCCGGCCCGAAGAACCGCCGCTTGGCATGGCGCGTCTTTGGCCAAGGGTCTGGAAACATTAGGAAAATACGGTCCAGACTCGCTGGGGGCAGGTGCGGCACCAAAAATCGCACGTCCTCGTTGTAGAGGCGGGCGTTCGTCACGCCCCGGGCGTCGATTTCCTTCAACGCCCCGGCGACGCCGTTCAGGAAGACTTCGCTGCCGATCAGGCCGACGTCGGGATTCGCCGCGGCCTGCGCGGCGAGATGCTCACCGCCGCCGAAACCGATCTCGAGCCAGATCTGGCGCGGCTTGTGTTCGAACAGCGTGCGCGGATCGAGCGCCCGCGTCGGGCGCGCGATCTTCAACTTCGGCAACAGCGTGTCGAGAAAAGCAAGACGGCCGGCTTTAAGGGGTTTGCCCTTGCGCCGGCCGTAAAAGCGGATCGGCTCTTGCGAGCCGCCGTCGGTATCGGTCTCGTTAGACGTCAAAAGCGTTTTCGAGCGCTTCGACGAGGTCGAGGCGTTCCCAGCTGAAGCCACCCGCGCCATCCGGCTCGCGGCCGAAGTGGCCGTAAGACGACGTGCGCGCGTAGATCGGACGGTTGAGCTTCAGGTGCTCGCGAATGCCGCGCGGCGTCAGGTTCATCAGCTCCTGCAGCACTTTCGACAGCTTGTCCTCATCGACCTGGCCGGTGCCTTGCGTGTCGACATAGACCGCGAGCGGCTTGGACACCCCGATCGCATAAGCCAGCTGAATCAGGCAGCGGTCGGCCAGACCGGCGCCGACAACGTTCTTGGCGAGATAGCGCGCGGCGTAAGCGGCCGAGCGGTCGACCTTGGTCGGATCCTTACCGGAGAACGCACCGCCGCCATGGGGCGCAGCCCCACCGTAAGTGTCGACGATGATCTTGCGGCCCGTCAGGCCCGTGTCGCCGTCCGGACCGCCGATGACAAAGCGGCCCGTCGGGTTCACGTAGAATTCCTGCTCCGGGCACATCCAGCCCTTCGGCAGCACATCCAACACATGCTTGCGCACGAATTCGCGGATCGTTTCCTGGTCCGCATTTTCCGTGTGCTGGGTCGATACGACGACCGAGGTCGCGCCGACCGGCTTGCCGTCCACGTACTGCAGGCTCAGCTGGCTTTTGGCATCGGGGCCGAGGAAGTCGACGTCCTTGGCGTGGCGCGCATCGGCCAACGACTGCAGGATGGCATGCGAATAGTGGATCGGGGCCGGCATCAGTTCCGCGGTCTCGTTGACCGCGAAGCCAAACATGATGCCCTGGTCGCCCGCGCCTTCGTCCTTGTTGCCGGCCTGGTCGACGCCGACGGCGATGTCGGCGGATTGGGCGTGCACCAGGCATTCGACCTTGGCGGTCTTCCAGTCGAAGCCTTCCTGCTCGTAGCCGATTTCTTTGACGGCCTGACGGGCGGCTTCGATCATCTTTTCGGGCGTCACGCTGCTCGGCACGCGCACTTCACCGGCAATGGTGATGTGGTTGGTGGTGCACAGCGTTTCGAGGGCGACGCGGGCTTGCGGATCGGCCGCCAGGCACAAATCGACGATGGCATCGGAGATGCGGTCGGAGACCTTGTCCGGATGGCCTTCGGAAACGGACTCGCTCGTGAAAATGTAGTTCTGTTTCGGCACGCGGATTCCCCCGGGTGAAAGACGGCCTCGCGGGCGTAAAGGAACACCCCGCCGATTTCAAGCCCGGCCGCGACTCCGACACGACAAAGGGGCCAGGTTGCCCTGGCCCCTTCGCGTTTAGCCGTAAAGCCGCACTTAGAACTTGTAGCGGCCGGTGACGCCGAAGCGGCGCTTGTCCGCCAGCGGATACTGGAAGCCACGCAGCGTGGTCGTGCCAGCCACCGTGCCCGTCGCCGGGGCCGGGATGTTCAGCTGGTCGACATACCGGATCAGGGTGGACGGGGTGCGGTTGTCGAACAGGTTGTTCACCCAAGCGGTCAGCGACCAGGTCTCCGTCTCTAGGCCCACGCGCAGGTTGGCCAGGTATTGATCGCCCGTGTAGGCCAGGTTGTAGACCTGATCGTACTTGCGTTCGTTGTACGCCACGTCGCCGCGCAGGAAGGCGGAGATGTCGCTGGTGACGGGCATGCTCACCTTGCCCCACAACGTGGCCTGGTGCTTCGGCTGGTTCGGCAGCTGCTTGCCGGCGACCGAGGCGTTGCCGAACAGCTGCAAGGCTTCCGGATCGTTGAACGCCTTGAACTTCGCGTCGGTCAGCGCGTAGGTGAAGCCGCCCGACAGGTTGTCGGTGAACAGCGCCGACAACTCGAACTCAAGGCCCTTAATGTCCGTCGCGCCGGCGTTGACGATGTAGTTGATGGTCGTCGCGGCCGTCTGGAAGGTGGTCGTCAGCTGCTGCTTCTTCCAGTTGATGTAGTAGGCCGACAGGTTGGCGGTCAGCTTGCCGTCGAGCAGTGTGTTCTTCGTGCCGACTTCGTAGTTCCAGCTGTATTCTTCGGACGCGAACTGGATATCGACCGGCAGACGCGGATCGGCGTTGATGGCGCCGGGCTTGTTGCCTTTCGCGATCGTCGCATAGACCATCGATTGGTCATCGAGCTTGTAGTTGGTCGTGAAGCGCGGCGACCACGATTTGAACTTACGCTCGACGAACGGGAATGCCGGACGGCCCAGCGGGTTGTCGTTGCCGATCTTGTCCTGCGCGTAGCGCATTTCGCCGCTCAGGTTCCACTTCTCGGTGATGTCGTATCCCAGCGATCCGAACACCGCCCAGTTGTCGACGCGTTCGGTGCCCGAATAGATGGTCGGCGAAATCAGGCCGCTCGCGCCCGGCATGTGCTCTTCCTGGAACGGGCGGCGCTTCTTGTAATAGAACACGCCCGCCAGCACGTGATAGCGATCGGTCGCCGCGTTCGCGAGGCGCAGTTCGGTCGACCATTCCTTGCGGCTCGAGACTTCGTTGCGCAGCGAGGAGCCCGAACGGCCCGGGTCGGCGGTGTTGCGCGAGATGCCCGGCAGGCCGGGGATCGTCAGCGGCGCGACAGCGGACACGCCCTGGAAGGTCGAGTCATAGCCATAGCGAACGTTGGACGAGAACACGCCGGTGTTCGAGGTGAGGTTCCAGCTGCCGGCGTCATAGGCCACCTGCAGCATCGCACGGCGCGACGTGCGCTTCAGACCGTCGTTGCCGCGCAGGCTCGGCACGTCGAGCGTGACCGAATTGATTTCCTTCACCTGGCCGCAATAGTACTGACGCGGCGCATTGAAGAAGCAGTTGTTGTTGAAGCGATCCTGCAGGACGATCGGCGCCATGCCGTCGCGGTCGTAGTTGTAACCGAAGTTCAGGGTCGCGGTCAGCGCGTCGCTCGCGCGCAGTTCCAACGAACCGTTGCCGCCGTACGACTTTTCCTGACCGACGCCCTTGCCGTCGACCGTGTTCTTGTACTGCGAGCCGAGCGTGTAGTAGCGCCCTTCCGCCATGTAGAAGAGCTTGTCTTTGATCAGCGGGCCGCGCGACAGCGCGTTGAATTCATAGTTGTCGTACTGGGCGGCGGTCGCGCTGACTTCGTTCTGGAACTCGTTCGAGCCGCGCTTGGTGATCAGGTTGATCGCGCCCGAGAAGGTCGAACGCCCGAACAGGGCCGACTGCGGGCCCTTGATGACTTCGACGCGCTCGACGATGTCGAACGGGAACGACAGGATGTTGTCGGAGAACAGCACGCCGTCGACGAAGATCGCCGCGTTGCCGTCGCCGAGGATGTTCGACATGCCGCGGATCACGGGGCGCGAGCCACCGGCCTGCGTGCCGTAACGGTTGAGCTTCTCGAACGAGAAGCCTGGCGTGAACTGGCTGACTTTGAACACGTCGCTGGCGCCGCGTTCAGTCAGTTCGCGCGCGGTCATCGCGGTGATGGAGATCGGCACGTCCTGGATGTTTTCCGCGGTTTTACGCGCGGTCACGACGATCTCTTCGACTTGCGCGAAAGCAGGCGCGCTCAATACGAAGCTGAGCGCGGTCAGTGCCGTCGTCGCGAACAAACGATTGCTGATCATATGGTCCCCCTTGAGAAACGGCGTTTGCGTGATTCTCGCCACCCCGTGTGGCGCGCGCGAAACGCGTTCAAGCAATGGCGTTCGGTCGCACGAAACGCTGGGGCCACGCAATCAAAAGGGCTTCAAAACGCCCGTCGCCGTGGGGGTTTATGCGCGCCGTGACTCAACAGACACATAACCTTTAAGGGTTTGTCGGCTTTCTGCGCGGATTGCGCAGCCTTAGGTTTCATCCGCAAATGCGAAGGGCTCCGGCCTTTCGACCGGAGCCCTCACACAAAAGTCTCGAAACGAGGCTGGCTTATTCTTCCAGTTCGGAGGGCGCGCCGGTGGCGGCCTCCTCGGTGCTGGCCAGCGACTTCGCCAGTTCGTAGATGCGGCGGCGCACGTGATAGTCCTTGATGCGATAGTAGGCGCGCACCAGTTCGAGCGTCTCGCGCTTGGTCATCGGATCGTTTTCGCGCGGTTCGACGTCGCGGGTGTCAAGCGAGAGATTGCGCGGGCTGGCGCTCGCGGTTTCTTCGTCCATTTCCTCGAAGAAGAACGACACCGGACAATCGAGCACGCGGCTCAAATCCCAAAGTCGGCTGGCGCCGATGCGGTTTGCGCCGCGTTCGTATTTCTGAACTTGCTGGAACGTGAGGCCTATCGCCTCACCAAGCTTTTCCTGACTCATCCCGAGCAGAGTGCGGCGCAGGCGCACGCGGCTGCCGACATGTACATCTACAGGGTTGGGCTTGCCGGATGGCATGCGTCCGCGCGTGGAGCGCTGCGCTGTGCCTTCCTCGAAATCGTCGTCTTCCTGCGGTAAACCCATGATCTACTCCTTGATCGCCGGCTTTCCAGTCAGACCTCACTCTGACACGGGGGCTACCAGCAGTTGTAATCCCAGCCCTGGGCACTACTGTTGACATAGTCCAGCATCAAAATCAAACCAGGCCTGACACTTCGGGGTGAACACACTTTTCCCGAGGACTGTTCCTGATCATCTCGTGCGCCGGTACATCACCAACGCGGCACAACTGATAATCGTTGCGATTAAAAGGGATAGCCCATTCCCAAGGCGTGCAAAGAGGGTCAACGAGACGAGCCTTTCGGGTAGCGCGGAGTCGACCACGCCACGCTTGTTGAGGCCCAATCGCGCGACAATGCGCCCGTACGGGTCCACGACCGCGCTGATGCCGGTGTTGGCATTGCGCACCAGCGGCACTCCCTCTTCGATTGCACGCAAACGGGCGGTGGCGAAGTGCTGATAGGGACCGGTCGCGGTGCCGAACCAGGAATCGTTCGTGAGGTTCAGCATCCACTGCGGGCGCGGTTCGCCGGGTGCGATGACGCTGCCGGGGAAGATGGCCTCATAGCAGATCAGCGGGGAGAACGGCGGCAGGCCCGGCACCTGCAACGTGCGCAACGCCGGACCGCTGCTGAAGCCGAGCGTACCGGTGAGTTGCTGCAGCGGAAGGTAATCCGCGAAAGGGATGTACTCGCCGAACGGCACCAGATGGAACTTGTCATAGGTCGAAAGCACCGCGCCGCTGCGGTCCATCACATATAGCGAATTGAAGATCCGCGTTTCCGACTCCGCGCGATCCGCCCCGGCGATCAGCAGGCCGTTCTGCGGTGCGGCCATGGTGGCGAGTTCGCGGTGGGGCTGATCGCGATCCAGCAGGAACGACACCGAGGACTCGCCCCACACGACCACGTTCACATCCGGCGGTCGGTTGGTCGTCGAGAGATGGATGTAGTCGAGCAACAAGGGCTCGCGCGCCTCCGGCAGCCATTTCTCGGCTTGCGGCACATTCGGCTGCACGAGGCGCAGCTTCACGCCGGCGACGTAAGATGTCGGATGCGCAGCGACGCGAAGGCCGCCGGCCACACCGATCAACGCGAGCAGACCGATGGGCGCAATCGCCCAGACGACGCTGGCACGCTGACGCGGGGCCAGGCCCAACGGTGCAATCAGGGCCGCTGCGCCGACGGTCAGCAGGCTGAGGCCGAAGGTTCCGATCACGCTGACGGATTGTTGGATGCCCAAGCCAATCGGGGTGGATGTTTCCGACCAGATCGTTGCCATGGGATTCCAGGGGAAGCCCGTGAAGATCCAGTTGCGCGTCCACTCCTGCAACATCCAGGCGGCGGCGAACAACAGTGCGCGCGCCGCCATGCGGCCAGCGCGGATCGCATCGGCGCTTGCAGCGGGCGCCGGCGGAATGGCTTGCGTGATCAGCGTCACGATCGCGAAGAAGATCCCGAGCCCGAAGGCGAGCCCGATCACGGCGGGCCAGGCCAACAGGCCGAACATCTCCGCGTCGACATAGAAGGCCTGCGCGATCCACGACAAGCCCACCAGGCAATGTCCGAAACCAAAGGCCCAACCGATCGCGAGCGCACCGCGCCACGATGAGGCGCCCTCCAGCAGCCACAGCAAGACCGGCAGGGCGAGCCACAGGGCAGGAATGATGTGATAGGGCGGCAACGCGGCGGTGGCGATCGCCCCCGCGGCGAAGGCCGTCGCCAGCCTGCCCCAGCGGCCGAGAGCGCCGACGCGCGCCGCGATCGTGGCGATCATCGCAGTGCTAACCCTCTTCAGGGGGCGGCGGCAGGTTCCGGATCCGCAGACGGCGTAAGCGCCGGGGATCGCTATCCATGACCTCGACTTCGAAGCCCGTGGGGTGTTTCACCAGTTCGTTGCGCGCAGGCACGCGGCCGACCAGGCGCGTCACAAGGCCGCCGAGCGTGTCGGTCGCCTCGCGCTCTTCGGCGGTAAACATACGGCCATAGCGCGCTTCGAATTCTTCCAGCGTCACGCGGGCGTCGGCGATCAGAGAGCCGTCTTCACGCTCGCTCATGCGCGGCGCATTGTCGGTGTCGTGTTCGTCTTCGATCTCGCCGACGATCTGCTCGACCACGTCTTCAATGGTGACGAGGCCGTCGATGCCGCCGAACTCGTCCACGACCATGGCCATATGCGTGCGCTTCAGGCGCATCTCGAGCAGGAGATCGAGCACCTGCACGGCCGGCGACATGAACAGCACCGGGCGGACCATCTCGCTCAGCTTGCGCGACGCAAAGGAATCGCCCTCGCTGTCGGTGAGCAGCACGGCGAGGTCCTTGATGTGCACCAAACCCACCACGTCGTCCAACGTCTGGCGGTAAACCGGTACGCGCGAGTGGCCTTCCTTCACCATGAATCGCAGCACATCGCGCAGCGGGGTGTCGGCGTCGATGGACACGATATCGGCGCGCGGGACCATGATGTCGGCGGCGGTCACATCCCGTAACCGCAGGACGTTGCCGAGGAGAAGGCGCTCGTTGCTGTCGATCCGATCGCCGTCTTCGGGGCGCTCCTCGATGCGCTCCTCGATCAAGCCTTCGATGACGTCGCGCACGGTCTCGCCTTCGGACTCGGGGCGAAGCCAGCTGGTCAGGCGCTGAAGCAATTTCGAGGACGGTTGCCGGACGTCGCCCGGCGGGCGCTCAGTTTCGCTCATCGCGGTGCGGCGGTCCGAGGCGGCAGGGCATAGGGATCGGGATAGCCCAGGCGGGACATGATCGCGCTCTCAAGATGTTCCATCTGCGCGGCTTGTTTGTCACGCAGGTGATCATATCCCAAAAGATGCAGAACGCCATGCACCACAAGATGTGTGAAGTGCGCGGCTAAGGCTTTGTTTTCGCTCCGCGCTTCGCGCCGCAGCGTAGCGAGCGCGATGACCACGTCACCCAGCAGCGGCAAGGCCTCGGGGCCCGCGGGAAACGACAACACGTTGGTGGCCTTGTCCTGGCCGCGATACGTGCGATTGAGCCGGCGCTGCACGGCATCGCTGGCCGGCACGATGCTGACCTCAAGCACACCGCCGTGGCGTTTGCGTTCGCGCGCCGGAAGTTTGACGCGGCCGTCCTCGATTGCGATGACCGCGGCCTTGCGGGCGAGGGCGGCGGCTTTCGGCAGGCTTTTCTTCCAGGCAGCCGGAAGCGGTGCGATGTCGATACGATGCGCGGGCATGCGCGACGCGGCGACGGCCTTCGTCTTCACGGTCATGATACGTCGGAGGAATCGGCGTCGCGATCCGCGCGCCGCGCCGCATCGCGGGCATCGTAAGCCTGCACGATGCGGGCGACGAGATCGTGACGCACCACGTCACGCGCGCTGAATTCCACCTGTGCCACACCGTCGACGTCGCCGATGATGTCGATGGCATCCTTCAACCCGGATTGCGTCCCGCGCGGCAGATCGATCTGGCTGAGATCGCCGGTTACCACCATGCGCGAGTTCTCGCCCAGGCGCGTCAGGAACATCTTCATCTGCACCGGCGTGGTGTTTTGCGCCTCGTCGAGAATGATGAAGGAGTTCGCCAGCGTGCGCCCGCGCATGAAGGCCAGCGGCGCCACTTCGATCTCGCCCGACGTGAGCAGCCGCGTGACAAGATCGCCCGGCAGCATGTCGTGCAAGGCGTCGTAAAGCGGACGCAGATAGGGATCGACCTTCTCTTTCAGGTCGCCCGGCAGGAAGCCAAGCCGTTCGCCGGCTTCGACCGCGGGACGTGAGAGCACGATGCGGTCGACCTCGCCGGCGATCTTCATCGCCACGGCTTTGGCGACGGCCAGATAAGTTTTGCCGGTGCCGGCGGGCCCGAGCGCGAAGACAAGGTCGTTGTCTACCAGCGCCTGGAAATAGGCACGCTGTCCAGGCGAACGCGGCGCGATCACGCGCTTGCGCGTGCGGATCGACAGGTCTTCGCCCGGCCCCATGCCGGACATCCGCGCAGCCGCATCGACGTCGCCAGTCTCGATCATATGTCCTGCCTTGAGCCGTCCATAAAGGTTCTGCAACGCCGCTTGCGCCAGCGTTGCCTGTTCCGCCAAGCCTTCCACGGTAACGGTATTGCCGTGGCTGTGCAGTTTCACGCCCAGCTTCTTTTCAAGCCGGGTGAGGTTCGTGTTATGCGGCCCGACAAGCTCCTGCATCAGGGCGTTGTCGGCGAAAGTACTGGAGAGGTGAACGGTGTCTGGCATCGCTTACGCGGCAATCGCCGCGGCGGTGAGTGAATTGGGTTCCGCGCCGACGATGCGCAACCGCGCGACTGTTCCGATCATGCCCGCATCGGCTTGGACATGCACCGGCTGCAGATACGGCGTGCGGCCCGCCAGCTGCCCGGCGTAGCGTCCCGCGCCAGTCAGCAGCACGTCCAGGTCGCGTCCGATGCAGGATGCGTTGAACGCGCGCATCTGCTTCGTCAGTTCGGCCTGAAGCTCCTGCAACCGCGCATCCTTCACGTCTTCGGGCACTTGCTCGCGCAAGCCTGAGGCCGGTGTGCCCGGGCGCGCGCTGTATTTGAACGAATAGGCCTGCACGTACCCGACCTCGCGCACGAGTTCCATGGTCGCGGCGAAGTCCGCGTCCTTCTCGCCGGGGAATCCGACGATGAAGTCCGACGATAGCGCGATGTCGGCGCGATGCCTGCGCAGTTTCTCGACCAGCCGGCGATAGTGATCGCGATTGTGACCGCGATTCATCGCGGTCAGGATGCGATCCGAACCCGCCTGCACGGGAAGGTGAAGGTAAGGCATCAGCTGCGGTACATCGCGGTGGGCGGCCATCAGGCCGTCGTCCATGTCGCGCGGATGCGAGGTGAGGTAGCGGATGCGCGCAAGCTCCGGAATCTCGGCAAGCGCCGCGACAAGACGCGCCAGGCTCCAAGTCGCACCGCTGTCTGTGGCGCCGTGATAGGCATTCACGTTCTGTCCTAGCAGCGTGATCTCGCGCACCCCGTCGGCGACCAGGCCGCGCGCCTCGCGCAAGATGTCGGCGGCGGGGCGCGAGTACTCCGCGCCTCGGGTATAGGGCACAACGCAGAAGGTGCAGAACTTGTCGCAGCCTTCCTGGATCGACAGGAAGGCGGTCAGGCCCTGGCCGCGCGGCGCCGGCAGATAATCGAACTTCGGCTCGGGCGGGAATTCGGTGTCGAGGATGCCGCGGCCGTTGGTGGTGCGCGCCGCCTTCGCCACCAGTTCCGGCAGGCGATGATAGGTCTGCGGGCCCAGCACGATATCGACAAACGGCGCGCGCTTCATGATCTCGGCGCCTTCAGCCTGCGCGACGCAGCCGGCGACCGCGATCACAAGGCCGCCCGCGCCCTTTTTGGCGCGTTCGGCCCGCAATGAACGCATGCGGCCCAGGTCCGAGAACACCTTCTCGGCAGCCTTCTCGCGGATGTGGCAGGTATTGAGGATGACCATGTCGGCCTCCTCGGGCTCGCCGGTGACGCGGTAACCGATCGGCGCCAGCACATCCGCCATCCGGTCGGAGTCATAGACGTTCATCTGACAGCCGTATGTCTTGATGAACAGCTTCTTGGCGCGCTTTTGAGGGGCGGGCTCGGTCATAAGCGGTCTTTAGCTTGCAAAAGCGGGCTTTGCCAAGCCAAACGGGGGTTTTATGCCGCCTCGCGGCCGGTCAACAACCGGGCAACACCGCGGCCGCTCACCCGCTCGCAATGCTTGGCGAGCAGTTTACGGTTGCCGAAATCCGCCGCCGAGACCGCCGGGTGGAATGTCACCTCGACCGTCAGCGTGCCGAGCCGCAGCGCCTTCCACAGGTGGGGCATCAGGTCCATGTCGCCGTACCACGCGAAGAACGACCGCCAGCCGATTCCCAGCGGCAGACCGTTCAGGCGGGTATAGGCGATGGAAACCGGCTGCACCGTGACCGTCTTGCCGTCTCGCCCCAAACCTTCGGCGACATTGAACAGCGAACTCTTGAATGGGCGGATGCGGTTGCCGTCGTTGGACGTCGATTCCGGAAACATCAGCAGTGTGTCGCCGGCGTTCATACGTTCGCGCAATTGATCGCGCGCCTCGCCGGCGGCGGTGCGGTCGCGGTCGACGAAGATCGTCCCGCCCGAGGCGCCCAGCCAGCCGAAGAGCGGCCAGTTCTTGATCTCCGCTTTGGCGACGAACGTGCCCCGCGCGACCCCGCCCAGCGCGAAGATGTCGAAATACGAGACGTGATTGGCGACGACAAGCTGCGGCGAGGCATCGCTTTGGCGACCGCGTACGATCACCTTGATCCCGACCACGCGCGAGACGGTTTTGAAGTACCAGGTGCGCTGCCGGGTGATGTCGCGCTTGAGCGCCATCAGCGCATAGAGCATCAGCGCATAGGGCACCGAGAATGCGATGAAAAGAGCCAGACGCGCGAACGCCAGCAAGTTTGACTTGCGCGACGTCGGCAGTGTGACCGGTGAATCTACGACGCCTTGCGTAATGGCTGCGCCTCTTGCGTGCCAATTTCGTAATGGCGCGTATAGCGTGCCGCGATCAGGTCGGTCTTGACGATGATGCAGACGTCGGTGGTGTTGAACTGCGGATCGATCACCGCGCCGTTGCCGATGAAACCGCCAACGCGCAGATAGCCTTTGAGCAGCGGTGGCAACGACGCCAGCGTGCGCTTGGGGTCGATCTCTTCTTTCGGCAACAGGTTCATCTCGGTGAAGCGTTCCGGCAGTGCCGCGGGGCGCAGGTCTTCGGGCGCGAGATGATAGTGATACAGGTACGACAGCTGCATCTTCAGCTTTTCCGGATCGGTGCCGGGCAGGCTGGCGCAGCCGAACATGACGTCGACGCGGTTCGCGTTCACGTACTCGGCGATCCCACGCCACAGCAACTGCATGGTCGCGCGGTCGCGATAGCGTGCATCGACGCAAGAACGGCCCAGCTCCATCAGGGTGCCGCCGTTGGCCACCAGCTTGGTGATATCGAATTCGGAGGCGGTATAGAACCCGCCGGTGCGGCGCGCATGTTCGCGGCGCAGGACACGATAGGTGCCCACGACCTCATTGGCGCCAAGGGCGTGGTCGAGCACGACCAGGTGGTCGCAATGGCCGTCGAAGCGATCCAAGTCCCGGCGCATCTCGGTCATGCCGGGCAGCGGCTTCGCGCCCATCTCGTCATAGAACACGCGATAGCGCAGGGCCTGGGCCGCGTCGATCTCGTGGGGGGTGCGGGCCAGGCGGATTTCCTGGGATCCGGCGATGACGGCCGGGAACACCCGCGGGCCCTTCGGCCGCGGCAGCCAGCGCACAAGCTTGCCACGCTGATCGGCGGCGGCTTTGCGGCGCTTGAAAAGCTGGAGCGTCGACTGCAGCGTCGAGGTCAGCGTCGACTTGGTCTTAAGGGTCAGCTTGACCGTCGTTTTCAGCGTCGACTTGGTGAGGGAAATGACCGTCAAAGGACCACTCCTGGACGTCCGTCGGGCTGCTCACATGTTTGTGACATCCCCTAGGGTGCCACACATTGAGCAAAAATAGGATACCCGACCCCTTACCAAATGTCGCGTTATCGTTCTGTGTCGCCCGCATCATCTAGGGGAACGGCGAATAGCTCCAACCGGTGGCTCACCAGCTTAAAGCCGTGTTTCTTGGCGACTTCCTGCTGCAAACGTTCGATTTCGTCCGAATGGAACTCGATCACCTTGCCGGAGCGGATGTCGATCAAATGGTCGTGGTGGGTCTCCACGGCCTCCTCATAGCGAGCCCGACCGTCGCCGAATTCGTGCCGGGTCACGATGCCGGCATCCTCGAACAGGCGCATCGTCCGGTACACCGTGGCGATGGAGATATGGCTGTCGACCGCGGCGGCGCGGCGATGCACCTCTTCCACGTCCGGGTGATCCGTGGAATCCGACAACACGCGTGCGATCACGCGCCGCTGTTCGGTCATCTTCATGCCGCTCTCGATGCAGCGCCGTTCGATGTGAGACTGTTGCCCGGTCAAAAAAATGCTCGCCTATTAAGAGGCCGCCTAAGGCGGCGCGAATGTCCGTTCTATCATAAGTGTGCAGCGCGGCGCTTGCAAAGCAGAGGTAACGACTCGCACTTGCATCCGACGCGCCAATCCCCCAGATCATGCGGTCATGAGCGATCCGGACTTTTTCCTCGATATCACCGGCGACGTCTGCCCGATCACCTTCGTGAAGACGAAGCTGCTGCTCGAGCGGATGCCCGCGGGCGCCATCGCCAAGGTCCGTCTCAAGGGCGCGGAGCCGTTGAGCAACGTGCCGCGCAATGTCGTCGCCCACGGCCATGAGGTCGTGTCCGTTGTGCCAGAAACCGCCGGCACCGCGCCGCGCGATCCGCATATCCTGACGATCCTGCGGAAGTAGGCGTTGCGCAAATAAGAATGAGTTACAGATCGCGGCGCATGACGATGGCGTCGGCGCGCGTGCCGTCGGCGTTCTGATAATAGCCGCGCCGCGTCGAGACTTCGGTGAAGCCGGCGCTGCCGTACAGGCCGCGCGCGGCCGTGTTGTCGATCGCGACTTCGAGGAAGCAGGAGATAATGCCGCGCTGGCGCAACTCTTCCATCGCATAATCGAGCAGGCGGCGCGCGAGCCCCTGGCGCCGCTGCGCCGGATCGACGGCCAGCGTCAGCACCTCGGCCTCTTCCACGACGCGGCGGACAAGGATGAAGCCTTTCGGCGTTCTCGCGCCGCTGATCCAGCCGGCGATGCCGGGCTGCATCAGGAACACGGCGAAATCGTTCGCCGTCCAAGGCTCCGGAAAACTCGCGGCATGAATCTCTGCCAGCACGTCGGCATCCGTCGCGCGGGCGGGAACCATCACGGTGACGCGCGGCGTGATCATGCCGGTAACGTCACGGCCGGTGGCCGCACATAAGCGGGTAACGGACCGGCCGCATCGGGTTCGCGGGTCGCGGCGATCGCGGCCAGGAACGCCGGGTCCGGCAGACGACGGTCCGACAAGGTCACGCGGTCATCGCCAGCCACCGCCATCGCGCCGTCGCCGACAATGGTGAACGGCGCGGGCCAGCCCTGCCGCGCGATCCAGGCTGCGACATCGCCGGGCGCGAGAATCTCGGCCGCGATCAGACGCGCGCCGTCGGCGGTAAAAGCCTCCACGTAAAAATCGTCACGCTTGGTATCCACCAGACTGATCACGGTGCCTTCGCGCGCCGCGCCGCGCGCCAGAACCTCGCCGGTCGTCGCGCCGACGACCGGGATCTTGCACGCAAGCCCGAAGCCGCGCGCGGCGGCGAGCCCGACACGCACGCCAGTGAACGAGCCGGGCCCGATGGTGATGGCGACGCGATCCAGGGCGTCGAACGCAACGTTTGCTTCGGCCATGCAGCCGGCGATCATCGGCGTCAGCGCTTCGGCTTGGCCTTGCGCCATGGCCTCATGCGCTTGCGCCAGCGTCATGCCGTCGCGCCACACGGCGACCGAACACGCCGCCATCGTGCAATCGAAAGCGAGGATCAACATGCGCACCTCATACACCGCGCCGCGCAAAAAGGGTATGATGGGGCATGACCCAAGCGAATCTTCCCAAAACGAATCTTGTCGAGATCAGCTACGCGACCCACGACGTGGAGATCTCCATCGCCTACGCCACCGCCGACAACTTCACCGGCAAGCCGGTCTATGCGCGGCCGGGCTGTTACCTGAACGCCGACGCCGCGACCCATATGGAAAGGGCGATCGAGCTCGCGCGTCAGCTGGGCTATCGCTTCAAGATCTTCGACGCCTTTCGTCCGGCGGAAGCGCAATGGGTGCTGTGGCATCACACGCCGGACCCTGAGTTCCTGGCGGACCCACGCCGCGGTTCGCCCCATTCGATGGGGGCGGCGGTCGATCTCACGTTGATCGACGCGCAGGGGCGCGAGCTCGACATGGGCACCGGCTTCGATGCCTTCACACCGCTGTCGCATCATGGCGCGCTGGGCATCTCGGCGAACGCGCAACGCAATCGCGCGATCCTGCTCGGCGTGATGACGTCAGCCGGTTGGGATTTTTATCGCAACGAGTGGTGGCACTATCAGCTGTTCAGCCCGCGCGGTCGCTATCCTGTGCTCAGCGACACCGTGCTGCCGGAACCAATGATGCCGGCGGGCACGAGCCTCGCGCGGCTCGCGTCCTAGGCTTCCATCAGCAGCGCAGCCGTTGAGGTTGGCAGCGGCGTGGCGATGGCGATTTGCTGATTGGCCGTCAGCGCTTCGCGCAGCCAGCGTGCAACCGCATCGACGTCACCGCGCTCGCCGTTTTCCAGTTCGGCCATCAGCCGCGCGGCGCGCGCGCGAACCGTAGCCGTTTGCATTTCCGACGTCAGGCCCTGCAGGCGGCTGCGGGCGCGTCCCCACAATTCCGCAGCCAGCGCCGCTTCCGCCAGCGCCAGCCGGCTCTCGACGTGTTCGGGATTGTTCTGCACCAGAACCTCGACGCGCCGTGCCCAGTCCAGCGACGTCTCGCCCGGCATCAGCGCGCGATACGCGGCCAGCAATGCGGCTTCCGGTGCTATGGCCCAGGCGCGCTCGATATCGCTCGCGGCCTTGCGGCCCTTGCCTTGCGCGGCCATGGCGCGCGCGTAAGCCGCGATCGCCGCCGTGCCGCCGCCGTCGTCCATCGCCTTCTGCGCCGTCTTCGCGGCTAGCGCGGATTGACCCTGCGCCAGCTGCGTCGTGGCGAGATGGATGCGCAGGCGCGCGCGTAAGCGCGCTTGATCGCTCGGTGGGAACACGTCGCGGCCGGCAATGCTGTCGAGCATTGCGATGGCGTCGTCCCAGCGTTGCCCGGCGACATCGGCGTCGAGGATCAGATGCACGGCCCAGGCCGGCGTCTCGCCACGCGTCATCGCGCGGCGCGCATAGGTGATGGCGTTGTTGATGTCGCCGTCGGCGAACGCGCGGTTGGCCAGCGCCTTCAGCGCCGCCATCTCCGTTTCCGGGCGCTCCATTAGCGCTTCCGCCGCTACTTTCAGTTCCGCCATGTCGCCGTCGAGCGCGATGGCCTGCTTGCGCAACACCTGCACCGGCATGCTGTCGCCGAGCAGCTTGCCGGCTTCGCGCGCCAATCTGCGCGCCGCGGGACCCTGGCCCGCGTGAACCGCGGCGAACCCGTCGCCCAATGTGATCAGCCCGCGCTGTAACTTCTTCTCGCGCTGACGGGCACTGAAAGCTTTGACGCTGCCGCGCAGCCAGGCGACGCCGCGGAACAGCATGCCGAGCAACAGCACCAGCGCCACGACGGCGATGAACAGCACGCCCACCGACGTGTCGATTCGCCAGCCGCGCCACACCAAGGTCACGCTGCCGGGATCGTTGGCCAGCCACACCGCGCCTGCCACCAGCAGCGCGAGCGCGCCGAGATAGATCAGGATGCGGATCATGGCGTCCCGGCCCCCGGCGGCGTCTCCGACGGCCGCTCGATCGCCGGCGTCGTGAGGGCGCCCAGCACCGCCAGCGCCTTCGCGGTCGCCTCCGACGCGGCGCTTTCGGCAGCCACACGCGCGCGCGCTTCGTCCAGCCATGGCTTGGCGGCATCGGCCTGCGGGCCGCTCAAGGATTCCATCTCGGTCACGGCGGCCGCGAGGTTGCCGTCGCGCAAGTATGCGCCGGCGCGGGCCAGAATCGCCGACGGCGTATTGCCGTCCACCAGGCCGTCGACGCGGCGCACGGTGACGATGGCGAACAAGCGATCGGTCGCGCGCGCGAAGAAATCACCCATACCGCTGGTGCTGGCCGTCGCGCGCAGGATGCGCCCGGCGTTCTCGTCGAAGCGCAGGCGCAGGGCGTCCAGGGTCGCGATGCCGGTACGCGCATGCGTGTCGTCGAGCGTCAGCGGCATATTGGCCCTGCGGCTCAACGCTTTCACGGTCTCGATCTCAAGCTGATAGGGTTTGCCGCCGTTCATGGCCTCGCGCCACTGCGCGATGCCGAGCAGGAGGCCGACACGCGCGGTCTGTTCGGCGACGGCGGCGCGGGCGCTGGTCTCCATGGTGCGGATACGCTCCGACAGGGCCAGTACGGTGGCGGCGTCGGCGCTCTTGCTCTCCACGGTGGCGAGGCGCTTGGCGAGTTCATCGAGCTTGGCGCTGTTGCCAAGGGCGGCTTCCAGCGTCGCGATGCGGGCCTGCAGCGCCGCCATCTGCTGTGCTTGCGTACCGTCGCCGGCGCTCGCGGGCGAACCAAGCTCCGTCGTGGGGGCTGGGGCGGGCGATGCCGGTGCTGCCGGCGCCGGTTGCGGCGTTGCGGGCGCCTGGGCCTGCGGCGCGGGTGCTGGCGTCTGCGGCTGTGTCGGCGCGACCGTCGCGATCGGTTGTTCGGACACGGGCTGCGAACGCATCTTCTGAACGACGAACAGGCCGCCCGCGATCACCGCAAGGGCGATGACGGCCACCGGTACGAGGCTGCGGCGGCGTGGTGCGCTTGCGGGCGATACGTCCACAGTCTCTGCGACCGGATCGACCGGATCGGCGGGCTCGGTCGCGTCCGTTGCGCCGCGTTCGCCGAAACCGCGCCAGCGCTGGGTGCGCGCGGCGGCATCGGCGGCGTCTTCCGCATGCAGCCTTGCGGCGCGGCCGCGCGGGCTCGCCCCGCCCTCGCCGGTATCGGCGGATTGCGGGCGCTCCGGCGTGGATTCGGAAGGCGCGGTTTGATCGTCCATCTCGGGCTCAGCTTCTACAGGAGGAAGTGTAACGGAGCTTGGCAATTCAGGCATCGGTGGAGACGAAACGAACGGCGGCGCGATTGGTGGCGGTGCCGGGTCCGGTATCGCGGCCCGTGGCTCCGGCGCCACGGCCATCTCGGGCACCGCTGCGGGCGGTTCGGGCCGCGGCGCGACCGAAAGGCTCGCCTGCGCTGCCGGGCTCTCGGGCGGCGGCGGAAGCGCGGGCGTTGCCGCCGGTCGCTGCATCAACTGACCAAACTGGCGGCCGATGGCGAAAAGTGTGCGGCCGGTCGCGCGGGCCGCCTGCGAGGTCAAGGCAAGGGTGGCTGTGCCGGCCGCCTTCGCCGCGACGGCGCGGGCCGCGCGGCGCTCCGCGCTGCGTGCAGCCTTCTCGCGGCGGGCTTGTTCCTGCGTGGCCTTGCGCGCCTCGGCCTCGATGCGGGCTTGTGCCGCCGCAGCTTCACGCGCGGCCTGGTCCTTCGCACGACGTTCCGCCGCCGCGGCGGCTTCGGCTTCGGCCCGGGCAAGCGTCTCGGCGCGGTCACGGGCGGCGGCCTCGGCCTCGCGGGCGCGGCGTTCGCGCTCGCGTTCGTCGCGTTCCCGCGCAGCCTCTTCCCGCGCCCGGCGTTCGCGTTCGGCATTGATCGCGGCAAGCACGGCGCGGCGATCTTCCTCGCTCTTTGCCTTCGCCATGCGTTCAGCTTCCAGACGCGCATGGCGTTCCGCCTCGGCCTTGGCCCGGGCTTCCGCGGCAAGCCGTTCCTGTTCCGCGCGCCGCTCGGCCTCGATGCGCCGTTTCTCTTCCGCAGCCGCCGCGTCGGCGATGCGGCGTTCCTCGTCGGCCTTTGCCTTCGCTAGGCGCTCCGCTTCCAGTTGCGCCAGGCGTTCGGCCTCGGCCTTCGCGCGCGCTTCACGTTCTGCGGCCTCGCGGGCTTGGCGTTCCGCGTCGGCCCGCGCGCGCGCCTCGGCTTCGATCCGGCGCTTCTCTTCGGCGGCCGCGGCTGCGGCAACCCGTCGCTCTTCGTCCGCTTTTGCCTTGGCCAGACGCTCCGCCTCTTCGCGGGCACGACGCTCGGCGTCGGCTTTCGCGCGGGCCTCACGTTCCGCGGTTTCGCGCGCCGCGCGTTCGGCCTCGGCCTTCGCGCGCGCTTCGGCGGCCGCGCGCTCCTCAGCGGCACGACGCTCGGCCTCGGCGCGTGCTTTTTCCGCGGCGATGCGCGCGGCTTCGGCTTTCGCGCGTTCTTGTTCGAGACGGCGTTGCTCGGCCGCGGCGGCTTCCTCGGCGTCGCGTTTAGCTTTCGCGGCAGCGGCCCTACGACGCTCCTCTTCCTCAATCGCGCGCTGACGTTCGGCTTCGGCGCGCGCGGCGGCGAGGCGTTCCGCTTCGAGACGTTCGCGTTCCTTGCGGTCACGCTCGCGCTGCTCGGCTTCGCGCTGTTCAGCTTCCGCCCGCGCCTTCGCCTCGGCCGCGCGTTTCTTTTCTTCTTCCGCCGCACGCTGCAAGGCCTCGGCTTCCGCGCGCGCGCGCTCTTCGACCGCCCTGCGCTTGGCAACCATCTCCTGGCCGAGCTTGGTCACGCCCGCCGCCAACGACGGTTCATCGGCGCCTTCGAGGACGCGCAGGTCATAAAGGTTCAACGCACGCAAAGGCGCGGCGGCGATCGGGCTCGCGGCGAGCGCGCCCATCTGCGTCGCCGCTTCGCTCAACTCTTCGCGCTGAATCAGTGTGACGGTCGCGCGCGCGGCTTCCGGCGTGATGCTGACGATAGCGTCGATCAGCCCGTTGCGAATGTCGTCGCGCAATCCCGCCGGCAGCGCGTCGGCACGTTGCAGGTTGAACAGCGCCAGCGGCCGTACCGCGAAGCCCATGTTCGTCAGCATCGCCGCGGCATTGGCCGTCGCACCGCTGGCGCATGGGTGAATCAGCGCGCCGTTCGCCGGTTTCAACTGCGATTCAACCAGCTTCGCCAAAGCCTGCGGATCGCCGGCCGCTTCGACGCGCTTGAAGCCGAGCCGCCGCAGTTCGCCTGCGGTGACGGCGCTGTCGGAGAACACCGGGAACGTGCGCACGCCCACGCGTGCGGCCAGCGCGCGCGCCGCCGCCGGGCCAATCACGAGGAAGCCTTGCGCGGCGTTCAGGTCAATCTTCGCCGGCTCGACGGTCTGGGCCGTAATGAGCGGCACCGCGACCGGCTCATGGCCGTTCGCCGCCAGAGCCTCGGCAAGGCGCTGTGCATCGTCCGCCAACTCGGGAATCAGGACACGCATTTAGGGGGCGGTTGCGAATAACTGGCGCAGGATATCCAACCTGTTGTAGAGGCTGGCTGATAGCGAGGAAAGGCCCAAACGGGCGACAAATCCGGCGTGGTAAAACCAGTGCGTGTTCTCGGCATCGAGACCAGTTGCGATGAGACCGCCGCCGCCGTGGTGGAAGCCGGACCCGACGGGTCGGGCCGAATCCTCAGCCAGGCGGTGCTCAGCCAGATCAGCGATCACAGGCCCTATGGCGGCATCGTGCCGGAGATCGCGGCGCGTGCGCATCTGTCGCACCTGGATCGCCTCATCACGACCGCGATGACCGAGGCCGGTGTCGACTTCGCCGATCTCGACGCCATCGCCGCCACCGCCGGGCCTGGTCTGATCGGCGGCGTGCTGGTCGGCGTCAGCACCGCGAAAGCCATGGCGCTCGCGACCGGAAAGCCTTTCATCGCGGTGAACCATCTCGAAGGTCACGCGCTCACCGCGCGGCTGACCGACGGTGTCGCTTTCCCGTTCTTGTTGCTGCTGGTGTCCGGCGGGCATTGCCAGTTGCTTGCGGTCGAAGGTGTGGGGCGGTACCGCCGCCTCGGCACGACGGTCGACGACGCGGCCGGCGAAGCGTTCGACAAAGTCGCGAAGATGCTGGGGCTCGGCTATCCGGGCGGACCGGCGGTCGAACGCGCGGCCAAAGACGGCAATCCCGCGCGATTCGCCTTCACGCGCCCGATGAAAGGCAAGCCCGGCTGCGACTTCTCGTTTTCCGGCCTGAAGACGGCCGTGCGTATCGCTGTTGAGCAGACCGGCACATTGTCGCCCCGCGATGCCGCCGATCTCGCCGCGTCGTTCCAGGCCGCACTTGTGGAAAGCATTTCGGACCGCGTGCGCCGTGCGGTGACCGCGTTCCGCGAGAAGTACGACGGCACGGATTTCGTCGTGTCCGGCGGCGTCGCGGCCAACACCGCATTGCGTATGCAGCTTGAGAAGACCTGCGCGACCGCCGGATTGCGCTTTGTCGCGCCGCCGCTGGCGTTGTGCACCGACAACGCGGTGATGATCGCCTGGGCGGGGCTGGAGCGTTTGCGCCTCGGTTTGACCGACCCGCTCGACACCAAGGCGCGTCCGCGCTGGCCCCTCGATCCGGACGCGCCCGCGCGTCCAGGTGCGGGGGTGAAAGCTTAAGCTACGGCTGAGCCTCGACCTTTGGCAGCGTCTCGTCGAAGCAAGCCCAGGTCGGCGCGGCCCTTGTCCAGATCGTGCTTGTCGGCTTCACGGCACTCGGATCGTCCAGCGTTCCCACGCGCACGGTGATCGTCGTCGGACGGCCCGAGGATTCTACAAACACAGGCGTGCCGCACTTCGGGCAGAAGTGACGCTTCATCGTATTGCCGCTGTCGGCCGTCATTTCGCGAACGCTCAATTCGCCCTGGGCCGTCAGGCTTTCGCGCGGGAAGGCCGCGTTCACCGTGCCGTTGCCGCCGCCCTGGTATTGGCACACGCGGCACCAACAGGTGCGCGCCCAAGCCGGTTCCGCAGCAAAGCTGTAGCGCACAGCTTTGCACAAGCATCCGCCCGTGATGGCCATTTGATCTCCCCCCCTTCGCGCGCGTGTTAGACGCGGTAGTACTCGCGGAACCAGGCGACGGTCTTTTCCAGACCTTCGTCGAGCGTGACCGACGGGCGATAGCCCACCGCGCGCTCAAGCGCGCTGACATCGCACCACGTGCCTTCGACATCGCCCGGTTGCATGCCCAGCATCTGCATGTTGGCCTTGCGGCCGATCTTGCGTTCCAGCGTGGCGATGAAATCCATCAGGTCGATGGGCGATCCGCGGCCGATGTTGAACACGCGATAAGGCGCAACGCTCGAGCCATCCGGCGTCGGCGCTTCGGCGTTCCAGCTTTCGTCCGGCACGGGGATGTGATCGAGCACGCGTGTGACGCCTTCGACGATGTCCTCGACGAAGGTGAAGTCGCGCATCAGTTTGCCGCCGTTGTAGACCTCAATCGGATCGCCCGCGAAAATCCGCGCGGTGAATTTCTGCGGCGCCATGTCGGGCCGGCCCCAGGGTCCATAGACCGTGAAGAAGCGCAAACCTGTCATCGGAATGCGGAACAGATGCGCATAGGAATGCGCCATCAACTCGTTGGCGCGCTTGGTCGCGGCGTACAGCGACAGCGGATGCGACGCGCCGTGATGCTCGGCATACGGCATGGTGCGGTTGGCGCCATAGACCGACGAGGTCGAGGCGAACACGAGATGTTCCGCTTGGAATGTGCGCGCGGCCTCCAGGATGTTGCCGAAGCCGACCAGGTTCGAATCCACGTAGGCGCCGGGATTTTCCAGGCCGTAGCGTACGCCGGCTTGAGCGGCGAGGTGGACGATGGCGGTCGGCTCGAACTCCTCGCACAGCTTGAACAGGCCGTCGCGGTCGGCGATGTCGACGCGCCGGCCGCTGAAGCCGTTGCGTCCTTCCAGCTGCGTCCAGCGCGCCTGCTTCAGGCCGACGTCGTAATAGTCGTTGAAGTTATCGAGCCCGATCACCGGGCGCCCGGCCGTCAGCAGCTTCTCCGCGACATGGAAGCCGATGAATCCCGCCGTGCCGGTCACAAGAATAGGGCCAGCGATGGCGGAGGACTTGGACATCATCATGCGGTCTTAGGCCGTTTCTGGCGGGCGTTGCAAGGGGCGAGCGCGAGGATGGGCGCGCCGTTTGCAAACAACGCGGGAGCATGTCACATGTTCGACGGGAATGGCTTGAAGGATCATGATTTTCCGATGAAACGCGTGGCTGTCATCGGGGCTGGGGCCTGGGGAACGGCGCTGGCCATGGTCGCCCGCCGCGCCGGCCAGGAGGCGGTGCTCTGGGCTTTCGAGCCCGAGGTCGTCGCGGGCATCAATTCCGCCCACCAGAACGCGCTTTATCTGCCCGGCATCGCTCTCGATCCGGCGTTGCGGGCCACCAGCGACCTTGCTGCGGCTGTGACCGGCGCCGACATCGTCCTTTTGGTGTCGCCGGCCCAGCACCTGCGCCGCCTGGCCGACACGCTCGCCCCCAATATCCCGGCCAAGCTGCCGGTGGTGATCTGCGCCAAGGGCATCGAACAGGCGACCGGCGCCCTGATGACCGAAGCCGCAAGCGCCCTCGATCACGCCAGCATAATGGTCATGTCCGGTCCCAGCTTCGCCAGCGAAGTCGCCAAGGGTCTGCCGACCGCGCTGACCCTGGCCGCGACGGACCAAGCGCTCGGCCGTCAGGTCGCGGAAAGCCTCGGCTCGCGCACCTTCCGGCCCTATCTGTCGGCGGACTTGGTCGGCGCGCAGATCGGCGGCGCGGTGAAGAACGTGCTCGCGATCGCATCCGGCATGTGCGAGGGCCGCCAGCTCGGTGCCAACGCGCGCGCGGCCTTGCTGACGCGCGGTCTGGCGGAAATCGTACGGCTTGCGGTCGCCCGGGGCGGCAAGCCCGAGACCTTGATGGGCCTTTCGGGCCTCGGCGATCTGGTGCTCACCGCGTCCTCCACCCAATCGCGCAATTACTCGCTCGGCCTCGCGCTGGGCCAAGGCCGCACGCTGGCCGAGGTGCTGGGCGAACGGCGCTCGGTGACCGAAGGCGTGACCACGGCGGCCGCCGTGGCGGATCTGGCCGCCAAGCTGGCGGTCGAGATGCCGATCTGTGCGGCGGTGGACAGCATCTTGCGCCGGGATGCCCGGATCGATGAGGTTATGGTGGCGCTGCTGGAACGGCCGCTGCGCGATGAATCCCTCGCCGGGCGGTGACCTTGCCGCAACCCTCAGGTATCACGGACGTTTGGAAATGGGCGCACGACGGGCAGCAAGTCTCGTGCGCCGTCGCGGGGAATAGTAGGTGTCGCGTTGACTAAACTAAGCCGGCTCTATCCCGTGATCCTTTCGGGCGGCAGCGGGTCGCGCCTGTGGCCGCTCTCACGCGAAGAATTCCCCAAGCAGCTTCAGCCGCTGACGTCGGAACGCAGTCTGCTGCAAGAGACGGCGCTGCGCCTGGGCACGTCCAACGGCGTCAAGGTCGAGCCGCCCATCGTCGTCTGCAACGAGGCGCATCGCTTCATCGTCGCCGAACAACTCCGCGCCGCCGGCATCGAGCCGCGCGCGGTGGTCATCGAGCCGCAGGGCCGCAACACCGCGCCGGCGGCGGCGGTCGCGGCGATCCTGCTCGAGAACGAGCCCGATGCCCTGATGCTGGTGATGCCGTCGGATCACTTGGTCCGCAAGCCGGATGCCTTCAAGGCGGCGGTCGTGGCCGCGGCGCCCATCGCCGCGGCGGGTCATCTCGTCACCTTCGGCATCAAGCCGACCCATCCGGCGACCGCCTACGGTTACATCAAGCGCGGCGAGACGCTCAGCAACGGCGGCTTCACCGTGGATCGGTTCGTCGAAAAGCCGGACTCGGAAACCGCAACCCGCTTCGTCACCGACGGCGGCTACGATTGGAACGGCGGCATCTTCCTGTGGCCGGCGCGCCTGTTCCTGCAGGAACTCGCGCGCAGCGAACCGGACATCGAGCCGCGCTGCCGCGACGCGCTGGCAAAGGGCAAGAAGGACCTGTTCTTCTTCCGCCTCGATCCCGAGACCTTCGCGCAAGTCCCCAGCCAATCGATCGACTACGGCGTCATGGAACACACCAAGCTCGCCGCCGTGATGCCGGTGGAAATGGGCTGGTCCGACGTCGGCTCATGGAGCGCGCTGCATCAGGAAACCGCGCAAGACGCCGCCGGCAACACGTTGCTCGGCGACGTGATCGCGCTGGAGTCCCAGAACAGCTATGTGCGTACCGAGCGTCAGTTGACCGCCGTGATCGGCATCCAGAATGCCATCGTCATCGTCACCGACGACGCCGTGCTGGTGGCCGACAAGTCGCACGACCAACAGGTGAAGGCGATCGTCGAACAACTGAAAGCCAAGGGCCGTCCCGAAGCCACCGCGCAGGCGCGCACCTATCGTCCCTGGGGCTGGTTCCAGACCATGGACGAAGGCCGCCGCTTCAAGGTGAAGCGCATCTGTGTGAAGCCGGGCGCGAAACTGTCGCTGCAAAAGCACTGGCACCGCAGCGAACACTGGGTGGTGGTGTCGGGCACGGCGCTGGTCACGCGCGACGACAGCGAATACACGCTGCGCGAAAATGAATCGACTTATCTGGCCGCCGGCACCGTTCATCGCCTCGCCAATCCCGGTCACGTCGATCTGCACATGATCGAGGTGCAGTCGGGCGAGTATGTCGGCGAAGACGACATCGTGCGCATTGCGGATGATTATGGCCGCGAAGGCGCGAAAATGCCGGCGAAACGCCCGCCGCGCGCCAAGGCCGCTGCGAAAGCGAAGCCTAAGCGCGCGCTGCCCTTGCAGCGCGGCCCGGCGGAAGCGCTGCTCGACGCGCCGAAGAAACGCAAAGGCCGCCGCAAGGCGAAGCCGACCGTCACGGCGGGCCGTCGCGTGCAGCGGCGCATCGTGCGGGCGGCGGTTGCGTCAACGCGCAAGACGCCGGCGCGCAAAGGACCGGGCAAGACGCCGCCGCGTCCGCCGCGCAAACCGCGCAAACGCTAATCAATCTGGTGGGGGCACCAATGCTGATTTCGATCATCTGCCTGGACAAGCCGGGCCATCTCGAGCTGCGCATGAAGACGCGGCCGTTGCATCTGGAATGGATGGCCAAGACCAAGCCGGCCGGCGCGGTGTTCCTGGGCGGTCTGTTCGCCGAGGACAACACCACCATGATCGGCAGCATGTTCGTGGCGGAGTTCGAGAACCTCGACGCCGCGCGCGCGTGGCACAACGACGATCCTTACGTCAAAGCCGGCCTGTTCGGCGACGTGCGTTTCGCGCCCAGCCGCAATCTCGCCAATACGTTTTAGGCCTTTAGCACCAGGCGGGGAATTCCAGCTCCTCGTGCTTGAACGCCAGCTGCACCGCCGGACGCGCCGAGAGGCGCTGGGCATAGGTGTCCGGCGGCTTTGGCAGCGTCATGTCGTTCTTGCGCGACCACAGCAGCATCACGAACAGATAGGCATCGGCGACGGTCATCCGTGCGTCGAACAGGAACTCTGACTTCATGCGCCCGGCCAGGAAGGTCAGGCGCTTGAGGATCGCATCCTTGGCCTTCGTCTTGTCGGCGTCGGATGAATCGGGGCTGAACAGCGGCTTGAAGCTCTTGTGAATCTCGCTCGTGATGAAGGCCAGCATCTCCAGCAGGCGATAGCGCGCCAGCGGCCCTTCCGGGTTCAAGTGCTGCTTTTGATCCGCGATCCAGCTCAGGATCGCCACGTTCTCCGTCAGGATCTCGCCGCCGCCCAGATCGAAGGCCGGCACGTAGCCTTTCGGGTTGATCGCATAGAAGTCCTGACCGTCCTCGGTCTTATGCGCCTTCAGGTCGACCTTCGTGCAGTCGAAGGTCAGGCCCGCCTCGTGCAGGGCGATGTGGCCGGCCAGGCTGCAGGCGCCGGGTGACGTTTTCTTACGCGCGCGCTTGGCCGGTGCCTTCGCATCCTTGCCGCCCATGGCCTTGCTGCTCTCGCGCTTGCCGCGCGCACCAATGTGGCTCTTGCCCTCGCGCGTCTGCTGGGCGGTCTTGCCGGCGGCTTCCTTGCGCGCGGTCTTGGCTTTGGCTTTCCGGCGCGTCTTCGGGCTGTCGTCTTTCGACTCGCCTGCCTCATGCAGCGCGATGGCGATGGCCTGTTTGCGGCTTTTCACCTTGCCGCCTTTGCCGGCGGGGCCGCTCTTCAACTCACCGTGCTTGAACTCGTGCATGACACGGCCGGTGGTGCGCTTCTGACGCTCCGTCGCTGCGGGCATGGTCGGCTCCTCTCGGGGATACGCGATCCAACGCGGGCAAACGTGCAATTGTTCCGACGACGGATGACACCCGCAAAAGGCAGCGGTTATCATCCAGCCCGTTTGCGGCGACAGGTGGAACGATGTCCGACGACCAAGTGATCGAGATTCCCAAGACCGGCGTGACCCCCTTGGTCAGCCCGCTCGACTATCGGCAGATGTACGAAGCCTCCACCACGGACCCGCTCACCTTCTGGCGCGAGCAAGGCCGCCGCCTCGATTGGATCGTGCCCTATACCAAGGTGCGCGATGTTTCCTACGACGCGGATGACCTGCACATCCGCTGGTATCACGACGGCACCTTGAACGTGTCGGTGAACTGCCTCGACCGTCATCTGGCCAAGCGCGCCGATCAGATCGCCATCATGTGGGAAGGCGACGATCCCAAAGACACGGCCGATATCACCTACGGCGAACTGCATGAGATGACCTGCCGCATCGCCAACGTGCTGAAGCAGCTGGGCGTGAAGAAAGGCGACCGGGTCTGCATCTACATGCCGATGATCATCGAGACGGCGGCGGCGATGCTGGCCTGCACGCGCATCGGCGCGGTGCATTCGGTGATCTTCGGCGGCTTCGCGCCCCATTCCATCGCCGACCGCATCAACGACTGTGCGGCCAGCCACGTCATCACGGCGGACGAAGGCCGGCGCGGCGGCAAGATCATTCCGCTGAAGGCCAACGTCGACGCGGCGCTGGCCAACTGCCCCACCGTGCGCCACGTACTGACGTTCAAGCACACGGGCGGTCCGGTCACGATGAAGGGGCCGCGCGACGTCTGGGCGCAGCCGTTGATGGAGCGTGCGCCGCGTCACTGCGAACCGGTGGAGATGAACGCGGAAGATCCGCTGTTCATCCTCTACACCTCGGGGTCCACGGGGAAGCCCAAGGGCGTGCTCCACACCACGGGCGGCTATCTCGTCTATGTGGCGATGACGCATCAATACGTCTTCGACTATCACGACGGCGATATCTACTGGTGCACGGCGGATGTCGGCTGGGTCACCGGCCACAGCTACATCGTCTATGGGCCGCTCGCCAACGGCGCGACCACGCTGATGTTCGAGGGCGTGCCCAACTATCCGGACAGCTCGCGCTTCTGGCAGGTGATCGACAAGCACAAGGTCAACATCTTCTACACCGCGCCCACCGCGCTGCGCGCGCTGATGCGCGAAGGCGATGCGCCCGTGCGCAAGGCCTCGCGCAAAAGCCTGCGCGTGCTGGGCAGCGTGGGCGAGCCGATCAATCCCGAAGCCTGGCTTTGGTATTACCGCGTGGTCGGCGAAAGCCGCTGTCCGATTGTCGACACCTGGTGGCAGACCGAAACCGGCGGCATCCTGATCTCGCCTTTACCCGGCGCGATCAAAATGAAGCCCGGCTCCGCGACGGTGCCGTTCTTCGGCATCCAGCCCTGCCTGGTCGATGCCAACGGCGCCGAGATCGAAGGCGCCGGCAGCGGCAACCTCTGCATCAAGGAATCATGGCCTGGGCAAATGCGCACGGTCTACGGCGACCACCAGCGCTTCATCGACACGTACTTCAAGACCTACCCCGGCAAGTACTTCACCGGCGACGGCTGCCGCCGCGACGAAGACGGTTACTACTGGATCACCGGGCGCGTCGATGACGTCATCAACGTGTCGGGCCATCGTCTCGGCACGGCTGAAATCGAAAGCGCGCTGGTCGCGCACAAGGATGTCGCCGAGGCCGCGGTCGTCGGCTATCCGCACGACATCAAGGGCCAGGGCATCTATGCCTACGTCACGATGAAAGTCGGCGTCATCGCCGGCGACGATCTGCACAAGGAACTGCGCGACTGGGTGGCGAAGGAGATCGGCGCCATCGCCAAACCCGATGTGCTGCAATTCGCTCCCGGCCTGCCGAAGACACGCTCCGGCAAAATCATGCGCCGCATTTTGAGAAAGATCGCGGAGAACGACATCACCAATCTCGGCGACACGTCAACGCTCGCCGATCCCTCGGTGGTGGACGACCTGGTGACGAAACGCGCTGGGGCTTAGCCCGCCTGTGCGGTGATTTCCGGCGGCGCGGCGAGCAGCTTCAGCACCGCCGCGCGGTGGCTTTCGACGATGGCTGCGTTGTTCTCGAGGTGCAGTTCGTGGAACACCTCGCCCGCCTGGCCGAAGGCGTCGGCGGCGCGTTGCAGGATGTCGTTGTTGTGCACCGCCATGCCTTTTTCCTTCAACGCCGCGCCAATGTTGGCCAGCGTCGTCGCCCAGACCAGCGGCGCCTGCGCGCGCGTCTGCACTTCGGCGATCTTGGTAAACACCGCGACGGCCTTGTCGAACAGGCTCGGTTGACGGCTCAGGCGGCCCATGGTGATCAGCAAGCCACCGAGTGAGTTCTGAATATCGGCCCAGCGCTGCGGCGCGTCGGTGATCGTCCAGATCGCGGTCGCGGCGGCGTAGCAGTCGGCGGCTTCTTTCAGCGGCGCGGTCTGCGCGTTGGCGGCGGCAAGCGCATGCAGGGCACCGCCGAGGCGCGTCTTCAGGCCGGCGAATTCTTCCGCGAAGATATCCTTGCGCACCATGCTGAGCGCGGTGCGGTAATAATCCATGCAGCGGCTGACCAGCTTTGGCCGGCCGGCGATGTCGGCGATCATCATCAGCGCGTCGGCGATGTGGCTGCCGATCATCGCGCGCTCATGCTCGCCGAACGCATCCATGCCGAGGATGAGCGCGCCTTGATACACGGCGATGGCTTTTTCCAGCAGCTTGAGGTCGCCCTTGCGCGCGCCTTCCAGCAGCAGGATCGCGGCGTAACAGACTTGCGCCGTCGCGCCTTCGGCCACGGTGCCGATCATGTCGCCCTCGGCGTGATGGGTCGCGGCTTCGAGCGCGGGGCGGAACATGCGCGCGCGGGCGCGCAAGCCCTCGGCGGTTTCCACGTTCACCGCCGCGAGCGCGGCGCCAAACACGAGCTCGCCGGCATTGCTGTTGTAGAACGCCGGCAGTTCGAGGCGTTCGAGCGCGGACAACGACGCGCCGTGCGCTTGCACCGGCGTGCCCGCGCCCAGGAAGCGCAGGCGCCAGGAGACGTGCGGCGGACCGTCGCGTTGCAGTGGCGGGCCGGTGACCGTCTCGCCCCAGATCAGCAGATCGGCTTCGTCGCGGCTCAACCAACGGCGGCCGAGATCGACGGCCATCGACAGGAAGAACGGCTGCATGTTGTCCGCGCCGGGCGCGCAAAGCGGGCGTTCGGCGAATCGGGCGGTGATGCCGGGGCGGCCGTTGAGGCTGTCGAAGATGTGTTCGGCGGCGCGGCCGCTGGCGTCGGCGGTCAGCGGGCTGATCAGGATGCGCAGCGGCGGCACGCCGTCGAGCAAAGGGTTAGGCGTGCGCACAATCGCGGCGGCGGCTTCCGCCGGCCGCTCAGACCACAGTCGCTGCCAAAGCGCCTGAATCCCCATGTTCCGCCCCATGCCGTCGTTTCGCGACGGTTCCATCGCTCATAGCAAACCTTGAGGGGGCAGCCCTTAAGAATCCGTATGGCCGATTTAGAAATCCGAGCAGCGGCCCTTACGCTCCCAATCGCCGTAGCGCGTGGGTTCAGGACCCTTGGGTCCGCCGTGTTCTTCCGGTTGTACTATGGTGGCGGGCGCCGCCTGCTGGGAGGGCGGCTTGAGGGCCGCGGCTTCCGGGCTTAAGGGCAGGGGTAACGGGCGCGCCGGCGTGTCGTTGGATGTGCTCATGGCCCGATCCCTCGCATAAGGTTGGCCCCGCCGTAAAGCGGGCAGGCTCTTGCCCTCGCGTAACGGTGACTTATCTGACGTAAGACAGTCGCTTAAGGATGCGGACGTAGGATGAATATACTCAAAGTCTCCTTGCTGCTGGCGGCGATGACCGCGCTGTTCATGGCCGTCGGCGGCCTGATCGGCGGCGGCCAGGGCATGCTGATCGCCTTCGGAGTCGCGATCGCGACCAACGCCTTCGCCTATTGGAACTCCGACAAGATGCTGCTGCGCATGTACGGCGCGCGCGAGATCGGCCGCGCCGACGCGCCGCAGCTGTTCGACATGGTGGCAAGGCTGGCGGCGAACGCGCAGATCCCGATGCCGAAGGTTTACATCGTCGACAACCCGCAGCCGAACGCCTTCGCCACCGGCCGCGATCCCGAGCACGCGGCGGTCGCCATCCACACCGGTCTGCTCGACATGCTCGACGAGCGCGAGATCGCCGGCGTGATGGCGCACGAACTCGCGCATGTGAAGAACCGCGACACGTTGATCATGACCGTCACCGCCACGCTGGCGGGCGCCATCGGCATGCTGGCGAACTTCGCGTTCCTGTTCGGCGGCGCCCGCGATTCCGAGGGCCGCAGCAATCCGATCCTCGGCATCCTGGTGATGATCCTCGCGCCCATCGCCGCGACCGTGGTGCAGCTGGCCATCTCGCGCAGCCGCGAATATGGCGCCGACCAGGGCGGCGCCGCGTTCTCGCGCGATCCACTCGCGCTCGCATCGGCGCTGCGCAAGATCGAAAACTACGCGCATCAGGTGCCGAACCCGGCCGCCGAAGCCAATCCGGCCACGGCGCATCTGTTCATCATCAACCCGCTGGGCGGCAGCGGGGTCGACAACCTTTTCGCCACGCACCCCAGCACCCAGAACCGCGTCGCGCGCCTGGAGCAGCTCGCGCAGGCGCCTGGGCAGTCTGACGATGTCCCCGATGAGGGCCCGCGCCGCGCCGCGCCCACACGGCGGCCAGGCCCCTGGGGCTAACCGCCTTTCGCTTGACCGCTCAGGCTTAACTCGCGACCGTGCGGCTCATGAGGGAGCCGCATATGACCACCGTTCGCCGCGGTTACGTCGATGGCCGCTTCGGCCAGATCCACTACCGCATCGCCGCACCCGCGACCGCGTCGCGCCGGCCGCTGCTGCTCTTTCACATGAGCCCCTATTCCAGCGCGATTTATGAGCGCTTCGCCGCCGAGATCGGCCGCGACCGCGCCGCGATCGCTGTCGATACGCCAGGCTTCGGTGCGTCCGATCCGCCGCCATCGCCGCCGGAGATCGCCGACTACGCTGCGGCGATGGGCGACGTGATGGATGCGCTCGACCTGAAAGACGTCGATCTTATGGGCTATCACACGGGCGCGAAGATCGCCCTCGAGGTTGCGCTCCAGCGGCCATCGCAAGTCCATCGCATCGTGATGGTTTCCGCGACGGTCTTCACGCCGGAGGAACTGGCCGAACATCAACGGATGTATGGCCCCGAAGAGGTCAGCGACGACGGCTCGCACTTCGTGAAGTGGTGGAAGGCCGCGCAGCGCTGGCGCATGGACGGTGTCACCAACGAAGACCTGGCGGAACGTTTCGCGCAGCGCATGCAGCGGCCGGCGATCTCGTGGTGGGGCCATCGCGCCGCGTTCAATTATCTGGTCGCCGACGCATTGCCGCGGGTGAAGCAGCCGATCCTCGTCCTGAATCCGGACGACGATCTCGTCGCCTTCACGCCGCGCGCCAAACCTTATCTCCAACACCGCGACAGTCGTATCCACGACCTGCCCGGCTGGAGCCACGGCTTCCTCGATCTCAAGACCGCCGAAGCCGCCGCCATCGTCCGCCAGTTTCTCGACACCTGAGGGGATACTGCCATGGAACGACGTACGCTTTTGACTTCGCTGCTCGCGCTCGCTTCTGTCGGTACGGCAAAGGCCCAGACGAAACCCATCGTGCTGCTCGCCGGTGCGACCGGAAAGAACGGCAGCGTCATTCTCGCCGCGCTGAAGAAATCGCCCTATCAGGTGCGCGCGATGAGCCGCAACGCGACCGAAGCGGCGGCCAAGTTCGGCAAGGATGTCGAATGGGTCTCCGCCGACGTCACCAAGCCCGAGACGCTGCCCGCTGCGCTGAAAGGCGTCACCTACGTCATCGACGCGGTGGCGGCGCGCGGCAAGGAAGGCCAGGACAGCCCCGAATCAGTCGATCTCGGCGGTACCAAGAACCTGGCGGCGGCGGCGAAAGCGGCCGGCGTGAAGCGCCTCGTGATCATCACGTCGTCTGTGTCCGGCGAGGTCGACAATCCGCTGAACAAGATCGCGGGCAATGTCATCATCTTCAAAGGCAAGGCCGAGGAAGCGCTGATCGCCTCGGGCATCGAATACACGATCATCGGTCCGGGCGGCATGAACAACGATCCGGGCGGGAAGCTCGACATCAAGGTGCTGCCGCGCGCCGAATACGTGAAGAATACCTGGATCACGCGTGAGGATACGGCGCTGGTGGCGATTGAGTCGTTGACCAACCCGGGTGCGGCGAATAAGGCCTTCTCCATCGTGAATGGAGACGGGCCCGCCACGGGCGCGTGGAAACAGGCCTTCGCCAGGATGCCGGCGAAATAAGGAGACTGAGTGAGAAAAATCGCGCCCGGTAGTTTTCAGAAGCAGACCCGCGCGGGCCGCCGCCCGCCGCTGAACGTGCCGGAGCTCGCGAGCCGCGTGGCGGCGCTCAATGTCTTCCAGGGTGTGGTGATCGACCGCCGCGCTGTCGACGATACCTTCGACACCGCGGTGAAAGATCTCGCCCCGCGCGACCGCGCCTTCGTGCGCATGCTGGTGGCGACCACATTGCGCCGCCTTGGCCAGATCGATGCGGCGCTGGCCGACTTCATCGACCGTCAGCCGCCGGAAGTGGTGCGCGACATCATGCGCCTGGGCGCCGCCCAGCTGCTGTTCCTCGGCACGCCGCCGCATGCGGCGGTCGCCACCACCGTCGGGCTGGTGCGCGCGCGGGGCATGGATCGGCTGGCCGGCCTGGTCAACGCGGTGATGCGCCGCGTCGCCGACAAAGGCGTGGAACTGGTCAGCGAACAGGATGCAGGCCGTCTCAACACCGCCGACTGGCTGTGGCAAAGCTGGGCGCGCACCTATGGCGCCGACGTGTCGAGCCAGATCGCCTTCGCGCATCTCACCGAACCGCCGCTCGATCTGTCGCTGAAGGATGCGACCAGCGCGGAAGCCTGGGCGCAGAAGCTCGATGCCACGCTGTTACCTACCGGCACGCTGCGCCGGTTCGAACATGGCCGTGTCACGGAACTCGAAGGATTTAGCGAAGGCGCGTGGTGGGTGCAGGACGCAGCGGCGGCATTGCCGGCGCGCATTCTTCTGCACGCGTTGAAGGGCGTTGAGTCACCGACCGTGATCGACCTTTGCGCCGCGCCCGGCGGCAAGACCGCGCAGCTGGCGGCGGCCGGGTGCAAGGTCACGTCCGTCGATCTCGCGGCGGATCGCTTGCGCCTGCTCACCGAAAATATGGCGCGCTTGAATCTTCCCGGCGACGTCGTCACCGCCGATGCGGTGTCGTGGCGTCCGGCGGAAAAAGTCGACGCCGTGCTGCTCGACGCGCCGTGCTCGGCGACGGGCACGCTGCGTCGCCATCCTGACCTGCCGCATCTAAAACAAAGCGCCGACATCGCGGGCTTCGCCGAGAACCAGCGCCGCCTGATCGCCGCCGCGCTCGAGATGGTCAAGCCGGGCGGCTTCCTGCTGTACAGCGTGTGCTCGTTGCAGCCCGAGGAAGGCCAGGCCATCGCCGCGACCGTCGGCGACAAAGCCACGCGCGTGCCGATCACGGCGGATGCGGTGGGCGGGCTCGCTCAACTGCTCACGCCCGAAGGCGAACTACGCGCGCTGCCCTGCTATCTCGCCGAACAAGGCGGCATGGACGGCTTCTACGGCGTGCTGTTCAAGCTCGGCGCGTGATCGGGAAAAGTAGTTCCGGTTTTCCGATCGGATCCCGCGCAAACCAAGAATCATAAATTGTAGAGATCGGCCTTGTAACGCGCGAGGCGGCCGGGGGCGGAGAACCAGGCGATGGTTTCCTGCAAGCCGCGGCGCACGCCCTCGCGGCCCGCATACTGCGGCGTCCATCCAAGGCGTTCCTTCGCGCGCGTATTATCCGCGCAGAGCCGTTCGACTTCGCTCGTCGCTGGGCGTACCCGGGCCTCTTCGGTTTCGATGGTGATTTTCGCGCCCATCAGCTCGGCGATCAGGTTCACCGTATCGCCGATGGCGATCTCGTAGCCGGTGCCGAGGTTCGTCACTTCGCCGATGACGCCGTCGCGCTGTGCTGCCATCGCCTCGGCCATCGTGATGAAACCGGCCACGGTATCGCTGACAAAATTGAAATCGCGCGTGGGCGTCAGCGCGCCGAGTTTCAGAACTGTCTTGCCGGCGAGAATCTGCGTGATGACGGTCGGAATAATTGCGCGCGCCGACTGGCGCGGGCCATAGGTATTGAACGGCCGTATCACCGCGACCGGCGTACCGAAGGACTTATGGAACGACAGCGCGATCTGATCCGCGCCGATCTTGCTGGCGGAATAGGGCGATTGTCCCTGTAACGGATGTTCCTCGGTGATCGGCACAAAACGCGCGGTGCCGTAGACCTCGCTGGTCGATGTGACGATGCAGCGCGCAATGCGCAAGTCCTGCGCCGCCTGCACGATGTTCAACGTACCGCTGACGTTGGTGTCCACGTAAGCACCGGGTGAGTGATACGAGTACGGGATCGCGATCAGCGCGGCGAGATGCATCACCGTGTCGCAATCCTTCATCGCCGTGCGTACGCCATGGGCGTCGCGCACATCGCCGGCGAAGACGTCGAGATTCTTGCGGACGTTCTCCTGCGCCTCGTCCAACCAGCCCCAGCTGTTGAAGCTGTTGTACTGCACGAAGGCGCGCACCGAATAACCCGCGTCGACCAGCGCCTCGACCAGATGCGAGCCGATGAAACCATCGGCGCCGGTCACCAGGATTCGGCCGAGCGAACTCATGCGGTCTTCTTTGCCCGAATGAAGATGTAGTCACCGTGGCGGTGCGAGTTCAGACGGAACACCGCATAGAGGATATGGCTGATCAACTTCTTGCCCAGCCCGAAGCGGCCCATGGTGCCGCGATTGTCGATGCCTTCCAAGAGGTCACGATACAGCGGCGAGTACAGCGGCCAGCCCCACTCGATCGTGCGCTCGACGGTCAGGCCGGTGGCGGCGATCTTGGCGGCCAGTTCGCCGGGCGCGTAATTGCGTTGATGGCCGATGTCGACCTCGAAGCGGCGCATACGGCCCTGCAAGGTGGCGACAACCAGCCGGCCGCCAGGGTTCACCATTGCGGCCATGTGGGCCAGGGCGCGCGCATCGTCCGGGATGTGTTCGACCACATCGGCACAGACCACGAGGTCGAACGTCTTCGCCAGCGCCGTGGCCGAGATGTCGGCGACCGCGATCTCGGCCTGCGGCAAGCGGCTGCGCGCCAGCTTCGCCGCATTCTCCGAAATCTCGAGACCGGTCAGCGTCGCGCCGGGATGCGCCTTGCGCAGCGTGCCCAGCAGCGAGCCCTCGCCGCAGCCGATGTCGCAGATGCTGCGCGGCATCAGGTCGTCGGTCATGCGGCGCATCAGGCGGCGCGTGTGGCGCGACATCGGCCCATAGAGCCGCATGTCGTCCCAGCCGCCGGACCAGATCTCTTCGTACGAGGTGGCTGACGCGTCACTCATCTCAGATGATCCGCTCCAGCACGTCCATCCAGGCTTCGGTCACGGAGGTCCAGCTGAAACGCGCCTCGACGCGGGCGCGGCTGGCGCGGCCCATCATCTCGCGCTGCGCCGGATTCTCGGCCAGCGTCAGCAAGGCTTCCGCCAGCGCATCGGCGTCCTCGGCCGGCGCCAGCAAGCCACTCTCGCCGTCGATGATGGCTTCCGATGTGCCGGCGATCCGCGTACCGACCACGGGCAAGCCTGAGGCCATCGCTTCCAGCAGGGCATTCGGCATGCCTTCGTCGCGCGATGGCAGCACGAAAATGTCGGCGTTGTGATACAGCGTCGGCAGCGCGTCTTTTTTCAACCAGCCGTGCACGCGGACGCGGTCGGCGATGTTGCGGCGCGCGGCAAGGCCCGCCAGCGTCGTCCACTCCGGGCCATCGCCGACAAGGTCCAGGTGCCAATGCACTGTCGGCGGCAGCTTCGACAACGCGTCGATCAACACGTCCAGGCCCTTCTGGCGCACCAAGCGTCCGACGAACAAAAGCTTCAGCGCGCCGGGCGTCGCGTAGGAGGTCTTGGCCGCGATGCCGTCCACGTCGGCGCCCGCCGGGATCACGCCGATGCGTTGCAGTGGGGCGTGCCGTCGCGCGAGTGCGGCCAGCCCTTCGGAATTGGCGATGACCGCGTCTGAGTCCGCCCAGATGCGGCTGATCGTGTTGCCCGCCATCTTGTGCCAATGGGCCAGGTTGCCGGCGTCGAAGCCCGGCACGTCGCCGCCCTGCAGCGAGATCGCGTAGGGCAAACGGTTGGTGCGTTTCAGTAGCCAGCCGACCGGCCCCGAGGGCACGGCGAAGAAGGCCAGGCCCGCATCGATGCGCCAGTGACGCGCGAGGCCGGGCGCGGCCAGGCCCGCGGCGGCGGCAAAGGCGAGCATTTCGGGAACGGAACAGCGGTCGGCACGCTGACGGAAGGCGAACAGGCGGCGGACGGTCACGCCGTCCGTGACCTCCACACGCGGTAGATCGCCATAGCCGGCAGTCAGCACGAAAGGCTGGTGGCCCAGCTTGGCCATGGCGCGCGCAATATGAAACGTGGCGTTGCCGCCGCCGCCGCCAATGGGCGGGTACTCGTAATTGATCAACAAGATGCGGCGCGCCGGGGAGGCCATGCCCGGGTTATAAATGCCCACGCCGCCCTGACAAGCTTTCCCGCCCAAGCTTTCCTCCGGAGACCTGGATGCGCCCCGCTCTTCTGATCGCCGCCAAGCTCCCGGTCGGTGCCGCCGTGCTGGCGGTGGTGCTGACGCGCGTGCCGCTGGAACCGGTGCTCGCGGCGCTGGCCGGCGTCACACCGCAAGCTTTGATCCTCGCGGTCGTGCTGTTCTTCGCCGCGCATGCCGTGAACGCGCTCAAGCTGCGCGTCTTCTTGCCGGAACTCGGGGTCTGGCCCGCGATCCGCTTCACGCTGATCGGCCTGCTCTATGGCGCGGTCCTGCCGGGGCAACTGGCGGGCGACGCCGTCAAAGCAGTGCGGCTGATGCGCGCGATGCAGGGCGGCAACGCCGGCCACATCGCCGCGGCTGTCGCGCTCGACAAGGTGGTCGGGCTGTTCGCGCTGATGGTGCTCACGGCCCTCGGTCTCGGGATCGAAGCCAAGGCGGTCGGCCCCGATGCGGCACGCATCGCTTCGGCGGTGATCGCGCTCGCCGCCGCCGCCGTGACCGCGCTGATCGTGCTGCCGCCGCCCGCCTGGCTGGGGCGCTTCGGTCGGGCCTTCCTGATCTGGCGCGAGGCGCATGTCTCCGCGCCGGTGATGCTGACGTCGTTGGCCTATGGCCTCGTGTTCAACGTGCTGTCGATCGCGGTGTTCGTGGTGCTTGGCAACGTGCTGGGCCTCCACGTCAGCCTCGCCGCCTGGGCGGTGGTGGTCGGGCTGGTGTCGCTCGCGCTGCTGTTGCCCGTCACGATCGCGGGCGTCGGCCTGCGGGACGCCGGCCTTGTGACGCTGCTCGGCGCGCTCGGCCAGGATGCGAAAGCGGCCTTGGCGCTGTCGTTCCTGCTCTTGGCGCTGACGTTGCTCGGCGCCGTCGCGGGCTTCGTGGCGGATCTAGCCGGCCGCGACCGCGCCTAGAGTTTGCGCGCGGTGATGATCAGCGGCGTCCAGCCGCGCAAGGCGACGATCAGCCGCGCCGCGAGCTTGTTGATGCGCAACGCGCGCGCGATCTCCACCAGCTTGCCGACCACGCCCATGCGCATCCACTGGCCGAAGACCATCGTATCCATGCGCTCCAGAAACTTCGCCTCGCCCAGCGTCAGCACTTCAAGCGGCACGGTGCGTCCGATCTCGCGCAGCTGACGCTTCGCCCACACCGCATTCACCTGCGTGCGGATGGTGGCGGCGAAGCTCGGGTCCTTGCGATAGACCCACTTCATCCAGCCCTGGAAGAAGCTGTTGGAGAAGATCGGCGGATGCAGCGCGCCGTAATGGCCGTCGAAATACGACAGATAATTGGGACACACGATCTGCAGCGTCCCGCCTGGCTTCAGAACGCGAAACGCCTCGCGCAACACCTGCGGCGGATCCTCGACATGCTCCAGCACGTTGGACGAATAGACGATGTCGAAGCTCGCATCGGGGAACGGCAGCGCCTCGCCATGGGCATCCTTAATGCGCGACGGATCGAGACCGTTAGCCCGGATCAAGGCCTGCGCGACGCCGCCGGAGGCCTCGAAGCCTTCGCCTTCCGGCTCCACGCCCCAGCCGTCGATGCCGAACTTCTTGGTCCAGACGATGTGATTGACGCCGCAGCCGGTGCCGATCTCCAGCACCTTCTTGCCCGCCAGCGACACATAGGCTTCCAACACCGCCGCCATATCCTCGGGCTTGCGCGGGTTCAGCGTGTCGGCGGCGAACTGCGTTGGGTCGATCCCCATGATGGCGGCGAAGTATTTGCCCTGGCTGTCGCGCACGCCGGCGATCGCTTCCTCGGTCACGATGCAGAACGGCGTCGACAGCGCGTTCATCGCGGGCTTCCGTTCACGCTGTGCGCCAGCGCAAGCCAGCTCCACAAGGCCAAACGATGATCGCCGTGGCCGCTGGCGTGTTCGCTCCAGCGCGCGCGCAAGAGCGCATCGTCGAAGCCCGGCACCGGCGGTGGCGGGTCCATCGACCGCAGCCAGCGTCCCATCGGAATGCCGAAGCCTTTCTTGCGCCGCTTCAACAGATCGCGCGGCAGACGATCGCGCAACGCGCGCTTCAGCAGCCACTTGGTGGTGCGGCCATGCAGCTTCACCTGCCACGGCAGACGCGCGGCATAGTCGGCAAGCTCATAGTCCAGGAACGGCGCGCGCGCTTCCAGCGACGCCGCCATGGTCGCGCGGTCGGCTTTCACCAACAGCTGATCGGCCAGATAGAAGCGCGTGTAGAACTCCAGCACCCGGTCGACCAGATGCGGGCTCGCGCATTGATCCCAGGCGGCAATGACTTCGCTATACAGCTCTTCCGTCGTCACCGGCGTGGCGAACAGGTCGCGGATTTCATCGGGCTGCAAGGGGGCGAGCCACAGCGGGTTCCACAGGCACTGCGGCTGCTTCAGGCCCGCCAGCCCCCGCCGCGCGACAAAGTCGAAACTCATGTTGGCGTCCGACAGCGGCAGCCAGCCGGCCATCATCCGCACCGCCGCATGCACCGGCTTGGGCACCAGTTTTTCGTACAGCGCCGCACTTTTCAGCACGCGGAACGGATCGTAGCCGGCGAACAGTTCGTCGCCGCCGTCGCCGGTCAGCGCCACCGTCACATGCTTGCGCGCGAACTGCGCCAGCAGCGACGTCGGCAGCAGCGACCCATCGCCGATGGGCTCGTCCATGTTGCCCAGGATCGCGGGCAGTTCGCTGCGCGCCGCGTCCAGATCACAAATCTCGACGTAATGCGTTGAGCCGATCGCCAATGCCATTTCCTCGGCATAGGGCGATTCATCGAAGCTGGTCTCGCGGAAGCCGATGGAGAATGTCTTGAGGCTTGACGGCGGCCGCACGTCCGCGGCGAAACTCAACACGGCGCTGGAGTCGACACCGCCCGAGAGGAAGATGCCGACTGGCACATCGCTCTCCAATCGCGCGCGCACGGAATTGCCGAGCAGGTGACCGACCTCCGCCGCCCAATCGTCGGGGCGGCCGGGCGGCTTGGCGTCGGGCACGATGCCGAAGCGGAAGTATTCCCGCGTCGCAAAACTGCCGGTGGTCGCATCGATGGTCAGCGTGTGACCGGCCGGAAGTTTGTAGATGTCTTCATAGGGTGTGTGCGGCGCCGGGAAGAAGCCGTGCGCGAAGTATTTTCGCAACGCGTGGCTCGACAGCGGGCTGGTGCGGAAAGACGGATGCCGGCGCAGCGAGGTCAGCTCGGAACTGAACGCAACCGTGGCGCCCTGCACGCCATAGAACAACGGCTTCTCGCCGAACCGGTCGCGGGCAAGAACGAGCTTCTTGCGATGCCGATCATAGAGCGCGACGGCGAACATGCCGTTCAGCTCGCGCCACAGGTCCTCGCCCCAGATCTTGTAGCCGTGGATCAGGACTTCGGTGTCGGCGTGATCGCTCTGGAACTTTGCACCAGCGTCTTCAAGGCGGCGGCGCAAGGCGCGGTGATTGTAAATCTCGCCGTTGAACACGACGCAGACGTCGCCCTGCGCATCCCACATCGGCTGGTGGCCACCGGGGATGTCGGTGACGGCAAGCCGGCGGTTCGCTAGGAACACCGGCAGATGCTGATCGGCGAAATAGCCTTCGTCGTTCGGTCCGCGATGGACTAGCGCATCCGTCATGCGTTTGAGGTCGTCCGCGTTGCCGGCGCCGACAAAGCCCGCGATGCCGCACATACTACGGCGCGCGTTCGAAGTTGATGCGCTCTTTCACCGTGTACGGTGCACGGTTGCGCGCCTCGAAGTAAATGCGCACCAGCACTTCGGCCAGCAGACCCATCAGGATGCACATCACGCCGGTGATGAAGCCCAGTGTGAACAGCAACAGCAGCGGCGTCTGGATGAAGCTGATGCCCTCGAACACCTTGCGGTACACGGCCCAGACACCGGCGACGAAGGCGATGGCGAAGAACCACAGGCCCACCATGCCGAAGATATATATCGGCTTGGTCTCGTACTGGGTCAGGAACTTCACGACGAGAAGATCCAGCATCACCTTGAAGACGCGGTTCAGACCGTACTTCGATTTGCCGGCGGTGCGCGCGCGGTGGTTCACCGGCAGTTCGGTGACCTTGCCGCCCTGCCATTTGGCGTAGATCGGTACGAAGCGGTGCATCTCGCCGTACAGGCGGAAGCCCTCCAGCACTTCGCGGCGATAAGCCTTCAACGTGCAGCCGTAATCGTTCAGGTGCACGCCGGACACATAGCTGATCAGCGCATTGGCCATGCGGCTGGGCAGCGTGCGGGTGATGAAGGCATCGCGCCGGTTCTTGCGCCAGCCGGAGACGACGCCGAAGCCTTCGTCCAATTTGGCCAGCAGGCGCGGGATATCGGCCGGGTCGTTCTGCAGGTCGCCGTCCATCGGCACGATGACAGAGCCTTTGGCATGGTCGATGCCGGCCATCATCGCGCCGGTCTGGCCGACGTTGCGTTTGAACGAAATGATTTTGAATCGCGGGTTGGTCTTCGCCTCGCGACTCAACTCCGCCAGGGTCCCGTCGGTCGAGCCATCGTCGATGAAGATGACCTCATAAGGCCGGCCCATGGGGTCGAGCGCAGCGGTCAACGCGGCGGCCAACGGCGCCACGTTGGCCTCCTCGTTCATCAAGGGAATCACGACCGAAACGAGGTCGGATGCCGTCTGTGCAACCGTGCCGTCCATGTCTCATCTTGTAGGGATACGTTAACGACCTGTCTACATTATGCCCCGATGAAATCCTGCACCCAATGCCTGGTCAAGGAGACCGCCGAAGCCACGACCTTCGACGCGGCGGGCTCGTGTTCGGTCTGCAAGCAGATCGAGTACAAGGAAACCAAGGTCGACTGGCCGGCGCGCGGCCAGGAACTGCAGACGCTGATCGCCCCGTTTATGGGCAAGGGCCTGTACGACTGCATCGTGCCCTTCTCGGGCGGTAAGGATTCCACGTATCAGGCCTGGTACATCGTCACCCAGCTGAAGATGAAGCCGCTGATCGTGCGGTTCGACCACGGCTTCTTCCGCACCACCCTGGAAGAGAACAACAAGCGCACCTTCAAGAAGCTCGGCGTCGACGTGATCCAATTCACGCCGTCCTGGCATGTGGTGCGCGAGTTGATGCTGGAGAGCTTGAAACGCCGGGGCGATTTCTGCTGGCACTGCCACACCGGCATCTACGCGCACACCATGCAGGTGGCGCTGCGCTATCAGGTGCCGCTGCTGTTCTGGGGCGAGAGCCTGGCGGAATACCAAAGCTTCTATACCTACGAAGAGATGGAAGAGGTCGACCAGAAGCGCTTCAACCGCGCCACCAACCTCGGCATCACCGCCGACGACATGTACGAATTCCTCGGCGGGCGCATCCCGATGCGCGACCTTTACCCCTTCGCCTATCCGCCGCGCAAAGAGCTCGCCAAGCTCGGTGTGCGTTCGGTCTGCCTCGGCAACTACATCAAGTGGGACACGAAGAAGCAGGTCGAGATCATCAAACAGGAACTCGGTTGGGAAGGCGACGAAGTCGAAGGCGTGCCGGAGCAGTTCGATTACGAGAAGATCGAATGCCACTTCCAGGGCATCCGCGACTATCTGAAATACATTAAACGTGGATTTGGACGCACCAATCACCTCGCCAACATCGAGATCCGCAATCGCCGCATGAGCCGCGAAGACGGTGCGGCGCTGGAAAAAGAATACGACGGCAAGCGTCCGCCTTCGCTCGACTTGTTCCTGCAATACCTGCACATGACGGAAGCCGAATTCCTCGAGATCGCCATGCGCCATCAGGTCGATCCGCATCGCTTCGCGCCGAACGAAGTCGAGGACGGCAAGAAGATGTGGGACTACGACCAGTGGGATAACACCCACGTCCCGTGGCCTGACCGGCCGGGCATCAAGATCGGCGGCTAGCCCGTCGCGGGCATCAACATCGTCAGTTTGAACTCTGGGCGCGGCGCGTAGGCGAACGTCAGCTGTTCGTAGCTGCGTTTGCCGTGGCGCGGATGGGTGAAGCGGCGAAGGCCGCCTTCGCGTACGGTCACGGCTTGGCGCTGCCACGCCGCGTCGAACAACACGCTGCGGCGGCGCAGATCGGCGATCAACGCGGCAATGGCGGGATCGTCCAGCGTGCGCGACACGTCGGCGCGGAATTCCGCCTGCACGCGATGCGACCTGTCCTCCCAATCGCCGATCAGCTTTTTGGCGGCGGGATTGAGGAAGATATAGCGCAGCAGATTGCGGTCGCTGTCCTCATCCAGCCAACCGACGAACAGGTCCGCCGCCGCGTCGTTCCAGGCCACGGCGGTATAGCTGCGGTCCAGCACATAAGCCGGTACAGCCATGCTCTGCACCGAGGCGATTAGGGCCGGTGGCGCGACGGCGCTCGCATCCGCATCCGGCAAGCGCGGGTCGCGCTTCTCCGCCAGCTCGAACAGATAGGCGCGCTCGGCCGGTGACAGATGCAACGTCTGCGCCAGCCGCGACAACGCTTGCGGCGAGACGGAGACGTCGCGGCCCTGTTCGATCCAGGTGTACCAGGTGGCGCTGATGCCGGCGGCCTGGGCCAACTCCTCGCGGCGCAGGCCCGGGGTGCGGCGGCGGGCGCCGCTGCGAATCCCTAAACTCGCCGGCGGCAAGGCAGCGCGGCGGCTTTTCAGGAAATCCGCCAGTGCGGCGCGGCGTTCGGAAGCCTGGGACATGGGTGCACCTATACCAGGATAAACGGACCTATTGTACCAGGCTAAATGCGGGCGCACCTTCGCGGCAGGTTCAGACAAACGCCGAGTCTCGCCATGACCGATCACCAATCCCTCGTCACCAGCCAGTTCGGCGCCCGCGCGGCGGCCTATGTCACCAGCGCCGTGCATGCCCAAGGCGCGGACCTCGGCGACATCGCCGAAGCCGTCGCGGCTGTGTCTCACGCTCATGTGCTCGACCTCGGCTGCGGCGGCGGGCATGCCAGCTTCGCGGCCGCCCCCCAGGCGGGCGCCGTGGTGGCGACCGACTTGTCAGCCGAGATGGTCGCGGCCGTGGCGACGGAGGCAGCCCGGCGCGGGCTGACCAACATCACCACGCGGCAAAGCGCGGTCGAGGCGCTGCCGTTCCTGGACAAGTCGTTCGACGTGGTGATGAGCCGCTTGAGCGCCCACCACTGGACCGATGCGGCGGCGGGCTTACGCGAAGCGCGGCGCGTGCTGAAGCCGGGCGGTGTGGCGATTTTCATCGACGTACTGGGGGCCGACGACGCGCGGGCCGATCTCTGGTTCCAGGCGATTGAGCTGCTGCGCGATCCCTCGCATGTGCGCGACTACACGCTGGCGGAATGGCGTAGGATGTTGGGCGCGGCGGGCTTCACGCCAGGCGAGGTCCGCGCGCATACGATCCATCTGGATTTCCAAGTCTGGGTCGATCGTATGAACACGCCCGAGGTCCATCGCCAGGCGATTAGGTCGATGCCGGCGCTGATGCCGGCGGATGTGGCGGCGTACCTCAAGCAGGAAGCGGACGGCTCGTTCACCATCAATACCGCGACGATGTTCGCCCGTGGATAGCTTCGCTATAACGGGGCTCCAATAAGGGAGTCCCGATGGCGAGCGTCGCGATCATCGACTATGGCCGTGGCAATGTCCGTTCGGTGAAGAACGCCGTCGAGCATTGCGGCACCGACGCGGTCGTTACGGCGGACGCGCATGTCCTCAATGACGCCAGTCACATCATTCTGCCGGGCGTCGGCGCGTTCGGCGACGCGATAGCGGCGCTGAAGGCGCAAGGGTTACCGGACATCTTGCGCGATCAGGTGATCGCCAAGGGCAAGCCATTCCTGGGCATCTGTCTCGGCATGCAACTGCTGGCCGACCGCAGCGATGAGCATGGCGCGCATGATGGCCTCGGCTGGATCGCGGGCGATGTTGCGCGGCTCGACCCCGGCCCCGACGCGTTGAAAATCCCTCACATGGGCTGGAACGATGTGACGCTGACGGCGGCGCACCCGCTGTTCACGCGGCTGAAGCCGGATCAGCTCACGTTCTACTTCGTGCACAGCTATCACTTCCGCACGGCGGATAACGCCCACCAGCTTGCGCGCTGCGCCTACGGCACCCCGTTCACGGCCGCCGTCGCCAAGGACAATATTCTCGGCGTGCAGTTCCATCCTGAGAAAAGCCAGGACTCCGGCGTCGCGCTGCTCGAAAACCTCGTGCGTTGGAATCCGTGATGCTGAAGAAACGCATCATCCCCAAGTTCCTGCTGCGTGACGGACGTCTCGTGAAGTACGTCCGCTTCGACGAACAGCCGCGCGAGGCCGGCAATCCGGTTTCCACCGCGCAGGTCTACAACGACTACGGCGCGGACGAACTCATCATCCTCGATATCGCGCCTAGCGACGCCTCGCGCGCCAAGGTGCTCGACATCGTCGGCCGGATCAGCGAGCAGGTCTTCATGCCGCTGACGGTCGGCGGCGGTGTGCGCCGCCTCGAAGACGTTACGGACCTGCTGCGCGCGGGCGCCGACAAAGTGGCGATCAACAGCCAGGCGCTGCGCGACCCCGGCTTCGTCAAAGCCGCGGCGCAGGCATTCGGCGACCAATGCATCACCGTGTCGATCGACTATCGCGATATCGGCAACGGCGTGTTTCGCGTCTTCGGCGACGGCGGGCGCGCAGGCAGCCCCCACGATCCCATCTCCTGGGCCAAGCGCATGCAGGACGCGAACTGCGGCGAGATCCTGCTCACCAGCATCGATCGCGACGGCACGCTGTCCGGCTATGACGTTGAGATCGTCGCCCGCCTGAACGCGGCGCTCGACATCCCCCTGGTTGTCTCCGGCGGCTGCGGTGGGCTCGAACATTGCATCGCCGCCTTCGGCGCGGGCGCCGATGCGGTCGCGATCTCAAGCCTGTTCCTGTTCACAGATCACAGCCCGATCAAACTGCGCTCGCATCTGGTCTCCAACGGCATTAACGTCAGGGCCTCAAAGACGAGCCGCAACTGAATGCCGTTCTCGACCACCCTCGCGCCCTCCGAACTCGCAGGCTATGTCGCGCGGCAGATGGCCGCGTTCTACCCCGATGGCGACGAGACCCGCGCGGTCGCCCATGTCCTCGCAGACGCGCTCGATCGGCTTGAACATTGCTTCAACCACGCCAAGCTGAAGTGCTTCTGGACCGACGACGGGCCGCGCTTCAATCATCTGCACACCGATCAGTCGGCGATCTTCCTCTATTATCTGTCGAACAGCGCCTTCAAGCGCGGCGAGATCGCCGTGGCGTCGAAAGCCTACGCGCTGAACAAGGCGCTGCACGGGCTCGATGCATTCTACGAAGTCGAGCTGCCGGCGATCTTCACGCTGCAGCATCCGGTCGGCACGGTGCTGGGCCGCGCAAGTTACAGCGACTATCTCTGCGTCTATCAGAACGTCAGTGTGGGCTCGGCGCCCGACGGCGCGCAGCCGATGCTGGGCCGCAGCGTGATCCTCTACGGCGGTGCGCGGGTCATTGGCGCCGTCCGTCTTGGCGACGACACGGTGGTCAGCGCGGGCACGACGTTGCTGGGCGGCGACGTCCCTGCGGGCCACGTCGCCTTTGGCCAATACCCCGCCGTGACCACCAAGCCGACGCGCTGGAACGCGCGCCGCGATGTCTTCAACGATCTGGAGTGATCCCATGCGCCGCACCGCGAAGCTCCTGGCGTTCGCTGCGCTGATCCTCGCGCCGTTAGCCGCGCGGGCGGAGTGCTCCATTCCTGCCGTCGCCACGAAGGGGGTCACCGGATTTCAAGAAGCCGTCATAAGCGTCAGCGACCTCGATGCGGCGATCTCCGTCTGGCGCGACATCGGCGAATACGAAGTCGTCTGCACCGGCACGGCTAATCCTATTGCGGCGGCGTTCTGGAATCTGCCGTCCGACACGCGCATCGACGAGGTCGTGCTGCGCAAGCCGGGCTTCACACGCGGCTTCATCCGGCTCGTGAAGTTCAACGGCGTCGCTCAGCAACAGATTCGTTCGGCTGGCATGTTCTGGGATACCGGCGGCATCTGCGACATCTATATGTACGTGAACGATGTGCGCGCGGTGTACGAAGCGCTGCGCGCCAAGGGCTGGCAGGCGTTCAACGATCCGGTCACCTACACGCTCACCTCCACGGTAACGGAGGTCATGATCCGCGGGCCGAACGGTGAAGTGCTGTGTCTGATGCAGCGTGTCGCGCCGCCCTACGACAAAAGCGTCTATGGCCTGAAGGACAACGATCCGCTCGGTTTCGGCGTGCCGTTCAACGCCGCGCTGCTGGTGAAAGACTTCGCCACCAGCGCGCACCTGTTCGCGGACATTCTGGGCTGGAAAGATCATCTGTCCGGCAACGGTGCATCAGCCGCGCCAGGCGACAATCCGCTCGGCTTGCCGAAGAACATCGCCATGACGCACACGCGCCACTTCGCGGCTTACGCCAATCATCCGACGGATCGCACGGGCTCGATCCAGATTTTGGAGAACGTCGGCCTTGAGGGGCGCGACTTCTCGGCGCTGGCCGATCCGCCGAACCTTGGCAATCTCGCCCTGCGCGTGCCGGTGCCCAACCTCGCGGCCTTTGCTGCGGATTTCACCAAGAAGGGCGGGGTTATCGCCATGCCAGCGCATAAGATGGAACTCTCGCCCTACGGCGCGGTCGACATCCTCGCCGTCAAAGCCCCGAACGGCGCGCGCATCGAGTTTTTCGCAAAGCGTTAGACGCTAGTTCGGTTTATCCGCCGGCTCGAAGAATTCGATCCACGCCCCGTTGGGATCGCGCACGGCAAATACTTTCGCCGGACCGTAGGGCATCATCCCCACATCGGTCGGTTCGTATTCCAGCTGCACGCCCTTCGCCTTCAGGTCCGCCGCGTGCCCGATCACATCGCTGACCGGGAAGCGCGCGGCGATCAGGCCGTAGTTGGGCGGCTTGGCGGTCGCGGCGTAGTCGTCGCCGCTCGCGCCGTAATACGAGGTGATGGAGATGGATCCGGCGTGATCGTCCTGCGCCACGTCGCCGCGCGGATGCAGACGGATCGACCGGCGATAGACGTTGTTCACCAGATTGCCCGGCAGGCCATAGATGTTGCGACCCGGCGGCGCGGCAAGGCCCTGATCGCGCAGGAACGCCTTGAAGCCCAGCTTCTCGGTATAGAACGCGACCGTCGCGTCGAAGTCCTTCACCGTCTCGAAAACGTTGAAGGCGAACGACATCTCTTTCAGGTTCGGGAAGCTCGCCAGCGGCGGGTCGAGCCGCTGGATAATGCCGATGACTTCATTCGCCGGTCCTTGGATCAGCGTCTGGAGGCTGGTCAGGCCGTCGACCTGATGCTGCACCGGCTGTGCGTAGGCATGCCAACCGGCCTGGCGTAGCTGCGTGTATTTCTGCCAGGTGTCGCGCGCATAGACGTCGAAGCCGGCGAAGCCGCCGGTGTCCCAGGGGCGTGCGCTCGGACGCACTTCTTCCTGCGCTATGCCGCGGAACTTGACGAGGCGGATGAAGCCGCTGGGGTCGCCGGGGTTCTGCAGCACCACGTCGATGGCTTTGGCGGTGTCGGGCAGCTTCCATGCCGCCAGGATCTCGGGCTGCACCGCGCCGCGATGCACCACGCGCCAGCCGGCCACGCGCTGATACAGCGCCGTCGCGACCTCGAGGTCGGGCACGCTGATCACCAGCTCCTGGAAACCACCGTCGAGTTTGAGGCCCTTGCTGATAGCTTCCGCGGCCTGGGCCGGCCGGGCGAGCGCACTCCCCAGCAACAGCATCGCCAGAACGTACAATCGGCGCATTCACTTCCTCCGCGCGACAGTTTTTGCCACGAACGGCGAAGCCGCAAGCGCGAATTCATCTTGGCCCGGGGATGCGCGCATCGGTGAAACCAGTCATGCATTGCGCGACGCCGCAGGTTCGCGCGTTGTAACCGCTTCGCGCGCTCACGTACGTCGGAAGTGACGGGCGGATTTCGCGTGAACCATCTTGCCGGGTCGCACCGGCGCGGCTAGCTTGGAAATGCTCTAACATATCAATGCGGAGTCCCGGCCCTTATGGCTCTTCATACGACCAAGAACGACATTTCCGAAAATCGTCGCCAAGCGGTGGTGGATCTGCTCGCTGCGCGTCTGTCCGATGCGCTCGATCTCACCGCGCAGACGAAGCAGGCGCACTGGAACGTCAAGGGGCCCAGCTTCATCGCGTTGCACCAGCTGTTCGATACCATCTACCAGGCCAGCGCGGCCAATGTGGACGAGATCGCCGAACGTCTCGTCGCGCTCGGCGGGCAGGCCAAGGGCACCGTGCAGCAGACCGTGAAGCAGACCACGCTGCCCGCATACCCGCTCGACATCATCACCGGAGAAGATCACTGCGAAGCGCTTTCCACCTCGATGGCGGCGTTCGGCAAGCAAGTGCGCGCGGCGATCGACGCTGCGTCGACCCTCGGCGATCAGGACACGGCCGACCTGTTCACGGTGATGTCGCGCGAACTCGACAAGAACCTGTGGATGGTCGAAGCCCATCTGCAGGCCAAGCGCTAATAACTTTCGCCAAGCTGTGTCCGATGCGGAGGTCGGTCCGACCGCGTGCTGATTGAAAACGGCCTCACCGGCTGGTTTACAGCGCATCGCGCGCAACTGCTGCTGAGCCTGCGGGTGACGGCGGCCGCGCTCGCGGCGTTTGGTCTCGCCACCGCGTTCGACTTGCCGCAAGGCTACTGGTCGGTGTTTACCGCCATCATCGTCCTGCAAGGATCGGTCGGTGGTTCGGTGAATGCCGGGCGCGATTGGTTCATCGGCACGGTCGGCGGCGCTTTCGTCGGCTTGATCGTCGCGACCCTGCTGCCGCACGACGATCTTGCGAAGCGCGCCATCGCCATTGCCGTGGTCGTCGCGCCGACGGCGTTGTTGGCCGCGCTCAAGCCCAGTTTCCGCGTTGCGCCGATCACCGGGGTGATCGTGGTCCTGGGCCTGAACCCGGAACTCAGCCCGCTGCAATCGGCCGTCGATCGCGTGCTCGAGATCGCCATCGGCAGCACGATCGGCGTGGCGATCTCGCTGACCGTCTTTCCGGCCCGCGCCCACCGTCTTGTCGCCCAAGCGGCGGCCGACGCTCTGGGGCTTTGCGCCGCGCTACTGTCCGTGCTTCTCGAAGCCGTCGGTGCGGGCGTTCGACCCCGCGATGCCGACGCGCTACACACCGCGTTGCGCGGCGCGCTGACCCGGCTAGAGACCTTGGCGGACGAAGCGGTGCGCGAACGCCGGGCGCGTCTGTCGACGGAACCTGACCCCGCGCCGATCGCGCGCACGCTCCGTCGTCTCCGCAGCGATCTGGTGATGATCACCCGCGCCGCCGATGCGCCGTTGCCGCCCGAACTCGCCTCCCGCATGGCCGCGCCGCTGATTCACCTGTCCCGGGCGACCGTCGCCTTCCTCAGCGACAGCGCGGCCGCTTTCCGGGATCGGAAGGTCGCGCCCGATCTCGCCGGGGTGGCCGGGGCGATGGCGGAATACGGGGCCGCTTTCGCCGCCCTGCGGCAGGCGGGCACGGTCCCGCTGGGGACGGCCGAACAGGGCACAGTCCAACAGGCAACGGGCCAAGCCGACGGGGCGCCGGGGCGGCTGTTCGCCCTGGGCTTCGCGCTCGAGCAATTGAGCGAGAATCTCCGCGACCTGAGCAGCCGTGTGAACGAGCTGGCCCAGACCCGCCGATAGCCCCGCCGGGTCAAAGCCTTAGGGTCGACGCGAAATGGGCGGAATGTTTCCTGTCACTTGGCGGCGGGGCCTTCGTCCACTAACATCCCCGCCGCGTCCCTTCGGGGCGCATCGCGGGGTTCTAGGGAGGCTGGGGCGCATGACTTCGTCCATGAAATATCTGCTTGGCGCGGCCGCGTTGAGTTTCGGGCTCGCCAGCGGTGCATTTGCCGCCGAACCGGCCGCAGCACCTGCCGCGACGGCACCGACGCCGGCCAGCGCCACCCAAGCGCCATCACCGGCGCCGGGGGCCCCCATGGACCGGGGTGAGTATGTCGCGCGTCTAGCGAATTGCGTGGCGTGTCATTCGACGCCGGGCGGCGCGGCCTTCACGGGCGGTCTCAAGATGATGACGCCGGTGGGCGCCATCTACGCCACCAACATCACGCCGGATAAAGAAACCGGCATCGGCAACTACAGCCTCGCGGAATTCGACAAGGCCGTGCGTCTCGGCGTCGCCAAGGATGGGCACAACCTTTATCCGGCGATGCCCTATCCGTCCTACGCCAAGCTGAACGCCGAGGACGTGAAGGCGCTGTACGACTACTTCATGAAGTCGGTGCCGGCGGTGAAGCAGGCCAATCTGCCCAGCGAGATTCCCGCGCCGCTGAACATGCGCTGGCCGCTGAAGATCTGGAATGTCCTGTTCTTCGATTCCGACACTTATAAGCCCAAGGCCGGCAAGGATGCGTCCTGGAACCGCGGTGCTTATCTCGTGCAGGGCGCGGGCCACTGCGGCGCCTGCCATACGCCGCGCGGCATCGCCTTCAACGAAAAGGGCTACGACGAAACCGACAGCGACTTCCTGACCGGTGCGCCGCTCGACAACTGGTCGGCCCCGAACCTGACGCAAGCGCCGGGCACGGGACTTGGCCGTTGGTCGCACGGCGACATCCTCGAGTTCATGAAGACCGGCAAGAACCAGTTCGGCAGCGCCTTCGGCACGATGATCGAGGTCATCAACAACTCGAGCCAATACCTGACCGACGAAGATCAGACCGCGATGGCGACGTATCTGAAGTCGCTGGCGCCGCAGAAAGACGGTCTCTCCGCGCCTTACGCGTTCGATCAGAACACCGCGACGCTGCTGCGTAACGGCAAGGTCGAAGGCGCCGGCGCCACGCTGTACCTGCAGCAATGCAAGGCTTGCCATGGTGACGACGGCAAGGGCTATGCGCCGTATCTCGCGCCGCTGGCGGGCAACCCGGCCGTGCTCGATCCGGATGCGTCCTCGCTCATCAACATCACGCTCAACGGCTCGGCGCGCATCGTCGTCGCCGGCATGCCGGACAGCTACCGCATGCCGCAGTTCCGCGTGATGATGAACGATCAGAAGATCGCCGACGTGGTGAACTTCATCCGCACCGGTTGGGGCAACAAGGGCTCCGCGGTCACGGCGGCTGATGTCGCCAAAATCCGCAAGGAGACAAACCCGGCCAGCGACCGCATCGAAGTGCTGCGGATGAAATAGACGCGGCAAATCGCGTGACGACGGAAAAAGCCCCGCAAGGGGCTTTTTTCATGTCCGCGTCTCAGAACGTCTTTTGAATGAAGTTCCAGGCGGCCTGCGCCCCGGTGATCATCGCGGCAAAGGTCACCACGATGCTGCCGATGGAGAGCGCGGTGCCGGCCAGCGCGGCGATGCCGTCGCGTTCCAGCATCGCGACCGCCAGCAGGAAGATCGACAGGCTCGGCAGCACATTGCCGAACGGGATCGGCAGGAACAGGATGAACGCCAGCCACGCCGCCAGCAGGCCATAGAAAATCTCGAACGGGGCGGTGAACAGCCACGTCAGGCGCGGCTTCAAAAGCTTCTCGAGCGCCTTCAGCCACTTCGTCGCCTTGGTGGCGACAGTCTTCAGGCGCGACAGGTTCAGCTGCTTCTTGCGTAAGCGCGCCGGCAGCCACAGGCTTTTCCGGCGCAGGACAAGCTGCACGGCGATCACCAGCATCGGCAGACCGAAAATCGTCGAGATGCCCGGCAACGGCAGCGGCAAGGCAATCGGGAACGCCAGGAATCCCAGCGCCGCCGCCAGCCCGCGGCCCTCGAGGCTATCCAGCAAATCGCCCAGCGTGCCGGGCGGCTCGTCGGACAGCACCTCCGCCTTCAGCAGGTCGGACATGTGCTTGTTGGAGTGCTTGCTGGATGTCTTGGCGCGCGTCACGTCGACCCTAACGCTGGAACCGCTGCGACGGAGCGGTGAGGTCACCGAATTGTGCGATGACGCAAGATTCGGATTTTAATTCAGCCGCCACGGTTTACCGGCCTGGTAACTGACGAGGCGTTTCTCGAACTCCGCTTTCAGGCCGGGATCGGCGGCGCCAATCTCAGCGATGGCTTTTTGTTCCGTGGCGATCGCGTCTTTAAAGCGCTTGGCCTCGGCGTAGCCCGCCGCCAGCGTGTCATGCGTATTGGCCATCAGCTGACTGTTCGCGTTGGGCCAATTGGTGGTCATCAGTGTGAGGCTGCCTGTCGTGATGTCGATCGCGGCCTTGCCGTCGCGCACTTTCGCCTCGGGGCTGGTCGCCAGCAGCCAGGCCAGGCGGTTGTTGGCCACAACAGTTTGCGGCGACGGCTGGGCCGTCTTCAGGATTTCGACGACTTGACGGTTATGGTTCACCGCCAGCTCGTACAGCCTGCGCTCCTGATAGACGATGGCGAGATTGGTCTGGGCGTCGAGAGACTTCGGATCGATGGCGGCGGCCTTTTTGAAGTCCGCTAACGCGGCGTCACCGTCGCCGAGGCCGTACTGCGCGCCGGCGTGATAGACCAGCACCGCCGCCTGCGCCTGCGGCGGCAGTGTCTTGTCTTCCAACACCTTGTCCAGCAACACGAGCGCGGCTTTGAAATCCTGACGCTCGAAAGCTGCAAGTGCGGCCTTCGCATCGTCGGCGCTGTCGGCGCGCGCGTCGGGAGCGACCGACAGGGTGAAGGCGATCAGCAGGACGGCGCTTACGAGCTGTTTCATTGACGTGCCTCGCAAGAGCGGTGAAGGAGAAAATAAAAGGGCGCCAGTGGCGCCCTTTTATTTCAATGGTGGAGCTGAGCGGGATCGAACCGCTGACCTCGTCATTGCGAACGACGCGCTCTCCCAACTGAGCTACAGCCCCGCACCATCGAATGTCCCCCGCGGCTGGGAAACCCGGCCGGAAGGGGGCGGAGAATGGTTCGGGCTTCGGCGGAAGTCAAGGCGACAGGAAAGGGTCCCAACCCCTTGGTGCCAAAGGGCGGATGGGCCGGGGCGTTGAAGGACCCGGCAGTCCGTGCAACCGCGGCCTGCCCTATCCGGCCCTAAGGCTTGCCCAGGGCGATGACCGAGATGGTGTTGTCCATGGGCGAGCTGACGTACAGTGCGCCGTCCGGACCGACTGCCAGGCCGTTGGTGGCGTCCGCCGGTGCCCGCAGGGTGCCGACGCCCAGCTTCATGTCCTTCGCCAGGACGGTGCGGGCGCCCTTGGCGTCGATGGCCGCCACGGTGCCCAGGCCCGGCTCGGTCACGGCGATGCGCCCGTCCTTCAGCCGCGCCACGGACGTGGGCTTGTCGAGCCCTTTGAGCACTTCGGTCTTGGCGCCGTCAGCCAGCTTCACCTGAGTCACCGCGCCGCCCTCGGTCTCGGCGACCAGCACCGCATCCGCGCCGTCGAGCGCGAGCGCCGACGGGCCGCGCAGGCCCTCGGCGATGGTCTGCGCGCCTTCGGCCGTGACCTTCACCAGCTTGCCGCCTTTGGTGTCGGCCACGATCACGTCGCCGTTCGCCGCCACCACCACCAGGCCGCGTGCGCCGTCGATCGCTTCGGAATCGAACACCGTCGCGTCATTGCTGCGGTCGAGTTTCTTGACCCTTCCATTCTGCAAAAGCACGGCGACAAGAGCGTCATTGGCGCCAGCCGCGAGACCCATGGTGCGGATGCCCCAGTCGGAGCGCGTGACTTTTCCAGACGCGAGATCGACAAAGCGATGGCCGAACGGATCGGCCACAAGCAGCGCGTCCCTGCCCTCGAATTTGGTCAGGGTCAGCGTGAACGGCGCCACCAGGCTGCCGGGCACGATGTCCTTGCCCGCGCCCGTGGCGGTGTCGACATTGATCAAACGGCTGTCGGCGACGGCGGTGACATAGACCTTGTCGTCCGGCCCGACGGTCACGTTGTCCAGCGGCGCCTGGTATTTCGCCAGCACCTTCGACGGGCCGCCGGCGCCCGCGGTCACCCACAATTCGCCGCTGGTGGAATCCACGCTGTAGATGTTGCCCTTGGAATCGACGTCCACGCCCACCGGCAATCCAACGCCCTTGGCCGCGACGGTCATCGCGCCGGTGTCGATGTCGACCTGTCTGATTTCGTCCTTGCCCTGCCACGGCGCGTAAAGCTTACCGTCGGGGCCGAAGTCGAAGCCGTTCATCATGACTTCGCTTTTGACGACAAGGCGGGGCTCTTTCTTGTCGAACGGATAGATCTCCCACAGCGTGTTGTCGCTGCGCTGCGCGGCGAAGAAGCGCGCGGAGCCGTCCCTGGTGACGGCGACGGGGTTCACATTCGGCGCGTTGTCGACCAGCACTTCCGGCTGACCGCCGGGCTTCTGCATCATGATCTTGCCATGGGGCGGCGACGTCCACACCAGCCAGCCCGCGACCGGCGTGTTGGCCGGGCCGACGGCGATATCATCGCCTTCACCATCCGGCGGCGGCGCGGCGGTCGAAACGGCGCCGGATGCGGGGTCGACCTTGACGATCACATTGCCGAAGCCGCTGGTGGCATAGATCATGCCGTCGGGCCCGAAGGTCAGCCCCTCCAGCCCATGCGCGGCGCCGCCGTTCACCAGCACCTTGGGGGCGCTCGGTGCCGCGGCTTGCTTGGTGCCGCTGTCGCAAGCACTCAGCGCGGCGAGCGCGACACTTATCGCGGCGCATCCCAGCAATTTCGCACGCATCGCCGACACGGATGTGATCATGGGCGTCTCTCCGGAGGATGGGCGCGCTTGCGCCGATTGCAGGACCTTGATTAGGTTAGCGCCCGCCGCGCGCTTCGCAAAGCGGTGCATTAACTTCGGCATGAGACATCACATGGAGATCATACTAGTTCCTGCGCTTAAGGTGCTCTGGGAGATACTGCGCCTATACTGGTATGTCGTTGTGGTCTGGATTGTGATGACCTGGTTAATCCAGTTCAACGTCATCAATGGCCGAAACGAAATAGTTCGCTCTATCTTCTCCCTGCTTAGTCAACTTGTTGAGCCGGTGCTTAAGCCCATTCGCCGCCGAATGCCGCCTTTCGGCGCGATGGATCTATCTCCCATCGTGCTTTTCTTCGCGATTATGCTTATCCAGTTTGTTATCGAAGAAATACTCAAGCGTATGGGGTAGTGCGACCGTTCTGCACAGTTGAAACAGGCGCAATTGTCCTCGCCGTCAAAGCCGCACCCAAGGCCTCGCGCGATGCTATCACCGGCATTCTCGAAACCCCGCAAGGCTGGGCGCTCAAAGTCGCCGTCACCGCCGCGCCTGATCGCGGCAAAGCCAACGCGGCGGTGATCGAACTGATCGCCGACGCCTTCGATGTGCCGAAAAGCGCGGTCACGGTGATTGCGGGCGCGACCGATCGCAGTAAACTCCTGCGCATCAGCGGCGACCCCGCCGCGCTCACCCGTATCGCCGAACAATGGAAGTCCCGATGACCGCACGCCTGATCGACGGCAAAACCGCCTCCGCCGCCCTCAAGCAAAGCGTTGCGACCGCTGTGGCGGCGTTGAAATCCAAGCACGGCCTTGTGCCGGGCCTGGCGACGATCCTGGTCGGCGAAGATCCGGCCAGCGAAGTCTATGTCGCGAGCAAGCAGAAGACCGCGCACGAGCTCGGCATGACCTCGACGCAACACAATCTGCCCGCAGAGACCACGCAAGCGGAGCTGTTGGCGCTCGTGGCGAAGCTGAACGCCGACAAGGCCGTGAACGGCATCCTCGTGCAGATGCCGCTGCCGAAGCACCTGAATGCTTATGAGGTGCAGGTCGCCACCGCCGTTCTGAAAGACGTCGACGGCCTGCATCCGGAAAGCGCCGGCCGCCTCGTCACCGGCGGCGAAGGCCTCGTGCCCTGCACGCCGCTGGGCGCGATGATGATGATCAAGGCCAACGTGCCCGATCTCGCCGGCAAGAACGCGGTCGTCATCGGCCGCTCGAATTTGGTCGGCAAGCCGATCGCAAGCCTGCTGCTGAACGCCAACTGCACCGTCACCATCGCGCATTCGAAGACCAAGGATCTGCCGGCGGTCTGTCGTACGGCCGACATCCTTGTGGTCGCCGCCGGTCAGCGCGAGATGGTGCGCGGCGATTGGGTGAAGCCGGGCGCGACCGTGATCGATGTCGGCATCCACCGCATCCCCATCGAAGGCGGCAAGACGCGCATTCGCGGCGACGTGAATTTCGACGAAGCCTCGCAAGTGGCGGGCGCGATCACGCCGGTGCCGGGCGGCGTCGGCCTGATGACGGTCGCCTGTCTGATGGTGAACACGCTGAAGGCCTGCTGCCTCCAGCACGGCATCACCGACATCGAAATCCCAACGACGCTGCCGAAGGCGTAAAGCTGTTTAGAAGCGGCTGAAATCCGGCGCGCGCTTTTCCAGGAAGGCTTGCGCCGCTTCGGCGAATTCCGGCGACGCCAGGCGCTTGCCGAACTGCTGCGCTTCGCGCGAGATGGTCGCCGAGATGCGCGCGGCTTCGGCGCGCATCAAGCGCTTGGTGGCGCGCACCGCCGCCGGCGGCTTGGCCGCCAGCGCGCGGGCCTTGGTCATCACGGTCTCAAGCATCGTCTCCGGCGGCAGCACGCCGTTCAGCAAGCCATCGGCCAGCGCGGTCTCGGCGGTGAAAGGCTCGCCGAACAGCAGCAACTCCGCCGCGCGACGCGCGCCGACTTGTTCAGCCAGCGCGATGCTCGATCCGAACTCCGGCACCAGCGCCAGGTTGACGAACGGCAGCGAGAACTTCGCGCCCGGCACGGCATAAGCCAGATCGCAATGCAGGATCACAGTGGTGCCGATGCCAACGGCGACGCCGTTGATCGCCGCGATCACCGGCTTCGACAGGTTCACCAGCGCATGCATGAACTGGAAGACCGGCGCCTCGGATGTCTTCGGCGGGTTTTCCAGAAAGTCCTTCAGATCGTTGCCGGCGGTGAAGGCATCGCCCGATCCGGTCAACACGACCACACGCACGGCCGCATCCATCTCCGCGGCGCGGCAACCTGCCGCCAAAGCGGCATACATCTCAGCCGTCAGCGCGTTCTTCTTCTCCGGCCGATTGAAGCGCAAGGTCATCACGCCGTTGGCGATCTCTGTGACGACCTGTGCGCTCATATCGGTGTTCCTACTTCTTGCCGTGGGCCATGGCGCCGAGGCGCAGGCGCAGGGCGTTCAGTTTGATGAAGCCTTCGGCGTCGAACTGGTTGTAGACCGAGTCTTCCTCAAAGGTGACGTAGTCCATGCGGTACAGCGAGTTCGGCGACTTGCGGCCGACGACGCTGCACATGCCCTTGAACAGTTTCAGGCGCACAACGCCGTTGACCCACTTCTGGGTCTGGTCGATTGCAGCCTGGAGCATCTCGCGTTCCGGCGCGTACCAATAGCCGGTGTAGACCAGCTTGGCGTAGCGCGGCATCAGTTCGTCCTTCAGATGCATCGCTTCGCGGTCGAGGGTGATCGACTCCATCGCGCGATGCGCCACATGCAGCACCGTACCGCCCGGCGTTTCGTAGACGCCGCGGCTCTTCATGCCGACGTAGCGGTTCTCGACCAGGTCGAGACGGCCGACACCGTTGCGGCCGCCGAGCTTGTTCAGTTCGGCCAGCAGGTTGGCGGGCGAGAGCTTCTTGCCGTTCACGGCCACTGCGTCGCCGTGCGCGAATTCAATCTCGACGTATTCCGCTTGGTCCGGCGCCTTCTCGGGCGACACGGTCAGGCGGTACATGTCTTCGTCCGGCTCGATCCACGGATCTTCCAGGGCCTTACCTTCGTAGGAGATGTGCAGCAGGTTCGCGTCCATGGAGTACGGCGCCGCGCCGCGCTTGTCGGTCGGGATCGGGATCTGATGCTTCTCGGCGTAGTCGATCATCTGCGTGCGCGACTGCAGGCTCCACTCGCGCCACGGCGCGATCACCTTCACGTCGGGCTTCAGCGCGTAAGCCGTCAACTCGAAACGCACCTGGTCGTTGCCCTTGCCGGTCGCGCCATGGGAGATGGCGTCTGCGCCGGTCTCGTTGGCGATCTCGATCAGACGCTTGCCGATCAGCGGGCGCGCGATCGACGTGCCCAGCAGGTACACGCCTTCATACAGCGCGTTGGCGCGGAACATCGGGAACACGAAATCGCGGACGAATTCTTCCTTGAGGTCGTCGATGTAGATCTCTTTGATCCCCATCAACTCGGCTTTCTTGCGCGCCGGCTCGAGTTCTTCGCCCTGACCGATGTCGGCCGTGAAGGTGACAACCTCACAGCCCTTCTCGACCTGCAGCCAGCGCAGGATGATCGAGGTGTCGAGCCCGCCGGAATAGGCCAGCACAACCTTCTTCGCTTTCGCCATGTAACGCCTTCGTGTTCGCTGAAAACCCTGGAAAAGTGCGCGCAGTATAGGGAGAAGCGCCCCCGGGGCAAGCGTCGCCAACCGCCGGACGCTCGGCCAAAAACCGGTTCTGGCACGATGACGGTCGCGTTACGGTGGCGGCGGAATTTCGGGAGGACGACGCTTGCGAAACGCGTTGATTGGCTTGGCGATCTTGGCATTTACGCAACAGGCGGGCGCGGCCGGGTGGACGCTGCCGGGGCCGCGCGGCGAAGTGGTGCGCGAAGGCAAAGCCTTCGTTTGCCAAGGGCTCGGCCAAGCGAAGGGCAAGAAGCTCCCGGCGGAGGACTGCCTCTACATCGGCGCGCTGGCCGTAGGCATGAGCGAGGCCACGCTGAAGCAGGACCTGGGACCGGTCGACGATGTGCGCACCGACCGCACCGGCGCCACCCACTATGTCTATCTGCGGGTGGCGGGGGTTGAGCCGAAGTTCATCACGGCCACCCTGGTCGGGGGTGTCGTGGTCGCCGGGCAGATCAACGGGCCGGAGCCGCTGGAGGGCTTCAGTTTCAACGGCATCAATCTCGGCACGGGTGCAAGCGCGGTGAAGGCGAAGTTCGGCGCGCCGGTGAAGATCGAGCCATCCGACAATCCCGGCGCGGAGAAATGGTCCTACGCGCCGGCCAATTTCTCCTTCGAGATCACCGACGACAGCGTCAGCGCGATCCGCGTGGCGACGGATAAGTATCGCTAAAGCGCGGCGGCTTCTTTTTCGGCCCAGGTCTGTTCGGCGACGGCGGCGCGTTCGCGCAGTTCTTTCGCCGACAGCTTCTCGCTGTCCGTCTTCAGCTGGCCGCAGGCGGCGAGGATGTCGCGGCCGCGCGGTGTGCGGATTGGGGCGGAGAAGCCGCCATCCAGCAACATGTCGGCAAAGCTCTGCACCGTTGCGGCGTCGGAGCATTCGTAGGGCGAGCCCGGCCACGGATTGAACGGGATCAGGTTGAACTTGCAAGGCACGCCGCGCACCAGCCGCATCAACGCCTGCGCATGCGCCGGCGTATCGTTCATGCCCTTCAGCATCACATATTCAAACGTGATGCGCCGCGCGTTTGAAGCACCGGGATAGCTGCGGCACGCGGCCATCAGGTCCTTCAGCGGATACTTCTTGTTGATCGGCATGATCGCCGAGCGCGTGTCATCGTCCGGCGCATGCAGCGAAACGGCGAGATTGACGCCGAGCTCTTCACCGCAGCGATGGATCTCCGGCACGACGCCCGAGGTCGACAGCGTGATGCGACGCTTGCCGAGTGCGATGCCGTCATCGGCCATCACGATCTTCATGGCGGTGGCGACGTTATCGAAGTTGTACAGCGGCTCGCCCATCCCCATCAGCACGATGTTCGACAGTAGGCGGCGTTCATCATTCGGCGTCGGCCATTCGCCGTAACTGTCGCGCGCCGTCATGAACTGTCCGACGATCTCCGCCGAGGTCAGGTTGCGCACCAGGCGCTGGGTGCCCGTATGGCAGAAGCGGCAGGTCAGCGTGCAGCCGACCTGCGATGAGATGCAGACCGCGCCGCGATCGTCTTCCGGGATGAAAACCGTCTCGGCCTTCTGCCCGTCGCCGAACTGCATCAGCCATTTGCGCGTGCCGTCGGTGGAGGTCTGCTCGCGGGCGATGGCCGGGCGGCCGACGATGTGGTGGTCCTCCAGCTTGGCGCGGAAGGTCTTGGACAGGTCGGTCATGTCGGCGAACTCGCGCGCGCCGCGGTGATACATCCACTGCCACAGCTGCTTGGCGCGGAAAGACTTCTCCCCCATCGCGGCCACGGCTTCGCCCAGCTCGCTTCGGCTGAGGCCGACGAGGGCGGTGCGGGTGTCCGTGGGCGGGGCAAGGGTATCCATGGGCGGCAGATACGCTCAATGCGCCTTCGGGGCAAGGTGATGGGAAAGGTCGCGGATGGCCGCCTTAGGCCCGTGCAGGGGGCATTCCGGGTCCGGATTGATCTTCACCACGCGCATGGCGGTGGAAAGGGCGTCATAGATCAGCAGCCGCCCGGCCATGGTCTGGCCGATGCCCAGGATTTCCTTCAGCACTTCCGTGGCTTGCAAAGACCCCATGACGCCCGCGACCGCGCCCAGGATGCCGGCCTCGGCGCAGGAGGGCACCAGGCCGTCGGGCGGCGCTTCCGGGTACAGGCAGCGATAGCAGGGGCCGTGGCTGTGGGCCTTGAAGGTCGACAGCTGGCCGTCGAAGCGCAGCACGGCGGCGGAGACCAGCGTCTTTTGTGCGAGATAGCAGGCGTCGTTGACCAGGAAGCGGGTCGGGAAGTTGTCGCTGCCGTCCATGACAAGGTCGTAGCCGGAGATGATCTCCAGCGCGTTCTGCGCGGTCAGCCGCGTCTTGTGCGGCACGATCTTCACATCGCTGTTGATCATGGCGACCGAGGCCGCCGCGCTTTCCACCTTCGCCATGCCGACGCTGGCCTGCGTGTGCAGGATCTGGCGTTGCAGATTGGAAAGATCGACCGTGTCGTCGTCGACCACGCCGACGGTGCCGACACCGGCGGCGGCGAGATACAAGATCGCCGGCGAGCCAAGGCCGCCCGCGCCGATCACCAGCACCTTGGCATTCAGCAGCTTCGCCTGACCGATGCCGCCGACTTCGGGCAACAGGATGTGGCGGGCGTAGCGCTGGATCTGATCGTCGCGGAATTCCATGAAATCTATTCGCCGCAGATCATTTCATTTGTCACCCCGGCCAAGCGCAGCGCGAGCCGGGGTCCATTGTGCAACGCGCACGTTGATGGATGGACCCCGGATCGCGCGGTGCAAGGGCACCGCTTGTCCGGGGTGACGAGTAAGGAAAATTTAAGCTTTCACCACACCCGTCGAACCAAACCCGCCGGCGCCGCGCGCGGTGTCGGAGAGTTCCGAGGCTTCCGCCCACTGCACCATGCTCACCGGCGCGACCACCATCTGCGCGATGCGCGCGCCGCGCGTGACGGTGAAGGGTTCGGTGCCGAGGTTCACGAGGATCACGCCGACTTCGCCGCGATAGTCCGCGTCGATGGTCCCCGGTGTGTTGAGCACGGTGACGCCGTTCTTCGCGGCAAGGCCCGAGCGCGGGCGCACCTGCGCCTCGAAGCCCGGCGGCAGCGCGATGGCGAAGCCGGTCGGCACGATGGCGCGCGCGCCCGGCGCCAGCACGACATCGGCCGCGACGGCGGCGCAAAGATCCATGCCGGCGGCATGGCTGGTTTGATAGGCGGGCAACGGCACGCCGTCGCCGTTCGGCAGACGCTTGATCTCAACACGCACAGGATTATTCACGAGAAGCCTTTCCACTGAGCGCGGTGGCGATGCGCTCCACTAAACGATCCGCGATGGCCTGCTTGCGCAGCGTCGGCCAATCTTCGACGCCATCGGCGGTGACAAGATGAACGGTGTTGTGATCGCCGCCGAAGGTGCCGGTGCCGGGGCTCACGTCATTCGCCACGATCCAGTCGCACTGTTTGCTGACGCGTTTGGTCTTGGCGTTCTTGACCACGTTCGAGGTCTCGGCGGCGAAGCCGATGACCAGTCGCGGCCGGCGCGAACCGGGCTTGGACAACGTCGCCAGGATGTCGGGGTTGGGCGCCAGCTTGACCGTCGGCGGCTTCGCGCCAGCGGTCTTCTTGATCTTGCCGGGCGCGGGATTCGACACGCCCCAATCGGCGACGGCGGCGGCGCAGACCGCGATGTCGACGGGCAATGCGGCTTGCGCGGCTTTCATCATCTGCTCGGCGGTCTCGACCTTCACCAGCTTCACGCCGTCCGGCGTGGGCTCGGTGGTGGGGCCGGAGATCAGCGTCACGTCCGCGCCTTGCGCGATGAGCGCGGCGGCAATCGCGTGGCCTTGCTTGCCGGACGAACGGTTGGCGATGTAACGCACCGGATCGATAGGCTCATGCGTCGGGCCGCTGGTGACGATGGCGCGGCGGCGCGCCAGCGGACCGCGACGGACGTCCTTTTGAAAATGCCGCGACAACGCGGCGATGATGTCGGGCACTTCCGCCATGCGGCCATCGCCGACTTCACCGCAGGCGAGATCGCCCGCGCCGGGACCGACGACGGTGATCTGGCGCGTTTGCAGCGTCGAAAGGTTGGCCTGCGTCGCCGGATGCGTCCACATCATCACGTTCATCGACGGCGCGATCATCACCGGCTTATCGGTGGCCAGCAGCGCGGTGGTGGCGAGATCGTCGGCCAGCCCATGCGCCATCTTGGCCATGAGATCGGCGGTCGCGGGCGCGACCAGCACGATGTCGGCCTCGCGCGACAGGCGGATGTGGCCCATCTCGGCCTCGTCCTTCAGGTCGAACAGATCGGTGTAAACCTTGTCGCCCGACAGTGCGGCGAGCGTCAGCGGGGTGACGAACTGCGCGCCCGATTTGGTCAGGATGCAGCGCACGGCGGCGCCGCGTTCCCGCAAGCGGCGGATCAGGTCGGGGATCTTCACCGCGGCGATGCCGCCGGCGACGATCAAAAGAATGCGACGCTGTTCCAGCACCGTCGAAGCTCCTTACTGGGCCGCCGCCTGTTCTGGCAGGAAAATAGCAGGCGAAGAACGCGGCAACCTAGAGGCCTAGTTTAGTCGGCAGACCGGGGTCCCGGTACCTTTTTGACCCTAGAACGTCGGTCCTAGGGTGGTGAAAGCAGGCTTTCCAGGCCCAGATCGACTTCCACGCGCTGCACCCAACGGCGGACCGCGGGCGCGAGCGGCATGCCGCCTTGCTCGGCCAGCCGCGTATAGGCGACGAGGGCGATGTCGGCGACGGACAGGCGTTCAGCCACGAAATAGGTACGGTTCTGCAGATGCGCATCCATCGTCGCCAGAGCGCGTTCGGCCTTTGGCGCGAGCGTCGGGTCGATCTGGTCCTCGGGTTTCTTCAGGAGGAAGCGCAAGAACCGCAGCATGCCGATGGCGGGATTATGCGTCAGCTGTTCCCAGAACAGCCATTGATGCATCAAGCCGCGGTCGAACGGATCGGCGAGGATCAACGGCGTGCCGTCCGCCAGGAATAACAAGATGGCGTTGGATTGGACCAACTTGCGCCCGTCCGGCAGCAGCATCACCGGCAGTTCGCCGGCCGGGTTGATCGCCAGGAACTCAGGCGTGCGTGTTTTGCCGCCGACGATATCGGTGTGAATCCAGCGACAGGGCTTCTTCAGATAAGCGGCGATGAACTGCACCTTCTCGCAGTGGCCCGAGTAGGTGTCGCCGTAGATGGTGATGTCAGTCACGGCGCGTCCCTAATGCCAGATCAACGCCGCGGCGAGTGCGGCCACCAGCACCCAGGGCAACCAGACCAGCAGGCTTTTCGCGCGCGGCTCGCCACGCAAAGCGCGGGCCGAGGCCGGATGCAGTCGCACGCCGCCGTTCTCGAGGCTCGCGGCCAGCGTATCCAGACGCTCCACCAGCGACGGCAGTCGTGCCGCGCTTTCGAGAACGCCGCTGATCGTCTCGATCACGCGGGCCTCCGGCCCCAGACGCTCGCGGAACCAATCCGCGATCAACGGCTGGGCCATCTCCCACATGTTGGTCTCGGGCGCGAGGCGGCGGCCAACACCTTCGGCCAACAACATGCTCTTTTGCAGCAGAAGCAACTGCGGCTGGGTTTGCATCTCGAAGGCTTCGGTGATGTGGAACAGCTGGCCCAGCAGCTTGGCGATGGAGATGTCGGCGATGGGCTTGCCCAGGATCGGCTCGGCGATGGAGCGGCAGGCCTGCGCGAAGGCCGGCACGGATTTGTGCGACGGCACATAGCCCGCGCGCACATGCACTTCGGCGACGCGGGTGTAATCGCGAGTCAGGAAGCCCAGCAGCATCTCGCCGAGGTTGCGCTGCGTCTCCGCATCGATCCGGCCCATGATGCCGAAGTCGAGCGCAATGATGCAGCCGTCGGCGCGGACGAACAGGTTTCCGGGATGCATGTCGGCGTGGAAGAAGCCGTGCCGGAAGACCATCGTGAAGAAAGTCTCGGCGGCCGAGCGCACGACGGCGGCGGGGTCGAGTCCCAGCGCGCGCACGCCGGCGGGATCGTCCACCCGCGCGCCGCTGACGCGTTCCAGCGTCAGCACGCGTTCGGAGGTGCGCTGCCAATCCACCGCGGGAATCGCGACCATGGGATTGTCGGCGAAGTTTTCCGCCAACTCTTGCGCGGCGGCGGCTTCTAAGCGCAGGTCCATTTCCTGGCGCACGGTCTCGGCGAAGGTCGCCATCACTTCGATGGGCTTCAAGCGGCGCAGACGCGGCGCCCAGCGTTCGACCTCGGCGGCGATCCAGAACATCGCCTCGAAATCGCGGGCGAATTTCTCTTTCACATCCGGCCGCAAGACTTTCACCGCGACCTCGCGGCCCTCGGTGGTCACGGCGAAGTGCACCTGGGCGATGGACGCGGCGGCAACCGGTGTGTCGTCGAAGCTTGAAAACAGCTGCGACAGCGGCACACCGAAATCGGCCTCGATCTGTGCGCGGGCCGCCGTCGCCGGGAACGGCGGCAGGCGATCCTGCAACTCCGTCAGATCGGCGGTGACCTGATCGCCCAGCAGATCGGCGCGGGTGGACAGGGCTTGGCCGAACTTGATGAAGGTCGGGCCGAGCTCCGTCAGCGCCAGCGCCAGGCGCTGGCCGGGCCGCAGGCCTTTGCTCTTCGCATCGGGGCTGAACACGATTCGCGCCGTGCGCGCGGCCACTGCGCCCGCCGGATGCACGTCGAACAGGAACAGCGCGTCGTGGCGCGCCAGGCTGCGCGCGATCACGAACAGCCGGCCGAAGCTGCGCAGGGCGCGGATCATAAGCGCCAGCCGGAATGCAGCGCGGCGATGCCGCCGGTGAAGTTCTTGTAGGTGGCGCGCGCGAACCCCGCTTCGCCCATCATCGCCACCAGGCGTTGCTGCTCGGGGAATCGGCGGATGCTCTCGGCGAGATAGACGTAGGCGTCGCGGTCGCCGGCGATGGTCTGGCCCAGGAACGGCAGCACCTGGAACGAATAGGTATCGTACAGCTTGTCGAGCACCGGCATGACGACGCGGCTGAACTCAAGGCAGAAGAAGCGTCCGCCCGGCTTCAATACACGGCGTGCTTCCGCCAGCGCGCGGTCGACATGGGTGACGTTCCGCAGGCCGAAGGCGATGGTGTAGGTGTCGAAGCTCATGTCCGGGAACGGCAGTGTCTCGGCATCGCCGCAGACCCAGTCGATTCCCGTGACGATGCCGCGATCCAGCATCCGGTCGCGGCCCACGCCCAGCATCGCCGCGTTGATGTCGCAGACCGTGATGGGCGCGGTCAGCGCCGCGCCACCCCGCGTCAGGCGTTCGTGGATTCGCCCGGCGATATCGCCCGTGCCGCCCGCGACGTCGAGGAAGGTCTGCCCCGGGCGCGGCGCGACGGTGTCGACCATCGCCGCCTTCCAGAGGCGGTGAACGCCGGCGCTCATTAGGTCGTTCATCAGGTCGTACTTGGGCGCAACGCTGTCGAACACGCCACGCACCATCGATGCCTTGGCGGTCTCCGCCACGGTCTTGAAGCCGAAATGGGTGGTTCCAGAGGCGCTTGGCGCCTCTGTGGAATCGCTTTTGCTCATGGGCGCGCACCATAAAGCACACCCGGCACTGCGACAAACACGCTCGACAAGGCGCGGCGACGGATTATCTAGTCGCGGTATGCCTGAATTACCCGAAGTCGAGACCGTCTGCCGGGGTTTGCGCGGCGTGCTGGAAGGCCACCGGCTCGCCCGGGTCGAACTACGCCGGAAAGACTTGCGTATTCCGTTCCCGAAAGGATTCGCCAGCGCGCTCACGGGCCGCACCGTGCGGCGCATCGACCGGCGCGCCAAATACATCCTGCTGCATCTCGACGACGGCCAGGTGGCCATCATCCACCTCGGGATGTCCGGGCGGATGACGATCACCGATCCCGCGGCACCGCTGGAGAAACACGACCACGTGGTCTTCACCACCGAGGCGGGCAAGCAAATCCGCTTCAACGATCCGCGCCGCTTCGGCCTGATGGACCTGACGACGGAGTCGGGGCTGGATGACCACAAACTGTTCAAGCACCAAGGCCCCGATCCGTTGAGCGCGGCTTTCACGCCCGCAGCGCTTTCGGCGGCGCTGAAAGGCCGCAAGACGTCGATCAAGGTCGCGTTGCTCGACCAGCGCATCGTGGTCGGCATCGGCAATATCTATGCCTGCGAGGCCTTGCAGCGCGCCGGGATTTCGCCCAAGCGCAAAGCCGGCACCGTCGCGGGCGAACGGGCCAAGCGCCTCGTGCCGGCGATCCAGGAGACGTTACGCGAAGCCATCGCCGCGGGCGGGTCCTCCTTACGCGATCACGTGCAGCCCTCGGGCGAGTTGGGTTATTTTCAGCACACTTGGCGCGTTTACGGCCGCGAGGGCGAGGCCTGCCGCTGCAATCGCGGCACGGTGCAACGCATCATCCAGGGTGGACGCTCGACGTTTTTCTGTCGCCAGTGCCAGAGCTGAAACGCTGTATGAACAGCTGCAATTGTGTCGTTTGACACTCCCTAGGGTGGGGTGTACACGCCACGCCGTTTCCCAGGCCGATCATCAAACGAGGCTGTCACCATGACGACGACGTACGAGAACATCCTGGTCGAAACCCGCGGCGCGGTCGGCTTGATCACGCTCAATCGTCCGAAGGCGCTCAACGCCCTCAGCAGCGGTCTGGTCGCCGATCTTGGCGCCGCGCTCGATATTTTCGAGGCCGACAGCAACGTGCGCGCCGTCGTGCTGACGGGCAGCGACAAAGCCTTCGCCGCCGGCGCCGATATCAAGGAAATGGCGTCGCGTTCATTCGTTGACGTCTACGTCAGCGACTTCATCACCAAGGGCTGGGAACGCATCACCACTTTCCGCAAGCCGATCATCGCGGCGGTCGCCGGTTACGCGCTGGGCGGCGGCTGCGAAGTCGCGATGATGTGCGACTTCATCATCGCCGCGGATACGGCGCGGTTCGGTCAGCCTGAGATCACGCTGGGGATTCTTCCCGGTGCGGGCGGGACGCAGCGCCTCACGCGCGCGGTCGGCAAGGCGAAAGCGATGGAGATGTGCCTCACCGGTCGCCAGATGGATGCGGCCGAGGCGGAACGCGCCGGCCTCGTCAGCCGAATCGTTCCGGCGGAGTCGCTGCTCAGCGAAGCCATGAAGGCCGCCGAAAAGATCGCCAGCATGTCGCTGCCGGCGGTGATGCTGACGAAGGAAGCGGTCAACGTCGCCTTCGAGACAACGCTGCGCGAAGGCGTGCATTTCGAGCGCCGCCTGTTCCACGCTACGTTTGCCCTCGCCGATCAAAAGGAAGGCATGGCCGCCTTCGTCGAGAAGCGTCCACCGGCCTTCAAGCACCAGTAACCCCGAAGATTCTTCGCCCCACGCGCAGCCGTGGTGCGCCGAAGGCCGGCCTTAAATAGAGGCGCGCCTGGGCGCGCGGGCTTCAAGCACCAGTAAAGCTGGTATCCGGGCGCATTGATCATTTTCAGGCCCCCGAGGGGGCCCGGCACAGCATCTGGTGCGCCGGTGCTGACCTTTAGGCATCAATAGAACGGGGGCCGCATCGCCGGCGAACCCGTCCACGGGCCCCAGAGGTTAAAAACCCCTATATTCCAGCGTCTGTTGACGAGAGTAGGCCCGGTCCCTTATAAGCCGCGCTTCGCGAACGGTGCGCTGCTTGCGTCCCGCGTTCGTCCATCATCAACACGTCAGCCACTCCGAAAGCCCGACATGGCCCAGCACAAGTCCGCCAAGAAACGCATCCGCCGCAACGGCCGCGCGAAGACCGTCAATCATGGACGGATCAGCAGCATCCGCACCGCCGTGAAGTCTTTGGAAACGGCGATCGCGTCCGGCGACAAGAAGGCGGCGCAGGAAGCCTTCAAGAAGGTCGCCCCGGAATTGCAGCGCGGCGCCACCAAGGGTGTGATGCACAAGAAGACTGTCGCGCGCAAAATGTCGCGCCTGTCCGCGCGCATCAAGACGATCGCGGCCTAAGTCCTCACTCAATTTTCTCTGCCGTTCTCGATTCACGAGTCTCACGCTTCCCGCGTGGGACTCGTCTTCGTTTAGGCGACCTGTCTCACACCGTGAGCGTCGGTGCCTCAGTGCGCACTGCACACTCGCTTCATTGACCGGCGTCGTTCGCCAATTCGTCATCGCCGAGTCATTTTGAACGTGCGCAAACATCAACGCATGTCGTTCGGAATCAACGAGATTCAATGCTCGTGTTGCGATGCGCGCGCGATGTGAAGGCCGCGTTCCGATTCAAAACTGTCAACACATCTTTGTCCTTGAGTCGTCATGTGCCGCGTCTACATTGCCTCACAGCCAGCGCGCCTGAGGTTTTCGGTATGCCGTCTTTCGATTCACTCGTGGTCCCGATCTCAGCGTCGCTCTCCACTTTCATCACGAATGATCAACGCGCGGCATCCGCAAGGGCATCTGCCGCGTTCATGTTGGAAGCTTGTGTGTCGTCGTCGTCGGCTGTTCGGGGCAGTTGCTGCGGTGGGGCGCGCCGCTAATCCGCTCCAGCGACGGATTAGCGTCGCGGGTGGATTGGACGGTGCTGAGTACTTGTCTTGACGAGGGGTCTGCGAGACGTGAAGCAGCGGAGCGACATGGTAGTCAATGAAGCCGAATGGGATCGCGTGAAAACGCGTCTCAAGCAGGAATTCGGCGAGACCGCATTCAAGAGCTGGGTGAAGCCCATCATTCCGACCACCATGCGCGACGGTGAAGTCGAGCTGGCGGTGCCGACGCGATTCATGCGCGACTGGATCACCACGCATTATGGTGAGCGAATCCGAGCGTTGTGGTCGGGTGAGAATCCGTCCGTGCGCCGCATCACGGTAAAGGTCGGCAGCGGCAACGAGATGAAGGCCACCACCACCACCGAACGCGTCATTTCCGAGAAGCCGGCCCTGCGCTCGATGGACCCGAAGGCCGAGGCGATCGCGCGCGCGCCGGTTCGCACCGGCGTCCCGACGCCGGGCGCCGAACTCTCCGCACCGCTGGATGCGCGCTACACGTTCGAGAATTTCGTCGTCGGCAAGCCGAACGAATTCGCCTATGCCGCCGCCAAGCGCGTCGCCGAATCCGATCAGGTCAGCTTCAACCCGCTGTTCCTGTATGGCGGCGTCGGTCTGGGCAAGACCCACCTCATGCATGCGATCGCCTGGGAGATTCGCCAGCGCAGTCCGCACCGTAAGGTCGTCTATCTGTCGGCCGAGAAGTTCATGTACTCGTTCGTTCGCGCGCTGCGGAACCAGGACACCGTCTCGTTCAAGGAAAACTTCCGCTCCGTCGACGTGCTGATGATCGACGACGTCCAGTTCATCTCGGGCAAGGACGCCACGCAGGAAGAGTTCTTCCATACCTTCAACGCGCTGGTCGATCAGGGCCGCCAATTGGTTTTGTCGGCCGACAAGTCGCCTTCCAATCTCGAAGAGATCGGCGACCGTCTGCGCTCGCGCCTGGCCTCCGGCCTGGTCGCGGACCTGCATCCCACGACCTTCGAGCTGCGTCTGGGCATCCTCGATGCCAAGGCCGAACAGCTGGGCACCCAGGTGCCGCCAAAGGTGAAGGAATTCCTGGCCCATAAGATCAGCTCCAACGTGCGCGAACTCGAAGGCGCGCTGACGCGCCTGGTCGCCCACGTGCAGCTGGTCGGCGGGCAGATCACCCTGGAAACCGCGCAAGACCTGCTCCAGGACCTGCTGCGCGCCCATGACCGCCGCCTGTCGATGGAAGAGATCCAGAAGCGGGTCGCGGAGCACTTCAAGATCCGCATTTCGGACATGAGCTCGGCGCGCCGCGCCCGCGCGGTGGCCCGTCCCCGCCAGGTGGCGATGTACCTGTCCAAGCAGCTGACCTCGCGGTCCCTGCCGGAGATCGGCCGGGCCTTCGGCGGCCGCGACCACACGACCGTCATGCATGCCGTGCGTAAGATCGAGGAACTGACGAAGGCCGATAGCTCCTTCGCCGAGGACGTCGAACTGCTCACCCGTATGCTGGAGAGCTAGGCCGGGGCATGCTGCCCGCCCGGGTGATCAGCGTCTCGATCAACCGGTCCGCCGCGGACGTCTATGCCTTTGCCCATCAGCCGGTGAATTTCCCCAAGTGGGCGGCCGGCCTGTCGAACACCCTGACGCAGGACGGCGGTCGCTGGATCGCCGCCACGCCCGCCGGCACGGCGGAGGTGGTCTTCACCCCGCCGAATGACTTCGGCATCCTCGACCATTGGGTGAAGCTGGCGACCGGCGCCACCGTCTACGTCCCCTTGCGCGTGATCCCCAACCGGGACGGCGCGGAGGTCCAGTTCACGCTGTTCCGCGAACCCGATATGTCGGAGGCCGACATGGCGCGGGATGCGGGCCTGATCACCAAGGATCTCGCCGCGCTGAAGGCGCTGCTGGAAGCCTGACGCGGGCACGCGCCGGGCGATGTCCCCCCGGCCATTTTTCGGGTCCGCGCGCGCGATGGAATCCCCAGGGATTCCCGCCGCGTTACGTCGGCCCCGCGGTACGTTTTCCTTGGTCGCGCCCGGGGCGTGTTGTTATAGTTCTCGACTTCATTTGCGATGTGGCTCCGGCCCCTCGCGAAGAAGGGTCCATTTTGGGGTTCGGATCCAAATTCCCGCATGAAACTTGTCATTGAACGCGCCGCTCTGTTGAAGTCGCTCGGACACGTCCAGAGCGTTGTGGAACGCCGCAATACCATCCCGATCCTGTCCAACGTGCGCATCGACGCCCATAAGGGCAGCCTTGCCCTGAACGCGACGGACATGGACATCGAGATCGTCGAATCGACGGCCGCCGAAGTCGGCAAGGGCGGGGCCACGACCGCGCCGGCGCATACCCTGTACGACATCGTGCGCAAGCTGCCGGACGGCTCTCAGGTCGAACTCGTCGCCACCGGCGACGGCGGCCAGATCGCGCTGTCGGCCGGGCGCTCCAAGTTCACGCTGTCCTGCCTGCCGGTCGAAGACTTCCCGGCGATGGCGGGCGGCGACTTCTCGCACAGCTTCAAGCTGGGCGCCGCCGACCTGCGCGGCCTGATCGATCGCACGCGTTTCGCGATCTCGACCGAGGAAACCCGCTATTACCTGAACGGCATCTATCTGCACGGCACCAAAAGCGAAGGTGTCGACGTGCTGCGCGCGGTGGCGACCGACGGTCACCGCCTGGCGCGCGTCGAACTGCCGCTGCCGGACGGCGCGGCGGGCATGCCGGGCATCATCGTGCCGCGCAAGGCCGTGCTCGAAGTCCGCAAGCTGATCGACGAGACCGAAGACGAGATCGCGATCTCGCTGTCGGACAGCAAGATCAAGTTCGCCTTCGACAACGTGGTGCTGACCTCGAAGCTGATCGACGGCACGTTCCCGGACTACGAACGCGTCATCCCCACCGGCAACGACAAGGTGTTGGAAGCCGACCGCAAGCTCTTGCACGACGCGGTTGATCGCGTTTCGGCCATTAGCTCGGAGAAGTCGCGCTCCATCAAGATCGCCTGCGAAAAAGGCCTTTTGACGCTGTCGGCGTCCAGCCCCGAAGCGGGCAGCGCGACGGAAGAGATTGAGGCCAGCTATGCCGCCGGTCATCTTGAAATCGGCTTCAACTCTCGCTACCTGCTGGAAATCCTGGGTCAGATCGAAGGCGACGCTGCCCGCTTCACGATGGCGGACGCGGCCTCTCCCACGGTCATTCGCGACGTTGCCGACGCTTCGGCGGTTTACGTCCTGATGCCGATGCGGGTGTGATCCCATCACACGGGCATGTCAGCGGCTCGCCCGCGCACGATGCGATCGCGATCGCGGCCTCGCTTCCGTTTTTGCCCGCCTTCGTTTCGGATAATCGGCTCGCGATGAATACCTCTTTGCCGGCATATCAGGCGACGCCCGCCCCGACACTGACGGGGGCGGAGCCGCGCGGTGCGGCCATCACGCGCCTGACGCTGACCTCCTTCCGCTCCTACGGCCGGCTACGGCTGGACGCGGATCGCCGCCCGGTCGTGCTGACCGGCGCGAATGGGGCCGGCAAAACCAATTTGCTCGAAGCGCTGTCGTTCCTCGCGCCCGGCCGTGGCCTGCGCGGTGTGAAGCTGGCCGAGGCCGGCCAGGCGCCGATCGGTACGACAACCGGTGCGCCCTGGGCTGTTGCCGCCACCATGGATGCGGGCGAGGGCGATATCGAACTCGCCAGCGGCCTCGATCCCGCCAAGCCGGAACGCCGCCTCGTGCGCGTGAACGGCACGGCGGCCAAGGGTGCCGCGGCGCTCGGCCGCGAACTCGGCGTGATCTGGCTGACCCCGGCGATGGACCGTCTGTTCGTGGACAGCCCCGGCGGACGCCGCCGCTTTCTGGACCGCCTGGTCATCGCCTTCGATCCCGATCATGCCGGCCGCACGGCCGCTTACGAACGGGCGACGCGCCAACGCGCGCGCCTGTTGAAGGATCGCGCCTTCCTCGACCAGGCCTGGTGCGCCGCACTCGAAGACATCATGGCGCGCTATGGCGTGGCGCTCGCGGCGGCCCGCCGCGATCTGGTCAATCGCCTGAATGCGGAACTCGCCGCGAAGACGGGGCCCTTCCCTGTCGCACGCCTGGCGTTGATCGGCGCGGTCGACCGTTGGCTGACCGAGATGCCCGCCGTCGACGCCGAAGATGCGTTGCGCGACGCCTTGCGCGACGAACGCCGCCAGACGCCGGGCGATGTGCCGGCCGCCGGCCCGCACCGCTCCGATCTCGCCGCGCATATGGTTGCGCCGTCCCAGGCATCGAATGGCCAGGCGGCGGCGTTATGTTCCACGGGCGAACAGAAGGCGTTGCTGATTTCGATCCTGCTGGCGACCGCGCGTTTGCAGCAGCTGAAACGCGGCGCCGCGCCGCTGTTGCTGCTGGATGAAGTCGCGGCCCATCTCGATGCCGACCGTCGCGCCGCCTTGTTCCATGAGATTCGCGCCCTTGGCGCCCAAGCCTGGATGACAGGCACCGATGCCGCGCTGTTCGCCGCCTTCGGCGCGGACGCGCAATTCTTCACCGTCGATCGCGGGCAAATTGCGCCCGCGGCCAATTTGCACTGAGCGAGACGTTCCCATGAACTCACCCGCAGAAGCCGCCCCGGTTGTCGTTCCCGCCGCCTATGACGCGGAATCGATCAAGGTCCTCAAGGGCCTCGACGCGGTGCGCAAGCGCCCCGGCATGTACATCGGCGACACCGACGACGGCTCGGGCCTGCATCACATGGTCTACGAAGTCGTCGACAACGCCATCGACGAAGCGCTCGCCGGCCACGCCGATATTGTCGAAGTGACGCTCAACGGCGACGGCAGTGTCACGGTCTGCGACAACGGCCGCGGCATTCCGGTCGACATCCACAAGGAAGAAGGCGTGTCGGCGGCCGAGGTCATCATGACCCAGCTGCACGCCGGCGGAAAATTCGACCAGAACTCCTACAAGGTCTCCGGCGGCCTGCACGGCGTCGGCGTCTCCGTCGTCAACGCGCTGTCGACCACGCTCGACCTGCGCATCTGGCGCAACGGCAAGGAATACGGCATGCGCTTCCGCCACGGCGACGCCGAAGCGCCTCTGGCCATGACGGGCGACGCGCCGACGGAGCAGGCCGGCCGGCGCGCGGGTCAGAAGAAGACGGGCACCGAAGTGCGCTTCATGCCGTCGCCGGAAACCTTCACCAAGACCGTGTTCGATTTCGGCACGCTGGAACACCGCCTGCGCGAACTCGCGTTCCTGAACTCGGGCGTCTATCTGAAATTGACGGACGCACGTCACAGCGAAATCAAGACAGTCGACCTGCACTACCAGGGCGGCATCGAAGCCTTCGTGAAGTACCTCGACCGCAGCAATGAAGCCGTGCACGCGCCGCCGCTCAGCGTCTCGGGCGAGAAAGACGGCATCACGGTGGAAGTCGCGCTCGAGTGGAACACGAGCTATCACGAGAACACGCTCTGCTTCACCAACAACATCCCGCAGCGCGACGGCGGCACGCACCTCGCCGGCTTCCGCGCCGCGCTGACGCGCACCATCAATCACTTCGCCGGCGAACAGGCGGGCAAGAAGGAAAAGATCACCCTTTCCGGTGAAGACATGCGCGAAGGCCTGACCTGCGTGCTGTCGGTCAAGGTGCCCGATCCGAAGTTCTCGTCGCAGACCAAGGACAAGCTGGTCTCCTCGGAAGTGCGCCCCGTGGTGGAAAGCCTGGTGGCCGAAAAACTCAGCACCTGGTTCGAGGAACATCCCGGCGAGGCGCGCAAGATCATCGGCAAGGTGATCGAGGCCGCCGTGGCCCGCGAAGCCGCGCGCAAAGCCAAGGACCTGTCGCGCCGCAAGGGCGCGCTCGATCTCGCCTCACTGCCCGGCAAGCTAGCCGACTGTCAGAACCGCGATCCCGCCCAATCCGAAATCTTCATCGTCGAGGGTGACTCGGCCGGCGGTTCCGCCAAGCAGGGTCGCGACCGCGGCTTCCAGGCGATCCTGCCGCTAAAGGGCAAGATCCTGAACGTCGAGCGCGCGCGCTTCGACAAGATGCTGAGCTCGGCGGAAATCGGCACGCTGATCACCGCGCTCGGCACGGGCATCGGGCCGGAAGAATTCAAGATCGAGAAGCTGCGCTACCACAAGATCGTCATCATGACGGACGCCGACGTCGACGGCAGTCACATCCGTACCCTGCTGCTGACGTTCTTCTATCGGCAGATGCCGCAGATCATCGAGAAGGGCTACCTCTATATCGCGCAGCCGCCGCTGTATAAGGCCAAGAAGGGCCAGTCCGAGCGTTACCTGAAGAACGACGCGGAGATGGAAACCTACCTGATCGATTCCGCGCTCAATGGCGCCACGCTGACCTTGCACGGCGGCAGCCAGATCGCGGGCGAGGACCTGCGCCGTCTGGTGATCGAGGCGCGCGACACCAAGAACAGCCTCGAGATGCTGTCGCGCACCCTGCCCTTGCGCATTGTCGAGCAATGCGCGATCGCGGGCTGCTTCAATCCCGATGTGCTTTCGAACCCCAAACTGGCGGCGGAAAGTGCGGCCTATGTCGCCAAGCGGCTCGATCACATCGAAAGCGAATACGAACGCGGCTGGACCGGCGATGCGCTGGAAGGCGGCGGCTTGAAGTTCACCCGCACCGTGCGTGGCGTGGCCGAAACGCATACGCTGGACAGCCGCACGCTGCAGTCCAGCGAAGCGCGTCACCTCGACAGCCTGGCGACCAAGCTGCAGGAAATCTACAGCCACACCGCCATCCTGCGCTTCAAGGACGACGAGCAGAAAATCTCGGGCCCGGTGTCGCTGATCGCGACCGTGATGGCCAACGGCAAGAAGGGCATCTCGCTGCAGCGCTATAAAGGCCTGGGCGAAATGAATCCCGGCCAGCTCTGGGAAACCACGCTCGACCCGAACGTGCGCACGCTGCTGCAGGTGCGCGTCAACCACGGCGACGAAGCCAACGAAGTGTTCTCGACCCTGATGGGCGACGTGGTCGAACACCGCCGCGACTTCATCCAGGACAACGCGCTGGCGGTGCGGAATTTGGACGTCTGATTTTGGCTCTGTGCCGTCCTCGGACCGCGCGCGAAGCGCGCATCTAACCAATGGCCGGCGGGCCGAGGACCCAGAGCGAAAATCGCAAGCGATAGCGTTCAGCTATCCTGGACCCTCGGGTCAAGCCCGAGGGTGACGAAAAAACAAACGCTCCTACTCCTCGCCCACCACCAGCATCATGCGGTCGCCGGTGTCGGCCAGTGATGCGACGGTGCGGTGGTGTTCTTCCCAGGTGTCGGCGAATTCGGTGAGCGCCTGGCGCATCACGCCTTCCATCGGCAGGCCCATGACCTGCGATAGGCCCTTCAGGCGATCGTGCAGGACCGACGGCAAGTCGAGCCTGATGGATTGCGGCACGACGACCGTTAATGTCTTGCGCGGCTTTGGTTTGAGCGCGGCGCGTTTCGGTGCCGCCGGCTTCGATGCAACGGGCTTCTTTGCGCCGGACTTCTTTGCCGCGGGCTTTGCCGTCTTCGGGGCGGCTTTCGCTTTCGCCTTGGTCTTCTTCGCTGGACGCTTCGCCATTGCCATTATCCTTTTGTCTTAACCATCACGTCTTAACGCGTGCACGCCATTGGATTGCCGTAATCCCGGGGCACATAGACACCTCAAGCGCATCCGAGAGCGATTCACGCGTGAACGATTCACTCTTGAACGATTCTCGGGGCGCGTAACACATGCTACACCGGGGCCATGGGGAAAGCGAAGCAGCGCGGTCGATCGAGCGACGACGACGACGCCGGCCCGACCGATAAGGGCCCGCGCGCCGCGAAGCCGCGCGGCAAGAAGAAGACCCCGTCCCGCTCCCTGTTGCGCCGGCTTGTGATCTATAGCCTCGCGGCCTGCGTCTGGGCCGGCGTCGCCCTCGCCTTGGGCTTGAGCTTCTTCGCCGCCGATCTGCCGGACATCGACGAAGCGGTGCTGGTCCGCCGGCCCAATGTCGTGATCCTCGACACCACCGGCGCGGAGATTGCCTCGGTCGGCGATATCTATCGCGGCGCCGTGCGGGTCGATCAGCTGCCGAAGCATGTCTCGGGCGCTTTTGTCGCGGTCGAGGACCGGCGCTTCTACAGCCATTTCGGGATCGACGTAATCGGCCTGGGGCGCGCGGCTGTCACCGACATCAAGGCGCGCCGTTTCGTTCAGGGCGCCTCCACCATCACCCAGCAGGTCGCGCGCAACCTGTTCCTGACGCCGGACAAGAACGTCACCCGCAAGGTCAAGGAAATGCTGCTCGCCATCCGGCTTGAGCAGCGGTTCACCAAAGACGAGATCCTCACGCTGTACCTGAACCGCGTGTATTTCGGCGCCGGTACCTACGGCATCGAAGCCGCGGCCGAGCGTTACTTCAGCCGTTCCGCCGCGCAGCTCAGCGTCTATCAGTCGGCGGTGCTGGCCGGCTTGTTGCGCGCGCCGTCGCGCTATAGCCCGACGAACAGCCCGAAGATGTCCTCCGACCGCGCCGCCGTCGTGCTGGCTACGATGGTCGAGACCGGCGTGATCGACGACAAGACCGCCAAGGCCGCGGCCAAGGACGGCCTGCGCAATCTCACCGCCGTCGCCGCCGCGCGCGGCAACACCAAAGGGCGTTACTTCGTCGATTGGGTGTTGAGCCAGGTCGACGGATTTGTCGGCGCCAATGACCGCGATCTCGTCATCACCACCACGCTCGATCTCAAGCTGCAGCGTCAGGCGGAAGAGATTCTTGAGCGGCACCTCGCCAAGGACGGCGCGAAGCTGAAGGTCGCCCAGGGCGCCATCATCATGCTGGGTCCTGACGGGGCCGTGCGCGCCATGGTCGGCGGCCGTGATTACGGCGACAGCCAGTTCAATCGCGCCACCCAGGCGTTGCGCCAGCCGGGCTCGTCCTTCAAGCCCATCGTCTTCCTCGCGGCGCTCGAGAACGGCTACACGCCCGACGACATGGTCACCGACGCGCCGATCAACATCGGTGGCTGGAAGCCGCACAACTACACCAACAAGTACGCCGGCCCGGTGACGGTCGAGACGGCGTTGGCGGAATCGCTAAACACCGCGACGGTGCGCCTCGCCGATCATGTCGGCGTGAAGCAGATCATCGCCACGGCGCGCCGTCTCGGCATCACCGAGGACATGAAGTCCGATCTGACGATCTCACTGGGGTCGTCCGACGTCACGCTGCTCGACCTCGCCGGCGCTTACGCGCCGTTCGCCAACGGCGGCGACGCGGTCGCGCCGTTCGGCATCGCGACCATCGGCGACCGCAAGGGCGAGGTGCTGTACACGCGCGAGCCCGGCACGCTGGGCCAGGTGGTGCCGCCGCATGAAGTCGCGATGATGAATCGCATGATGAGCCAGGTGCTCATCCGCGGGACCGGCAAGGCGGCGGCCTTTGGTTTTCCAGCCGCGGGCAAGTCCGGAACCACGTCGGATTATCGCGACGCGTGGTTCATGGGCTTCACGCGCGATTACATCACCGGCGTTTGGGTCGGCAACGACAACCGCGACGAAATGAACAAGGTCACCGGCGGCGGTTTGCCGGCGCAGATCTGGCATGACGTGATGCAATCCGCCCATGCCGGCCGCGAGCCGCGCGATCTCGCCGGGCTCGCGCCGATTCTCGCCGAAGCGCCGGTGGGCGGCAGCCCGGGAGAACATCAGGGTGGGCTCGGCGGCTTCCTCGAACAGCTGCTCGGAAGCTCGACCGGAAGCCCGACCGCGCAATAATCGGTCGAGAAACACAACTTCCATCCGGCTGTCTGGACCCGATCTACAATCAGTAGTGGGTTCCACAGTGAAAAAAGATTGTAACCAAGACCCTATTTGACCAACAGATGGTCGCGATTTTGAGGGGTCGGACAGGAAGCCGTTCCCCTTACCCCAAGCAATTGAATCCGTGATGGAAACGTCGGTTCGCGACCGGCGAAGCGAGGGACGCTGGCCGCAGAACGAATGCGCGGGGGTACTGATCGACCCCAAAAGCGACCGAAATGTGAAATATTCGGCCACAAATACCGGCCGAATCGGCAACTTTATTTTTGTTGCCGGTCGAGTCCGAGCGTCCATACATACAGAACCTATGGGAACCGGTGCTCGTTTAGATAACCGGTTGGGTGGTCGATCAACGACCCGCCCGCTGTCTTCAGGGACACGCGGGCACTGTCTGAGGCTTCGGGAAGGAATCCCGGCCGAGGGCCGACGTAGCCGCCAAGCGTTGTTAACGTTTGCTTGGTGGTCACGAGAGCACACAAGGACAAGGACATCTCATCGTGACCCTGAACCGCCTCATCGCGTCCGTAATGTCTGTGGTTGCTGCAGTGTGTTTGCGCGCCCGCGTTGCGACGATTCTGGTTGTTGCCGCCGCCGCCTCCGCCGGTGTGGCGCGCGCGGGTGAGATCCCCTCCGACATGCGTATCGAATGGGGTTCGATCGTGGTGTCGAAGGACGAGCTCGTCTGCCTGGCGCTCAACGACTATTGGGAAGCCCGCAGCGAAGTCATTTCCGGCCGTCTCGCCGTGGGTCGCGTCGTGCTCAATCGCGCGATGGACCAGCGCTTCCCGTCGAACCTCTGCGACGTGATCAAGCAAAGCAAGATCGCCGCGACCAACGGCAAGAACGTCTGCCAGTTCTCCTGGGTCTGCGAAGGCAAGCTCGATGTGCCCGATTCAAAGGAGTGGCGCGATTCGGTGAAGATCGCCGTCGCGCTGACGCAGAAGGATTCCGCCCTGCCCGACCCCACCGGCGGCGCGCTGTGGTATCACGCCGACTTCACGCGTCCGACATGGGCGGCGGGATTCGAGTCCACCACCATCATCGGCACGCATGTGTTCTATCGCGAGCCCGATGGTCCGCGTGCGGCGCCCGCGCCGCGCAAGCCATTCATCTATCGTTTGAACGCCTTCGCGGAATTCGCGACCAAGCGTAACGCCCGCGTGCAGGTGGCCTCGGCGCGCGACGTGATGTCGCAGCCGTCACCCGTAGCTGTGCAGTACAGCCCCTTGAGCACGGAGCCAGTCGCGCGCTGATTGCGCGGCGTCTGGGCCGTCCGGCATCAGCATCTCGACCGTCCGCCAGAACGCCGGCCCATGATTCATGTGCCTGAGGTGCGCGACCTCATGCGCGACGACGTAGGTGAACACGTCGTCGGGGGCCAGGATCAGCCGCCAGGAAAACGACAGCGCGCCGTCGGGCGAGCAACTGCCCCAGCGCGATGTGGTGTCGCGCACCGTGATGCGGGCGATTTTGCGATCCAGCTTTTCCGCCAACCTGCGCGCCAGCGGCGCGATGCCCGCGCGGGCCTCGCCCTTCAGCCAATCCGTCAGGCGCCGCGGCGCATGTTCGATGCGGCCGGCGACGATGATCTCGTCGCCCTCGCGCCGTACCGGACTGCGCTTCTCGGGCGCGAAGCGGATGGTGTGCGCGATGCCGCGCAGCGGGATGACGACACCGTCGGCGAAAAGGATCCGCGCCGGGATATTGGCCAGGTGCTCGACGATCCAATCGCGCCGCGACGCCACGAAGCTCAGCACGCTGCGCGCGCTGGCGCGGCGCGGCTGGACCAGAATGACCTGGCCGCTGGCGACGTCGATGCGCAGGGTGACGCGGCGAGCTTGGGGACTAACACGCACCGCGATGCGCGCGGCCAACGCGGGATCGTCCACGGCGGCGATCAGATCGGCCTGCGTGATTTCCGCCGGCTGCCGGATCAGCCGGGTTAGAAATCCGGCCATTCGACCACATGCTGGCGCAACGGTCCGGCCTCGCGCTCGGAGATGCAACGCCCGGCGACGGAGATGCCGGCGTCGATGACGCTTTCCGGATCGCCGGATTTCAGCGGGTGCCACTCCGGCAGATCCTTGCCCTCGCCGATCAGGCGGTAGGCGCAGGTCTGCGGCAGCCAATCCATCTTGCGCAGTTTCTTGGGCGACAGCACCACGCAGTCGCGCACGAACTGTTTGCGCTTGGCGTAGTTGCCGCAGCGGCCCTTGGTGACGTCGAGCAGGCGGCAGGCGACGTTGGTCAACGTCAGCGACCCATCGTCCTCGCGGAACTTGTGCAGGCAGCACTTGCCGCAGCCGTCGCACAGGCTTTCCCACTGCGCCGGCGTCATCTTGGCCAGCGGCACGGTTTCCCAGAACGGTTCGACCTTGGGTCGGCGCGTTTTCATTTCGGGAGCAGTTCGCGCTTGATGCGGTTGGCCATGTCGAGCGAGCTGTCCTCGGAACGGAAGTGGGTGAGGTAGCGGCCATCCGGCCCGATCAGATAGACGAAGTCGCTATGCGCCATCGTGTAGGCCTTTTCGTCGCCGCCGCCTTGCTTGGCGAAGTAGACGCGCCAGTTGGTGGTCATGGTCTTCACTTCGTCGATCGAACCCGTCAGCGCCACAAAGCGCGGATGGAAGTTGGCGATGTACTCGCCCATGGCCTGCGGCGTGTCGCGTTCCGGATCGATGGAGACGAACACCGGCATCACGGTGTCGGCGACGGGGCCGGCGATCTTCAAGGCCTCGGTCATCGTGCCCAGCGCCAGCGGACAGATGTCGGGGCAGTTGGTGAAGCCGAAGTACAGCAGGCTCAGATGGCCTTTGAGGATGTCGTCGGTCACGCGCTTGCCGTGGGTGTCGGTCAGCACGAAGGGCCCGCCGATCTTCGCCTCGCCGGTGGTGACGGTCTGCGGCCTTTGCGTCGGGCGCATGCCGGGCACGTTGAGCGCGAAAATCGCCAGCGTGCCGACGGCGACGCAAACGCCGATCAGGATGCGCTTGGAGCGGGTATTCATGTCTCGCGTCCTATTTTAGCGCCGCAACACGGCGCGCGATCTCGGCCTTCAACGGGGCGCTGGCGGGGAGTTGTGCGGAAGCGTCCTGCCAGAGTTTTTGAGCGGCGGCATTGTCGCCGGCGGCCGCTTTATCCTGACCCAGAATGTACAGCGCCAACGGCTCGTCGCGCACCTCGGCCGCCAGTTTCACCAGCGCGGGCGAGGGGGCGGCGCCATCCTGCAGCACCAGCGCGTCGAGCTGCGCGCGCGGGCCGGCCTCGGTCGGCTTCAGCTTGATCGCATGCAGATAGGCCTGCTTCGCGCCGTCGGTGTTCTTGATCACGGTGTAGGACTTGCCCAGCAGCATCCAGCCGTTGAAGTCGCTGGGATCGGCCTCAAGCTTCGCGGCCAGGCCGCCGACCATGCCCTGGATCATGGCGATGTTCTCGGGGCTGTATTGGCCTTGCAGCGCATTCATGTTCGGCGCGGTGGGGTCGTTGTTCGCGGCGGCGGCTTGCGGGGCAGGGGCCGCAGGCGTGGATACTCCGACGACGTCGAGCGCGTGACGCGGCTCGATGCCCATCGGCGGCAGGTTGGCCGACGACGCCAGCTCGAACATCTGATTGCGCACCGTGGGCACCCAGGTCGCATCCGGCGGCGCGGATGCGGTGAGGGCGCGCCAGATGGCGAGTGCGTTGGCGGTCTCGCCGGCCTGAGCCTGTTCGAGCCCGAGGTAGAACTGCGCGCGCGGCTCGTCGCGGGCGATGCGCAAGGTCTGCACGAAGGCCGCATGCGCCTCGGGCGTGACATTGCCGCCGTTGGCGGCGGTGAGCATCTCGCCGAAACCGGCGAAGTGGTCGGCCTCGTCCGGCTCAAGGCGCATCAGGTTGCGATAGGCTTCAGCTGCGTCGGGATAGCGTTGCATCTCGCGGTACGTGCGGGCGAGCAGCGTCCAGCCTTGCGGATCGTTCGGCTGTTCCTTCATGCGCGCGGCCAGCTTGTCGACCAAGCCGGCCATTTCGGTGGCTTGCTGACTCGCGAGCGCGGGATTGCTCGCCGGCATCGTTGGCGTGCCGACCATCAGATACAGGCCCAGGCCCGTGAAGGGCACGACGATGGCCAGGGCCGCCGTCATCAGCGGACGGCCGCGCCGGTGTTCGCGCGTCGGTGCATCGGCGCGCTTGGAGGTCGCCAGCATGCGGCGCTTGATCTCGATGCGCGCGGCTTCGGCTTCGCCTTCCGTCAGCACGCCACGGGCGACGTCGCGCTCCACTTCGTCGAGCTGATCGCGGAAAACAGTCAGGTCGTACTCGGCGCGCGCGGCGGCCGGGGCCGGTGCGCGCAGCAGCGGCCACAATAACGCGGCCACGACCGCAAGCGTCATGACGGCGATCAGGACCCAGATCATGCGCGGCGCTCCGTCTGGTCCAGCGCGGCCAAGGCGGCGGTCTCTTCCGCGCTCAGCGGGGCGGGGGCGGCGGTGGGCCTGTCGCGCAAGCGCTGGCGCAACACGAAGGCGCCGCCGATCAGCAGCAGCAGCGGCGCACACCACAGCGCGATCGTATTGGCGGCGAAGCGCGGCTTCAGCAGCACATAGTCGCCGTAGCGGCTGTACATGTAGTCGATGACCTGTTGATTGCTGTCGCCCGCCACAATGCGTTTGCGCACCAGCACGCGCATGTCGTGCGCGATCTCGGCATTGGACTCGTCGATGGTCTCGTTCTGGCACTGCACGCAGCGCAGTGCCTTGCTGACCTCGCGCGCGCGCGCCTCCAGCGTTGCATCGGGAAGCATCTCGCTCGGCTCGACCGCCTGCGCGGCGGGCGTGAGGGTCAGCGCCGCGAGGGCGATCAGGTATCGCAGTTTCATTTGCGCAGCTGTTCAATCAAGGGCGCGATCTGGTCGCGCCAGACTTCCGGGGTGATCGGCCCGACCTGCTTGAAGCGGATGACGCCGTTCTTGTCGACGAGGAAGCTCTCCGGCGCCGCCGTCACGCCAAAGGCAATCGCGGCCTCGCCATGCGGGTCCTGGGCGACGCGGGCGTAAGGATCGCCGCGTTGTTTCAGCCACGCCAGGCCACGGTCGGGCGTGTCGCGCCAGTCGATGCCGTGGATGGCCACCTTGTTCTCTTTCGCGATCTGCAGCAGCGTCGGATGCTCTTGCACGCAGGCGATGCACCAGGAGCCCCAGACGTTGACGAGCGTGACGTCGCCCTTGAGATCGGTGGCGGCCAGGCCGCGCGGGTCGCTGCGGCCGGGCAGGCCTTCGAGTTCGAACGCGGGTACTTGCGTGTCCAGAAGGACGGTTGGGATCAGACGCGGATCGGCGCCGCGTTCGACGTCGAGCAGGCGCTTGCCGAAGATGCCGAACATCGCCGCGATCACGATCAGCGGCACGAAATAGGGCCAGCGCTTGCGCGCCGGGGATGGGGCTTCAGGCGAGGTCGGCGCGTCGGTCATGTCATTCCGCCGGTTGCGCGGCGGCGTTGGTGGCGGCGCGCGTCGTGCGGCGTGGGGCGCCGACACGCAGGCGTCGGTCGCTCAACGAGCACAGGCCGCCGGCGGCCATCAGCAGCACGCCCAGCCACAGCCACGGCACCAGCGGCTGGAAGTACAGGCGGGTGGCGAAGCCTTTGTCGCCGTCCGGATCGCCCAGCACCGCGTAGATGTCGCCGAGCGCGACCGTCATGATCGCGGGCGAGGTGCCGACCTGGCGCGGTTGAATGTATTCGCGCCGCTGCGGCGTCAGCACGCCGATCTCGTCGTCGCCTTTCAGCACGACGAAGCGGCCTTCCTTGGCGCTGTAATTCGGGCCCGGCACATCCGTCGCGCCCTCGAAGCGCAGGGTGTAACCGGCGACGGTCACGGTGCTGCCGGCGGCCTGGATCTGGTTGTGCTCTTCTTTCCAGGCCGTGGAAGCGGTGGCACCCGCGATCACGATGGCGAAGCCGAGATGCGCGAGCGTCATGCCGTGGGCGGCGCGCGGCAGGTGACGGATGCGCGCGAGCGCGCCGCTGCGCAGCGGATGCACGCGGTCGATCCATTCGCAGATGGAAGCGAGCGCGAGCCAGGTGGAAAGGCCAAGGCCGCCAGCGGCGGCTAGCGCCTGCCAATCGTTGTGCGAGAGTGCGGCGGAAACAATGATCACGAAGATCGTGCCCGCGCCCGCGACGCCCAGACGCGCGCGCGCCGCCAGCAGGTCGCCGCGCTTCCACGCCAGGAACGGGCCGATGCCGGCGACGATCACCAGCGGCACCATCAGCGGCACGAAGACGCCGTTGAAGTACGGCGGGCCGACGGTCAGCTTGCCGAGGTCGAGCGCTTCGGCGATCAGCGGATAGAGCGTGCCGAGCAGAACGGTCGCGGCCGCCGTGGACAGGAACAGATTGTTCAGCAGCAAGCCGCCCTCGCGCGAGATGGGCGCGAAGACGCCGCCGCCCTCAAGCGTCGGCGCGCGCACGGCATAAAGGATCAGCGAGCCGCCAATCGCCACCGACAGCAGCGCCAGCACGAAGACGCCGCGCGTCGGGTCGCTGGCGAAGGCATGCACGGACGTCAGGATGCCCGAGCGCACCAGGAACGTGCCGAGCAGCGACAGCGAGAAGGTGATGATCGCGAGGAGGATGGTCCAGCTTTTCAAGGCCTCGCGCTTCTCGACCACGATGGCCGAGTGCAGCAACGCCGTGCCCGTGAGCCAGGGAATGAAGGAAGCATTCTCGACCGGATCCCAGGCCCACCAGCCGCCCCAGCCGAGGATGGTATAGGCCCACCAGCTGCCGAGCCCGATGCCGCAGGTCAGCAGCACCCAGGCCGCCAGCGTCCAGGGCCGCACCCAGCGTGCCCAGGCGGCGTCGACGCGGCCTTCGATCAGCGCGGCGATGGCGAAGGAGAACGCCATCGAGAAGCCGACGTAGCCCGAGTAGAGCATCGGCGGATGGATCGCCATGCCGGGATGTTGCAGCAAAGGATTGAGGCCAACGCCTTCCAGCGGCGCGGGCACAAGGCGCAGGAACGGGTTCGACGTGAACAGGATGAAGGCGATGAAGCCGACAGTGATCATCGCCTGCACCGACAGCGCGCGGGCACGCAGCGCCGGCGGCAGGTTCTCGCCGAATACGGCGACCGACGCGCCGAACAGCGCGAGAATGGTGATCCACAGCACCATCGAGCCCTCGTGGTTTCCCCACGCGCCGGCGATCTTGTAGAACAGCGGTTGCGCGGTGTGCGAGTTCTCGTAAGCGCCGACGACGGAGAAATCGTTCGTCACGAAGGCGTGGATGAGCGCTGCGAACGAAAAGCCGATCAGCCCGAACTGCGCGAGCGCGGCGGGCCGCGCGATCGCCATCAAAGCCGGATCGTTCTTCTGCGCGCCGATCATCGGCACCGTCGCCTGGATGAGCGCGACGATCAGCGCCAGCGCCAGCGCGAAGTGACCGAGTTCCGTGATCATGATTCGCTCATGTTCAGTTGGACGGCGCCTCTGTTGCGGCAGGCGCGCCGCCGTCTTGCCAGCGGCCGCTTTTCTTCAACGCGTCCGCGACTTCGCGCGGCATGTAGTTCTCGTCGTGCTTGGCCAGCACTTCGCGCGCCTGGAACGTGCCATCCGCGCCCATGTGGCCTTCGGCGACCACGCCCTGTCCTTCGCGGAACAGGTCGGGAAGGATGCCGGTGTAGGCGACCTTCAGCGTGTTGGCGTTGTCGGTGACGACGAAGCTGACCGTGGTGCCGGTCTTCTGCACCGAGCCGGCCTCGACCAAGCCGCCGATGCGTAAGCGTTGCGATGGCGTGGGCTTTTTCGCCGCGACTTCGGTCGGGCTGAAGAAGAACACGATGTTGTCCTGGAACGCGGTCAGCACCAGCGCCGTGCCGGCGCAGAGGCCGAGCAGCGCGAGGCCGATGAAATAGAGGCGGCGGCGTTTGCGGGTCATGGCCATCTTAGCCGTCCTGCCGTTCGCGCTTGAGGCGTTCGAATTCCGCCTCGCGCTTTTTCAACGTGCTGCGTGTGACGACGAGGATACCGACAAAGGCGACGAGGGCGAGCGCATAGCTCGGCCAGACGTACTGCGCATAACCGCCCATGGCGAAGAACCGATCCATCAGCGGGCCTGCGCGGCTTGGGTCGCCACCATCGGGGCGGCGGCCTGCGTGATGCGGGCGTTGCGGATCTTGGCGTTCAGGATCTCGATGCGCATGCGCAGCACCAGGATCGTGACGAAGAACGCAACGTAAGCGCCCATCATCGTGAACAGCGGCGCCAGCATCTCGGGGCTGACGGTGACCTTCATGCCTTCGCCGTTCATCTTGAAGATCGAGCCCTGGTGCAGCGTGTTCCACCACTCGACCGAGAAGATGATGATCGGGATGTTGACGCTGCCGACCAGCGCGAGCACGGCGGCGGCTTTCTCGCCGCGCTCCTGATCCTCGAACGCATCGCCGAGCGCGAGATAGCCGACGTAGAGGAACAGCAGCAGCAGCATCGACGTGAGCCGCGCGTCCCAAACCCAGAACGTGCCCCACATCGGTTGGCCCCAGAGCATGCCGGTGATCAGGCATAGCGCGGTGAAGATCGCGCCGATGGGGGCCGCGGCACGCGCGATCAGCGCGGCCAACTGATGGCGCCAGATGAGGTAGGTCGCGCTGGCGGCGGCCATGAGGCCGTAGACCATCTCGCCCAGGATCGCGGCGGGCACGTGGATGTACATGATCCGCACCGTGTCGCCCTGCTGGTAGTCCGCCGGCGAGGCGTAGAGGGCAAGCGGGATGGCAACCGCGAACAGCAGCACGCAGGCGCCCGCCGCCCAGGGCAGGACGGCGTTGGCCAGGCGCATAAAGACGGTCGGGTTGGCGTACTTATGCATTGCCCATGATGTAACCCAGGCGGCGCGCTCCTGCCATCACCTTGGCGTGCTTTTTCAGCATCTTAACGCCCACTGGACGGCGCTATTGAACGGCTTGCCGTAGGGCGACGGCTGTCGCCCAGGGGGCCAGCGTCAGGGCCAGCACGAAAAGCCCGGCCAGGACCAGCAGGGGGGCCTGGACGGACAGGCCCGTGAGGCCGGCCTCGACCGCCGCCGTCCCGAAGATCAGGACCGGCACGTAGAGCGGGAGGATCAGCAGGGACACCAGCACGCCCCCCCGGCGGGCGCCCAGGACCAGAGCGGCGCCGATCCCGCCGATCAGGCTCAGGGTCGGGGTGCCGAGGGCGAGGGCGGCCAGGAGGGGCAGGTAGCCCTCGACCGGCAGGTGCAAGGTCGGCGCCAGCATGGGCGCGATGACGATCAGCGGAATGCTGGTCGTCGCCCAATGGGCCGCTGCTTTGGCCAGGGCGGTCAGCGCCAGCGGCGTGCCGCTGATGGTGAGCTGGTCGAGGGTGCCGTCCTCGTAGTCGCTGGCATAGATGCGCTCCAGCGACAGCAGCGCGGACAGCAACGCCGTCACCCACAAAACGCCGCCGGCGATCCGCGCGAGCACGCCGGGCTCAGGTCCGACACCGAAGGGGAACAGCACGGCGGCGATGGCAAAGAAGCCGACGACCGTCAGACTGTCGGAGCTTTGACGCAGCGCGAGTTTCAGGTCGCGCGCGAAGATGACGGCGAATCCGCTCATGCGGCGTCGCTCCAGTCGGGCGACACAGCCGCTGCAAAGCCGCTGATATCAAGGGTTTCCGCACGGTCGATCGGTGCCGCACCGTGGGCCGCGACAATCACCATGCCGCCGCGCGCGCGATGATCGGCGATCACGGACGTGAGGGCCGCGATGCCGGCGTCATCCAACGCATTCGAAGGCTCGTCGAGCAGCCACAAAGGGGCGGGCACCATCAACAGCCGCGCGAGCGCGAGGCGATGACGCTGCCCGGCCGACAGGACGCGCGCCGGCATGTCGCCCAGTTTACCGAGACCGAAAGCGTTCAGCGCGACATCGGTGCGGGTCGCGCGGGCGTCGCCCCACATCCCGGCGGCGAAGGCCAGGTTCTCGCGCAAGGACATCGCCGGCTTCATCGCGTCCAGATGGCCGACATAACGCAGTCGTGTGCCGTGGGCCTCGGGGTCCTCGGCCACGGGCGTGCCGTTCCACTGCAGCGCCCCGGCGCTGGCGACGGCCAGCCCGGCCATCAAGCGGAGCAAGGTGCTCTTGCCGCTGCCGTTGGCTCCCCGCAGCACCAAACCGGCCCCGTTCGAGACCGAAAAACCCAATGTTGCGAAGACGGTACGGCCACCGCGCCGGCACGCCAGCCCGGCGCCGGAAAACGTCGCCTGTTCAAACCCCTCGGTCGTCATGCCGGGACCTTATCACTGGTCTACGGCTCGGTGAAACCGCTTGTCTGCCAAGTACTTGACCCGCCCGCCGGGGGTCTGAGACCTGGACTTTATGCCGCCAATGTGGATGATGCGCGCCAGGCCCGGGGACGGGTTTTCGGGGTCGATTGGGCCTCCAGAACGACCGTCCCCCCACCAATTTCAATTCCACTAAGCGGGGGTTCTCCATGTCGCTGAGCGGTCAAGACACACTCAAGGTCCGTCGCACGCTGACGGTCAACGGCAAGGCCTATGACTATTTCAGCCTTCCCGAAGCCGGCAAGACGCTCGGCGATCTCACCAAGCTGCCGTTCTCGCTGAAGGTGCTGCTTGAGAACCTGCTGCGCTTCGAGGACGGCGGTCACACCGTCTCGGTCGATCACGTCAAGGCGCTGGCCGGCTGGATCAAGGACAAGAAGTCCGACGCGGAAATCAACTATCGCCCCGCGCGCGTGCTGATGCAGGACTTCACCGGCGTGCCGGCGGTGGTCGATCTGGCCGCGATGCGCGACGCGCTGAAGTCGATGGGCGTCAATCCGCAGAAGATCAATCCGCTGTCGCCGGTCGATCTGGTCATCGATCACTCGGTCATGGTCGACAGCTACGGCTCGGCCGACGCGCTGCAGAAGAACATCGACGTCGAATTCGAGCGCAACGGTGAGCGTTACCAGTTCCTGCGTTGGGGCCAGATGGGCTTCAACAACTTCCGCGTCGTGCCGCCGGGCACGGGCATCTGCCATCAGGTGAACGTCGAATATCTCGCCCAGGTCGTGTGGACCGGCGAACAGGACGGCAAGACGCTGGCCTATCCCGACACCCTGGTCGGCACCGACAGCCATACCACGATGGTCAACGGCCTGGCCGTGCTCGGCTGGGGCGTGGGCGGCATCGAAGCCGAAGCCTGCATGCTGGGCCAGCCGACGCCGATGCTCATTCCGGAAGTCGTGGGCTTCAAGCTCACCGGCAAGATCAAGCCGGGCTGCACCGCGACCGACCTCGTGCTCACCGTCACGCAGATGCTGCGCAAGAAGGGCGTGGTCGGCAAGTTCGTGGAATTCTACGGCCCGGGCCTGAACGATCTGTCGCTCACCGATCGCGCGACCATCGCCAACATGGCGCCGGAATACGGCGCGACCTGCGGCTTCTTCCCGATCGACAAGGAAGTCGTGCGTTACCTCAGCTTCACCGGTCGCGATGCGCAGCGCGTGGCGCTGGTCGAAGCCTATGCCAAGGCGCAAGGCCTGTGGCGCGACGAAAGCACGCCGGATCCGGTGTTCACCGACACGCTCGAACTCGACATGAACACGGTGGAACCGTCGCTCGCCGGTCCGAAGCGCCCGCAGGATCGCGTGCCGCTGTCCTCCGCCGCCGTTGAATTCACCAAAGCCCTGACCGAAAGCTTCAGCCATCCGACACCCGCGAGCGCGCCGGTGACAGGGCTGACCGGCGCGGGTGCGAAGAACCAACTCGACGACGGCGATGTCGTCATCGCGGCCATCACGTCCTGCACCAACACCTCGAACCCGTCGGTGCTGTTCGCCGCCGGCCTGCTGGCGAAGAAGGCCCGCGCGAAGGGCCTGACCCGCAAGCCGTGGGTGAAGACCTCGCTCGCGCCCGGCAGCCAGGTGGTCACCGACTACCTGACCGCCGCCGGCTTGCAGACCGAACTCGACGCGCTGGGCTTCCAGACCGTCGGCTACGGCTGCACCACCTGCATCGGCAACTCCGGCCCGCTGGACGACAACATCGCCAAGTCGATCGAGACGGGCGATCTGGTCGTCACCGCCGTGTTGTCCGGCAACCGCAACTTCGAAGGCCGCATCAGCCCGCACGTGAAGGCGAACTACCTCGCCAGTCCGCCGCTGGTGGTCGCCTACGCGCTGCTGGGGTCGATGAAGAAGGACATCAACACGGAATCGCTCGGCACGGGGTCCGACGGCAAGCCGGTGTATCTGAAGGACATCTGGCCGACGCCGCAGGAAGTCGCCGAATACACCGAGAAGTTCCTGACCCGCGCCATGTTCTCCGACCGCTATTCCGACGTCTTCAAGGGCCCGGCCCCGTGGCAGGCCGTGAAGGCGACGAAGAGCGAGACGTATAGCTGGGACGGCAAGTCGACCTACGTCGCCAACCCGCCGTACTTCGTCGGCATGGGCAAGACGCCGGCCGCGATCACCGACATTGTGGGTGCGCGTCCAATGGCGATCCTGGGCGACAGCGTCACCACCGATCACATCTCGCCGGCCGGTTCGATCAAGAAAGATAGCCCGGCGGGCAAGTACCTCATCGAGCACGGCGTCGAGCCCAAGGACTTCAACTCCTATGGCGCGCGCCGCGGACACCACGAAGTCATGATGCGCGGCACGTTCGCCAACATCCGCATCAAGAACGAGATGGTGCCGGGTATCGAAGGCGGCATCACCAAGCACCATCCGTCGGGCGAAGTCATGCCGATCTACGACGCGGCCATGAAGTACAAGGACGCGGGCACCCCGCTGGTCGTCATCGGCGGCAAGGAATACGGCACCGGCTCGTCGCGCGACTGGGCGGCGAAAGGTACCAACCTGCTCGGCGTGAAAGCTGTGCTGGTCGAAAGCTTCGAGCGCATCCACCGGTCCAACCTGGTCGGCATGGGCGTGCTGCCCCTGCAGTTCAAGGGCGACATGACCCGCAAGTCCCTGAACCTGGACGGCAGCGAAACTTTCGATGTTAAGGGGCTTGCCAATCTGAAACCGCTCGGCGATGTTGCCGTCACAATTCATCGCAAGGACGGTAAGAGCGAGACCATCACCGTCCAATGCCGGATCGATAACTCCGGCGAGCTCGACTACTACAAGAACGGCGGCGTGTTGCACTACGTGCTCCGCAGCCTAGCTGCGTAGAACGTTTCGCTACTCGCGTTGCCTCTACGAAGTAAAACGCCCGGTTCCGCCGTCACGGACCGGGCGTTTTTCTTTTTGAGGCGTTGTGGATTGAGTCTCTCCGCGGAGAAATCCCATTCCCCACATCCGATCCCGCGTCGTGCGCGTTCTGAGTCTCGTGACGGCAATTCTGGCGCTTCAAGGATGCGCGGCGACCGACGTGCTGAACGTGCTGGCGCCGCGCAACGGGGTGGCTGCTCGCCAGGCGGTCGCCTATGGCCCGGGGCCGCGACGCATGCTGGATGTCTATGCGCCCGCAGGCCCCGCCAGCCGATCGGCGCATCCGGTCGTGGTGTTCATCTACGGCGGCGGCTGGATCGCCGGGGACCGCAGCGCCTACCGATTCTTCGGCGCCTCCCTCGCGGCACGCGGCGTGGTGGTCGTGGTGCCGGATTACCGGCTCCATCCCGAAGTGAAATTCCCGGCCTTCGTCGAAGACGCGGCCGCCGCGCTGGCGTGGACCAAGGCGCATATCGCCGACTACGGCGGCGATGCCCGCAACATCTTCGTGATGGGACATTCGGCCGGCGGTCAGATCGCCGCGCTGCTCGCATTTGATCCGCAATACCTGGCGGCCGTCGGCATGACGCCGGCGATGCTCTCGGGCTTTATTGGATTGGCCGGGGCTTACGATTTCCTGCCGCTGACCGATCCGGTGCACGACATCATCTTCGGGCCGGCGGATCGGCTGTGGCGCTCGCAGCCGATCAACTTCGTGACGGAGGCCGCGCCGCCGGCCTTCCTGGCGACCGGGCCGAACGACAAGACGGTGTTGCCGCGCAACTCGTTCAGGCTGGCCGATCGCTTGCGCGAACTCGGCCGCCCCGTGACGCTGAATGTCTATCCCCATGTCGGGCACGCCACGCTGCTGGGCGCTTTCGCGGTTCAGCTCGGCTTTCTGGCGCCCGTGCGCAAAGACGTCCTCGCCTTCATCGCCGCGCATCCCGCGCCGCCGGATCAACCGATCAGCGGCGCGGTGTCGCCCTAGACCAGGCCTTTCGCCATCACGCTCGAGAGGCGGCGGGCAAAGGCCGCCGGATCGGGCACGGCTTCGCCTTCAACGATGCGGGCCTGATCGAGCAACAGGAACGCGGCGTCATCGAAGGTGTCGCCGCTGACGGTCATCAGGCGCTTGATCAGATCGTGCTTGGCGTTGATCTCGAGCACCTTGCGCACCGCCATGCCGGCGGTTTCGCCGTGCTGCTTCATCAGGCGCGCAAGGTGCAGGCTCATGCCGCCGCTTTCCGCGACCAGACAGACCGGGCTGCCGGTCAGGCGGTTCGAGACCTTCACGTCCGCGACCGCATCGCCCAGCGCGGCCTTCAGCTTCCCGATCAGATCGCTGGTCGCCTGCTCGGCGGCGGCCCCGACCTCTTCGTCCTTCTTCTCGCCGTCGGCGCCTTTGATGCCGCCGAGGTCCGCGCCGGCTTCGGCGACCGAGCGCAGCGGCTTCTTGTCGTAGACGCCGACCGACGGTACCCAGAACTCATCGATAGGATCGGTGAGCAGCAGCACCTCGACGCCCTTGGCGAGGAAGCCCTCAAGCTGCGGGCTGGCCTTCAGCGCATTGAGATTGTCGCCGGTGATGTAATAGATCGCGTCCTGGCCGTCCTTCATGCGCGACGCATATTCTTTCAGCGACACCAGGCCGTCGCCGGCGGTCGACTGGAAGCGGGCGAGGTCCACCAGCTCGTCGCGGCGTTCGTGGTCCTCATACAGACCTTCCTTGAACACCGGGCCGAAGCTCTTCCAGAAGACATTGTATTCGGCGGCATTCTCGGCGCGCTTCTTCAGGTCCTTCAGCAGGCGCTGCACGATGCCGCTTTGGATCTTCTTCAGCGTCGGATTGCTCTGCAGCAGTTCGCGGCTGACGTTCAGCGGCAGGTCCGAGCTGTCGATCACTCCGCGCACGAAACGCAGGTAACGCGGCATCAGGCCTTCCAGCTGGTCCGAGATGAACACCCGGTTCACGTACAGCTTCACGTGGCCCTTGCGATCCGGATGGAACAGGTCGAACGGCTTCTGTGTCGGGATGAACAACAGGGCTGTGTATTCCACCGCGCCCTCGGCGCGGTAATGCAGCGTGTGCCACGGCTCGTCGAATCCGTGACCGACGTGGTGATAGAATTCCTTGTACTGATCGGCGGTGATCTCGCTCTTCGAACGCATCCACAAGGCCGAGGCGGAGTTCAGCGTCTCCGGCTGCGGAGCCTCGTCGCCTTCCTTGGGTTTCGCGTCGGCCGCGGGGTCGAGGATGACCGGCAGCGCGATGTGATCGGAATAGGTGCGCACGATCTCGCGCAGGCGATGCGGCTCGGCGAATTCCTTCGCCTCGTCCTTCAGATGCAGCACGATGCGCGCGCCACGGCCGATGCCTTCGGCGGTCGCGATGGCGAACGTGCCGCGGCCGTCGCTCGACCAGACCCAGCCTTGCTGGTCGCCGGCTTTGCGGCTGAACACCTCGACTTTGTCGGCGACCATGAAGGCCGAATAGAAGCCGACGCCGAACTGACCGATCTGGTTGACGTCCTTCGCGGCGTCACCTGACAGAGATTTCAGAAATTCCGACGTGCCAGATTTCGCGATGGTGCCAAGATTGGCGACAAGCTCGTCGCGATTCATCCCGATGCCATTGTCGGAGATGGTCAGCGTCTTGGTTTTGGCATCCGCGCTCAAGTGGATCGCGAACGCGCCGCCGCCGTCTTCCAGCAGGCTGGGCTGCGTCAGCGCCGCATATCGCAGCTTGTCGCAGGAATCGGACGCGTTTGAGATCAGTTCCCGCAGAAAAATCTCGCGGTTCGAGTAAAGCGAATGGACGACGATGTCCAAGAGCTTGGCGACCTCCGCCTGGAACGAAAGGTTCTGCGCGGCAGTGTCTTCGGTGGTCGACATGAAGTCCCTCGATCGCAAAAGTGTTCGCAACTAATTGTGATGATCGGTTGAGCCCCGAGTCCCGGTGCCCGGCCGAGCAGATATGGCGGAAATCCGCCGCTGGCAAGAGTTCCCCACCACCGGCGAAGCGCGCGGAACGTATGGCTTTACGAAAGTCGGGACCTTATGTCGAAAGGGATACGTTGCCTGTGCTGGCGGATCAGACCATCATATCCTCCCGGGTCCGCACGGGATCCGGGCTTGTCCGCCGTTACCAACAAGCGGAGCTCATTTAATGCAGACCCCCGTCCAGATTGCCTTCCACGGCCTCGAAGCATCCGAAGCGGTTGAAGACCGCATTCGCGAGAAGGTCGCCAAGCTCGAGCAATATTTCGACCGCATAACCAGCTGCCACGTCACGGTCGAGCGTCATCACAAGCCGAGTGTCGAGACGAAGGTGAAGGACCAGCCGTTCCACATATCCATATTCCTTGGCGTGCCGGGCGATGAAATCATCGTCAAGCGCGATCCGAAGGACGCGACGGCCTTGAAGGGTCACGAAGACATCCAAATCGCGTTGCGCGATGCGTTCGCCATCACGGAGCGGCGTCTGAAGGATTACGTCAGCCGCCGCTATCGCGACACCAAGCACAATGCAGGCCCCGCAAATTTGCGCAAGGACAGCGGCGTCGCCACCTGATCAAGGCCATCTGATTCAGGGACCGACGCTCAAGAGCTGAATGAGCGGCTATAACGCGGACTCAGCCGGCGGCACTCCGACAGGTGGAGTGATCGCCGTGCTGGGCCCGACAAATACCGGCAAGACCTTTCTCGCCATGGACCGGATGCTCGGTCATGCCAGCGGCATGATGGGGTTTCCGCTGCGTCTGCTCGCGCGCGAGAATTACGAGAAGGTGGTGCGGCAGAAAGGCGCGAAGGCCGTCGCGCTGATCACCGGCGAAGAAAAGATCATCCCGCCGAATCCGCGCTACTTCATCTGCACGGTCGAAAGCATGCCGCTGGACCGCGAGGTGGCGTTCCTGGCGGTCGACGAGATCCAGCTGGCGGCCGACCGCGACCGCGGTCATGTCTTCACCGATCGCCTGCTGCATGCGCGCGGGCGTATCGAGACGATGTTCCTGGGCGCGGAAACGATTCGGCCGCTGATCCGCAAGCTGGTGCCGGATGCAAAGTTCATCACGCGCCCGCGCTTCTCAAAGCTCACCTACACCGGAGCGAAGAAACTCACGCGCCTGCCGCGCCGTTCGGCCATCGTGGCGTTCTCGGTGTCCGAGGTTTACGGCATCGCCGAACTGATCCGCCGCCATCGCGGCGGCACGGCGGTGGTGATGGGCGCGCTGTCGCCGCGCACCCGCAACGCCCAAGTCGCGCTCTATCAAAGCGGCGACGTCGACTACATGGTGGCGACCGACGCGATCGGCATGGGCCTCAACATGGACGTCGACCATGTGGCCTTCGCCGCGATGAGCAAGTTCGACGGTCACGCGCCGCGTCTCCTCAACGCGCCCGAAGTCGCGCAGATCGCCGGGCGTGCCGGGCGCCACATGAACGACGGCACCTTTGGCACGACGGCCGACGTGTCGGAGATCGATCCCGACGTCGTCGCGCGCGTGGAGAGCCACGAGTTTCCGCCGCTGCAGACGCTGTACTGGCGCAACACCGATTTGCGGTTCACCTCGCTCGAGGCCCTGCAGGCGTCGCTGAAGGTCCTGCCGCCGGTGCGCGGGTTGATCCGCCCACCGCCGGCGGACGACCAGCTGGTGCTGGAAGCCATGCTGCGCGAACAGGTGGTGCGCGATCGCGCCAAGCATCCGGATCGCATCCGTCTGCTGTGGGATGTCGCGCAGGTGCCCGACTTCCGTAAGCTGACGCCGGAGATGCACGCGCGTCTGATGGCGCAGGTCTACGAACATCTCACCATCAACGACGCGGTGCTACCGACCGATTGGGTCGCCGCTCAGGTGGAGCGGATCGACCGCATCGACGGCGACATCCATGCGCTGATGGATCGCATCGCCGCCATCCGCGTCTGGACCTACATCGCCCATCGCAGCGCCTGGCTGAGCGACGGATTGGGGTGGCAAGGGCGCACGCGTCAGATCGAGGACAAGCTTTCGGATGCGCTGCATCAAAAGCTGACGCAGCAATTCGTGGATACGCGCACCGCGCATCTGGTGAAGCGTCTGCGCGGCATCGACATCATCGACGCGGCGGTGGCGGAAGATGGGTTGGTCGAGGTCGACGGACACAAGCTGGGCCATCTCGCCGGCTTGCGCTTCCGCGCCGAGCGCACCGGATTGAAGGTCGCCGACCGCGCGGTGATGAACGCCGCGACGGCGGCTCTGCGGCCGGTGATGGCGCGCCGCGTCGGCGCCATCGTGGCGGCCCCGGATCCGGCGTTCAGCCTGGACGACGGCGCCCGCGTTATTTTCGCCGGTGAAGCGGTGGCGGCGCTGACGCCGGGCGCGCAACGTCTGAAACCGGCGTTGCAGATCATCGCCGACGAACGGCTGGAGAGTCCGGATCGCCTGAAGGTCGAGGCGCGGCTGCGCGCCTGGCTCGCCGTGCATATCGACCGCGCGCTCGGGCCGCTGATCCGCGCGACGGAAGCGAATGTGCCGTCAACCTTGCGCGGCATCATCTTCCAACTCGCCGAGAACGGCGGCGCGATGGCGCGCGCCAGCCTGGACGAACAGCTGAGAGTGCTCGACAAGCCCGCGCGGCAAGAACTCGCGCGGCTCGGCATCCGCTTCGGCCGCGATTTCGTTTTCATGCCGGCCCTGGTGAAAGCCGCCGCCGTGCGCCTGCGCGGACTGCTGTGGATCGCCGCACACCGTACGCCGGGTGGCGCGCCGCCCCCGTTGCCGCAGCCGGGGCGGATCTCGTTCCAGATCGCGGACAACGTGCCCGGCGATTTCATGGCCGCCTGCGGCTATCGCTGCATCGCCGGCATGGCGTACCGCATGGACATGCTGGAGCGATTCGCCGCGGAAGCGCGCAAGCTGGCGCGGGAAAAGGTCACGGTGCTGCCGCCCGCGGCCCTATCGATCCTCGGCATCAACGTGGCGACCGCCGTGCCGGTGCTGAAGGAACTCGGCTTCAAGGCGAAGGCCGAGGCGGCGGGATTGACGTTTTTCCAACGTCGTCGTCGTTTCGAGAAAACTTTGCCGAGCGCACGTCCCGCGAAAGAAGTCGTCGCGGATTCTCCCTTTGCCAAACTACGCGAGCTGTTGCCATCGTGAGTGATGAGACCCTACGCATCGACAAGTGGCTTTGGTTCACCCGCTTCACCAAGACGCGGGCCGAGGCACAGAAGCTGCTTGAGCGCGGTCAGGTGGTGGTGAACGGCAAGGCCGCGACCAAGCCCAGCGTCCCTATCAAAATCGGCGACGCGATCAGCATCGTCATCGGGCCGACGCGGCGTGCGCTGACCGTGCGGGCCCTCGGCACGCGGCGTGGGCCCGCGCCGGAAGCGCAGGCGCTATACGAACGCGTCGCGCCGCCCGAACATCTTGATTGGGAACATTCAGCGCCGCCGTTGCGACGGCGGAACTAAAGCCCGCAGATCCAGCAGATGGTATCGACGGGCAATGCAATTGCCTCGCGGACACGCGGCCAGAGACGCAGGAACGGCGCATGCGCCGGCAAGGTCTCGGTCTCAAAACCCGCAAGGCGCATCAGCCAGCGACAGCGCGGCAGATGATAGTCGTCGCTGCAGAGGACGATGCGGTCGGGCGCCAGCCGCCTCAGGATCGCCGCGCAGAGCCGGACCGATCCCAAGGTCGTGCGCGCCTGGTCCTCGGTGAGGATGCGGTCCGATGCGATTCCGCGCGCGATTAACATCTCGCGCATGATCGTGGCCTCCGGCGTCGGCGTGGTCACGGCGCCGCCGGTCACGAGGATCGTGGCGTCGCCTTCGTGCGCGGCGTTCGCCGCCGTTTCGACCCGGCGGATCAATGCCGGGCTCGGGGAGCCGTCCGCGCGCAACGCCGCGCCGAAGACGACGATCAGCCGGCTCACGATCTGGCGAACGCCAGCATGTGATTGTTCGCCGGCATGGCCCAGGTCTCGCGATGTTCGAGACCCACAGCGTCCGCCGCTTGCGCGAGATCGCGCACGTCGCGAATGCCCCAGGCGGGATCGCGCGCGCGCAAGTTCTCGTCGAAGGCGCGATTGCTGTCGGCGCCGAAATCGCCGTCGAAGCGATAGGGGCCGTATGTGATGAGCCAGCCACCGGCGGGCAGGATCGCGGCTGCGTTCGCCAACAGCGCCAGCGTCGCCTCCCACGGGCTGATGTGGATCATATTGATGCACAGCACCGCGTCGGCCGCTTGCACCGGCCACGGCTGCTGCCGGGTATCCAGCACGACCGGCGGCATGAGGTTGGGCAGCGCCAGGGCCGCGACCCGTGCCGCGATGGCGGCGCAGCTCGCGGCGTCGATCTCGCTCGGCTGCCAGATGAACTGGGGCAGGGCGGCGGCCATGACGGCGCTGTGGTGGCCGACCCCGGAGGCGATATCGAGCACCAGGGCGCTCGCCGGCAGGCGGCCGGGCAGGAACGCCGTCAGGCGTTCGCGGATCGGGTCCGCATTACGGGCGGCGGACGGGGGAACCGGAAGGTCTTGGTCGATATTCATCTACGGTCCTGTACTCATTTCGCCGATACGCAGAGGGGCGTCTTGACGCCTAAGCTTTAAATCGCATACCCAAGGGCCGCGCACGGCTCGGTATTGAGGCGTGGTTTTCGCTGCGCCACCCGGCGGATAAGGGGGTTTCTTCATGGCTTATGTCGTCGGCGAGAACTGCATCAAGTGCAAGTTCATGGATTGCACCGAAGTGTGCCCGGTGGACTGCTTCTATGAAGGCGAGAACATGCTGGTCATCCATCCGGACGAATGCATCGATTGCGGCGTCTGCGAACCGGAATGCCCGGCCGAAGCCATCGTCCCCGATTCGGACGAGTCGGCAGGTGAATGGGCGCCAATTAACGCGGAATACGCGAACAAGTGGCCGAATATCACCGCTAAGGGAGAGCCCCCGGCCGACGCCGAAGAGTGGAAGGGCAAACCCAATAAGAAACAGCTGCTTAGCTCCAATCCTGGAAGTAACGCGTAAGCTATCACGGCGGCGAAACGGGCTGCACACCGATGGCCTGACGGCCATTGGCCTGTTTTTGCGACCCAATTTGTGATATCTATAATGGCGATCCGTCGGGGGACCTCGGCGGATTTATTTTTCTCTCGTTCGCGACCGCAATATCGTCTGTAACTATTTGATTTAATTACAGATACATTCTGCATCGCACGAGCAGCGCACGCGGGCCTAGCCTTCGCCAACAAGGGGGCAGGTCTGCTGGAGCCTTCGAGGACATCCGGCCCCTTGGCAGGGGGGCGGGCGGTTGGGGAGAACCGGGCTCTCGCGCTGTCGGCTCACACCAGGGTTCCGGGTGACCGCCCGGGGTCCGCTTATGGAGACGGATTGAGCATGCCCAAGACCGCAGCGAACCCAAAGACCGCGGCCACCGCGGCTGTTGCCAAGGCCGCGACCGTCGCGGCTGCGACCAAGACCGCGACTAGCGCGGCTGCTTCTAGGACCGCCGCTCCTGCCGCTGCTTCTAGGACCGCCGCTCCGGCGGCTGTCAGCAAGACGGCTCCCAAGGACGCGCCGGTCAAGGTCGCTGCCAAGGAATCCAAGTCAACCGTGGTTCCCTTCTCCTCCGGCGACTTCGTCGTCTATCCGGCGCATGGCGTCGGCAAGGTGACCAGCATCGAGACGCAGTTGATCGCCGGCCAGAAGGTCGAGCTGTTTGTGATCAGCTTCGAACGCGACCGCATGACCCTGCGCGTTCCCGTCCGTAAGGTCGAGAACTCCGGCCTGCGCAAGCTGTCCACCCGCAAGGTGATGGACGCGGCGCTGACCACGTTGAAGGGCCGCGCGCGCGTGAAGCGCGCGATGTGGAGCCGCCGCGCGCAAGAATACGAAGCCAAGATCAATTCGGGCGACCCGGTGTCGATCGCTGAAGTGGTGCGCGACCTGCACCGCGGCGCCTCGCAGCCGGAACAGTCCTACAGCGAACGCCAGATCTATGAGCAGGCGCTCGAGCGTCTCGCGCATGAAGTGGCCGCCGTTGAGAAGATCAAGCCGGAAGCCGCTACCGCGAAGTTGGAAAAGCTCCTCAACGCGGCGTGATCTTTTCGCGCTTTGGATATGAAACGCGGCCTCGGGTTCTCCCCGGGGCCGTTTTCATTTGTGTGCTGCTGTCTGCGGGTGGCGCGTTGGCCGATCCCGCAACGCTGACGGAAGTCGGGCGCGGCAAGGCGACCGCCGTCACGGGCGATCATCTGCGCGTCGACGGTGTTGAGTCCGAGATCGTGCTGGCCGGCATTGTGGCGCCGCGTGGGCGTATCGAACCCTTCGCCGCGCCGCTGGCCGACGAGGCGCGCGATGCGCTGGCCGCGCTGCTGGCCGGGCGCACTGTGTCCGTCCGTCCCATCGCGGAGGCTTCGGATCGTGCCGGCCGTTTGCGCGCGCATCTGCTGCGCGACGATGGTCTGTGGGTCGCGGCGGAACTACTGCGCCAAGGATTTGCGCGTGTCGCGTTGAACGCCGACACCGATGATGCCGGGGCCGATCTTCTCGCTGCTGAAGCCGATGCACGCAAAGCCCGGCGCGGGCTCTGGGCGCACCCGGCCTATGCCCCGCACGCGGCGGAGGATGCCGATCAACTCAATCGCGACGTCGGCACGTTCCAGATTGTCGCCGGAGCCGTCACCTCGACCGCGCGCCGTGGCGACTTCATGTATCTCAACTTCGGGGCCGACTATCGGGACGACGTGACCGTCGTCATTCCACGCGATGCCTGGACGTCGTTCCGCAAAATGCGACCGCTCACACTGACGGGGAAGCGCATCGAGGCACGCGGCTGGGTCGTGCGTCACAACGGGCCGGAGATCGAAGTCAGATCGCCCGCGCTGTTGAATGTGCTCGACTGATTAGGCGACGCGGCGTTCCTCAACGAGCGTGAGCTGGAACAGCTTGCCCTTGCGGAACCAATGCCAGGTGCGGGCACGGTCGGTATTGTTCGCGGCGAGCTGAATCATCTCGCAGACATCGACGTCCGGATCGGCGGCGAAGCGGAAATTCAGATAGATCGTACGGTCATCCAGTTCCCACATCTTGCCGGCGATGCGACCGTCGAACGTGACCACCGCGCGGCCGTTGTCGTCGCGATACTGCGCCTCGAACGCCAGCGATTGCGTGCGCCCATCCGGCCAGGTGTAGTCGCTCTCCTGGCGATAGGTGATGCCGCCTTGGCCGTCGCTCGGGAATGAAATCCGGATGCGGAAATCATACTGCTCAAGCAGCTGCAGCTGCGGCGTGACGAAGCGATACGTGCCCTCCCAGAGCCCTTCGGATCGCGCCAGCAAGGGAAGTTTCGTGCGGATGATCGACACGCGTCCTCCTGGTGTCCCATTCTGGACCGGCAGCTTCGCACAGAGTAATACGCCGTCCGTCATGATCCTTACGCCTATCGATCCGGCGCGCCTGCCGGACATCCTTGCGGTATTCGCCGCCGCGCTGCCCGAAACCGGGCCGGCGCGGGCGACCTTTGCGCGCATCGCCGCGACGCAACGGCTGTGTCCGGGGTTAAAGGCCGATCTCTGGGCGGGGCAGGCGAAAGCGGTGGCGCTCGCGGCCCGCCTGGGCATCCCGACGGTGGACGACGATCCGGCAAACAGCTTCTCCTTCGACGGCCTTGCGATCCGCACGCGCTCCGAAACCAGCGTGGTGTTTCACGAGATCGCGCACTGGCAGTTGGCCAGCGCGGCGCGGCGCGGCATCGCCGACTTCGGGCTGGGCGCGGGGCCGGAAAGCGGCCGCGTGGGCGATGCCGATGCGGCGGCTTGCGTCGACATTGGCACGAAGGAAGAGGAGGAGAACCTTGCCTCCCTGCTCGGCATCCTGTGGGAGGTCGCGCACGACGAGCCGGCGCTGCTTGCCTTCGCCGAACAGAACTGGCTTGAGCTTTACGACCAGCCGGGTACGCCGGCGCACTTTGTGCGCTGCCTCGATGCCTTGATCGCGCGCGGCCTCGTCGCCGCCGACGGCACGCCGATCATCCCGGCGACCACCTGATCATTTATCGAGGGTGATCTTATCGAGGGCGATGAAGCCGTTGGTCTCGACGAAGCCGCGCACGTTCGGCCGTAAGCCGACGAAGCGCATCTGTTCGTAGAGGTACAGCGACGGATAGTCGTTGCGGTAATGCGCCATCACCTTGCGGCGCAGGTCGAGGGCCTTCTTCGGATCGCTCTCGACGGCTGCTTCGCCGATCAGCGGCATCACCGATTGATCGCAGTACCAGGGATGCGGATTGAGGCAGGAGAACTGGTTCATCGGGCGGATGGCGTCGATGGTGGGTTCCGCCGAGATCGCCAAGCCGAACGCATCGCCGTCCCACTGGCCTTCGACCACCGCGCGGATCAATTGCGGCACGGGGATGATGCGGATCTCCATCGTCACGCCGATGCGCGACAGATCGGCGGCGACCTTCTGGAAGACTTCGCCGTCCGCCGGGGCGGAGCCGTTCACGGCCTGCACCACGAACTTGAAGCCGTTCGGATACCCCGCTTCCGTGAGGAGCGCCTTGGCGCGCGCGGGATCGTAGGGGATCGGCGGCAGATCGGGGTTGTAACCGAAGGCATTGCGGGTCGCGGGCTCGCGCGCCGGTACGCTCGCACCCTTCAACAGCTGCGCGATGATCGTGTCGCGATCGACCGCGAGATTGAGCGCCTCGCGCACGCGGCGATCCTTCAGCGCGGCGTTCTTGCCGTCGGCGATGTGGAAATGGATGCCCCAGATCGATGACAGGGGCCAGGTCGCGCTGCGCCCGCCGCCACTTTCGATCGTGTCGACTTCACCGGGGCCGATCTGCAACGCGATGTCCGCCTGGTTGGCGAGCACCGCCTGCGCGCGCGCGCCCGCATCGGGCGCGACGAGATAGCTCATCGCCTCGACCTTCGGCGCGCGCCAGGATGTCGGCACCGCCGCCAGGTCCCACCGATTGGCGGCCATGCGCGTGACACGGAACGGTCCGGTGCCGACGGGCGCCTTGGCGAAGCCCTCCGGACCCAGCGCTTTCCAAGCGCCCGGCTCGACCATGTAGAGATAGGGCAGCACGCGCGGCAGGAACGGCGCGGGCGCCTCCGCCGTCAGTTCGACGGTCAGGTCGTCGATCTTGCGGGCGCTTTTCAGGCCGACCTCGCGCGCGATCAGTTCGCGGTCGCGCCCGGCGCCGGTCAGGTAGTCGACGACGTTCACCACCGCGTCGGCATTGAACGGCGCGCCGTTCGAGAACGTCACGTTGGGCCGCAAGGTCAGGCGCCAGACGGTCGGGCTTTGTTGCGTCCAGCTGAGCGCGAGCCAGGGTTGTAACTCGCCCTTGGCGTCGATGCGCGTCAGGCCGTCGTACAGCGACGCGAAGGTGAAGATGTGCGGGACGTTGGTGAAGCGATAGGGATTGCCGAACGAGCCCGGCAGGGCGGTCGTCGCCACGCGCAGCGTCGCCGCGCTTGCGGTGCCGGTCGTCATGGTTAGGGCCAGGGCAAGGAACAAGCGTCGCATCTTCATCCGGCCAACATGGCATATCCGGTTTTAGCGTCCACCACCGATATCGATATGATCAATGAAGACGATCCGTCGGGTTGACTGGCTCCTGATCCCCGGTAGGTTGACCGCATGGCCGGCACACCACCCAAAGCTCCGCGCAACCCTGGAACACGCAAGCCCGAAACGCGAATCGTGCGCGCCGGTCAGGACAAGAAGCGCAACGCCGGCATCGTGAACACGCCGGTGTTCCATGCCTCGACCGTGGTGTTCGACAGCGTCGCCGCGATGCAGGAGGCCAGCGACCGCGTCTTCAAGAAGCGCGAGAAGGCGTTGTATTACGGCCGGCGCGGCACGCCGACCCAATGGACGCTGCAGGAAGCCATCAGCGAGCTCGAAGGTGCGGCGGAAACATTCCTGACGCCGTCGGGCCTGTCGGCCTGCACGCTGGCGATTCTCGGCTGCGTAAAAGCCGGCGACCACATCCTGGTCACCGATTCCGTCTACGAGCCGACGCGCATCTTCTGCGACGGCCTGCTCACGCACTTCGGCGTGACGACAAGCTATTTCCCGCCCGGCGCCGGCGCGGATGTGGCGCGCTATTTCCAACCCAACACCACGGTGATCTTCGCCGAGGCGCCGGGCTCGCATACCTTCGAGATGCAGGACCTGCCGGCGCTGGCGCAAGTCGCCAAAGCCAAGGGCGCGAAGCTGCTGGTCGACAACACCTGGGCGACGCCGCTGTTCTGTCAGCCGCTGGCATTGGGCGCGGACGTGTCGATTCAGGCGGCGACGAAATACATCGTCGGTCATTCCGACGCCATGATCGGCACCATCGCGGTCAACGAAGCGGCGCGCCCCGGCGTGCAGCGCGCGGTATCGCAGATCGGCATCGCCGTCGCACCGGACGATGTGTATCTCGCCACGCGCGGTTTACGCACGTTGGCGGTGCGCCTGAAACAGCATCAGGAAAATGCGCTGATCGTCGCGCGCTGGCTGCAGCGGCAGCCCGACATCAAGCGCCTGCTGTATCCGGCGTTGCCCGAAGACCCCGGCCATGCGCTGTGGAAGCGCGATTTCACCGGCGCATCCGGTCTGTTCGGCGTTGTGTTCACGCGCACGTCCGAGGCCGCCGTCGCGGCGATGATCGACGACATGCAGCTGTTCGCGCTGGGCTTCTCGTGGGGCGGCTACGAAAGCCTGATCTGTCCCTCGAACCCGGCGGCGCTGCGCACGGCGGAACCCTGGACCGAGGCCGAACCGGGCATCCGTCTGCACATCGGGCTCGAACATCCGGACGATCTGATCGCCGATCTCGAGGCCGGACTGGCGCGCTTCCGTGCCACCCTCGGTTGATCCGCGCAAGCTTCTCGAACGGGCCGTCGCGCAGCATCGCAACGGCGCGCTCGACGCGGCGGCTGAACTGTATCGTGAGGTGCTCGGCATCGTGCCGAACGACGCCGACGCGCTGCATCTGCTGGGCGTGCTGCTGCATCAGCAGGGCGACAGTGCGGCGGCCCTGACGCTGATCGAACAGGCGCGCGCCGCGCGGCCGCGCAATCCCGAGATCGTCTACAACCTCGGCCGCATCGGCCTCACGCTGAACGACTGGCCGATGGCGATCGAAGCCAATCGCGCCGCCCTTGCGCTGAGGCCCGACATGGGCCCGGCTGCGTGCAATCTCGGAATCGCGCTGGTCCACGCGGGTCACGCGGCGGAGGGCGAAACGGCGATCCGCGATGCCATTGCCCATGGCGTCGACGATGCCGCGGGCTGGAGCGCGCTCGGCCTGGCGCTGCACCATCAGGCGCGCGAGGACGAAGCCTGCGTGGCCTGGGAGACGGCGCGCGTCCGCCAGCCCAATCATGCCGAGGTGTGTTTCAATCTCGCCACCGCCTATTTGCGTCGTCAGGATTTCGCGCGCGGCTGGCCGCTGTTCGCGGCCCGCGAAGCCGCCGATGCCGCAAGCTTCGCCAGCGGCGGCGCGATGCCGGCGCAGATCCCGCGCTGGGGCGGCGAGCCGCTGGCCGACAAACGCGTGCTGGTCTGGGCGGAGCAGGGGCTGGGCGATCAGCTGTTGTTCGCGAGCTTGTTGCCGGAGCTCACAGCAAGCGCGGTGAGCCTTGCCTGCGCGCCGCGCTTGGCGACGTTGTTCGCGCGCGCGTTCCCGGGGGTGACGGTCATCCCCCAAGACGCCGATCTCGATACCGCCCTTACGCGGGCGGCGCCGGACGTGGTCGTGCCGCTCGGCGATCTCGGCGGGCTGCTGCGGGGCGACGCGGACGCTTTCCGCCACGCCCGCCCGTTCCTCAAGCCCGATCCGGCCCGCGTTGCGGAAATCAGGGCGCGCTATGTGGCCTGGGCGGGGGGCCGGCCGCTCGTCGGTCTGTCCTGGCACAGCCACCGCGCCCAATTCGGCGGATTGAAGTCGATGCCCCTGGCGCAGTGGCCGTTGGCCGCGATCCCCGCGGCCTTCGTCAGCCTTCAGTATGGGGAGACCGAGGGCGATGTCGCGGGCGCGGGCCAAGCCGGCTTCGCTGTCCATCGCGACCCGGCGGTGGACGCGGCCCATGATATCGAAGGGCTGGCCGCGCAGATCGCGGCCATGGACCTGGTGGTCACGGTCTCGAACACCACCGCGCACCTGGCCGGGGGGCTCGGCGTCCCCTGCTGGACCCTGGTGCCGCAGGGCGGGGGTGGTCTTTGGTACTGGTTCCAGCCGCTGCGGCCCTGGCAGCAGAGTCCCTGGTACCCGGCGACGCGGGTTTATCACCAGGACCAGGCCGGGGATTGGACGGAGGTGCTGCGGCGCGTCCAGGTTGATTTGGGCGCGTTCTGCGCGGAACCCAAAAGTACCTAAAGGCCCGTTCCAGAGAAGAAACTTTCCCCAGACCGCATATTTTTGCTACGCCCTCCCGTAAATTAGGGCGTGGGATAGTGTCAGGCCATATCACTGCGATTGGCGCCTCACGCGCTCTCACCGCAAAGGATCGAGGCTATGAATCTGCAGGCCAACCCGGGCCGCGGCGACGGATCGTCGGCAGAAGCCGGCGCGCAAGCTGACGTCGACAGCGTTGTCGTCCGCTTTGCCGGTGACTCGGGCGACGGCGTTCAGCTGCTCGGCCACCAGTTTTCGCAAGAGACCGCGCTCGCGGGCAATTCGCTCGCGACGTTCCCCGACTTCCCGGCTGAAATTCGCGCGCCCACCGGCACCACCTATGGCGTGTCGGCTTTCCAGATCAATTTCGGCTCGCGCGTCGTCAAGACCGCGGGCGACCAGCCCGACGTGCTGGTGGCGCTCAATCCCGCCGCGCTCAAAGTGAATTTGAACGTCGTGCGTCCGGGCGGCCTGATCATCCTCGACTCCGGCGCGTTCCGCGAAAAGGAAATCAAGCGCGCGACCTTCGACACCGATCCGCGCACCGACGGTTCGCTCAAGCAGTACCGCGTGATCGAGATCGATATCTCCGCGCAGGCGCTCGAAGTCGCCAAGCCGTTCGGCGTGTCGCAGAAAGAAGCGCTGCGCACCAAGAACCTGTGGGTGCTCGGTCTCGTGTCGTGGATGTACGACCGCGAGATGAAGTCGACCTCGGAATACATCGCGCGCAAATTCGGCAGCGAAGATCCGGTCGGCCAGGCCAACGTCGCGGCGTTGCGCGCCGGCCACGCCTACGGTGAAACGCACGAGATCTCCGGCGAGATCACGCCGGTCAGCCTGCCGGCGGTGAAGTTCGAGCCGGGCACCTATCGCCTGGTCAACGGCGCGGAAGCGCTGTCGTGGGGGCTGGTCGCGGGCGCGCAGCTGGCGAACCTCGAAGCGGTGCTCGCCTCCTATCCGATCACGCCGTCGTCGCCGGTGCTGCACATCCTGGCGAAGCTGAAGCAGTTCGGCATCACCACCTTCCAGGCCGAAGACGAAATCGCCGCCTGTTGCGCGGCGCTTGGCGCGTCGTTCGGCGGCAAGCTCGGCATCACCGCGTCGTCCGGTCCGGGCATCGCGTTGAAGACCGAGGCCATCGGCCTTGGCATCGCCACCGAACTGCCCCTGGTCGTGGTGAACACGCAGCGCGCCGGCCCTTCGACCGGCCTGCCCACGAAGACCGAACAGTCCGACCTTTTCATCGCCGTCTGGGGCCGCAACGCCGACGCGCCGATCCCCGTGATCGCCTCGCGTTCGCCGGGCGACTGCTTCGATGTCGCCATCGAAGCGGTGCGTCTTGCCACCAAGTACATGACGCCGGTGATGATCCTGTCCGACGGCTATATCGCCAACGCGGCCGAGCCGTGGCGCATCCCGTCGATGAAGGACTACAAGCCGTTCCCGAAGGCGTTCCGCACGGATCCTGAAGGCTATCAGGTGTTCCAGCGCGATCCGGATACGCTCGCGCGCGCCTGGGTGAAGCCGGGCACGCCGGGCATGATGCATCGCATCGGCGGCATCGAGCGCGACAGCCTGACCGGCAACATCAGCTACGAAGCCGCCAACCACCAGAAGATGACCGATACGCGTTTTGCCAAGATCAACGGCATCGCCAACGACATCCCCGAGCAGGACGTCGAAGTCGGCGAGACCTCGGGCAAGCTCGCGGTTGTCGGCTGGGGTTCGACCTTCGGCCCGATCAATCGCGCCGTGCACAACATGCGCGCGCGCGGGCATTCGGTGTCGCATATCCACATCCGTCACATCTGGCCGCTGCCGCGCAATCTCGAGACGCTGCTCAAGAGCTTCGACAAGGTGCTGGTGGCCGAGATGAACCAGGGTCAGATGCTGACCCTGCTCAAGAGCCAATACCTCATCGATGCGAAGGGCCTGCTGCAGGTCTCCGGCCAGCCGCTCAAGATCGCGCGCGTTGAAGCGGCGATCAAAGAACAGCTCGGCGTTTAAAGGCATAAAGCGATGAACGTCCAAACACCTCCGCAGAAACTCACGGCCAAGGACTTCGCCTCCGATCAGGAAGTGCGCTGGTGTCCGGGTTGCGGCGACTACGCCATCCTGAAGGCCGTGCAAACGTCGCTCGCCAACTTGGGCGCGCGTCCGGAGAACACGGTGTTCGTGTCGGGCATCGGCTGCTCGTCGCGCTTCCCGTATTACATGTCGACCTACGGCTTCCACACCATCCACGGCCGCGCGCCGGCCGTCGCGACGGGCCTGAAGCTCGCGCGTCCGGAACTCGACATCTGGCTGGTGACCGGCGACGGCGATGCGCTGTCGATCGGCGGCAACCATCTGTTCCATGTGCTGCGCCGTAACGTCGATATCAACATCCTGCTGTTCAACAACGAGATCTACGGCCTGACCAAGGGCCAGTACTCGCCGACCTCGCGCGTCGGTCAGAAGTCGCCGTCGACTCCCTTGGGTTCGGTCGACAGCCCGGCGAATGCCTGCCAGTTCGCGCTCGGCTCAAACGCGCGCTTCATCGCGCGCGGCATCGACATCCAGGCCAAGCAGCTCGGCGAGGTCTTCGCCCGCGCGCATGCCAACAAGGGCGCCTCGTTCGTCGAGATCATCCAGAACTGCATCGTCTACAACGACGGCGCGTTCGATGACTTCGTGGCCAAGGAACACGCCGCCGAACGTCAGCTGCATGTCGTGCACGGCCAGCCGCTTATTTACGGCAAAGCCAAGGACAAGGGCCTGCGCTTCAACGTCGCGACGCTGTCGCTGGAAGCCGTGACCATCGGTCAGGACGGCGTGACCGAGAAGGACATCCTCGTCCACGACGAGAAGAACCGCACGCTGGCGCTGTTGCTCACCGGCCTCAAGCCGCCGGCGTTCCCGGAAGTGCTGGGGGTCATCTATTGCGACCCGACCACCTCCTACGACGCGGCCGTGAAGGCGCAGGATGACGCCGTCCGCGCCAAGGGCCCAGGCGATCTCGACAAGCTGATGCGCGCCGGAAACACGTGGCAAGTTAGCTAAAGCTGGCAGGTCGGCTCATCTCGCAATCTGTCACCAAGTCGCGGTTCTGATCGGACCCGGAACACAGTAAGCTCCGGCCCATGTCCGAGACGCTTGGCGAAAGCTCGAAGATTCCCCGCGGTACGGTGCTGTTTCGCCATGGCGATCCGGCCGAGGCGGCCTATGTCGTGACCGATGGCGTGATCGGCCTTTACCGCGAGAGCCAGGGACGCCGGGTGCCGCTCGGCACCGTGCGCGACGGCGAGCTTTTCGGCGAACTCGCGGCGATCGACGGCAGTCCGCGCGAATCGTTCGCGGTCGCGCTCGAGGACTCAACCGTCGCCGTGATCACGCGCGCGCGCCTTCAGGCGGCCATGGACGGCGCCGATCCGCTGCTCAAGGCGTTGGCCGATATCCTGGCGCGCAATCTCCGTCGCGTGCACGAGACCTGCACGCCGAAGTCGCGCAGCCTGCTCGATGCCGTCAACAGCCTCTCGCGCCAATATGAAACGCTCAGCCGGTTCGCGTGCGCCAACATGGCGTCCGATCTGCGCCGTACATTCGACGACCGGATGAAGGTTCTCGACGGTCTCGTGAAGGATATCCGTCGCATCGCCACGGCGCATCGCGAACACGATCGTCGCGACGATGCCGTTCCGCACGAAGCCGATCTCCCGATTTAAGGAACTCCCATGCGTTGGTTGCTCGCTCTCGTTCTCATGACCGGTCTCGCGCAGGCGCAAGTGCCGACGCCGCCGGGCGCGGTCTTCCAGGACTGCACGGACTGTCCCGACATGGTGGTCGTGCCCGCCGGGGAAGCCGTCATCGGCGCGACGCCGGAAGACCTCGCGCTGATGGTGTCGCCGGAATCGGCCAAGCTCGAACAGCCGCGCCACAAGGTGACGCTGCACTCCTTCGCGATCGGTCGCTCGGCCGTGACGCGCGCCCAGTTCGCGGCGTTCCAGTTCGAGACTGGTTATGAAGTGACCGGCGGCTGCAACACCTTTGATTTGACGGCGAACGAGTTCGTCGAACATCCCGGCATCAGTTGGACGCAACCGGGATTCACGCAAGGCGACCGCGATCCGGTGGTCTGCGTCAGCTATAAGGACGCGATGGCTTACGCCGGGTGGCTGACGCGCAAGACGCGGCGGCCCTATCGCCTTCCGACGGAAGCGGAGTGGGAATACGCCGCGCGCGCCGGCACGACGGGCTTGCGCTATTGGGGCAGCGAAGACGCCTGCCGGTATGCGAACGTCGCCGACCAGGCGACCAAGGGTGCGGGTCTCGAGGACAGCCAGCGGCCGGTGTTCGCCTGCAACGATGGCCGCACGACCCCTGTGCCGATCGCCAGCTTCCAGCCCAACCGCTTCGGTCTCTACGATGTGTTCGGCAACGTGGCGCAATGGACCGCCGATTGCCTGCATCCGAGCTATGACGGCGCGCCGAGCGACGGCAGCATTTGGGGTGGGGCCAAGGATTGCCAGCGCATGATCCGCGGCGGCGGATGGATGGCGGGGCCGAACGAAATCCGTGCGGCGCGGCGTTCATCCAATCCGCCCGAGGCGCGCGACAACGGTCTTGGATTCCGTGTGGCGCGTGAGATCGAACCGCCGCCCGAAGCCGATGGCAACCGCTAGCGCCCGATCTAGAGGACCGGCTTAATCGCCGTAGCGGGGCGTCTCGGCCCAGCCATAGCCGATTTCGTGCAGCGGCTTGCCGGCGAAACTGCGCCGCGCTTCGCTCACCTGCACGCCACCCAGGGCTTCGTAGAACTGGCGCGCCGGGTTGTTGGCCAGCACCCACACGAACAGGCCCTTGTAGCCGGCTTTGTTCATGCGGTCGCAGGCGGCGAGGAACAGACGCCGGCCATGCTGCGCGCCCTGGTAACGCTTCAGAACGTAGAGCGACGAGATCTCCGCCGCGTAGCGTTCGTCGCGGTGGCGGATCGGCCCCGCCGCGACAAAGCCGACGATGCGGCCGTCGTGGTTCTCGCTCACCAGCGTCGTCATGCCCGCCGTGCGCTCAAGCAGGCGCACCCAGCCGACGCTGCGGTTCTGTACCGTGAGATTGTCGAGATAGTTCTGCGGAATGATGCCGCCGTATGTCGTGCGCCAGGTGTCGACGTGGAACTTGGCGATGGCGGCGGCGTCGTCGACGTCGGCGGGACGAATGATGAGCATGCGCGCACTCTAACGCGGCGCTTTGCGGCTCGCAAAGTACGTGACACTACGTAAATCGATCCGGTTTACAAAATTCCGGCGAATTCTGTACGCGCGGTTGAGAGAAGCGACGCTGCGATTCATACCAACGGATAGGTGCCGCGTATCACGCGCCCCGATGCGACGAACGTATGGCCAGCACCGCGACCATCGCCAACGCCGCCAATGCGGCGGCGACGAGATAGGACGCGCCTTCGCCGAAACTGATGAACAGCGTGCCCGAGGCCATCGGCCCGATCGCGCGACTTAACGCCGTCGTGCTCTGATAGGTGCTGAGCACGGCACCGCGTTCGTGCGGCTCGGCTTCCTGCGAGATCAGGCTGCTGATGCTGGGATTGAATAGGCCCGACGCAATCGCCAACACACCAAGCGCAATCATCAATGACGGCAAAGTTGCTGCAAAAGCCAGGGCGGCGAAACCTGCGACCATCAGCGCAAGGCCTGCGATCATCAATCTGCGTTCGCCGAATTTACGCGTGAACGCGCCGATGGCCGCGCCTTGGATCAGCACGCCGATGATGCCCACGAAGGCCAGCAGCAGGCCGATCTCACGCGGGCCGTAGTCGAACCGTGCATTCGCCCAGAGCGAGAAGATCGCCTCCATCATCGCCCAGCCGGTGATGGCGAGGAGACCGGCCAGCATCAACGCCAGCAGCGCGACGCGCGAGAACGACGCCCGCAACTGCTTGGCCAACGGCATGCGCGCCGCAATGGCCGCTGCGCGCAGTTCCGGCGTCAGGCTTTCCTTCAGGAACACGATGCCACCCAGCGTGGCCAGGGACGTCACGCCGGCGGCGGTGATGGCGGGCAGAAAGAAGGTGGCCGTTTCCACGTCCGTGCCGCCCAGCAATCCGCCGATGGCCGGGCCGAAGATGAAGCCAAGCCCGAACGCCGCGCCGATCATCCCCATGCCTTTGGCGCGCGTCGCCGGCGTGGTGATGTCGCTGATATAGGCTTGCGCCGTGCCGATGTTGCCGCCCATCACGCCGCCAAACAGGCGCGCGATCACCAGGGTCGTCAGGCTGTCGGTGAAACCGAGCATCACGTAGGAGAGCGCCAGGCCGGCGCTGGTGATGACGAGGATCGGCTTGCGTCCGAATCGGTCGCTCATGCGGCCCCAGATCGGGCCGGAGACGAACTGCGCGGCCGAATACAGACCCAGCACAATCGTGACCAGGTCCGGGCTGGCACCCACACGCTGCACGTAAAACGGCAGCAGGGGGATCAGCAGGCCGAATCCCACCAGGTCGACGAAAACGATCAGAAACAGAACCGCCATACCGCGCAACGTCCAGGGGCCAGAGATCCGGCTTCCCGCCCCTGCGTGGCGGAAAGGCCTGGCAAAGTCCTCCCGACGGCGCAGCGCTTCAAGCGAATTTGCGCAAGTCCGCCCAAATTTCGGCCTCATACCGGACGGCGGTGTTTTTGCGACGTCGCCCGGCTTGCGTCCGCCCCCGGTCTTGGCCGATATCTGAGGGCAGCAATACCATGAGGAGTCCGCGCCATCGCCGCCCTGGAGCAACCCGGCCTATCGCCGACTGTGCGCAGTGGCGACGATCAGCCCCTGTTCCCCCCGCTCGAGCCCTATGCCAGCGGCATGCTCGACGTGGGCGGCGGCCATCGTCTCTATTGGGAGGAAAGCGGCAACGCGAAGGGCGTGCCGCTCATCTTCCTGCACGGCGGCCCCGGCGCGGGCACGGCGCCGGCCTATCGGCGTTTCTTCGACCCGGCGCACTATCGGATCATCCTGTTCGATCAGCGCGGGTCGGGCCGTTCGACGCCGGAAGCCGCACTCAACGACAACACCACCGCGCATCTGGTCGCCGACATCGAGACGCTGCGCGCGCATTTGGGCGTTTCGCGCTGGGTGGTGTTCGGCGGCAGTTGGGGGGCGACGCTGGCGCTCGCTTACGGCGAGGCGCATCCGGACCACTGCATCGGCTTCATCCTGCGCGGCGTGTTCCTGTTCTCCGCGCCCGAAGTCGCCTGGTTCCTCGGCAACACCGAAGACGGCGGCATGGGGCGCTTCTTCCCCGAAGCGCATCGCGCGTTCGCCGAGTTCATTCCGCCGGCTGAGCGCGGCGATCTGCTGGCGGCGTACTACAAGCGGCTGACCGATCCCGCGCCGTCGGTCCACCGTCCGGCGGCGGCGGTGTGGTGCACGTATGAGAACGCCTGCTCACGTCTGATCCCGACTTCGACGCGCGGACGCGGCGATCAGAGGTCCGACGCCTACTACAACGGCGCGCTGGCGATGGCGCGCATCGAAGCGCACTACATGCTTCACAACGGTTTCATGCGGCCGGGCCAATTGCTGGAAGACTTGCCCGCGATCGCCGATCATCCGGCGGTCATCGTCCAAGGCCGTTACGACATGGTCTGCCCGATCCTCTCCGCCGACCGGCTCGCGCGCGCTTGGCCGCGCGCCCAGTATCGCGTCGTGGCCGATGCCGGGCATTCCTCGATGGAACCCGGCATCCGCGCCGCGCTCGTGCGCGCGACCGAGGACTTCAAAATCTATCGCTGAGGCGACCCTGTCAGAACAGACAGGGTCGTTGGGCGGGTGTCCTGTCAGTTCTTGCAGGTCAAGGGCGCGCTCGCGCGTGGCATTACCACGGGGTGTTCGTGCCGGTGCGCCGGGGCGGCACGACTGCCAAGTTCCATACCCAACTAAAACCCCGCCAGGGCTCGCGCCCGGCGGGGTTTTTTTTGCGGCAATGAAGCTTTAGCGAAGCCTTTAAGCGGCCTTGCGCTTGCCGGCGTCGCTTTTCTCAGTATCGAGTGGCTTGCGCCCGCCGTGGCAGAACCACGACACACCGCCGGCCGCCGGGCTCAAGGCTTCGGCGATCATGGCATCCTCGGGCACGCCCAGCTTGGTCATGATGCCGCGCACGTCGGCGTCGGCCCAGCCCATCCAGAACGGCTCGCCGTTGTAGCGCACCTGCCAGTCGTTCAGGACCTGGTTGAACAGGTTCATGTAGGTCGGCTGGTTCGGCACATCGAGGTGGAACATCACGCCGCCCGGCGCCAGCACGCGCCAGCTCTCGGCGATCATCAACGGCAGGCCTTTGTGCGTCGTCTCGTGGCCGACGATATGCGACACGATCAGATCGAAGCTGTCGTCGGCAAAGTCGAGCTTGGTCAGGTCCATCTGCTTGAAGTGGATGCCCGTGCCTTCGCTTTCGGCATTGGCGAACGCAAAGCGCAGCAGACCGGCGGCGCAGTCGATGGCGGTGACCTCCGCCTCTGGGAAGAGGCGCTTGTAGGACGGTGTGTTGCGGCCGGTGCCGCAGCCGATCTCCAGGATGCGCTTCGGCGTGAAGCCCGGGAAGCGTTCGCGGATCTTCTCGATGACGAAGTCGCCGCCGCCCGCACCGGCGATGGAGGTGCGGCCCTTGCCGGCGGTGTACATCATGCCGCCGCCGTTATAGCGCGCGCCGGACAGGATATCGCGATCGTGGCGCTCGAAGCAGAAACCGCCCGGCTGACGATGGATCTCGGTCTTGGCGATGTTGGCCGGCAGCGGCAGGCCCGGGTTCAGCTCCAGGCTGCCCAGCTTGTCGTTGCGGTCGAAGTAGTAGCCCGCGTTGGCTTCCAGGCGCGGCAGTTCGTGGCTGAGGATCGTCTCGACGCAATCCCACATCATGTCCTGGCCGATGAAGGTCAGGCAGCCCCAGACCCGGTACAGGTGTTCGTTCTCCAGCGCGGTCTTGGCGCGCTTGCGGTCGTCGCGATTGGTGTCGCTCAAGGGACGGCTCAGCTCTTTCTCGAGCTTCGGCGCGATCACTTGGTTGAAACGTTGTTCGAGTTGCTTGGCGACGCCGAAATTCGTCTTCTTCTTGAGGGCGACGACGAACAGCGCGCGCGCGCGGTCGTCGTGATCGAATTGCAGCTTCATGTCGCGGCCCGGGCTGGCGCCCGCGCTGTCGGGGGTCGCTTTTCCCATCACTGTCATGGAAGCCTCCATAATTTGAGAGGATATGATACCCCAGGTCGTGCCGGCGGGGGATGTTCTGAGACGGGCCCATGCCATGCACAATGGGCATGGCCGACGCCCGCTTCGGTGGCATAGTCTGCCCAAGGCCTTGGGGGACAAGGGTGAAAGAGAAAGAATTACGTTTCGCGCTGGTCTGTTACGGCGGGGTCTCCCTGGCCGTGTACATGCATGGCGTCACCAAAGAGATCCTCAAGCTGGTCCGCGCCTCGCGCGAGTACAACAGCTCGGCGGCACAGGTGGACAACAGCCGCCCGTATGACGAGATCGCCGCCAAGCGCGGCGACGAAACCGACACCGAGCGGGTCTACTTCGATCTGCTGCGCAAGATCGGCAAGACCCTGGACCTGCGTGTGGTGGTCGACATCATCGCCGGGGCCTCGGCGGGCGGCATCAATGGGGTCATCCTGGCGCGGGCGCTGGCGCACGATCTCGACATCGATCCCTTACGCGACTTCTGGCTGCGGTACTGCGACGTCAACGAGCTGATGACCTCCCACGTGAAGGCCGGGCCGTGGCGGAAGTGGTATTTCCGCCCGTTCATCTGGTCGTTCCTGTGGCGCTATCGCAAGGATCTTGGCGACAATCCGGAACTGCGCGCCAAGCTGTCCATGTTCCTGCGCTCGCGCTGGTTCAAGCCGCCGTTCGACGGCTATGGCCTGACGAAGGTGCTGTATGACGGCTTCTTCTCGATGGGCGACGCGCGCGCGCATGGCGCCAGTTTGGTGCCGGCTGGGCTCGACCTCGACCTGTTCGTGACGGTCACGGATTTCTATGGCTACATCACCGACACGCCGATCCACGATCCGCCGCTGATCCGCGACCGCGAGCATCGCCAGGTGATGCGCTTCGCCTATCGGCATTGGCCGAAGGGCCGTGAGGAAAGCGGCTTCGACAAGGACGGCTTGCCGGCGCTGGCTTTCGCCGCGCGCGCGACCTCGTCGTTCCCCGGCGCTTTCCCGCCGGCGCAATTCGCCGAGATCGATCAGCTGATCGCGGAGCGCGGCGTGGCGTGGCGCAGCCGTGTGGATTTCCTCTACAAGAACTTCCGTCCCTATCTCGTGGCCAACCTGAACCCGTCCAACGCGGCGTTCATCGACGGCAGTGTGCTGAACAACAAGCCGTTCGCCCAAGCCATCGCGGCCATCAGCGGGCGCCCGGCCTATCGCCATGTGGACCGGCGTTTGCTGTATGTCGATCCGCATCCGCGCAGCGCGGAGAGCGCGCGCTGGGGCCGCGTGCCGGGCTGGTTCGAAACCTTCAAGGGCGCGTTATCCGATATCCCGCGCAACGAGCCCATCCACGACGATCTGACCTGGGTGAACGCCTACAACAACGAAGTGCGTCGCCTGCAGACGGTGATCGAAAGCGCGCGCGCCCACATCCGCGCCATCGCCACGCGCATCGCCGGTGAAGCGTTGAGCGGCCCGCTCAGCGGCCAGGAAGTCGGCCGCTACCGCGACATGGCCAACGACCGCGCGCGCATGGAGACGGGCTTCGCCTACGAAGGCTATCTGCGTCTGAAGCTGACGGCCGTGATCGAGGACGTCGCGGCCCTGATCGCCGAGATCTGCGGCCATGTGCGCGATTCCGCCGAGGCAATGCGCATCGACAGCGTGATCCATTGCTGGGCGGCGCATTCCGGCGTCGCGCCGGCGGCGAAAGACCTGATGTCCCCCATCGAAAGCGGCGCGCTGCCGATCTGGGTGCGGTTCCTGCTGCGCTTCGACGTGCGCTATCGCCAGCGCCGCGTGCGCTTCGTCATCCGCGCGGTGAACGAGCTTTACACACGCACGGCCGAGCCTGAATTCGCCGGGCTCACCTCCGACCAGCTGGATGAGATCAAGGCCGGCCTCTACGACCTGCTGGGCCGCCTGCGCCCGATGGCCGGGCGTCAGGCGGTCTCGGCCAATCTCCCAGCGGCCGATCTGGCCGAAGCCGCCGCGTTCAGCGACGATACCATCACCATGATGAAGGCGGTCATCCGCGACATCGTGGGATCCGCCAGCGATCCGACGTTGGCCGATCCGAAGGCGGCGGCGGTACACTTTGCCAATGCCCTCAGCCAGTCGCTCGATCTTCTCGGCGCCGACCTCGCGCTCGAGCCGCATAACGCGCGCGCCGACACGCTGCTCGTCAACCTGGTTGGCGGACAAACGCCGCGGATCGCATCGGCGGCGCGGCGCGAGCTGCTGGAGCATTATGTCGGCTTCGCGGTGTGGGACGTGCTGACGTTCTCGATCACCAACTGGCGCGATCTCGACGAGTTCGATGAGATCCGCGTCGACCGCATGAGCCCCGACGATTCCCTCACTTTGCGCGCCGGCGGCGCGATGGCGACGCTGAAGGGCGTTCAGTTCCATCACTTCGGCGCGTTCTTCAGCCTGGCCTATCGCCAGAACGATTATCTGTGGGGCCGTCTGCACGCGGCCGAGCGCTTGATCGATATCGTGCTGGATGCGGCGCGCATCGAAGGCGCGGCGGAAGGCATCGACGCCGTCGAACTCAAGCGCCAGGCGTTCTACGCGATCCTTGAGACCGAATCGCACAACCTGCATGAATGCCGCGATCTGATCGTGCAGCTGCGCCGCGAGGCCGACGCGATTCCGACAGCGGCGGCAACCGCGGCCGCCAAGGCCGCGGAATAAGGCGGTCTACTTCGTGACGTTCATGCGCGAATAGGACATCTGCGCATTTTCCTGGTTGTAGTTCTCGACCTTCGGGCCGACGCCGTCGATGCCCTGCGGTTCGAACAACAGGATGCCGGGCGCCTGTTCGTTCTGGCGCGTGAGGATCTGCTTCACCAGCGCCTTGCGCCGCGCGGGATCGAAGGTGATCTTGGCCTCGTCGAGCAACGGCATGATCTCCTTGTCGCAGTACCAGGCGTGCGGCCAAGTGCAGGAATGCAGGCGATAGGGACGCAGCGTGTCGCCGGTCGGCAGCGTCTCGTACTCGAAGTTGAACGCGTCGCCGTCGACACCGGTCTCCTGCACGCCGCGCACCCACTGCGCCCACGGCAGCTGACGGATCTCCATCTTCACGCCGACCTTGGCGAGGTCGGAGGCGATCTGCTGCATGGCTTGCGGAAGCTCAGGGCCGGACGTGCCGAAGCTCATGTCGTCGGTGAACGAGAAGCCGTTCGGATAGCCGGCGTCCTTCAGCAGCGCCTTGGCCTTCTCCGGATCGTAAGGGAAATACTTCAGCGCCGGATCGTGATCGGGGTTGTTGCGCGACGCGGTCTGCGTCGCCGCCGGTACCAGGCCGTGATAGATCGTCTTGGCGATGGCGTCGCGATTCACGGCGTAGTTCAAAGCTTGGCGCACGCGCAAGTCCTTGAACGGCGAGTTCGGCTTCAACGAATTGAACATCATCACGTAGACCGAGCTTGCCGGCCGTTGATAGATTTTGAAGCCGGCTTCCTTCAGGGAATCGATGTCCTCAAGCCCCATCTCGGAAGCGATATCGATGCGCCCCGACAGCAGCGCCGCCTGGCGCGCCGCTTGTTCCGGCAGCGCGATGACCTCCAGGCGATCCGCCGCCGGCGGATGCCACGAGCCCTTGAACGGCACGAAGGTGACGCGATTCTTTTCCCACTTCTCGACCTGGAACGGGCCCGTGCCGATGGGCGAGAGCGCGAAGCCGTCGCGGCCCACCTTCGCCCAGGCCACGGGCGGCACGATGGGGATCAGCGTCAGCTGGCGCGCGAAGTTCGGGTCGATCGCCTTGGTCTTGAATTCGACCGTCAGCTTGTCGACCGCGCGCACCGTTTCGATGTTGGCGACTTCCTGCGCGATCAGATCGACCGCGGCGGCCGGCGTTTTCAGATAGTTCACGGTGGCCACCACCGCCGCCGCATCCATCGGCTCGCCGTTGGAGAACGTGACGTTGGGGCGCAGGGACACCAGCCACGTCTTCTCGTCGGTGTTGCGCCAGGACAGCGCCAGCGACGCCTGCGGGGTTGTGTCGGAGCCCAGCTTGGTCAGCGTGTCGTAGATGCCGCCGATGGTGTACCAAGTGGTGCGCGCCGGCGTGCCGAACGGGTTGCCGTTCTTCGGCGGCATGGACGAAATGCCGATGCGCACGTTTCCGGCCTGCGCGGTGGACGCGCCGAAGGCCAAGCCTGCCAGGAGGGCAACGGTGCGCCAGAGGGGAGTGTTCATAGCCATGGCATCCTTCGATGGGCCTCGACCTTACTCATCTTGCCGCGCGCCTGTCCACGAACCGAAATGGTATAACAACGTTTAGATGAGCCTCCGAACCCTCGCCTGTGCAGTGGTTGTCATGGCCTGCGGCGCCGGTGGTGCGGCGCGGGCGCAAGACTCATTCTCGGACGCGTTCTGGGAATATCGCGCCTATGCGGGATTCGACTACAGCTCCGGACACTACGGCGCCACCGACGTGACCGAGGTCTATTACGCCTCGGCGACGTTGCGCGCGAGCAAAGGGCCCTGGGCCTTCAAGGCGGTTGTGCCGTGGCTGCGTGTTTCGGGACCCGCCGTGCTGCTGGACGGCGCGAGTTCCGGCACGGTGACAACCAACGCCACGTCACGCCATGAATCCGGTGCCGGCGATATCGGGCTCTATGGCACCTATTCGATCCAGAGCCTGTATCAGCACGGATTGTTCATCGACCTCACGGCGCGCGTGAAAGCGCCGACCGCCAGCTTCAGCAAAGGTCTCGGCACGGGGAAGGCCGACGCCGCGTTCCAGGTGGATATCGCCAAGTCGCTCGGCAAGTTCATGCCGCTGGCCACCGTCGGCTATCGCCTCACCGGTTCGCCGGCGGGCTATGACCTGCGCAACATCGCCTACGGCACGGTCGGTCTTCAGTACAACTGGAGTTCGCGCATCGTGACCGGCGCGCTGTTCGACTATCGCCAGTCGGCCTTGCGCACGGCGGAGAACCCGAAGGAACTCACCGGCTATGTGAACGTGAAGATCGGCGAGAAGTGGTCGCTGAACGTTTATGGCGTTGCCGGATTCTCGCGCAACAGCCCGGATCACGGCGGCGGCCTGGTGATCTCTTACCGCTGGCCGTGATTGTCTCGCTGCTGGCGTCCCTGTGGGGGATCGCTCGCTGAAATCGACCCCTGGGCCGATTTTCTGGCGCCCGCGACTATACGCCCGTGAATGAACCCGGGCGCTCGATCACCGGCGGGCGTTCCGGCACTTCCGGTTTCGTCACCGCTTCGGGGCGTTCCAGACGCTGCGGCACAACGCGCTCGGGCCGCGTCGCATCCGGACGCATGTTCGACGGACGCTGGCTGCCTTGCGCCTTCATTGTCGTCACGACCGTGCGCACCTTGCCGATGGCAGTGGCATTCACCGTGCCGTTCGGCGCGATCTCGCCAGTGACGACGATGTGATCGTCGGCCGCGATGTTCGCGGGCAGGCCGCCGTTCACGGTCGCGCCTTGAATCGCCAGCGGCGCGCCCGCTTTCGGCGCATAGCCTTCAAGCGACACGTCGGCGACCTTGTCATTGAACGGCAAGCCGGCGCCCCCGGTGATGACGTCGGGCACGAAGGTGCCGTTCAGCATGCGGCCGGAGACGAAGGCACGTCCGCCTTGCGACGGCTTGGAGATGGTGACGTCGGGCGCGAGCGCGACATCGAGCGCGCCGATGCGCAGACGATCGCCGCTCACGGTCGCGGCCTCGGCGCGTACCAGCAAGCGGTCGTCATGGCCGTGCTGGTCGACGCGGCTCGCGAGAATGGTGCCGTCGGAGAGACGCAGGCCCGACACGCTAACCTGATCGCCGGCGCGCAGGGTGCTGAAGCTGGTCATGGCGACCTTATCGCCGGCAAGATTCAGACGGATGCTCTGGCCCAGCACGGTCATGGTCTGCGCGTTGTAGTCGATCGCGGTGATCGGGCCGCTGACGGCATGCTGGATGTCGAGCGTTTCGAGATGCAGACGGGCGTCCTTCTTGCGCGCCACGCCCTGCACGACCTGGCCGACGCGCAGTTCCTCAAGCGAAGCCGGGCGTCCGTCGGTCGCGACGTTGGTCGCGCGGTCGAATTCGAGTTCGAGACCGTTGACGATGATCGAGCCGAAGCCGGTGATGGTGCCGACCACGCCGGTGCCGCCGATGCCGTCGCCATGACGGTTCTCCGCCGTCTTGATGCCGGTGCCGCCGATGCCGTCTCCGTTCTTCGGATCGATCGCCGCGCTTTGCGTGGCTTTCGGCATCGGAGACGGGGCGGGCGCCGTGGCGCAAGCCGACAACAGGGTCGCGACCGCGACCGCGGCCAGCCAGCCGGTACGGCGACGCGCGCCGGCGGGCTTACGCCCCAGCGCGCTCATCACAGCCGTGATCGGCAGCGATCGCATGTGGTCCTACTTCGGCTCCCCAGCCGGGGGGCCCTCAGTCTCAGAGTCCGCAGTCTCGCTCAGCTTTGCGGCCGAACTTTGGAAACTGCTCGTACCCCTATAGAAATACAAGCCGAAATTGATTCTGGCGGTGGCGTCCGCACGTCCTGCGTCGCGTTCCGCAAGCTCCAGGGCCATCCGGTTCAGAGCCAACAAGGATTGCATTCCACTCCGTTCGGCGGCTTCGGCCAACTGCTTGGCCGATTCTGCCGTCAGCCCCGAGTAATGGACGCTACGTTCTAACATTGGGTTGCCGTCGGTCAGCATATTGTGCGCCGCGGCAGCAACGTGATCGGCGGTGTTCCGCCCCAGGTAGAACGCCTTCTCCTCGAAGCCCTTCTGCGGGACGAAGGCGAGCTGGTTCAGCGCCACGCGGCCCTCGGCATCCAGGCGGGCGACGCCCAGGCGGATCCATTCGTCCAGCACGGCGCGGGGGCGCACGTCGGTGGAAACCCCTTCCACCAGCTTATCGAACGACGGCCCTGACTCGCTCTGCCGGGGCAGGGGGCGCGGGCGGCCTTGGTCGTCCGTAGTGGCGGTCGAACCCAGCCACCGGCTGATGACCATGGCGCCAATGCCCACGTTGCGGGGGGCCGGCACGTCTTCGACAGTGTTGGCGCGGAGTCGCTTCACGTCCTTGCGGTGAACGCCGGTCATGACGCTGACGCGGCTGTCGGTCGGCGCCTTTGCGCCTGATTCGACCTCATGCAAGGCGACGCTGACGTAGACGTCCTTCAGCAGCTCGGTCATCGCGGGCAGGGTCACGCCCTTTGCGATCAAAAGACGCACCAATGGCCGCATCAGCCGCTGAACGCCTGAAATCAAAGGCTTTACGGGAGCCGAAAGGGGTTCGTTAGACGCCATTACGCGAGAAATAGTCAGTCCTGCGGGGATCCTGTACCCCCGTTACGCAGAAGAGTTGTAGCATACGTGGGAATTTTTCACACAAATAATCTTGACTGCCCCCGGAACAAGGTCATAGTCCCCTGACACGTGGGAATAATTCCCACGCACAATACTAAGGGGAGCGCAGCCGCCGACAGATCTCCGACCCAGAGACCGTGTTCAGGAAGACCCATTCTTGTTACGGCCTGCCATCACTGACCCCGAGCGATCCTACCCCGGTGATGCAGGTCCTTTGTCTCCTCCCGTCCGTCGTTGGTGTGACTGCCGACGGGCGCTCCCGCCGAAGGCGGACGGGAGGAGATTTTTCCAGACCGCTTTGGGCGATGTCGGCAAAAGCGATTCCACAGCAGGACGCTGCTGACCTCGGCGAGCGCCGAGGAAGTTGAGGTCAGGGTCGAATTTCGACCACCGAATTCGCCCGTCAAGCGTGGTGGACGTTTCTTCTTGAACGTCGACTCTGGCCCCAGTTTCCTTCGCTCTTCGCTTCGAGGTTCGGCCATCGCGGCCAATCCCTCCTAATTCCGCACACGCTTCAGATCGCGCAGCAGGAATCGTGCTGGATGCAGCGCGGTCACCAGTTCGCGCGCCAGCGGCCATGCCGCGCCCGTGATGTGGCTCGCGAGCAGTTCCGCGCCGAGCGGCGCCGTCACCACTCCGCGCGCGCCCAATCCCGTCAGCACATAGACGCCCGGCACATACCGCGCCGGCGGATACGACCGCCAATGCTGACCATGCCGCACACCGGCGTAGTCGGTGTTGAAAGTGTCGCGATCCGGCACCGGCCCGCTGACGAACAGATGGTCCGGTGTCATGCAACGTACGGCGGCGCGGCCGGCGAGGGCGTCGCGGTCGACGTCGGCGAACAGATCGCCGCACAAGGTCGCGAGGCTGGCGAGATTGCGCGCGTGATCCTCGTCGCGCACCGGCTGCGGCGCATGGGCGTCGGTCCAGTCGAAGGTCGCGCCCAGGCAATGGCGGTTGTCGCGCAGCGGCGTGACGTAAGCTTCGCCCGCCAGCACGCACTTGAGTGCTGTGCTCGACGGCGTGGGCGGCGCCAGCGTGATCTGGCCGCGACGCGCGGTCAGCGGCAGCCACGGCGCGGCAAGCGTCGCGCTGAGCGCGTTGGCGAACACGACAACGTCCGCCGTCGCGCAGGCCGCGCCGTCAGCATCCCGCAGAACGATGCCATCGACGGTGTGACTGAGGCTCCGCACATCGGCGCGCAAGATATCGCCGCCGAGGGCGCGGCACAGATGCGGTGGCGACAGGGTGCCGGCTTGCGGAAAATACAAAGCGGCGCGCGTGATCTTGCAGCCGGCAACGTCGCTGGCCGCCGACGCGTCGAGGAATGCGACCTGCGTGGCCGGCAACAGCCCATCGCTGGCGATGCGCGCGCAGCGGGCTTCATCGGCGGCATCGGCGGCGAGCAGCAGCGCGCCGCAACGCTGGCGCGCGATGGCCGCATCATCAAGGGCGTCGAAGGTCCGCAATGCAAAGTCCCACGCTGCCGCATGGACGCGAGACTCAATGCCATCATCCGCGGTCACCCGCGGCATGATGACACCTACGGGATTACCGGATGCTTCCATTGCCGCCGCGCCGTGGCGGTCGATCAGCGTGACCTCCCAGCCATGCCGTCGCAGGGCTTGGCTGACACAGGCCCCGGCGATGCCGGCACCCACGACGGCCGCGCGTCCGGGCGTGCGCGGGGTGGCCGGCGCGAACCAGGGCTCGAATTCCGCGGCCGTTCCCATGCGGATCAGTTTCCCCACGCGAAAACGTTGAAAGCCGGGGCGGGGTTTCTAGGCCGCTGGCACCTATGTCGGCTTCGTGAGGTTCGCCGCGGCGACATCCGTGTTCCTTTTGTGGGTCAGGCCGCCTCCGGCGTATCGCCGAATGCCTCGGCAAGCTAAAATAACAGCCGGGGAAGCGGGAGAGCTGTTCGCGTCGGATTCCAATTAATGGCTCTGCGTCATACTTATACGCTTCTCATCGCCTTGCTTTGCGGCGGCACGGCCGCGTCTTTCGCTGCTGACGCCGTCCCGGCCCGCACGCCTGCGCGCGCGCCGGAGCCGCTGCAAGAGATCGTCAACGTTCCCACGGCCGACGGCCTGCAACTCGCGGGCTATTTCACGATGCCGGCGACCGGCCCCGCGGCGGGCGCGCCGGTGGTTCTTCTGTTGCCCGATGGCCCCGGCGGTTCGCCGATGAAAGCGAACGATCCCTCGCGGTCGCTCGCGCGCGGGTTCGCGCTGGCCGGCTATGCGGTGCTCAGCCTCGAGACGCGCCACAGCACGCAGTACGCCTTTTCGCGTTTCGACGAGGCGTTCCCGGACGTCAAAGCCGCCATCGATCTTGCCGCCAGCCGCGGCTATCCAACCGTGGTGCTGGGCGGTGCGGGTCTCGGTTCATTGCTCGCCGCGCGCTACATCGCCGACAGCGGCGATGGTCGCGTCAAGGCGCTGCTCGCGTTCGGCCCCAGCGTCGATCTTCCGGCGAACTGGCGCGCGCGTGTCGGGGAGGAGGCCTACGCCCGCACCATCGCTCAGGCGTCCAAGGGCGCCGCCGAGAACAATCTGGCCGCTAGCGGCTTCATCGATCTCGGCGACGGCATGATCTTCGCGCCAGGTGTGTTCCTGGACTGGTATGGCGCCACGGCGAAGACCTCGATGAGCGCGACCTTGACCGCCGTCGAAAAGCCCGTGTTCCTCGCCGCCGGCGGCGACGATCCCACCGCCCCGTCCGGACGTCTGCAGACGCTGGCGCAAGCGGTCGCCAGCAAGAAGGTCCAGACCAGAAGCTATCCCGGCGCGGGCCATGACCTTTCGCGCGCGCGCGATCAGGTCGTGGCGGACGCGAGCGCGTGGCTCGCGCAGCAGAACTTGGCGCCGCCGCCGCAGGTCGTCACCACCTTCGTCGATACGCGCGCCGCCGACGGCATCGCGCTCAGCGGTGTGCTCTATGCGCCCGCAGGGGCCACCGCCGCGTCGCGGCGCACGGCCTACATGCTGGTGCCCGGTCTCAACGGCGATGCGATGCGCGGCCTGACGCATAACTTGGGAATGCGTCTGGCCCAGCGCGGCTATACCGCGTTGGTCATCCGCACGCGCAGCACGGGCTTTCGCAGCATCCTGAGTGGCAGACTCAACGACATTCCGAAAGACATCGACGCCTGGTCCGACTATCTGGCCGCGCGCGGCACCACGCGCATTGTCGGCGTCGGTCATGCCATCGGCGGTCTGTGGCTCTCGGTGTACCTGAGTGAGTCGCAGGACAAGCGCTTCCGTGGCGCGGTGTACTTGAGTCCGCCGCGCGATCTGCCGGCGCACGGGCGTCGCGGCATGGGCGCGGAAGCCTATGACCGCGTGATCGCGCAGGCGCAGGCGGCGGTGAAGGAAGGCAAGGGCGCGAGCACGCTGATCACCGCGTCGTTCCCGCAGCCTGTCTACGACGAAGACGCCCGTCAGCCGACATTCCTGTCGCCGACAGGCGCGGGCTACCTCAACGCCTATGCCGATGCCTTCCTCAGCTATTGGGCACCGAACTCGCTCGCGGTTCATCTGGATCGCATCGCCGAGATCAAGCTGCCGATCTTCGCCATCGGCGGCTCGCGCGATGCGATGATGCAAGGCGGCTGGCTGCTGCAGTTCATCAATTCCGCGCGCGGACCTTCGGCCTCGATCTACTACGGCGGCCAGAACGGCGCGTCGGCTTCGTTCGATGGATACGAAGGCAAGATCATTGACGATGTGATCGGCTGGTCGCAGCGATTGCCGTAAGCCGTGCCATTGCGCGGTGCCGTTCGGCGCGGCATGGTGCGGGCATGAGCAGCATCGCCGATATCGCCAGCCGTTTTTCCGCCGTCGCACCTGCGTGCGACACTTGGACATTGCGCGTGGAGCGCCATCGCAGTGAATCGCTTTCGGTCACACGCGGCGTGGTCGATCCGGTGGGGCTGGGTGACGATCTCGGTGTGATGGTCACGGTCTATGCCGACGGCGCGTTCGGATACGCCGCGACGTCAGATGTCACCACCAGCGGTCTCGCACGTGCCGGCCGTGCGGCGCGTGACTGGGCGACGCGGGCCGCCGGCCGCGCCATTGCCGTGCCGCTGCCGCGTCGCGGGCAGCCGGTCACGCACGATGCCGAGGCGCCGGCCGCGATGCCGTGGCATTCCGTCTCACGCGCCGACAAGCTCGACCGGTTGCGCAAGGCTGCCGCCGCGCTCAAGACCGATGACCGCATCGCGACCTGGGATGCCGGCGTGCGGTTCAGCGATGTCGAGAGTGTCATTGTTTCCGCCGACGGCGATTTCATCCGCCAGCGCTACGGGCTCGTCATTCCGGGCATGGAGGCCAGCGCCTCCGACGGCAACGAGACGCAGACGCGCACCTTCGGCCGTGGCGGCGCAATCCGTCAGGGCGGGCTCGAGGTGTTGGACGAACTCGGCTTCTGGGATGCGGCTCCGCGAATCGCCGCCGAGGCGCTTGAGCTTCTGACCGCTGCCGATTGCCCGACCGGCGACATGGATCTGCTGCTCGCGCCGGATCAGATGTACATCCAGATTCATGAGTCGATCGGCCATCCGCTCGAACTCGATCGCATCCTGGGCGACGAGCGCAACTACGCCGGCACCAGCTTCGTCACGCCGGACATGTTCGGCAGTTACGTTTACGGCTCCAAGATCCTCAACGTCAGCTTCGATCCTGGCCTTGTCAGTGAAGCGGCCAGCTACGCTTACGATGACGACGGTGCGCCGGCGACGCGCGCCTTGTTGATCCGCGACGGCATTCTCGAGCGTCCGCTTGGCAGCGAGACAAGCCAGAAGCGCGCCAATATGTCCGGCGTGGCGAACGCGCGCGCTTGCAGCTGGAACCGCCCGCCGATCGACCGCATGGCCAATCTCAATATCGAAGCGGGCGATCGGACCTTCGCGCAGATGGTCGCGGGCGTGGAGAACGGGATCTACATGGAGACCAACACCTCCTGGTCGATCGACGACAGCCGCAACAAGTTCCAATTCGGCTGCGAGCGGGGCCGCCTGATCAAGGACGGCGTGCTCGGGGCCGTGGTGAAGAACCCGAACTATCGCGGCATCTCCGCGACCTTCTGGCGCAATCTGAAAGCGCTCGGCGACGCGACGACTGTGCAGGTACAAGGCACGCCGAACTGTGGCAAGGGCGAGCCGAACCAGGCGATCCACGTCGGCCACGCCACACCGCCCGGCCTGTTCGCCGGCGTATCCGTGTTCGGCGGCGGCTGATCGTCATGCAAGACCAATTCAATGCATTGGCCGACGCTGTCACCGCGCGCCTCAAGGGTGACGAAGGCTTTCTGCTGAACTTCGGCGGCGAGACGTCGCAGTTCGTGCGCTTCAATCATGCCGCCGTGCGCCAGCCGGGTACGGTGGAGCAGAGCTATCTCTCGCTGGAACTTTTTCGCGGCAAGCGTCATGCGGCGACGTCCATTACCGTCGTGGGTATGCCGGCGGAGGACATCGCGCGCGTCGATGCCGCCCTGACCGCCTTGCGCGACGTTCTGGCCGATACGCCGGAAGACCCGCACTTCCTCATCAACACCGTACCGCAGTCGACCACGCGCGATTTGCCGCATGCCTTGCCGACGGCCGATGACGCACTGAGTGCGATCCTCGATGCCGGCGCGGGCGAGGATCTCGTCGGCTTTTATGCCGCGGGTCCGATCCATGCGGGCTTCGCCAACAGCTTCGGCCAGCGCAACTGGGACACGGTGCATAGCTTCTGCTTCGACGCCTGCTTCTATTTGCAAGCCGACAAGGCGGTGAAGTTCGACTACGGCGGAACGCATTGGGATGGACGCGCTTTCACCGCCAAGGTCGAGGCCGCGAAGATGCACCTCCACGCGCTGGCGCGCCCGGCGCACACGCTGGCGCCCGGCGGCTATCGCGTCTATCTCGCGCCGGCGGCGATGGAAGAAGTCCTGGGCATGCTGTCCTGGGGCGGCTTCGGTCTGGCCGATCACAAGACCGGCACCACGCCGCTGCTGCGTATGCGCGAGGGCGCGACGTTGTCGCCCATGGTGACGCTGACGGAGAACTTCGCCGACGGGCTTGCGCCGCAATTCCAGGGCGAAGGCTTCGTACGCCCGGACGCGGTCACGTTGATCCGCAACGGCCGTTACGTCGATTGCCTGGCCGCGCCGCGTTCGGCCGCCGAGTTCGACGCGCCGCAGAATGGCGCCGAGGGCGGCGAGTTCCCACTGGCGCTCGACATGGCGGGCGGCGCGCTCGCGGAGGCGGATATCCTGCGCACGCTGGGCACCGGCGTTTATGTCGGGAACCTCTGGTATCTGAATTACTCCGACCGCAATGCCTGCCGCATGACGGGCATGACGCGGTTCGCGACGTTCTGGGTCGAGAACGGTGAGATCGTCGCGCCGATGAATGTCATGCGCTTCGACGATTCCGCCTATCGCATGCTCGGCGATAACCTGGTCGCGCTGACGGCGGCGCGCGAGCCGCGACTGGCGACGGACACCTACGGCGCCCGCTCACGCCGGTCGATGACGCTGCCCGGCGCGGTCATCGACGATTTCCGGCTGACCCTGTGAAGACGTCGGCTGACCCTGTGAAGACGTCGGAGGACCTGTTCGCGCGGCTGGGCGAACTCGGCATCGCCACGACCACGGTCACGCATCCGCCCGCCTTCACGGTGGAGGAGGGCGAGACCTATGTCGGCCATTTGCCCGGCGTGCACATCAAGAACCTGTTCCTCTGCGACGCCAAGAAGAAGATGTGGTTGGTGGTCGCGCCTTGGGATCGGCGCATCGATCTCAAGGCGCTGCCGGCGAAGATCGGCGCCGGGCGTCTGTCGTTCGGCTCGGCGGATCGCTTGCTGCGCGTCCTCGGCGTCACCCCCGGCTCGGTCACGCCGTTCACGGTGATCAACGATCCGGCCTCCCAGGTGTAGGTGATCCTGGATGCCGACATGATGAAGGCGGAGCTCATCAACGCCCATCCGCTGATCAACACGATGACGACGACCATTCGCAGCGAGGACCTGTCGCGGTTCATGACCGCCTGTGGCCATACCCCGCGAATCGTCAGTCTCGCGTAATCCCATCCCCCTACGACGGCCGCGCGAACGCCGAGGGATTCAGGCGAACCTTACGAAAATGAAATCGCCGGAAATTTTTTTCGGCTTCAAATATTTAGCGCGACGCTCTGCGATGGAGACGTCCCGCATCGGGCTTCCCCTCTTGCGCGCCTGCGCAGGTTTTCCTAAATCGCTGCCTGCCAACTCGTAGGTCCGTCGGCGCAGGGATCCTTGTCGGTACCGGCCGCGCGACCTCGCAGAACATGGAGGACACGATGGCTGCGTCTATTTTTGCTTGGACTCGTCGTCCAGGCGTCCCCGTCCGTCTCGCGATCGCCCTGACGCTTGTCGCGATCTTTTCGATGGCCCCGCTCTATCTCGATAGCCTATGGCCCGCGGCGCAACAGGCGACGGCGCCGTGGCATGTCGCCCTGGTGCGCGAGCCGTTCTTCGCCAGCATCATGATGTTTATCTACGCGCCGGCTTACATGCCTTGGCTTTACGCGATCTGGACCGCGGCCATTGCAAGTTGGGCCTATTTGATCATCGGATGGCGTCGTCGTATGCGCGATACGGCGCATGACACGCAGGCCGTTCGCGCCTGACAGGGCTAAAGAAAAAACGGCCGCTCCCACGAGCGGCCGTTTCGTCTCGCGTGATTTATCGCAAAAGCGCTTAGGCGCGGCGACGCAACGCGATTCCCGAGAGTCCGAGACCCAGCAGAAGCAGGGTCGCGGGTTCCGGAACGCCGTTACCGCCACCGCCTTCCTGCGTCGCCGCGGCAACATTCAGGATGTCGAAAGCCCAGGCGCTGGTGCGGCCGCAGCCGGCGCTGCCGGTTACGTCGTTGAAGCGCGCCTGCGCATCGCTGCACAGGAAGCCAGTCGTGAAGTTGCCCTGGCCGGTGCGCTGGAAGCCGTTCGCGAGGTTCGGGCCGTTGGCGAAGTTGTCGTACTGCATGACGGCGACGGTGTAGTCGCCGGCCGCGAGGCTGGCTTGCAAGAACACGTCGTAGCAGGCCGTCGTCACGGAATCCGCCGGGACCAGACCGCAGCCGCCGTCGTCGTTCTGGTTGATCAGCGAGCCGGTGCTGGAGAACAGCGCCAGGATCGGATCGAAGCCGCCGCGCGTGATGGTGGCGCCCAGCGAGTTGGTGCCGCCGGCATAGGACAGGCTGCGCAGCGTCACGTTTGACGCGGAGCCGACGCTAAAGTTGAACAGCTGAACATTGTCATCGGCCGTGAAGTTGCCGGTGAACGAGAAGTCAGCAGCTTCCGCCGGGCGGGCGCCGGAGATGAAGACCGCCGCCGCCAGGGCGAGGCTTGCGGCGAGTGCTCGGAAACCAAATTGGGGAGATCGCATCGGGAAGGCCCTTTATCGCTAAGCAACGCCAACCATTGGCACACCACCGCCGCGCCTCTTGCGCGTGTATGGCATTCGTTGCCTGCCTTCCTAAGCAAAAGCCGCGCCAAATCGATAAACGTAGGGAAAGCGCCACAACTTTGGACGGCTTGCTGAGGCGACTGTCAACCGCACCGACAGTCAGCGTTGTGCGGAAACCTCGAAAAGGCCCGGTTCATGGGCTGAATCACCAAATCGGCGCTTCGTTGCGGGGCGTCAGAAAATTTTCCACTTTCCAGACGATTTGCACCCCGCACCCGTAACAGTGGCGCGTCGTCCCGAAACTTGCGACAACACCGGCAGCGAAGGGTGGAACGATGGCGTTCTCGATCGATGCAGCACAGAAGGCGATCCGCGACCGGGTCGACTTCCGGGTCTTGCGTCTCCCCGCCTTCCATCCCGACCTCGGCACCAGCATCCGCGATTCCGCGCTCGACGCGCGGCTCGAGGAACTGACGACCTATTTCACGGTCTTCGCTTTCATCGTGCCGCGCACCGAGATCCTGCGCGTGCCGTCGATCGACGCCGCGCTGGCCTCGGGCACGAAGGACTACTGCCTGATTCAGAATGCCGGGCATCTGTTCTTCGGTCAGACCGACTTCGCCCTCGACATGGCCGAGGCCCTGGAGAAATGCGAGTTCCTGATGGGGCGCATCCTCGACCGGGGTGGGTACTTCTATCTCGATGAGCAATGCCTGCTGATCAATCGCCGTGCCTGGGAGAAGCTCGGCCGGCCCGCGTTCGGTATCCCGGGTTCGGACACGCAGGACGTCGCCATCCCAGACTTCACACCGAGCGTGGCGGGGATCGGTGATCTCAAGCCTTCGTCGCGCGGCACACTGCCCATCACGGCCCGCTTCGGTTACGGCTGGCGCGCGATCTCGGCGGGACTTTCGGGTGGCTACGCGACCCGCCAGTGGCCGGTCGCACTCGATCGTTGGCACTTGGGATGCACGGCTTATCTTGAAGACTTTGGCAGCTGGCGTGCCGCGTTGACGGCGTCCGTGTTAACCGCGCCCGAAGGTGGATTGCCAGGTCTGCGCGGATACGTCGGCACCTTGCGCCGCCGCTTCATGGCGAACGCCGACAGCCCGCCGGTCTTCGTTTTCAATTCCGAGGCCGATCTCGATATCCCCACGCTCAGCCTGCGCGACGGCTTGGATTGCGCTTTCGTCCTTGCCGCCGGCTTCAAGTCGAACCGCATTCTCGAAACGCTCGGCTTCCATGAGAAAACCGAGGTCGTATTCTACGACTACAGCGCGGCGGCGTTGGCGCTGAAGAAGATGTGTGTGGAGGAATGGGACGGCGCGGACTTCGGTGGCTTCTTCACGGCGGTCAGGCCGCGCCTCGAAGCGATGTTCACGCGCAAGCTCTCCTATATGCAGCCCGAGGCGCTGGCGAGCGTGGAGGCGTTGAATCTTGAGTTCCAGGCGGAGATGCGAACGGTCTTTGCCTCGCCGCACGTCTGGCAGGCGCACTGGCACCGCTTCCGCAAGCTGCGGCACCATTTCGTCCAGATCGATCTGATCGCGACGCCCGAGCAAGCCCGGACGATGATGGCGACCCACGCGCGCGGCGATGCCGTGATGTGGGTCAGCGACATGTTCAACGCGCCTTACGCCGTGGGGACGTATTCCTACGCCCATCGCGAAAATGCATTCGCGGGACTCGGGGCGGAATTGTCGGAAAAGACCACGGCGCATTTGCTGATCGGTGGCGCGCCGGCACAATGGCATCCGGTGGCGCCATGAGCGCGCTGATCGACATCCGCGCCCGGGTCGACTTTGTGCTCGTCAACGTGCCGTCGTTCGACGCCGCGTCCGGCGATCGTCCGATTCCCGCGCTCGATACGCGGCTGGCGGAGCTGAGCGCAGAGTTCCTGATGCAGACCTTCGGCCTCAGCTTCGGCGAACTGCGCTTCGCCGGCAGCCACGATGCCGCGCTGGCGATGGGGACGAAGGATTTCTGCGTGATCCAGAAAATAGGCCACATGTTCTCCGGCCCGCCGGAGCGGGTGGCCGCGGCGCTTGCCGGCGATCTCGCGTCATGCGCCTTTCTCACCGGCCACATCATGGAGCGTGGCGGTTACTGCTACTTCCATGATCAATGCGTGCTGGTGAATCGCCGGGCCTGGGAGCGGCTGGGGCGGCCCGCCTTTGGAACGCCAGCCTCGGGCGAGCATCGCGCGGCCGTGCCCAAGCGCAGCGCGGCTGACGTCCACGACGACTACACGCCGCGCTTCCTCGATCCGACCGGCGATGAACGCAGCTATACAGGCGCCTTCGGCTACGGCTGGCGCGCGATCTCCGAAAGCCTGCGCCAGGGGTTGCGCGTCGAGAACTGGAGCGATGCGACGCGCGGCTGGAAGCACAATTGCTATGCCTACTACGGCCATCCGGCGGAATGGCACCAGGCGTTGGCCGACGTTCCGGTCGCGCCGGCGACGGCCGACGATGGCCTGCGCCACATCACCGAATTCCTGACGACGGTGGTCGGGCGCGATCAGGCCTCAGGCCGCATCGAGGTGTTCCCCACGCCGCCAGCTTACGACCTCCCCCGATTCCGTGTTGCCGGCGGCGCCGATGTTTTGGCTGCGCCGGCGCGCGGATTTGAAATCCATCGCCTCGCCGCTACGTTCGGGTTCCACGAGGCGACGCGCATCGTGCTGTACGCCTCCAATCAGACCAGTCTCGACTTCTATCGTTTCGCGCAGGAGACCTGGGACGGCGAAAGTCTCGGCGCGTTCGTCGCGCAGGCCAAGGCGAAGCTCAACGTCGCCGCATTCGACTTCGCGGCCGATGAAACGCCCGCGGCGATCGACGCGGCGTTTTGTCAAATGATGTTGCCGACGTTCGCAACGCCTGCGGCTTGGGCCGCGCATTGGCAGCGCATCCGCCATCTCAAGCACGACTATATCATCGGCGATCCGGTCGGCGCGCCGGAGGCGTTCTGCGCGGCCATCGCACCGACGGGCACGACGATTGTATCGCTTGAAGATGCGTTCAACGGCTTCGCATCCATCGCGCGGTTCGACGGTGCGCGTCGCCGCCGCGCTTTCGACCGCATCGCGGCCTGTCTGAAAGCTTCGACCAGGCGCGCGCTGCTGGTCGGCATGCCGCCGCTCGCGCGCATCCGCGGGGTCTAAAGCAAATCGGCCCCGCCTTGCGGGCGGGGCCGATTGTCATCTCGCGTCGGCTGAAAGATTACTTCTTCTTCGTGCCAGCTTTCTCGTTCGCCGGGACGTCCAGTTTGCCGCGGTCGATCAGCTGGCCGCCCTTGTAGACCGCTTCGATCGCCTGGAAGTTCTTCACGTCCTTCAGCGGGTCGGCGTTCAGCAACACGATGTCGGCCAGTTTGCCGCGCTCGATCGAGCCGAACTCGTTCTCCTTGCCCAGGTACATCGCCGCATTGAGCGTCGCCATCTTGATGACATCGATCATCGGGATGCCGTTCTTGTTCAGCAGGTCGAGTTCCATGTGCAAGGTCGGGCCCCAGGTGCGGTCGGTGCCCGCGGCCAGGGTGCCGCCCATCTGATAGATCTTCTTGATGTTCGCCGCGACGATCGGCAGGAAGAACGGGCTCTGCGTGCCGTTGCCGTTCGGCCGCATGAAGTTCGCGCGGTCGACCGTCTTGTGCTCGTGGATCATTTCTTCCGGCATGGTCGCCTTGAAGAACGGATCGGTCAGGAAGGCCGGATCGTTCACCAGCTTGACGATGTAATCGTGCACCGACAGCGTCGTGGTCATCACTACGCGCTTGGTCGACACGCGGCGCAACAGGGCATCGGACGACGGGAAGCGCACGACGTGCGCGAAGTTGTCCATGCCGCCGTCGAGCGCGTCGTTGTAGTCCTCTTCGGAGGCCGCATGCACCGTGACGCGGATACCGTTCTCGTTGGCCAGCTTCACGACGTTGTGGAACTGCTCGGCCGATAGGCTGGGGTTCAGCGGTACGAACACCCCGTGACGGTCGGCCAACGTCTTCTGCATGTCCGGCTTGCGCTGCTTGAAGTACGCGTCGAGCGTCGGGCGGATCGCATCCCAGTCGGTGCCGACCAGGAAGGCATGGCCGCCGGCACCGTAGCCGCCCGGCACGGTGATGACGTTGCCCGTCGCGAACAGGCGCGGCGAGATGATCTTGCCGCTGCGCTCTTCATCGCGTATCGGGAAAATGAAATCGGGCTCGTGGCCCGCGTCGAACAGCGTGGTCACGCCGCTCCACAGATAGCTGTGCAGCGCCATCACCGCCATGTGGTGATCGAAGGCCGGCTTGCCGTCCTTCATGTTGCCACCGGCGAGATGGATATGCGTGTCGATCAGGCCGGGGATCAGATATTTGCCGGCGCCGTTGATCACCTGCACGCCGCTCTCATGCGGCATCGCCACGGGCGACACGGCGAAGATCCGGTCGTCCTTGATCAGCACCGAGGCTCTTTCCATCGGCGGACGGCCGGTGCCGTCGATCACCGTGACGTTCTCGATCAGGACATTGGCGGCTTGCGCCATCGGCGCGCTCGCGACGGCGGCGCAGAGGCTGGCGATCGCGATGGCGCAGGTGCGCCGGAACTGAAACGGCATGATTTCCCCGTATGTGAACGTAACCGCGCGGGAGTGAGACACAGCCAGCGTAACAAATCATTGGAAAACGTCAGGTCATCCACCGATTGGACGTACGTGCTTGTTTGCGCCGACGGGCCAAGCTAAAAAATTGCCAGCAATTTCAATACGCGGTGACGCGGCGTGTTCGCCGCCCGCAGGCACATGCGTCCCTCAGGGGACGACGGTCGTTTCAGAAGCGCGGCGACAACCGCGCATGGGGAAGGAATTGCTCGCATGCGGAAATTTGCCTGGATCGCCGCCGTGGGTGGCTTCGTCCTGTGGACGGCTGCGGCGCACAGCCAAAACCTCCCGCAACGGACCATCCAGTATCAGGCGCTGGCGGAACACATCGTCGCCCAACTTCACCTCGCGCCGGGCGAGAAGGTGCTGTCGGTCGCGATGCCTGGGCTGTTCAGCGAAATTGTCCCTCACCTGCGGTACGCGGTGATGAAAGCCGGCGGTGTCGATCTCGGGGTGATTGAAGCGCTCCAGACGCCCTACCCGGCGGCTTGGGATGCGAAGAAACTCGCCGCCGGTCTCGAGGCCTCGACCCAGGCCTACGTCAAATTGCTGGAGGACGTCGACGTCGTCGTCATGCTGCCGGGGGTCTTCGCGGCCCATCCTGCCTACCGCGCCTATCAACGGGTGCTGACCGAGCGCAAGGGGACGCGGCGCAGTCTGCATTTTCACTGGACCGATGCCTATGGCGCGGGCGCGACGGATCCTGGACTCACGGGTGTGACAATCATCCCGGGGCAGTCCGCACCGGCGATGCAGGAAATCGAGAACGTCTATCAAGAGGCTGTCCTCAAGACCGACTATGCGGCTCTCGCCGCGCATCAGGACCGCTTCATTGCCGCCCTGCGCGCGGGCCCGGTCCATGTCACCACGCCGCTCGGCACCAATCTGACCTTCTCTGTCGGTGATCGTCTGGTCATACGCCAGGATGGCGACGCTTCCGCAGCGCGGGCGCAAACCGCGACGGTGCTGATCGAACGGGAAGTGGAGATTCCCGCCGGGCCCGTGCGCGTCGCACCGATTGAAAACACGGTGAACGGTGTGCTGGCCTACGGTCCTTCACGCTGGAACGGCCGGACGGCCAGCGGTGTGAAGCTCACCTTCGCCAAGGGCAAGCTGGTCAGCGTCAAAGCCGAGACCGGCCTTGAGGCAGTGAAGGCCGAACTCAATGCCCAACCCGAAGCGTTGCGGATCCTGCGTGAGTTCACACTCGGCTTTCATCCGCACCTGATGGTGCCGGAGGTGAACCCCTGGGTGCCCTACTACGGCTATGGCGCAGGCATCGTGCGTCTTGCGCTCGGCAACAACCGCGAAGTCGGCGGCGCCATCGGTGTGCCGGGCCGGAACTACAACCGCTTCAACGACCTCTTCATCGACTGCACCATCACCCTCAATGGTGAGGTCTGGGTGAAGGACGGCAAGTTCGTGAAGTAGGCGTTTGAGGTGATGAGGGTGATGCGGTCTCAGACGAGGCCCTAGCGTAAAGCGCGGTTATGTCTGCCGCCGGACAAAAACTGAACAGGTCTGTTAGCCACTCAGGCCGAGTAGAACAACTCGTCGGCGCTGGACCCGAGATGTCGCACCTAACGATCCCTTCAAAAAATTGGCAATTCATAATAGTCTTCGAATATGACATCTCCGCTCAAACCGCCCGCGCACGAAACACCGCTCGAGTCATTCGATCGCTTCATCAAAGCGGGTAACCGACGCGATGCGCTCCGGGCCGTCTTGTACCAACTCGCGCTGAACCCGGCGGACTATGCAAGTCGAGAGCTTGCTGCACGCCTGCTCTGCACCAGCGAAGCGGCAAAGGATCGCGCCGATGCGCGAGATCTGCTGGAAGAAGGTTTAACAGATCGGACAAAGGGACTTTCGTTCACGGGTCTTATCGAACTCTTGCAGCTGTACTTCACCGTAGGACCCGTAGACAAAATTCTGCCCATCGTCACCAAGTATCGCGACAAGCTGGAGGCCGCGGCGGGCCGCGACGAGGTAGCACATTGGCTTGGGCATGCGAGCGCGGATGTCGAGATTTCGAACGGCAAATTCCGCCGTGCGCGATATCCTTCGCATGAGGCATTCAACGGCGACTTGCGTATACTGTACCTGTCCCAAATTGCCAATGCCTTTGGGGAACTGCGGATTCGGAAGACCGACAAGATATTTACCCTCGGGTCCTGCTTTGCGCATCGGATTGCGGACGTCCTGCGTGAACGCGGTATGGATACAAACCATCTCGAAGTCTCGGAAACCGTCAACACGACGTTTGCCAACAGATCTCTGTTCGAATTCTTGATGGGGGCGCAGGACTGCGCCGAGTTTTGGCGCGAAGAACTCGATCGTCGGAAGCAGGAGCCGGCCACCATCCTCGGGCGCCTCAAGGAAGCAGCTGCGGTGATCTACACGTTAGGGGTATGTCCGGCGTTTTTCGATCGCACGACGGGAGCATTTGTCCCGCACAGCGTTTCCACGTTGAAAACCCGCGATTTTGCTCAGTCGAACATCTATCGCATGACGACGGTCGAAGAGAACGTCAGTAACATGGGTGCAATTCTTGACATGCTGAGTCGATTGGCGCCAGCGGCCAAGGTTGTCATCACGCTTTCGCCCGTGCCGCTCTCCGCCACGTTCGAGAGCGACTCCGCCGTCGTGAGCGATTGCATCAGCAAGAGCACATTGCGGGTTGCCGCCGCAGAGATATGCGCTTTGCGCAACGTTCTTTATTGGCCGTCCTTCGAGATGATAAAATGGGTTTCGCCGCACCGAGCCCCCTTCTTTGGAGGCGACGACGGTAACTCTGCGCATATCTCGGACGAAATCGTCCGTGCGGTAGTGGACGCTTTTATAACCAAGTGCCTCGAATAGGCGGTCTCCTTGCAATTCCTCCTTGGCGCGGCAGGGACATGAGGCCCAAGAAAGTCCGCGCCTCTATTACGTCGTCGGTTCTTACCGCGAGGATTAAATGGCCCCACTGCGTTGTCTTTATGACCTCCAGCACGCTCCGATCACCTTCGACTTCGCCACCTTTCTCGCCATAGCCGATTGCGTCCGCCAGAACGCGAAGATGAAGCATATCGATCTGACGATTCGGAAAGCCGCATTTCGACAGAAAACCCCGCGCGACTTCGAAACCCCCGACAGTGAGAAGATTTGGCGGATCCATGGAATTTTGCTTCAGGTCTGCGCTGTCGTCCCGAGCATCCGTAACCTGACTGTCACCGAAGATACGGATGGAACGTTCGATTTCCCGTCAGCAAAGACGGCACTCGTCCCTTACTGCGCGAGCTTCGCGGTGAATGCGTGGGAAGCTGGTACAGACCCGCGGGTGCTGCGGGCGCCGGAACACGCTAAGTCCGAGGTCAAAAAACGATGGACTGACGAGCGATACGTAACACTCACGCTGAGAACCAGCATTCACGCTCCGGAACGTAATCCTGATATGGGCGAATGGCAGAGATTCCACGACTGGCTGCGGAACCAGGGCTACGTCGTTATCGTCATTCCCGATCAGGAAGACATAAATCGCGCTGGCGAAGCCCTCGCCGGACGGTGGGACTTAGACATCCCGGCGGCTTATGACTTCAGACTTCGCCTTGCACTGTATGAAGGCGCATTGATGAATGTTGGGTCCGTGAATGGCCCCTTCGGACAATGTTTCATGAGTCACGTGCCGCTGCTTCAGTTCGACCATTTCCGAGGAAATGCCCTGTCGGCCGACCAGTGGGTAGACCTGAACGGTTTTCCCCCTCCGGGCCAGTACCCATGGTCCGCCAAGAATCAACGAATGACATGGCTGGATTCCACATTCGAGAACCTGAAGGCGGAGTTCGAAAGAGTAGTAGGCTAGAGATGCGACCCGAGGCCTTGCGGATCCTGCGCGAGTTCACACTCGGCTTTCATCCACATCTGACGGTGCCGGAGGTGAACCCCTGGGTGCCTTACTACGGCTATGGTGCAGGCATCGTGCGCCTTGCGCTCGGCAACAACCGCGAAGTCGGCGGCGCCGTCGGTGTGGCGGGCCGGAACTACAACCGCTTCAACGACCTCTTCATCGACTGCACCATCACCCTCAATGGTGAGGTGTGGGTGAAGGACGGCAAGTTCGTGAAGTAGTCGGTTGCGGTGTCCATTATTTGCAGATCAAGCAGGGCGAGTTCTATCCTGAGTATTCAGGTATAGGATCGCACCGTTAGAGAACTTGGTGAAACGCGCCGTGATTTGTCCGACTTTGTCGGCGCCCGCAGATCGCCTACCGACCACCCTCTCCGAACGCCTTGACGCTCCAGTGCGCCCGGCGTCGACTATGCTGCGGGAACGGCGGGGCCAGACGTTCATCAGACTGCGCGGAATTCACGACCCGCGCGCCCCAGCCGATATTTCATCTCTCTGGGGGCTCTCATGACATTCCGAAATCGTACGATTCTTCTGGCGACAGCGAGTGCCGTTGCGCTCACGGCTGGCGCCAGCACCCCGGTTCTGGCCCAAAGCCAGATCGCTCAGAACGGCCTTGAAGAAATCGTCGTCACCAGCCGCAAGCGCGAGGAAAAACTCCTCGACGTGCCGATCGCCATCACCGCGTTCTCCTCGGAAGATATCCAAAAAGCGCAGCTGTTCGACTTGCGGCAGATCGCCACCCAATCGCCGGGCCTGACCTTCCAGGCCGTCGGCGGCAACGGCGGCGGTGGCCGTTATGCACCGTTGTTCATGTTCCGCGGCATGACCTACAGCTCGCCCCTGCCGCGCCAGCAGACCGGCGCCGTGTTCATCGACGGCATCTACGTCCTGGGTGGCATCACCTCGGTGAACACGGTCGACGTGGAACGCGTGGAAGTCATCAAGGGACCGCAGAACGCCTATTACGGTCGCAACACCTTCGGCGGTGCCATCAACTTCATCACCCGCAATCCAGGGCAGGAATTCAAAGGCGAGGTCAACGCCGAAGGGTCGAATCGCGGTTCATACGACGTGAGCGTCAGCGCCGAGGGTCCGCTGGTGAAAGACAAGATTTCGGCACGCCTGTCGCTGCTCAGCCATACCAAAGGTTCCATGTACACCGCCACGGACGGCGGCAAACTCGGCCAGGAAAGCACCAAGTCGGTCAACGGTACGCTTTACATCACGCCGACCGACAATCTCTCCATCCGCCTCCGCGGCGCCTATCAACAGGACGACGACGGCCCGGCCAGCTGGGGCTATCTGGCTGGCAGCCAGTACGGCAACAATTCCTGTAACGGCGTCCTGATTCCCGGCAAAGACCAGAACGGCGTGCAGCAGAACTTCGCGATCACCCAGCCTTACTTCTGCGGCAAGATCCCGACGCTGTCGCAGCTGGGCCCGAAGATCATCAGCTCGAATACGACACTGGCCAGTCCCTATTTCGCCAGCATCGGGCAGCCCAACGCGCTGATCAACGCCTTCGTCAATAACTCTCTGAATGATCCCCTGATCGCCCGCGCGCCTCATCTCGATCGCATCGGCATGCTGCGCAAACAGCAGCGCTACAATGGAACGATCCAATACACGTTCCTTGAAGACATCACCGCCACGGCCAATCTGGCCTACGACCAGACCGATACCAACCTGATCGTCGATGCCGACAAGGTGGACCTGGAGAACGTCTACACGGAAGCGCCCGCCCTGTTCCACGACTACACCGCCGAGCTGCGATTCCAATCGGGACAGACGCAGCGCCTGCGTTGGCTGATTGGCGCGAACTACTATACCGGCAGCTTCGATGCCCACTCGAACGGCGAAATTCTGTTCCAGTTGAAGACAACGCCCACCGCGCCTCAGCTGGGCGTGATCCAGAACACCCCGGTGAACCGCGACGGTGAACGCGCCAAGGTCTATTCCGGATTTGGATCGCTCGAATACGACATCTTCGACCGCCTCACCCTGGCCGGCGAAATCCGCTACCAGATCGACAAGTCCAAGACTTCACCGTCCAATCCCACGTCGGTCGAAGCGACGTTCAAGGATTGGTTGCCGCGCGTGATCCTGACGTACAAGCCGCAGAGCGACTGGACGCTGTATACGAGCTGGGCGCGTGGCGCTCTCCCTGGGCAGTTCAACACCCAGTACATCAACGCCACACCGTTCCAGCAGGCTTATATCAAGAACGTGTTGCCGACGATCAGCAGACTTATGGCCTCGCAGAAGGTCGACAGCTTTGAGATCGGGTCCAAGCAACAGCTTTTCAACAACCGCCTGCGCTACACCCTGGCGGCTTACTACATGAAGTGGAGCAACCTGCCATCCAGTTCGGCTCTGCCGGTGCCGACGTCGGAGACCAACCCGACCCCGCTGGGCAGCTTCACCGGCCTGCTGACATCGGGTAACGCCAAGCTCAAAGGCATCGAATTGGAGACCACGGGCGTCATCACAGACAAGTGGGATTTCAACTTCAACGCCAACTGGCAGGAAGGCACCTACTCCAATTACATCCAGGGTCTGGTGGCGACCTCGCTGATCATCGGGCTGCGCGGCTTTGACGGCAAACACCTGGCGCGCGTTCCGACCTGGAAAGGCTCGCTGGCCTCGACCTATCGCGATCAGCTGTCGGGCGATTGGAATTGGTTCGTGCGCGGCGACGTCAACTACACCGGTTCTGCCTGGGACAGCGAAGCCAATATCGTCAGGACCGATGCCTATTTCCGCGCCAATCTTCACCTGGGTGTCGAGCGGCAGGACCTGCGCATCGAGCTGTTTGCCAAGAATGTCTTCAACGACAAGCATTGGGACTTCGCCTATCGCAATGCCTCCTTCGCAGAGACAGGCACCTTGCAGAAGCCGCTCCCCGGGACCAACACCTACACCTTCGCCAACGGCGTGATCGTTCAGGCGCCGGACAAGCGGGAGTACGGCGTACGGGTGAACTACAAGTTCTAACCGCGTCGCAAACGACCAAGAGACAACGGGCCCGGCCAATCGCCGGGCTCGTTTTTTTATGAGGTGGGGACAGACGTGTCGTCGACACGCGCATCGCGATCGCGATCGCGGCCTCGCTGTCGCTTGTCGCGTTGATCTTACGGGGGATTATCAAAAATGGCGGAGGGGGAGGGATTCGAACCCTCGAAACGCTTTTGACGTTTACACACTTTCCAGGCGTGCGCCTTCAACCGCTCGGCCACCCCTCCTTGGATCGCAATTCCTGGCCTCACGTCCGGGACTCGAGCCCCGAGTCTCGACAGCGTGGTGGAGTCGCGAAGGGGCGGAACCTATCCGAGGGGCTGTGACCCTGCAACAGGGCCAAGGACGATTGTGACGAATGCTCGCATTGCGTGCTGCGATTCAGTCAATCTTTCCACAGGCTTGTGGATAACTGTGCGCTGCGTTTTTAACATCTTAATAATTTAGAGTCGAAAGCAAATCAGAAAAGCGTTGAATTGTTAATGCTTTGCACGGTAAACCGCAGCCTCGGGGTTAGGAAATATTCCTAGGGGTAATGGGGTCTTTCCCGTGGTTTTTGGACGGCTTTTTGGCTGGTTTCTCGTCGTCATGGCGATCGTTATGGCCTCTGCGGAGGCTGTGATGGCGCTGGGCACGGGTGCCTATGCCGGTTTGGCAACCTCTGAGGTATGGACCCTTCTGGTCGGCCGTTCGCCGAGCGCCTGGCTCGACGCCAGTTCCAACCAGATCATTTCCGCCCTCGGCGCCCTTGTGATGGCGATGCCGGCCTGGATCCTGTTCGGCGTTTCGGGCGTCATCGTTTTGCACGTATGCCGTGCACGCCGTCAGCGCCGCCGACGCTTCGCGACCGTCCACTAATCCTCGCTGCGCGACCCTCAATTCGTCGCCGCCCGCATCACACTCGCGAATTTTCTGGCCTGAACGCGCAGACGTTGTTCTGCGCGCGCCGGTGTGCGCGCTAGTCGTCGCTCATCCTGAGCGCGCTGATGAAGGCCGACTGCGGGATTTCCACGCTGCCGAACTGGCGCATGCGCTTCTTGCCCGCCTTCTGCTTGTCGAGAAGCTTGCGCTTGCGGCTGATGTCGCCGCCGTAGCACTTCGCGGTCACGTCCTTGCGCATGGCGCTGATGGTCTCGCGCGCGATGACCTTGCCGCCGATCGCGGCTTGGATCGGAATCTTGAACAGATGGCGCGGGATCAAGTCCTTCAAGCGTTCGCAGATCTGCCGGCCGCGACCTTCGGCCTGACTGCGGTGGGCCATGAACGACAAAGCGTCCACCAGTTCGTCGTTCACAAGGATGCTGACCTTCACGAGATCTGATTCGCGATAATCGTCGACCTCGTAATCGAAGCTGGCGTAACCGCGCGAGATCGACTTCAGACGGTCGTAGAAATCGAACACGATTTCGTTGAGCGGCAGGCGATAGATCAGCATCGCGCGGTTGCCGGCGTAGGTCAGGTCGATCTGCTCGCCACGGCGCTCCGTGCACAGCGCCAGGATGGAGCCGAGGTATTCGTCCGGCACCAGGATGGTCGCCTTCACCCACGGCTCTTCGATTTTGGTGATGCGCGTCACTTCCGGCATGTCGGCCGGATTGTGCAGTTCTTGCACCGAACCGTCGGTGGAATGGATGCGATAGACGACGCTGGGCGCCGTCGAGATCAGGTCGAGATCGAACTCGCGTTCCAGGCGCTCCTGGATGATCTCCATATGCAGCAGGCCGAGGAAGCCGCAGCGGAAACCGAAACCAAGCGCGGCGCTGCTTTCCATCTGGAAGTGGAAGCTCGCGTCGTTCAGGCGCAGCTTCGCCAAGCTTTCGCGCAAGACCTCGAACTGGGCCGCGTCCACCGGGAACAGGCCGCAGAACACCACGGGCACAGACGGCTTGAAACCGGGCAGCGGTTCCGCGGCGGGACGCGCGTCGTCGGTGATGGTGTCACCGACGTTGCAGTCCGCCACCGCCTTGATGCCGGCGGTGATGAAGCCGAGCTCACCGGGGTTGAGCGAGGGCAGCACGACGCGCTTCGGCGTGAACACGCCCACCTGTTCCACGGTGTACGTGGTGTTGGTGGACATGAACCTGACCTTGGTGCCCTTCTTGATCGCGCCGTCCTTGACGCGCACCAGGATGACCACGCCGAGATAGGCGTCGTACCAGCTGTCAACCAGCAGGGCTTTCAGCGGCGCGTCGCCGTCGCCCGTGGGCGGCGGCAGGCGCGTGACCAGCGCTTCGAGCACGTCGGGAATGCCGATGCCGCTTTTGGCGGAGCACAGCACCGCGTCGGAGGCATCGATGCCGATGACGTCCTCGATCTGCTGCTTCACGCGATCGGGCTCGGCGGCCGGCAGATCGATCTTGTTGAGGACCGGCACGATCTCGTGATTGGCCTCGATGGCCTGGTAGACGTTCGCCAAGGTCTGGGCTTCCACGCCTTGGCTGGCGTCCACCACCAGTATCGAGCCCTCGCAAGCGGCCAGCGAGCGGCTGACTTCATAGGCGAAGTCGACATGGCCCGGGGTGTCGACGAGGTTCAGCTGGTAGGTCTTGCCGTCCTTCGCCTTGTAAGCGAGGCGCACGGTCTGCGCCTTGATGGTGATACCGCGCTCGCGCTCGATATCCATGTTGTCGAGCACCTGCTCGTGCATCTCGCGCAGGGTCAGGCCCTCGCAGGCCTGGATCAAGCGGTCAGCCAAGGTCGACTTACCGTGGTCGATATGCGCCACGATCGAGAAATTACGGATGTGCGAAAGGTCGGTCATGCGTTGTTATATCAAGCGCGCAGCTTGCCGCCGCATGCCTTTTCCACCGCAGCCACGATCTTGGCGGCCACGGCTTCGATTTGGGCGTCGGTCAGGGTTGCGTCACGCGGTTGCAATGTGACGGAAAGCGCCAGCGACTTCTGGCCTTCGCCGACACCGGTGCCGGTGTAGACGTCGAACAGGCCGACGTCGCTGATCAGGTCTTTATCGGCGTTGCGTACGGCGCGCGTCACTGTCTCGGCGGCGACGCCGGCCTCGACGATGAACGCGAAATCGCGCTCGACCGGTTGCAATGCCGACGGCTTGAACACGGGCCGCGCGGAGCCCGGCTTCTTCTTCGGCTGCGGCACGCGTTCCAGGAACACTTCCGCCGCGACGACCGGGCCCTTGGCGTCCAAAGCGGCCAGCACGCGCGGGTGCAGTTCGCCGAACGCGGCGAGGATCTGGTTGCCCAGCTTCAGCACGCCGGAGCGGCCCGGATGGAACCACGCCGGTGCGCCTTGCGCGACCGTCTGCAAGCCGGCGAGGCCGGCGCCCGCGGCTTCCAGCGCCGCCAGCGCGTCGGCTTTAGCGTCAAAGACGTCGACCGGGCGGCGGCTGCCGCTCCAATGGCGCGGGGCGGTGTGACCGGACCGCACAATGCAGGCGACCGTGACTTGCTGGCCGGGCTTATGTCCCTCGAAGCGCGGGCCGATCTCGAACAGGTTCGAATCCGGCATCCCGCGCGCGGCATTGCGACCGGCGGCAGCGGCGAGATTCGGAATGATCGACGGCCGCATCGCGTCGAGGTCGGTGCTGATCGGGTTGGCCAGCATAACCACCGGCAAATCGCCGGCGAACAGCTCGGCCTGCGCGCGGGGCAGGAACGCCCAGGTGGTCGTCTCGGCGAGGCCACGCGCGGCAAGCGCGCGGCGGGTGTTGATGGTCTGGCGCTGGGCCGGGCTCAAGATCACGCGCGGCATGGGCGCGCGCGGCAGCGGAATGGCCGGCAACGCGTCGAAGCCGTTCACGCGCAGGATTTCCTCGACTAGGTCCTGCCAGCCTTCGACGTCCGTGCGCCATGAGGGCGGAGTCACGGACCACGGCGTGGCGTCGGCCTGAACGGTGAAGCCCAGGCGCTCCAGGATCGCCTTGCTGTCGGCGGTCGGCAGGTCGATGCCGCCCAGCGACTTCACGCGCGCGGGGTCGAAGGCAATGTTGCGCTGCCATTGCGGCACCGCGCCGTCGACGGACAGCTCGGAGGCTTCGCCGCCGCAGAGCTTGAGGATCATGCGGGTGGCGATCTCAGCGCCGGACAGGTTCGATTCCGGATCGACGCCACGTTCGAAACGATAGCGCGCGTCGGAATTGATCTCGAGCTTGCGGCCGGTGCTGGCGATGTTCATCGGATCGAACAACGCCGCTTCAAGATAGATCGCGGTGCTGGTTTCGGTGACCGAAGACGGCGCGCCGCCCATGATGCCGGCGATGCCCAGGGCTGCGGCCTGATCGGCGATCACCACCATCGTGTCGTCGAGCGTGTACGATTTGCCGTTCAGCGCGGCGACGGTTTCGCCCGCCTGGGCCAGGCGCGCGCCGATATCGCCGGACAGCTTGGCGTCGTCGAAGGCATGCAGCGGACGGCCCAGGTCGATCGTCAGGTATTGCGTCACGTCGACAATCGCCGACACGGTGCGCGCGCCGATCACGGTGAGACGGTCTTTCAGCCAGGCCGGGCTCTCGGCGTTCTTCACGCCGCGAATCGTGCGGCCGATGAACTGTGGGCAGAGCTTGGCCTCGACGCTGTTCTTCACTTTGCGTGACGCCGGGAAGGTACCCTTCACCGGCGACGCATCGAGCGGCTTCAGCTTGCCAAGCCCGGCGGCGGCCAGATCGCGCGCGATGCCGCGCACGCCCAGCGCGTCGACACGGTTCGGCGTCAGGTTGATCTCGATGACGGGATCGAATTTCAGCACGGTGGCGACATCCGCGCCCACCGGCGTGTCGGCCGGAAGTTCGATGATTCCGTCTTGATCGCCGCTGAGTTTGAGCTCGTCGTAAGAGCACATCATCCCTTGGCTCTCGACGTTACGCACAAGACCCTTCTTCAGCGCCGCGCCGGTCGCGGGAATGACGGTGCCGGGTTGCGCCAGCACGACCTTCAGGCCGGCCCGCGCGTTCGGCGCGCCGCAGACGACCTGCAGCTTTTCCGCACCCGTATCGACGGCGCAAACGCGCAAGCGGTCGGCGTTCGGATGCTGGTTGGCTTCGACGATGTGGCCGACGATGAAGCCTTTGATGGCCGCGCCGGGGTCGGCGATGTGTTCGACCTCAAGGCCGCCGGCCGTCAGCTTTGCCGAGATTTCATCGAGCGAGGCTTCGGTCTCAAGGTGATCCTTGAGCCAGGACAGGGTGAATTTCATCGGTTCAGCCCCCCGGTCACGGTGGGCACGTCAAGGGCCGAGAAGCCGTAATGCTTCAGCCAGCGCAGATCGGATTCGAAGAACGTGCGCAGATCGGGAATGCCGTACTTCAGCATGGCAATACGCTCGACGCCGAGACCGGCGGCGAAGCCCTGGTATTCTTCCGGATCGAGGCCGCAGGCTTTCAGCACGTTGGGATGGATCATCCCGCAGCCCAGAATCTCAAGCCAGTCTCCGTGATTGCCGATCTTCAGCTCGCCGCCTTTGCGGCTGCAGCCGATGTCCATCTCGGCGGACGGCTCGGTGAATGGGAAGAATGACGGGCGGAAGCGCGTCGTCAGATCGTCGACGCCGAAATAGGTACGCACGAATTCCTCAAGGCACCCGCGCAAGTGCGCCATGGTGATGCCCTTGTCGATCACCAGCAGT
>CANJRD010000002.1 GCA_947476695.1 Rhodospirillaceae bacterium
CCCTTATATCTCGCCGGGAGAGACAAAGAATGTTTAGCTTCAAACGTGCTTCAGTTGCTGGTTTGGTTGCTGCGGTGGCCATGGCTTTCGCCGCGAGCGCTCAGGCGACCAGCTTCGATGCTTCGCTGATCGACCCACCGGGCGTCTACTTCGGCACCGGCAACGTGAATGCTCACTTCACCACCAACGTCGATGGCAACGTCGAACTCGGTCTCGGCACGGTGCAGCGCTATATCACCGCGCTTACGCCGAACGCGGGCACGAACGTCTACAACGTGAATACCGGCACGACGTCTGCGCCGGGCCGCACGGGTTCCGACTGGGGCTTCGTATTCTCGATCAACACGAATGCGAACGGCAACGGCTCGCTGACGCTGGCCGCCATCACCGCCAGCATTTGCATCCAGGACGTTGGCCAGGGCGTGAGCAGCTGCTTCGATCCGCTCGCCATCCCCGACAACTCGCATGCTTCCAGCTCGCCGACGACGACGGCGCAGAATGCTGAAGCGCTGCAGTTCAACGGCCTGGGCACGCGCATCTTCCTGCCGAACTATGACATCAATGCCAACGACACCTACATCTTCACGCTCAGCGCCTTCGATGCGAATCGCAGCCTCCTGAATAGCGTGCAGTCGGTTGTTGTCGCCGGCACGGGTGCCGCGTCGGGTGTTCCTGAGCCGCTGACGCTCAGCCTGCTCGGGATGGGCCTCGTCGGCCTGGCCGGCATGCGTCGTAAGCGCTCCGCTTAAGCGCCTACTGTGACGATGAAGGGCCGGCGGATTATTCCGCCGGCCCTTTTTCATGTCTGGCTATCGCGTGGAATGCCTGCGCCGAGATCTAGCCAAGACTGTGCGAAAACGCGGTTCACGCCCGTAAGCCCCTCGCGGAAGTCGAGCTGATCGATGATCCGCGTCAACTTCACCATGTGTCTCACCTCGCCACGCGACGACAATGGCAAGCTCACTATGCCAAGAACGACATCACGGCCACCTGTCGTGATCGCCGAGGCGAGGGTGAGACGACCGCAAGGCAACGTGGCCATGGTGCGGTGCGAAATTCCGATAGCGCGCCTAGCCGGCGGCGGCATGTAATCCAGATAATCTTGCTTAGTGAGTTCACCGAAGGATTCCGCCAGGCCTGTGCCGAACAGGCGGATCGGCAGGCGATCCTCTTTGCCGACGTCAACGACCACGACCCAGGGCGCGAACTCGGGCTTTGGCTGATCGAGGTAGTCCTCGATGCGCGGCGCGATCGCATGGCCGTTGCGGGGCAATCTCCGCCACCACTCCATAAATTCCGGCCCGCTCGGAATTGCGTTCCAATCGACGTCGTTCAAAGTATCCCCCGGCACGGGCGTTTCATAGTCGTACTCTCCGGTCATCCGCAAGGCGTAGGGTGACGTTTGCCCAATGAAACTCTAGCCTATTGTGGCGCTTGGCAAGATCGAGAAAGGGGAGGCGAGCTATGCGATGGGGACTCCGGAGACAAGGACGCGGTACCATAGGCACGGCTCTGGTGATGAGTATACTGGTGTTCGCATCCTCGAGCTCTGCCCAGACCACCTCGCCGCTCGACATCAAGACTTTCACCGCCTCGCCGGAGATTGCTGCGGCGCTTGCCAAGGCGAAGGCTGAGCGGAAGGGCGATGCGCCAGTTGTGGTCGAACCGATCCTTTCGCTGCCGCCCTATCGGGTGAATCTTGAGTATCGTCCTGGAACCTCGCCGGCGATGGTTCACGAGAAGGACGCGGAAATGATGTACGTGCTCGACGGCGCAGGCACCATTGTCACCAGAGGCACGCTGGTTGATGAAAAGCGCACGAACGAAGCGAACCGCTCTGGTTCGACGATTTCGGGCGGCCAGCCCCAGGCGATCTCGAAAGGTGATCTGATCATCATTCCCGAGAATACGCCGCATCAAGTTACACCGGGACCGGGCGGTCCGATCACCATCATGAGCGTGCACATGCCACGGCCGACGAACTGGCCGTAAAGAAGCGCTGCCAGCTCAGCTGTATCAGTTGGGCTGGCTTTTGGCGTTCTCGGTTTTGTCTTCGCTCACCATTAGCTGCGCGCGCGCTCGGTGAACGGCCGCCCTTGGCGACCAACGCGTCGAACGTGCCGTCTTCAACGACCCGGCCGGCTTCGAACACGAGGATGCGATTTGCCTTGCGCACGGTGGAAAGACAGCGCGCGATGACGAACGTCGTGCGGTTCTTCATCAACTTCGTCCAGCGCCTGCATCACGTAGGGTGGCGGTCTATTTGTCCAGATCGAAGGCGTCTTTAAGTCCTAAGCTCTCGTAAACACCTGTCCGCAGGGCCGTCAGCACCGGCGCACCTTCGTCGACCCCGATGAGTTGGGTCATGGCGACGGCGGCAATCTCGTTCTTCGGGTCCACGAAGAACCAGGTGTTCGTATAGCCCGCCCACCCGGCATCGCCGGCGATGCCGGGCATCTGGTGATGCACGCCGGGAACGCGCACGCCAATCCCATAACCCCAGGCATAGCCCTTGGTGGATTGGTAACGTTCGGGGTCGTACCAGTAGGTCATGCCCTGCTCGGGCGTGGTCTGGCGCGAAATCATCGCCTTCGCGGTTTCGGGTTTCAGGACGCGCACACCGTCGAGCGTACCGCCGTTGACCAGCATCTGCGCGAAGCGCAGGTAGTCGGGCACGGTCCCGGCAAGACCGCCGCTGGCGCTCATCTGCTTCGACGGGCGGTCGATGGTCTGCAAAAGATCCGCATCATGTGTTTGAACAATCTTGCCGGACGTATCGGTCGTGTAGACCGCGGCGACACGTTCGGGCTGCTTTGTCCAGAAGCCGGTGTCCTTGATGCCGAGCTTGCCGTAGAGATGCGTCTTCATGAATTCGTCGAGCGGTTGGCCCGCCGCGACCTCGGCGACGCGGCCCAGCACATCGCCCGGCGTATTGTAGCGCCACTTGTCGCCAGGGTGCGTCAGCAGCGGATAAGACGCCAGCTTGCGGATACCGTCGGCCAGCGACACGTCCGGGTTCAGCACCTCTCCCGGCTTCGGCATGATGCTCTTCGGCCAGTTGGCCTCGGACCCGAAACCCGCAGTGTAAGTGAACAGGTGGCGCACGGTCATCGGGCGCTTCTGCGGTTCGGTTACGGCCTTGTCGCCGTCGATGGATTTGACCACCGGCGTGTTGGCGAACTCCGGAATGTATTTTGACACCGGATCGTCCAGCTTCATCTTGCCTTCGTCGACCAGCGTCAGGATCGCACCGGCGGTCATGACGCGGCTGAGTGAGGCAAGACGGAAAATGGTGTCGGTTTCCATCGGCAAGTTCTTGCCGATGTCGCGTTTCCCATACGCTTCCATCAGCACGAGCTTGTTCTTGTGCGCGATGGCGTACACGACGCCGGCGCGTTTGCCGTCGTCGACCAGTTTCTTCATCGCCGCGCGCATCTTGTCGAGAGCCGCGGACGACATGCCGGTGCTCTCCGGCGTCGCGGGTTCAAGGTCTTTCGCAAAAACCGGCGCGGCAGAAACCGCGACGAGCGCGAAGCTGGCGAGAACCGAAGTCAGGCGGATCATAGGAAGGCTCCACAGGGGCAGGCGTGTCTCGCCGATTGTGGAGGACGGCCCCGGACTGAGTCCATGGGCCCCGTTCCGCGATGGGGCTGATACGGGCGCGAGTACCGAGGGGACGCCGGCTGTGCCGTGTCCCCTCGGTCAGGCGGGATTTAGTTGGTCGCGAAGCAATAGAACAGGCCGCCGCTACCAGTGGCCTGCAGGTTCTCTTTGCTGCAGCCGCGAGATGGATGCGCGTTGTTCCACGAGATGCTGCTGCCGGTACGGTCGTGGTGGCCCAGTTGGGCGACGCCGTCGCTGCTGCTCGTCCAGTTCTTGCAGGTATGGTCCGCGCCGTCCGTGAAGGTACGTCCGTCGGCCTGCGAGCCCGTCAGGATGTCGTGCCACAGGGGCGGGGCCTCGCCGACGCTGCTCACGGGCTTGCCGGTCTCATCCAGGGCCGTGGTCTTGCTGATCTTGTTGCCGGCGCGGGCGAGCTCAATGGTGTCTCCATGAAGCTCGGCGTTGTCCTTGGCGACCACGGCGCCCTTGGCGTTGTACCAGGGGCCGTTGCCGATACGGTCGCGGGCGTTCACCGCGCCGTTACCCTGGGTGCTCAGGTAGGCGCGCCAGGTCTTGCCCTTGGAGCCGGCCGCCTCCGCCAGCTTCTGGCAGTACTGATCCGCACCGGCCAGGCCGCCCAGATCGGCGCCCTTGCCCGGGTTGACGCTGGTGACGAAGAAGCTCATCGGCTGTTGCGGTGCGGCAGGAGCCTGCGCGAACGCCGGGGTTGCCATAGCGAAGATCGCCGCCGTTACAGCGGCCGAAAGTGCACGATTCATCTGTCCCTCCCTAAAATGGACGCCCGAGCCTACGTCCGGCGGGTGAGGGGACAACTCACGATCAAGTGTATTTACTCTGCCGGAGCCGCCGCCCCATGGCCGGCGATGAGTTCTTCCGTCGGCACCTGACGGCGACGGTCGCCAGCCAGCCAGGTGTAGACGGTCGGCAGCATGAACAGGGTGAAGATCGTCCCCACCGACATGCCGCCCACCACGACCACACCCAGGCACATGCGGCTTGCCGCGCCCGCGCCGGTGGCGACGACCAGCGGCATCAGGCCGGCGATCATCGCCAGGGTGGTCATCAGGATAGGCCGCAGGCGCACCCGCGCTGCGCGCTCGATGGCTTCCTGCGGGCCGCAGCCTTCGCGCAGCTGCATGTCGCGGGCGAAGGCGACCATCAGGATGCCGTGCTTCGAGATCAGGCCGATCAGTGTGACGAGGCCGATCTGGGTATAGATGTTCAGCGTTGCCACACCGAAGAACAGCGGCAGCAAGGCGCCGCAGATTGACATGGGCACGCTGACCAGAACCACCAGCGGATCGCGCAGGCTTTCAAACTGCGCAGCCAGCACGAGATAGATGATCAACAGCGCGAACAGGAAGGTGATGGTCAGCTGTCCGCCTTCCTCGACGTACTGACGCGCTTCGCCCAAGTACGATGCCGTGAAACCTTCCGGCAGATTGGCAACTTGCTGGTTCAGGAACGCGAGCGCGTCGCTCATCGTCACGCCTGGGGCGAGGCCGGCCTGCATCGTCGCGGAGTTCAATTGATTGAAACGCGTCAGCGCGTTCGGCTGCACCGTTTCGCGGACGGATACGACGGTCGACAGCGGGATTTGCCGCCCGCTCGCCGTGCGTACGTAGAATTGGGTCAGGGAATTACCGGAGAGGCGCTGTGTGCGCGGCACCTGCGGGATCACCTGATAGGCGCGGCCTTCGAGGATGAATCGATTGACGTAGTTCTCGCCCACAAGGGTGGCAAGGCTGCGGCCTATGGAGTCCATCGTCAGGCCGAGGTCGTTGGCCTTGGCGCGGTCGATGTCGAGTTGCACGACCGGGCTATTGAAATTCAGCGAGCTATCCAAGGCGGTGAACAAGCCGCTGCGCCGTGCCGCGGCTTTGATGCCTTCGACCGTTTCATAGATGGTGTTGTAGTCGCCGGCGGATGTGACGACGAGTTGCACCGGTGGTCCGCCGCTGGCGCCGGGCAGGGCCGGCTGCTGCATAACGAAGATGATCACGCCGTCCAGCTTGTTCAGTTCGCGCTGGAGAATAACCTGCATCTCGTTGGCGTTGCGCTCGCGTTCGCTCCACGGCAGCAAGCGCATGCCACCGCCGGCGACGCTGCTGTCACCGCCGTTGCGGCCGACGAATGAGAAGCGCGCGGTGACCTCCGGCAGAAACTTCGTTATGATCTGGTCAATCTTCACCAGATTGTCGAACATGTAGTCCACGTTCACGGTCTGCGGGCCGCGGATGTTCATACGCAGCATGCCCTGGTCTTCCATGGGCGCGAGTTCTGACTTGGTGTGCATGAACAGGAAAGCGACGGAGGCCAGGATCGCCAGGCCGAAAATGCCGACGGCCGGACGGTAGGCCAGCGTTACCGAGAGCGCGCGACTGTAGACATCGGTCACACGGTCGAGAAATCTCGATACCTTGTGCGCGAATTCGCCTTCCTCCGACACGGGCTTCAGCAGCTTCGAGCACATCATTGGCGAAAGCGTCAGCGCGATGATGCCCGACAGCACCATCGCCCCGGCGAGGCTGAACGCGAACTCCTTGAAGATCGCGCCGGTCAAGCCGGACAGGAATCCGATAGGCGCATAGACGGCGGCGAGGGTGATGGTCATCGAAATGACTGGCCCCACGATCTCGCGGGCGCCCACCAGCGCCGCTTGCATCGGCGACAAGCCCTCTTCGAGATGGCGATGGATGTTCTCGACCATGACGATGGCGTCGTCGACCACCAGGCCAGTCGCCAGCACCATGGCTAGCAGCGTGAGCAGGTTGATGCTGAAGCCCATCGCCAACATGAGGATGCAGACGCCGATCATCGACAGCGGGATGGTCACGATCGGGATCAGAACCGACCGCACGCTGCCGAGGAACAGGAAGATCACGACAATCACGATGACCACCGCTGCGGCGAGTGTCTTGATCACTTCCTTGATCGATTCCGAAATGAACAGCGAGTTGTCGCTGCCGATGGCCATGTTCAAACCGGGCGGCAGGGTGCGCTCGATCTCGGGAATACGTTCGCGCACTTCCTTCGAAATCGTCAGCGGGTTGCCGTCCGGCATCGGCTGCACCCACAGCATGACCCCCGGTTTGCCGAGGCTGAGCGCGCTCTGATCGAAGCTCTCTGCGCCGAATTCGACATCGGCGACGTCACTCAGGTGGATGGAAACGCCATTGGTCGTTTTCACCACCATGCTGCGGAAGGCTTCGACGTCCCTCAGGCCGGTGTTGGCGACAACGTTGGCCGAGACTTGATAGCTCTTGGTTTGGCCGGGAGCCGACTGAACGTTATTCGCCCGGATGGCCGCGGAGATTTCTTCCGCCGTGACGCCCTTGGCCGCCATGCGCGATGGGTTGAGCCACAGCCGCATCGCCAGCGCACCGGCCCCGTTGATGTCGATCGAGGACACGCCTTCGACCGTTGATAGGATCGGTTGTATCACACGCACGACGTGGTCCGCGATCTCGGCGCCGGACATCGTTTCGCTGTTGAGCAGGATCGACATGACCTGCTCGCTCGCGGCGTTGCGCGAAATAACGGGGTCGTTGGCCTCTTGCGGCAGCTGCGACTTGACCTGCTGAACCTTGGTCAGAACGTCCGTCGTGGCGCGACCCGGATCGTAGTTCAGCTTCATGTAGACTTGGATGTTGCTGTTGCCTTGGGTCGAAGACGACGTGATGTAGTCGAGCCCTTCGACCGAGGCGACCGCGCGTTCGATCGGCGTGGTGATAAATCCCTGCATCAGTTCCGGCGGCGCGCCGGGGTATGTCGTGCGGATGGTGATGATTGTGTTCGTCAGCAGCGGGAACTGCCGCACCGGCAGCAGCATCAACGCCCGCATACCCACCAGCAACAGCAAGGCGCTGAGCACGAGGGAGAGGACAGGCCGGCGGATGAAGATATCGGTGAAGGCCATGAAGGTGCGCCCTATGACCGGGAAAGCGGCGGCGGGGCTGCGGGCGCTTCTTGGGTGCCGACGTTGATCCCGGCGCCGTCGACAAGCTTCACGGTACCGGTGGTGATCACGCGGTCGCCGGACTTCAGGCCTTCCAGAACGACCACACGATTGCCGATGCGCGCGCCGGTCTTGATGGCGGTGCGCTTGGCCGTCAGCTGCGGCTTTTTCGGGTCTGCATTGCCTTCGCCGGGCGTGGCGACAAACACCGAGTTTCCTGAGAGTGAATAAGTGACGGCCGTCTCCGGCACGGTGATTGAATTGATGGCCACCGGCAGCTTCACGCTGACGTTGGCATACATGCCCGGCATCAAGACGCCCTGCGTGTTCCTGGCAATCGCCTGGATACGGATGGCGCGCGTGCCGGCGTCCACCTGCGGATCGATGACGGCGAGCTTGCTCGGGAAAATTTGGCCCGGGTAGGCGTCGACTGTGACGTCCACCACTTGGTCCTCGCTCAGTTGCGGACGAGTCTGTTCCGGCAGCGTGAAGTTGACGTAGAGCTCGCTGTTATCGGTCAAAGTCACTGCGGCTTCGCCGGGGCTGAGGTGCTGCCCGACTTCGACCATACGGATGCCGACCGTCCCGTCGAACGGCGCGCGGATCGCCTTCTTGGCGATCGCCGAGCTCGAGCGGGCGATGCCCGCCATGGCGACGTCGTATTGGGCTTGGCTCTGATCCAGTTGCGCACGCGCGGCGAAGCCGGCCGTCGACAGGTCCTTCGAGCGCTTAAGCGTTGTATCGGCTAAACGTTGCTGCGCCTTGAAAGTCAGTAGGTCGGCCTGCTCGGCTGAGTCATCCAGTTGCACCAGCAGATCGCCCTTGCGCACCGGCTTGCCCGCCTCAAAGGCGATGCGGGTGACGGTGCCGCCGAGGTCGGAGGCCAGAGAGACGCTATGCACCGCCGCCAGTGTGCCGATGCCCGTCAGAGTCTGCGGAAGCGGGGTCGCGCTCACCGCTTCGGCGCTGACCGTCAAGGCGCCCTGACGATTGGCGGCGAGGCGGTTACGCGTCGCGCCGTCACGGAAACTCTGGAAGGCGAACAACCCGCCGAGGATCAGGACGGAGGCGACGGTCGCGATAACAACGACCTTACGTACGTGCCTGGGAACGGCAGCCGGCGCGCGAATGCCGGCATGTGATTTGGGATCTTGATAGTTCATCGACACTGCTACCGAAGGGGACACGAGATGGGTCCATTATCCGGGAGCGGCGGCTAAACGCCAAAGACAGTTTAGCAGAGAGATTACGTCATTTTATCTATATAAATTAGTGTGTTGGTGTGCCACCTCAGCCCGCGTCGTGGACCCGGGGCCTAAAGCAGGCACCAGGTCCACGGCAATGGACTTAGCGTTTCTCGCTCATGACCTCTTTCAGGTTCATGAGCATGACGCTCGCGGTCTCCTTTCCCACGGTACGGATGGCGTGGCCTTTGCCGGCCACGTCCTGAAGCAGGAAGATATCGCCGCGCGAGAAGTAGCGCTTTTCGCCGGCCGTCACAGTCACCTCTAGGCGGCCTTGCATGATCGCAAGCGCCTTGGGGGCGTCGGTCGGTTTGAAGTCCGCGAAGAAGCCGGGCTTCGTTTCCCAGATCTGCCAGGACGTGAGCGGGAAGTTCCGCTCGTTTGCGCGACCGTCGGGGCCCGGGGCATCCGCCGCTTCGACTTCACCGAAGTAGGAATCGCCCTGATCGTCGACGTTAACGCTGACCAGCTTGAGCGGCCGCAGCTGCGCGAAGTTGTTCGCGCCGATTTGTTGATCTGCCATGTCTGCCTCCTACTTCACGACCAAGGGGCCGGTGCTGTCTTCCGTGCCCGGAAGCATCACGTTCATCACAACGCCCGGTGTCACGCCGTTCTGGTTGCTGTTATGCAGCGACGCCGGACGGCAATAGAAGAACTCGCCGGCGGACTGGCGGAAGACCGCGCCGTCCTGCATCGTGTTCTCCGTCGTGCCGACCATACGTGCCACGAAGTGCGGTGGTCCGCCGACGCCCATCCAGGTCGGGCCGTTGTCGGAGGCATAGTTCGCATCCGTGCGCGTGTACGGCAGGAACGGGCGGTAGCCGATGCGGAAGCCGACGGCATCCTGTTTGGCGCTGACCGCTTCCAACGGGCTGACGGTCTGCGTCGGCACGTTGACCACGCCGATCGTGCTGCGGTTGTTGTGGTCGATGCTCATTTCATAAAGCGTTGTACCGGTGCTCGCGGCCTTGGCCACCGTGTTGGTCCAGCCGGTGCCCTCGGGCAACGTGTTCGGCGGGGCGTCGGTCGCGATCAACAGCAGGTCTTCCAAGGCTTCCCACGAACCGGGCTTATTCATGCGTTCGCGGAAGGTGTCGCCGGCGCTGATCTGGAAGCTCTCGCCGGCTTCTTTGCGTACGGCACTACCTTTGGCGACATACATCAGAACGTCCGAACGCGTCGGCGCGACCATATTGGTGCGCGTGCCTTTCTTGAGCGTGGCGACGCGGAACGAGTTGCCGTCGAACTCATAGAGCTTGGTGATATAACGCGAGGCGTTCTTCGGCGCGGCCTTGATCTCAGCGGGCGTGCGGGCGGAGAACTCTTTGCCGTCCACGATCCATTGGGCGATTTCGCTGTCTTTCGCCTGCTTCGCGGTGACGATCGATTGCTTCGCCCCGGGCTTCGGGTTCGCGACGGTGAACAGTACAACCACCAAGTCACTGGCGGCCTTCGCATCCGTCAGGATACCGCTGGGCAGATACAGGCCGTCGCCCGCATTGATTTTGATCGGCTTACCGGCAAGGCCGCGCAGCGGGATCAAGGTGGTTGAGCCCTGCAGCACGTAGATCGAGGTCTCGAAGGCGATTTGGTGATGCACCGGTGCGCCTTTCTTGAAAGTCAGCACGGTCACCTGGCCGCAGGGGTAGTTGTGGACCTTGGCCTCATAACGAGAAGCTTCAGCCGGCGCACGACGCATGCCGTTCGCGGTGACAGCCATGGCGTTCGGCCCACGGCCGGCGCCGCCGGCGGCCCACTCAGCCATCTGTTGTGCCGGCACCTTGGCGCCGGAGATATGCGCGAGGTTGCCCTGCTTGGCGCGCACACCCGGCGCACCTTCGGCATGCGCCTGCGCGACCAGTTGGAAGCCGTCGTCCGACTTCCCGAATTTTGTGAATAGACCGCCGACAGCGGCCGTCAGTCCCGCAAACCCTGGAAATAATGATCGCCGGTTTAGCGCGCGGAATACGTTGCTCATTGTTTTCTCCCCTTCGTCCGTCGCAGGCCCGAACCTTATCGGGCGCTTTGAACAAACGAAAGGGCCCCGACCTTGCGGCAGGGGCCCCTGGCTGCGTTTGATCGACAAAACTTCGTGTCAGCGCGCGCGCAGCGGGATCGTGTCGTCAACCGCGTGATAAATCTTGTTGTTGCAGGCCGGATTGCCGACACACTCTGCCGTCAGTCGGCCGAGACCTTTGCGTGATACAGCGCCGAATTTCGTATGGTCTTCGTAGATCTTGGCTTGCTCCGGCCCCGGGGCTTCCCGCAGCGCGGCATTGCGGATGATCGTGTAGTTCACGCCGCTGCCCACGGCGGCTTTCTCACCCAGACCTTTGGAATCCAGAACGGCGACCATGTCGGCCAATCGGTCCTGCGGATAGATCGACCGGCTATCGCCCGCGCCGACGGAGCTATGCAGGATCAGTTGTTTGACGCCGGCGCTCTTTACCGCTTTTGAGATGTGCACCTCACTCATCTCGTAGAAGTTCGCCGGCCCGCCGCGATCGTTGGCGAGCGCATCGACCACTACGGTGAACTTGCCTTTCTTGAACGCTGCCGCCACATCGGCCTCTTTCATGACGTCGCCGTCGATCCGATCGACCTTCACGCCCTCAAGCAGATCGAGCTTCGAGGTCGGGCGCACGAAAACCGTCACTTTATCGCCCTTCGCGGCGACCGCCTTCACAACCTCCGAACCCAATTGGCCGGAGCCTCCGAAGACCAGCACCGATTCCGCCGCCTGAGCGGCCATTGCTGAACCGAGAAGGGAAAGAGCGAAAATAAGCGAGGATGCAGGACGCACGGGCGTTCTCCTGGTGGTCGCGGAAGCCCCGATCCTAGCCCCTTTTTTCGCACGGCAGAAGCCGGGGTGTCTCGCTCGCTGGACGCTTGAGTCGGTCGCCGCGAGGCGGGGCGGGGGCGGGTATATGCTCGGTCCTCGCCCGACCTCTGATGTGGAGGACTAAGCTATGCCCACTGGCAAGAATGCGTCGCGACGCTGTTTCTTGAAGGCCAGCGCCATCGCGGGCGGCGGTCTGATGCTGAACTTCAGTATGCCGCACGGCGGCAACGCCGCCGATGCGACGGCTGAGCTCAGTGCTTTTATCAAGATCGCGCCGGACGGCATCGTCACCATCCAAGCGAAGTGTCCCGATATCGGCCAAGGCATTAAGACCACGCTGCCGATGATCATCGCCGAGGAACTCGACGTCGCCTGGGCCGATGTGCGCGTCGAGACGGCAGCCATCGATGCCGCGAAGTTCGCGGAGCAAAGCGTCGGTGGGTCGACGACCGTGCGCCGCAGCTGGGACAATATGCGCCGCGTCGGCGCCGCCGGGCGGCAGATGATCGTCGCCGCGGCCGCCAAGATGTGGAAAGTGCCCGAGAGCGAAGTCACCACGGAAGCTGGCTTTGCGATGCATGCGGCCAGCAAGCGCAAGGCGACGTATGGTGAAATGGCGGCGAAGGCCGCACTTGTGTCGCCCCCGGATATCAAGTCCGTGACGTTAAAGGACCCAAAGACTTTCTCCATCGTCGGTAAGCCGACGCGGGATGTGGAAGGACCGAACATCGTCACCGGCAAGCCGCTCTATGGCATCGACGTGATGCTGCCCGGCATGCTGCATGCGGTATTCGAGCGTGCGCCTGTGTTCGGCGGCAAGGTCGTTGAAGCCAACCTCGATGACGTGCGGGCCATGCCCGGCGTGCGCAAGGCCTTCATCGTCGAGGGGCTGAGTGTCGGCAAGCCATCCGGCGAAGCCGCGCGGGGAAATGCGATTTCGGCCGGCGTTGCAATCGCCGCCGATAGCTGGTGGCAAGCGCAGACCGCGCGCCGCCGTTTGCGTGTGAAGTGGAACGACGGTCCCAACGGCGGCGAGAGCAGTCGCGGTTTCGAGGCAAAAGCCCTGGAGCTTCTTAAACAGAAGCCGACCATGGACATCCGCAAGGATGGCGATGTCGATGCAGCGTTCAAGAACGCCGCGAAGGTGATCGAGGCGACCTACACCTATCCATTCCTGGCGCACGCCACCATGGAGCCGATGAACGCCACCGTTCACGTCCAGGGCGGTAAAGCTGAGGTCTGGGTTCCGACTCAAAGTGCGGCGTCCGCCCGCGCGGGTGTCGCGAAAGTACTCGGCCTCGATGAAGCGAACGTTGTCGCGCATATGACGCAACGTGCCGGCGGTGGCTTCGGTCGTCGCGGTGGTCCCGATCCAGCCATCGAAGCGGCCTGGATCTCCCGCGAAGTCGGCGCGCCGGTGAAGCTGACGTGGTCGCGCGAGGACGATATCCGCCACGATACCTATCGGCCGGCGGGATACCATCGCCTCAAGGCGGGCCTGGATGCGCAAGGCAAGCTGATCGCGTTGTCCGATCACTTTGTCAGCTTCGGGGCCGACGGCAAGTTCACCTCGTTCCCCGCAGCGATGGGCACCGGCATCTATCCGGCGGAGTTCGTGCCGAATCTTTATTATGGCGCGAGCTTGCTGCCGCTCGGCACCCCCATCGGGCCGTTGCGTGCACCAGGCAGTAACGCCTTGGCCTTTGTGTTCCAGTCCTTCCTTGACGAGGTCGCGCAGGCCTCGGGCCGGGATCCGCTCGCGTTCCACTTGGACCTGTTGTCCGAGCGCCGCGCCCAGGTTCTGTCGGGACCGGTCGCGGGTGGTGGACCCACGCCGCCGCCTGCTTTCGATCCCGTCCGCATGCGCGCACTGGTCGAATTGGTCGCGGAGAAGTCGGGATGGGGCAAGCGCGCTATGCCGAAGAACACCGCGCTGGGGATGGCCTACTACTTCTCGCACTCAAGCTACATGGCGCACGTCGTGGAAGCGCAAGTGCAGGCGGGTGAGATCAAGGTGAACAAGGTGTGGGTTGCTGGCGATGTCGGCAGCCACATCGTTAATCCGCTCGCGGCAGAGAACCAAGTTCAAGGCTCCGTTCTCGACGGTTTGGCCCAAGCGCTTGGCCAGGAGATCGTGCTGGAGCGCGGCCGCGTTCAGCAGGGCAACTTCGATGACTTCCCGCTGCTGCGCATGCACCAGGCACCGCCGGTCGATGTGCATTTCGTCCTGTCGGGCAATCCGCCGACTGGCCTTGGCGAGCCCGCCTTGCCGCCGGTGCATCCGGCGCTGGCCAACGCCGTGTTCGCCGCCAGCGGCAAACGCATCCGAATGATGCCGTTCAATAGGGCGTCGGGCTTTGCGGTTTAGTCGTCAACGTCGGCTTTGACGAACAAGGGCTGCAGCCGATCGGTTGCAGCCCTTTGTTCTGGGCTGAAACTTTCACTACGGCTGTTCACACGAGGGAGGAGGCGAGATGAAAATTCCGGCGCTTATCGGAAACCCACAGGGCATGTCGATCTGGACCGAGGTCGACATACCCATGATCGGCGGCGAGAAGGGGCGGTCGATGTCCGACAAACTCAATGCTATCGGGCTGAGCCTGGCCACCAATCAACCTAACGAAGATCGCCCTGTCGGCAAGATCACGACGGGCGGTCCAGACATGCACGTTCCCCGTCTCATCGCGGTGACCTCGGGCCATGCCGAGCTCAAGGTCGGCACCGGCGAGACGCGGCGCTTTGGCACCGGGGAGTTCTTCTTTGTTTATGGCAAGGGTGGGCACATCGCTACCGCGATGAAGCCGTGGCCGAGGTCGACACTCTCGATCACCATGTCCGGCACCGGCCTCTTGAAATAAGGGAATCTCGTCATGATCATTCCGCATATCGTTACCGACGCCGGCGGCCACTCCCAGTTCAGCGAGTTCGACTGGAAGCAGATCGGCAACGCAGCACGCATCAATACCGCCGAGACGGCGGTGAACTTCTGGCAGGTACTCATCAATCAGCCCGGAGATGCGCTCGACTTCCAGCCGAGCGGCGCGAACAAGTTTTTCGCGATCATGTCCGGCCAGATGGATGTCACTGTCAGCAACGGCGACGTGCGCCATCTGGGCCGTGGCGACATGCTGCTGGCCTCGGATATCGCCGGGCAGGGACACAAGACGAAGTTCGTCGGTCTCGACCCATGCCTGATGCTGGCCGTGACGATACCGGCGTTGCTGAAGTAGTCAGAACTCGGACATGAGCCGGGTGAAGCCCGGCATCTGGTCCGTGAACCCGGATGACCGCAGCGCGTGCCAATAGGTCGCGATGTTCACTGCAATGATCGGCTTCGCCAGCCATTGCTCGGCGTCGTTGGCGATGCTGGCCATCGGCAGATTCGCACCGAACTGCACCAAGGCCTCGACGTCCGGTCCGTCGATGCTTTGCAGCGCCTCGACCAGATACTGCTTCGATACGCGCGTGTACTGCGAGAACTGCGGTCCTTGCAGATGCCGGATGCGCACGACCTCATAACCGCATTCGGTGAAGAACGATTCGATGCGCGGCTGGATGATCGGGAAATAGGGTTCGACGATGGCGATCCGCTTCTTCACGCCATGTGCCTTCAGCGCCGCGAGGATCGCATCGCTGGGCAAGGTGACCTCGAGATTGCCGCCGCCGCGCGAGCGCATATCCGCCCGCAGCTTTTGGGCGGCTGCCCGTGTGCCGCCCCATACTGTCAGGGCGGAGATGCCGAGGATCAGGTGATCCGGCTTGCAGGTGATGACGCTGTCGACCGCCGGGCCGATGCTGGCAAACAGCAGGTCCATGGCTTTGGCGAAATCGTCATCCGACTTCACTTCGAGGTCCGGCGTGTACATTCGCGCGACCTGATTGGTCACGCCCGCCGGGCGCATGCGATCCGTTTCCGGCTGTACACAGCTATTGGCTGATGGTGTGACGATGCCGAACATTCGTCGCCAAGCGTAGTGGTCGCGCATGGGCCTGCCCCTCAGATGTGTTCTGACCCAGGATAAGCCGGCTTGCGCAGGCTCTGCCAGCCGGGTCATGCTGACGGTCTCGGATATATCCGGCGAGGGGCTCCCATGACCAAGATTTCGCGCGCATTGTTCCTGCAAGGTGTTCTGGCGGCGTCTTTCGCCGGCCCTGTCCTCGCCGCTCAGACGGCGGCCAAGCCCCTCAAGATCGCCATCTATGGGAATGGCCGTATCGGCAGCCGCATCATCACCGAGGCGCTCAATCGTGGGCATAGCGTCACCGTGATCGTGCGAAAGCCGGAAGATGTGAAGCCGGAGCCGCGTAAAACGGTCGTGAAGGGCGATATCCTCAACACCGATGAAGTGGTTAAGCAAATTGCCGGCCATGATGTCGTCATCGGGTCGATCAACGGGGCCACGGCTTCGGTTTTCATCGACGGGGGTAAGTCCATCGTCGCCGCGCAACACCGGCTTGGGGCGAATCCACCCCGCTTCATTTGGATCGGCGGCGCCTCCAGCATGATCGACAAAGCCAGCGGCAAGATGCTTTTCGAGGTCAACCCGATCCCCAATGCACCGACCGGTGCGGCGCCTGGGCACATTGGATTGCTGAATTACCTTCGTACGGTCAACGACGTGCCGTGGACGTTCTTCAGTCCCGCCGTCGTGGCCGCACCGGGCGAGCGCACGGGCAAGTTCCGCCTCGGCGGCGATAATCCGGTTTATGACGCCAACGGCAAAAGCACCATTTCCATGGAAGATCTCGCCATCGCGACGGTGGATGAAGCCGAGAAGCCGGCGCACAATCATCAACGGTTCACGATCGGCTACTAGCCGATGCGTCTTCCGCGTCGCGAATTTTTAGCCGGATCGGCTGGCGTTCTCGCCGGTGCTTCGGTCGCGCGCGCGGCAAGTCCCCTCAATATCCTGATCATCGGCGGCACTGGTTTCATGGGGCCGGCGCAAGTCGAATACGCTTTGGCGCGCGGGCACAAGGTCACGCTTCTCAACCGCAATCGGCGCGGCGATCTGTTCGGCGGCAAGGTTGCGCAATTGGTCGGGGACCTAGCCGGCGATGTGAGCGTCCTGAAGGGACGTTCGTTCGATGTAGTGATCGACAACCCCACCGTTGCCCCGGCCTGGATCAGAAACGTCGCGCAATACCTGAAGGGGCGCGTTGGGCACTACATCTTCATCTCGACGCTCGGTGTCTATCCGGACCTGTCACGCCGCGACATGGATGAAACCGTCGCGACAACGTCCATGCCGCCGGGCCTCGATCCCTATACCGATAAAGCGGAAGACCGCAGCAAGTATTACTTCGCGCTGCGCAGCTTCGCCGAACGCCTGGTGCAGGAAAGCTACCCGGGCGCCGCGACCATCGTGCGTTCGGGCCTGCTCGTCGGTCCACGCGATGACACCGATCGCTTCCTTTATTGGGTTCAGCGGATCGCGCGCGGGGGCAACGTCCTTGCGCCAGGCTCGCCGACCGATGCGGTGCAGATGATCGACGCCCGCGATATCGGCGAGTGGATGATCCGCGTCGCGGAAACGCGTGCGTTCGGTGTGTTCAATGCGACTGGACCCGATAAGCCGTTTACGATGGGCGACGTGCTCTATGGCATCAAAGCCGTGACGACCGCCGGCGCACAATTTACATGGGTGCCTGCGCCGTTCCTCGCCGGGCAGAAGGTCGGCGATTGGAACGACATGCCGGTATGGTGCGATCCCGCGGGGGGCTGGGGTGGTTTGCATCGCGTGAACAACGCGCGCGCCCTGGCCGCCGGGCTCACGTTCCGTCCGCTCGCGGTGACTGCGAAAGACACGCTCGATTGGCATCTGACGCGGCCCGCGGTAGACCAGCAGCGTACGGCGCAGGCGCAGAAAAATATCGGCATCCCGCCTGAACGGGAAGCGGCGGTACTCGCAGCCTGGGCTGCGGCGCAGGACGCCAGGAAAGGCTGACGCTCGCGCGTGCTGTTCAATTCACTAACCTTCTTGTTCGCCTACCTGCCGGTCGTCGTGGCGGGATTTTTTGCCTTCGCGGCGATGGGTAAGCGCGATGCCGCGGCGCTATGGCTGGGTATCGCATCGCTTGCCTTCTACGGCTTCACCGATCCGGTTTACCTACTGCCGATCATCGTGGGCTCGATGGCCTTCAATTTCTTTGCCGGCGCGCGGCTCGCGCAACGGCCGGATCGGGGCTTTCTGATTTTCGCCGTCGCGGCAAACCTGGCGCTGCTCGGGTACTTCAAATATGCGGGCTTCATCGTCGACGCGCTTCCGTTCGCCATCGCGCCGCGGTCGATCAAACTGCCGATCGGCATCTCATTCTTCACCTTCACGCAGATCGCCTATCTTGCCGACGCTTATGGCGGGAAGGCGCGCAAGTACAAGCCGCACCACTACCTGCTGTTCGTGACATTTTTTCCGCATCTGATCGCCGGCCCCATTCTGCATCACCGCGAGATGATGCCGCAGTTCCAGGATCGCGAGACCTATCGCTTCAAGAACGAGAGATTCGCGCTGGGGCTCAGCTGGTTCACGGCTGGGCTTTTCAAGAAGGTCGTGATCGCCGACAGCCTGATCGAAAGCGTTCGCGCGGTTTTCGTGCCCGAGGCTGTCGCGCAACTCGGCTTCGCGGATGCCTGGGTCGGCGCGTTGGCCTATGCGTTGCAAATCTATTTCGACTTCTCCGGCTATTCCGATATGGCGATTGGCCTTGGGCTCATGTTCGGCATACGCCTGCCGCTCAATTTCAATTCGCCTTACCGCGCGAATTCGATCATCGATTTCTGGCGACGCTGGCACATGACGCTATCGCGCTTCCTGCGGGACTATCTTTATGTGCCGCTTGGCGGAAACCGAAAGGGCCGGGCGCGGCGCTATACCAATCTGCTCATCACCATGCTGCTCGGCGGTCTCTGGCATGGGGCGGCCTGGACGTTTGTCCTCTGGGGCGCCATCCACGGGCTTGCGCTGACGATCAATCACCTGTGGCGCGATCGCTTCGGCGGCACGGCAATGCCCGCCGTGTTGGGCCGCGTCTTGACGTTCCTGACCGTGCTGCTTGCCTGGGTTCCGTTCCGCGCGGCCGATTTGCATGAAGCGCTGGCGATCTGGTCGGCGATGCTGCGCGTCGACAGCCTCACGCTGACTCGTATCGACGTGGTCTCGGCGTCCTGGATCGCTCTTCTTATGCTGGCGGTCTGGACGTTGCCCAACACGCAAAACCTGTTCGAGCGTTCGTTCGCCGGCGGCTTCCAGTGGCGTCAGCATTGGCGCTGGGCCTGCAGCCTGGGCGCGGGATTTGGGATCGCGGTCGCGCGGATCGTCCAGGGCCAGATCACCGAATTCATCTACTTCAGATTCTGACGATGACACGCGGTCCCGCATATCTCCTGATTTTCGCCGTTGTCGGGGTGGTGGCGGCTGTCGTGGCGCTCGCCACGAGCCTGACCTTAAACATGACACGCTGCGACAATCGCGAAGCGGGGCCGGACGTCTTCCTGGCCGACTGCAACGCTTTCGGTAATTTCGAGCACGGTGCGTACTTTTACGATCTCGAGCCCGTTGCGACCGAAAGCATCCGCAAGGCCGATATCCTTTTCCTCGGCGATAGTCACGCGCAGTACGCATTCTCGACGGCGCAGACAGATGCGTTCTTCGCGGGGCGGGATCAGCGCCACTATCTGCTCGGATTCGGGTACGGCGAGGGCAGCGCCTTCATACAGGCTTTGGCGGCGCGCCTGGACCTTCATCCGCGCGCGCTGGTCATCAACGCCAATCCCTACTTCTCGAACGTGCGCGCTACGCCCGCCGAGCGCATCCTGGGACGTCGTGCGCCGCTGACGCGTGTTGAGTACCTTTTGAAAGCTCGCGCCATTGTCTTCGCGCATGCGCTTTGCGCGCGCTTTGCGCTGACGTGCAGCGGCCCATCGCCCACAATCTATCGGACGCGTACGACAGGACATTGGCGCGTTGGTGGATTCGATACGCAGCGCACTTACCCGCTCGCGCCCGGCGCCAAGCCCGCCACGGAAACTCAGGTCGCGGATGCCGCGCGGCATGGTGCGGAATTTCTAAGCGCCCTACATGTGGCGCCATCGTGCGTCGTACTCACGGGCATTCCAGACGGAACCGAGAACTTCGATGCTGCGGCATTCGCGGCGGCCATCGCCCAGCGTCTTGGAGCCAAGGTGCTCAACATCGCCGTTCCCGAAATGCAGTCGATCGACGGAAGTCATATGACGGCCGACACCGCTGCCCGGTGGTCGGAGGCGTTCTTCGCGCAACTCGGCCCGTTGCTCGATGGGTGCGTCAGCGCCGGCGGTTGATGAACGCCGCGATAGCGCGGGCCACTTCAGCCGTATGCGTGCGCATCGGGAAAGCCTGGCCGCCAATCTCCGCGACATCTGCATCGGGTCTCACCGCGCGCACGCGGTCGAACTGATCGTGGAAGAAGTCCTGCTTCGAGGTGATCAGGAGGATCGGGCAGGCGACCTTACGCAACGCTTTCATGGAATCGTGATACGACACCGCGCGATAAGCTTGCGCGCGGCCTTTCCAGGCCCGCGCGATGTTGGTGACCTCGTCGTGGATAATCTCCAGATCGGTGCCCAGGTTGTTGCCGTGGGCATAGTTCCAGAACCGCATTAGGTGTGATCCATCGGCCTGCGGTTTGACCGGCGTTCCGTAGGGTTTGCGGAACGCGAGGCGTTCAGCGGTATTCATCGGTACCGGGCCGAGAAGCATAATGCTTGAAATCCGGCGTGGGTGCCGCGTAGGCAGTTCGACCGCTAGGCTAGCCCCCGTATGGTGTCCCAGCACATGGAACTTCGACACCTTCAGTTTGTCGGCGGTGGCGACAACCCAATCGGCATACTTTGCCAGCGTTGGCCAACCGCATGGTTTGAACGACATGCCGAAGCCAGGCGTGTCCATCGCGATCAATCGGTTGGGAAGGGGCAGGCGTTCTAGTAATTGCTCGTAAGTGGTCGCCGCGCTGGCCGTCTGGTGCAGGAAAAGGATCGGCGGGTTGGTGCCGTTGGCGGTCAGCAGATGCACTTGCCCATCGGGCAGGTCCACGTAACTGCGCGTGATCTTCCGAGCTTTGCCTGTGGCCACGAATTCATCCGCCGTCCGAGGTGTTCGCGCGATGCTACACCGCCGGCTGTGCGAACGTCACGCCGACAGGAACTTCGTGATCGCGTCCACCCAGGCCTGCGAAGATTGATCGACAATGTCGACATTACCGCCCGGCAATTCGACGTAGCTCATATCGGGACGCAGGGTTTTAGCGCGCTGGGTGAGTTCGTTCACCATGTCGCCGGAGTTCGACATCACCTGCGTGCGGTGTTTGACCTTCTTGAGGGCTTCGGTGTGATTGTAGACGTAGGCTGCATTATGGCCGTACCAGTTCGGGCCGCTGCCGGTGAAGGACTCAATCACATAACGTGTGATCAGCTTCGGATCGGCATCGGCGCCATACATGCGCTTGCGGCCGTTGAAGCTGTCGGTGAGGTGACTGCCGTCTTCTTTGTAGACGAAGGCCTTCTCGCCGCCCTCGACGCGGGCAAGGCGGGCTTTGCGTTCTTCCTCGGTGACGAGAAGCGCTGCATGGATCACCAGGTTTCGCGCGCGTGAAGGGAATTGCAGGCAGACCTCTGTGGCGACACAACTGCCGGTGTGGTGGCCGACCATGTCGGCTTGTTTGATGCCCAGGTGGTCGAGCACCGGCGGCACCACCTTGGCCCAATCTTCGATCTTCGGGACAAAAGGCGTGACGTCCGAGCCGCCGAATCCGGGCATGTCGATTCCGATCGCGCGAAAACCCTTTGCGGCGAACAGTGGATAGACGGACTCGAATTGTCGCGACGTCATCGGCGCCTGGTGGAACAGGACCAGAGGCTTGCCCTTTCCGGTGTCGCGATAGTGCACAAGGCCGTAAGGCCCGCGTGCATAGCCGCGTTCCATCGGGATCGATACCGTTGTGCTTTCGGCTCTGGCGCGCAATGCGCTTCCAATGGGGACCAGGGCCGCGAGCGAGGCAAGGGCGCGCCGTGTGAGGCTCATGGATGTCTCCGGTCAGCAGATGAACATCGCCAAAGATAGCGTTCGGGCTTCCAGTCAGCCGCAAGAATAAGACCACGACCTGAGACGCGCGCCCGGTGTCAGGCGCGCGCGACGCGCCGCTTCGGGGCCGGGCTTGCCGAGTCCGTCACCGACGGCGCCACGAGATGTGGACCGATCACGCGTGCGGCGTCGGTCAAAGCTGGGACGATATCGTCTTGTCCACTGCCGCTGCACGCGTTGCGCGGGCCTCAACCATGCGAGGCGCCCCTCTGATAACGCCGACCTTTTATCTGGGAACTGAATGGCATCGCTAAGTCTTCAAATCTGTCTCGTATGGTGAACCCTCGCAAGGCGGCGGGTGTTGCTGCCGTGCGAACGTGCCTATGCTACAGTTCAATGGATATAGAGGCGGCGTAGCCGTTTTCATGGTCCATAGTATGGACTGACGAGCGCAAGGAGGACAAGCCATGCCGGCCGGCAAAACAAAGGTCGATCCTGTCGTCGACAATCACGCGACTTACGCGACGGACTACTTCAAGGCCGACACCGATCAGCAGGTGTGGCTGGACAGTCCGCATATCGACAATCTCGTGACTGTGGCCCTCGCGCTCGGCGGCGAAGTCTGGGCGACGCGTCAGCGCCAGATCATCGCGGAGAAGCTCGCCGAGAAGAAAATCGCGGCGACGACGGCGAACATCGAAGCTTACCGGCCGAGCCCGGAAGAAGAAAAAGTCTGGGAAGCCCAGCGTCAGGAGATGGCGTTGCGTGTCTATGGCACGCTAACGCGCTCGCTAAAGCCGCTGAAGACCGGTTGATCGGATCAGGAAGGAGCACACCATGTTCAAGCGTCGTGAACTCTTTCCGCTCGCATCCGGCCTTGCCGGGCTTGCGGTTTTGACAGAAAGCACCGAAGCGCAGGCCGCTTCGCGTGACGTGAAACTCGATCCCTATAAGATGCCTGCGGAGATGCGTGAGAAGTACTCCACGCGTCTCGCCACGCTGGATCGCCAATCCGCGGCTGATTTCTATGGCTCCTTCCGCTTGGCTCTCGGCAGCAAGTATCAGAACCTCGAGGAAGAGGTCGCCGAAACGCTGACGGAAAAGGGCATCAAGGCCGATCCTAATTGCTCCCTGATGGAAGCCTGGGACTTGTGTTTAAAGGATCCGCGCTTCGCCATGAAGGCGCGCACCTGGATCAGCGGCCAGCAGTTGATGTGGTCGGCGATCAAGGACTCGCTGCACACTCAGCGCGACCAGATCCTGGCGGAGATGGAAAAGACCGACCGCATGGGCCCGGGCAAGCTGGAGCTCAACCCAAACATGGAAGTGCCGGAATACACCCGGTACGAGATCCATATTCAGCCGGGCGGTTACGTCGGCGACCCGTTGGCCGGCGGCATCTCGGCCTTCGGCTCGAAGCACTTCGGACGTGCGAGCGCCAATCTGTGGAACGACCACACCGAACGGCATCTCACCTTCGCGCAGCAGATGGCGACGCCGGAAGACGGCAACGTCAACCGTATCCTCGATATGGGCACCGGCTTCGGCTATCTCGCCTCGTCGCTCAAGGTCCGCTTCCCCGATGCGGAAGTGTGGGGCATCGACGTGGGCGGCCCGCAGGTGCGCTGGGCACATAACCGCTGCGTTAAGCTGGGCCTCGACGTGAACTACGCGCAGCGTTTGGCGGAGGACACCAAGTTCCCCGACGGGCACTTCGACATCGTGACCAGCTACATTCTGCATCATGAAGTGACGGCGGCTGCGACCAAGAAGATTGTGGCCGAAGCGTTCCGCATTCTGCGACCGGGTGGCGTTTTCCGCCCGATCGACTTCGTTACCGTCGGCAACCCCGCCTACAATCCGCCCAAGTCCCTCACGCAGAAGGCCGCGACGTGGCAGGACCATCGATACAACAACGAGGTCTGGACGCTGCAGTGGAAGATGAACTCGGACCTGCCGCAGATCATGCGCGATGCCGGGTTCGCAAAAGTCACGGCCAAGGCGATGGGCGGTGCCTTCGGCGACGTGGTCGCCGTTAAGGCCTAGCTGTAGTAACAGGCCAGAAATGCAAACAGCCCGGGGCGGTCGCGCCGGGCTGTTTTGCGTTGTGGGCGGTTAGATTGGCCGGCAACCGTCGCTGAGACAAAGGACGCGGTCCGTGACCACGTACTTGCCGCGCACATTCTCGCGCTCCACGTAGCCGCCGCGGCGCAGCGTTTCTAACAGGCGATAGGTTGTCCCGCGCGATAACGACAGCAGGGTCGAAAGACTGTCGATGCCCATCCCCGGCGCAGTATTCAGCGCCTTGAGGATCGACAAACCGCGCTCAAGTGACTGAAGGCTCGGCGTTGCCATGAACGATCACCCGAAAACAAGCTTGATGGGTCCATATTAAGAACCACGCGACGGTGGATCAATACGATCTGATCGCGTAATCGCCCTGCGAACGCGGGAGAATGAGAGGTTCATAATATGAACTAACGGCACCCGGTATCTTTGATTCCGTCGGCGAACGGATCAAGATGTTCGCGGCAAGACGATCGGGAAGGGCAGGCATGACAAAGCACCGGCACAGCAAGTCGAATGGCATGACCAAGCGCGCCGCCTTGAAAAGCGTGGGCGCCGCTGCAGCGGCGGCGGCAGGTCTCGCGATGTCGCCGGCGCGCGGCGCGGACAAGAGGGCCGACAAGCCCTACGACTTGATCGTGGTGGGGGGCGGCAACGCCGGCATGCCTGCGGCGATCTTTGCTGGCAGACGCGGCGCGCGCGTTCTGGTGATTGAGGCCGCCGGGCAATTGGGCGGCACGCTGTTTCTCTCCTCGGGGCAGATGTCGGCGGCGGGCACGAAGCTGCAAAAGTCCAAAGGCATCGAGGACACGGCGCAACTGCACTACGACGACATCATGCGGATCAGTAAGAACACCGCCGATCCGGCGTTGACGAAACTGGCCACTGACAACAACGGCGATACCTTCCACTGGCTGACGGATAACGGCCTTGTGGTGCACCCGGGGCATCCGGAACTGGGCACGACACACGAGCCATACAGCCAGAAGCGTTATGCCTGGGGCCTCGAAGGCGGCATATCCATCCTGAAAATTCTCAACGCGCAGATCAAGCCGGAGATCGATGCAGGCCGTGTGAAGGTGCTCACCGGCACCAAGGCTGTGGAACTGATCACCGACAAGGGCGCCGTGGTCGGCGTTGTGACTGATGGCGACACCAAGGGCCGTTTCCTGGGTCGCAACGTCCTGCTGACGGCGGGCGGCTTTGCCTCGAACCCGCAGATGTTCCGCGAGGTCGATCACATCACCGACTACAACGACGACTCCTATCCCTACAGCCAGGGCGAGGGCATCAAGCTCGGGTTGTCGGTTGGCGGCTATGTGCGTGGCGGTGACAAGCACGCACCGCTGTTTGGCGGCATTCTGTCGGACGACGAATATCCCAGCCCCATGCTGCAGATCTTCCGCCCCTGGCCACCGTCGCGGCCGCCGTTCGAGATCTTCGTCAATTCCGCCGGGCAGCGTTTCTTGCAAGAGGACGTCGCTAGTCACGACATCTACGAGGAATCGCTGCTGAAGCAGCCCAACACCGTGTGCTGGGTGGTGTTCGACGAGCCAATCTTCAACGCCGCGCCGCCGATCATGAGCCCGAAGAAGTGGGACCACGCGGAATACGCCGCGATGTTCAACGCACGGAAATTCTTCCACAGGGCCGACACGCTGCCGGAATTGGCGAAGCTGGCCGGCATCGATCCCAGCGCTCTGGTCGCGAGTGTCGCGGCCTACAACAAGGGCCAGGCAAGCGGGCAGGACGTGCTCGGGCGCAAGCATATGCCGCTGCCGATCGCCAAGGCGCCGTACTACGCGATCAAGCTGCACAGCTGGAAGTACATGGGCTTCGGCGGTCTTGCAGTCGACGGGCAACTGCGCGTCGTTCGTCAGGACGGCAAACCGATCTCGAACCTCTACGCGGCAGGCGAGATCATCGGCTCAGCCGCGACCATGGGCAAATCGCATTGCGGCGGCATGTGCGTCACGCCCGCGCTGACATTCGGGCGTCTGCTCGGCAGCAAGATGCTGAACTTCAGTGTGTAACTACTTGGCCTGTCGGGTCGGCTTGGCCCAGATCGCGGGTTCGACGTGACGTGACGGGTCGGCCACGAACGTGTTGACCGGGCGCGGCAGCCCAAGATTGTCCCGCAAGGTTTCGCCTTCGTAGTCGGTACGGAACAACCCGCGCTTTTGCAGCACCGGCACGACGTGATCGACGAATTCCGTCAGTCCATCGGGCAGATAGTTCGGCGCCAGTGAGAATCCGTCCGCGGCACCGCAATGGAACCAGTCCGCCAAGGCATCGGCGATTTGCTCCGGCGTGCCGGCCATCGACCAGCTGGCGCGTGACACCGTCGCGCGTTGCGCCAGTTGGCGAATGCTCAAGGATTCAGTTCGCGCCATCTCGATCAGCTTTTGCTGATTGGACTGTGTCGCATTGCTCAGCGGCAAGTCGGGTAGAGGGCCATTCGGATCGAAGGGCGATAGATCGAAACCGCCGAGCAGCATCTGCAACTGACTGAGCGCCCGCTCCGGCGGAATCAGACTGAGCAGTTCCGCTTCGGCGGCTTTCGCCTCCGCCTCGGTGCTGCGTACCAGCAACTGGATCGACGGGATGATGCCGACGTGGCGGGGATCGCGGCCAAAGCCCGCGATAGATTCCCGCATCTCGTCGGCGAACTTCTTTGCCGCCGCCATATGGGGTTGGGCGGTGAAGATCAGGTCCGCGGTGCGTGCGGCCAGCGCACGTCCCGGCCCCGAAGCACCGGCCTGGATGATGACCGGATGTCCCTGCGGGGCGCGCGCGAGATTGAGTGGGCCAGCGACCTTGAAGAACTTTCCGACGTGGCCGAGGGCGTGGAGCTTGTCGGTATCGAAGAAGCGCCCGGTCTTTTTGTCGTACTTGAACGCGTCGTCTTCCCAGCAGTCCCACAGTGTCTTCACGACATCAACGAATTCCTCGGCGCGGGCGTAGCGCTGATCGTGCTCCATCAGCTGATCGCCGCCGAAGTTCCGCGCCTCGCTCTCATTGGTCGAAGTGACGACGTTCCAGCCCGCACGGCCACGGCTTAAGTGGTCGATAGTGCCGATGCGCCGCGCGACGGCGTAAGGTTCGTTGAAAGTTGTCGAGACGGTACTGACCAGACCGATCTGCTTGGTTGTCGCGCAGAGTGCGCCCAGGATCAGCGTCGGATCGGGCCGGCTGCCGCCGTCCGAGCCCGCATACGCGTCGCGCCCGGCGATGTGGAACATGCCTTGCGCGTCGCCGAGGAACAGAACGTGGAACTTTGCGCGCTCCGCGGTCGCGGCGATTTCCTGGTAGAAGCTCAAATCCTGCAGCCGCTCCGGCGTGGCCGAGGGGTGCCGCCATCCGCCCGGATGCGCCCCGCCATTGTGCAGGAACGCGGCAAGGATCATCCGGTCGCGGTTGGCGGGCATCGCGTGATGGGACCTAAAGCGGCTCGGCCAGGAACGACAGCAGGACTTTCTCCGTCGCGCGCGGGTCGTCCTGATGCGTATGCGAGCCGGAGTTTTTGATGGTGACCGCCCTGGCGTGCTTCAGGTTGGCGAGCGCCGGCTTTTCATAGTCGTGATAGCCGCCGCGTTCGCCGTAGATCAGCAGCGTCGGCGCCGTGATCTTCGGCAACTCGGCGACGAGGTTGTGCACAAAGACGCCGCGTTCGGACGCGCGCACCCAGGCCCCGGCTTTCTTACGGCTGGCCTCGTTCTCTTCGTGCTGCTTGATATCGGTGAATCCGAAACGCTTCTTCTGCTCCTCGAAGGAGCGGGGCAGGGGTTCACCATTCGGGCCCCAGGTACCGGGCTGGTCGACTTCGTTCACCAGCTTCTCGCGCGGCTGGCCACCACCAAGCGCGACGCTCAGCAAGATGAGGTGCTTGAACCGTTCCGGCCAGCGCGCGGCCATCACGGTCCCGACGCAGCCGCCAAGCGAGTTGCCGATGAAGTCGAACTTGTCGATCTTCAGTTCATCCAGCGTTTCAATCACCGCCGCGGCGGATTCCGCCAACGATTGCAGGAACGGGGCTGGACTGTTGACGGTGGAATCTCCATGGCCCGGCATGTCAATGGCGATCACGCGATAGCCGGCCTTCGCCAGCGCTGGCGCAACATGCCGCCAGTCCGATACCCAGCCGCCGAGCTTGTGATGCAGCACGATCGCTGGCCCCGTGCCCATCGACACGTAGTGGATGCGCAAGCCTGCGCGCTGCACGAAGCCTTCTTCGGTCCAGGGCGAGTCCGCCGTGGCAGTGAGCTTCTTGGAATCCGCGTACTGCGCGAACGCCGGGTTCGCGGCAAGGGCGCCGGCGGTAATGGCGGCAAGACCGCGACGGGAAAGGCTGAGCATGGTTTCCTCCCAGGATGACCGTGCCGGAGTATAGGGGCCGATGAAGCGTTGGCCCGACACCGGATCGTAGGGGGTGTTCGATGGGCGAACATTGGCGGCTGCACCGGCGCTTCCCCGTCGTCGGCGGGTAGCATAGCCTGCGAGCGCAGAGGGAACGCTATGTCGGCGGCGTCGGAAACACCTAATCAGCGGTCGTACGGCGCCTACGCCTGGTATGTGGCAATCGTGTTGGGCTGCGCCAATACGGTCGCGTCTATCGACCGTTCCTTCATCAGCCTAGTCGCGGAGCCGATCCGTATCGATCTGCAAATGACCGATACCCAGGTCAGCTTGCTTATGGGCCTCGCGTATTTCCTGGTCTATAGCATCGCCGTGATCCCGATTGCGGGACTGGCGGATCGCAGCAATCGTCGCCGCATCATGGCGGCGGGCATTTTCATATGGTCGACAGCGACCGCGCTCTGCGGTCTCTCGACTACATACCTCCGTCTTTTTCTGATGCGCATGGGCGTGGGCTTTGGCGAGTCGATGCTGCCGCCGTCCGCCGTCTCCGTGATCTCCGACTACTTCCCGCGCCATGTCCTGGCCCGTGCCACCGCGATCTACACGGTGATGGGAACCGTCGGCACCAGCCTTGCGTCCGTGTTGGGCGGGTTGCTCTATCGATCGTTGGTGGCGAGTGGCGATATCACGTTGCCGGTCTTCGGCACGCTGCATCCGTGGCAGGCGGCATTTCTGGTCATCTCGCTGCCGGGCTTTGTCGTGCTTGCCCTGCTGGCCACGTTGAAAGAACCCCAGCGGCGGCGCAGCGCGTCAGAGACGGCGCATACACCGGTTGCAGGCGATTTCCGCCGGCACCTGTGGGCGAAGCGCAAAGCCATCCTGGCGGTGGTCGCCGGCTTCTCGATGATTGCCGCCACCTCGGGCGTCGCCACGTGGAACGCGATCCTGTTCATCCGCACCTATGGCTGGGAGATCGGCAAGATCGGCCCGATCCTCGGCACGGTCTCGATGATCTGCACGCTGCTGGGGGTGTTCGCGGGCGGCTGGTCGGCGGACGTCCTGCGCCGGCGCGGCTATGAAGATGCCAACCTGCGCATCATTCTCGGCACACTGTGCTTCGTCACGCCGGCGCTGCTGCTGGTACCGAACAGTGGCGATCCCACCTTGTCGGTGATCTTCCTGGCGATTGCGACCTTCGGCGTGAATATGTGCTTCGGCTGCCAGACGCCGGCCTTGCCGCTGGTCGCGCCGAGCCATATGCGCACGCAGGTCATCTCGCTGTATTTCTTTTTCACCAACCTGATCTCGACCGGCGTCACAACACTGGTTGCCCTTATCACCGACTACGGCTTCCACGATCCGGCTGCCGTGCGTCACTCGATGACGATTACCTATGTGCTGTTGCTGCCGGGCGCCTGGATCATTCTGTGGTTTGCACGGCCGGCTTATCTCGCCGAAGTACGCCGCTTGCGCGACGCGGAGACGCGCTGAAAAGAAAAACCCCGCGCCGGACGGCACGGGGTTTTTCGACTGCCAAGTCTGATGGATTAGATCTTGATTGCGGTATATCCGGCGCCGGCGGCAATGCCACGGTTGCCCGCTTTTGCGGTGACCTTGAATCCGGCCTTCTGCATCTCCTTCATGAAGTCGACGCTGTGCCAGTCGGCGTACCAGTCTTCGTGGTTCCAACGATAGTTGTACCAAAGGGTGTACTTGCCCTTCACATCCGGCGGCGCGGTGTTGTCGTCGGTGGGCGCGAACACGCCGCCCGGACGCAGGATGCGCGCCGTTTCCTTGATGATGTCCAGCGAGCCTTGATAGTTGACCTCGTGGAACACAAGGTTGGACGTGACGATGTCGAAGTAGTTGTTCGGGAACTTAGTGTCTTCCGCCAGGCGTTGGGCAAACTGCACGTCGATGCCGTTATCTGCGGCCTTCAAGTGCGCGTAACGCACCATCGGTCCACCGATGTCGATGCCCCATACTTCGGCCTCGGGGAAGCGTCGCTTCATCGAGGTGGCGAGTTGCCCGATACCGGTGCCGATATCGAGAATGCGCTTCACCTTGCGGTCGGCGGTAACGGCCGTATTCGCGGCCATGCCGAGATGCGCGCCGTCCTGATAGTTGCGGTCGACATAGGCGCCCCAATTGGTGCCACAGTCATACATGTGGCCGGCGAAGGCATCGCCCACATAGCCGCCGGGCATCGAATGGATTTCGTGCGCGGTATAATCGGGGATAAACATCTTCGGGCTCATCTCAAGCGAGCCGGGCCCGAGTTTGTCGGCCTTTTCCATTTCCGTCAGGAACTGATCGGCGTGCTGGTGATAGTACAGCTGCACCATCTGGTACTTCAGTTTTTGATGGCTCGAGCGCATGCGGCAGGTCATCGCGATCAACGGGTCCTTCTCGATGATCGCGACCGCGTCGCCCCAGGACATCGGCTTGTTGGGATCAATGTGTGCGGCGTTACACAGCGCGATGGCGCGCTCCTCGGCGGCGCGCTCAAGATACTGGCCGCGCCACATATAAACGCCGGAATAGAAGTCGCCCTTGCTCTCGAAATCGAGGTCGGGCTGGCGGGCATAGATGCCATCATAACCGCGCGGGGCGAGACGCTTTACAACGCCTTCGACTTCTTTGGCCGCAGCCGGATTGGCGACGAGCGCGCTGGTGGCGGCGGCCGTTACGGCGGCGGAGGTGAGATGGAACACATTGCGGCGGTTCATCATCATCATCGGAAACTTTGTATCCGTCATGCGATGTCTCCCTAGAGCGCTTTTTTGACGGCCGGGTCCGGCACGTCGATTGAGGTCGCGTAAGGCACGCTGCCCATTGATTTGAACGGATCGTACATCTCAGCGACGAAGGCGTTGCGGGCCTTCTGCAACTCTTCCTTCTCCGCCGCAGTCGGCTGGTATTGCTCGATCATCTCGCGCGTGACCTTGCCATTTTTCTCCATCAGGATTTCCATGATCCGCAGGCGGCGCTGCAGCATCCAGACGTTGGCGCCGAGCGCCATCATCGACGTGTACATCGCATCCACGGTCGGGGCCATGCCCGCGGCGCTCGTGAACACAGGGTCGTCATAGTCTGCGGCGATATAAGGTGCGGCGTAGGTCTCCCGCTTGGTCTTCAGTGCGGGTTCGATGTATTTTTTCTTGTCGGCCATCCGGCAGGCTCCCTGCAAATCAGGCCGATAGTGTGGACCTTCCGATGCGTTGAATCCACGACGAACGGCGTGCTGCATTGCGCACGCCATTGGCAATTTTCCAGGATTAATGACGTCGCATTACTTGCGGCGTGGGGCTCAGCCGTCGGCGTCGGTGGAGCTGAGCCCACTGCCGTTGCCGGTGGTCGGTCCACGCGTGACAATGAACGACACGCGTTCGCTGCCGGGCACGAGCGCGCCGTTTTGATCGACGACTTGGCCAGAGAAGGCGCCGGGTCCGTCGACAACAATGGATGAGAACACACGCATTGGCTTGTCGCCGGGCGCGGCTTCGAACGGTGCGACGGTGACAAGGCCGCCCTTGCTTAGTTTCTGGGCCACGGCTTCCATCGCCGGCTTCAAGGTCGCGGTCTTGGCGGCGAGTGACTTCGGCACGTCGTACTTCGTGCCGGCGTCGAAGTCTTCCGCCTCGAGCACATGCATCATCACCGCATTCGCGCCGTCACGGACGTCCGAATAGAAGTAGATCATCCGCTTGCCGTCGGGACCTTTCGGCAAGCTGTTGTAAGAGACGGTGGAGCCGGGCAGCGCGACTTCCTCGCACTTCATCTGTGTCTTCACGACGCAGAATCCCTGCACCGTGACTTTTGCCTGTTGCGCTTGTGCAGCGGTGGCGAAAGCCGCAACCGTCAGGGTCAACATGAGTGCGCGCATCGCAATCTCCATCGTCATTTGCCGCGGGGGGCGATGAACAGGGCATAAGTCGCCAGCAGGCGATTGATCCCTTCGCCGACATGCGCCGTCGTCAGCGTTTGGCCGCTGACGATGGGAATCTCGCTTTCTCCGGTGGTATCGTGCTTGCGGCCATGGAAATGCTGCCGCCATTCCGGGGTGGTGATCGCGCCGTACTCCGGCAATCCGATCATCACCTCGACGCCGCGGACTATGCCGCTAGGGTCTATGGCTAGCGCATAGGTCACGCGATCGTCGCGGCCCGGGACCTGATCGACAAAGAACCAGCCGCCGGTGGAGGCGCGCCACGCGCGCACCTTGGAGCGATAGACTGTGGAGCCGGTGAGATTGATCAGCTGATCGACCTGATGCTCGCTCATGGTGAAGTCCGCCGGCGTCATGGTGGCGCCGGGGAACAGCAGGCTTTGCGCCTGTTCGACCGAGAGGAAATTGACCGCCTGGGCGGGCGCGGCGGCAATGACCATCGCAGCCGGAACGAGAAGGAAACGGGATCGCATCATCGGCACTCCTGAGGATCAGGATAGCCCGAAGCGCGCGTTGGGCAAATGCGCGATGCAGCGTAACGTTATGGCAGCGAACGGGCAAGGCGGAAGCCCAGATTGCCGTTCCGATAGTCGGGCCGGTTGCTGTAACGCTCGGCCACGCGCAGGGCTTTAGGGAAGTCCACGCCAGAGCCGTCGCGGATCACCCGCGCGCAGCCCGGGGTTTCCGGCGCTGTGCCGCCGTCTGCTGGTGCGCCGTTGTAGTCGGGCCGATAGCAATCCTGCAGCCATTCCCAGACGTTGCCATGCATGTCGTAAAGGCCAAAGGCGTTCGGCAGCTTCTCGGCCACCGGATGGGCTTTGGAGCCGGAATTGCCGTTGAACCAGGCATAGCGGCCGATCTCCCCTGGATCGTCGCCGAAGGAGTACAGCGTCGTTGTGCCGGCGCGCGCGGCGTATTCCCACTCCGCTTCGCTCGGCAGACGATAGCGCTTGCCGGTCTTGGCGTTCAGCTTGGCGATGAAGGTCTGCACTTCATCCCAGGAGATCGACTCAATCGGCAGCGTCTTGCCGCGATTGAAGGCGGGATAGTCGCCCATGATCTCGTGCCACTGGTCTTGCGTCACCTCGGTCCGCCCGAGAGCGAAGGCGGCGATGGTCACTTTGTGCTGGGGGAATTCATCCGCATTGGCGCGCGCGAGGCCGGCATTGGCGCCGGCTGCGGCGGTGTTGGGCGGCGAGCCCATCTGATAAGTGCCGGCGGGCACGATCACCATTTGAGGGCAGGTGGCGCAGTCACTGAAAGTCGCGCCCGCTTTCGGCTCGGCGGCCATAGCGGGAAGCAACATCACAAGAAGCGCGGCAAGAATGTTTTGCATCGCTTAGGCGACCACAAGGCCGGCAGTACGGATCGGCAGCTTGCGTACGCGCAGGCCGCTGGCGGCGAACACGGCGTTGGCCACGGCGGGCGCGATGCCGGGGACAGAGGCTTCACCGGCGCCACCGGGTTTGTCGCCGACGGTCTCCATCACCTTCACCTCGACCTCCGGCATGTTGGCCAGGGTCACCATTTGATAGTCGAGGAAGTTGCTTTGCTTCACCGCGCCCTTGTCGAAGGTGATCTCGCCGAACAAGGCCGCCGACAAGCCATAGACGATGCCGCCTTCCATCTGCGCGGTGACGTTGGTGGGATCGATCACCATGCCCGCGTCGTAAGCGCACCAGACTTTGTGGACCTTGAGCCGACCGTCTATGACGGACACCTCGGCGACCTGCGCCGTGACCGCATCGAAGCTGGAGACAATCGATACGCCAAGCCCGTGGCCGGCCGGAAGCTTGCGGCCCCAGCCGCTCATATCCGCGACGGTATCGAGCGTCTTCAGCTCGCGCGTTTTGCCTTTCAGCAAGGTACGGCGGAAGGCGAGCGGATCTTGGCCCGCCAGATGCGCCGCTTCGTCGATGGCGCATTCGGAGATGAACCCATTGTGCGACCCACCGACTGAGCGCCAGAAGCCGATGTGGATCGGCAACTCGGTCTCGACGAAATCAATCTGCGTGTTCGGCACCGCATAGCGGGGGTTCAGCGCGCCCGCCACCGCGGCGCCGTCAGGCATGGGCGGCTTGGGCGAGCGCTTCTGGAAGCCCAGCAGCGACTGGCCCGAGAGGCGAGCTGTCATCACCGTCAGATTGCCGGCGGCATCAAGTCCAGCTTGCACGCGCGCCACCATCGCCTGGCGATAATAGTCGTGCTGAATATCTTCCTCGCGCGTCCAGATCATACGCACCGGCCGGCCCTTGGCGGCGACGGCGAGCTGGATCACCTGACGCGGCATATCCATTTCCCATTTCCGGCCAAAGCCACCGCCCGCGAAAGTGGTGTTCACCGTCACGCGCTCCAGCGGCACGCCGGTGAGATCGGACGCCAGCTGGCGGCAGTTGCCTTGCTGCTGACTGGGGACCCACATTTCGATCGTCTCGGCGTCGATGCGACACGTCGCCGCAATAGGCTCCATGCAGGCATGGGCGAGATAAGGTTGTTCGTAGATCACCGTGAACGTCTTCGCCGCAGCCTTCAGGGCCGATGCGGCATCGCCGGCGCGGCCATTGGCGAAAGCCATCACCTTGGCGGCTTTGTCGTCATCGAGTGCTGCGATCAACGCGCGTGTCATGTCGGCCGTGTTGAGGGTCTCGTTGCCTTTGGTGTCCCAAGACACCTGCAACGCATCGGCGGCTTTCTTCGCCTGCCAGAAGCTATTGGCAATGACGGCCACCGCCGTGACGGCGCCGAGCTTGTCTTTTAACGGCACAATGGCGATCACGCCCGGCAACTTCATTCCCGCGGCCGTATCAACGGACCGCAAGACGCCACCGAACACGGGGCTGTGGCGCACGGTCGCGTAAGTCATGTTCGGCAGCACGATGTCGGCGCCATAGCGCGCGGAGCCGTCGACCTTCGGCGGCGTATCCTTGCGCAGCGTCGCCTTGCCGATCAGTTTGAACTGCTCACGCGTCTTGAGCGTGGGTTTGGCCGGCATGGGTAGTTTGGACGCGGCGAGCACGACATCGCCAAACGCGAGCGAGCGTTTGCCATCGGCGTGAAGCACGCGGCTGTTTTCCGCGCGGCATTGCGCCGGCGGAACTTTCCAGCGTTGCGCCGCCGCGGTGATCAGCATTTCCTTCGTGGCCGCCCCGACCTGTCGAAGTATGGGCGCATAGCCCATGATGGCGTCCGAATTGCCGGTGCTCTGGCGCCCCTTGTTGGGGTTGGCGAAGACCTCGTCGCCCGGGGCCAGCGCGACCTCGACCGCATCGAAATCAGCTTCGAGTTCTTCGGCCAGGATTTTCGGCAGGGACGTGAACACGCCCTGACCGAACTCGATGCCGGGCACCAGGATACGGACTGAATTATCGGTTCCGATCTGGAGATAGGCCGTGAAGTCGGCGGCGCCCTTCGTGGCGGCCTTGCCGGGAACGTCGAAGCCGACCGTCAGCCCAGCCGTACCGGCGACAATGAATGTCCGCCGCGAGAGGCCGCCCAAACTATAGCTGCGCTTCGACATTGAGCGTTTTCCCTCCGCGCTCGTGCCCTTTATTCTATGCCGACCGGTGGCAAGGCCGGAAGCCGGGACAGTCGATGAAACGCCGCTCATTTCTCAACCATCTGGCTGCCGTCGGCGGCACGGGCGCGGTCTATGCGGCCATGCGCCGGATGGGTTTGATCGCGTCGGCTGCCGCCGCGACGCCGCAGGCCAATCCCCAGGTTGGGGCCGGCAAAACGGCGCTCGTCCTTGGTGCTGGCATTGCGGGCCTTATTGCAACCTATGAGTTGGAACGGCGCGGCTTTGCCGTGACGCTGCTGGAAGCGGACAATCGCCTCGGCGGCAAGACCTGGACCCTGCGCGGTGGCGACACGATCGAGATGCTGGGCGAGACCGCACAACGCGTCGGGTTCTCCCCGGGACTTTATATGGACGCTGGGCCGTCGCGCATTCCCGGCGATCATCAGCGCCTCCTCGGCTATTGCCGTGCGCTCGACGTACCCTTGGAAGTCGAAGTGAACATGAACCGGGCAGCGTACCTGTGGTCGCCACGCGCGCACGGCGGCAAGCCGCTGCGCCTGCGCCAGGCGGCGAATGACGCGCGCGGCTACCTCTCGGAGTTGCTGACCAAGGCCACGGATCGCGGTGCGCTGGATCAGGAACTGACGGCGGAGGACAAGGAGCGTCTGCTGCCGTTCCTGCGCATCTACGGCGATCTCGATCCCGCCGGCGAATTCCGTGGCACCGATCGCGCGGGCGTTATGCCGCGCGAAACCTCGGCCGAGCTGTTTCGGCAAGTACCGCCACAGCGACTTCAGGATTTGCTGAAAGACCCGATGCTGCGCGCAATCGTCTATGACGATCAGATCGACCAACAGGCGACGATGCTGCAGCCGGTCGGCGGCATGGATCGTATCGTGGCGGCGTTCGAGAAGGCCATCCGCGCACCCATCCACCGGAACATGGAGGTGAAGCGGATCGCCGCCAAGGGCGCGCGTGTCGACGTCATCGGGCGGGAGATCGCGAAGGGCGGACTGCAAACATTTTCGGCCGATGTGGCAATCGTCACCATACCGCCGCATCTTTTGGCGCAAATCGACAGCACGCTACCGAAAGACGTGAAAGCCGCGCTCGCGAGCTTTGCACCGGATTATGCCAACAAAATCGGCTTCGAGGCGCCACGCTTCTGGGAGGCGGACGGAATCTACGGCGGTCTATCGTTCCTGGACGACGAGACGCAGATGGCGATGTACCCGTCCGGCGGCTTGAACCAGCCGCGCGGAGTGCTGATCGGCGCCTACAATCGCGGTGTTGTCGGTGAGGCTTTCGCGGCCAAAACTATCGCGGACCAGATCGCCGCGACACGCCGTGCGTTGGCGCACATTCATCCCGGCCACGATGCCGATCTGGTGAACGCCGCCGTGGTGAATTGGAACAAGGTTCCGTTCAATCTCGGCCCTTGGGCTTACCTTGGTGGGATGCGGGAAGGGCACATTGAGAAACCTGCTCTCCGTATGCTCAATGCGATGGCAGGTCCGATCCAACTTGCAGGCGCCTATCTCACGCAGTTGCCGGGCTGGCAGGAGGGCGCGGTGATGTCCGCACAGGACGTCGTGGCGCGCCTTAGTCGCTAGCGCAGCGGCAGCGCATAAAGTAATCCGCCATCGCGCCACAGGGCGTTCGGTCCGCGCGGCAGCTTGACCGCGCTTGCGTCGCCGAGATTGCGCGCGAAGATCTCGCCGTAGTTGCCGACGGTCGCGATGGCATCCGCAGCCCAAGTCTCTCGTAGGCCCAGGGCGGCGCCATTTCCGGCATCGAGGCCGAGCAGGCGGCGCGTCTCGGGATCGGTCACGGTGCCGGGCATTTTCGCTCTCGCCGCAGTGATGTTGAGTTCCTCTGCCGCCAGCAGTGCATTCATCGTCCAGCGGACGACGGCGGTGAATTGCGTGTCCTCGGCATGGGTGAGGAGCGCGAGCGGCTCCTTGGACAATATCTCCGGCAGGATCGCGACCTTGTCGGCGGAGTCGGCGCGGATCGGCGCGAGTTCCGACAGATCGGCGGCGAGGGCATCACAATCGCCGCGCAGGAAAGCATCATTTGCCGCAGCAAGATCGGCTCGGCGAATGCCTTCATACTTAAATGCGTGCGCGGCGAAGTAGGCGTCCAGTCCCGCATCCGCTTCGGATTGCGCGCGGACACAAATCTTGCGACCGCTAAGGGACGCTGGCGAGGTAATGCCGCCGGCCTTGCGAACGAGCAGCGACGTGCCGTCGAAGAAGATCACCGGGCTGAATGCCAGCCCCGGCTCAAGTTCTCGGCGCAATGTTACGGTCAGGCGTCGCGCCACCACGTCCGGCGTGCCGGTGGCGCGGAAGCGATCCATGTGATCGGCGGTCTCGTAGGTGACTTTGGCATCCGGCCCCAGAACGGCCGCAGCCACGGCACGGCAGAGATCGGGCTCGAATCCGCTCGTGCGCCCATCCGGCGCCACATCGGTGAAGCCACGCACCCGGGCGACGATGCCGCAGGTGAGGTGTCCGCGCTTCTTGATTTCCGCGATGCGATCAGCCGCCTGGACGGGCGCGCAGGCGATCAAAAGCATGATGGCGAGGAGTGCTGCGCTGCGCATCGGCGGTCCTAGGATAAGGCGCGAGTGTAGCCGCGAATAGTGAGCGCGTGGAGGAACTTGTGTCTCTCCAGGCACCGTGTAAGCATACCTGATGCTTCGCCGCCATTTCCTTTGCAGTGCTGCTTTGGCCCTCCTGGTCCCGTGCGCGGCCCGGGCCGACGGCGATGATTTTTTCGCCTTTTCGTCGCGTACGTTCAATCCCGATGGCAGCCGGGCGATCGCAAAAAATGGCTTCTTCGGAAACGTCCGTGACGATGAGGGCAACCTCCTACGGGATGCGACCCTGACTGTCTCGGTTACCGTGCCGGGCGAGGATGGCCCGCGGCAGGTCAACTACAACTCCTATACCAACGTCCTTGGCCGCTACCGCACCCTGGATGCATCGGGTGTCGTGTCCGACCTGCTCGGCATCGAAGCCGATTTCAAACCCGGCGACGTGAAACTCGTCGGGGTCGAAAAGAAGGGCTACGTCCAGACTCGGCGCCTGAATCGCAGCCGTCCCGGTCAGGCCGGGGTGCTGGAAGTCGACTTCATCATGAAGAAAGTGGGCTAGGCGTCACTCCCGCGACGCGCCGCCTTCGATGCCGGCCGGGGCTCCCGCCTGCGTTCCCGTATCCTTGAGGCCGAGCGCCTTTGCATAGGCACCGGGGTTTTGCGGCGCGGCCGGAACCAGTTTGATTTTGCCGGTGACCGGCGTGCCGGGGCCCTTGTACTGCGCCTTGCGATTACGCGCGTTGCCGTCGTCGTAATAGGCCGCGAACGACTTGATGCTGTCCTTGTCCGGATACATCACGCCGGCGATCCCACCGAGGCCGCCGGATTGTCCGCCGTTGCGCGGGCCGTACCACACCGCGCCCTCGCGGGTGATCGCAAGCTTCGGCACGTCCGAGCGTTCCGGCAGCGGGTAGGTGGTGAACTTCTCGGTCTTCTGATCGAACTTCACGAGATGATTGTCGGTGGCGATCCAGACGTTGTCGTTCTTGTCGCACTCGGCGTCATATGGGTTGGCGTTCGCGATATCGATCTTGAAGCGCCTCACGTCGCCGGTCTTGGGATCGAGACGGAACAGCGTCGGATTGAAACCCGGGCTGCCCCAGGTCGACGCCCAGCCGATGTTCTTGGAATCGAAACTGATGCGGCGGATGTTGGTGGGCGTCTCCGGCGTCAGGAAGAAGTTCTTGAACTCTTGCGTCTTCGGATCGAAGCGCGCCACGGCGCTGTTGTGATAGCCCGCGAACCAGACCTTGTCCTCATGATCGAGTGTGAGCCCATAGGGGCGGGCGCGCAGGATCGGCACATCCCACCACTTTACTGTGTCGGACTTGCGTTCGTACTTTGCGAATGCGCCGGCGCTGAGCAGTGAGAGCCAGATATCGCCATTGCGGTCGATCGCCATCGTGCTGACGCCGATGTTGCGCCCGTTCTTGCCGCCCTCGAATTTGTATTCGTCGTGCGTCTTGGTCTTCGGATCGTAGTGGCGGAATCCGCCGTACCAGACGGTGCCATCGGTATCGACCGTGAGGTATTCCCCGCCGCCGTGCCCGAGGTGATCGACAATCTCAGCCGTCTGCGGATTGACGAATGCCAGGCCTTGCGGGCGGTCCATGATCCACACGTTGCCCTTGCCGTCGAAATCGGGCGTATGGACCCAGTGCGGGTCTTCGCCGGGTTTGTTGAGGAAGCGGTATTCGACGAATTCCACTTTTTCCAGGGCGGCGGGATCGAGAGCGGGTTGTGTCGTCTGTTGTACCGCGCGCAGCGGCGCATCTTCGCCGAAGTTCTGCGCGAGATAGTCGACGAGGGCTTCCTGATCGCCGGGCTTCAGCAGCGCGGCATCGAAATTAGACGCCTTGCCCGGTGTGTTGAAGGCGACGCCATTGGCCATGCGTTCGACCGTGATCGCCCAGCCATCCTTGTCGTGCAGGGGGCGGCCTGTCGGATAGGTGCGCTCTTTGTTGTAGGGATAGAGCTGTGCGGTGTGACAGCCGAAGCAGACACGTTCCATCACGTCGCGACCACGGCCGGGCGGAAAGATCTTGTCATAGGGCTCGACCTTCGCGTCGGCATAGGTCATGCCGCCGATGTAAGTCGGCGGCAGCTGCTGCGCCTTCATCGCGAGGTCGGACGTGGCCTTGTCGTTGGCTTTGATCTCAAGTTTCGCGGACGGCTGCGGCAGGTCCCAGTTCAACTGGCCCACGGTGCCGCGGAGTGAAATCTCATAGTGACCCGGGAACAGGTTGGTCGCGCGGTAGGCACCGTTCACCACGAACACCTGATACCCGACGCTTTTATCGGTGTTGAATGCGTAGACGCTGAGCTGACCGAGCGCGGCGTCGGCGGCGACTTTGCCGGAGAGCTCCCCCATGCCCGGCATGCTGGCGGCTTGCGCCGGGCCGGCGAACGCGAGAAGGGCGGCAAAAGCCGGTCCGAGGATGCGTGACTTGTTCATGCGCGAATACTCCGCCACCAAACGGGGGTTGTCAGGAGGATGAATTGGATCGGTTCGGTCTGCGAACAATGTGTTTAGAATTGCGCCAATCGGCCCTAGGGTAGGCTACATCCGACGGAGGGTGAAGGCATGGCGCGCGATCACAGCATCCGTTCGCTGTTGCGGGGCTTGAGCATTATGGAAGTGCTCAATGGCCGTAATGGCGCGACGCTCTCCGACGTGGTCGAGGCAACCGGCCTCAACCGCGGTACGGCCTATCGCATGCTGGAGACGCTGTGCAGCGCCGGCTACGTCCGTCGCGATACTCAGAACAGCGGGTACTGGCTGAGCCCTAAAGTGCGCGCGCTCAGCGATGGTTATCACGAAGAATCTTGGATCGCGGAGATCGCCCAGCCGCGCATGGATGTTCTCAGCCAGGAAATCGTGTGGCCGCTGACGCTCGCTACGGCGCTCGGCACGCAGATCGTCATCCGCGCCATTACGCAAAGTCCGCTGACCTTCGTGCATGTTGCCATTGGCGGCCGCCTGCCGATGGTCGGCAGCGCCGCAGGCCGTGTGCATTTGAGCTTTATGGAAGCCCCTCAGCGCCGGCTGCTGCTCGACCTCATCCGGCGCAGTTCAGAAGATTCGCGCGATGCGCCTGCGCAGCGCCCCAGTGAGATGGCGAAGATCATCGAGAAGGTGCAGAAGGACGGCTATGCCTTCTACGGCGCCGACCGTCGTTTTTCGACCTGCGCGGTGCCGATCTTCTCGCGGAAGAAATGCATCGCGTCCCTGGTGATGCGGTTCCCCACCATGGCGCTGCGGCAGACGGATGTGGTGAAGCGCTACCTGCCGCTGGTCCGCAAATGCGCCCGCGAGATCGGCGACGAGTTCGATCTGCCGCTGATCGCGCGCGATTCCACTCCAGCCACGCGAAAGGTGCGCGTTGCCTAGATGAAGCCGTTTGTACGAAACCTTCTGATCGCAGCATCCACGGCGCTGCTCCCGTTGATATCGCTGCACGCCGCGCCGTTGCCGGGGATGGTCGAGCTTGCGGGCAAAGTCTCGGTGTCCAAGCCGGTCGGGCAACTCGCGGTCTATGCCTACAACACCGACAAGCGGGTCGGTTATCTCGTGTATGTCGTGAACGGTGCCTACCGCGTCACCAACATGTTTCCCGGGCACTATGAAGTGACCTTGCGGGGCACGGTCGGTCAGAAGAACTGGGGGCTCAGCCCCCAAACCAGCAAGACCGAGATCGCTGCCGGCGCCAAGGGTGCGATGGATTTCGTTCTGAACGACACCAGCATCAAGCCGGTCTATGCGGGCGGACTGACTTACGAAGGCTTCAGCGATGTCGCCTATGACGAGGCAAAGCCGGTTGCAGTACCGACACCCTATGATGAGATTTATCCACCCGGCCGCCCCCGCGAGTTGATCGAGGGGATCTGCATGGGGTGCCACACTGCATCGTTCTTGCCGTATGGCGTGCCGCGCACATTTCCGGACGGCCGCCCCGTGCACGACAAGGACGGCTGGGCGATCACCGTCGATCGCATGTTGCTCAAGAAGACATATATGGACGGGCGGCCGCTGACGCTGTCGCCGCAGGACCGCGCGGAACTGATCGACTATCTCAATGTTCACTTCGGGCCGGATGCCAAGCCGCGCGCCGTCCTTCAGGTGCAGGATCCGCCCCTGGATGAAGCCGCCCTCGCAAAGGCGCAGTTCATCGAATACCGCTTCCCGAACACGAAGAAGTTTCCGACGCGCTCGAACCATCACATCACCTTCAATCCTGACGGCACGGTCTGGACGCTGGATCGCGGATCGAACGGGCCCGGACGCGGGCCGATCTGGCTGGATCCAAGCACCGCGATGCACGAGTTCTATCCCGACAATGGCGAGGGCGAGCCGATCATCGCGGAATGGATCTCGGCGGATATCGACGGTTCGGTGTGGTTCGCGGGACTGCGTCACTTCGACCGGAAAACCGGCAATCTCGATATCTACAAAAGCGCGTCGGCCTCAACCTCGCCGTTGCCGAATAACCCCGCGATGCCGCAGCCGACAAATGTCGTGCCCGGCAACCACATCGGCATCCTGACCGGCATCTTCGATTCCGCCGGCGATATGTGGCTGACCAGCGGCGGTATCACGCGCTGGAATCGCAAAACCGATACCTTCCAGCGGTGGGAAATCCCGTCGTATCGCGCCGGCTCCTACGGCATCTCCCTCGACAGCAAGGATCGGGTGTGGATCGCCGAGGCCGGGACCGATGGCGTCGGCCGCTTCGATCCGAAGACGGAGAAATATGTGCACTGCAAGCTGGCCGAGGACCCCTTGGCGTATCAGTTCCGACGCGTGGGCGTGGACCTTCGGGATCGCGGCTGGGCGGCGGCTTGGTCGAGCAAAGGCATGATGAACTCGAAGCTCTATCGCTGCGATGCTGAGACGCATGAGGTGAAGGGCTGGAAGATGCCGATCGATTACACCAACCCTTACGACGCCGCTGTCGACGACACCGACAATGTCTGGGTCGCCACCGACAATCACGTCGTGAAGTTCGATCAGAAAACTGAGAGGTTCACGCTCTACCCGGTTACGGCCCGCACCGACATCCCGCGTCTGACCATCAGTCAGGGCGGTAACATCTGGTTCGCACCGCGCAACGCCGGTCAGTCCGGTGGATATGGTTCGGCGATCACCGTGCTCTATCCGGACAAGGATAAGATCACCACGCTGAAAGCGTTCACGGGACCGAAAAGCTATTTCAGCCGGCAGCTCAATTGCAAAACCTGCAAGCCCGTCGGGCCTGAGGGCAAAGTGAAGATTGTCGACATCAAGCTGATGAACCCGGGTGCCTATGACGACGTGCTCGTCGGCATGGGCCTGAAGCGACGCGCCAATCCCAACGCCGGTGTGAAGACCGGCGTGGAGGGCATCCAGTGAGCGCGCGCCCGATCATCGCCGGGGTACTCATCGCAGGCTTCGCGCTGCTCGGTCCGGCGACGGCGCAAGATGATGGAAGCGATCCGCTTTTCGTCAAGGGGCGCTCGCTGTTCAACCGCTGCCGCGCTTGCCACGCTTTCAAACCGGACACGCGCAGTTTGAGTCGCGGTCCAAATTTGTGGGGTGTAGTGGGGCGCAAGTCCGGCACGGCGCCGGGTTACACCGAATATTCGCCGGCAATGCAGAAGGCAAACGTGACCTGGACGGCCGAGAACATCGACAAGTATCTCGCTAACCCGAAGACCTTCGTCCCGGAGAACTGGATGAATTTCATCGGTATGCCGAAGCCGGACGAGCGGCAGGCACTATTGGCGTTTCTGGTGAGAATCTCGGCACAGTCGACGCCGGTGGCGAAAACCACCGGGCTCAAGCTTTATCGCGTCGACGATACGGAATAGCGCCGTTCAGCCTGCCGGGCCGCCAAGCAGCCAGCTTTTCTCGCGCACCCAGCCGGCCCCGAGGATGACGAACGGCAGCACCCAGAACGCAGGCCAGAGTTTGTCGAGCACACGCGGCGGCAGCGCGAGCTTGCCGATCACCGCCACGATCACCGCCGGAATAAGACCGACGGCGATCCAGCCGTACCAGCTCATCGCCGGGCCCAGCGTCTTGTCGGCAAGGTCGGTCAGCGAAAATCGCTTCACCAGCGGATAGTAACGGAACACGGTGTAATTGACGTAGACCGCGTAGGCGTAGCCCAGACCCGCGACGAGCGTGAAAAGGCGGAGCGAGAAAAAACGGCTCACAGCATCCCCCGCAGATTGTTCAAGATGTGACCAACGATGAGGTTCCACCATACGCAGAGCATCAGCACGGTGGTGATAAAGCGCCGCGTCATGACGAACTCACCGAGTGGCGCGCGGCGCCAGTAGTGGTAATAGGCCGGCAGCATGACCAAGCCGATCACAGCGATGTGTTCTTTGGCCTGGAAGTAGAAGATCTCCTTGTTGAAGCCGGACTCGGCCAGCGAAGCTTTCACGTCCAGCACGAACAGGGGGTAGATGTAAGCGCCCAATGCGAAGTCGAGCGCATAAAGGACAACGACCGCGGCGGCATAGCCGGACGCCGGCACGGCGCGGAAGCGGTCGATGAAGGCGACCGCCGGGGCGCGTCGCCGCCAGGCGCTGAAGCCCTGGTGCGTGATGGCGCCGATCAGCGCGATCGACACCAGCGAATGCAAAATGACGAGAAACACGATCATCGTAGGTCCCCCTCGACCGTCCCGGGCCATGGCCCGCGCGGCGTTTCCACAGACAGCGTAACGCGCGGCACGGGAAGTCTGCAATCGCGCACGGGGTCGTCGAGATGTTTTTCATTTCGGCTCGCTTGTCGAACAAGGCTATGTTGCGCACGCCATGACAAACGCCGACGATTTCGACAGCTTGTTAAGCGCGACCGCCACCTGGCAGGGCGGCCGCCAGGACCTCGCGCGCCGTTTGCTCGACGCCGGCAAGCCGGAGCAGGCGATAGCTGCTCTTGGACCGAGCCTGTGGACGCCCGCAACCCCAGCGCCGCTGGCGCGCCGAGCCCTTTACGATGTGGCGGCTCACCTGCGCAGTGGCGCGATGGCCGCCGATCTTAAGTCGGAAGCGGCCAAACGCGCTTTTCGGCTGGCCGGATTTCACGCGAACGAGATCAGGCTCGTCCAAGGTGAGATGGCGAAGCTGCTCGACCCTTACGCCGCCGAGCACGGCAGCGAGGTCGACCGCCGCCGGCCGGTGATCGATCCGCAGAATGCCTATGCGATCTGCATGACGCCGCGCTCGGGAAGTAACTTCCTGGTGCGCTGCTTGAGCGAGACCGGCCTGCTGGGGCATCCCGGCGAATACCTTCACCGCAATGAACCCTCGGCGATGCCGTCCGTCGTTTCGCGCTTCGGCACGCCGACGCTGGATGCGGCGATGGGTGAGATCATGTATCGGACACGCTCGCCCAACGGGGTCTTCGGCATCAAGCTGCACATCGGCATGCTGCTGCCCCTGTTGGTCGAAGGCACATTTGAGCGCGCTTTCACCGGCGCCAAGTTCATCTACACCACGCGCGAAGACCTGGTGGCACAAGCCATCTCGTTCGCACGGGCGACTATCACCGGGGCCTGGTTGTCGAAGAACGAAGCCGATCCGGCGGAGTTCTCATTCGATGCGATCCACGGCGCCGTCCGCCACATCAGCCACATGATGAGCCAGTGGGAGATATTCTTCGCGCTGCATGGCATCACGCCGTTGCGCGTGACGTATGAGGATGTCGACCGCGATGTCGATGCCGTGGTGGCACGGGTCGCCGACCATCTTGGCGTCCAGCTGCCGGGGCCCACGCACTTCAGGAAAGCGCGCGATACCGTGCAGCGTGACGCCCTGAACGAGTCCTGGCGTAAGCAGTTCCTCGAGATGATGGAACCGGCGGACCGGGCCGTCCTCAAGATCAGCTGAACAAATCTTTGTATTCGTGCGGCTGACTGCGCAGGTATTGCGGCGGCGCTTTGACGCGTGCGCCGAGCTTCGCCGCGGCGTGCCACGGCCAGCGCGCGTCGTAGAGGATGCCGCGGGCGACGGCGATCAAGTCTGCGTCGCCATCGCGCACGATGGCTTCGGCGTGATCAGGCTCCGTGATCAACCCGACGGCGATTACCGGCAGCTTGGTGGCCTGCTTGACCGCCTTCGCGAACGGAACCTGATACCCAGGTCCAAGCGTGATTTTCTGTTGCGGCGCAAGTCCCCCGCTGGAAACATCGACGCCCTCGCAGCCGCGCGCCTCAAGCGCTTTGACGAAGGCGATGGTCTGTTCCACGTCCCAGCCGCCGTCGACCCAGTCGGTCGCGGAGACGCGCACCGTCAGCGGGATCTCCGCCGGTGTCACCGCGCGCACGGCCTCGAAGACTTCGAGCGGGAAGCGCAGACGGTTCTCAAGCGAGCCGCCATAGGCGTCATCCCGCACATTGGAGAGCCGCGACAGGAACTGATGCAGCAGATATCCGTGCGCACAGTGAAGCTCGATGGCCTGAAGTCCAATACGCACAGCACGCTGCGCGGACGTGACGAAATTCGCACGGGTCTGCGCGAGATCGTCGCGGGTCATGGCCGTCGGCGGGGCGTCGCGGTCGTAAAACGGTAACGCCGAAGGGGCTGCGGTTTGCCAGCCGTTAGGTGCGTCCGGAGCGATCTGCGCACCGCCGTTCTGCCAAGGTTTCTCGACGGAAGCCTTGCGGCCAGCATGGGCAAGCTGAATGCCGATGGGCATGTCCGACCAACGCCGCACACTCTCCAGCACTCGGGCCATCGCGGTTTCGTTGGCGTCTGAATACAGGCCGGCATCGCCATAACTGATGCGCGCATCGGGCGAGACGGCGGTCGCTTCGAGATACATCAAAGCCGCCCCGGAGAGGGCGAGATGGCCGAGATGGATCGTGTGCCAATCGGTCAACGAGCCATCCTCGGCCGAATATTGGCACATCGGCGAGATGACGATGCGGTTGGCGAGGTTCAGTTTGCCGAGCGCGAACGGGGAGAACAGCTGGGACATCGGCAAACCTCGGTCAGCATATTGATGTGAGCCAGAACCTGGCCCGCCCGCGATGGAAGTTCAAGTGTCCGCTGCGCATTGCTGGGGCGTCGATTCCCGATATCGCGATTGCACTCGGACTGAAGTACGATCCGCGCACTTCATTCCCTGTCAGGATATGTTCACATGCAACAACGTAAACTCGGCCGCGAAGGATTGACCGTCTCGGCGCTGGGCCTCGGCTGCATGGGTATGAGCTGGGCCTATGGCGCGTATGGCGACGCGGCCGAAGCTGACTCCATTGCGACGATCCATCGCGCGCTCGAACTCGGCGTCGACTTTTTCGATACCGCCGAAGTCTATGGGCCGTTCGCCAACGAAATGCTGCTCGGCAAGGCGCTGAAAGGCCGCCGCGAGCGCGCCGTTGTCGCCACCAAGTTCGGCTTCAAGATCGAGAACAATGCCAACATCGGTCTCGACAGCCGGCCGGAACGCATCAAGCGGGTGGCCGATGAATCGCTCAAGCGTCTCGGCATCGATGTGATCGACCTGTTCTATCAGCATCGCGTCGACAAGACCGTGCCGATCGAGGATGTCGCGGGCGCCGTCGGCGATCTCGTGAAGGCGGGCAAGGTGCGCTACTTCGGCCTGTCCGAAGCCGGCGTCGACACGATCCGCCGCGCTCACAAGGTGCATCCGGTGAGCGCGCTGCAAAGCGAGTTCTCACTGTGGGAGCGTAACATCACCGCAGACGTCCTGCCGGCCCTGCGTGAACTGGGCATCGGCCTCGTACCCTACGCGCCGCTCGGACGCGGCTTCCTGACGGGGCAAGTGACGCGCGGCGACACTTATCAGGAAAAGGATTTCCGCTTCGTCGACCCGCGCTATCAGGGTGACAACTTCGATCGCAACATGGCGCTGGTCGCCGCGGTGCGCGCCATCGCCGAAAGGTGCGGCGCTACAGCCGGCCAAGTCGCACTGGCCTGGGCCCTGGCGCAGGGCGACGACGTGGTGCCGATTCCCGGCACGAAGCGCCGCAGCTATCTTGAGGAGAACTGCAAGGCTGCTGACCTTAAGCTGTCTTCCGACGACTTGGCTGAACTCGATCGGATCGCCGCGCCGGACAAGATCGCGGGCCCGCGTTACACGCCAAAGGGTTACGCGACCATCGACCGCTAAAGCCGACACCGCAGCGCAGCATCGCTGCGGAACACGACTTTTTGTCTCCTGAATAGGGCGGTGGAGCCTTCCGCCGCCCTTGCTCAATCCCCGCGCGATGGAGGAACATGCCGGTGCCCGCAAGGGCATTGGGAGCAAAGGGACACACAATGATTCGGACTATGCTGGCGGCGACCTCGTTCGCTGCCTTGATGCTGGCCGCCCCGGCGATGGCGCAGCAGATCGATTTCTCCAAGGTCGAGGTCAAGACCACCGACCTGGGCAATCGCACTTGGGAACTCGAGGGCCAAGGCGGCAACGTCACCGTCGTCGTCGGCGATGACGGCATTCTGGTTGTCGACGCGCAATACCCGGAGATGCACGACAAGCTGAAGGCCGCAATCGCGGCGATCAGCAAGGCGCCGATCCGCTATATCGTGAACACCCACTATCACGTCGACCATTCCAGTGGCGACGCCCTGTTCGCCAAAGAAGGCGCGCAGATCGTCGCACATGACAACGTGAAAAAGCGTCTCGCGGAAGGCGTGACTAACGCACTGACCGGCGCCAAGACTGAGCCGGTTAAGGGCGACGCGCTGCCGACCAAGACTTACACCAGTGGCAAGGTCGACTTGCCGCTCAAGGGCCGCAAGTACGAGATCGGCCACATCAACACGGCCCATACCGACGGCGACACTTATGTCTACGTCCAGGATGCCAACGTGCTGGCCACCGGCGACATCGTCAGCCTGGGCGCGCGGTATCCGAATATCGACGTGGCGGCGGCGGGCAACGTGAAGGGCATGATCCAAGGTCTCGACACGTACCTGAAGCTGGCCAACGACAAGACCAAGATCGTGCCGGGGCATGGTCCGGTGATCGACAAGACGAGGCTCGCGGAATACCGCGCGATGATCGTCGACTGCCGCGATCGCGTTCAAAAGCTGGTCAAGGACGGCAAGTCGGAAGACGATGCCGTGGCCGCGAAACCGCTGGACGACATTGGCGCGAAACTGGGTGTGAACGAACAAGCGAACGCGAACTTCGTGCGCCTGATCTACCGCTCGCTGAAAACGGCCTAACGCGCTTCAGCATTCGAAATAAAGAAGGGCGCCGGTTCGACACCGGCGACCTTCTTCTTAGCCTGCGGCTATTTCCCCGGCGCGATACGTTCGATCTGACCGCGCACTTCGCCGTCCTTGTACTTCGCCGTATGCACGTTCACGTACACGCGCTGCGTCAGGAAGTAGGACAGCTGCAACTCGTCGATAGCAATGCTGCCGGTGATCGGGCCTTTCACGCCCTTGGGGGCGAGGTCGATCACCATCGGCGCATTGCCGCCGGGACGCTCAGGACCATGCACGTAGACCTGTGTTGCCGCGCCGCTCAGGCCCTTCAGGTCGACCTTCCAGGACAGCTTCAGCCCTTTGCGCTCGAGCGTGAAATCGGCCGTGCCACTGGCGGTACTATCCACAGGTGGTACTTCCTCGTCCGGGGACAGCTTGGCCGCGAAGTGAATCGGGGGGCCGGAGTCGCCCGGGTCCACGGCGGGGGCGGCCGCGAAAGCAGCTGTTCCAAAGGCACTCAGCCCGACGACCAGGGCTAAATTCGCCAAACGACGCATAATGTTATGCTCCCCTCATAAATCCAGCAATTACGAGGCCCTAACGGGGGAGGCCGATCAAGACCTTTCTCGGCCGCCCTGACCGCCCCACGCGCGGGGCCCGCACAATGGACGCGCTGGCGCCTATTTATGTTAAAGTCTTGCTGCACCTGCGTTTACCCAACCCGGGACCGCCTGTCATGCGCGCCACGTCTATTCTGAAACTCCTCTGCGCCACCGCGGCGATCGTCCTCTGCGCCACGCCTCATGTGGGTGCGGCCGAGAAGAAGACGCTCGGCTTCGCGGTGACTAAGTGGAATACCGCGGTCTACGAAGGCAAATTCATGGACGAATGTCCTGAAGGCTTGAACCCGAGCAACAAGGACATCTGGTGGTCGAAGCTGAATTGGGAGCAGCGCCGCAAGACGCCCGATATCCTCGCCACCCAGCGTTCGCCCTGGAACTTCCGCGGTGAACATGGCGAAGACGTTTGCGTCGCGCCGACCTCGGTAAAGGACCCGCCGCTGCGCATCGTGAAGGGCGGGGTGTCTTTCGGGATGAACCTCGACGGCAATACCGATGGCGCGGCCACGGCCAAGACCTGCAAACATGAGAACTTCACGGGCGTCGACGGTACGGCCGGCGTCGACAATCAAATGTATCGCCTGTTTGGCTGCGTCTACGCTTGGCGCAGCAACGGCCACATCGAGCAGAACGCCAATTCGCATCGCTTGAGCAGCGGCCTTGGCATGATCCTGATCGAGATCAGCGACGTCGACGATATGCGCAACGACGACCATGTCGACGTGACGTTCTACCGGGGCCTCGATCCGTTCGCGACCGACAGCGCCGGTCATGTGCTGCCGTTCTCGAGCTATCGCATCGACATGGAAAACGGCAAGCCGCGCTACGGCGATAAGGTCGCCGGTAAGATTGTCGACGGCGCGATCGTGACCGAAACCGGGAACGTGCACCTGCCGTTCTTCGGCAACTACCAGTACATGAACCAGGAAATCCGCGATCTTCGCCTCAAGCTTTCGATCGCCCCCGACGGTAAGACGGCGAAGGGCGATGTCGGCGGTTATTACAGCGTCGAGCAGATCTATCGCTATGTCAGCGGCATGTTGGGCGCGTTCCCCAACACCACGCAGTTCAGCTGCCCCGGCATTTACGTCGCGGCGCATGAATTGGCTGACGGCTATCCGGATGCCAAGACCGGCGAGTGCACCATGCTGTCGTCTGCCTTCAAGCTCGAAGCGGTGGCGGCGTTCATCAATCATCCCGAGGCAAAGCCCTCGCAGCAGGCGGCGCGCTGACCGTGATTTCGACCAAGTTCAAACGTGCCGTTCTTTTAGCTGGCCTCGCACTGGGTCTTGCGGCTTGCGGGCCGAAGGAGCCCCAGACGGCGGGCACGCCGCTTGGCATCCGTCGCCTGAGCGAGGAGCAGTACCGCAACGTCGTCGCCGATGTGTTCGGCACCGGCATCGTGGTCAGTGGCCGCTTCGATCCGATGATCCGCACGGATGGCCTGCTGGCGGTGGGTGCGTGGAATACGTCGATCACGCCGCAGGGCTTGGTGCAGTACGAAGAGATGGCGCGCAATATTGCCGCTCAGGTGGTGTCGGACGCCAATCGCGAGGTGTTGATTCCCTGCAAGCCGGCGTCAGCGGCGGCCTACGACAAAGTCTGCGCAGAGCAGTTCTTCACCAAGGTCGGCCGCCTGCTGTATCGCCGGCCCATGGCCGCCGAAGAGATGACGGCGACCCTCAAGATCACTGAAGCGGCGAGCGACTCGCTCAAGAACTTCTACGATGGTGTCGGCTTCGGCCTCGCGCGCCTTCTTGTCTCGCCGGATTTCCTGTTCGTCAGCGATGTGGCGGAAGCCGATCCGAAGAATGCCGGCACGCAGCGCCTGAACGCTTTCTCAAAAGCCGCGCGTCTCAGCTTCTTCCTGTGGAACTCCGCGCCTGACGACCGACTGTTGCAAGCGGCCGAGAAGGGCGATCTCTACACCGCCAAGGGCACGGAACGCGAAGTCGCGCGCATGATCGCGTCGCCGCGCCTGAAGACCGGCATGCGCGCCTTCTTCTCCGACATGTATGGCTTCGACGCGTTCAACGTTCTAGAGAAGGACGCGACGATCTATCCGGCCTTCGGTCAGGTCGCGGCGCAGGATGCGAAAGAGCAGACGTTGCGCACGATCACCGATCTTGTGTTGAAGCAGGACGGCGACTATCGCGACCTGTTCACGACGCGGAAGACCTACATGACGCGCCCGTTGGGCCGGGTGTACGAAATCCGCGTGACGACGCCCGATGGGGTCTGGGAGCCATACGAGTTCCCAATCGAAAGCCGCCGCGCCGGCATCCAGTCGCAACTGAGCCTGCTGGCGCTGAACTCGCATCCGGGCCGCAGTTCGCCGACGCTGCGCGGCAAGGCCATCCGCACATACTTGCTGTGCCAGCGCGTGCCGGACCCACCGGGCGATGTCGACTTCAGCAAGTTCGGCGATCCGGACTCGCCCAATAAGACAGCCCGCGATCGCTTGACGGCGCACAGCACGATGCCGGCGTGCGCGGGCTGTCACAAGATCACCGATCCGATTGGTTTGGCGATGGAGAACTTCGACGGCGCCGGCACGTTCCGGACCTCTGAGGACGGTACGCCGATCGATTCCAGCGGCGATCTCGATGGCGTGCGTTACGACGATCCCGTTGGTCTGGCCAAGGCGCTGCACGACAGCCCGGCCGTCGCGGCTTGCGTGGTGAACCGTCTCGCGTCTTACGCCACCGGCCAGCCGACCGCGCAGAGCGACAAGTGGGTAAACTTCCTGCGGGAAGACTTCGCCAGCAACGGCTATCGCGTGAAGAATCTTCTGCAGCGTATCGCCACCAGCGACGCGTTTGTCGCTGTGCCGCCGCCAGCGGCTGCTACCTCGACCAAACAGGCAAGTGCCCAATAGGAGCAATGCCATGACCGTTCTTTTGCCAAAGTCCGCTCCCCGTCGCGCGCTTCTGCGCGGCCTTCTCGGCGGTGGCGCCACGACCCTCGCGCTACCGTTCCTGGATTGCTTCCTGGACGGCAACGGGACCGCGCTTGCCGCCGGTGCCGCGCTGCCGGTGCGGTTCGGAACGTGGTTCTGGGGCTTGGGCCACACGCCCGGCTTCGGTGTGACCGATAAGAAGGCCTCGGGGCCTGGCATCGATTTTCTGACGGAATGTCAGGCGCTGATCCCGCATAAGGACAAGATCAACTACTTCGGCTACTTCAACACACCGCTCGATGGCCGCTCCAACTACACGCACTTCTCCGGTTGGGTGGGTTCGCGCACCGGCACGGCGCCGGTGACGGGCGATGAAGTGCCGGCACCGACATTCGATCTTTTGATTGCCGACGTCATCGGCACGCGCAGCCGATTCAAGACCATCGATGTGTCCGCCACAGGAAATCCGCGCGATAGCTATTCGGCACGCAACACCAACAGCCGCAGCGCCGCGGAAGTTTCGCCCATCTCGTTCTATGCGCGCCTGTTCGGGCCGGAATTCGTCGATCCGAACAAGGGCGATTTCACGCCCGATCCGCGCATCATGCTGCGCCAGAGCGTGTTGTCGTCGGTGGCCGAGGATCGTCAAAAGCTGACCAAGCTCGTCGGGGCGTCCGACAAGGCGCAGTTGGATGAATACTTCACCTCGATCCGCGAACTCGAAGGCCAGTTGGCGCTCCAGCTTCAGAAGCCGGAACCGAATCTCGCATGCCAGCTGCCGCCCAAGCCGGCGGAAACCAATATCGACGGTCAGGCGACCGGCGTGCTGATCGACACCGTGAAGTCCAACCATGCTGCCTTCGCCAAGCTGATGGCGATGGCCGTGGCCTGCAATCAGGCGGCGACCTTCAATATGGTGTTCAGCGCGTCGCTGTCTCAGCTGCGCAAGGCGGGCGAGAGCGCCAACCATCACAGCCTGTCGCACGAAGAGCCGCGCGATCCGAAGATCGGCTGCCAGCCGCAGACGTCCTGGTTCAACGCGCGCAGCATGGATGCGTTGGCGGTGTTCGTCGACGCTTTCGCCGGCATCCGCGAAGGCGCAGGCACCTTGCTCGACAACACGCTGATCTTCGCCGGCAGCGAAACCAGCTTCGCGCGCGTACATTCGGTCGACAACATTCCGGTGATGACCGTGGGCAAAGCGGGCGGTCGCATCAAGACCGGTATGCATATCGTCGGTAACGGCGATCCGATTACCCGCATCGGTCTGACGATGATGAAGGTGATGGGCGTGCAGGTCGACAAGTGGGGCACCAAGTCGCTGCAGACCGGCAAGACCATCAACGAGATCTTGGTCTAATCGCGATGCGTATGTTCGCGGCGTTCGGCGCGGCTTGCGTCGCTGTGATGGTGTCGGTGTCGGCTTTTGCGCAAGGTCCATTGCCGGCCGATGTGACGGCGACGAAGCTTGGGCATGGCTGGCGGCTCGCCGATGCCAAGGGCATGACCCTCTACATCTATGAGAGCGACGAGAAGGGCACCGGCAAGTCGAAGTGCAACGTGGCCTGCGCCAAGGCTTGGCCGCCGCTGATTGCAGCCGAGGGCGCCGCGCCACAAGGCGCGTGGAGCATCATCACGCGCGACGATGGCGGCCATCAATGGGCTTTCAAGGGCAAGCCGGTCTATCGCTACGCAAGGGAAGGATATCCCGGCGGCACGTTCGGCGATGGCGGCAGTTGGGCTGTTGCGTTCCAGCCGATCCCGTTGCCGCCCGGGGTTGCTACCGGCAAGACGCTCCGCGGCGAGGTGCTCACGTCGGCCAACGGCATGACGCTTTATACGCGCACGGATAAAGCCGGCGCCGACCCGAAGTCCTGTAATGACGTCTGTCTCGAGACCTGGATGCCTGCGGTCGCGCCCTGGATGGCTGGCCCCATCGGCGACTTCACCGCAATCGCGCGCGAGGATGGCGTGTCGCAGTGGGCCTATAAGGGGGCCTTGCTCTACAGCTACGCACAGGATGCGAAGCCCGGCGATACGAAGGGAGAGGGCATCGACAAGGCTTGGCACGCTACGGTGCTGGAGCCCACGGCGCCCGTGCCGGGCTGGGTGACGGTGGTCGCTTCCGACGGTGGCGATCTGTTCGCCGACGCGAAGGGCATGACGATCTACGCCTACGACGAAGACCGCAACAAACTGGTTGTCGCGCGCGGCGAGGATTGCTTCGGCGAATGCATCACGTCGTCCTGGGACCCTGTGCCGGCGACCGAACAAGCTGCGCCCATCGGCAACTGGTCCGTCATTAAGACGGAGGCGGGCTTCCAGTGGGCTTACCAGGGCAAGCCGCTCTACACCTCGAAGGCGGAAACGCGTCCCGGGGACTTAAGTGGGATCATGCTGCGCCGCTCACGGGCGTGGCGACCGTTGATGCTGACCCTGCCGTCGATCCAGGGCGCATCGCCGAACGGCTAGGGGCGCATTCGCTGCCCAGCGAACACGCCCCTTCGTCTCGTTAGCTCACGTCGTTTTAGTCAGCCGCGAAGCAATAGAACAAGCCGCCGCTGCCGGTGGACTTCAGTCCGTCAGCACTGCAGTTGCGCGAGGCATGGGCGGAGTTCCAGGCCACGCGATTGTGGTGGCCGAGCTGGGCGGAGCCTTCGTTGTTGCTCGTCCAGTTCTTGCAGGTGTGATCTGCGGCATCCGTGAAAGCGCGACCTTCGCGGGTCGAGCCGGTCAGGATGTCGTGACGATTGACTTGGCCTTTTTCGACCACGTCGATGGCGTCGTCATGGCCGTTCACTTCCTTGCCGTGCTCGGTCAGCGCGGTGGTGAAGTAGATGCGGTTGCCGACACGCGCTTCTTCCAGCGTGTCGCCATGCAGCTGGCTCAGGTTCGCCGCGACCTCAACGCCCTTGGCGTTGACCCACGGGCCCTTGCCGATGCGATCGCGGGCGTTCACGGCACCAGCACCTTGGGTGCTGAGGTAAGCGCGCCACTTGTGATTGCCCGCACCCACGGCCGTGGCCAGGCCTTGGCAATGAGCATCGGCACCCGCGAGGCCGACGAGATTGCCGCCGTCCATCGGGGCGCTGGTGACGAAGAACGTCATCGGCTTTTGCGCCGCGGGTTCGGCGGCGAACGTCGGGCCGGCGAGGAGGGCAAGTGCCGTCGCGGCTGCAAGAAGATTGAGTTTGTTCATGGCGACCTCACTTCACGTTGGTGGCGAAGCAGTAGAACAGGCCATCGCCGCCCACCTGCACGAGGTTGGCTTGGCTGCAGCCCGGCGTGGCGTGCGCGGAATTCCACGACGTGTTCGGACCGCCGGTACGGTCGTGGTGACCGACTTGCGCGGAACCCTGCTTGTCGCCGTCGCTCGTCCAGTTCTTGCAGGTGTGGTCGGCCTTGTCGGTGAAGGCTTTACCATCGGCTTGCGAGCCCGTCAGCATGTCGTGCTTGTTCGGCTTTGCGTTGACGCTGGGAACCAGGTTCCCTTTCTCGTCCAGCGCATAGAGGATGAACATGCGGTTGCTGGCCAGCGCTTCCTCGCGCGTGTCGCCGTGCAGCTGCGACAGGTTCTCTGCCATCAGGTTGCCTTTGGCGTTGTACCAGGGGCCCTTGCCGATACGGTCGCGGGCATTCACCGCGCCTTTGCCCTGCGTGCTCAAGTACGCATGCCAGGTCGACTTGTTGAAGCCGGCCGCGGCGGCGAGCTTCTGGCAATGCGCATCGGCCCCCTTCAGGCCGCCGAGATTTCCGCCTTTACCCATGCCGACGCTGGTGACGAAGAAACTCATCTTCTCGCCCGGCTTCACGTCCTTGTCGGTCGGTGTGCCCTGGGCGTTGGCCCCGTGCATCGCCATCGCAAGCGACAGCGCGCCGGCGGCAATGCCGCTGGTGATCCTGTTCATGTCTGATGCTCCCTGTTAGCGGCCGCAAAGACTCCCCGTGTGCCGCGTGGGCGAAGCTTGCACCGGTTCTCGATTCTCGCGCAAGTGGTCGCCGGTGAATGCTTCATTGCAGGCGACTTTCAGCTTAAATTGGGGTCCGAATCGCCCCCATCCGAGGAGTTCCCGCATGTTTTCGGGTCTGAAAGCCAGCTTGCTGGCCACTGTTTTCTTGATGTCCTGCCTTCACGGTGGTGCGACCCAAGCTGCCGAGAAGGCGAAAGCGGCGGTGCTGGTGGCGGGCCAGAGCCATGGCGTCATCATGCGTCGCATGAACGGAATCGGCTTCAATCCTGCCGACAAGATGCTCTACGCCACCACGACGACGTCAGAGACGGTCTACAAGGTCAACCCAAAGACCGGCGACGTGGCGATCGTGGTCGAACCGCCGTTCGGTGAGGGCGACGACATCGCCGCCGCGCCCGACGGGTCGCTGGCCTGGACGGCCTTGGCCACCGGTCAGCTGTATTTCAAAAGCCCACGCGGCAAGGCCGTGGCGCTCGATAAAAACGTGCCGGGCATTAATCCGGTCGCGTTCGATCACAAGGGCCGGTTGGTCGCGGCGCAAGCCAACCTCGGCCACGCGCTTTATGAGTTCGATCCGACCGGGACGAATCCGAAGCGGCTGATTATGCAGACGAAAGAGAATGAAGATCTAAACAGCTTCGGCTTCGGCCCGAACGGTCTGCTGTATTCGCCGCAGCGTCCCGACAAGCTGGTCGAGATCGACATAGACAAGGGAACGCTGCGTGTCATCGCCGAAGGCATGGGCGGTGCGACCCGCGTTGAAGCCGACGGCCACGTCATCACCATCTCGCGTGAGAACAATCTCATGCGTGTCGATGCCAAGACCGGAAAGGCGGAGAAGGTTGCCTATCTCGGGCCCGGTACAGACGGCATCACTATTGGCGACGACGGCACGATCTATGCCTCGACACCTGGCGAAAGCACGATCCGTGCGATCGATCCGAAATCGGGCGCCATCCGCGACGTGGTACGCGGGCGGTTCTCGTCGCTCGGCGGCATCGCCATGATCGAACGCGACGGCAAGGAGATCCTGTTTGCCACTGACGCCTGGGGTTTCCGCGATGTGAATCCGGTCACAGGTGAGGTGACCAAGCAACCGGCGCGCGGCCTGCGCGCAGGTGGCTCGGCCGATATCGCGGTGGCGCCCAATGGCATCGCAATCGCCCAGGCTCGCCTCGGCATCGTGCAGAAACTCGACCGCAACACCGAGAAGGTTGAATTCGAGAACACGACGATCAAGAAGCCCTACGGCGTTGCCGTGCTGGATGATGGCGCGGTGGCTGTCGCGGATATTGAAGGCAAGCGCATTGCCCGCGTGGATGCCGCTGGCGTGACGACGCTTTCGGACGGATTCCAGGGGCCGGTCGGATTGGCGCGCGCGAAAGACGGCGCATTGCTGATCACGGACTCCTACGCGGGTACGCTCTCTAGCGTCGATCCAAGGACCGGTAAGCGCACGGAGATCGTGAAAGGCCTGAAGGCTCCGGAAGGTCTGGCGGTTATGAATGACGGTCGCATCGCGGTCGCGGAGACGGGCGCGGGCCGCTTGGTTGCCATAGATCCGAAGTCGAAGAAGCGTGAGACGCTGGCGAGTAAATTACCGTTCGGTGCGCACTACACGGCGACGGCCGACAAGGTTGGCCTCGCGGCCGGTGTGGCGGTGGGCAAGGACGGCTCGGTCTACGTCAGCTGCGACGGTGACTTCAGCATTCGCAAGGTCACGCTCGCGGCGAAGTAAGTCCCTCAGACGCGGATGTTACGATTCCCACGGAACACGTTCGTGGGGTCGTAAGTCCGCTTCAACTTCTGAAGCTTTGCGTAGTGGGGGCCGTAGGCATTGCGCACCCACTTCTCGTCGTCTTCGCTCAGATAGTTGATGTAGGTCTGCGCGCGGGCGACCTTACGGATTTCCTCGTAGGTCTTTTGCACCCAGGTCTTCTTGTCCTCGGGATGAACGGGCCCTTCCCACGATGTCGTGGCGGCATAGAGGATGTTGCCTTCCTGACGGATGAAAGGCGTGGCGTTCTGATCGACGCGGCACATGGCGCCGTGCATGTAGTGCATAAGGCCGATGGTGCCGACGCCCTCAGGTGCGCTGTCGGCCAATCGGGCCAGGGTGGGAATGACTTTGTCGTTCAACAGGCCCAGCGCGCCGCTGCGCGTGTGATGGTTGCCGTACATCGGCGCGGCGGTCGGTGCTTCGATGAAGCCTTCGTAGGGCATCACTTTGATCGCGTCGGCAAGCGGCGTCGCATAGTTGCGCAAGGGTCGCAGGATGCGCTCGCCTTCCTCCACATCGCCGGACCAGCAAACGCGCACGGCGACGCGCCCGCCGGGCACGAGGATGAGCGCGGTGTCCAGATGATCCGGGCTCGCCTTCAGATAGTCGCCGAAGAAGCGCATGAACTTAGCAGCATCGGTCTTAAACGCGACAGTGCCGCCCAATACCGTCCCGACCTTGCGCAGACGGAATGTGAAGTTGGAGGCGACGCCGAAATTACCGCCGCCGCCACGGATGGCCCAAAACAAGTCGGGGTTCTCTTCGGCGCTCGTGGTGAGGACCTTTCCGTCGGCGGTCACGACCTCGGCGGCGAGCAGGTTGTCGACCGTGGCGCCGTCGCGTCCGCAAAGCCACCCAATTCCGCCACCCAGCGTGACGCCGCCAATACCCACGTGGCCCATCATGCCGAGCGCCGCCGCAAGATCGTGCTTCTGCGCCGCCGCATTTAAAACGCCAGAGCGCGCGCCGGTTTGGATGTGCCCCGTGCCGTTCGTGGCGAAGATCTCCACGCCGTTCATCAACGCCAGATCGATCTGCAACCCGTCAACGGTCGTAGAGGCGCCGAGTGCGTCATGACCGCCCGATCGCACCCCTATGGGGAGCCCGGCCTCGCGCGCGAAGATGATCGCGCGGGAGATGTCCTGCGCGTTCATCGGCTGAACGATAAGGGCAGGGTGCTTGCCGTCGACGGGCGCGACGCCGTCGCCGCGATTGATCCTCGGATAGTCGGCGCTTTCGGGAAGATAAAGGCGGCCCTGCAGGCTGCTGCGGAGTTTCTCGACCGCGGCTTTCTTCAAAGCCGGCGCGGCCGCGGCCGCATGGTAGCCAAAACTGGCGATGAATGGCGCGGCGCTGGCTGTCGCCAAAACCTTACGGCGCGAAACGTTCATCCCCATCCCCTCGATGCAGGCGCGACGTCGACCGGGCTGGCAGGTCAGCCTTAGCGCGGCGGCTCGCTGATCTTGTCGTAGTGCAGCGTGTAGGTGAACGCGACACCGGAGGCCCGAGTACCGCTTCCCAAAACGTTGTAGCTTTGACGATCCGCGGCGACTGTACGCAAACGGTGTCCATTAACTACACCATTCTTGCGATCGATTCGGCCGTCGGTCAGCTCGTCGATGCGATACATCCGGATGTCGTCGACGCCATCGAGCCCGGTCACCGGGTGGTATTCGCCGTCATACGTCGCGGTGTAGTACGTCAGCGTGGTCGAGCCGTCGGCTTCGTAAACCGTCGTCTCGACCTTCAATCCGTTATCGACACGCTCGAAGCAAATCGTCTGGCTCTTGGGTGCCGGGCCGGGGCTGTATGTGCATTTCGCGACATTCAGCCGCCACGTCCCCAGCAACGGGTTATTGTATTCTTTCGGAACGTTCATAAGCGCTCATGCTGCATTTTGCCGCTCGATGCGGCGTCCAACCGTCACGCCCATGATCGCGGCCACCAGAAGGCAACCAGACACCATGAGCATGCCGGGCTCGAAGCTGTTGTCGTAGGAATCCCTAAGGAAGCCCATCGCTTGTGGGCCGAAGTACGAGCCGACGCTGGCGATGCAATTGATCATCGCGGTGCTGGCGGCGGCAGCGGGGCCGTTGAAGGATTTCGTCGCCATAGTCCAGAAGATCGGCGGCACGATCGCCACGCAGAACACGGTGATGCTGACGAGCGCCGCAAGGGCCACCGGGCTGTCGACCACGGTTGCAAGCGCGAACGCGATACCACCAACCAGTGGCGGCAAGGCGTAGTGCCAGGTCAGCTCCTGCTTGGCCGCCGAGTGCTTCGCCCAGAAGATCAATCCGAACACCGAGGCGATGTAGGGAATGGTCGTGAGCAAACCGGTCTCGAAGTTCGAGAACCCGCCGAGCGACTGTCCGGCGTTCTTGATCATCAACGGCAGCCAGAACCCGAAGGTGGCGTTGGCGGCGAGCTGGCCGAAGTAGGTCAGGCCCAAGATCCACACCAGCGGATTGGTCAGGCCCTGGCGCAGGCTCGCTACCTTGTTGCCGCCGCGTGCCTCGAACTCGCGCTTCAGCGTGCCGAGCAGCCACTCGCGCTCATCCGGCGCCAGCCACTTCGCATCCGATGGCTTATCGAGCAGATAGCGCAGCACGTAGAAGCCGACGGCGACAGTCACCGCGCCTTCGAGGATGAACATCCACTGCCAGCCGCGCAGGCCGAACCAATCGAGGCCCAGCAAGGCCGTCGAGAGCGGCGCGCCGATGATGTAGGACGTCGGCACGGCGATGAAGAAGCCGCTCATGATGCGCGTGCGATAGCGCACCGGGAACCACAGCGACAGATAGAACAGGATGCCCGGAGTCAGACCGGCTTCAGCCGCGCCGAGGGCGAGGCGCAGGGCCCCGAGCGACAGCGGACCTTGCGCCAGCGACATCGCGGCGCAGACGATTCCCCAGCTGATCATGATGCGGGCCAGCCAGCGTCGCGCGCCGAACTTTTCCAGCATGATATTGCTGGGCACCTCGCACAGCACGTAGGTCAAGGTGAGCACGCCCGCCGCCGCGCCATAGGCGGTGGAGGTCAGCTTCAGGTCCGCGTTCATGGTGAGCGCGGCGAAGCCGAGATTGACCCGGTCGAGATAGGCCAGGAGGTACATCAAGGCCGCGACGGGGACGATCCGCCACGTCAGCTTGCGAATCGTGCGTTCGGCAAGTTCAGCGTCCGCGTCGGCAACAGCCGACGTGTTTGCAGTCTGCGACATCCGTGCAGTCCCCCCCGACCAACCCTGCGACGATGTCGGGCAGGGACTTGATGGACCGCAATTCAACCCGTCCGGCGAACGCCTTGCAACAGTCTTTCCGCTAACTTGAGGTGCGGTGCGTCGAACATTTTTCCGTCTAGATTCAACACCCCGGCCCCCGGTTTGGCGGCAAACGCCTCAACGATTCGCTGGGCGTGCGCGATTTCGTCCGCCGTGGGGGTGAAGACCTCGTTGATCACAGAGACTTGAGACGGGTGGATGGCGAGCATGCCGGTGAATCCTTCGCGCCGGCTTTGCGCGGCAAACGTGCGCAATCCGTCGAGGTCGCGGAAGGACGGATAGACCGTCTCGATGGCGGGCACGTCCGCCGCTGCGGCGCCCGCCACAGTCAGGGTGCGCGCCATCTTGGCGAGGTCGGTGAACGATCCGTCGGGGAAGCGGTTCATGCTGGCACCGACCGCCCCGGGCAGGTCTTCGGCGCCCCAGGTCAGTCCAGCGAGGCGCGCTGGGCGCTCCTGGCCATAGCTGCCGAACGCGAACAGCGAGATCGCGGTCTCGCTGGTGATCGGTATGACCTTGATCGTGCCGGCGGGGATGTCCGCTCTCGTTTCGAGGGCGTCGATCCGACGCGCGACCGTTGCGACGTCCACAGCGCCGTTCGACTTGGGCAAGATGATACCGTCGGGGCGGGCGCCGACGATGGCGTCAAGATCGTCCAGCGCATAAATGCCGTCGAGCGGATTGATGCGTACCCACAGCTGTGCGAAACGCGCGCTTGCGTGCTTGCGCAAATATTCCGCCGCCGCATGACGCGCGCTTTCCTTGGCGTTGATCGCAACGGCGTCCTCAAGGTCGAGGATGATGGCATCCGCGCCCAGGCTCTCGGCCTTCGCCAGCTTCGCCTGACTATCGGCCGGCACGAACAACCAGGAACGAATCATGTGGATGCCTTTTGCTCGACCATCTGCTTCATCGCGATGGTGGTGTCTGTCAGTCGCGCCGGGTCAACGACCGCGCCGCTGGCGATCAATTGCTTGCCGACCATGAATTCGGGGATCGCGTTCACGGCTTCCACCGCCAGCACGCGGCCCTGGCTCATGTGGAAGACGGCGAACTTCGCGTTGGCCGGATCGCCGCGCACGACGGGGGTCTGCGTGTCGAAGGGCACGCCTGCGATCTGTAGTTTGAGATCGTATTGATCCGACCAGAACCACGGCACTTCGGGTGCGGGGCCAGTGCGGCCGACAATGGCGCTCGCGGCTTGCTTGGCCTGTTCGAGCGCGTTGGGCACGCTCTCCAAATGGAACATGCGGTTGCCGTAAAGCGGCATCGGCCGCCAGGTCACGTCGCCGATGGCGAAGATATGTGAGTCGGAGGTGCGCGCGTCTGCGTCGACCGCGATGCCATTTTCACAGCGGATGCCCGCCGCCCGCGCGAGTTCGTCGGCGGCATGCGCGCCGACGCCGATCACGGCGGCATCGCAGGCGAGGGTGCGACCATCGACCTCTATAGCTTCGACCGCGCCGCTTGCGTCGCCGATCAGCTTTGTGACCGATGCGCCGGTGCGGATGTCGACACCCTTGGCGCGGTGGTAGCGTTCGAAGAATTCAGACAGCGGTGCCGCCGCAACGCGTGCGAGCACGCGCGCCTCGCGTTCGATGACGGTCGCGTTTGCGCCGAGACTGCGGGCCGACGCCGCGACTTCAAGGCCAACGTAGCCGCCGCCGACGATGGCGACATGTCCGCCGGCGACAATCGCGGCTTTCAGGCGGTCGGCGTCGGCGAGGGTGCGCAGGTCGCATACGTTGCGTAAATCAGCGCCGGGCACCGGCAGCTTGCGCGCGCGGGCGCCGGTTGCGATCACCAAAAAGTCGTACGGCTCGTCGACAGCACCGGCGATGCTGATGCGCTTCGCCCGCGGATCGATCGCCGTCACCGTGACGCCAAGGCGCATATCGATGTTCTGCTGCGCATAGAAGGCGTCGGGCCTCAGCTTGAGCGTGTCTACGCCCACATCGCCCTTGAGGTACGCCTTCGACAACGGTGGACGCTGATACGGCGCCACCGGTTCATCCCCGAGCAGCGTGATTGATCCCGCGAAACCGTACTGGCGCAGCAGGGTCGCGCAGCTTCCGCCGGCATGCCCGGCGCCGATAATCACGATGCGGGGTTGATCGGCGGTCATAGGATGACGCTGCGGGACTTCAAGAATTCCAGGATGGCGCCGGCCCAGGGTTCGGGATCGTCATACATCATGTGCGGCGAGCCGCCGGGGAATTCGCGATAGGCGAAATCCGGTCGTAGCTCGAGGACGCGCGCCGCCGCATGATGGATCGTGTCGGCGGTGTTCGAGATGATGAGCGTCGGGGCGGTGAAGGCACGCAACGCGGCTTCCATGTCGAATTTGAAAGCCGCTGCATGGCCGTACCATTCCAGCCGGCCGGCCAGCGCGAACGACAGCACCGACCAGTTGATGCTGGCGGGATCGGCGTTCTGGGCGAAGCGGCTCTGAACGCGCTGCCAACGCGCGGTGAAATGCGTGCCGTCTGGTGCGACGTCCGTATTGGGATGCAGCTGGTTGGCGACGCGGTCGGCGCGTTCAGCGGGCGTGTAAAGCGGAGGTCCGTGCAGGACGACGGCGCTACAGCGTTCGGGATGGCGCGCGGCGAAAGCCGCGGCGATGCAGGCGCCGGTGTGATGGCCGACCACCACGGTCTGCGCGATGGCTAGCGCATCGAGCACCGGGATTAGGTTGTCGGCATAGTCTTCGACCGTCGGGACATGATCGGGAATGTCGGAGCGGCCATAGCCCGGCGTGTCGACCGCGACCGTCTTCAGTCCGCCGGCTGCAAGCCGGGGTTGCGCCGTCGCGTACTGCACGCTGAACCAGGGCGTCTGATGCAGAAGCAGCAGCGCCGGGCCTTCACCCAGGAGGGCGGTGTGCACCTGACCCATGGGCGTATCGGCGTACGCGCGGTGTCCGCGCATCACGCTCATTCCGTTCCACTCTGACGAACCGCTGGTCACTGCCGCGCGCCTCCAAGCCGTTCTTGTGGCGGAAACGCGCACCGAAAGGAAGGCGGTATGAAAAAGGGCGCGAGCTTCTGCTCGCGCCCTGCGAGGTACGGGAGGGAGTACCTCTAGAAGTGCACGCGGAGGCCGGCGGTGATGGCGTGGGCGGTCAGGCGCGGATTGGCGACCAGGCCGCGATAGTCGAGATTGAGTTCGATGCCGCCGCTCAGGCGGGTCGCAATCGCCGCGCCAAGCGCAACGCCGTCCTTGGCGGGAAGGAAGACGGTGTTGAAGAACACCGGCGATCCGATCAGCCGGGTGGCGACGCTCCCCTTGCCGTTGTCGAGCGCGTGGCGCCAACCGACCGACAGGCGCGGGGAGATGCCGCCGGCGCTCACTTCCGACGCGCCGACCTGGACGCCGAGTTCGGCATAGGCGTTCGAGATATTCCGGTCCGACACGATCAGGCCCAGCGAGCCGGCGCCGGACTCGGTGTAGGCATCGACGCTGGCGGCCGTGGTATCCAGCTGGGCGTATGGACTGACGCTGAAACCGCTTCCGGTCTTCAGCGGCGCGGCCACTTTGATCATCCCGCCCCAGACGGTGCCGTCGGTGGACGCGGTGGCGGTGCGGCCGAAGCTGGGAAGGGCCCGGGTCATGTCATAGCTCGTCTTGCCGAAGCCGACGGCGGCATCCATGGTGATCGGCGACCCGTTGAAGTCGGTGGAGACATAGCCCTCGACCGCGACCGTTTTGCCCGTGGTCTTGCCGTAGCTGTTATTGAGGGTGTTCCGACCCTCGGCGTAGCTGACCGCAAGGCCGACATTCATCCCATCGAAGGCGTAGTTCAAACCGCCCACGATGGATGGCCGAGAGATTTTGGCGCCGGTTTCGCCGTCCACGGTCTTACGGGTCCCGAAGCTGCCCCCGGCCTGCGCAAAGACGGAAAAGCCGGCTTCATCACCAGTCCATAGCCGGTGATGTTTTTCACCCTGGCTGGTAGCTGCATTCAGGAAATCGCCCATCGCGCCGAGGGCTTCCTGATGCTGGACGTAGAGGCTGGCCCCCGAGATGTCGTCTAGCGCCTGGGCCTTGGCGGTGCCGGTATTGGTCGCGATCAACGCCAAGTCCAGGTCGGTGTCGTAACCGGCCGAGACGTCCAGCGCCCGGGCCACCGTGGCCTGGCTCGCGGTCGTTGCCGACGGGGCGAGTAGGGCGCGGAGGAACTGGCCGCGGATGTCGCCGCCGGGGTTCTGCTGGGTGTGGATGTTCGAGTACAGCCCGCCATTCTGAAGGTTCACGACGTCGCTCGCCGGGATCGCCCAGACCAGGGGTCCGAAGGGACTGTTGGGATTGGGATAGGGGAAGATCACCGGGCCGGCGGCCCCGGCCGGACCCCGATGAATGTGGCCGAGGGTGACAGGGCTGGGGTTCACCAGCGCTTCATTGTGAGTGCCGCGAATGGTCGCCGATGTCTGGGCGTCGTTGAGGATCAGCGAGGTTGTCCCGGTCGCGGCGTTGCGGGCGACGGTGCCGGGTTCGTTGGCGTTGTTCATGTTGGCGATCCAGAGCGTTCCCGCCTGGGCGGCCGTCGTCGTCAACAGCGCGGCAATTCCCGCGCTGGCGTACCAGAAGCGCTTGGTCATGGAAGTTTCCCCCTCTGCACCGCTCCGCCCCGGAGCGTTGATGTGCTGAAGGAAGACGTCCCAAAACGGCAGGGTATTCCCTACGAATTAATGGAATAATATAATGTGATATAATAACAACGATAAATAAGTATCTGTAAAATATAATATATATTTGAAGTTAAGCGTCTTGCGCAGGCTCGGTTAAAGTAGAGCCGAACGCGAAGGGACAGCCGGGTGTCACGATCGCAGCGCCTGACAGAGATGATCGACGCGGTGCGCGATGAGGGCACCGTGCCGAGCCTGTTGTGCTCGCTTGCGCTGCATCTCGCGGTGTTGGCTCTTGGCCTCTTCCTCATGTGGCAGACGAAGCCGGCGATCTTCCCGCCGCGACCCATCACGATCTTCGCCGACCTCGTGCCGCTGGCCGAGACCACCGTCTCGCCCGATGCGGCGGAGCAAGGGCGGATGGCTCAACAGGCTGCCACCGAGCGCAGCGGATCGCCGACCGCGACCGGCGTGCCTGAGCCGACCGATCGTCGTCCCGCCGCCACGCCGTCTCATTCCGAACGCACGCCGGCCAAGTCGGCCCAGACCCGGGCGGGTGACGCCCCGACTCAACGTGTCCCCTCCAAAGGTGAAGACCGGTCGGCCGCCGGCGGGGATCTCGCGGCCCGGCTTGAGGCGTTCGCCAAGCTGCAGGTGCCGCCGTCGCATCTGCCGCCGGACCCGCGTCCGCAGGAGGGGGCAGGTACCTCAAACCGGACGGTGGCCGATGCCCGGTCGCCGCGCGGGGCCGTGGCCGCTTACGGGGTGAAGGATTTCGTCCGCGCCCAGATCGCGCGGCGTTGGTACATCGACCGGGCCTCTAAAGCCTATGCCATGGCACAGGCGGATAAATGGCTTGCTATCCTTCGCCTGCGCGTTTCCCCTGAAGGGGCGGTCACCGATGCCGAAGTACGCATCCCGGACGCGATGCGGCACAACGACGCGTTCCGCATCTTTGCGCAGAGCGTTCGTAATGCGGCGCTGTTGTCCTCGCCGCTCGAACTGCTGCCGGGCAGCTATGAGGTGGTGAAGGACCTGGAACTGGATTTCCCGATCAGCAGCCTGCCGCGTTAAGGCGCGGACTAAGGAAGCGTGCGGGCCAGGCGGAAGCCGGAATAGGTCGAATAGTCGAAGTCGGTCCCATTGGCCCGATTGCCGATCCGGGCGGCGGAGCGCACGAAGCTGGGGGCGTTGCTCCAGCTGCCGCCGCGCAAGACTTTCTTGTCGCAGTCGCCACTGGTCCAGGCCCGACCGTCGGTCGGGGCGCCGACGAAGCTGTCGTTCCAGCAGTCGTCGGTCCACTGCCAGACATTGCCGAGCATGTCGTAGAGCCCGAAGGGGTTGGGCCCGAAGGTCTCGACTGGGGCAATGTCCTTGCCGTCCCACTTGCTGCCGCAGCCGTTGCAGTTGGCGTTGTTCCGGCCGGCGTCCTCACCCCACCACCGCGCCGCCGTGACACCGGCGCGCGCGGCGTACTCCCATTCGGCTTCCGTTGGCAGGCGATAAGGACTGCGGCCCGCGAGCTTCGGATCAGCAGCGCGGGCTTTCTTGTTGACCCAGGCAATGTAGGCCTGAGCGTCGTGCCAGTTCAGGCAGAAGGCCGGCCAACGCGGGGAGAGCGTCACATAGGGCGGATAGGCGCGCCCGCCGCCGGGCGAATTCCACTTCATGTCGACGTAACGGTCGCAGGCCACCGGTTGATATTCGGTCTCGCGCAGGAAGGCGGCGAAGTCTTCCATGGTCACGTTGTGTCTCCCGAGGGCGAAGGCCTTCACCGTCACGGCGTGCAGGGGACCTTCGGCATCAAAACGCCCGGCTTCCTGCGCCGGACTTCCCATCTGGAAGCGCCCACCGGGGATCGCGACCATCTGTGGGCACTCCGGGCATTCGGTGAATTCGCGGTCAGTCGGGTTGGCGGTCGGGTCGGCAGCTTGCGCTGCGAGGGCGAAGCAAAGTGCAAATGCGATTGCGACGATCCGCATGAACTCACGCCTTCAGACGGAAGGTGGCATTGCCGTCGGCGATGCCATCGCTCGCCACTTCGCCGCTGTCGATGAGCGCGAGCAGATGCGACAGCACGGACCGTCCGGCAGCGATGCGCAGGCGCGGATCGAGGCTGGGATACTGCGCGGCGACGATCTCGGGGATCTTGCGCGGACCTTTGGCCAGTTCGCGCAGGATACCCGCGCTGCGCTGGCGGCGATGGCCGATCAACGCGCGCACGTAACGCTGCGGCTTTGGGATCGCCGGCCCGTGTGTGGGCAAGTAAGCGTCGTCATCGCGATCGAGCAACAGCGCGAGCGAGTTCATATAGGCGGTCATGTCACCGTCGGGCGGCGAGACAACCGTCGTCGACCAGCCCATGACATGATCGCCGCTGAACAGGACGCGCTCTTCCTCCAGCGCGAAGCAGAGGTGGTTCGACGCATGCCCCGGCGTATGCACGGCGCGCAAGGTCCAGGCCGGGCCGGTCACGGCATCGCCGGTCTTCAGGGCCACATTGGGCACGAAGGCGCGGTCTGCACCTTCTTCGCCGCTCAGTCCGACTTCGCCGCCGTGCGGGCCGTAGCCATAGGTGATCGCGCCCGTCGCGCGTTTCACGGCGGCCGCCGCCGGCGAATGATCGAGATGGGTATGTGTGATCAGTATCTGCGTGATCGTCTCGCCGCGCAGGCCGTTGAGAAGCGCGTCGACATGTTCCGCGAGGTCCGGCCCCGGATCGATCACCGCGACCTGGCCGCGACCGACAATATACGTGCCGGTACCTTGCGCGGTGAACGGGCTTGGATTGCGGGCGACCACGCGCCGCAGCAGTGGCGAGACTGTTTCGATAACTTCATACTGAAACGCGAGATCGCGGACGTGCGGGATGTCGCTCATGCAGCTTCGATAGCCCGGCAGGTGCGGGGGCGCAATTCGTTCCTGGTGTGCGTCCCGCGAGAATGATTTACTTTTGCGTCATGAACGCGCCGCCGCCTGCCAAACCTGCCGCAACCGTGCTCCTGCTGCGTGACGGACAGGACGGCCCTGAAGTGTTCATGGTTGAACGCCATCAGAACCTTGCGGGCTTCGGCGGTGCTTGCGTGTTCCCCGGCGGCACGGTGGACGCGGCCGACCATCGCCTGGCGGCTAGCCACCACGACTTCGGCCTGCCGGCGGAGACCCTGCCGTTCCGCATCGCCGCCATCCGCGAGACGTTCGAGGAGGCGGGCGTCCTGCTCGCGCGTCCCGAAGGTTCCGACCGGTTGATCGCCGGCGCACGCCTTGAAGCGCTGACGGACTTACGCCAGGCGGTGCATGACAGCGCCGACGAATTCGCGGCCATGATCGCGCGGGAGAAATTGCATCTCGCGCTCGACATGCTCATTCCCTATGCGCATTGGATCACGCCTGTCGTACGACCGAAGCGTTACGACACCCATTTTTTCGTGCTGACGGCGCCGGACGACCATGTTCCGGATCATGACGGTGGTGAATCGGTGAGCTCGCTTTGGATCACACCACGCGCGATTTTGGCAGACGCGACCGCCGGGACGCGGCGCGTGGAGTTCGCGACGCGCATGAATTTGCAACCGTTGTTGGCGGTGCGTTCCGTCGATGAAGCACTCGATGCGGCGCGTGCGCGCCGGATCGTGACGGTGATGCCTGAAGTGAATGCCGACGAGATCGCGCGCCTGCCGCTCGAAGCTGGCTATGGCGCGGAATATTTTCCGGTTCGCATCAAACCTTGAACAAGTCGGCGTGTTTGTCGCGCAGCAGGTTCTTCTGCACTTTGCCCATCGCGTTGCGCGGTAGGTCGTCCACAAAGAACACACGTTTGGGCGTCTTGAAGGCCGCGAGGCGTTCGCGCATCTCGGCGATCACGGCGCGCTCGTCGCCTTTGCCGATGACGACCGCCACGACGGCTTCGCCGAAATCAGGATGCGGTACGCCGATCACCGCGCTTTCGACAACGCCGGGAAGCTCATCGATGATCAGTTCGATCTCTTTCGGATAGACGTTGTAGCCGCCGGAAATGATCAGGTCCTTGGCGCGGCCGCTGATCCACACGCGGCCGTCCGGGTCCTGGCGACCCACGTCGCCCGTGATGAAGAATCCATCGGCGGTGAATTCCTGCGCGGTCTTTTCCGGCATGCGCCAATAGCCTTTGAACAGGCTCGGTCCGCGAATTTCGATCCCGCCCGTGTCGCCGCCGGCGATGCGCAGTTCCACACCGGGCAGCGGGAAGCCCACGCTGCCCGGCACGCGATCGCCGTCGAGCGGGTTGGTTGTGATGACGATGGCTTCGGACATGCCGTAGCGCTCTAGGATGCGCTTGCCCGTGCGGTCGGCGAAGTCATCGAACGTGGATTCCAGGAGCGGCGCGGAGCCCGACACAAACAGGCGCATGTGCGACGCGACGTCGCGCGTGAAGCCGGCATTCGCCAGCAGACGCGTATAGAACGTCGGCACGCCCATCATGACGGTCGCGCGCTTCATGCCGGCCAGCACGGCGGCATCCTCGAACTTCGCCAGCCAGACCATCGGTGCGCCGTTCAGGAAGGCGCAATGCATGGCGATGAACAGGCCGTGCACATGGAAGATCGGCAGCGCGTGCAGCAGCACGTCCTTGTCGGAGTAGCCCCACGAACTCGCCACCGCTTGCGCATTCGTCGCCAAACCGCCAAGGGTGAGCATCGCGCCCTTCGAGCGGCCCGTTGTTCCCGAGGTGTAAATGAGCGAGGCGAGATCGTCGGCATCTCGCGCGACAGTTTCATTCAGCGGCTCGAGCGTTTGAGCTTCGGCGAACAGCGCGATCGCATCGCGCACCACCAGCTTCGGCTCTGCGTCGCTGATGAAATAACCGACTTCGGCCTCCGTATAGGCCGTGTTCAGGGGCGTGAAGACCGCGCCCACTTTCAATGTCGCGAGATACAGCATCACCGCTTCGGGACTCTTCGCGGTCTGCACAACGACACGGTCGCCGGGCGCAACGCCGCGCGTGGTCAGCAGGCGCGCGACACGGGCGGTGCCTTCTTCCAGGTCGCCGTAGCTGATCTCCGTGCCGTCGGACAGGATAAAGCAAGGCTTGGCGCGGTCGGCCGGGAAGCGGGAGGCGAAGAGGGCGTAGAGGTTGGCAGTCATGATTTTGAAATTCAGCGAGGTTAACGGTCACAATTTCGACGTGCGGCTGTCTTGTGGCCGCGGAGTGGCGCACTATATCCGCATATCGTAAAAGACGTATACGGCGGGTGGTGCGTTGCTGTGCGGCCCGTCTTCTCGCGCGCACATGATGGAGGATGCTTCCATGCGTCGGTTTGCCGTGATGGTTTTGGCGTTGTTCGCGCTTTCAGGCTGTGGCGTGAACGAGGTCCCGCGCCTGGATGAGCAGGTAAAAGCCGCTTGGGCCCAGGTGCAGAACCAATATCAGCGCCGCGCCGATCTGATCCCAAATCTGGTCGAGACGGTGAAGGGCTACGCGTCGCAGGAGCGCGAAACGCTGACCGCCGTCATCGAAGCGCGCGCCAAGGCGACCTCGGTCCAGCTGCCGGCCGACATTACCCAGAACCCGGAAGCCTTCCGCAAGTTCGAGCAGAGCCAGCAGCAGCTCACCGGCGCGTTGGGCCGCTTACTGGTCGTTTCGGAGCAGTACCCGAACCTGAAGTCGGACCAGAATTTCCTCGCCCTGCAATCGCAGCTGGAGGGGACGGAGAACCGCATCTCCGTCGCGCGCAAGGACTACATCACGGCGGTGCAGGCTTATAACATCCAGCTTCGCACCATTCCCGGCCGTTGGATCGCGGCGGTGATGTATCCCGACGCGAAGGTGAAGGAGAGCTTCACCGCGGCCGAAACGGCGCAAGACGCGCCGAAAGTGAAGTTCTAAGCGACCATTGCAATGGTGCGTCTCGCACGCATCCTTTTGTTGGTGCTGGCGTGGGCCCTTCCGGTCCACGCCGCCGACATTGGGTTCCCGCCGCTGACGGGCCGCGTGGTCGATCAGGCCCATGTCCTGTCGGCGGGCGCTGTCACGCAACTCACCGGGCAGCTTCAGGCACATGAGCAGGCGACAGGCCAGCAGGTCGTCGTGGCGACCGTGACGTCGTTGCAGGATCAGGACATCGCTGAGTACGGTTATCAGCTCGGTCGCGCCTGGGGCATCGGTCAGAAGGACAAGAATACCGGCGCGATCCTGCTGGTGGCCCCGAAAGAACGGAAGGTGCGCATTGAGGTCGGTTACGGCCTCGAAGGCACGCTGACGGATGCGCAAAGCCGCCTGATCATCGAGCGGGAAATCCTGCCGGCCTTCCGCGCGGGTCAGATGGCGCAAGGCATCTTGCAGGGCGCGACCGCGATGCTCGGCGTGTTGCGCGGCGATCCCGACGCGGTGCCGCCGCCGCGCAAAGCCACTGACGATCCGGGCTCCGTCCTGCCGTTCGTCATCATCATTATTTTCTTCCTGCTGGTCACCTTTATGCGCAATCGCCGCGCGGGGTTGTTTCCCATCGTGATGGGCGGCCCGTCGATGTGGCAGAGCGGGGGCGGTCGGCGCGATCGCGGCGGCTGGGGCGGTGGTGGTTTCGGCGGCGGCGGGGGAGGCGGCGGCTTTTCCGGCGGCGGCGGATCGTTCGGCGGCGGAGGCGCATCCGGTTCATGGTAGTGCGGCTCACACAAGAAGACCGTGATCGGCTCAGCGCAGCCGTCACGGCAGCGGAAGACCAGACAAGCGGGGAGATCGTGCTTGCGGTGAACCAAGCTTGCGACGATTACACAGCTCCGCCGTTATTGTGGGCTGCGGGCATCGGCTTCCTGGTCGCTGGCGCGCTGGCTTTGCTGCATCCCGACATGCACATCCGCGTGGCCTTTGCGGTCAGTGGCGGCACTGCGCTGCTGGCTGCGCTTATCCTGCAATTGCCGGATTTGCGGCTCGCGCTGGTGTCGCGCGCCACAAAGCGTGCGAATGCGGCCCGTGCGGCGCGCGAGCATTTCGCTGCCAACGTTGCCGGGCGCACATCGGCTGCTAACGGCCTGCTTATCTTCGTCGCGCTTGCCGAGCACTACGTCGAGATCATTCCGGAACGGAGCATCGCGCAGGCGGTACCGGAAAGCACGTGGACGAACATCGTCGCCGAACTTCTCGTCGAAGCAGGGCGTAAAAATTTGACTGGCGGTTTGGCGGACGCGGTGACGAAATGCGCTGCGGTGCTGGCGCCGGTATTCCCCACCAGCCCGGGCGACAAGGACGAGATCCCTAACGGGATCATCTTCAACGAGAGATAAGGAAGCGCGCATGACCATTCTTTTCCTGGTGATGGCTTGGTTGCATCTGCCGGCGCCAGCCATGGCGGATGAACTGGGCTGCGTGTCCACGACCTTCCGACTGCTTAGCCCAAACGACAAGATTTGCGTGGATGCATTCCGCGATCCCAAGGTCGACGGTGTCGTGTGTCACATCAGCCGCGCGCAGACCGGCGGCATGAAGGGAATGGTCGGCTTGGCTGAAGATACTTCCGATGCGTCCATCGCCTGCCGGCAAATCGGGCCGATCACGCTGCCAAGCAACATGAAGGAAGACGAAGAGGTGTTCGACGAACGCCGCTCGATCCTGTTCAAGAAGCTGCGTGTGGTGCGGTTCTTCGACAAAGCGAACAACACACTCGTGTATCTCAGCTACTCCGATAAGCTGGTCGAAGGTTCACCGAAAAATGCGATTAGCACGGTGCCGATCATGCCTTGGGGTTCGGCGAAATAGGCGCTGACGCATCGGTTGCGGGACGGCATCTGGACTTTATCTGATCGCGCTACGTCGGCATCGTGCGCCGATGGAGCGCGCCTTCTGCGACAACACGCAAGGCGGACGCCACTGTAAATCAGCGTAAAACAATCTGACAAAATTCGCGCCTCTGTCCGAGCTGACACCAGCGGCGGCGCGTTCTTCACGATCTACGATTTCGCCGGCTACATGGCCGGTACCTGCCCCTCGCCGACGGGCTGGTCGTCCTGCACTGTGCAAAACATCGGCTACACGCCCGACGGCGTGAACATCGTCTCGCCGCCGGACAGCAACTTGATCACCCAGACCAGCTTCGCCGCGCGTGCGACGAAGAACGTCGGCAATCAGGCTGGCACCTTTGTCGACAACGTCGGCAACGTCGATGGGCCGACCGGGCTTCCGACCGGTGTGCCCGAGCCCGCAAGTCTCAGCTTGCTCGGGTTGGCGATTGCTGGGCTTGCGATGCGTCGCCGCAAGGCTTAGCGCGGGCGCCGTCGCTTTCGTACAAAGACAAAAAAAGGCGGCGCTCAATGGCGCCGCCTTTTCTGCGTCTCGTGTCCTTGAGGTCTTAGGCTTCTTTCTTCGCCCAAGAATCGCAGTGGCCACCGGCATTGACCGGGCCCTGGAAGATTTCGCACTTGCCGCACGGCGGCGGTTCGCCGGCCGCGAAGAAGCTGCAGACGGAGCAGGTCTTTGCTGCATCCGCCGACTTCTCGACGTAATGCGCCGACGTGCGCAAGCTGTTTTCAGCCATGCTCAGTGAGTTAGGGTCGGCGCAGACGAGGCCCTTGGGCTTTTCTTCGCCGCAAGCGGTGAGGGCGAACAGCGCCACGCCAGCGACAGGAAGTGCCGCGCTCTTCTCAAGCACCGAGCGGCGCGTCAACTTTTGATTGTTCATCAGAGCCTCCAATTGTTCAGAGCCCATAAATGCCCAAATGCGACGTGTTGCGCAACCGCTCTCGCACACATGATTACGGGGGCCTGCTCGCAAAAAAGTGACCCGCCAGATGGCTTTAGCTCACCGTAGCCTTGGCGCGCGGGGCGAAGGATGCACAATGGCGGTGGGGAGAGCGGGGCTGACAGCGTCGCCCGCGCTCGAGATGAAAATGCGGATGAGTCGCAACATTGGCTCTTAGTTAAGTGCCGACAGGGGGAATGCATGATTGATGCGTCTGAGCGCGCCGAGTTTGCGCGGGGATGGAAACCGCTGGCGGCCGCAGCCGCAGGGGTGGGGTTCGGCATTACCGGCCTCGCGTTCTATTGCTTCGGCGTCTTCGTCGTCCCCCTGACGGAAGCTTTCGGCTGGACCCGTGGCGAGGTCACCCGTGGTTCGAGCGCGATGATTATCGCTACGGCGATCACCGCGCCGCTCATCGGCCTCATCATCGATCGATACGGTGCACGGCGCGTCGCCCTGATCTCGATGCTGCTAGTCGCGGCCGGATACTTCGTCCTGTCGAATACCGGGCCGGTCTTGCAAATGTTCTATTTGACGTGGTTCGTGATGGCGCTTGGCGCTGCGGGGACAACGCCGGTCGTATTCACACGCACCGTCAATATGTGGTTCGACAAAGCGCGTGGCCTCGCGCTTGGAATCGCGCTCGCGGGCTCGGGTCTCTCGGGCATCGTCGGACCGATGATCTGCACGTGGCTTATCCGGAACTACGGTTGGAGTGGCGCCTATGTCGGTTTCGCGCTGATCACGCTGATCGTCGCGTTCCCGATTCTGCTTTGGGGATTCAAGGAACGTGAGTTCCCGCAGAACGCCAGTGGCGCACAGCTTGCGGGGATGACCGTGCCGCAAGCCATTCGCACAAGAGATTTCTGGCAGATCGCTATCGGCTTTATTTTGGTCTCGTCGGTGATCGCCAGCCTGGTCATCAATCTCGTGCCGCTGCTGCGTGATCGCGGCATGTCGCCGGAAGAGGCGGCAGCGCTTGCCGGGTTGCTTGGCTTCTCCATCCTGATTGGACGTATCGCTATCGGCTATTTGGTCGACCGTTTCGGCGGCAGCATGGTCGCGCGCATTCTGTTGAGCGTGACGGCCATCGGCTGCGTGCTGTTGTCGTTGCCGAATGCCCCGGCCTTCGTGCCGGTCGTCAGCGTGATCGTGATCGGGCTTGCCACCGCGGCAGAGGTCGATCTCGTCGCGTACTTGAGCAGCCGTCACTTCGGCATGCGGGCCTACGGCAAGATTTACGGCCTGCAGATCACGGCATTCTACATCGGGTCTGCGGGCGGGCCGTTGCTGGCCGGGATCGCCTATGATCGCTTTCATGGCTACGTCGAGGTGCTCTACACCTGCGCCGCCGCGCTTGCGGTTGGGGCCTTGATCGTTGGGACACTTGGAAAGCCGCCGAATTTCGCTGAAATTCCCGCCATACCGGCGGAATAATGCTGCCCGGGGGGTGGACAATCTTTTCACCCGTCGATTGTTGCCGGTCCATCAGGCTATAGTCCCGTCCGACCGCCCCCCTGTTCCGGTGCGGTTTCAAGTTCATCACTCACCATCAGGGAGGCTTTCCATGAAACTCTTTAGCTTGACCGCAGCGCTGCTGCTGACCGGCGCCACGGCCGCTTACGCTGCCGAACCGGCCGCCGCGCCGGCCCCGCTCACCGCTGACTCCAAGGCTCCCGTCGTGAAGAGCGCCGATGGCGCCGTGACCCAGGTCGCGATCGTCAACGAAGGCGGCAAGATGACGATGCTGCGCGGCCCGGATGCGGCGAAGGCGCCGGCCGGCGCGATGAAGTTCTCGGTGAAGGCGTTCCCGCTCGGTAACGGCAACGCGTTCCGTGAGATCACGCTGCCGAAGGGCACGGTTCTGCCGGCGCCGAAGAACGGCGACACCATCGTGTACGTCGTGAAGGGCCACGTGAACGTGAAGCTGGGCACCGAAACCGCTCAGCTCGCCGCGGGCGACACCTGGCGCAAGATCGCGCCGCAGGACAACGTCTACACCTCGACCGACGACGCCGTGATCGTCGAAACCGACGTGAAGTAATCGTTCAGGCGTAAGCCAACGGAAAAGCGCCCGGCTTTGGCCGGGCGCTTTTTTGTTTTCGAAATCGGCGTCGTCTTTACAAACACGACCTGGTGCTAATCGCGCGGAAGATCTTTCAGCTTCGCCTTCCAGGCGTTCGGCGCGTCCTTCGGCGATGCGATCGCGCTGAATGTCTTGTTCATCGCGGCAGTATTGCCCAACGATTCCGCCATCACGGCTGCGACATCGGCGCGGCAGATGGCGGGCGGATTGATCTCGCGGTTTTGCACCGCGGTCACCAGACCAAGCGAAACACCCGTCTTCCCCGGTTCGCAGTCGGCTAGTCCCCCGGGCCGCACGATGGTGTAGGGCAGACCGGTTGCGCGCACATGGGCCTCTCCCTTGTTCTTCGCTACCATCACCTTTCCGATCCGCACGGATGGATCGTCCACGGAGGTGACTTCCGCGCCGATCGAGGACATCAACAGGAACTGCTTCGCGCCGGCGGCCTTTGCCGCATCGGCAAGAGCCGCGACGCCGGCGTTGTCGGTGGTCGCGGGGTCAGCGCCGCCGGAGCCGGTCACGCACATGACGTAGTCCATGCCTTTGACCGCGGCGGTCAGGGTTTCCGGTTTGGTGATGTCGGCGACCACGACTTCATCGGCCCCAAGGCCGGCGGCGGTCTTTGCCTTGCGCACGCTGGCCCGCACATGGTGGCCGCGTTCTTTCAGCATTTTGATGAGCGGTTTGCCGGTGCGTCCGTTGGCGCCTACGACGACGACATTTGCGGCATTGGCAAACGCGATGTCGGCGACAAGGGCCGTCAGCAAAGCAGCGGCCACAAAGATTCGGTTCGTCATGGATACCCCCCGGTTGGTTCGACCGGGAGCTTAGCGGTCCGAAGCGCCGCCTGGGCAGGGGGAAGGCAACGGGGGCGGTCCACGGGGTGAGCACCCACGCTGTTTTGTCCGGTCTGTGGTTTGCCTGCGCTAGTCGCTTATGCATCGGGAGCATAACGTTATTTGGCTTAGGCAGTGCTTGGGGGAGAGCCATGCCGATCATCGTGAAAGTACGCGCGTTTGAGTTGGCCGGGGCATCGCACAGCCCGGGCCGGGGCTAAACACGCGCCTCACGATTTGTCTGTCCTCCACAGTCTCGAAGGTTGCCTCTCGTAAGTGAGGAAACCTGCTTGGCCTCGCGTCGAGAGGTGCGTGCGTATCGAAAAGTGGTTCATCTGCAATGAGGGGACTCTCAATGAAGCTCGAACGGTTACTCGCGACGACGGCGACCGCGGCCTTGCTCGCCATGACGGCCGGTAATGCCTTCGCCCAGGCGCTTGAAGAAATCACCGTCACGGCCCGCCGTCAGGAGGAAAACCTGATGCAGGTTCCCGTGGCGATCACCGCGGTGACGGCCTCCGCGATCGAAGACCGGGGCTTGAGGGACATTCAGTCCCTCTCCGAAATCACCCCAGGCATGTTCTCGCAGGTCGGCGGCAACGGCCGCGTCGACCGTTCGACGCGCCGGTTGACCTTCCGCGGTCTGTCGGTGTTGTCGGGCGCCGTCTTCATCGACGGCATGCCCTACGCCGGTAACGGCGCGCCGGACGTCACGGACGTGGAACGCGTCGAAGTGCTGAAAGGGCCGCAGTCGGTCTACTTCGGCCGCACGACGTTCTCGGGCGCGGTGAACTATGTGCTGAAAGAGCCGAGCGATACCTTCAAGGGCCGGATCGCCATCGACGCCTACAGCTATGGCGGCTGGGATCTGCAGGCGAGCGTGTCGGCCCCGCTGGGCGAAAAACTCGCCTTCCGCTTCAACGCCCGCAAGTTTTCGTTCGGTGGCCAGTACGCCAACGGCGGCAACACCAACGACAAGTTGGGCAAGCAGAAGACCAACTCGTTCTCAGTCATGCTCGTCGCCAAGCCGACGGACGCACTCAAGGTGAATGCCTTCTATTCGTTCACCCACGACGATGACGGCGCACCGCCGACCGCAGCACTGAAGGTTGCCGGCACAGGCCCGATCCTCAACTGTAATCTCGGCGGCACCGGCGGCGCCTGGTGGTGCGGTGGTCTACCGTCGGCCGACGCGATCGATCCGCGGAATATCTCCGTCTACAACACCATGGATGCGTTCACGCGCCGCGAACTCATCAATAACGTGCGCGGCTATCCTTACGACTTCGCGGGCGACTGGCTCCAGCACTGGGGCATCAAGCGCTACACGCACAACTCGCACCTGAAGCTCGCCTACGAGACGGAAGGCGGTTGGTCGCTGAACTCGATGTCGTCCTTCAACTACACGAAGTACGCCGCGATCATCGATCAGGAATATCGTGACGCGTCGAACATCCCGAACCCGTTCTATCCCGCCACGCCGGCGTTGCTGGCGGCGGCTTGCGCAGCGCCTGCCGGCACCCCAGCCAGCCAGCCCTGCTTCACGCAGCCGTTCCATCAGCTGACGCTGCTCAACCAGAACCTGACCACCGACTGGAGCCAGGAACTGCGCGTCTCGTCGCCACAAGATGCCCGTCTGCGCGCGACACTTGGCGGCAGCGTGTTCAACTCCAGCGCACCCGGTGGCGTGAACATGGGCTTCCAGGCTTCGGGTCGTCTGACCCAGGCGAAGACCAAGACACGCACACTGACGCCAGCGATCTTCGGCGGCGTTTACTACGACGTCACTGATCGCATCACGTTGAGCGGTGAAGCGCGCTACCAGTGGGATCACATCCGTTCACAACAGCTGTTCCCGGCGTTCGGCCCGCTGCTGACCGGTACGTTCCCCAGCTTCTCGCCGCGCGCGACCATCGACTACAAGTACGCCGCCAACTCGACGGCCTATGCGACGTTCTCGCGTGGGTATCGCCCGGGCGGTTTCAACGGCACCATCCTGGGTCTCGATCCGTTCATCGTCTCGCAGCTTTCGACGCTGGGCAGCAACCTGACCTACAAGCAGGAAAAGCTCGACAACTTCGAGCTCGGTCATAAGGGCCTGTGGCTCGACGGCCGCCTGCGCACGACCACGGCGATCTACTACGATATGTGGCGCGACGGTCAGGTGTCGAACACGCTGTTCTTCACCCGTCCGGACGGCAGCACCGGCTCGGCGACCGTCACCCAGAACATCGGGCAGGTCAACATGAAGGGCATCGAGTTCGAGTCCGAAATACAGTTGACGGAGCACCTCAACATCTCCGCCACGCTGGACTACCAGCACACCAAGGTGCTGTCGTATGTCTTCAGCCCGGACGGTCTGAAGATCCGCAACAGCACCAACGTCACCGGCAACCAGATGGAACAGGCCCCGGCCTGGACCTGGAGCATCTCGCCGCAGTACTCGGCACCGCTGGTCGGCGACTGGAGCTTCTTCGCTCGCATCGACTACCGTCACCGCAGCAAGATCTTCTTCGATCCGACCAACACGGGCTGGCTGAACGCCCGCGATCTGGTCAATGCGCGTGTCGGCGTGAAGCGTGATAACCTGCGTATCGAAGCCTACGTCAACAACCTGACGAACAATAAGAACCTCACGGAAGCCGTGCGCGGCAACGACACCCTGTATGGCGTCAACGGCGCTTGCCCGCCGTGCTACACCGCCGCGCTGCCGCCCACGACTCGTGGTGGCTCGGTCCTGAACGAACTGCGCGTCGGCTTGCCGGTGAAGCAGACGTTCGGCCTCCGCGCGACGTACGACTTCTAACAGCGGCAATTTCTTAAGCTGGACGACGACTAGGCCGGGAGTAATCCCGGCCTAGTGCGTTTTGGGCCTTCGCAAGACGTTCAGGCTGGTTTTCAAGGCCTGCGTGACCGCCCGTGCCCGCATCGACGCGGCGTAAATCCAAGGTCTATACTCCCGCACGATTTCATTCGTGTGGGGAGGGCATCATGAACATCACGTCGCCGTCGTTGCGATGGGCTAAGACGTTAGCCTGTCTTGTATTCGCGGTTCTGGCTTGGGCCGGAGGTCCGGCGCATGCGGCAACGCCGCAGCAATGCCAGGCGCTGACGCGGCAGGACTTCAACGCCATTCTCGACGCGCCTACCACGGTGCTCGCCAGCACGGTCATCGCGGCGAACGGTCCCGTGCCCGCGTACTGCCGTGTCGAAGGATATGTCGCGCCCGCCGTCGGCATCGAATTCCATCTGCCGATGGACGCCTGGAACGGCAAGTTTGTCCTTCAGGGTTGTGGCGGTATGTGCGGCAATTTCCAGGGCATCTCGTCCTGCGCCGAGGCCGTCACGCGCGGTTATGCCTGTGGCACAACTGACATGGGACACCGCGGAACGACCCAGGACGGCAAGTGGGCGTATCAGAATCCAATCGCCGAGATCGATGCGGGCCACCGCGGCACCCACGTCGCGGCCATCTCGGGTAAGGCTATAACTGAGCAGTTTTACGGCTCGGGCATCAAGCGTTCGTACTTCCGGGGTTGCTCGACCGGCGGCCGCCAGGCGTTGGTTGAAGCCGAACGCTATCCTTACGACTTCGACGGTATCGTCGGCGGCGCCATGGTGCTCTACAGCCCGATGGGCCCGCCGCTGCAACTGTTCTGGGATGCGCAGAGCAACATTGGCGCCGACGGCAAGGAAATTCTGAGTGCGGCGAAAATGAACATGCTGCACGCCGCGTCGCTGAATGCTTGTGATGCACTCGACGGCCTGAAGGACGGCGTCATCACCGATCCGCGTCAGTGCAAGTTCGATCCCGGCAGCATCGTCTGCAAAGGCGGCAACGGCGATAGCTGCCTCACCGACGCGGAAGTCACGGTCGCGCGGAAGTTCTATGAAGGGCCGCGCAACAAAAAGGGTCTTTTCCCGCGCGTCGCCGGCCAGCTTCCGGGCTCGGAAAAAGGCTGGGCCGGTTTCACCGGCGGCAAGAACGGTGGCAGCACCGGCTTCGCCAACGACATCCTGCGTTATCTCGCTTTCCCGCTGGATCCGGGTCCGAGCCTGGATGTGACGCAATTCGATTGGGATCGCGATCCTCAGCGCTTGAGCTTGAGCGCCTTCAACGCGGCTGATCCGGACCTCGAGTTGTTCAAGGCCAGCGGCGGCAAGATGATCCTGTTCCATGGCTTCGCCGATCCGTCGATCACCGCACTGAGCAGCATCCGCTATTTCGAGCTGATGAGCCGCACGATGGCCGGGCAGGCGGCAGCCGCGCAGTTCTCGCGCTTCTATCTCATTCCCGGCATGGGCCACTGCCTGGGCGGTGAAGGAGCCGCGCCGGCGGTCGACATGCTGGGGGCGATCGATGCCTGGGTCGAGAACGGCCAGGCGCCGGAGGTTCTGACGGCTTATGGCATGCAGAACAATACGGGCGTCGGGCCCATCAGCGCGCCGGCGGGCTTCAACGGCAGCAACATGCAGTCGTTGAACCCCAAGATCTCCCGCCCGCTGTATCCGTATCCGGACACCTACAAGTACGGCAGCGGCGACCCGAACGCCGCGTCCAGCTTCAAGCGTGTCAAAGGCGCGATGAAGTAGAAGCGCAACGCGTCAAAAGAAAAGGCCCGCACAGGAAAACCGGTGCGGGCCTTTTTCGCTTCGCGAAAGCGCTAGTGCGCGCGCGGCGGCGCGCTGGCGGCAATGCGGACGGCAGCCGTCTGCATCTTGGTAAGGTGCTGGCGGATGATCTCCGCGGGGGTCAATGAGGCCGTGAAGTAACGCAGGCCCAACGCGCCAAGCACTTCACCTTCGCCGCGGATGATCGGGACCGCAACGATGCTCGTGCGGTTGCGGCCCTCAAGCGTAGCGACACCTTTCTGGCGGACGTTGGTCAGCATCTCGTTGGCCGATTGCGTATTGCGGCAAAATTCCTGGTCTTCCGGGAAGTCCGCGTGACGGCTGAGCATCTCCACCATCATGTGGCGGATGTTGTCGGGCTGGAACGCGACGTAGGCGCGGCCCGACGCGCTGCACATCATCGGCATTTTGACGCCAAGGCGTACGGTACGATGACGCAAGGGGCTCAGGTCATCGGTGCCGGCGCAGGTTTCCATACCCAAGCCGTTGGGGCGCGCGAGAGAGATCGGCCACTTCACGTCGCGGCACAGATCGTCGATCGTCGGCTGCGCGGTGCTGACCCAATCGCCCTCTTGGAGGCCTGCCGCGAGGGTGTGGAGTTTGCGCTCCAAGTAATAACGGCCGTTCGCCTTGCGCGCGTAGCCATCGGTCACGAGGGTCTCAAGCAAGCGATGAACGGCGCCGCGAGACAAGTTTGTCTCTGTCGCGATCAGCCGAAGGCCGGCGCCGTCGTTGCGATTCAGTGCGCGGACAACGTTGAGACCGCGCGTGAGGGTGCGAAGTGTTTGCACCATGGACCCGTCCCAATCGCCCCCGAAATTGTGACCATTTCTGCTCACAAAAACATAGGGTTGGATTAGGCATAGGACAAGCGGCATCCCGGAAATACCTGGCTTGGCGAGGCGGTGTGTGCTTTTCGGGCACTACGCCCGATCCACCTCGCGGACCGCCTGAATCCGCCAAAATCAGAGCAATTCCAGCTGTGTTGCTCGCGTCAGATAGGCCTTGGCCCCTTCGCCGGCGGCCCGGCCGGTCGCGAAGCAGGCAGTCAAGAGATAGCCTCCGGTAGGTGCTTCCCAGTCCAACATCTCGCCACTTACGAACAGTCCGGGACTCGACTTCACCATCAGCCCGCGATCGAGCCCGGAGAAAGCGACTCCGCCGGCGGTCGAGATCGTCTCGGCGACCGGCCGTGGCGCGCGCAGGACCAGGGGGAGCGCCTTGAGCCCTTCGGCAAGGCGACGATCATCGGCGAGCACATCTGCGGGCAGCAATTCGCGGACCAGAGCGGCGCGCACGCCGTCGATGCTGGCGCGCTTCTTCAGATGCGTGGCGAGCGAAGACTTGCCGCGCGGTCGTGCAAGTTCGGTGACCGGCGTCTTGGGTGCGAAGTCGAGCATCAAGGTCGCCTGACCGTCGCGCGCGATGGCATCGCGTAGGGCAGCCGACAGCGCGTAGATCAATCCACCCTCGACGCCGGTTTCGGTAAGAATGAATTCGCCCTGACGCGCGACGTCGCCGAACTTGCCGACGACGGGCTTCACCGGCGCACCGGCAAATCGTTCGCGCATGAAGTCGCTCCAGCCGACATCGAAGCCGCAGTTCGCGGGCTTGAGATCGTTGACGGCGATCTTGCGTTTACGCAGCAGCGGCACCCAGCTGCCGTCCGAGCCAAGCTGCGGCCAGCTCGCGCCGCCAAGGGCGAGGACAGTCGCGTCGGCCTGGACGCGCTGCTCGCCCGCCGGCGTCTCGAACACCAGCGCCTTGCCATCCCAGCCGCGCCAGCGGTGACGCGTGTGAAACGTAACGCCCGCCACGCGCAAGCGGCGCAACCACGCGCGCAGCAATGGCGCGGCCTTCATCTCCTTCGGGAACACACGCTGCGACGTGCCCACGAACGTCTCGATGCCGAGTTCCTGCGCCCAGGCGCGCAGCGCATCCGGGCCGAACGAGGTGATGTGCGGCGACAGCGAACCTTGCTCGCTGCCGTAACGCGCGGCGAATTTCGCGAGCGGTTCGGCATGCGTGAGGTTGAGCCCGCCCTTGCCGGCGAGCAGGAACTTGCGTCCGACCGACGGCATGGCGTCATAGACATCGACCCGAATACCGGGAGTGCCGCTCAACTTCTCCGCAGCCATAAGGCCGGCGGGGCCGCCACCAATAATGACTGCGTGTTTCAAGCGGCGACACTCGTCTCGCCGGTGATGCTCAAGGCAATGGCCTCCGCCACACGGATGCCGTCCACACCGGCTGACAGGATGCCGCCCGCATAGCCGGCCCCTTCGCCAGCGGGGAACAGCCCGCGCGTGTTGATGCTCTCCAGCGTCGTCCCGTCGCGCTTGATGCGGATCGGCGACGACGTGCGGCTTTCCACCCCCGTGAGGACGGCATCGTCCATGCAATAGCCGCGAATCTGCCGGTCGAACGCGGGCAGGGCCTCGCGGATCGCCTCGATGGCGTAGTCGGGTAGGCAACTGCTGAGGTCGGTCGGCGTGACGCCGGGTCGATAGGATGAGATCACGTTGGTGAATTCCGTTGTTGGCCGCGCGGCGACGAAGTCCGCCACGCGCTGGCCGGGTGCATTGTAGTTCCGCCCGCCGACCTCGAATGCACGTTCTTCCCAATGGCGTTGGAAAGCGATGCCCGCCAGCGGATGGCCGGGGTAATCCTCCGGCGTGATGCCGACGACCAGCCCGCTGTTGGCGTTGCGCTCTTCGCGCGAATACTGGCTCATGCCGTTGGTGACGACGCGGCCGGGCTCGGACGTCGCGGCCACCACCGTACCGCCGGGGCACATGCAGAAACTGTAGACGCCACGGCCATTGCTGGCGTGATGGACGATCTTGTAATCGGCCGCACCCAGCAGCGGATGCTTGGCGAATTTGCCGTAACGGCACGCGTCGATCAGCGATTGCGGATGCTCGATGCGGAAGCCGATGGAAAACGGCTTCGCCTCGACGAAGACGCCGCGATCGTAGAGCATCTGGAAGGTGTCACGGGCGCTGTGCCCAATGGCCAGCGCTACATGGTCCGTCGCGATTTGCTCGCCGTTTTCCAGCGTGACCCCGCGCACCCGACCGTCCTTGAGGTCGATGTCGGTGACCTTGCTCTGGAAACGGAACTCGCCGCCGAGGGCTTCAATGCTGGCGCGGATGTTCTCGACCATGCTGACAAGTCGGAAGGTGCCGATGTGCGGCTTCGAGACGTACATGATCTCGTCCGGGGCGCCGGCCTTGACGAACTCGGTCAAGACCTTGCGGCCATAGTGCTTCGGATCGCTGATCTGACTGTACAGCTTGCCATCGGAGAACGTGCCGGCGCCGCCTTCGCCGAATTGCACGTTGGACTCGGGCGTCAGTTCGCGTTTGCGCCAGAGCGCGAACGTATCGACCGTGCGCTCGCGCACGACCTTGCCGCGTTCGAGGATGATGGGGCGGAACCCCATCTGCGCCAGCAGCAATCCGGCGAACATACCGCAAGGACCGGTGCCGATGACGACGGGACGCGACGTCACTTTCGCTGGCGCGTGCGTCGGGAAGCGATACGTCGTGTCCGGCGTGATCGCGACGTGCTTCTCGCGGCTCATGCGCTTCAGCACGGCGGCTTCGTCGGCCACGTCCACATCCAGCGTGTAGATGAGATAGATGTTGTCACGCTTGCGCGCGTCGTGGCCGCGGCGGAACACGGTGAAGCCGCGCAACGCAGTCGCTTTGATGCTCAATCGTTTCAGGATCGCGTTCTTAAGCGCGTCCTGGGTGTGATCGAGCGGAAGCTTGATTTCGGTCAGGCGTATCATCGGACGCGCCTAAGGCCAGGTGACGTCCTTGCGGTCCAACTGGGCGAGCTCGTAGACCGTGCCTTCCTTGTCGCCGTTGACGACCAGCAGCTTTACGAACAGGTGGTGCGGGCCGGACCGCCACACACGCAGATCCTTGCCGAAGGTCGTGTGCCACAGGAAGCGTTCACAGGTGAACGTGCCGGCGGGGGTGGTGACCTCTTCGGTTTCCTCGAAGCGCGCCCGGCCGCTGATTTTCATGCCGTGGCTGAGCGAGCTGCCGTTCCACGAGTTGGAGACGGTATGGGTCAGCACTTCCTGGATCTCGGTATTGCCGATGTCGTGGAAATTCATCTTCCAGGCATCATGGAAGATCGGGTGGAAGCCGACCGTCATGCGCGGCGGCGCATCGAACTCGGCGTATTCCGGCTTTTCCATGTCGCGGGTCCAGACCCAGGACTGGAGCTTGTCGCCGACCACGCGCCGCAACACAGTGCCGTGGGCCTCGCCCTTGAAGAACAGGCGGCCGATCGCTTCGATGGGGCGGAAGTCCTCCCGCACCAGCTGGTTGACGTCGCGCAGCAGGTCGCCTTTCGGGGAGCGCGTCACGGTCCGCAGCGTGCGCGTGCGGTCCGGATTAATGGTGAGGATGAACCGCTCGTAGTCCACCGGGGCCATGCCCGGTTCGGTGATGTCGATGCGGCCACTTAGTATCGAAAGGCTCATTAGGGTGCGTCCTTGTTAGGGGCGAAGGTCGCTTTGTAGCGTCCCGGGCGGCGGGAGGCGAACATTTCTGAGTAGGACGCCGCCAGCCGGCCCGGATAGACTTTGGAACTGCCCGCCAAAGAGGAAGAGATATGTACGATTTCAAGGGGAAGGTGGCGATTGTCACCGGTTCGGGACGACCGAAGGGTCTGGGCGAGGCGATGGCGCGCCGGTTCGCGGACGAGGGCGCGGCGGTGGTCATCCATGACCTCGGCCAGGTGAAGGGCGAGATCGCCCCGGAGCACGGCGTCGGCAAGTCGGCGGAGATGGAAGCCATCGCCAAGTCGATCATCGACGGCGGCGGCAAGGCTGCGACCTTCGCCGGCGACATGCTGGTCGAGAAGGACGTCGAGAACCTCGTCCAATTTGCAGTCGAGAAATTCGGCCGGCTCGACTTCTTCGTGAACAATGCCGGCATCGGCTATCTGTTCGGTCCGCTAATCGACCTGACCCAGGAACACTGGGACGCGGTTCTGGGCGTGAACCTGCGCGGCGCGTTCTTCGGCATCAAGCATGCCGCGCGCCAGATGATCAAGCAGGGTGACGGCGGCAGTATCGTCAACATCGCGAGCCAGGCGGCCAAGGGCGGGTCGGCGCGCACGGCTGCCTATACGTCGTCCAAGCACGGCATGGTCGGGCTGACGCGCGTCGCGGCGACCGAACTCGCCGAACACAAGATCCGCGTCAACGCGCTGTGCCCCAACCATGTCACGACCGGTTTGGGGTCATGGCAGAACGACTACATGTCGAAGGCGCGTGGGCTGTCTCTGGACGACTATCTTGCCGACCGCCGCTCCAAGATCCCGCTCGACCGCTTGGGTTTCGTCGAAGACACCGCCAAGGCTTGCGCCTTCCTCTGCTCCGATCAGGCGTCCTACGTCACCGGCGAGGCGATGAACGTCTCCGGCGGCGAACAGTATCACTAGGAATTCCGCAATGACGCTCTGGCTGGCCTCGGGACTGCGAACGCCGTTCGCGAAGATCGACACGACGCTGTCCGGCCTGGATGCGATCCAGCTGTCGGTGCCGGTCGTGCAGGCGATGTGCCGCAAGCTGAAGAACGACCAGCCTGACCTCGTCGTCTGGGGTACGGTCGCACCCTCGCTGCGCTGGAGCAACATCGCCCGCGAGATCGTGCTCGATGCGGGCATCGGGGCGGAGATCCCATCGTTCAGCGTGGTGATGGCTTGCGCGACCAGCATGGTCGGTGTGTTTTCCGCCGCCGCACATTTGCAAAAAGGCGATGCCTCGCTGGCCTTGGTCGGCGGCGTTGAAAGCATGAGCCGTGTGCAGTTGGGGCTCAGCCAGAAGCTGTCCGACTGGCTGCGGAAGTTCTTCCAAGCCAAGTCACTGCCCCAGCGCGCGGAGATGTTTTCGCATCTGCCGCTGCGCGACGTGCGGCTGCACATCCCCAGCATCACCAATCGCACCACCGGCAAGAGCATGGGCGAGGGCTGCGAGGATATGGCCAAAACCTGGCATATCGCGCGCAAGTCGCAGGACGAGCTCGCGTTGCGAAGCCATCACGATTCCATCGCGGGCCAGCGCGACGGTTTCTTCGACGATCTCATCATCCCGGTCGCCGGCATGACGCAGGACAACGTCCCGCGCGCCGATACCTCGCTCGAGAAGCTCGCCAAGCTGACGCCGGTGTTTGACCGCACCAGCGGGCAGGGCACGTTGAGCGCCGGGAACTCTTCGCCGCTGACGGACGGCGCTTCGTCCATTTGGCTTGCGACCGACGAGGGGCTTGGGCGCCTTTCTTCGGATACGCCGCGCGTGAAGCTGCTCGATTGGGAGATGGCCGCGGTCGACATGGAACGCGACGGCCTGCTGATGGCGCCGGCGTGGGCCGTGCCGCGTATGCTGGCGCGCAACAACCTGCGCTACGATTCAATCGCCTTGTGGGAAATACACGAAGCCTTCGCCGCGCAGGTGCTGTGCCATGTCGCCGCCTTCGAGGATCAGGCTTTCCTGCGTAACCGCGTCGGCGTCACCGCCGATCTCGGCCGCTTCCCCTGGGATCGCTACAATCCGCACGGCGGCAGCGTCGCCATTGGACATCCGTTTGGTGCGACCGGAAGCCGCATCCTCAGCCAGGCCGTCAAGGAGCTTGCCGCTATGCCGTCAGGAAGCCTCGCCGTCGTGAGCATCTGTACCGATGGCGGCCTCGGCGCCACCACATTGCTGCAGGTCGCATAATGGACGACACAAAACAAAGCCGCGGCTACGTGTTGGGCCTGTTCCTGGTAATGAACATCCTGGCCTACATTGATCGCCAGTTGCCCGCGATCCTGATGCCGTCGATGCGCGCGGAACTCGGTCTGAACGACAGCCAGCTGGCGTTCATTACCGGCGCTGCATTCGCGCTGTTCTACGTCGTGATGTGTATGCCCCTTGGACGCATGGCCGATACCATGCCGCGCAAGAAGGTGCTGGTGATTTGCGTCGGATTTTGGAGCCTGATGACGGCCCTTACGGGTTTCGCGAAAAGCTTCATGCTGCTGGCCTTCGCGCGTTTCGGCGTCGGCATCGGTGAGGCCGGCCTCAATCCGGCCGCGCAGTCGATGCTGTCGGACCTCTACGCCGACAAGGGCAAGCGCGGCACGGCTTCGGCGGTGTTCTCGATGGGCATCTCCCTCGGTACGCTGATCGCGTTTCTCGGCGGCGGCTTGCTGGACAAATATTTCGGCTGGCGCATGGCGTTCATCGTGCTCGGCGTGCCGGGCATCCTGATCGCCATCATCGCTCACTTCACGCTGCAGGAACCGAAGCGCGGCATGGCCGACAGCTACGTCGACACCGGCGCGCCGCCCACATTCTTCGAAACCATTAAGACGATGTGGGGCATCCGCGTCTGGCGCTACATGATGTTCGGTACCGGGTTCGCGGGCTTGTGCAACACCTGCTCGACCGTCTGGGCGCCGTCGTACCTTTCGCGCTCGTTCAATCTCACGCCGGCGGAGATCGGCGCTTTCATGTCGCCGGCGATCGGACTGGGCGGCGTGGTTGGCACGTTCTTCGGCGGCTTCATGGTGGATATCCTGCGTCGGCGCAATCCGCGCTGGGGTGCGTTGCTCCCAATGTTCATGGTTGGCTCCTGCGCTATTCCCATGGTGTTGATCTTCAGCGCCGACAGCGCGACGGAAGCAATTCTGCTGTTCACCTATCCGCTGCTGATCGTGCCGACTCACCTAGCCTGCTTTTCCGTCACCTCGCAGAGTGTGGCTCCCTTGCGCATGCGGGGCATGGCGCCGGCGCTGTCGCTGCTTGTGACGGCGGGAATCATCGGTCAGGGCCTGGGCCCCCAAATTATCGGCGGCTTGAGCGATATGTTCGCGCCCGTGAGGGGCGAGGAATCGTTGCGCTATGCCCTGCTGATCGTTGCGCCTTTGGCGGCCCTGACGTCAGCCTTCTTCTTCTACCTGGGTAGCCGGCATATCGTGGCCGACGTTGCCGCTGCACAGGCCCGTCAGGGGGTTTCACCCACGACGGCAACAAGCGTACCATAGCGGCTTAGAGCATTTCTTTACGGAGGTCGCCATGCCTGAAGCCCCGTTGACCCGGCACGACGCCGGGGTGAGCGACATCGACTCCCTCTACCAACCGACGCACGACGAATATGCGCGCCAGCGCTTGATTGGCGTGATGCGCAATCACGCCTTCCACAAGCTGCGCGACGACGTGTGCACGGAGTACGAAACCAAGGTCGCGCCGGCGCTGAAGGCGGCGGGCAAGCCTGTGCCGGACGACGGGCATGGCATCGACAGGGTCATGCAGCAAAACGACCTCTACCGCTTCTACTCGACCATTCGCTACAACTCCCAAGAGATGATGTACCAGTCGGTGCTGAATCCGATTGAGCGCGTCGCGCCCGATATGAACGCGGTCGGGCAGGAGATCGCGGCGCGTCACAATGCGCGCGGCACGCTCAAGATCGCGCAAGGATTCGAATTGCCGCGCTATGTGACGGCGATGGACGTTCACCTCGCGCCCGGTTGCTTCCACAGCGAGTACACGACGAACGATCTGGTCCAGGGCGCCATGCTGGCGCAGGGCAGCCGCGTCGGCGTGGGCGGCATGGCGCATCGGCGCGAGACCGGTGCGGTCGGGCAGTCGATTGCGCATTGGCTGGCGGCGAAGTATCCGGACTTCAAGCCGCGCCGCATCCTCGATATCGGAACACAGTCGGGCAAAAACCTGATTCCCTATGGCGAGATCTATCCGCAAGCCGAGCTCTACGGCATCGACGTCGCCGCGCCGTGTTTGCGCTTCGGCCATGTGAAGGCTGAGCAGGAGGGCGTCGCCGTCCACTTCAGCCAGCAGAATGCCGAGGCGCTCGATTTCGCCGACGGCTATTTCGACCTGGTCGTTTCCAGCTTCTTCTTCCATGAAGTGCCGGTGCCGTCGACCCGGCGCATCCTGCGCGAATGTTATCGGGTGCTGTCCACGGGCGGCATCATGACGCACATGGAACTGCCGCCGTCGAAACTGGCCTCGCCGATACTGGATTTCATGTGGGATTGGGACACGAAGAACAACAACGAGCCGTCCTACGCCGCTTTCCGCGCGATGGACCCGACCGTACTTTGTGTGGAAGCGGGCTTCACCGCCGATGCGATGATCGAGACCACGGTTCCGAACTGGTCCAGTTACACACCTGAGCAGAACGCGAAGTTCTATCGCGGCGAGGCGCAAGTGCCCCGTCATGGCCGCGGTGGTTGGTTTATCTTTGGTGCGCGGAAGATGATTGCTCCGACATGATTGTACGTCACGACGGCGATAAGTTGATTCTGATCGGGCAGACCGATCACTCGAAATTGGTCGGTCAGTTCGCGGCCCATTGGGGGAACGACCAGTTCGCGATCCCGAAGCCTTACGAGACCATCGCGCGGGCGGCCACGTTCCACGATTTCGGGTGGCTGCGTTACGAAACCAATCCCGTGCTGGCCGACAATAACGAGACGCCGGGTTTCCGCAGCATCGCCGCCGATGAGGATCAGCTGAAGTCATTCCAGTGGTGCATCGACTGGCTGAGCGATGTCGATCCGTATTCCGGCCTGATTGTCAGTATGCACCGGACCGGCTTGTGGCGGGGGCGCTACAACACCGTCGCGCATCCGACGATGAATGCCGCGCGCAGCCTCGCGCCGGGCGTTGAAGAATTCATCGCAACCAATGAAGCGCGCCAAGCCCAGGGCCGCGCCGCGCGCGATGAAGCCGAGGTCTGGACGAACTATCACCTGATGCAGGTGTGGGACCTGCTCGGGCTCTATTTCTGCTGCCAGGATCCGTATGAGGACTACATCGAGCCGGTGCCGCAGACTTACAGCGCCGACGGCAAAGCCGGCGTGAAGATGACGCTGACACCGAAAGACCGCACGACCGTCGCCTTTGATCCGTTCCCGTTCGCGGAGAAGGGGGTCGAAGTGCAGCTGGCCTGGAAGCGCATTCCGCGCATCAAATTCAAGGATCAGGCCGACTTCCGCCGCGCGTATTTCCAGGCGGAAAACGAGATGACGACCTTCGCCCTGATTTAGGCTGGCGGCAGCTATCCCGGCATCTGCCGCGTGGGTAAAAAACCCACGTATGCGGACAGGAAGGAACCAAGATGCACAAGCTGGGACGAGGCGTCGCCGCGATTGCCCTGATGGCGATGAGCGTGAGCTGGACCGCGATGGCGGCCACCACCGTAACGACCACGGGTGTGACTACGTTACCGGCCCTGAATAGTCGCGGCGCGGGCCCGGGCTTCGCGCCCGGTGAACCGGCGCCGGGCGGGCGCGGCGGTTTCGGCATTGCGACCTTCATCGCCGGCCTGGGCGGCACGACACCCTCAAATTCTCTCCTGCGTTTCGTGAACGAGGATCGTTCGGCCGGCGCCGTCACGCTGACCCTGTACGATGCCGTAACCGGAACGCAGCTCGCTACCTGGACTAGCGCCTCCATCCCGGCCGGCGCGGGTTTGCAAGTGAGCATGGCGTCGGTGGTTGCCGCCGCGACACCGGCGCTGACATCGGCCCAGCAGGCGTCGGTGCTGAATGCCTCCGTGGTGGCGGCCTTCCGCGGCGACTACCAACTGCTGTCGATCGCTAATTCGGCGATCGTCAATCAGTCGACCTGCAACAGTGACTCGCACCTCGGTTATGTCGAAGGGCCGGGGGCCTCGGGAATCTCGGGCGCGGTGCGTCTGACCAATGCGACCACGACGGCCGGCACGATCACCGCGGACATCTACGACGCGGCGACCGGCACGAAGCTCGGCGCTTGGACGTCGGCCTCCGTGCCGGCACATGCCTCGATCACGGTCACGGCGTCGACTTTGGGTGCGGCGACTTCGCCGGCCGTCCCGACGACGACTGCGGCTCTTACCATCGTTCCGACCGGCGCGACCGCGCGTTTGCGGATCGAACACTTGGCGGCTGTCACAGGACAGACCACGGCGAGTAACCTCTCCGCGGCCTGCCCTCTCTAAAAACCTGTCCTACAACAGCTGTCGAAAGCGCGCGTCCAGCCCCTCTGGCGCGCGCTTTCACTTTTTGCGGCCCGGAATTAAAACAGCAAGATCGGTCGAGCGCGTTATGCCGCCTGTGCTTAGCTTGTGCTGCCACGGAGAGGGGAACGATGACGGCGGCGCTTCAAAACTACCATGCCCGGATGCAGCGGGTGCTCGAGCACATCGACCGGCATCTGGATGAAGATCTGGACCTCGACGCGCTGAGCAGCGTCGCCGCCTATTCCAAGTATCATTTCTACCGGCAGTTCATGGCGACCTTTGGATTGTCCGTGCATCGCTATATCCAGCTCGCCCGTATGAAGCGTGCCTCATACCGGCTCGCCTATCGGGACACCGAAAGCGTGACGGATATCGCAATGGATGCCGGTTACGACGCGCCCGATGCCTTCGCGCGCGCCTTTCGGCAGCGATTCGGACAATCGCCGTCGTCGTTCCGGAAATCTCCCGACTGGGAACCGTGGCAAGCCGCCTTCGGGCCTCTCGACAACGCCAGGAGCATGCTCATGCCGAAATCTTTCACCGCCGCCGACGTGATGATTCGCGATGTGCCGTCCACGCGGGTGGCGATCATGGAGCATCGGGGCGACCCGGCGACCCTCGGCGCCACTATCCAGCGGTTCATCGCGTGGCGCAAAGCCTCCGGCCTGCCCCCCAAGATCAGCCCGACTTTCAATGTCTGGCGGTCCGAGCGGCACCCTGCGTCGTCTGCCGACTACAGCAACGATCTGTGCGTTGGGACCGATCAGCCGATCGAAGCACGTGGCGAGGCGATCAAAGTCGGCGAAATCCCGGGCGGTCGCTGCGCGGTGCTACGTGTTGTTGGCAACACCGACAATCTGGAGCCCGCCGCGCTCTACCTCTATCGCGACTGGCTTCCGGCCAGCGGCGAGGAAACGCGCGACTTCCCGCTGTATTGCCAGCGGCTGAGCTTCTTCCCCGAAGTCCCAGAGCACGAAGCGGTCGCGGAAGTATTCTTGCCCCTGAAATAGCCCGTAGGCGCCTAGTAGTCCTTGCGCCAGCTCAAGCCGATATTGGCGCCGGTGTCGGTCGTGGAGCCGGAGCCGATATCGCCGGTCGCTGAGCGCAGTGAGAATCCTTTCTTGAAACGATACTCCAGCACGATCTGCCGCCCGGTGCCGCTGAAGCTTTGCTCGACGCTGACATAAAGGCTGCGGCCAAGCTGTTGGCCCAGCACAAGAGAACTGCCGTTGCTGCCGCCGAGGCCGACGGTGTCGATGCCCAACGTACGTTGCAGCAACCCGCCGACACCGCCGCGCGACAGGCCGGCGAGTTCGCTGGCGGCGCTCGCGAGTTGCACCGACTCAAGCGGACCCAGCTGGGTCGTGGTCTTCTGGAACAGCAGCCGCGCCAGGACTTCGTCCTGGGGCAGGGCGGGGTTCGACGTCAGCTCAATCGCCGGCGAACTCCCGCGGCCTGTGATATTGGCGCGCGCCAGAATGTCGGTGACCTGGCGCGTCGCCAAAATCGACAATTCCGGATCGACATCGCCGCCGCCCGTCAGTGTCACTTTGCTGGTCGGGTCGAGGATGAAGGTCTGGCCGATGAAGCTGAACGTGCCGCGATCGACCGTGCCCTGGCCGGTGAAGTCCGGCGCGTAGGTATTCCCGCCGATGGTCAGTCGGCCCGTCCACCAGGAATCCAGTCCCCGCCCATCGATACGGATCGGTGTGTCGATGCGCACGTCAAGATTTAGTCCAACGCCGATCATCGGCGGGGGGCGGCGATTGGTGCGGCCGCTCGCGCCTTCTTGCTTGCTGTTCTCCAGCGACCGCAGAAGCGGCACGCGTACGGTGTAAATCTGATCGATCCGGATTTCGCCGGATTGGACGTTCAACGTGCCCGCCAGGACGCCATGCTCGAGTGGGCCTTTATAGGTGAGTTCACCGCTCACGGCCGCAGTGATGTCATCGCGGTTCAGCGCGAGCAGATTACGGAACTGCGTGGTGATGTCGGCGATCCACTCGCCTTTCACATCCGGCGCGACGCTTCCTTTGCCGGTCAGGCTGCCGTTTTTGCGATCCTTGGCGGCGAGGGTGAAGGACAACGCATTTCCGCGTTCAGCGGTGAGCGATGCGTTCACATGCTCCAGCACCGTGCTCTGCGTGACGTTTTCATATCTGCCGTCATTCAATTGCACGCCGCCTTGCACCACCGGCGCCGCCAACGTGCCACTGGCACTTGCGTCGATCACGACGGGGCCTGAAACGACATGCTCGTCCAGCGGGATCAGGGTCCATAGCCGCCCGATATCGCCACGCCAGTTTATGGCTGCGGTGAAGGGCTTCTCCATATCGACCCGCGCCTTCAGGGCGATGAGGTCGATATTTGCCGGAATGTCGGCGATCAACTTCGCCGGCTCGCCGGAGAAGCCGCCCGCCGCCGCGGTCACTTTGGCCCGGCCGTCGCGGACTCTGCCCACGATTTGAATCTGTCCGCGTTCTTTGCCGCGTCCGGTGTCGAAGCCGGCGGTGAGATCGACATCCGCCATCGTCGCGCTGGCCGGGCTGGAGAAGGTCACGCGGCCCCCGAAGATCGTGTTGCTCGGCGCGGCGACTGTCGACGTCTGCGCATCGAAGGCGCTCAACGCGATGTTCTCGAAAGTGATTGTCCCGGCGGCGGTATCGTCTTGGCGGTTGGCGCGCAGTTCCGCTGTCACCAACCCGCCGGCGATCGCCAGGCGGGTGGGACTCAAGGTCATTTCGTTCTCGTGGGACGTGAGTTGGGCTTCGCCCTGTAGCGCGGCGGTCAGCGTGTCGTCGTGGACCCGGAAACGCGACAGCGCGATTTTCGTCGTCTCACCGAGACCAACGCGGCCGGCGATGGAGATTTCCAGCGGTGAACGCGCGGCACCGGTCAACTCCACCGTTACGGCCGCATTGTCGGCCGGGCCGTTCGCGGTGATTGCGAGCGATTTCACCGGGCGACCGAGGAACGCGCCGCCGCCGCTGTCGACCCGCCCGCGGATTTGCGCCGTACCGTAGGCGTCTTCGATGCTGGCCGATGCCGTGAGACCGTCGGCGCTGAAGGCATCGTGCTCCAGCTTGCGCAGGCCTAGGCGCAGATCGATCTTCTGCTTCCCGCCGGGTGCGGCGTAAGTCGCATCCAGATTACCGTCGCCTTTCAGCTTTAGCCCGACAACGTTGCCCAGGACGCCGATATTGGCGACATCGGCATGCGTTTTGCCAGTGAGCAGGCCGGTATTCGTGTCGACCTCAAGGTCGCTGTCGATGACGGCTGCCGCGCTAGCGAAGTGAAGCTGCGAGATCGTCAGCTGCGGCCCGTCGCCCTTGCGCGCCTGGCCCTTGAGTTCCACTGGCTGATCGCGCCAGCGGCCCGCGCCTTTGACATCGATCTCAAGCGCCTTGCCGTTACGCGTCGCGGTGCCAGTCAGCGTGAGGTTCTGCGCCGGCGCATCGGGCGCAAGGCGCAACTCCGGGATGGTTACTTCCAACGCCGCACGCAGATTGGGGATGGGGCCTTCCAGACGCAGCGATGCACTCGCCGGCGTCGGTTCGCCGGTGGGCGATGGCGTTACGACGGACAGGTCGGCTTTGCTGGCCTGATGTACGACCTGGGCGAGTGGGCCGGTCCAGAGGCTCTCGCCCTTTATATTGAGATTGCCCGACGAAATTGTCGCATCGGTAATGCGCAGCCCCTTTGCGTCGGCTGCGAACGTGGCGGAGAGTTTACCGTCGCGCCCCACTACACCGGCAAGGCGCGGCGGTGGGGAGAGGTTCGTCATCTCGACGCGCAAGTCCCCGTTCGCGGTGCCGTCCTTCAGCGCACGCACGAAGTTCAGCTCGGCGCGCGTGGTCGAGCGATCCTGACCGAAGCCGCCAAGGCGGCCGGCGGATTTTACAGTCATGGTGAGGTGAGCCGGCGCGATGCCATCCGGTGTCAGCGTACCCGTTGCCGAGGCCTCCGCGTCGCCACTGGTGATGCGCAAGCCCTCGATAACGTTCGTGTCGCCAGCGCGCCGGCCGGTGAGGGTGAAGGCCGCTGTTTCGGTTACGACTTGCGCGGCTTCCGGCGCGAAGGCGCGGAGGTCGGTGAAGGTGCCTTTCGTCTCGAGGTGCAGCGTCCGCTGCCGATCGTCGGCGATGTCGACGGTCCCCGTCGCAGCGAGGCTGCGGATGGGGCGTTCGGCCAACTTCACACCTTCAGCGGCAATCGTGGCTTCCAGATGCGGCACGCGAACGGTGCCGCCGAGTACGAGATCGACGGTCGCCTGGTCGACGACAGGGTCGCTTTCCGGACGACAAGGCGCGGCGCAGGTGAGGTGCGCGGTGCCTTGCAATGCCCCGCCACTCAGCGTCACCGTGCCTTCTACGGTCGCCGTCAGATTGCCCAGAGCACCCGAAAGCTTTGCGACCAATGCACGTGTGTCGCCATTGAGATCGGCTGTCAGCTTCCCGGTGCCATCGCGCTCAGTAATCTCCGCATTCAGCTTGGCGCCTTCGGCCGTGGGGACAAGGCTGCCCTTCAGCTGCACATCGAGCGGCCGTCCGATAAGGCTGGGACCCAGCATTAGAGCGGCGATCTCGATGCGGTCGAATCGCAGGCCGCGCAGGGTGCGCAGCAGGGCATTCGGATCGAAGGGCTTGGCCGGCACCGTCTGCGGCGCGGAAACGGGAAGCCGGTCGAACGCCATCGCGTTGGCGGATATGTGCGGCGCGTAGACTTGGCCACGCAACAGGGGGCCGACGCGCAATTCCAATTCCATCCGGTCGGCGCGCAGCCAAGCGCCTTGGCGGTCGCTGATCGTGACATCGGTCAGGATCATGTGGCGCGGCCAGGTCCCGTCGGTCCCGCCGATCGCCACGGTCACGTCGCCGCCGTTGATGCGTTCCAGAACGCGCGCGGCGAGGAAGGCCTGGCCACCACGGCTCGACAGCAGAATGCCGATGCTTGCCGCGACCAGCACCGCGAGAGCGGCGATGCTACGCAAGGCCCATTTCACGGCGGGGGGGCGCTCGCTCATCAGAACGCCTGCCCAAAGCTGATATAGAACTGGATAGTGTTGTCGATGCCCTGACGCTTGGCGATCGGCGTCGCCAAGTCGACCCGCAAGGGCCCCACCGAGGTGTAGTAACGCAAACCAAGACCGACGGCCGCGCGTAGCGAGACGTCTTTGCCCGGGATGCTGCTGTTCGAGACTGAGCCCGCGTCCACGAACGGCACCAGGCCAAGCGTATTCGTGAACCGGAAGCGTGCTTCCAAACTTGTCTCGATCAGCGAGCGTCCACCGACCGGCTTGCCGCTGGCGTCGAGCGGACTGACGAGCTGGTATCCGTAACCGCGGATCGACCCACCGCCGCCGGCATAGAAGCGCCTGTCCGCCGGAATGTTATCCGTCGCCGATCCGGCGATGCTGCCGAGCTTAAGGCGTGCGGCGATGACGGTCGTGCGCAAGGCGTTAATCGGCACATAGATGTCGCCTTCGGCTTCGGACCGCACGAAGGTGACTTTGTCGTTGTAAGTTCCGGTGTACGGCGTCACCGCGAGCGACAAACGCCACCCGTTGTTGGAATCGATCAGCGAGCGTTGGGTTGTGATGTCCTCGCCGCTGACATAGCGCGTGGCGGCGAGCGGCAGGCCCAACAGCAGCGAGCGGCGTCGCACACCGTCTTCCGTCAGGCGCGCAATCTGCGTGCTGACACCCACTCCGACGACCCAATGCTCTGAAATACGGCGGTCGACGGCGGTGCCCAGTTCCGCGCTCAAGCCGTCGAAGGCTTGCGTGGTCGAGCGTTGAAGCATCGATGTAAAGCGCAAGTTCTGATCCAGCCGCCGCCAATTCGGCTTCGTCAGCCCCGCCTTGGCGGTCTGCGCGAGCTGGTTGCCGTCCACCGATACATCGAGAATCTCGGCGTTGCCGAACAGATTGCGGTGCTGCCAGTACACCGAACCACCGAAGCCTGCGTCGCGCGCGTAGGTCGCGGTCGCGCCGATGGTGCGGTTGGGACCTTCGGTGACATCCACGTTGACGTCGAGCGGCGCGCCATCGGGCGCTTCCTCATCTTTGGCCGGTGCGACCCGCACGGAGCTGAACAACGTGGAGCGAACCAGCGACTGCCGGAAGCGGTCGAGCTCGCTGCGGTCATAGGTCTCGCCCGGTTTCCACGGCACGAGACGCTGCAGATAGGCCGCCTTCAGCCGCGTTTGCCCGTTGAAAAACGTCGTGCCGTAGGTCGCTTTGCGGCCAACGAAGATCGGCAGCACGATACTGATGGTGCGCGTCGCGTGGTCGACGACGACCTCGCGATCGCCGCGGCCGGTGAAGGGGAAGCCCTGCCGCCGCAGGATGTCCAGTGCGGTGTGCTCGGCCCGGATGACGTCGGCTGCGCGCGCCGGTTTGCCGATCATGCCGCGAACGGCATTGATCGGTGCCGTTTTGGCGGGGAGCAGCGCGACGACGCTGTCGCGTTCGCCGAATTCGAGCTCCAACGATGTCACGATATATTGCGGGCCGGCATCGATGACGACCTCCACATGGGTGGTTCCGTCTTTGTCCTCGATCGTGCTGGTTACCTCGCTGGCGTAGAAGCCCTCGGATTCCAGGATGGCCCGGAAGCGGTCTTCGTCGCCGCGCACCCGGCGGGCCAAGGCAGCCGCGGTGGCGGGCAGCTTCTTGCGCAATTCCTCGAGTTGGGAGCTCTGCTTGATGAGGCGGCTGACAGCACTATTCGGGGCGCCGGTGACTTCGACAGTGTATTTCACGCCGCCGTCATCGGCCGCGAGGCTATCCTCTGCCGCCAGGGCGGGAAGGCGCGCGCCCAAGGCCAAGGTGAGAGCGGCGGCGAGGACGGCGCGCTGAATCTTTAATTTCGGCAACAAGAGCAGGCTTACCGTCAGTTCTGCGGGACAGCCGCCCACAATCGGAAAGAGAAAATGTGGCGGTACGACACCCGGCGCAATGCCGGAAATCTTCCCCCAGACCCATTGCATGCAACGCGCTGGGGCGCGAGAAGTGTCACACATCAAAGCAGAAATTCCGTGGCGCGCATATTCAAACCCCAGAACCCTGTCCACCAGACGCGCTACCACCCGCAAATTCCCGTGATTTTACCGACTGTTACACGGAATCGGCGGGCCCGACATGCCGCCGTTACACGCTCGGGCCTTTATTGAACCCTGCGCGGAAACGAACGGTCGAGCCAATCGGGCGTTTTACGCGCGCAGGCAGTTGGTACTTCGTGTGCCGCCGCGAGTGCCATGATAGGTTGCGGGCCTTCCAGGCTCGGCGCGGCTGAGCAAGATCATGAATCGAGACATCGTGCCTCCGCCAGAACCGCCGGTCATGAGCCGGGCTACGCCTCCGCAGAGCCGGATTGACAGAATGCGCGCTTGGGCGAAACAGCGCCGTCGCCTTCTCACGATCACCGCCACTGTGGCCTTGGTGGCCGTGGCATTGTTCTTCGCGCTGCGTCCGACGCCGAAGGTCGAGTTTCGCGGTGGCCGCTTCGGCGGCGGCGGGCCGATGCCGGTGAACATCGCCAAGGCGGAGAACGGCGAGATTCCCATCGTCGTCAGTGCGCTGGGCACCGTGACGCCATTGAAGACCGTTACCGTGCGTCCGCAGGTTACGGGCTACATCAACCAGATCATGTTCAAGGAAGGCCAGCTGGTTCGCGAGGGCGACGTCCTCGCCCTGATCGACCAGCGGCCCTATCAGTTCGCGCTGGAGCAGGCACAAGGCCAGCTGGCGCGCGATCAGGCCCAGCTGCGCAACGCCGAGCTTGATCTCGAACGCTATCAGAACTTGCTGGCCCAGGACTCCATCGCCAAGCAGCAGGTCGACACCCAGGCCGCGCTGGTACGCCAGTATAAAGGGGTCGTCCAGGCTGACAATGGCGCCGTCGATACCGCGAAGCTCAATCTCGACCGCGCGCAGATCAGGGCGCCGCTCACGGGCCGCGTGGGTTTGCGCGTGGTGGACGAAGGCAACTACATCGCCAACGGTGACGCCAACGGCATCGCCGTGATCACACAGGCGCAGCCGATCTCCGTGCTGTTCACCATTCCGGAAGATCAGCTTCAGGCGGTGATCAAGCGCGTGCGCGACAACCAAACCCTCGAGGTCACCGCGCTCGATCGGGCCGACAAGGAAAAGATCGCGACTGGCACGTTGAGCACCGTCGACAATCGTATCGACACGGCTACCGGCACGATCAAGCTGCGCGCCGTATTCGAGAATGCCGATGAGCGACTGTTCCCGAACCAGTTCGTGAACGTCGATTTGCTGGTCGATACGCTGAAAAACGTGATCGTTGTGCCGGTCGCTGCCATCCAACGTGGCGCACCGGGCACATTCGTCTATCAGGTGAATGCCGAGAACAGGGTCTCGGTGACGCCTGTGAAAATCGGCGCACAGACACCGGAGAAGGTGGTGATCGAAGAAGGCTTGCAGCCGGGCGATACCGTCGTGACCGACGGCGCGGACCGCATCAGCGACGGCGCGACGGTGCTTTTGCCCGGGCAGACCCCGCCGGCGATGCAACCGGGCGCGGCCGGCGGACAGCGCGGTCAACGTGGCCAGCGCGGTCAGCGGCAAGATGGCAAAGGCGGCGACGGCCAGCGTCGCGGTCCTACGCCCGGAGGCCCCCGAGGTGGACCGCCCGGCGGCGGCGGCTTCTAACGGACATTTGCGGTGAATCCATCCCGCATCTTCATCGAACGGCCGGTCGCGACATCGCTGCTGATGATCGCGACCATGCTGGTCGGCTTGGTCGCGTTCCGCATGCTGCCGTTGTCGGCGCTGCCGGAAGTCGACTATCCCACGATCCAGGTGCAGACGTTCCTGCCGGGCGCGAGCCCGGAGGTGATGACTTCATCCGTCACCGCGCCGCTTGAACGCCAGCTTGGCCAGATGGCCAGCCTGACGCAGATGTCCTCGGCCAGCTCGGCCGGCGCTTCGGTGATCACGCTTCAATTTGGGCTCGATCTGACGCTCGATGTCGCCGAGCAGGAAGTGCAGGCCGCGATCAATGCGGCCGGCAGCTTGCTGCCGAACGATCTGCCCGCGCCGCCGACGTACAATAAGGTCAATCCCGCCGATGCGCCGATCCTGACGTTGGCGGTGACGTCGAAGACCCTGCCGTTGACCGAAGTGCAGACGATGGTGGATACGCGCGTCGCCTCGAAGCTGTCGCAGCTTCCGGGTGTCGGCGTGGTTTCGTTGAGCGGCGGCAATCGCCCCGCGGTGCGCGTGCGGGCAAATCCGCGCGCGCTGGCGGCCTATGGCCTCAACATCGACGACCTGCGCAGCACGATCAGCAACGCCAACGTCAATACGCCCAAGGGTAACTTCGACGGCCCGACACGGGCCTATACCATCAATTCCAACGACCAGCTGAAAAGCGCCGACGAATATCGCGATCTGATCATCGCCTATAAGAACGGCGCGGCGGTGCGTCTGAACGACGTCGCCGAGATCGTCGATGGCGCGGAGAACTCCAAGCTCGGCGCGTGGATGAACACCACGCCGGCGATCATCATCAACGTACGCCGCCAACCCAACGCCAACGTGATCGCGGTGGTGGACGGCATCAAGGCGGTGCTGCCGCGCCTGCAGGAATCTCTGCCGTCGTCGGTTGAGGTGCATCAACTGACCGACCGCACGACAACCATTCGCGCCAGCGTGCACGATGTGCAGTTCGAACTGACGCTCGCCGTCGTGCTGGTCGTGATGGTGATCTACCTGTTCCTGCGCAATCTGCCCGCCACCATCATCCCCAGCCTCTCGGTGCCCCTGTCGATTGTCGGCACCTTTGGCGTGATGTACCTGATCGGCTTCAGCCTGAACAATCTGACCTTGATGGCGCTGACCATCGCGACCGGATTCGTGGTCGACGATGCCATCGTGATGATCGAGAACATCGCCCGCTATGTGGAGGAGGGGGAGGACCCCTTCGAGGCCACGTTCAAGGGATCTGAGCAGATCGGCTTTACGATCATCTCGTTGACGGTGTCGCTGGTCGCCGTGCTGATCCCGCTGCTGTTCATGGCCGATGTCGTGGGCCGTCTGTTCCGCGAATTCGCAATCACCCTCGCCATCACCATCCTGATCTCTGCGGTGGTGTCCCTGACCCTCGTGCCGATGATGTGCGCACGGCTGTTGAAGCCGCATGAAGGCCAGCACGACAGCGGCTGGAGCAAAGCCTTCGGCGACTGGTTCAATCGGGTCACAGCTCGTTATGGCGAGACACTGACCTGGGTTCTCGACCATCAGCGGGCGACGTTGGTGGTGGCGGTCGGCACGCTGGTGCTGACGGCACTTCTTTATATCGTGATCCCGAAGGGCTTCTTCCCGGATCAGGACACCGGCCTGATCGAGGCCGTGACTGAAGGTTCGCAAAGCGTCTCTTATGCGGCGATGGCGGATCGGCAGGTCGCGCTTGCGCGGGAGATCGTCAAAGATCCCGACGTTGAAAGCCTTTCGTCGTTCATCGGTGTCGACGGCACCAATGTGACGCTCAACAGCGGTCACATGCTGATTGCCTTGAAGCCACACGGCGATCGCGATGCGAATGCCGCACAGATCATGCGGCGCATCCAACGCGCGGCATCCAACGTGCCGGGCATGACGTTGTGGATGCGCCCGGTGCAGGACCTGACGATTGAGTCGACGTCCAGCCGCACCCAGTACCAGTTCTTGGTTCAGGACCCGAACCCGGCCGAACTGAACGAATGGGTGCCCAAGATTGTCGAGCGACTGCGCCAGGACCCCGCGCTGATCGATGTCGCCAGCAACCTGCAGAACGAAGGCCTCTCGGCCTATGTCGAGGTGGACCGCGACACCGCATCGCGCTTCGGGATCACGCTCGCCACCATCGACAACGCGCTCTACAGCGCCTTCGGTCAGCGGATGATCTCGACGATCTATTCCGAGACCGATCAGCGCCGCGTGATCCTGGAGGCGGACCCTGCCATGCAGGATTCCATCGAATCCCTTGGCGAAATTTATCTGCCGTCGAGCGGCGGTACGCAGGTGCCGTTGTCGACGCTGGCCAAGATCATCCAGCGGCCGGCGCCCCTTGAAATCGATCACGTCGCGCAGTTCCCCTCGGCCACGATCTCGTTCAACGTCGCGCAAGGCAACTCGCTGGGCGCGGCGGTCGAGGCGATCCAGAAGGCGCAGAAGGAACTGGGACTGCCGGCCGCCATGGCGACCAGCTTCCAGGGTGCCGCGCTCGCGTTCACAAAAGCGCTGTCGAACGAAGTGCTGTTGATCCTCGCCGCGATCGTCACGATGTATATTGTGCTGGGCGTCCTCTATGAGAGCTTCATCCATCCGATAACGATCCTGTCGACGCTGCCGTCCGCAGGTGTCGGTGCGCTTCTGGCGCTGCTCATCTCCGGCCATGACCTCGACATCATCGGGATCATCGGAATCGTGCTGCTGATCGGCATCGTGAAGAAGAACGCGATCATGATGATCGACTTCGCGCTCGATGCGGAACGCCTCGAAGGCAAGCCGCCGCGCGAGGCGATTATGCAGGCCTGTCTCCTGCGTTTCCGTCCCATTCTGATGACCACGATGGCCGCGATGCTGGGCGCGCTGCCGCTGATGATCGGCTGGGGTGTGGGCTCGGAACTGCGCCATCCGCTTGGCATCAGTATCGTGGGCGGTTTGATCGTCAGTCAATTGCTGACGCTCTACACCACGCCGGTGATCTACCTCACGTTCGATAACCTCAGCCTTCGCCTGCGCGGACGTTCCGCGAACCGGCGCGCTGTGGAAGAGGGTATGCCGGGCAGCGCGAAGGCGCGGCCATGAACATCTCCGCGCCGTTCATCGCCCGGCCGGTCGCCACGATCCTGCTGACGATTGGGCTGATCTTGGCGGGTGCGGTGTCGTTCTTCCTGCTGCCGGTCGCCCCGCTGCCGCAGGTCGATTTCCCGGCCATCATGGTCACGGCCAATCTACCTGGCGCCAGCCCCGAGACGGTGGCCACCAGCGTGGCGACGCCGCTGGAGCGTCATCTCGGCGCCATCGCCGACGTGCAGGAGATGACCTCACAAAGCTCCGTCGGCAACGTGCGCATCATGCTGTTGTTCGGATTGGACCGCGACATCGACGGCGCGGCCCGCGACGTACAAGCGGCCATCAATGCGGCGCGGATCGATCTGCCCTCGGGCCTGCGGCAGAACCCGCAGTACCGCAAGACCAACCCCGCCGAACAGCCCTTGCTGATTTACTCGCTGACGTCCAAGACGCGCGATGCCGGGCAGATTTACGACGCCGCCGCCACCATCATCCAGCCGCGCTTGGCACAGGTGCAGGGGGTCGGCGACGTTCAGCTGGGTGGCAGTTCACTGCCGGCTGTGCGCGTCGAACTCAATCCGCGTGCCTTGTTCAAATACGGCGTCGGCCTGGAAGACGTGCGCGCGGCGCTGTCCGCCGCGAATGCCAACGCGCCAAAGGGCTCGATCGAGCAGAACGACCGGCACTTCCAAATCTACACCAACGACCAGTCGCGCGTGGCGGAAGCTTATAGCCCGCTTGTCGTGGCCTTCCGTAATGGTGCGCCGGTGCGCTTGTCCGATGTGGCGGAGGTGGTGGATTCGGTTGAGAACGTCCGCAACCTCGGTCTGACCAACGGCAATCCGTCCGTCCTCATCCAGGTGTTGCGGCAGCCCGGCGCCAACATCATCGAAACCGCCGACCGCGTAATGAGCGTGATGCCTGCCTTGCGGGCGTCCTTGCCGCCCGATCTGGATATCAAGCTGGTGGTCGATCGAACGACCACTATCCGCGCCTCGCTGCGGGAGGTGGAGCGCACGCTGGTCATCTCCACGGTACTCGTGGTCATGACGGTGTTCCTGTTCCTCCGCAACGGACGCGCCGCGCTCATTCCCAGCGTCGCCGTGCCGGTTTCCTTACTGGGCACCTTCGGCGTGATGTATTTGCTGGGGTTCACACTCGATAACCTTTCGCTCATGGCGGTGACCATCGCCACCGGCTTCGTGGTCGACGACGCCATCGTGCTGTTGGAGAACATCTCGCGTCATATCGAGGAAGGCATGCCGCGCTATAAGGCGGCCCTGATCGGCGCGCAGGAAGTCGGGTTCACGGTGATGGCGATGAGCTTCTCGTTGATCGCCGTGTTCATTCCAATTCTGTTGATGGGCGGCATCATCGGCCGCCTGTTCCGCGAATTCGCAATCACGCTATCGGCCGCAATTCTGGTTTCGTTGGTGGTCTCGCTGACGACCACGCCGATGATGTGCGCCCTGCTGCTGCAGCCGCTGCGCGACCGGAAAACGTCCAAACTGGTCACGGCGTCCGACACCTGGTTCGGCGATTTCGCGCGCGGCTACGACAAGTCGCTGGGCTGGGTGTTGCGTCATGGTCCGCTGACCATGATCGTGCTGTTCGCGACTATCTGCCTCAACGTCTTCCTCTATATCAACATTCCGAAGGGTTTTTTCCCGGATGAGGATACAGGCCGCATTCAGGGCGGCATTCGCGGCGACCAGAGCATTTCGCACCAGTCGATGCGCGAGAAGTTGAAGAAGTACATCGAAATCATTCAGGCCGATCCGGCTGTGGAGAATGTCGCCGGCTTCACCGGGGGCGGCCAGACCAACGGCGGCAATGTCTTCGTTTCTCTGAAGCCGAAGGCGGAACGCGGCGGCCTGACGTCCGACGATATCGTGACGCGGTTACGTCCCAAGCTTTCGATCCCGGGCGCGGTCATGTTTCTGAACGTGCCGCGCGAGGTCCGCATGGGCGGCCGCATGTCGAACTCCACCTATCAGTACACGCTCCAGGGCGACGACGTGAAGGAAGTGCGCGCCTGGACTTTGAAGCTTGTCGAGGCGCTCCAGAAGTTGGAGCAGCTCGAAGACGTGAACTCGGATCAGGAAGTGAAAGGCCTGGAAACGCGCCTTGTGGTGGATCGCGGCTCCGTCGCACGCCTGGGGCTGACAATGAGCCAAGTCTCCAACACGTTGTACGACGCTTTCGGTCAGCGTCAGGTCTCGACGATCTTTAATCCGATGAACCAGTACAAAGTGGTCATGGAGCTGGCGCCAGAGTTCTGGCAGAGCCCGGAGACGCTGAAAGATATTTTCATCAGTTCCTCGGGCGGCTCGGTCAGCAGTACGGTCGCCAGTAATGCCATATCCAGCACGGTCAGTGCTGCCGGCCCCGGCAACCTTGTTTCGGGGGATGCGCTCCAGGCCGCGGCGGCGGAAGAGTCGGCGATTGCCGCCCGCAATTTGCAACAGAATGCCCTGGTCACCACGGGCCGCGCGGTATCGAGTGGTTCGCCTGTTTCCACCCGTGTCTCCCGGATGGTGCCCTTGTCCGAAGTAGCGCACTACGAAACCGGGGAGACGCCGCTTTCGGTCAATCATCAGGGCACATTTGTCGCAGCGACCGTGTCGTTCAATCTCGCGGACGGTGTCGCGTTAAGCGATGCGGTGAACGCGATCAATCACACGGTCAACAGCATTGGCGTGCCGAGCGGCATCAACGGCAGCTTCCAGGGTACGGCGCGTCAGTTCCAAGAGTCTGCCAGCAGCCAGCTCATGCTGATCGTCGGCGCGCTGATCGCGGTCTATGTCGTGCTGGGCGTGTTGTACGAAAGCTACATCCACCCAATTACCATCCTGTCGACCCTGCCGTCCGCTGGCGTGGGCGCGGTGTTGGCGCTGATGATCGCGCGCATGGATTTCACGGTTATCGCGATGATCGGCGTGCTGCTGCTGATCGGAATTGTGAAAAAGAACGCGATCATGATGATCGACTTCGCCGTCGAGGCCGAACGGCGCGACAACCTGACGCCGTTCGATGCCATCCACCGCGCGGCGATGCTGCGCTTCCGTCCGATCATGATGACCACGATGGCGGCGATGCTCGGCGCGTTCCCCTTGGCGGTCGGAACCGGCGAGGGCACCGAAATCCGGCGTCCGCTCGGCGTGGCGGTGGTGGGCGGGTTGTTGGTCAGCCAGATACTCACGCTTTACACCACGCCTGTTGTTTATCTTTACATGGACCGGTTCGGGAAATGGATGCGCCGCAATCTCTACGGTGAATCCAAAGCAAGACCGGTGGAGGCACGTACGTGAGGCATGTTGGCGTTGCGATCTGCGCTCTTGCATTGGCAAGTTGCGCTGTCGGTCCAAACTACAAGCGTCCTTCGGCGCCCGTGACGGCTGAGTTCAAGGAAGCCGCGGGTTGGAAAATCAGCACGCCTAACGATGCAGCGCTGCGCGGAAGCTGGTGGACAGTCTACGGTGATCCAGTTCTGACCGACTTGGTGACCCAGGTTCAGGCCTCGAACCAGAATATCCGTGCCTTTGAGGCAGCGTATCGCCAATCCGTGGCCTTGGTGCGCCAGTCGCGCTCCGGCCTCTTTCCGACGCTTAATGCGTCGGGCTCGGTCACGCGCTCTGAACGGGGCTCGGGTGGCACGATCCGTAGCGGTGTTGGCGGTACGATCACCACGGCTACCGGCCCAACGACGATCTACAGCGCCGACCTCGGCGCGTCGTGGGATATCGATCTGTGGGGACGCATCCGGCGGACAATCGAATCCAACAAGGCATCGGCGCAGGCGAGCGCCGCCGACCTGGCGAATGCGACCTTATCCGCGCAAGCGCAGTTGGTGACGGCGTACTTCGAGCTCCGGGTTCAAGATGAGCTGAAAGGTCTCCTGGATCAGACCACGGCGGGCTATCAGGAATCGTTCCAGATCGCCCAGAACAAGTACACGCAAGGGACAGTCTCCAAGGCCGACGTAGCGCAGGCGGAAACCCAGCTGCGCAACGCTCAGTCGCAGGCAATCAGCGTTACGCTTCAGCGTGCACAGCTGGAGCATGCGATCGCGGTGCTGATCGGCAAGGCGCCGGGCGAACTGAATCTGCAACGCGCGGAGTTCACCGTCGCGCCTCCGGAGGCGCCGCTCGCGGTGCCGTCGATGTTGCTCGAGCGCCGGCCCGACGTCGCCGCGGCGGAACGCCGTATGGCGGCCGCTAACGCGCAGATCGGTGTGGCCATCTCGGCCTATTTCCCGGATCTGTCGATCGGCGGCAGTTACGGCTATTCGAGCACCAGCCTCAACTCGCTGTTCCAGACCGCCAACCGCTTCTGGTCGCTCGGGCCGCAGGCGGCCCTGACCTTGTTGGACTTTGGCGCGCGTGGCGCGCAGGTTGAGCGGTCGCGGGCGGCCTACGATCAGCAGGTCGCGACCTATCGTCAGACCGTACTGACGGCCTTGGCGCAGGCGGAAGATCAGCTCATCGCGGTGCGGTTACTTGGCGAACAGGGCGCTATCCAGAATCAAGCCGTGGCCGCGGCGGAAGAGGCGCAACGCATCGCGCGCAATGCCTATCGTGCCGGTCTCACCGACTTCACCACTGTGGCCTCGGCACAAGCCGCCGCCCTCAGCAGCGAGCAGTCCGCTTTGACGATCCGTCGCAATCAGCTGACGGCGAGCGTGGCGCTGATTCAGGCGCTTGGCGGCGGCTGGCAGGCGGAGCAGATGAATGCTCCGCCCATCCAGCGTGTCTCGACGCCCCAGGGCTAGCCGATCGGCGCGAAGGTGTCGGCGCGCGCGATTTTCCAGGCGTCCCGGAAGCGCGGGTCCTCGGTGCCGGTGAGCAATTCACCGGGTTCGAGGAAGCGGTCCAGTTCGGCATAGGTCATCACGCGCGTGGGCGAGACGCGCTTGGAGAAGTGCCAGGGCTTCAGTTCGTTGGGATGATTGAGCCCGGCGGACGCGACCACCTCGCTCAACGCCTTCACCGTCGACTTGTGGAACTGATAGACGCGCTCGGCCTTGTCCGGCACCACAATGGCGCGCTGGCGCATGGGGTCCTGTGTGGCAACGCCGGTCGGGCATTTGTCGGTATGGCAGCTCTGTGATTGGATGCAGCCCAGGGCGAACATGAATCCGCGTGCCGCATTGCACCAGTCGCCGCCGAGCGCCATTACGCGCGCCATGTCGAAGGCGGATGTGATCTTGCCGCTGGCGCCGATGCGCACCACGTCGCGTTTGCCGATACCGACAAGGGCGTTGTGCACATACATCAGGCCGTCGCGCAGCGGCGTGCCGATGTGATCGGTGAACTCCAACGGCGCGGCGCCCGTACCGCCTTCGGAACCGTCGACAACGATGAAGTCGGGCAAAATTTCCGTCTCGAGCATCGCCTTGCAGATCGCCAGAAACTCCCAGGGATGCCCGACGCAGAGCTTGAAGCCGATCGGCTTGCCGTTGCTGTAGCGTCGGAGAAGCGAGATGAACTGCATAAGTTCGATGGGCGTCGAGAACGCCGCATGCCGCGCCGGAGAGACGCAGTCGATGCCTTGCGGCACGCCGCGCGCTTGGGCGATTTCGTACGAGACCTTCGGCCCCGGCAGCACGCCGCCGTGGCCCGGCTTCGCGCCCTGCGACAGCTTGATCTCGATCATCTTCACTTGAGACTCACCGGCATTCGCCGCGAAGCGTTCAGGATCGAAGCCGCCGTCCGGTGTGCGGCATCCGAAATAGCCGCTGCCGATTTCCCAGATGATGTCGCCGCCTTCGCGGTGATATTTGCTGATACCGCCTTCGCCGGTGTCGTGGGCGAAGCCGCCCTTCTTGGCGCCGCGGTTCAGGGCGCGAATGGCGTTCGCGCTCAAGGAGCCGAAGCTCATCGCGGAGATGTTGAACACCGAGGCGGAGTAAGGCTGGGTGCACTGCGGCCCGCCCACCATGGTCCGGAAAGATTCCGTCGACGGCTCCTTCGGCACCATCGAATGGTGTAGCCACTCGAACGATTGCGAATAGACGTCGAGTTGCGTGCCGAACGGGCGCTTGTCGAGTTGACCCTTGGCGCGCTGGTACACGATAGAGCGCTTGTTGCGGCTGAAGGGCGTACCGTCGGTTTCGCTCTCCAGGAAGTACTGCCGAATCTCAGGGCGGATACTTTCCAGCATGAAGCGGATGTGCGCCGAGATGGGGTAGTTACGCAGGATCGAGTGGCGCTGCTGCACCACGTCGTAGAAGCCGACCATGGCCAAGAAAAACACGATCGGCAGCGGGATCGCGAACAGCGGGCTGACCACCAGCGCTAGAACGATGCACGCGAATGTCGCAACGACGGCTGCGGAAAAAATGATGTAGCGCAGCGATAAGAGCATCCGGATCGTATGCATACCCACCCCCGTGAGACCGGGCGTATTTTCGGGGTGATGGCCCCGAGCCACGGCAGGCGGTAATCTAGCGCACAAATGCTTAAAGTTCTGCGACTTCTAGGGATATTGCTGACCATCGCTCCGGTTGGTGCCAGGGCCGCGCCTGACGATCTGGGCGTGCTAGAGGGGCGTTGGGCGGTCCTCAAATACGAACAGGCCGACGCCCCCGACCGGATCGCCCGGGCAGAGGCGCTCGAACGGGAAACGGCGGAATTGGCCGGGCGTGATCCCCGCGCGGAAACACGCCTGCTGCAGGCAAATGCGCTGATGCTGACGGCTGAGTTCCTGCACTCCACGACGTCGCTGAAGAAGGTTCGCGCGGCTCGTGATCTGTTGGTGGAGACCGATCAGGTCCAGCCCAATAACGCGGCGGTGCTGTCCACCCTGGGTTCCATCTACTACGAGGTTCCGGGCTGGCCGATCGCTTTCGGCGATCGCAAGAAAGCTGAGGACTATCTGCGCCGGGCGATCGCAATTGATCCCGAGGGGCGCGACACGAACTTCTTCATGGGTGACATGCTGATGGAGACTGGCCGCGCCGCCCAGGCGACGGCCTATCTCGAGCGCGCGCTTGCTGTCGCGTCGCAGGATAGCGTGGGCGCGCGTGGCCGCCGCGCGGAAGTCGTCGCCGCGCTGGAAAAGGCGAAGCGCAAACGGCGCTGAGCCACTTCCGCTAGCGCTGGCCCTCCAGCCCGAGCGTGCGGCCAGGGAAGCCGCCGGCTTCCAGATACCGCAACTTGCCGACTTGCTGGACAAGGATGGTGGTCGCTAAGCCGTCGGCCGGCTTGCCCGCGACCGTGGTGCGGGTGAACGTCACATCCTTGCCGCCGGGCATGGCTTCCGTCAACACGCGGCCGGCAAGCTTGCCACCGGACCTGGGCTTGATGTCCAGGATGCTGGCGATGGTCATCGCGATGTCGGCGTTGCTGGAAGGCGCACGGTTGACGTAGCCCGCCTTGAAGCTGGGGCCGATGGCGGTCATGAAATTGTTCGTATCCGCGCGGCTGAAGCTGCCGTGCATGCCCTGGCCTTGTACTGCCGGCGTATCGGCAATCTCCGCCGCGCAGAGCAGCGGGTTCTCGCAGCCCGTGGAGAAGCTGCGGAAGTTCACGATTATCGCCGGACGCGTCGTTTTCGCGCCGCCGATCAGGCCGATGGCGCTGAGTGGCAGCGTGCCGGGAATATTCCCGAGCGCGTCATCGACGAAAACGCCGCTGACGTAATCCTGCGTCAGCAGGAACTTCACGATCTTCGGGGCGAGTTTCTTGCGCGCAGGCGAGGGCAGGAACACGAGATCGGAACCGCCGTTGGCGGTCACCACCATTTCGGGTTTAGCCGGATCGGTCCCCAGCACCGCATCGCCCCGGCGCGGAAAGCCGCCGGGGATCTTGATCGGGGCCATGTCGGCTGTCGGGTCGTACAGCGTCATGCCGAATTCCCGCGCGATATCCAGCGCGAGGAACCCTTGGGGGAGCGCACGGTCCATGCCGGCACACTGCAGCGTTGCTGAGCCGCTGGTCTGGCTCTCTTTCGCGATGGTTGAGAAGCCGTGGTCGGCAACGACGACGATGTCGGTCGTCTCCGCAAGGCCGAGCTTGTCGAGCGATTCACGTAGACGGCGCAGCACATTGTCGGCGTTGGTCAGCGCCGCGCGCACCGTTGGACCATTGATGCCAGGCGTCAGCTGGCCATGACTATCACCGTGATTGTGCTGCGTTCCGTCCGGATCGCGTGACCAGAACACCAGGAAGAAAGGTTTGTCGGCGGCCTTGAAGCGCGGCAGCACGACATCGGTCGCGACCTTCGTAAACCAATCCTCTTGCGCGACATTTGCGACCTTCGTACCCGGCGTATCGCAGTTGCCTTGTTCACCATTCGCGCGACGCGCCGGTGAGCGCGCGATACCGGTTGCCTGCAAAATCGCGGCCTCGACATCCGGCGCCAGCACGACGCCTTGCATGCGGCCGTCGTTGCCAGGGAATGGGACGCCTGTGGCGTCGTCGATGACGATAGTCTTCTGCCGGTCGAAGTCGGCAATGTCCTGCAAAGCTGTCGGACCATGTTTACCGATGGCGGCGGTCGAATAACCGGACCGCTGCGCGGCGGCGATCAAGGTCTCGCCGTTGACGACGGAGCCGCCATAAAGGGCGTTCACTTCGCGCAAGGCAGGGTCGTACTCCAGGAACGGCGTGATGCTTTTGCGGCGCGCATCCGTGATGATCGGATTGGGCACGAGGATCGTGTTGGCGAAGATGCCGGTATCCCCGGGGTGATGGCCGGTGGCGAAGGCCGAGGCGTTCACCATCGTAAAGGTCGGGAACACGGAGAACGAATTGGCGAAGTTGACGCCCTTGGCGCGGATCTCGCTCATGGTCGGCGCGTCGGCTTCATTCACTGCACTGGCGCGCAGGCCATCGGTGACGAACAGCAGGACATTCTTGGCTTGAACCTGTGCCGGCACCGACGCCAGGGCCAAGAGGAACGCGATGCGGCGAATCATGACCACCTCGATGCGGATAAGCGCCCAAGGGAGACTCAGAGTGACCCGCGCGTCAATGCGGATCGGGCACTTTATAAAACTGTCAGCGAGTTCTTCGCGTGGCAGTATAGCGGGCAAGCAGGCGGTCGAAGCTAGCCAACAAAGCCTGGCCGATCTCCGGACGCTTCTCCAAGTGGCTCAGGAGCAGGGCGCCGGCTTCAAGTGTCGAAACGGCATCGCTGCGGGCTTCGCGGCGTAGCTTGCCATAGCGCGACGGCTGGCGCGGCCCAAGGATGATGCGCTGGCACTTCAGCAGCCAGGCATTCCGCCACCACAGGGCCTTGGCCTGCGCCCAGCTCCCATCTAACAGGATGATCCCCTTGAGGGACTCCAGACGCGCGTCGTTTTCGGGATGTAAGTTGCCCTTGCGGCTGAGCACCGCCACTTCGCGGCCGGGCGCGGCCTCTGCGGCTTTCGCGGAGCCGAGGTATAGCACGCCCCAGTCCTTGGGGTCGGCCGGGTGCCCCAGGGCTTTTGCCAAACTCGGCCAGGAAAGTCCGACCCGCAGGGCGGCATGACGGAGATGCGCGACGGTGAGCCGCGCGGTCCCCAGCTCGACATCCTGCTCCTGCGGATGTTGCAGGATCAAAACCTCGATCCGGTTCTCGATCGGCTGAATGTCGGCGCAAACGCACAGCGCGGGCGCCTTCTGACATGTGGGGCAGGGGGGCGCATCGGGAGCCTGATCTGACATATGCATGCGATAGGTCAACCGCGACCGGAGCGCAATGGTCGTGAGGCAAAATCGACCGCATCATTTGCTGGGTTGGCTCACACTATTTGGGCTACACTCCACGCACTGATTTTGTTCCGTTTTTTCGCGCGAATCATGGTGGACGTCCCAGCCGGCCTTCTTGGAAGCGTGGCGCTGGCGGGCCTAGTGGCTGCCGGTGTCGCCGCGTTGCGCTGGCGAAACGGAGACGCGCGCGCAGCCGCATCAATGGCGGAAAAGCTTGCCGTTACAGAAGAAGCCGCGAACGCAGGACTCTGGTCGGAGAACCTGCGCACCGGCGCGGTGACCTGGTCGGTGGGCGCCTATCGCATCCTTGGCCTCGACCCCGCCCGCGAAGCACCGCGGGCTCTCGATCGGCTGGAATACCTGCTGTCCGGTTATCGCGAGACGATCAGCCGCGCCTTTACGGCGTTGCGCGCGGGCGAGGACGTGAAGCCGCTCGATGTGCAAATCCGGCGCCCCGATGGGACGTTGCGCGATTTGAACCTCTCGATGCGCATCCTGAACGGCCCGGATGGCCAGCCACGGGAGATCGCTGGCGTAATCGTAGACGTCAGCCGTGCCAAGACGGCCGAACGTGGGATGGAGGAGCGCGATGAGCAGGTCCAGCGCGCCGTTTCGGCATCGCGGTCGGCGATCTGGGATTGGGACCTGCAGACCGGCGATTTCTACATCTCGTCACGCCTGGCCGAGATGCTCGACCTTCCGCGCGAGCCCTGGGCGCCGTCGCGCGCGCTGCACGACAGCCTCTGTCATCCTGAAGACCGCGAGCGCGTGGTCGAGGTGTTGCGCGTTCATGCCGATAACGGCGAATCTTTCGAGACCGAATACCGACTACGCGGCAGTGGTCCGGATGTCTGGGTGCAGTGCCGTGGCCGCGCCGTGTCGTTCCGCGACGGAAAACCGACGCGGCTGATCGGGTCGATCGTCGACATCACGCAGCGCCGCGAATTGGATGCGGTCATCGCCGAGAAGCAGCAGATGCTCGAGCTGGCGGTTGAGGCTGCCGATGCGGGCTACTTCGAGGAACGATTCGATACTGGCGAGGTCACCTGGTCGCCGCGCTTGCGGAAAATCTTCGGTGTCGCATCCGACGAGCCGGCCCGCCGTGGCTACATGCAGGAACGTGTTTATCCAGAGGACCTGCCGGAATTTCTGGTCGCGGTCGAGGAATGGCGCCGCACGCTGAAGCCACTCGACATCGAGTTCCGCATCCGTCACGCCGACGGTCGTTACATCTGGCTGCATGTCCGCGCGGTTCATCAGTGCGACAGTGGCGGACGGCGCCTGCGTGGCGTCGGCTTCGTGCTTGAGGTCTCGGATCGCCTCGAAGCGCAGCGTGCGCTGGCCGACAGCGAACGCAAATTCCGCAATCTCGTCGATGGATCGATTCAGGGCGTCGTCATTCATCGGCGTCACAAGCCGCTGTTCTGCAATCCCGCCTATGCGCGATTGCTTGGATACGATTCGGTTGAGGACGTGTTGGCCTTGCCCTCGCTGGCGCCACATCTCTCACCGGACAATAACGAAGAATCCAGTTCCTTCTGGGAACGTGCGGTGGCCGGCGAACTCGATGGCCGTGTCTTCCGTCGCAAGGTGGTGCGCAAGAATGGGCGCGAAGCCTGGTTCGAGGCGGTCGGGCGGCTCATCCATTGGGAAGAGGAGCCTGCATGGCAGATGGCGGTGATCGAGATCACCGACCAAATGCGCATCGAGAACGAGCTTCGCTCCAGCGAAGAACGCTTCCGGTTCCTAGCCGACAATGCGACCGATATCCTGACCCTCTACGACCAGGATGGATTGGCGCTCTACATCTCGCCCTCGGCTTATCGTATCGCCGGCTACACGGTGGAAGAGACCGTCGGACGCTCGCCGTTCGAATTCGTGCATCCTGACGACGCGGGACCGCTTCGTAGCAAGCGCGGCCTGCAAAAAGCGTATGCACCGCAAGCTGGAAACGCCCGCTGGCGCTTGCGCCACAAGGATGGGCATTGGATGTGGATGGAATCGCGCGCTGCCGTGATTCCGATGGTTGGCGGCGGTCATCACGTCCTGACCGCATCACGCGATATCAGCGAGAGCGTGCAGCGCGAAGCCGAGATCCAGGCCGCGCGCGACCGATTGCAGGAGCAGACTGACGAACTCGCGCTGCTCGCGCAGAACCTGGAGATCGAGCGCGCGCGCGCGGAGCAGGCCAATCTCGCCAAGTCGCAGTTCCTGGCGATGATGAGCCACGAGCTGCGCACGCCGTTGACGGGCGTGCTCGGCATGGCCGATCTGTTGCTGTTGAGCCATCAGACGGAAGAACAGGAGAGGGTGACTAAACTGCTGTCCCGTTCGGCCCGGGTCCTGCTGGATCTGCTGAATGACGTGCTGGATTTCTCGAAGATCGAGGCAGGCCAGCTCACGGTCGAGCACATCCCATTCTCGCTCGCGAGCGTGCTGACCGAGGTCAGCGAGCTGTACGCGTCAATGCTCGACGACAAGGGACTACGATTCGAGGTCGTGATCGCGCCCCAGGTCACCGATGCTGTCATCGGCGATCCCAAGCGTTTGCGACAAGTTTTGAGCAATCTCGTCAACAACGCGGCGAAGTTCACGCACCAGGGAGAGATCAGAGTCAGCGTCGGCATGGAAGAATGCGAGGGCAATGCCTTGCGACTTAGATTTTCAGTCGCCGACACCGGCATAGGTATCTCGGACGCGGATGCCGCCCGGCTGTTTAAGCCGTTCGTTCAAGCTGATTTGTCGACATCGCGCCAATACGGCGGGTCTGGGCTGGGTCTGGCGATCTGCAAGCGCCTGGTTGAGGCGATGGGTGGGGACATAGAGCTCGAAAGTGTCCCGAACCGCGGCTCTACCTTCCACTTCGATATTGTCGTGGAGGCGGCGGGATCGCTCCTGCCGTTGGAGGCCTCGAACGAAGCGGATATGCCAGCGGCGCCGGCGCGCACGCTTCAGATACTCATGGCGGAGGACAACGACACCACCCGTTATCTGGTGAGTGCGATGCTCGGGCGCCTCGGTCACCGCATTGTCGCGGTGGCCGATGGACAGCAGGCCGTCAGCGCGTGCCGCGCCGGGATGTTCGACATCATCCTGATGGATATGCAGATGCCGGTGATGGATGGTCCCGATGCGACGCGTCTGATCCGGCAGATGACGGGTGCTATCGGTACGGTGCCGATTGTAGCATTGACCGCCGACGCGGTTCCCGAACACCGCGCCGATTTCCTTGCGGCGGGCGCCAACGCGGTGGTCGTGAAACCCGTCGTTTGGCTTGAACTCGGCGAGGTCATTGACCAGCTTGTACCCGGCGGCGGCATAGCCCGGCGCGTCGCGCGCGGCTTGACCAAGGCCGAAGGCGATCGCGGTGACTTGTCTCCCCCTATGGGATCCTACGCTCAACATGACTTGAAAACCGCTCCGGCGATCGACAATGCCGTGTTGGACGATCTTGCCGCGGCGCTTGGCGAGGCGGCGGTGGCGAACATGATGCCGACGTTCCTGGTCAACATGATTGAGTACCGCGATCAGCTCGCGAGTGCGATTGCCGGCAACGATCTCGCCGCTGCCAAACGCGCTGCCCATGCGCTGAAGGGCTTGGCGGCACAATTCGGCGCGCCGCAAGTGAGCGCGTTGGCGCGTTCGATCGAACTGGATTGCCTGACGGTTACTGACGTCGCGGAGGTGCTGGGGAAGTTGGTCAGCGCCGTGGCGGTCGCCGCGCAGGCCATCAAGGCGCGCGGACAAGCACGCGCCAACACGGCGCCGATCGGGCCCGAGAATTAGCGGAAGTTCTTCGCTCGTCGAATCTACTCGAAGGTGCCGGCGACAGCGCGATCGCGCCCGGTCTTCTTCGCCTCGTATAGCGCATGGTCGGCGGCCGTGACGAGATCGGTCGGCGGACGGCCGATCTTCGGTATGTGGCCAAGGCTGACCGTGACATGCTTGGCCGTCGGCGATTTCTCATGCGGGATGTTTTGCGCGGCGACGTTCTCGCGGATGGCCTGTGCGACCGCTTCGGCGCCGGCCACCTGGGTATCCGGCAGAACGGCTACGAACTCCTCGCCACCGTACCGGGCGACCATATCGGCGGGGCGCTGCAGTGCGTCGACGGCGCAGCGCGCGATCTTCTTCAAGCACACGTCGCCCGGCCCATGGCCGTAGGTGTCGTTGTAGAGTTTGAAGTGGTCGACATCGAACATGATGATCGATAGGTGCTGTCCCACGCGCGCGAGGCGGCGCCATTCGCGGTCGAGTATGTCGTCGAAGGTGCGGCGGTTGCTCAAGCCCGTGAGGCCGTCAAGGCGCGCCATTTGGCTCAGTGCGTCGCGGCTGTGCTTCAATTCGACATGCTTGTTGACGCGCGCCCACAAGATCGCGGGGTTGATCGGCTTGGCGATGTAGTCGATGCCACCGGCTTCGAGACCTTTCACCTCGTCCTGGGCCGAGTTGCGCGAGGTCAGGAAGATCACCGGGACTTCGCGCGTACGCGTGTCGGACTTCAGCTGGCGGCAAACCGTGAAGCCATCCATATCGGGCAGGCCGACGTCGAGCAGGATCAGATCGAACGCGCCGGTTGCCATCTGGTTCAAGGCTTCCTGGCCGGTCCCAATGACCGTGAGGTCATAGTTCACCGACAGTACGGCCGTGAGCAGGGCTTGAATCGCCGTGTCGTCCTCGACGATGAGGATGGCGGTGCGCCGCTTGGCAGCGAGCAGGTCCGGGTTCATCGGCGATCCAGGGCTTCGTGATTGGCAGGCTTGTCCGGACCCAGAGTACCGGTTCCTGTGCGAATTGTCTGTTTCGACAAACGACGTTAAGGGCAGACATGTTGTCCTGGCAAGGGTTTGCGGGCCTTGTCAGTTCCGCGGCCAAGGGCCAAGAAGAGCCATGACGCAGGATTCACTCCCGATCGACGCTGTCCTGCCGGACTTGGTCGCGGCGCTGGGCGCTCAGCCTTGCGCGGTGCTGGTTGCAGCGCCGGGCGCTGGCAAGAGCACGCGCGCGCCGCTGGCGCTGCATCGGGCACCCTGGCTTACCGGCTCGATCGTCATGCTCGAACCACGGCGTCTCGCGGCCCGCGCGGTTGCGACGCGAATGGCGTCGACGCTCGGCGAAGATGTGGGACGGACGGTTGGCTATCGCGTCAGGCTCGACAGCAAAGTGTCGCGCGATACGCGGATTGAAGTCGTCACCGAGGGGATTTTCACGCGCCGCCTGATGTCCGACCCGGATCTCGCGGGTGTCGGCCTTGTGATCTTCGACGAATTCCATGAACGCAGCCTCGACGCCGATCTCGGTTTGGCGCTGGCGTTGGACGTGCAACGCGGTTTGCGTCCCGACCTGCGCATTCTCGTTATGTCCGCGACTCTCGATGAGCAGGGGCTCGCGGCATTGCTGGGTGAGAGCACACCGGCTCCCGTGATCACGGCGCCGCATCGACCGCACCCGGTCGAGACCCGTTACCTGAACAAGTCCGCCGGCGACCGGATCGAACCAGAAGTCGCGTCGGCGATCCAGCGGGCGGTCGCGGAAGAAGATGGCAGCATTCTCGCGTTCCTTCCGGGTGAGGCGGAGATACGGCGCACCCAAGCTTTGCTGGACGATGCGCGTCTGCCTGTGGATTGCATTGTGACACCGCTTTTCGGTGCGCTGGACCTGAAAGACCAGACGCGCGCCATCGCACCGGCGCCGACGGGACAACGCAAGATCGTGCTGGCGACAACTATCGCCGAGACCAGCTTGACCATCGAGGGCGTGCGCATCGTCATTGACGGCGGTTACAAGCGCGTGCCGCGCTTCGATCCGCGCCGAGGTATGACGCAGCTGACGACGGTTCGTGTTTCCCGCGCGGCGGCGGAGCAACGTCGTGGCCGCGCCGGGCGATTGGGACCGGGCGTTTGCTATCGGCTGTGGACCGAGCCAGAGGATCGCGGGCTTGTGCCGTTCGACGCGCCGGAAATGCTGCAAGCCGACCTCGCGCCGCTGGCGCTCGATCTCGCGTCCTGGGGCGTGCGCGACCCGACATCCCTGCCGTGGCTGACGCCGCCGCCGGCCGGCGCGTATGCGCAGGCGTTCGATCTTCTGCGGCGCCTCGATGCGGTTTCGGCTGAAGGACATGTGACTGCCGAGGGAAAGGCGATGGCGGCCCTGCCGCTGCATCCGCGCTTTGCCCACATGGTTCATCGCGGCATCGAATTGGGCGATGGCGCGCTCGCTTGCGACATTGCGGCGCTGTTGTCGGAACGCGACATCCTGATGGGACGCCGCGATCCGGACTTGCGCACGCGCTTGTCTTTGCTGGCGCGTCCCAGCGGCGACGTGCATCGCGGCGGGCTCGCGCGCGTGAGGGCGGCGGCGCAGCAGGTGCGCAGCATCGCGAAGGTTTCCGCGGGCGGTGGTGCTCCGGAACGCGCCGGCATCATCCTCGCGCTCGCCTATCCGGATCGCATTGGCCAAAGGCGGGGCGGTGGCGGGCGTTATCGACTATCGGGTGGCGGCGGCGCCGTCGTCGATCAGACCGATCCCCTCGCGGCGGCCGAATTCATCACCATCGCCGATCTCGATGGCGCGGCCCGCGAAGCGCGGGTGTTCCTTGCCGCGCCGGTCATGCAGGCGGATCTGGAGGATGTCTTCGCCGCCGACATCACGACGGCTGACGAAGTGGCGTGGGATGCGCGGGAGGAAATTGTCGTCGCGCGCCGACAACGTCGCCTGGGTGCGCTGGTGCTCGAAGAGCGTCCGCTGCGCGATGCCGATCCGGCGGCGATCGATGCCGCGATGATCGCCGGTGTTCGTCAGCTCGGCCTTGCGGTGTTGCCTTGGGGCAAAGGAACCGAGGCCCTGCGCGCGCGTGTGAATTTACTGCGGGCCCATTTCCCCGATGACGGTTGGCCCGATCTCTCGGATGCGGGGCTGATCGATACCCTCAGCGATTGGTTGGCGCCGTTCCTGTCCGGCGCGCGGCGTCGCGATCATCTCACGCGGGTCGATCTGAATGAAGCTCTGCGCGCATTGCTGCCGTGGCCGTTACCGCAACGTCTCGACGATCTTGCGCCGACGCACATCGAGGTGCCTTCGGGTTCTCAGATCACCATCGACTACGATGCCGACGGCGGACCGGCGGTGCAGGTGAGGCTGCAGGAGATGTTCGGACAGACCGAGGCGATGTCGATCGCCGGCGGTCGTGTGCCGCTCACGCTGCATCTATTGTCGCCGGCCCAGCGCCCGCTTGCGGTGACGCGCGATCTCGCGAGCTTCTGGGCGAACGTCTATCCGCAGGTGCGCGGCGAAATGCGCAGCCGCTATCCGCGCCACGTATGGCCGGAAGATCCGCTGTCCGCGGTCGCGGTCAGGCGCACGCTCCAACCGCGTAAGCGTTAGCGCTCCGGGACAAGCCAGCGCAGAACGTGCTTCGCTTTGGGACCATCACCGAGGATCGGTGCCAAGGCGTCGCCGATGTTCCGTGCGGCCTTGTCGAACTGCCACGGCGGATTGATCACGATGAGCCCGGTGCCGCGCAGCCCGCGTGCCGGTACGTCCGGCAGTCCTTGGTTGTGGAAATCGAGTTGGCTGATCAGTGTGGGCGCGGTGATATCCTTCAGTCCCGCGAGCAACGGCTCATGCCGATTGTCGGCGAGCAGCGGGAACCAGACCGCGACAATGCCCTCCGGCCAGCGCGCCACGGCACGGACGACGTCGTTCGCCACCTTTTCGTATTCACCCTTCAGTTCGTAGCTGGGATCGATCAGCAGAAGCCCGCGCCGGATCGTGGGCGGCAACAAGCCGTCGATGGCTTCGCTGGCATCGCGGCGATGGATCACGATCTGTGGGTCGTCGGCGACCCAAGCGCGCAGCGCCGTCGATGCCGCGGGATGAAGTTCGTTGAAGATCAGCCGATCTTGCGGACGCATGGCCGCCCTTAGGAGGGCTGGCGATCCCGGGTACAGGGACAGCATGCTGGGATCGAAGCCGCGCACCGTGTCGACGTAAGCCGCGAGGTCCGGCGAAAGGTCGCTGCGGGCTAAAAGCCGCGCGATGCCGCGCTCGTGCTCCTTGATCTTCTGCGCTTCGGCACGGGTGAGGGCATAGAGCCCTTCGCCAGCATAGAGGTCGAGCGCGACGAACGGCTTCTCCTTGGCGCGCAGATGACCCAGCAAAGCCCACAGGAGGGCGTGCTTATGAACGTCGGCGGGGCCGCCGACGTGGAATGCGTGCTGATAGCTCAGCATGTGCCGATTCGCTGCCTGAGTTTGTGCGGAGCAACATTCAATTCAATCATAGGGTGATCTTTGACGCCGTTAATCTGCCTGGGGGCGGGATAGGTGTGGATAACGCGTTGTTTTAATGTTTCTACCGGAAAGTCTTCACGCCGTCGTCAGCTTGAAATTCCAAGTCTCTTCGGCAGAGCTTCACGAAATATTCATGCGCGCAGAAGGCTCTCAGGGGCAAGCACCAAGTTGTCCACAGACCGCTTAAGCCCGCAGACACCCTCGCTTGAGGCTCCCGACCAGGCGAGATGCTGCATTGCACACATTGCGATCCGCGAGGGCTCTGGTATAACCGCGCGCGAGAACCGAAGGGCTGGCGCTTCCAGGTTCTCAGCGCAACGTTCGCCTGCATGAGATGAGACACCGCCTTAGCTGCACGGGGAGCAGCTGTGTGCGTGTCCGTCGCCTCGCGATCTAAAGCTAATCCCCGACCGAAGAGATCATCTGCCACAGTTCGGGCGCAAACCCGCCCTGTTACAGACTGACTCCGTGAGTAAATAAGAAACCGGTCAGCTCTAATAACGGGCCGGGAAATTAGCGGGATGAACATGAGAACCCTTATCGCGTTGCTTGTCGTCTGCGTGGGCGCCGTGGCGTTCTGGGCGTCGTTCGACAAACCGCTGCAGGCGCCGGATTGGACAGGCCAGATCCGCGGCGTCTCCTACAGCCCGTCGCATCTGATGAAGCACCCGAAGGATATTCCGGGCGGCATCTCCGAAGAGATCATCCGCCGCGACATGGAGCAACTCTCCAAAGTCACGAAGCGCGTCCGTACCTACTCGGTCGACTATGGCCAGGACCGCATCCCCTACATCGCCAAGGACTTCGGCCTGAAGGTCACGCTGGGCGTTTACCTCGACGAGGACCTGAAGAAGAACCAGCTGCAGCTGGATAAGGCCGCTCAGGCCATCAAGGACAACCCGGGCGTCGTCGATCGCGTTGTGCTCGCGAACGAAGCCATTGGCGTGAAGCAGAGCCTGACGCCGGACCAGGTTGTCGATTACATCCGCTCGTTCAAGGCGGCGATCAACAATCGCAAGATCGAAGTCGGCACTACGGACGTGTGGCCGACCTGGCTGAATGTCGCCGGCATCGACAAGGTCGCCAAGGAATCCGACTTCGTCGGTATCCACATCCTGCCGTACTGGGATGGCGTGCGCGTCGAGAAGACACCGGACTTCGTTGCCGACGTCTACAAGCGCATTCAGGCGAAGTACCCCAGCAAGAAGGTCGTGATCGGCGAAGCCGGCTGGCCGTCGGAAGGCCGCACGAAGCAGGGCGCGACACCGTCGCCGGCGAACCAGGCTTTCTTCCTGCGTAGCTTCCTGAACCTCGCGACCGACCAGAACTACGACTACTACGTCATCGAAGCCTTCGATGGCCCGTGGAAGGGTGCTGCGGACGAAGAAGGCGCCGTGGGCGCGTTCTGGGGTCTGTTCGATGCCGACGGCAATTCAAAGGTCGCGTGGACCGGCCAGCTGACGACCTTCCCCCAGTGGAAGTCGTTCGCCGCCGCCGGCGCCGTCGCGACGCTCGCCATCGGTGCGGTCGTGCTGGCGCTGATGCCCGCGACGCTGCTGCAGGGCTATTTCCTGGTCGCCTCGATCGTCGGCCTGATCGTCACCGGCGCGCTGCTGATTATCGATGCGCAGTCGCTGCGCTACGTGACCTGGTCCGCACTCGGCGGCGTTCTGTTCATCGTCCCGACCGGTCTGTTCACCGCCATCCTGCTCCTGACCGAAAGCTCGGAATGGGCCGTCAGCCTGTGGCGTAAGCGTCGCATCGGCCTGCCGACCGCCGCCCTCGGCCGTGAGCCGATGGTCTCCATCCATCTGCCGACGCACAACGAACCGCCGCAGATGGTGATGGAAACCCTCAACGCGCTCGCGAAGCTCAACTACAAGAACTTCGAGGTTATCGTCCTCGACAACAACACCAAGGACGAAGCCGACTGGCGTCCGGTGGAAGCGCATTGCCGCACGCTCGGCGAGCGGTTCCGCTTCTATCACTTCGACAACATGAAGGGCTTCAAGGCCGGCGCGCTGAACAAGGCGATCGAGCTGACGAACCCGCAGGTCGAGTTCATCGGCGTCATCGACAGCGACTATCAGGTCGCGCCGCACTGGCTCGAGACCGTGATGCCGGGCTTCGCCGATCCGAAGGTCGCGATGGTGCAGGCGCCGCAGGATTATCGCGACGCCCACGAGACCCTGTTCAAGAGCTTCTGCTACGAGGAATACACCGGCTTCTTCCGCATCGGCATGGTCGAGCGGAACGAGAGCAACGCGATCATTCAGCACGGCACGATGTGCGTCATGCGCAAGTCCGCGATGGATGAAGTCGGCAACTGGGCCGAATGGTGCATCACCGAAGACACCGAACTCGGACTTCGTCTGTTCGAGGCCGGCTACACCGCGCTCTATACGCCGGTCAGCATGGGCAAGGGCCTGATGCCCGACACCTATGCCGCCTTCAAGGGCCAGCGCTATCGCTGGGTCTACGGCGCGATGCAGATCATGAAGCGCCACGGCCGTGAGATCTTCGGCGGCAAGGCCAAGCTCACCTTGGCCCAGCGCTATCACTTCGTCGCCGGCTGGATGCCTTGGTTTGCCGATGGCCTGGCGATGGTGTTCACCGTGCTCGGCCTGGTCTGGACGGCCTTGATGGCGATCGCGCCGCGCTACTTCGACGTGCCGCTCGCGGCCCTGTCGTTCGTGGCGCTGACGCTGTTCACCGTGAAGACGGTCAAGACGATCTGGCTGCACCGCGCCAAGGTCGGCACGGGCTTCATGGGTTCCTTCGCCTCGGCGATCACCGGGCTCGCGCTCTCTTACACCGTCGGTAAGGGTGTGCTGCTGGGACTGTTCACGTCCTCCAGTCCGTTCCTGCGGACGCCGAAGTGCGAAGAGTCCGCGCCCTGGCATCACGCGCTGCGCATCGCGCTGATGGAAACCGTACTCCTCGGTGCGACGGTTCTCGCCTTCCTGACGACGCTGTATGTCACCCGCACCGACGATCCGGCCGAAGTGGTTTGGGCGATCGCGCTCGGCGTGATGGCGATCCCGCAGGCGGCGGCCGTTGCCGTGGCTCTGGGTTCAACCGTGAAGTTCGGCCGTCGTCCGATGCCGGTCATCGCGCCGGATGCGGTTCCGGTTCAGATCACGGTGTCGGCCCGTCAGTAACAAGCTGACGCGCTAAGCCACAGCTCGCTTCGATCAAACAGAAACCCCGGCGCTTAGCGCCGGGGTTTTTCTTCGAGTCGTCGGCTACACGCAGCGCGCTCAATGGCGAAAGTTCCAACCTGGCAAAAATTTCTGACCCACTTTGCAAATCAGCGGTCGTATTTCTGAAGTTGATCCACCGCCCTGCCGGGTAAAGAGCGCGGATTTCTTACACCAGATACGCGAGCCGATTTTTTGTAGCGACCCGCGATCATTTTTCATGGTACTTTCCTTTCCATCGAAGCGCGCAGACGAGACGCGCGGGGCACTAAGGCAGGGGAAAGCCAGATGGAAAACATCGTTTCGCTCACCGTCTTCGCGATTGGCTTGGCGCTATTGTCGAGCTTTCCGGCCGGTGCGATTGCGACGGCCATCGTCGCCGGTGCCGCTCTGGTCGGCCTGACGTTGGCGACCGTTTCCGGCGCCGTATTCGGTCTGGCGGGTTTGCCGGCCGATAACGACTAAAAGAATTTTGTGGGGCTGCCGCGGCTCACGCGGCGCGCAGATGGCTTTCGCGTCGTGGTGTCGCGAAAGCCATTTTGCTTTTCGAAGGTTCGGAACTTACCCCGGCCGGCTCTCGGCGCGGTGGCCGGATACGGCGAGGCGGCTTCGCTGCCACTCCATGGCGAAGGCGAGTAGGTAGATGCTGGTGACTATCATTTGCTGCTGAAGGAAGAGTGAGGTCCGGGCCGTCGCCCCCTCCATCCAGATGCCTGTCATATATCCGCACAGCGCCATCGAACTCACGATGCATAACAGGCCGAGCCCGAAGATCGCGAAACGCCGCACGAAAAGGCCGTAGGTGGTCACCACCAGCATGGCCAGCGGGTATGTCGCCATTTGCACGCGGGTGATGCTCGCGGAGCTTGGCGTCCAGAGATTGATACCTTCGGTGGCGGCCATCACGACCGGCGCCGACAGGTAATTCAGGGCTGGGTATCCGAAATCGACGATGGCGAACAACAGCACAGTGCGGGTGCACCAAATCGACATGTCCCAGAATCGATTCACGACGCGCCCCGGCGATGGAAATCAGATGAAATCTGAACGCGGTGGACGCGTATCTGTCGCGAGCCTTCTCACGAAAAGTGCGGTTAAGCGGGCGGTTCAATGTCGTCTAAGCGCATGGCGACGTGAGGAATTCCGGCCTCGATAAAGACCTCGCCACGCTGCATGAAGCCAAGGCGACCATAGAATTCGGCCACTTCTGTCTGGGCATGCAGATAGGCGCTGGGCGGCCCAGCCTGATGGTTGAGGAAGCCCAACACGGCGGCCATGATTTAACGCCCGGCGCCTGTCCCTCTGTCAGCCTTGAGCACCGCCACCCGTTCGATTTTCCAGGTTCCCTCGGCGTAGGGGCGGGTGCGGGCGGTGGCGATCGGGCGGCCGTCGCATCGGAGGAGGAAGTGAGTGGCGGCGGCGTCCCGGCCGTCCCATTTGAGGGCCGGCGGCACCCCTTGTTCTTGGCAGAAAACCGCGTCGCGGATCTGACGGACCGCGGCGATCTGGGCCTCATTTTCGATCCCGAAGACCTCGATTGTGCGCGCCATGGCGGTTCTCTCAGGCCCTTGCCCTTCCACATCAATACTTTTTTGACCTATTTTCCAGTAGTTTAAAGTCCCTACGTGTCCTGTGCGCTATCTGTGCTGTGAGACCAGCTCTCTGTGACCACCGCTCCTCCATCAGCTGCGCCGCCGTTAGCGCCTCCCGATGACCAAAAATACCGTATCTGGGACGGCTACTGGCGCGACAGCCGACTTCATTCTCTGGGGGCCGAAAACCCGGAGGTCGAAGCCGCGCTCGATAAGCATTGGCATCTGGTCGCAGAGTTGCTTCCGCCCCAAGCCTGCATCCTCGACATCGCTTGCGGCAACGGCGCGGCGGCGCTCGCCATTGCCAAGGCAGGACACCAGTTCGGCAAGGGCTTTGCGATTGCCGGGATCGACGCCGCGAGCATCGAGCCTGCGCGCTACGCCATTCGCCACGGCGAGTTGCTCCGGACCATTCAATTCCACGGCAACACGCGTATGGACGAACTGCCGTTCAAGGATGGCCTGTTCGATGCGGTCGTCAGCCAGTACGGCATCGAATACGGCGACCTTGCGAGGGCAACCTGGGAAGTATCCCGCGTTCTGAAGCCTGCGGGGATCGTCTCGATCCTGGCGATGCCGGCGACGTCTTCGGTTCTGGAGGTCGCCAGGACCAAGGTGAAGCAGAGCCAATACATCATGTCGGAATCGAAGTTGTTCGACGTCATGCTGGTGGTTCTGCAGGCGCTGCATCACGTCGAGAGTGCCGGCGGCGGTCGCGACACCAAGCAGTATCTCGATCGCTTCAACGGTGAGGTCGAGCGCGCCATGGCGCGCTTCGCGAAAGTCGACAGCGATATGGTCATCGCCGTCGTCGTCGCGCTGCAGCGCATCCTCACCGAACGCCGCAACCTCGACATCACCCACCAGATCGCCGCGGTCAACGTCTTGAGAAAGCGTATGGCCGACCATGTCGCCCGTACCGATGCGATGATGCGCTCGGCGCTGGGCGATGCAGGTCTGAATGGCTTGAAGCGCCGCCTTCACGAAGCCGGCATCAGCGTGCAGGAATCGAAGCCCGTATCCGTCGGGCAGCACGGCGACGTCGCCTGGCGCGTCAGCGCCCGCAAAGGCGACTGACGCGACGGGGCTGGCCTAAAGCCAGCTGGGGACTGGTAGGCCCTTGGTCTTCAGGAACGTCGGATCGAACAGCTTGCTTTGATAGCGCGTGCCGGAATCGCACAGGATGGTCACGATCGTATGGCCAGGACCCATCTTGCGCGCTAGCCGGATTGCGCCGGCGATGTTGATGCCGGTCGAACCGCCGACGCAGAGGCCTTCCTCGCGGATCAGATTGAAGATGATCGGCAGCGCCTCGGCGTCTGTGATCTGGAACTGATCGTCGACGAAGGCGCCTTCGAGGTTCTTGGTCACGCGGCCTTGACCGATGCCTTCCGTGATCGAGCTGCCTTCGGACTTCAACTGGCCGTGGGCATAGAAGTTGTAGAGCGCGGCACCCATCGGGTCGGCCAAGGCGATCTGGACGTTCTTATTGCGCTCCTTCAGGCCGATTCCGACGCCCGCGAACGTGCCGCCGGTACCGACGGCGCAGACGAAGCCGTCGATCTTGCCGTCGCACTGGTTCCAGATTTCCGGCGCGGTCTCGCGCGTGTGGCCATCCCGGTTCGCCACGTTGTCGAACTGGTTCGCCCAGATGGCGCCGTTGGGATCGGTCTTGGCCAGTTCCTCGGCGATGCGCTGGGAGACTTTGACGTAGTGGTTCGGATCGGCCGCCGGCACCGGCTTCACCTCGCGCACATCCGCGCCGAGGAGACGGAGGAGGTCCTTCTTCTCCCGGCTCTGGCTGTCGGGGATGACGATGACCGTGCGATAGCCCTTGGCGTTGCCCACCACGGAGAGGCCAATGCCCGTATTTCCCGCGGTGCCTTCGACCACGACGCCGCCCGGCTTCAGCAGGCCCTTGGCCTCTGCATCGGCGATGATGAACTTGGCCGTGCGGTCTTTAATGGATCCGCCTGGATTGGCGTACTCGGCCTTGCCGAGAATGGTGCAGCCCGTCTCCTCGGAGGCGCGCTTCAGCTTGATCAAGGGCGTATTCCCGATCGAGGCAACGGCGTCGGAGAAGATCGCGGACGAAGACATGAAACGAGGTCCTGGACGGTGAAGTGGGGCCACCGAGGCGTATCGGTCGACAGTCGCCAGCTCAAACATACACGAGGCTCACATCCCCGCGAGGGCCGATCCGGGAGGATGAATATCTCTGCGACGGGTCAACACGGAGAGGAAATTCTCTTCACCGTCAGGGGCGTGTCGGGTCGGGGCGGTAGCCCCTCCCGGAGCGCCGCTAAGCCCGGTATGGCCAGACTGCGTCGTTGCGCCGCCGGCTCGGCATGCCAGGTTGGTCCCTCATGACGGTCTCCGCTGGTCGCAGCGACGCACTTTTCCTTATTTTTCAAGTCACAACAAAGCCTTGCGGTGGTTTCACGGCATCGCCCACACTCCAGGATCAGGAGATGGGAACGCCTCAATGCATGCACCGGCCGCGCAGGGATATATCTCGCGCTATTTCACGAGCGCGGAGGGGCTCAAGCTCCACTACCGCGAATACCAAGGACCCGCCAACGCACCCCTCACGGTGATCTGCGTACCGGGCCTCACGCGCAACGCGCGCGACTTCGAGGCCTTGGCGCCCCATCTGGCCGCGAAGTACCACGTGTGGGTGCTGGAACTGCGCGGTCGCGGCTTGAGCGCCTACGCCGACGATCCGATGACTTACGTGCCCGCGACCTACGTGCGCGATGTGATCGCGCTCTTCCAGCAGACCGGCCTGAAACACGCGGCCTTCGTTGGCACATCGCTGGGCGGAATCGTCAGCACGTTGTTCGCCGCCGTGATGCCCGCGAAGGTGTTGGGCGTGGTGATCAACGACATCGGACCTGAGCTCAATCCGGTCGGTCTGGGGCGCATCGGCAGCCTTGTGGGTAAGTCGCGGCCGATCAACAACTGGGACGACGCGATCTGGGCGATCAGGGATATCGACGGTCCGGTCTTCCCGCATTACGGCGCGGCGGATTGGGATCGCGTGGCCCGCCGGCGCTTCGTCGAGAATGCGGATGGGTCGCTGCGCGCGGACTACGACCTGAACATCTCCAAGCCCTTTGCCGTACCCGGTACGATGCCTGATCTCTGGCCTTTCTTCCGGCGGCTTAAAGGGATTCCCGCCTTGCTGATCCGGGGCGGAACTTCGGACCTGCTCGCTCCGGCGACGGTGACGCGCATGACCGAAGCGCTGCCGGGTTTGCGCGCGGTGGAAACGCCAAACATCGGCCATGCCCCTTATCTGGACGAACCCGAAGCTCTAAACGCCATCGATGCCTTCCTGGCGCAGTTGCCGCGCAGCGTGGGCGCGTTGACGTCCCTTTGCCGGACGCTGGGCGCTTGGGGCTTCATGCTGCGCCTGAAGCTCCGGGGCGTCGTGTAGCACGATAAGGAGATCACCATGCCACAGACCGACACGAGCGCTGAAGACAGCGTCATCCTGGACGCCATCGCAAAATGGTTGGCGCGCGACGTGGCGCCACATGCCCTCAAGATGGAGCAGGCGGACACTTACCCCTATGAGATCGTCGAGCAGATGAAGGCGCTCGGGCTGTTCGGCGCGGTGGTCAGTCCAGAGTGGGGCGGCCTCGGACTCTCGGTCAGCACCTACGCCAAGATTGTGACGATGATCTCGGAAGAGTGGATGTCGCTGACCGGCATTTTCAATGCCCACCTGATGATGGCGAAGTGCGTCGAGAAGTTCGGTGCCGAGGAGCAAAAGCGCAAATACCTGCCGCGCTTCTGCACCGGCGAGCTGCGCGGCGGCGTCGGCCTGACCGAACCGGATGCCGGCACCGACCTACAGGGCATCCGCACACGCGCCACCCGCGACGGCGATCACTATGTCATCAACGGCAGCAAGATATGGATCACCAACGGCATCGAGGGCAACTGCTTCTCGCTGCTGGTGAAGACCGACCCCAGCGCCGACCCGCCGCGCCGTGGCATGAGCCTGTTCATCGCGGAGAAGGGGCCCGGCTTCGGCGTTTCGCGCAAGCTCGAGAAGTTGGGGTATCACGGCATCGATTCAGCCGAACTGGTGTTCGAGGACTATCGCGTGCCGGCGGACTGCCTGATCGGCGGCGTCGAAGGAAAGGGATTTCACCAGGCTGTTGGCGGCTTGGAGCTTGGGCGCATCAACGTCGCCGCGCGCGGCGTGGGGATAGCGTCACGGGCTTTGAAGGAATCCGTGCGTTACAGCCAGCTACGCAAGACGTTCGGAAAGCCGATCTGCGACCATCAGGCAATCCAGCTGAAGCTGGGCGAGATGGCGACCCGCACGGAGGCGGCGCGCCTTTTGGTCGAGAGCGCGGCGCGCGCCTACGACGAAGGCCGCCGCTGCGACATGGAGGCCGGCATGGCGAAGTACTTCGCCTCCGAGGCCGCCATCGAGAACTCGCTGGAGGCGATGCGCATCCACGGCGGCTACGGCTATTCCAAGGAATTCGTGATCGAACGCCTGTACCGCGACGCGCCGTTGATGGCGATCGGCGAGGGGACCAACGAGATGCAGCGCATCATCATCGCGCGCCAGCTGATCGAACGGAATCCGGCATGAGCGCAAAACCCCTTGCCGGCATGCGTATCTTGACGGTCGAGCAATTCGGGGCGGGGCCCTATTGCTCGATGTTTCTCGCCGACATGGGGGCTGAGGTCATCAAGATCGAGAACCCGGAGACGGGCGGTGACTTCGCGCGTTCGACCGGTCCGTACTTCCTCGGACAGCACGACAGCCTTTATTACCAGTGCCTCAACTTCAGCAAACGCAGCCTCGCGCTCGATCTGAAGAAACCCGACAGCCGCAAGGTGTTCGACGATCTTGTCGCGCGCTCGGATGCGGTGATGAACAACATGCGCGGCAGCCAGCCGGGCAAGCTCGGCCTCGACTATGCCGCTTTGAAAAAGATCAACCCGCGCATCGTCTGCGCGCATCTGTCCGCCTATGGGCGCGACAACAGCCGTGAGGATTGGCCCGGCTATGACTATCTGATGCAGGCCGAATGCGGATTCGTGTCGCTGACCGGCGAACCGGACGGCCCGCCGGCGCGCTTTGGTCTTTCGATGGTCGACTACATGACCGGGATGACGATGGCGTTCGGTCTCGTTTCCACGCTCACCGGCGTGAAGTCCGGCGCACTGCCGCATGGCTGCGATGTCGATCTCAGCCTGATGGACACCGCCCTGCATCAGCTGAGCTATCCCGGCATCTGGTATCTGAACGAAGGCCTTGTGACCGGCCGCACGCCGCGCGGCGCGCATCCTTCGATCACGCCCAGCCAGCTTCAGAAGACCAAGGACGGCTGGATCTTCATCATGTGCCAGAACCCGAAGTTCTGGGAGTTGCTGACCGTTGGGTTGGGTCGCCCGGAACTGGCGCGCGATCCGCGCTTCATCGACATTCCGGCGCGCCTGAGCAACCGCGATGCGCTGATCAAGGTGCTGGACGAGGCATTCATGACCAAGACCACCGCCGAGTGGATCGAAATCATGAAGGGTAAGGTGCCGGTGGGCCCGGTCTATGATATCGCCCAGGCCCTCGATAATCCGTTCCTGGACGAGACGGGGATGGTTACGACCATCCCGCATCCGGATCGCCCGGACATGCGCGGGCTCGCCAACCCGCTGCGCATCGACGGCGAACGTCTCGCGCAACGCCATGCGCCCAAGCTTGGCCAGGACACGGTGGCGATCCTCAAGGAGTTGGGCCGCAGCGAGGCCGATATCGCAGCCCTGCGCGATGCCAAGGCCGTCGCCACATGAAGCTCGAAGGCTTGCGGGTGCTCGACCTGTCGATGTGGCTACCCGGTCCCCATCTGACGCTGATGATGGCCGACCACGGCGCCGACGTGATCCGGATTGAACCGCCCGGCGGCGATCCGACGCGCAACGTCGGGCCCTATGAGGCGGATGACGCGGGGGGAAAGCGATCCGTCTGGTTCCGCAATCTCCATCGCGGCAAGAAGAGTCTCTGCCTGAACCTCAAGTCCGATGTCGGACGCGAGGTGTTCCTGAAGCTCGTCGAGACCGCGGATGTGGTCGTGGAAGGCTTCCGGCCGGGCGTGGTCGATCGTCTCGGCATTGGGTATGCCGCCGCGAAGGCGCGCAATCCGCGCATCGTCTACTGCTCGATCTCCGCGTTCGGGCAGACTGGACCGCTCGCAAAGAAGGCCAGCCATGACATGGGCGCGCAGGCGCTCACCGGGCTGCTTGCGCTCAACGACGCCGGTGACGGGAAGCCGGTGGTGTCCGGCACGCCGTCGGCCGATCTGGGCTCTGCCCTGATCGCGCTCGCGGGCATCCTGATGGCGCTCCATCGCCGCAACACCACAGGGGCGGGGGATTACATCGATGCGACCATGTACGACATCCTGCTGTCGTTCACCGCACACCTGAACGGGTCGGTGCTGACAGAAGGCATCGCGCCGACCACCCGCACGGGACGTTCGATCGGCGGCGCCGCGTTCTATGCGATCTACGAGACGAAGGACGGTCGGTACATCGCGCTCACCGGCCGCGAACCGAAATTCGCGGAATCGCTTCTCGGCTATCTCGGTCGCCCTGACCTGATCGATCTTTGCCGTCTCGACGACTGCATCGCGCAGGATCCGGTGAAGGACTTCCTGCGCGATGTGTTCCGCCAACGCACGCTGGCGGAATGGAAAGACGCGTTGTCGAGTTTGGACGTCTCCTGGTCGCCCGTGCTCGACATGGCGGAAGCGTTTCGCGAACCGCACATCGAAGCGCGCGAGATGCTGCTGGCTGACGCGGAAGGCCGCAAACACGTCGGCAATCCGATCAAGTTCCGCGACGAGCCGGCGGAAATCGACTTCAAGTCGCCGGCGCTCGGCGCCGACAACGAAGCGGTCCTTACAGACATCGGATATAGCCCGGCAGACGCGGCGGCCATGAATGACCACGGTGTGGTCGGTTAGGCGGCTAAAGGGCGTCAGAACGCTATTTGCACACACTTATATATATGTGCGCGCCGCATACTTAAGTCATTGATATAGAATGTTTTTCCACTAATTGTGTTGCCCGGCAAAACGACCACAACAGAGCGGATTTCGAACATAAAGAATGCCCCGTCCGCCGTCATCCCCCGCCGCACGCTTTTGGGACCTGGACCGTCGGACGTTCATCCGCGCGTCCTTGCGGCGATGGCCCAGCCGACGATCGGACATCTCGATCCGGTCTTTGTCGCGCTGATGGATGAGATCAAGGATCTGCTCCGTTACGCGTTCCAAACCAGCAACGCGCTGACCTTCGCGGTGTCCGGTCCGGGATCGGCCGGCATGGAGATGTGCTTCGTCAATTTGCTTGAGCCGGGCGACGAGGCAATCGTCTGCATCAACGGCGTGTTCGGCACGCGCATGAAGGAGAACGTCGAGCGTTGTGGCGGGACGGCCATCGTCGTCGACGATGCGTGGGGCGAACCAATCGATGTCGATAGAGTCGCGGCGGCCTTGAAGCAGCACCCGAAGACGAAACTCGTCGCATTCGTGCACGCGGAGACATCGACGGGCGTGCAATCCGATGCGCTGACGCTGTGCAAGCTCGCGCAAGCGCATGGCGCGCTCAGCGTTGTCGATACGGTGACGGGGCTGGGCGGGATCCCGGTCGCGGTCGACCAATGGGGCGCCGACGCCGTTTATTCCGGAACGCAGAAATGTTTGTCGGTTCCGCCCGGATTGTCGCCGGTCACGTTCAGCGATCGCGCGGTCGCCGCCGTCAGGGCGCGGCGGACCAAAGTTCAAAGCTGGTTTTTGGATCTGTCGCTCGTCATGGCCTATTGGGTCGGCGATGGCGCGCGCAGTTATCATCACACCGCCCCGGTGAACGCCCTCTACGGTTTGCGCGAAGGATTACTCATGCTGCGGGAGGAGGGGCTCGAGTCCGCTTGGACGCGCCACGCCCGGATGGGGTCGGCCCTCGCTGCGGGAATCACAGCGATGGGCCTCGGACTCCAGGTCGACGATGCCTATCGATTGCCGCAGTTGACCGTCGTGCGTTCCCCAGAGGGTATCGATGAGGCCGCCATCCGCCGGGATTTATTAAAAAACTACGATCTGGAGATCGGCGGCGCCTTGGGCGCGTGGGCCGGGAAGGCTTGGCGCATTGGTCTGATGGGCCAAAGTGCGACCCCGCGCCATGTGCTCACGTGCCTTTCCGCATTGGAAAGCGGGCTTATTGCCGCAGGTGCGAAAGCATCGGCCGGCGCGGCGGTCTCGGCTGCAAGAGCCGCCTTGGCATAGGCGGGTTATCAGCCTGATCCACAAATGAAAAACCCGCCAAGCGCATAGCGCTCGGCGGGTTTTCCATCACAACCGGACTTGCATCGCGCAAACGTTGCTGGTCGGAAGACCGGGAAGGTCGATCACCTTCCATTTGCGCAGACAACAGTACCGTTTTTGTTGTGTCGTCCCTGAGGATCGAAATTAGTAAGAAGCTAATTACTTCTTTTTCGCCTTCTTCTTGGCCTTCTTTTTCGCGACTTTCTTAGCAGCCTTTTTCTTCGCAGCCATGGTTGTATCCCCTGTTTTGATTTTAAGTGGGTAGGTTATTCCGCTCGCCCGAAGCCAACACGTGAACAACAACTTCGTGCGAACGGCGAAAGAAAAACGCACTTGACGAAAATTCACAACACTTTTTTTCTGACCGCCGAATTTTTCTCTTGATTTCCTTTTGCACCGCATTCGCATGCGTTCGCATTTTTTTCCTCGTTATGCACCGCGCGCGCATCGTCTTCGGTGTTGTCCAAGAATTTTTTTGATCGCCGTTGTGCGTTCGTCGTGGCGACACTCGGAGCATCTTCACGGTCACGAAAGACTGTCGCGGCGGCGCTGCGGCGGCACGATTTTACCCATCAAAAAATGCGTTTGAATCGGAACTGCAGACGCGAATGCGTTCGCGCAATTAATCCGCATGTGAATTGAATTAGATCGACGACGCCGGCGAAATTTTCCGCGCAAGAATTGCGCGTTCGCGGCGCCTGAAAAATTACGCGCGTCGCGGCGTCGATGACGACGCTTTTTTCGCCGGAATTTGCGCGCGCTCCACCCTCGATGCGTCGCAAAATTATTCGCGCGAACGGCGCGCGGAGTGCCGCGAAGGGGGGCGACGGCGCCGTCGCGGGGGTGGTGCGGCGGGTGATGGCGGAGTGGCGAACGGGGGACGCATCGACGTGTGGTGATGACGAAATTTTACGGCGTCACCTGCCGGGCACACCTTCGTGACCCGAGAATCGACTCGTTTCGCGACTCGCGCCCGCGATCTTTGAGTCGGTTCTGACGTTCTCAAAACGGGTGAGGCAGGGCGTCGGGAGCTAGCGGATCTCGCCGCGTTCGGACATCAGCACCGCGATCGGACGCGTGCGCGGGAACTGAGACATCACGATCATGGCCATCACCATGATGGGTACGCTGAGGACCATGCCCGTCACCCCCCACATGTTTCCCCAGATCGATAGGCCGATCATGATGGTGATGGGGCTGAGATTGAGGCTGCGCCCGGCCAGTCGCGGCTCAAGCACGTTGTCGATCAGCAGTTGGTTGGCGACGAGGAAGCCGGCGGCCAGCAGCGCCTTGGTGAGGGCGCCGAATTGCAGCAAGGCGAACACGGTCGGCAGCGTAATCGCCGCCAAAGGGCCGACGTAGGGCACGAAGTTCAGAACGAAGTGCAAAAGCGCCCAGAACGGCGCGAAGTCGACGCCCAGGATCAGCAGGACGACCAGGCTGACGCAGCCGGTGATGAAGCTGACCAGCGTCTTGATCAAAACATAGCGTTCGATCTTGTGGCCGATCTCGCGCAGGGTCGCGCGCACCGCCGCCCGCCGCGTTTCGCTTCCAAACATGGCGTTGAGCTTGCGGTCGAAGATGTTCAGTTCGAGCAACAGGAAGGCCACATAGACGATGATCTCGAAGGTGTTCGCGGCGACAGCCTGAAATACCCCGGCCATGCGGGCCGTGATGGCGCGCAGATCGATCTCCTGCAGCAGCGCCGTCACGCTGATCGGTTTGCCGCGGTTGAACGTCTTGGCGGCAACTTCGTTGAACTGAGCCACCAGGGCTTCCAGCCGCACCTGATAGGCCGGGGCGGCTTCGACGACGTCGCGGATATTGCCGGCGATCAGCTGGACGAGGATCCCGATCCCGAGGAGCAGCAGGAGAATCGCAGCCGCGAGCGCCGTAGCCGGCGGCAGACGCCGTTTCGCGATCCGGACGCGGAGGAGGGCATTGCTCAGCGCGACGAGCAGATAAGTAATGAAGATCGCCAGGACGAGGGGGATCAGGATCGCTTCACCGACGATCAGCAGATAGATCGACAGGGCGGCGACAATAATGGCGGCGGCCGCTTCGACCAGAGGGGTGGTTCGGGTGTCCGACATGGGGTCCTAAAGGAAAAAGCGATAGCTGATTTGTGCCTGGGTCTCTTTGGCGTTCACCGGTAGTCGTAGGCCTGTCCGCTCGGCGTGGTCGCTATTGATATAGAGAAACTCAAGCGTCAGCCTCTGCCGTGCCGCGGGCCGGTAGATATATGCCAGGGTCAGGGCATTGCCCCGCTCTTTCGCCGGCGTGCCCAGGTCCATGCCGTTGGTTTCAAACCAGTCATAGCGCAAACTGACGCGGTGATTGCCCCAACCTCGACTCACCAGACCATAAGCCGACCGGAAGTCGGCATAGACCAGCGGTCCTGCCGGGAGCGTGACGACCGTCGTTTTCCCGGTCATGCCCTGCGCCAGGATATCGTACTTCCCGACCGTGGCCTGTGCGCCGAAGCTCCAGAAGGTCGTGGTCCAGGGCCACTGGCCGTTCTCGAACATCTTGTCGTCGGCGCGATTGTCGTAACGATAGACCGACAGGCTGCCCAATGAGGGCAGGCTTACCTTCCCGCCGATGTAGAGGCCGAGTTTGCCGTCGATCTCCTTGAAGGGCTGATCGTAGGGAAGCTGCTTGGCGAAACTGCTCGGCGGCCGCAGGACCGGCAGGGCGGGCAGGGGCAAGTGATCCCAGAACCCGGCTTCACGATCGCTGATGGTCCAACCGCGCCAGGCCAATAAGGTTCCGGTCGGGTCGTTGGCGGTGAACAGAGAGCCGGTGATCTCCGCTTCCCAATCCTCGGCGCGGTAATAAGCCGTGGCTTCGCCTCCCACCGTGCGCAATTCCTCGCCGATCCAGGTGTTGATGGCCGATGAGCTGATCGTATAGGGGCTGGTCCAACCCAAGGCAGAGTTCTCAAGTGAGAATGGCGGGAAGAAGGCACCACCTCTGGCGCGGAAGCCGAACGGCCCTGTCGGAACCGGTTTGTACTGCAGGAAGGCTTCAATGACGTCCGGCGACCGACCGCGCTTCCGGTGTCGCCGTCAGCTGCACCATGCCGGAAAGGTCCCAGAACAGATGCGGTTCTACGATCAGGGTCGCCTCGGCGACCTGCCCGAGTACACGACCGTCACCGTTCCTTGTGCCGCCATAACGTGTCTTGCCGAGGCCACCGTTCTCCCAGCTCTGGGTCTTGGACGAGATCGCGGCGCGGAAGTCGATCAGGCCGCGGAATTCCAGGTAGGGACGGAAGCTATCGTCGGCCGCCTGGGTGGGGGAACTGAGGGCGAGGGCTGCGGTCAACGCGAGTCCGACCCCGACCCCGAAACAGTGTCCGTTCCGCGCGCCCATCGGATTATTCCCCTGCGGCGGGCAAGTCGCCCGCTTGCAGATAGCGGATCGGCGACCACCGCGAGGTTGCATAGAACGTTTCGAAGTCGCTTACCGGCAGCGGTTTGCTGATGTGGTAGCCCTGGCCCGTCTCGCACCCGAAAGAATTCAGGATCGCCAGCGTCGTTGCGTCCTCGACGCCTTCGGCGGTGACCTTGAGCCCAAGGTTGTGGCCGAGGTCGACGGTCGAGCGGACGAGGATCGCGTCGCCGGGGCTGGTGGCGAGGTTCATGACGAACGATTTGTCGATCTTGATCTCCTGCACCGGCAGGCCCTTGAGGTAGGCCAGGGACGAATATCCCGTGCCATAGTCGTCGATCGACAATGTCATGCCCATGCCGTTCAGCGCCTTCAGAACGGCCAGTGCATTGGTGGGGTCCTCCATGATCGCGCTCTCGGTGATCTCCAGGATCAATCGGCCATGATGGACCCGATACCGGTTCAGGAGCGCCGCGACTTGATCCGGCAGATGACGATTGGCCAGATCGCGGGCCGAGAGGTTGACGGCGATCTTCACGTCGATGCCTTTGCTGGCCCAGTCCTTCAGCTGCTTGAGCGCTTCTTCCAGCGCCCATGTTGTTAGGCGACCGATATTGCCGGTCTGTTCGGCCAACGGGATGAACAGGTCGGGCGGCATGAAGCCGCGTTCCGGATGCATCCAGCGGATCAGGGCTTCGGCGGCGGTGATCTTACCGGAGGCGATGTCGATCTTCGGCTGGTAGTAGAACCGGAACTGCCCCTTCTCGAGGCCCTGCCGCAATTCGCCCATCATCGACAGCCGCTCTGGCTTATGGGGGTCGAGATCCGCGTCGTAGATCGTGTAGGCCTGCCCGCGCTTCTTGGCGATGTAGATCGCGCTATCGGCGTGCTGCAGCAGCTTGCGGGCGGTCGTGCCATGCGCGGGGTGCTGGGCAACGCCGACCACGGCGGTGACATCGATATTCGAGCCGTCGATCTCGACAGGTTCGGCGAACAGGCTGAGCAGGTGCTCGACCACCCGAATCACGCCGGCCTCGTCCCCGGCCGGAATGGCCAAAGCCAGCATGTTGCTGGAATGGCGGGCGATGAACCCCTCGGAGAATTGGGCGCGCACGCTGGCGCTGATTTTACGCATGAGTTGGTCGCCGGTATCGTGGCCGAGCGTGTTGTTGACCTCTGCGAAGCGCGCGATCTGCAGCAGGGCGACGCTGAACGGTTCGGGCGCGCTGTCCGACTGGGCGTCGATCAACGCGGCGAGATGCGCGTCGAACGACAGGCGGTTGGGCAGTCCTGTCACGATGTCGTGGCGGGCCTGATAGGCGATCTTCTCCTCGCGGTCGGCGATGCCCTGCATCATGTCGTTGAAGGTGACGGACAGGCGTCCGATCTCGTCGGCCTGTCCGACCGGGACACGTTCGGTATAGCGGCCGATCTGGATGCGTTGGGCGGCGGCGTCGAGACGCTGGATCGGCCTGGCGATCCCGCGCGCGACCAGAGCGGCGCCGGCGACACTCATCAGCACGGCGGTGCCGGCGATGACCAGCAGCTGCACGAACAGGCTGCGATAGGGCGCGAGCGCCAAGTCCAGCGAGTACTGAAGCACCGCGTAAACGGTATTCGCCTGCTGAGGGCCCGGTACCGGGGCCATCACCGTCACGTAGTCCGAATTCTTGAGCCGCAGGGGCTCGGGCCTCGGCAGCGTCGGGCGTGTCGCCAAGGCCGCGGTCAAGCTATCGCGCAGATCGCTGGGGATGGTGGAGGCTGGTAGCGTCCACGTCCCTTGCGCATCCGCATACCCGAAGGTGATCTCGACCGGGACGGTGGACTGCTGCTTCATATCGGCGGCGAACATGTCGCCAATCTCGATGCCGATGGTGATCCAGGCGATCGGCACCGGGGCCAGGATGGGCACCACGACCAGTTGATAGACGTGTCCGTCCAGCACCGCGATGGAAACCGCGCGGCCTTCGTTCTCTACTGCTTCGGTCATGCTGCCGAAGGGGAAGGGGGCGTTGGCCGCGCCCAGGGTGACGATATCGCCGCGCGCGGAGGCGTCCGCGGCTGAACCGGTATCGGCCATCACGAAGCCGTCGAGCGACAGCAGCATGATCCGGTCGGCCCTGATGCGCGTCGCCAGATTATTCAGGGCGGAGAGGATGGTGCCGCGATCGCCGGTGGCCACGGCCTGCCGGAAGCCGAAATCCGAGGCGAGGATAAGGCTTCCTTGCGCAAGGTCCTCCGTTGTCGAGACGATACGGCGATCCAGAATGCCGCCCGCGGCAATCAACTGATCTTTAGCCTGGTCGAGGATATTCTTGACGATGCCGTTCTGCACGGCGGTGAAAGTCACCGCCTGCACGGCTGCAAACAGCGCGACGAACAACAGCACCAGTCGCGTCTGGAAACTCTTCAACACGTCGCACCGCCCCCCGGAGGTCTTCTTGCCTGTGCGTCCGGCGACCCAGCCGAACTTAGTAGATACCCTCGTCGACGGCGCCGCGCGGACGCTGGCTACGTCCGCGCTTCAGGTCGATGTTGAACGTGACGTCCTTCGAACCTGTCGCTAAAACCTCGACGGCCTGGGTCGTCGTCGTGCCGCGTTGATTTGGATGCCAGACCTTGAGAACGTAGTTGCCGGCAGGAAGTGTGATCGTGCCGGCGCCGCTGGCGGTCTTTGCGAAGTAGGGCGTTCCGACCACGTACACGTAAGCCAGCATGTTGTCGTGAATGTTGCAGCCCAGCGCGACCGCGCCCTCTTTGTCGAAGGTGACTTCTTGCGACTCACCGCCGCCGTAAAGCTTCAGCTCGAAGACTTTTGCCGGTGAGAAAGAATAGACATGATGGCGAAATGGATCATGGTTCGGGAATTCGACCGTCGTGCCGACTTGAACCGGCAGGACAAAGGGGCTGAATTGTTGAGACTGCTGCATGATGGTCTGCTTGACGCCGCTCTTGAAGAGCGGCAGAGCGCCCGCGGTCGGCATCGCCGACACAACGGCGTCGTCCAACGCTTTGCCATCGGCGAGGACATGGATGTCGAGCGTCCCGGCGCGAGCAACACCGGCAACGTGTGTCAGCGCAAATCCCATCCCGGCGACGGTCAGTCGCAAGGCGAATTTCTGGAAAGCTCTCAACAGCTTACCTCCGCTCTCGCAGGCATTATCGCGCCCGCCTTTGGGGAATACCAGTCTGGTAGGGCAGCCTCCGGTTGTGAGGGCTTCCCCGTAAAAAAGGCTGCGGGACCAGGTAAGGCTTGGCCCTACCGGTATTTCTGGCTTCTGCCGGCCATAACTCTGGGTGGGAGCTGGGCCGTGTCTGCGCTCGCGGCCGATGCTTCCGCTGGAATCAGCGAAATCATCGTCACCGCGCGCCGTCTTGCGCCAGCCGCAAGTGAGCAAGTGCTGGCCACGACGGTGATCGACCGCGCTGAACTCATGCAAGCCGGTGGCGGTCGGCTCGACGACGCCCTGCGCAATGTGCCGGGCTTTACGTTGTTTCGCCGCCAATCGAGCCGCGCCTCGCATCCCACCACGCAAGGCGTGACGTTGCGCGGTCTCGGCCCGAGCGGGGCAGGCCGCACGCTCGTGCTTCTCGACGGCGTGCCGCAGAACGATCCGTTCGGCGGTTGGATCGACTGGAGCCGTTTGCCGCCGGCCACGCTCGACAGCGTCAGTCTGACACGCGGCGGCGGGGCGGGGCCCTGGGGCAACGCGGCGCTCGCGGGCACGATCCGCCTCGCAAGCAGCATTCCGACAGGTCTGGGCGCGACCGCCGACGGCAGCGTCGATAGTTTCGGTACGGTCAGCGGCACTGGCAGCGTTTATGCACCACTCGGCAAGGGCCGCTTGCTTGCGACTGTTGCAGGCCATGACGGCCCAGGTCCCTACCTGATCCGTGCGGATCAGCGAGGCCCCATCGATATCCGCACCGAGGATCGCGGCGGTCTCGCGCAGGCGATGATCGTCATGCCGCTCGACGACGAGACTGAAATTACGGTGCGCGGCGGCTATTCGCTCGATAACTACGTCAACGGCATCGCGATTGCGAAATCGCGCGTGCGCAACACCGACGGCTCTGTCGGTTTGGTGCATCAAGGCGCGGCCGATCAAATCGGTTGGGAAATGCACGCTTACCTGCGCGACGGCAATCAGCCGGCGATGTTCTCCAGTGTCAACGCGACGCGTACAACAGCGACGCCCTCGCTGGAGCAATTTGCGGTTCCGGAGACCGCCGTCGGCGGCAACGGAATTTTGCGTGTGCCGGTTACGCCTGAATTTGCTGTCGATGTTGGGGTTGACGTGCGTCAGGCCCGTGGGTCGACACAAGAGAAGTTCACCTTCGTCGCCCCGGCCTTCACGCGGGTACGCGACGCGGGCGGCGAGCAGGTTGTCGCCGGTGGATTTGCCGAAGCGAATTGGACACCCCGCGCGGATGTGACGATCACAGGCGCGGCGCGGGTGGATCATTGGCGCCAGGACGAAGGCCATCGCCGCGAGGTCGTGATCGCGGATGGCTCCGTCGCGCGCGATGACCGTTATGCGGTGCGGCAGGGAACGGTCAGCAACTTCCGCCTCGGCGGTCGGGTCGATGTCTCCAGCGCATGGTCGTTGCGCGCGACCGGCTATACCGGCTTCCGCATCCCCACGCTGAACGAATTGTATCGGCCGTTCCGGGTGGGCAACGACATCACCGAAGCCAATCCGACGCTGCGGCCGGAACGGCTTTACGGCATCGAAGCCGGCGCGCGATGGGCGGTGACCACGGAAATTGCGCTCGATGTGACGGTATTTGCCGCCCGTCTGCGCGATGCGGTCGGCAATGTGACCGTGCGGTCGGCGCCGGGGCTCGACCCGGTGCTGAATGTTGTTGTGCCGGCGGGCGGCGTCTTGCGCCAGCGTCGCAATATCGACCGCGTGCATAGCGAAGGCATCGAAACCGAACTCACGTGGCGCGCCCGCGACAACATCAGTCTCACGGCCCGGTATCTCTACACGGCACCGACAATCTCGCGCAGCGCGTCGCAGCCAGCCCTGGAAGGGCTTGACCTCGCGCAGGTCGCACGCCATCAGGCGACCTTCAGTGTTTCATGGCAGCCCTGGAACGGGGCGACGTGGCGGGCCGAAGGTCTTCTCGCCAGCGGTCAGTTCGACGACGACCAGAACACGCGACGCCTGTCCGGCTATGCGACGGTCGATCTTTATCTTGAGCAGGCGGTTTCCGAACGGGTGGCGGTGTACGCACGCGGCGACAACCTCTTCGACCGTACCATCGAAGCCGGCCGCTCCGCCGATGGCCTCGTGACGGTCGGCACTCCGCGCGCCGCAACGGTCGGATTTCGGGTAAAACTTTAATATATCAATAAGTTGACGAGATTATATCGCTGGCCGGGGTGGCGGCGATGACCCTATGCTATCGTCTAGTGCGGCCAAGAAAGTGGCCGACGAAGGTTTCAATTCAGGCGCCATGGAAAGCATGGACCGCGATCAGGCGTTTGCCTTCCTGGGATTGTCCGACGACGCAACGCCCGACGACGTGCAGTCGCGCGTCGATGCGCGCCGCCGTCAGCTCGAACTTCGTTTGCGCGCGGCCGTCAGTCCCGATCAACGGCGTTTGCTTGAACGCGCTCTGACCGACCTCGAAGACATTCGCGCCCTGGCGATGCTCGATCCGCGCGATCCGGCGGCGGGATTGCCTGGCGGGGCCTGGATCGCGCTGAAGTCCGGCACGCTTCTGGGCGATCGCTACGTCATCAAGAATCGCCTTGGAAACGGTGAACGCGGCGCGGTCTTCCGCGCGCTTGACCTCACCTGGGGACGGGACGTCGCGGTCAAAGTGCTTCTGCCCGAGATGCTGCTGGTCCCTGGCACGATGGATCGCCTGGCTGCGATCCTGCGGCGGCAGCTTGCTTTCGCACACGACGGAATCGCGTCGATTTATTCGCTCGGCCGCGCTGGCGGGACGACCTTCATCGTCACCGAACTGGTCGAGGGCGAAACGTTGCGCCAGCACGCCACGCGTCTTGGCGGCAAACTGACTCCGTCCGGCATTGAGCGCCTCATCGCGCCGATCTGCAGTGCGTTGAGTTACGCGGCGGAACGCATGCCGCATCTCAATCTTAAGCTGGAGAATGTGCTGGTCGCGAGTGACGGTACGATCAAGCTGACCGATTTCGGGTTGGAGGACGTCATCCCAACCATCCCGCGTGGAAAGAGTCGCGCGATGGCTGAACAACGGCGGTTCCGTACGCCGGAGCAAGTGCGCCGCGCCCGCAATGTCGTTGTGAATCCCGAGGCGGTGGACGAGCGCGCCGACCAGTTCGGCGTCGCCGCGCTGGCCTACTTCCTCGCGACCGGAGAGCCGCCCGCCGCCGATGCGACGGACCTGGCGCATAAGCGCCCCGATTTGCCGGCGGCAATGGCGGCGGCGGTACGCCGTGGCCTCTCCTCCGAGCCGGACACACGTTTTGCGACTCTGGATCAGATGCGTAAGGCGATGTTCAGCGGCCGCGTCTGGCTGGCACGCCGAGCTGTGCTTATAGGCGCGGGCGTTCTGCTGGCGCTTGCGACGGCAACCGCTACCGTGATCGCTGTAAAACCCGACCTTCTATCGCAGAGTCGTGAGATCGTTCCGCACGACGATGCTCTGGCGGCGCAGCAACAAGCGACTGCGCTGCATCAACGCACCACGGCGCTCAAGACGCGTCTGGAGGTTGCTGAGCGGACGCTGCGCACGCGTTTACGCGAAGCCCGCCTGGCCGTGGATATGCGCGAGGCCGTCGGCATCGCGCCGCAAGATCTCAGCCTGGCGGATGCGCGCGCCACGCGCGACATGCTCGAGACGATCAATGCGTTCGCCATGCCCCAGGTCTTCAACAATCCTGAGCTGTTGAATGCCTACAACGTTCTCAACGTTTCAAGCGACGCCATGGAGAGCCGCCGGTTCCGCGAAGTTGTCGGCGTGCTGTCGGGCGTCGAAGCGATCATGAGCGCGCGTTTGGCGGACTTGCGCGAGGCGGAACGCCTGGCGCGCGAACGCTTCGGGGTGAATGGCGCGGCGATGCTTGCGGTGGTCGATGCGAAAGGTGCCGCGCCGGCTTGGGAAGCGACCGTGGCTGAACGCCGTCGTTTCGCGAGCGCAGTCGATCAGGGTTTGGTGCTGATCCCCGCCCGCGTTTTCAGCATGGGTGACACGGTCGGCGGCGGCAATCATGCGGAACAGCCTGTGCATCGCGTGTCGGTCTCGGCGTTCAAGATCGGACGCGCGCCCGTGACGCGTGCGGAATTCGCGCTTTGCGCCGCGTCCGGTGAATGTCGCGACGGGTTGATCGCGGCCGATGGGGACATGCGCCTGCCGATGACGGGCGTCAGCTGGCACGACGCGCAAGACTACACCGCATGGCTGCGGGCGCGCAGCGGCGAGGACTACCGGCTTCCCAGCGAGGCGGAATGGGAATATGCGGCCCGTGCCGGCATGACCACCGATTACCCGTGGGGAAATGCCGTGGGCCGCAATCACGCCAACTGCGCCGGATGCGGCAGTGCATGGGAAGGCGTGGGGCCGGCGCCGGTGGCCTCGTTCCCGGCCAATGCCTTCGGTCTGCACGACGTTGTCGGCAACGTCTGGCAGTGGACGGCCGATTGCTGGTATCGCGATTTCTCAAGCGCGCCGGCGACCGGCGAGGCGCGGGATGAGGTGGCGTGCCAAAGCCGCGTGTTGCGCGGCGGGTCATGGGACAACGATGCCTGGATGTCGCGCTTGAGTTATCGCGGCGGCGCCCCGGCCACCTTACGCCAGGACATCAACGGCTTCCGGATCGCGAAGTCGGTGGACTGACCCTATCGCGCCGCGCCGCCGGGCGGGGCGGTGCCGATCTGGCGATATTCCAAGGCCGGTTTCTTGCCGATGCGCTTGGGTTCCCACAGCAGCTTCATGATGTGCACGGACTGCGCGATACCTTTCAGTGAGACGGAGCCGAGGTCCTCGAACTTCAGGCTGGTGGGCATCTTCTGGCGGACGGCGGCTGTGACGCCGATCGCCCCCGTTTCCAAAGCGGAACACAACCCGTTCACGGTCGTGACGGCGGGTCCGTAGTACTCGCTGTCTTCATAAACCGCTTCACCGGTATGAACGGCGATGCGCATCGCAAGCGGTGCGCCCGGATTTTCAGCGGCGAAGTTCGCGGCTTCCTGTTGGATGTCGATGGCGGCGCGGGTACCGAATGTCGCATCCGGGAAGATGAGAAGGATGCCGTCGCCGGTGTGTTTGACCTCGCGACCCCGGAACGCCTTGGCGGCCGCGCGAACCAGGATGTTGTGGGCGCGCACAACGCGTTGCGCGCCGGCGTTCCCAAGCTCGCTGGTCATCGCGGTCGAACCCACCATGTCCGTCAGCAGGAACGTGAACTGCTGCGCGTCGCTGCCGCGTTGATCGTTCCATTGCTTCAGCACGTCGACGATCCCCGGTGGGGTCCTTGCGGCTGTCACGAACCCAAGCAAGGCATGCGATTGCATTCTTGCCGTCGTCCATCATGCGCCGATAGCGGGGACGTTCGCCGGCCACTTCGGCTTCGGTCATGAAGTTGGCGATTTCCTCGGACGTCGCGCCGGTGCGCGAGATCATGCTGCTGCCCAGTTCGCGTGCGGCGGCGATGTTCAGGCCGCTGCGTTCGCCGGCTTCCAATGCGCCGCCCAGGAAATACAGGCGGACCCCAAGGTGTTCGGACGCGGAGAGGTCTGGCCGCGCCTGCGTGAGGGCCGCAACGCAAGTCTCGGCAAATTTCGTGAGGATCGGTCGCAGGCGCTGGACGATCGCCGCCGGCGTGTCGGCGGCTACAGGCGGAGGCGGCGGTGGTGATTCTGTCGGTGGTTGGGCCGCCGGCGCTGCGGCGGTATCGGGCGGCGGTGGCGGTGGGGCGACGGCCGCCGTTTCAGCTGTCGGGGCAGGGCTCGCATCGAGTTCCGCGGGTGCCGGCGTATCGGCCAGCAATGACGGCGGCGCGTCGATGTTGGCTTCGAATTCCTCGCGATACCTCGGCGCCGGACGCGCCGGGATTGGCGCCGGCTTGGAATAGGAGTCCGCGCCGGGCGCGGGCGGGGCGTAACTCGTCTGCCCAGCTTGAAGTGCTGCGATCGTGCGCTTGCGCGATTCCGGATCTTTCGATTTCCAAAGGATCACGCCGACCGGGACGTACATGCGGAACATCATGAGTCCGCCGAGGATCGTCGACCCGGCGAAAATCGCGATCAACAGAAGATTGGTCAAACCCGCCTGGCTTGAGGCGCGCGACAGCCCGACGGCGCCGAGCGCGGTCACGAGTACGCCGACGATGATGGCGTTGAGCGCCACCATGACGAAACGGCTGGTGAGGTCGACATTCGCCGGCGCGCGCATGTTGGGTGCGGTCGCCGCGGAGCGATAAATCTGCCGCGCGTCCAGTTCGGCCGAGGCCATATCCTCGTTTTCTTCGATGACGGTCGCGGCGAGGCGCTTCTTGTCCTCTATCTCCCGCGCGAGATTGAGGGCCAGGTCGCGTTCGCCTCCGACGAAGCGCGCGACCATCATCCACTGATCGCCAGTGGCCTCATAAACCTCGAAGTGGGTTATCGCCGCCATGGCAGGACCAGTCCCGCGCCCCTTAGCCGCCCAACCGCGAGTTTAAGCGGCTGGACGGGGGAAGCATAGCGTCGTTCCTCGCCGGTTAGGCGATCTGCGAGGCGACGGCCATCCGGTTCGAGGCGCGCGCCAGCAGGAACTCCCAGTTATTCAGGGACTGCAGGTGGAAATAGATCGCGTGCAGCCAGCCCTTCTTGCGCCACTCGAGGAAGGTCTCGTCCGGCAGTTCCTTGAACTTCTCTTCGTTGACCGCAACGAAGGTGCCGATGTTCTGCACTTCGCCGTTCGGACCGGAGATTTCCAGATTGCGCGATTCGGTCAGCTTGGTGTCGGCCAGGGCCTTCGAGAAATCGGCGGTGAACAGGAAGGCGCCATGGAACTGCTCGCACATGGCCAGGGCCTGCTTGACCGTCTCCGTCTCGGTGTCGCCCTCGAACAGCTTGCGGCCGTTGGCCTTTGTGGACCTGGCGGTCTCTTCGATGCCCAGGCGCAGGCGTTCGTCGCCCGGGGCGCCGAGCAGGATGAACGGGTGGCGGCGGATGTAGGCCGGAATGTAGACGCCCTGGTCCCATTCGCCCTTCACGTTGACGAACAGATTGTCTTCCGGGCGCAGGCCGACGGCGACCGTGGGCACCAGCTCGTCGCCGACGAAGATGATCGGGAAGTGGCGCGCGGCGATCACGAATTCGGGCACCGTGACCGGGATCGCGTTGGTCTTCTGGGCGAAGGTGAAATCCGCCTCGGGGCGGATCTTCATGCCCTTGTGGACGTCCGGCGACAGCGGAGCCGGCCGTTCATAGAACAGCGGGGGCAGTTGCTCGTCTTGGGGGGCTTGCGTGCCGCCGTTGGTGCTTGTGTCGCTCACGGGAAAGGTTCCTGGATGATGGGATTTGGCGGCGAGAATAGGGCGGCAGGGACGAAAGGCAATGGGCCATTTCCGGCCCGTTCTGTGGGGCTTTAAGCGCCACCCGGGGTGCCCGAGACCCGCTCAGACCGCCTTTTTCTTGGCCGTTTGGGCCCCGTAGTAGCGCCACAGCAGGATCGCCGCCCCGGGACCGATAGGGTCGCCAGATTTCGGCGATCTCCTCCATTTCCTTAAGGGTAGGCCGGTCCGGGTGCCCGTGGAGCATCCGAACCCCGTGCTGGAGGGCCAGATACGCGACCGGCCAGACGTCCGGGCGGCCCACGGCGAACAGCAGATAAATATCCGCCGACCAGGGCCCGATTCCCTTCAGGGCGGTCAGCATCGCGCGGACCTCGTCATCCGTGGCGCTATGCAGGCGCTTGAAGTCCAGTTGCCCGGCCACCACCGCTTCGGCCGCGCCGCGGGCATAGCGCGCCTTCTGGCCGCTGAGGCCGCAGGCGCGCAATTCGGGGTCGGTGAGGGCGATAAGGCGTTTCGCCGTGACGCGGCCCTTGCAGGCTTTCACCAGCTTGGCCCAGATCGAGGCCCCCGCCGCGACCGAGACTTGCTGGTCGACGATGATCTTGATCAACGTCGCGAAGCCCGGTTCCCAGTTCCGGGGATCGGGCAAGCCGACCTCCTTGATGGCGCGCCGGATATGCGCGCAGCGCTTCCGCAGCACGCCGAGGTTCTGATGCAGGGGATCGATGGAGTCCGTCATGCATGATCTTGACGCGGGCGAACTGTGTTTTGCAATCCGGCCTTCGCGATAATCATCGTAAGGTTGCCGCGCATGACACGCTCGCGTCGATCCGCATTGGGAACGCTTGCCGCGCTGACGCTGGGCGCGGGCGCGCCGCGCGCCGCCGAGACCAGGATTTTCCGGCGCGGCAACATCGGTGAGCCGGACTCGCTCGATCCGCACCTGACGACCACCGGCTACGCCGGCAACATCATCTCCGACATGTTCCTCGGGCTGACGACCGTGGACTCCAAGGCGCAGGTCATCCCCGGCGCGGCGGAAAGCTGGACCGTCGCGCCGGACGGCAAGCGCATCACGTTCCATATCCGTCGCGGCATGCAGTGGTCGGATGGTCATGCGGTGACGGCGGACGACTTCGTCTACAGCTTCCGGCGCATGCTCGATCCCAAGACCGCCGCGCGCGGGGCGCCGATGCTCTACATGATCGCGCAGGCGCGCGAGGTGAACAGCGGCAAGGCGCCGGTCGCCATGCTGGGCGTGCGTGCGGTCGACGCGGGGACGTTCGAGGTCGATCTCACCAATCCCACGCCCTACTTCCTGGAACTGATCGTGCACCGTTGCCCACCGGTGCCGCGCTGGGCTGTGGAAAAGCACGGCGTGCAATGGACGCGGCCGGAGAACATCGTCGTCAACGGGCCATTCATTCTGAAGAACTGGATTCCGCAGGCGCGTGTTGTGCTGGCGCGGAATGCGAAGTTCTACGATGCGGCCAATGTCTTCCTCGACGAAGTCGCGCACGAAACGACGGAAGATCTGGCCGGATCGTTTGCGCGCTACCGCGCGGGCGAACTCGATATGGCCGTGGGTTTCCCGCCGTCGTTGCTCACGACCATCAAGGCGACCATGCCGCAGGACCTGCGCGTGGTGCCGATCCTCGGCCTCGAATATTTCGTGTTCAATACGCGACGTCCGCCGTTCAACGATGCGCGTGTGCGAACCGCGCTCGCGTTGGCGCTAGATCGCGAGTTGATCGCCACCAAGGTTGAGCGCGGGGGCGAAGTGCCCGCCGACAGCCTCATCCCGCGCGGCGCGCGCGTCGGATATGTACCGCCACCGGCGCCTTGGGCCGGCTTGTCGATGCCGCAGCGGTTGGAGAAGGCCGCCGCGTTGCTCGCGCAGGCGGGCTATGGCGCGGAGAACCCGCTGCGCTTCTCGTTCCGCTACAACACCAACGAGGTTCAGAAACGTATCGCCGTTGCGGCGGCGGCGATGTGGAAGCCGCTGGGTGTATTCGTTCAATTGCTCAACAGCGATTTCAACGTCATCAACGCAAGCCTGCGCAACGGCGACTATGACGCCGCGCGCTATCAGTGGCTGGCGGAATACACCGATCCGTCGACGTTTCTATACCTCCTGGAATCGGACGACATCGGCGACAATCACGCGAAGTACCGCAATCCGGCGTTCGATGAGTTGATGCATCGGGCTTATGCGACGGTCGATCTCGCAGCGCGCGCCACCCTGCTGGAGCAGGCCGAGACGATTGCGCTGGCGGACGCGCCGCTGACGCCGGTGACCCATCTCGTGAACAAGCAACTGGTAAAGCCTTACGTGAAGGGCTGGGACGATAATCCGCGCGGGCTGCACTTCAGCCGGTACGTGCGGATCGAATTATGACCCACGCGGCTTCTTGTGCTGGTCCTCATCCCGGAATATGGTCCGCCACCTGATTCCCGCGGAACCCCGATGCGCGATCGTCTTCGCCGTCTGTACTTGGCTCTCTGTCTCGCCGTCGTTGCGCTGCTCGCCAACGGGTTCGAGGAGCAGCAGCTTTCCGCCAACGTTTTTGCCGCGCTCCATGAGGATGCCTCCACCGCAGGCGGAGCATTCCACGTCATGCCCGATGGCCGCATCATGGCGGGGCATATGGATGGCGCGCATAACGTGCCGGATGCCGGTGGCCACACCCACAAGGGCCATGCGGATTGCGATACGTGCGGCGCCGTCGCCGGTATGGCGGCCTTCACATTGCCGTCGCTGCCGGTGGTCATCGTCCCGCCGGCGATTGCCACGCCATTCGCTCTTGCGCCGCCCACAGGCCTGCGCCGGGCGACGCTTCATCCCGCTTACGCCTCGCGCGCACCTCCCGCTCGTTTGATCTGAAATCGCGCGTCGTCGTTGCGTCCACGCATCTGTTGATGCGGGGCCAGCGCTGGCGTCTTCATATCAATCGAATTGGGATTCTTTTCATGCGTAACGTCCATGCCGGACGTTGCCTGGCCGCGTGGCGTGCCCGGGCAGCGACCCTTATGCTTTCGACCGTTCTACCGTTTGGCGCGCAAGCCGACGATGCGGTGCTGCCCGCCGACGAGGAAATCGTCGTCACGGCGAAGTCGATTTCCGAGCTCAACATCCTGCCGAACACGACGGAGAGCGTCACGGCGGATCAGATCGATAAGACCATGAACGTGATGACGCCGGAGGATACGGTCAAGTACCTCCCGAACGTCTTGATCCGTCAACGGCATCCCGGCGATACGCAATCGCCCATCACCACGCGCACATCGGGCGTCGGCGCCTCCGCGCGCAGCCTGATCTACGTCGATGGTGTGCTGATCTCGTCGCTGATCGGCAACAACAACACCAGCGCTTCGCCGAAGTGGGGCTTGGTATCGCCCGACGCCATAGAGCGTGTCGACGTGCTGTATGGACCGTTCTCAGCAGCCTACGCCGGCAATTCCATCGGCTCGGTCATCGCATTCACGACGCGGATGCCGACGAAATTCGAGGCCGGCGCGGAAGTGCAAGGTGCGCTTCAGTCCTTTGCCAAGTACGGCGAAGACCGCAACTACGGCACCACACGTTTTTCGGCCAACGTCGGGGATGCATTCGGGAAGCTGTCGTTCCGGCTGAGTTACAACCATCTCGACAATCGCGGGCAGCCGTTGACCTATGCCACCGCCGTCGTCCCGGCGACAACCAGTGCGACGGGCACGCCAGTCTCCGGCGCATTCACGGATGCCAATCGAACGGGGGCGCCCATCGTCGTGCTGGGCGCGACCGGCATCGAGCACCAGGTGCAGGACAATGCGTCCGGTCGTATCAGTCTCGATCTCACGCCAACCATCGTGGCGGCCTACACCTTCGGCCTCTTTCACAATCGCGATGACTCGACGGTGCATAGCTACCTGCGCGATGCCGCAGGACAACCGGCGTATGCGGGAGCCCTGAATATCGGCGGCCGGGCCTATACGGTCGCTGCCTCTGCGTTCTCCAACGGCGTCTATCGGTTGACTGAAACACAGCTGGCGCAAGGTCTGTCCGTCGGTTCACATACCGATGGCGTGTTCGATTTCGAGGTTGTCGGTTCGTTATTCAACTACCTCGATAGCCATCAACGCCTGCCGACGGTCGCTTTGCCGGCCGGCTTTACCGGCGGCGCAGGCGCGAGCGTCAATCTTGACGGAACGGGCTGGTACACCTTCGATGCGAAGGGCGTGCTGCGCCCGTCCGGCGGCGCGCACGTGCTGACTTTCGGCGCGCATCAGGATCGCTTCTCGCTGAAAAGTCCTCGCTATGCATTGGCCGATTGGATGACGAGCGGTGAGGGAGCCTTGCAGTCGTCAAACTCCGGTCGAACAAGGACCGATGCGTTGTGGATCCAGGATGCCTGGACCGTCCTGCCCGACATGAAGGCGACCATCGGTGGGCGCTATGAGCGCTGGCGTGCGTACGAGGGCGTGAACTTCTCAGCGTCGCCAGCGCTGAACGTCGCGCAACCAGCACTGTCGCGCGAGGCGTTCTCGCCTAAACTCGTCCTCGCCTATGAGCCGAACATGGATTGGACCCTGAAAGGGTCTGTCGGTGTCGCTTACCGCTTTCCGACCGTGACTGAACTCTACCAGGCCGTTGCTACCGGCGCGACGCTCTCGGTGCCAAATCCCAACCTCCAGCCCGAACGCGCGATCTCGAGTGAACTTTCAGTCGAGCGGCGCTGGAGCGCGGGCAACCTGCGTGTTTCCGTGTTCGACGAGCGCATCCGTAACACTCTGCTGTCGCAAAGTGCGCCGTTGCCGGCAGGATCGACCGTGCTGGCGAACTACGTGCAGAACGTGGATCGGACCCATGCGACCGGTATCGAGTTGGTCGCCCGCCAGCGCGACGTGCTGATCCCGGGGCTGGAACTGTCGGGGTGGGTGACTTACGTCAAATCCCGGATCGACGAGAACGCCGTCTTCGCTGCCGCTATCGGTAAGAGCATACCGCAACTGCCACGGCTGCGCGGTGCGTTGGTCGCGACCTATGCGCCGACCGACACCTGGTCTTTCACGCTTGCGGGGCGCTATAGCGATCGTAGCTTCGGGACCATCGACAATAGCGACTACTACGCCAATACCTATCAGGGCTTTGGTGCGTACTTCGTTATGGATGCGCGGTTCCGTTACCAGATCAGCCAGCATATCGCCGCGGAGATCGGTGTGAATAACCTCAATGACCGGTCTTATTTCCTGTTCCACCCATTTCCACAGCGTACGGTGGTGGCTGGCTTGAAGTATACTTACTGATCGCGCGAACCGGGGCGCAGGTCGTATCCTGCGCCCCATCGTGAGGATGCCGTGAAGCCGTCGAACCGCCTTTGGCTAGCTGTGGCCTGCGCCGTGGGGATTGCATTTCCCCTTGCTGGGCTATGGCATGAGCTTGCGGAGCGTGCGCCGTCGGCGGGCAAGCCGGATCGCCGCGATTTCACGCTGTCGGATGTCGATGGCAAGGACGTCACCCTCGCGACGTTCGGCGGGAAATGGGTGTTGCTGTACTTCGGATACACCTTCTGCCCCGATATTTGCCCGACCTCACTTCAGGTGATGGGCGAAGTGGCCGACACGTTGCGCGCGCGTGGAGAAGCAATGCAGCCGGTCTTTATCACCGTCGATCCGGAGCGCGACACGCCGCAGGTCTTGCGCGACTACGTGTCGAACTTCGGCGGAGCTATCGTCGGTCTGACGGGCAGCATCGAACAGATCGGCGGCGCGACACGGCGTTACGGCACTTTTTTTCAGAAGCAGCCGATGCCTAACGGCAGCTACATGATGAATCACAGCAGCGGCTTCTCGCTGATTTCGCCCAAAGGCGCTTACGTTCGCGTCTTCCGCTCCGACCTGGAGGCGAACGAACTGTTTCCCGAAGTGGAAGAGGCTATGCATGCGTGGAAGGACTAACGGTATGTTTCGCACAAAACTCCTGGCGGTCGGGATCCTTGCGCTGGTCGCAGTCGATGCGCGTGCCGCAGACATTGCGGTCAAGGATGCCTGGGTGCGCGGCGCGCCCACGGGGATAAAAGTCAGTGCCGGCTATGCGCGCATCGAGAACGCAGGCCCCGTCGCCGACCGCTTGTTGTCGGTATCGACGCCTGCGGCTGGCGATGCCTCGGTGCATGAATCCAGCGAGAAGGAAGGCATGATGTCGATGGAGCCCGTCGAGGCTCTGACGATCCCGCCAAAGGGCGCGGTTGAGCTCAAGCCTGGCAGCTATCACATCATGCTGATGCGACTGCCCGGTGCGCTCGCGCCCGGCGGCACGGTGCCGATGGAATTCACATTCGAGCGGGCCGGGAAGATCACCGTGGACGCGAAAATCGCGCCGCTCTCTGCGAAAGAGATGCCGCGCTAAGGCGTCACTTGCTCTTGCGCACGAACACCAGAGACGTTTCGTCCGAGGCGTTCGCGTCGAAGGCGTAACCAGTGACGTCGAAGGCTTTCATGTCCTGGGGCGTTTCCCAGCGGTTCTCGACAATCGCCCGTGCCATCATGCCGCGCGCCTTCTTGGCGAAGAACGGCACGATGCTGGCCGTGTTGCCCTTCAACTCCTTGAAGACGGCCTGGACGATCGGCGCCTTCACTTTCTTCGGATCGACCGCGCTCCAATATTCTTCGGAGGCAAGGTTGACCACGGTCGGGTCCTTCAGCTTGGCGATGTTGGCATTTAGCTGCGTGGTGACCGCCTCTTGCCAGAAGGCGTAGAGGTCTTTGCCGCGCTCGTTATCGAGAGCCGATCCCATCTCCAGCCGATACGCTTGGATCGCATCCAGCGGGCGCAACAGTCCATACAGCCCCGACAGGATCGCGACGTGGTCCTGCGCGTATTCGATGTCTTCTTTGGAAAGGGTCTTGGCCTGGAAGCCCATGTAGACGTCGCCGGCAAAGGTGAAGATGGCGGGCTTGGCGTCGGTACGGTTCGTGTCGTCGAAAGCCTGAAAGCGGTCGTAGTTCAGCTGCGTCAGTGCCGGGCTGATATCCATCAGGTTCTTGATCTGCGGCTTGGTCAGCTTTTTCGCGCGCGCCGCCAAAATCTTGGTGTGTTTGAGCAGCGCCGGCTGCGTCGCCTTGAAACCTTTCAAGGGCGCGAAATCCAGGCGCTTGGCCGGGGATACAAGGGCATACAGCATGCGCTCAGCCTCGCGTTGACAGCGCCGGTGGGTTGGACCACATCTGGTCCGCTTCGTAGCCGCGCGTGCGGCCAAAAGCAAGGTATGCGCCGGGACTTAATGCGGCGGGATTTGGGTGATGGATCAATCCGCGATCGTGCTGGAAGACGTCACGGTTCGCTTTGGCGCGACGACCGCGCTGGAGAACGCCTCCGCGCGCCTGGTCGAGCGCCGCATCGGCGTGATCGGTGACAACGGCTCCGGCAAGAGTACTTTCGCGCGGTTGCTGAACGGCTTGGTGCTGCCGACGCAGGGTCGGGTAACCGTTCTCGGGCTGGACACGCAAAGCGCGGGGAACGCGATCCGCCGCCGTGTCGGGTTCATCTTTCAGAACCCCGACAACCAGCTTGTGATGCCGACCGTCGCGGAGGATCTCGATTTCGGCTTGAAAGCGCATGACGTCGCGGCGGCTGCGCGGGCGGCGCAGATCGACACCGTGCTCGCGCGCCTCGGGATTACGCATCTGAAGGAACGCGCCTGCGCGGAACTGGCCGGTGGCGAGAAGCAGCTGGTGGCCCTGGCCGGCGTTCTCGTGCTCGAGCCTTCCGTGCTTGTCTGCGACGAACCGACGGCGATGCTGGACCGCCGCAATGCGCGGATGTTCTCGGAAATCCTCACGACCCTGCCGCAGCAGGTTGTCGTGGTGACGCACCACACTGAACTCCTCGAAGGTTTTGACCGCGTTCTCGTTATGGAACGCGGCCGGCTCGTGGCCGACGCGGCGCCGGCACAGGCGATCGCCGCCTACGTGGACCTCTCGCCATGATGCGCGCGGTATACCGTCCGGGCGACAGTGCCCTGCATCGGATGCCGGCGGGGACGAAGCTTCTGAGCCTCGCGGTGCTCGCAATCTGGATCAGCACGGGCGGCTGGCCGGCAGCGGTCCTCGGCGGCGCAATTGTCGGTTTTGGATGGGTGCTGGCGAGGCTGTCGGTCGGAGATGCCGTCGCCGCCTTGCGCGGTCTCGTCTTGCTCGCCGCCATCATCTTCATCGCGCAGGCTTTCCTGACGTCACCGACATTTGCGGCGCTGATCGTGACCAAGCTCGCGATCTTGGTGCTGGCCGCAACAGTCGTTTCAATGACGACCAAAGTCGCCGACATGCTCGGCGTGCTTGAGCGCGTCCTGGCACCGTTGAAGTTGATCGGCGCCAGCCCAGAGCAGGCGAGCTTTCTGATCGTTCTTGCGATCCGCTTCATGCCGGCCATTGCCCGTATCGCTGGCGAAGTCCGCGAGGCGCAACGCGCGCGCGGGCTGGAACGTCAACCGTTCGCCGCCGCGGTCCCAATCATGATCCGGACGTTACGCGAGGCGGACGCCGTGTCTGAGGCGCTAGCCGCACGCGGATGGTCGCCGCGATGACCGGTGCCGACGATCTCAAGCGCCTGGTGCGGGTGCCGGCCTTTGCCGGTGTCGTCGCCGTGCTCGGGCTCTTGCCGCCCATCCCGGTGCCTTTGATTCCCGTGCAGATCTCCGCGCAGACGCTGGGCGTCATGCTGGCGGGGCTGCTGCTTGGCGCGCGCGGCGGCGCCATGGCGCTGTTCGTATTCCTCGCGCTGGTCGCGCTGGGGTTCCCATTGCTTGCGGGTGGGCGCGGCGGGCTTGGCGCGTTTGCCGGTCCCGGCGCCGGGTTCTTCATCGCCTGGCCGCTCGCGGCCTGCGTCACCGGCTTTCTCGCGCATAGGATCTGGGCGCGCTACACCGCCTGGCGCGGGGCGATCTGCGCCATCGTCGGCGGCATCGGCGCGATGTACCTCGTCGGCATTCCGTGGATGGCGGCGGTCGCGCATCTCTCGCTGAGCCAAGCCGCACTCGGCTCCGCGGCATTCCTGCCGGGCGACATCGCCAAGGCGATCCTCGCTGGTGTTGTCGCGGGGTTGGTGCGTCGCGGCTATCCGGCGATACAGCCGTGATCATGACCGACGGCCTGATCGGGGCGGCGAAACGGGCCCCCAACACCACGGCGGTCGTCTGTGGCGGCCGCGCGCTGACCTATGCGGAATTGGCGCATGAGGTCGAACGCTTGGCGTCGCGCTTGTCCGGCCGGCGGCGTGTCGCGGTTATCCTGCGCAACGACCCGGAACTGCTCACGGTCGTGCTCGCGGGCATCCGTGCCGGCGCGACGGTCATGGTCCTCGATCCCGCGTGGCCAGCGGAAACACGCAACCAGATATTGGACGCGCATGCGCCCGATCTTCTCATTGCTGATGCCACCGATATCCCGGGAATTGAGAACGCGGTTCAACAGCCATCTGCGAATGCGCAGTTCTTGATGGGTTTCACCTCGGGCACGACCGGCACGCCGAAAGCCTTCGTCCGTACGCAGGCCTCCTGGCAAGCCACCTTCGCGGCGGCGGGGCGGGAGTTCGGTGATCTCGCCGGCAGCGGTGAGCTGGCGCCGGGTCCGCTGTGTCACAGCCTGACGCTCTATGCGGCGATTGAAACGCTGGAGGCGGGCGGCACGATCTATCTTCAACCGCATTTCGATGCGGCGGCTTGCGTCGACATCCTTCGCGACGGTCGCGTGCGGAGTATCGCCTGCGTGCCATCGATGCTCGATCTGCTCTGCGCGGCGGCCATTACGCCCGTCGATACGCCATTCGCGATTGTTTGCGCCGGGGCGAAGTTGTCCGCCGGTCTGCGGAAGATCATCGCGACGACGTTTCCGGCCGCGCGGGTGTTCGAGTACTACGGCGCATCCGAACTCAGTTTCATTTCCGTGGCGCATCCTGACGACCAGCCGCCACCGGACTCCGTCGGTCGCGCCTTCGATAGTGTGAAGCTGGCCGTTCGTCGCGATGACGGCGCAAACGCGGCGGTCGGTGAGGTGGGAACCGTCTGGGTGCAAAGCCCGATGATCAGTGACGGCTACGTCGGGCCGACGGACGATTCCGGGTTTCGCCAGATCGATGGCTGGGCCACGGTCGGGGATCGCGGGCATCTCGATGCCGCGGGCTTCCTGTATCTTGCCGGCCGCGAGAATGAGATGCTGATCAGCGGCGGCCTCAATATCTATCCGCAGGAGATCGAAAGCGTGCTGGCGGGTGTTCCCGGTGTGACGGCTGTTGCGGTAATCGGCATTGCCGATGCGCGCTGGGGTCAGGTTGTCGGCGCCGTGGTCGAGGGTACTTGCACGCAAGCTGATTTGATGGCGGCCTGCGAACGCACCTTGGCGCGTGCCAAGTTGCCACGCCGGTGGTTCCGCATCGCCGACATGCCGCGCACGACCAGCGGCAAGATCGCGCGCGCGAAACTCACTGAGATGCTGCCGTCACTGGAAACGCTATCGTGAACGCTCCCACCCCCCGCAGCGCCATCATCGTCGCCGCCCGGCGCACGCCCATCGGCAAAGTGCGCGGCATGCTGCGCCGTTTGCAAGTCGAGGAACTCGCCGCGCCTGTGTTGCGGGCGATTGTCGCCGACGCAAAGCTCGATGCGGCGGAGATCGACGACGTGATCCTCGGTAACGCCGCCGGCCCCGGCGGTAATGTCGGGCGTCTGTCGGCCCTGGCCGCCGGTTTCCCAATTAGCGTGCCGGGTCAAACCGTCGACCGCCAGTGCGGGTCCGGTCTGGAAGCGATCATCCACGCCGCGCGCCTGATCGAGGCCGGCGCGGGCGAGGTTTATCTCGCGGGTGGCGTCGAAAGCTGTTCGACCGCACCGCTGCGCTATACGGCCGCCGCCGACCGCGCGCCGCCGAAGCCCTATACCCGCGCGCGCTTCTCACCGGACTTTGTCGGCGATCCGGAAATGGGTGAGGCGGCGGAGAACGTCGCCCGCGAATTCAAGATCACGCGCGCGCGCCAGGATTCCTTCGCGCTGCGCAGTCATCGCAAAGCCGTGGCGTCCCAGAACAGCGGGCGGTTTGACGCCGAGCTCGTGGAGGTGATGGGGGCCGACGGCGCGACGACGCAGGACGAATGTCCGCGCGCGGATACCTCGCTCGAAGCGCTCGCTAAACTTGAGCCGGTATTTGCGCCCGACGGCACGGTGACGGCCGGCAATGCCTGTCCGATCAACGATGGCGCCGCCGTGGTCGCAATCATGTCCTACGCGCGCTTCAAGGCCCTGGGCCTGCGCGACGGACTCTGCCTGGTCGATTCCTCCGTCGCGGGCGTACATCCGAACGTGCTCGGGATCGGGCCGGTGCCGGCGACCGAGAAGCTTTTCAAGCGGGCGAAGCTTTCCATCGCGGACATCGATCTCATCGAGTTCAACGAGGCCTTCGCCGCGCAGGTGATCGCCTGTCTCGACAAGTTCGGCGCGATGGAGGATCAGGTGAATGTCGGCGGCGGCGCGATTGCGCTGGGCCATCCCTACGGCGCTTCGGGCGCGGTGTTGATGACGCGGCTGTTCACTGAGATGGTGCGCCGCGACGGCGGTGATCAGGGCCTCGCGACCATAGGCATCGGCGGCGGGATGGGGCTGGCCGCGCTGGTGCGTCGGATCGGCTAGTCAGAAACGAAATGGGCGGCTGCGTCACCGCAACCGCCCAATCATGCTCGTCTAAATCCGCTTACGGGTTATTCGGAACGGTGCGCCAGGTGCCGTCGTAATCGCGGCAGACGGCGCTGACGCCTTCCTCATGCCGGCCGCGGATCGACAATTCCTGACGGATTTCGCGGCAGTACCGGTCGCCTTGCTGACCGTCGCGCATCGCCGTCACGGCGCCCCGGTCGTAGCCGTCGTCCCAGGAGTACGCCTCGCCAATGGGCCCAGCCAGGGCCGCGCTATAGGCGTCACGATGGTAGACGCGCGCCGGTTCCGGCCACGAACGGACGTAGGTCACCGGGAACGCGCCGTAAAAGTCGATGCCGGGGCCATAGTAGCTGTACGGGCGGTACCACCCCGCGCCGTACCAATAGGGACGTGGGCCCCAGTGACGATGCCAGGGACGACCGTAATAGGAGTAAGACGGCCCAACCCCGACCCCGATGCCAATCGACACGTTTGTGCGCGCGGCGGCAGGGCTCGGCGTGGCTGCCGTCATGCCCACCACCGTGGCGATGGCCAGGGCGGCAAGGCCACAACGGGCCGATAGCTTTTTCGTAAAGCCGGAGACGCTCATGTCCTCTCCTCGGAATTCTGTAACTAGATGGTATCCCTACACAAATTCCACGGCCAAATTATGGCGGCGTCGCAAACTAAAACGCGCGGAAGCGTTCGGCGAGCAGGTTCCGGGGTCAGTCTGACAATGATGTAAGCCCTTCGTTATCTGGGTGTAATTGGCCCTGCCTACACTGCCGACCTCGGGAGCCGTCCGCGGCTCGGTCACAATGCTGGCGAAGGACGGTTGCCCTATGAGTATAATTCCCGCGACGCAGGGTGCGCACGACAGCACACCGCGCCATGTTCTGGGTGCCGAGCCGCAAGCGGCTCGCGAGAAGAGGGACTTGATCGACCCGATGCGTATTCTTGTTATCGAAGATGATCGGGACGCCGCCGACTATCTGACCAAAGGCCTTCGCGAAAGCGGTTACAGCGTCGATCACGCGCCTGACGGGCGGGAGGGCATGTCGCTCGCTCTTGGCGAACGTTACGACGCGATGATCGTTGACCGCATGCTGCCGGGACCGGATGGACTGTCCATCGTCGAAGCGGTGCGCAAAGCCAGCATCGCAACGCCGGTGCTGTTCCTGAGCGCGCTCGGCGATGTCGACGATCGCGTCTCCGGCCTCAGGGCCGGTGGCGACGACTATCTCGTGAAACCCTTCGCGTTCTCCGAACTACTCGCGCGCCTCGAGGCGCTGCTGCGCCGTGCCGGCCCCGGCCAGGAGAATACCAACCTTAAAGTCGGCGATCTCGAGATGGATCTGCTCGCGCGGAAAGTCACCCGTCAGGGCAAGCGCGTGTACCTGCACCCGCGCGAGTTCCGCCTGCTGGAATACTTGATGCGCCACGCCGGCCAGGTCGTGACCCGCACCATGCTGCTCGAGAACGTGTGGGAATATCATTTCGATCCACAGACCAACGTGATCGATGTGCACATCAGCCGTCTCCGCCAGAAGATCGACAAGCCCTTCGACACGGCGATCCTGCAAACCGTGCGCGGCGCCGGCTACAAGCTCGATCCTGCGGCCTAAGCGGTGGCGGCGACCCGGAACTCATTCTCACGGCTGATCCAGGTTTTCACCTCGATCACGTTCCGGATGGTCCTCGTCTACACGACCATCTTCTGCGTTTCCGTCGGCGGCCTGTTCTATTTCGTCTTCTGGACGACGGCGCGGTTCGCCGACGAACAGGTCGAGGCGGCGATCCAGGCCGACGTCTCTGGCTTCCAGGATTCCTACGCGCGCGCGGGCATCCCCGGGTTGATCATGGCGGTGAACCGCCGTGTCGATCCGGCCTCGCGCACGGACGGCATCTATATCCTGCAAGATTCCATCGGCAACGTGCTCGCGGGAAACCTTGGCCAATGGCCGGGCAACGTCCGGATCGAGGACATCTGGGTGAATTTCCCGATCCGCGATCCGAATACGCCGGAAGAACTTGGCAGCGTGCGCGCGTTGCAGTTTACCGTACCGGGCGACATCAAGCTGTTGGTGGGCCGCGACGTTCGTAGTTCCACGCACTTCCGCGAACAGTTGCTGCGCTCGTTGAATATCGGCCTCGCGTTCACCGCCGCGCTCGGAATCATCGGCGGCTTCATCTTCAGCCGCACGTTGATGCGCCGTATCGAATCCATTACGCGCACCTGCCGTCGCATCATGTCCGGCGAACTATCGCAACGCGTGAAGGTGACGCGCACGAGCGATGAGCTGGGCCAGTTGTCCCTGAACATCAATGCCATGCTCGATCAGATCGAACGCTTGATGCGGGGCATGCAGCAGGTGTCCGACAACGTTGCCCATGACCTGCGCACCCCGCTGACCCGCCTCAAGAGCCGGCTGGAAAGCGCGGCCCGCCAGACTCACGATCCGGTCACCAGCGACGCGATCGAAGGCGCGATCGCCGATGCCGACAGTCTGCTCGCGACGTTCAGCGCCTTGCTGCGTATCGCAAGGGCCGAAGCGGGGTCGCAGAAAAGCTTCGTCGATCTCGATCTTGGAACTATTGCCGAGGATGTCGCCGATCTTTACGGGGCGCTGGCGGAAGAGAAAGAACTCACATTCGTTACCGACATCCAGCCCGGCGTTCAGGCGCGCGGCGACCGTAATCTGATCGCGCAGGCTTTGGCGAACCTCGTCGACAACGCGATCAAGTACACCGATACGGGAAGCGTCAGTCTCAGCGTACAGATGCGCAACAATCGACCGATGTTCGTTGTGGCGGATACGGGCCCGGGCATTCCCGACGAGTTCAAAGGCAAAGTGCTCGAGCGGCTGTTCCGCATGGAACAGAGCCGCACCTCGCCTGGCAGTGGGCTGGGGTTGAGCCTTGTCGCCGCCGTGGCGAAATCGCACGGACTCGATCTGACGCTCTCCGACAATAACCCCGGCCTCCGCATTGAACTCGCATTCCCCGCGGTGGAACCGAAGCGTCTCCCGCCTCCGGCCAAGGCCATCGAGGACAAGAGTCAGGAGAGGGCGCAACCTGAAGAGCGTCCGGCGGCCGCGGAATAGCGACACCTCTAGTCAGCCGGGCCGCGATCTTGCAGGATGCGCGGGCAATTCCTTAGTTCGACGGCATGACCTCCCCTGTAGATGCGTTTGCAGCGCTGCGGCTCTCCTTTGTGAGGGCGTTTGCGGTCGCGCGTTTTATGTCCATCTCCGGCCAGAACATCACCTCCGTCGCCGTCGGCTGGCACCTGTATGAACTGACGGGCAGCGCCTGGGCTCTGGGCTTCGTCGGCGCGGTCGAGCTGACCCCGGTGTTCCTGCTGATGGTCGTCACCGGCAACGTCATCGACCGCTTCCCGCGCCGCAACGTCGCGATGATCGCCCATGCCGTCTTGGCCTGTGCGTCGCTGGGCCTGGCCGCGATTGCCTGGGTCGATGGTCCCGTGGGGGCGATCTTCGCGATGCTCGGGCTCGTGGGCGTGTCGCGCGCCTTCATCCAGCCTTCGATGGGCACGATCATGCCGCAGCTGCTCAAGCCGGCGCAGTTCGTGAATGCGAATGCCTGGATCTCATCGATCAGCCAGATCGCGGCCATCTCGGCGCCCGCCCTGGGCGGTTTCATCGTCGCGTTCGGTGGCGGGGCCAAGTGGGCCTTCATCGTCAGCGCGCTGAGTCAGGTGGCGGTGATTGGCTTGTTGTCGTTCATCCGTGCCGTGCCGCCACCGCCGTCCGACCCGGAAAGCCGCCGCACGCCGGCGCAGATATTCGCCGGCTTCGGCTTCATCCGGCAGAACCCGATCTTCCTGGCGGCGATCACGCTCGACCTTTTCGCGGTACTGCTGGGCGGCGCGGTCGCGCTGTTGCCGATCTACGCCAAGGACATCCTGCACGTTGGTCCCGAAGGGCTCGGATGGCTGCGGGCCGCGCCGTCTGCCGGCGCGGTGACGATGACGCTGATCGTCACGCGTCTGCCGCCGTGGCAGCGCCCGGGCTGGGTGATGATGTGCGCGGTGCTGGGCTTCGGTCTGGCCACAATTGGCTTTGGCCTGTCGACCAACTTCGCGCTCTCGATGATCTGTCTTTACGCCAGCGGAGTCTGCGATGCCGTGAGTGTGGTGGTGCGCACCACGCTTGAGCAAGTGATCACGCCGGATCATCTGCGCGGCCGCGTCTCGGCCATCAACTTCGTGTTCATCGGGTTCTCGAACGAGTTCGGGATGTTCGAGAGCGGCATGACCGCGGCGCTATTCGGACCCGTCATCTCGGTCGTCGCCGGTGGGGTCGGGACCATTCTCGTGGTTGCGGTCGTCGCGCTGGTCTGGCCGCAGCTGCACCGTATCGGACCGCTGCATACTTTGCGGCCGAAGGACGTGCAGCCGGCGTTGAGCTAGCTACTCGGCCGCCTGATTCGCCGGAACGAACGGGCAGTAATCCTCTTTCTCCACCAGATCGTAGGCGAAGATGAACTTCGCCATGCCGCACAGCACGGCCATGATCATACCGAGTTCGACCATCTGCGCGTCGGTCAGATGGTCCTTCAGCTTCGCGTGCAACTCGTGCGTGACCGCGCCTTTCAGATTGGTCAGGACCATGACATCGGCCAGCGCGAGGGCCGCTTTCTCCGACGGGCTGAACGGGCCGTTGGCGTGATCCGCCAATGCGTCCATCTCGGCCTCGGTGATCCCGGCCTGCGCAGCCGCCGCGCGGTCGGTGCGATTGCACAGCGCGCAACCATGCACGTTGGCGAGGCGCAAGCGGACCAGTTCGACCATCCGTCGCGGCAGCCGGCCGGAATAGAACACACGCTCGTAGAAGTCCTTGCGGTACCACTCCAGCATCTCGGGCGTATTCGCCAGCACTTCGACGAAGGTCGCGTCGTTGTGCATCTTCATGGATGCGTCGTGCGCGGCCTGAAGCGACGGCGACATCTCATCGCGAGGGACGCGATGAAGCGGTGTGTTCGGCAACATGCGAGGGCCTCCTGGGTTCGCGCCAGTATAAGGCCTCGCGAACCCCGATCGAGACTCAGATTTCCGTCTGGCTACCCATTTCCACCACGCGGTTCGGTGGCAGGCGGAAGAATTCCGTGGCACTCGAGGCATTGCGCCACAGCCAGAGGAAGATGCGTTCGCGCCACCGCGGCATCTTGCATTTTTCGGCCGGGACAAGGTTGTCGCGTCCGAGGAAGAACGAGGTGTCCATGGGATCGAACGACAGTCCGTGGCTGCGGCAGGCGGCCAACACGGCGGGCACGTCCGGGGATTCCATGAATCCATAGCGCGCGACTACGCGATAAAACGCATGGGGGTGCGGCGTCACCTCGATGCGGTTGCGTTCGGATGCCCAAGGCGCGCCTTCGATGATCACGGTCATCAGCACAACCCGTTCGTGAAGCACCTTGTTATGCTTCAGATTGTGCAGAAGCGCCGACGGCACCCCTTCCGGGGACGAGACCATGAACACGGCCGTGCCGGACACGCGCGGCGCACGGTTTGCCGAGAGGCGCGCGAGAAACGAATGCAGCGACAGGCTCGCGTCCTCGCGCGTCTGGTTCAGCTGGGCGCGGCCTTCGCGCCAGGACTGGAACACCACGAACACGCAGAAGGCGACGACAAGCGGGAACCAGCCGCCCTCATGGAGCTTCGTCAGGCAGGCCGTGAAGAAGGCCAGGTCGATCACCAGCAGCACGCCGATGACGGGCACCAGCAACGCGGGGGACCATCCCCAACGGCGTCGTGCGACCGTCGCCAGCAGAATGGTGGCGACCAGCATGGTGCCAGTCACCGCGATGCCGTAGGCGCTGGCGAGACTGCCGGAGTTTTTAAACCCAAGCACGACGCCCACCACGGCCACCGCGAGAATCCAGTTCACATGCGGGATGTAAATCTGACCGTGCTCAGTCTCGGATGTGTGGCGGAACGGCAGGCGCGGCAGGAAGCCGAGCAACAGCGCTTGATGCGTGAGTGAGAATGCGGCGGAGATGACGGCCTGCGAGGCGATGATCGTCGCCAGCGTGGCGACGGCGACTAGCGGATACAAAGCCCAGCCCGGCGCCAGCAGGAAGAACGGCGCCTTGGCCGTTTCCGGATTGCTGAGCATCATTGCGCCTTGGCCGAAGTAGTTCAGCAGCAGGGCGGGCATCACGAGCCCGAACCACGCCTGGCGGATCGGCGAGCGGCCGAAGTGCCCCATGTCGGCATAGATTGCTTCAGCGCCGGTCAGCGCGAGCACCACAGCGCCCAAGGGCGCCAGGATGCCGAAGCCGCCATGGGCGCGACAGAAGGCAATCGCTGCGCGCGGATCGACTGCGGCCAGAACGCCCGGATGTTGCGCGATGCCGTAGAGCCCCAGCAGGCCGAGCGTGATGAACCAGATTACCATGATCGGGCCGAACCAGGCGCCGACGCGTGCCGTACCGATACCCTGGATCGCGAACAGGAATACCAGCACCGCGACGGATATCGGCAGGATGTAAGGATCGAAGGCCGGGGTTGCGACCTGAAGCCCCTCGATCGCGCTCAAGACGGAAATCGCGGGGGTGATGATGCTGTCGCCGTAAAACAACGCCGCACCGATAAGGCCGAGGACCAGGAATACGGCGCGTCGGCGGGATTCCGGCGCGAAGCATTCCATCACCAGCGCACTGAGCGCCATCACGCCGCCTTCGCCGCGGTTGTCCGCGCGCAGGATCAGGGTGACGTACTTTCCCGTGACGACGATCAGGATCGACCAGAAGATCAGCGACAGGACGCCGAAGATGTTCTCCGGCGAGACGGCCAGTTTGCCGGTTTCACCGAAGGCCTCGCGCAACGTGTAGAGCGGGCTCGTTCCGACATCGCCATAGACGACGCCGATGGCACCGATGATCAGGTGCCATGCGGGTCTCTCTTTCGCGCGGGGTCGATGCGGAATTCGCTCGGCGAGGGTACCGGGGGTCGCGCTGTCGGCGCTGTCCATAGAGGTCTTTGGCGCTGTTTCTGAAAAGCGCCGGACCCTACGCCTGCCGGCGGGGGGGGAGCCAGTGAATCAATCATGCGAAAGCCACAGGACAGCAACCACCTGCCATGCGTTCCGGGCAGGCCGGCAGCCTAGAGATAGTGCAGCAGGCGGGCCGCACAGAAGCAGATCAGCATCGCTGCCGCGGCCAGCTTCACCCAGTCCAGCACGGTGTTGCGTACGCGGTACAGCGATCGGCGGCGCCCGAGGGTCATGGTCATGTCCTCAAATCCCGCCGAAATCCGCGAAAAAATAGCCGGCGATGGTCAAGGGGGGAGGGCGCCGTCGGGGAGGCGGCGTCGCGGGATGACCATCGCCGGCCAGCCAGGTGGCGTCGTTTCCACCCGGGGTCGTCGCATAAGGGCGCGGGCGCGAACTGGCGTCGGGGACGGTCCCAGTCGTGACGAGAGCGTCGATCCGGCCGCGGGGAGAGCAGAGGCTCTCCGCGCGTACCGGACCCGCAATCGTCAACGTCGCAGTAACTACCAATAACGTGGCCGCTAACGTTTGACGGCCCATCTTCAGGTATTGGCTCTTTTCCGGTTGCATTCTGCCCTCCGGCGCAACGTCGCGCAGTCAAAGGTTAACCGCGCAAGGGGAGGGTCGTTTACAATCGTTAACAAGACCTCAAGGCGACTCGCCCATTAAGGGTCGGGACTCGACCTTTTTTTCAGCAATTCGGAAGGTTATGCGGCCTTGCGACGGCGCCAGCCGGCGGCGAGCAATCCGCCCCCCAGGAGCAGCAGGCTCGTCGGTTCCGGCACGTTGTCGTACGTGTAGATCACATCGAGGAACGCGCTGGCCGACGTCGAGAAGCCGGAGGCAAGGTTGCCCGGCCCGCTGACGAACGACGTGCCAATCGCGGTGACCGGCAGCACGATATTGCCCATGCCGGTAAACAGGGCGAAGTCAGTGGCCAGCGCGGTGTAGCTCGCGCTTGCGCTTGTGGTGATGGGGCCGTGGATCGCGCCGGAGGTGCCGGCGAAGTCCACCGTGCCGTCGAACGCGTTGAAGCTGTCCGTCAGCATCGCACTCGGATAGGTGACGATGATGCTGGACGAGTCAGGCCGCGTCAGCGTCAGCGTCGCCGACAAGGTTTCAGAGATGTTGGCGGGAGCTGCGTCGGTGTTCTCGACATAGATCGTGCCGGTCACCGAGCCCATCAGATTAAATTGGATTCCGGTCAGCGTGCCGAGCGTCGGATCGAACTTTGCGACCGACAACGTCGAGGCCCAATCAGGCTGGGCGTTCGTGATGCTGGTGGAGTAGGTGATCGTAGCGGCCTGCGCCTGCGATCCGAGAGTGGCGAGGATCAGCGCACAACCTGCGAGAAGCGATTTCATCGTCGGATTCCTTCGGGAGTTGCTCGTGCAGAAGGTGTAGAGCAATCTCCGTGCCACTCGCGAAATCTGCGGCTCTCTGCGGTTTTTGCGCGAGGGCTTTCGTGCAACCGTAAAGCGTTCAACCGGCCGACGCGCGCACGAGACTCAATAATCACGTTGTTTCAACGAAGGGCCGCTTCTGCTCGACGTAAGGAAAGCTGACGCAGCAGCCCGCCATTTTCCGCCGTTTCTCTACATCGGGCGCGCTAAATCCGTCACGCTGTGAAGAACTTTGTTAAGTCCGCCGGAGTCGTTGCAACATACGTCGGGGCGGGGCGTTATACGGGTCCTGGGGCACGATTTCGCCCAAATAGAAGCGCTGGCGAGCAAGAGTTCGAACGGGCGCCATCTTACGCGAGCAGACCCGAAACATAATTTTTATGGAATTTTTATGCGTCTAACACGCGCATAACCCATGGCGTTCGTGTCGCTCGCCGCGACCGTGACACGTAACTAATCAGCGAAAATAAAGGATAAGATGGCGCTCTATCGTGCAGGCGAAGCGTGCCTTACGGCGCGCCTCGACCAGACCGCCTCGTTTGCCCCCCTGATGCTGCCTTTATGCGGGGCGCGGCAAATTCGCATCGTCCCTTTACGCGCACCTGCCTCACGCTCGTCCCACGCAATCAGCCGCGATTGAAGTGATCTCAGAATCGCTCAACCGCTGGAAGCCCGGCAGAAGCCGGATGGGACCGAGGAGAGATAAAAGCGATGGGTGCCTTTCACAACGACCTTGAAAAGCTGCTGCCGGATCTCACGCGCTTCGCGCGTGTGCTGACGCGAAACGAGGACGACGCTTACGATCTCGTTCAGGATTGCGTCGAACGCGCGCTGCGCAAGAAAGCGTTGTTCAACGACGGCTCCAGCCTCAAGTCCTGGTTGTTCACCGTCATGCGCAATCTGTTCGTCAGCCAGAAGCGCCGCGCGGCTTTGGATGCGCGCTATGTCGCTTCGTCGAACGACAGCTTCCACGTGCAGGCCCCGTGTCAGATCGACCGCGTGTTCCTGAACGAGACGATGCAGGCGCTGAATAATCTGGCGCCCAGTGAATCTCAGGCGATTATCGTGCTCGGGATTTATGAGACTTCGCAGCAGGACATGGCTGACGCCATGCAGGAGCCCGTCGGCACGCTTAAGTCGCGGCTCTGCCGCGGCCGTGCCCACCTGAAGACGGCTCTGGCCATGGACGTCGCTGCCGCCGCTTAAATTTCGCGTTTCGCGTTTCCCACCGGTTCGGCGTCTCCCATCCCCCCAACTGCCGACTGGTGGCGACTCTCCCCGCAGCCCGCAAAGCTGCGGGGTCTTTTTTTAATCGCGAGCTCCCCGAGGGACGTTCGCGACGGTTGCGGTGAGAGCTATCCGGTGACGGCGAAACGATAGCCGACGCCCGGTTCGGTCAGCAGATGCTTGGGCGTGGCGGGATCGCGCTCCAGCTTCTGGCGCAGTTGGCCGATGTAGACGCGCAAGTACTGCGTCTCCTCGATATAGGCCTGACCCCAGACTTCCTGAAGAAGCTGCTGGTGCGTGACCACCTTGCCGGGGGGCGAGGCGAGGATGCGCAAGAGGTCGTACTCCTTGCGCGAGAGCTTCACCGGGGCGCCGTTCACGGTGACGAGCCGCTTGGCGAAATCGATTGCGATCTCGCCGGCCTTGATGACCGGGTCGTTCTCGGCTTCGCGGCTACCCTGGCGCAGGGCGACGCGCATGCGGGCCAACAGTTCGCCCATGCTGAACGGCTTGGTGACGTAGTCGTTGGCGCCGCGATCGAGGGCGTCGATCTTGTCCGCATCGTCGGAGCGGATCGACAGCACGATGATCGGAACGGTGGACCACTCGCGCAGCAGCGCGATGACGTCGAGGCCGTCCATGTCCGGCAAGCCTAGGTCGAGCACGACAAGATCGGGGCGCTGCACCGTGCAGGCGCGCACGGCTTCTTTGCCGTTCTCGGCTTCGATCACGGCGTAGTCGTGCGATTGCAGGCTGGCGCGCAGGAAGCGGCGAATCTGCGGTTCGTCATCGACGATCAGCACTTTAGGCCCAGATATCGCGCTGGGGACGGCGGCGGTCTTCGCTGCGGGTTCGCGTGACGACGTCATGGGCCCCTCAAGCCTCCGCCATCTCGGCACTGTCCGGCGTTTTCACCGGCAGGCGGATGCGAATGGTGGTACCGCGCCCCAGGCCGGGGCTCAAGGCTTCGATGCTGCCGCCGTGCGCCTCGACGATGCCTTTGCAGATGGCGAGCCCCAACCCCGTGCCCGGCACGGTACGGTCGCGCTGTTTGGTGCGATAGAACTTGTCGAACACGGCGCCCAGGTCTTCCACCGAAATGCCGCGGCCCTGATCGGTCACGTCGATCATGATCTCGTCGCCGACCTGGCTCGCGTCGATACGAATGGTGGTCTGGGGCGGCGCGTACTTCGCGGCATTGTCGAGCACGTTGACCAGCACCGTTTCCATCAGCACGAAATCGATGTGCACGAAGGGCAGGTGTTCGGCCACTTCGATCGCCGTTCGATGGTTCTGCATGCGGCGCAGTGCGGCGTCCAGCGACGTGGCGATCAGGTCGCCGACGTCCACCCACCCCAGGCGCGGCACCAGCGCGCCGGCTTCCAGCCGCGTCATCTGCATGAGGTTCTTCACGAAACGTCCGAGCCGTTCGGCTTCTTCCAGGATCGTCGTCAGAAGCTCGCGCGTGACTTCGGGCGCGTAGGTGCCGCCGTAGGACAACAAGCTCGAGGCCGAGCCGAGGATGGAGGCAAGCGGCGTCCCGAAGTCATGGCTTATCGATGACAGAAGCGCCGAGCGCAATCCCTCGGTCTGCGACAACACGCGCGCGTCTTCGACTTCCTGCTTGCGCAAGGCGCGCTCGACCGCGATTGCCGCGAGGCGGCACATCGAGGCGACGATGCGCCGGAAGCCCGGGGTTTCCATCACGCGCGCGGAAATGTCCTGCAGCACAAGCACGGCGACCATGCCATCGATGGTCTCAAGCGGCACCACATGCGCATCGAGATCGCTGCGCTCGGCCGTCGAACGACCTGACGGCGCGCTGTGACTGAACGTCCAGCGGGCGGCCTCCAGTTCGTCCTGCGTGAGATGCGCGTCCGGTGGATAGGCGACCTGCAGCGCGGCGGCGCGACTGCGGGCGGTGGGCGCATTCACCATCTCGGCCGGCGATTGGAACGGCGCCATCAACACCGAGCGCGAGGAAAACACCTCGTCGCATTGGCGCACGATGGCGCTGAAGGTTTCGGTTGTATCCGCGGCGATGGCGATTTCGCGCGTCAGCTGGAACAGCGCGCGCGCCTCGCGGGCCTGACGTTGCGCGCTCAAGGCCGCGCGTCGCAGGCCGCCGGCAAGGCTTGAGGTGATCGCGCCAATCACGAGGAACAGCACGAACAGCAGCGCATCGGCCGAACCCAACGGCAGGCCGGCCGAGGGGCCTTGCGCGAAGATAACCGCGTTGAGGACGACGCTCAGCGCGGCGGCGAACATGGCCGCCCCGAACCCGTAGACCGAGGCGCTGTAGACGACGGCCGTCAGGAAGACGATCGCGAGGCTCGTCTCGGGCAGATTGGGTGCGAGCCACGATACGAACGTGCCGGCAACAGCGACGGCCGCGGTCGTGTAGGCATAGGCGTGATACCAGGGCCGGCCGCTGTCGAGCCGCCAATGAAGGCCGAGGTGCGTGGTCTGATCGCGGGTCGGAAGGTCTTCTTCCAGCTCGTGCAGCATGGGCACGCCCGCCGCGTTGGCGGCGCGTGCGATCCGTGCGGCCTCGCGAGGCGGCAAGCCCGCCTGCCAGGGCAGTTGCCGCATGGGGCCAAAGACTACGCTGACCGGTCGGCGTTGCGCGTTGCGCGCGAATAGCTCGGCGACTTCGGCCGGCGTTCGCCACGTCGAAGAGGCGACCTCCCAGCGGCCGACGAAGCGCGCGACCTCACGGTCCTCGCCGTGCATCCAGCGTCGCATGCGGCCGCGGTTCTCGATGGCGACGGCCAGCCGCAGCCCCTGTTCACGCGCGAGCCACTGGGCATCGTGCAGGAACTGGGCGAGCTCCGGATGCGGGCTGACGACCGCAAGGAGGAAGGGCTCTGATGGAGAGGGAGTGTCGGGCGCAGGCATGGCCCGGTATCATATGGCCTGCGGCGGCGGCGCGCGAGGCTGGTTAGATACGTGCCGTACCGCGCAGGGCGCCAGCGGCGAGACTGGCCACGAAGAATGCAACCGCCGCGGCCACGACCGATGGACCGGCGGGCGTGTCCCACCTCAGGGAGGCCGCGAGGCCCGCGATCACGGCGGCGACGCCGACCAGCATGGCGCCCACGGCCATCGTCTCCGGACTGCGCGCGAAATTGCGGGCGGTCGCCGCGGGGATGATCAGCAGCGCGGTGATCAACAGCACGCCGATCAGCTTCATCGCCAAGGCGATGGTCAAAGCGATCAGCAGGATGAAGATGAACCGCGTCCTGGACGACGCCACGCCCTCGGCGACGGCAGTATCCTCGTGCACGGTCAGGGCGATCAACGGTCGCCAGATTGTCGCAAGTGCGGCGAGGATGACCACGCCGCCGCCCGCGATCCAGGCCAGGTCCGTCGTCGACACGGCGAGGATATCGCCGAACAGATACCCCATCAGATCCACACGGACGCCGGTGAGGAAACTGATGGCGATCAAACCGACGGCCAGGCTTCCGTGCGCGAGGATGCCCAGCAGGGCGTCGCTGCCGACGCGCTCCTGGCGTTGCAGCAGGAACAGGACGAGCCCGGTCGAGACGCCGGTCGCTATCACGCCGAGGGTGACGTCGACGCCGAGCAGCAAGCCCAGCGCCACGCCCATCAACGCCCCGTGCGACAGCGTATCGCCGAAATAGGCCATCCGCCGCCATAGGATCACGCAGCCGAGGGGGCCGGCGACCAGCGACACGGCGCAGCCTGCGAGCAACGCATGGATCAGGAACGGCTCAAGCATGGTGATGACCGTCGTCGTGCTGGGCGTGGTCGTGATGATGGTGGTGTTCGCCCGGCCGGTGCACATGATCGTGCGCGTGCGGATAGATCGCGAGCATCTCGACCGCGGCCGGCCCGAACAGGCGCTGGAACTCGGGATCGCGGCTGACGTCCGCCGGGCGGCCGGAACAGCACACGTGACCGTTCAGGCAGTACACGCGCGTGGTCTGCGCCATCACGACGTTCAGGTCGTGCGAGACCAGCAGCACGCCGCATCCGGTCGTGTCGCGCAAGCGCACGATGAGCTTGTAGAGCTCGACCGCGCCGGCCATGTCGACGTTCTGCGTCGGTTCGTCGAGGACGAGAAGTTCCGGGCGGCGCAGCAGTGCGCGCGCCAGCATCACGCGCTGAAGCTCGCCGCCGGAAAGGTTGTGGACGCTGTCATCGAAGAAGTCGGCCATGCCGACCTGATCAAGCACATCGCGAAGGGTGCTGTCCGACGCGCGCTGGGTGAGCGTGAGAAATCGCTTCACCGACAGCGGCAGGCTGCGGTCGATGTTCAGGCGTTGCGGCTGATAGCCGATCCGCAAATCCGGCTTCGGCGTGACGGTGCCGCGATCCGGCCGGAGCAAACCCAAAGCCACCTTTGCCAGCGTCGATTTGCCGGCGCCGTTCTGACCGATCAGCGTGACAATCTCGCCGGCGCCGACGGTCAGGTCGATGTTCTCCAGGATGTTGCGGCCGTCGCGGGTCATGGTGACACCGGCCAGCGTGAGCAGCGGGATATTATGCATGAGCGCCGCTCCGGCAATGCGGGCAAACACCGCTGATTTCGATCGTGCGCTGCTCGATGGCGAAGCCGGGCGCGGCGGCCTTGAGCGCGCGGGTCACCGGCGCGCTGTCGATCTCGGCCACCGTACCGCAGCGGCGACAGATCAATAATTGGCTGTCATGTTCGGTTTCCGGATGCGGGCAACCGATGAAGGCATTCTGACTGCTGATCCGGTGGATGAAGCCATTTTCCAACAGGAAGTCGAGCGCCCGATACACCGCCATCGGTGCATGGTCCGCGCCCTTGGCGTTGAGCTTCGCAAGGATGTCGTAAGCTCCGACGGGAGAATGGCTTTGCCATACGGCCTTGAGCACGGCGCGACGAATGGCAGTGAACCGCAGCTTGCGTGACGCGCAGAGCGTTTCAGCGCGCGCGATGGCGGACGCGCTGCAACCCCGATGATCGTGGTCGGGCGATGGGAAGGCCGAGCGCGGACGGCGCGACATGGCAAAACCTTAAGCTGGCTGCGGTGGTTGGCGACGTTATAACGTAACATTATTGGAATTTGGAGACTAAGGCATGCGGACGTTGGTTTTAACAATCGCGCTCTTGACACTCGGCTCTCGCGCCGAGGCCGCCGTGCCGCGCGTGGCCGTTTCGATCCTGCCGCTTCATTCCTTGGCGGCGGCCGTGATGAAGGGGGTTGGCGAGCCTGAACTGATCCTTCCGCCCGGCGTTTCGGCCCACACCTACAGCATGAAACCGTCGGATGCCTCCAAGGTGGCCAATGCCGACATCCTGTTCTGGATGGGGCCCTCGATGGAAACTTTCCTGCTCAAAGCGGCGGCGAATCTTCCGGCCAAAGCGAAAAACGTCGAGTTGATGTCCATCCCTTCGTTGATCCTGCGTCCGGCGCGCGAGCCGCTGCAGGATGAGCCCGACGCGCGACGTCCCGCGCTTGGTGAAAATGATCTGCATGCGTGGCTCGATCCCGACAACGCGCTGGCGTTGGCTGTTGCCATGGCCGAAACGCTGGCGAAGGCGGATCCGGACAACACTGCGAAATACGGCGCGAACTTGGAGGTCTTGGCACAGGAGCTGGACGCGCTGGACGGTGAAATCCGCAAGACCCTCGCGCCGGTGCGTGAGCGGGGCTTCATCGCGTTCCACGATGCTTATCTTTATTTCGAGGGTCGCTATGGCCTCTCGATCATCGGCATCGTTGAACCCGCGCCGGATCGTCAGCCTGGCGCGACACGCGTGAAGATTTTGAAGGAAGCGCTGCAGAGCGGTCGCGCGCGCTGCTTGTTCACCGAACCGCAGTTCGAGCCCAAATTGGCGCGCATGCTGGTCGACGGTACGAAAGCCCGGACGGCCGAGCTCGATCCCGAAGGCACCAAGCTGAACGCCGGGCCGGATGCCTACGCCGCGCTGATGCGTGGGATGGCAAAGAGCATCGTGGACTGTTTGTCGCGTTAGTCGGTCGGTTGGCCGCCGCGTGTCACCGGGCGCACGTCGCTGGCGAGGTGGAAGTTGCGCCCGAACCGCGTGATCGTCAGCGCATGGTTCGGACCTTCACCGACCGCGCGTAAGCGGCGGATGAATTCTTCCCGGCTGGCGTCCTCGGGCAATGCGCACATCGCATTGAAGTCGGCGCGCGTGCGGCGTGGGCCACTCCAGCGTCCGTCGTAACTGGGCAGAGCCGTGCTGGGATCGACCAGATGCGCGGCAAAGCGCTGAACGATCCGCAGCATCTCGTTGAACGTGAGCATGTCGAGACGGCCCCGGTCGCAGTCCTCCGGGATGGGGAAGCGATTGACCGAAACGATCGGACCGGCGTCGATCTCCGCAACCATCTCGTGGAGTGTGGCGGCAAAGCTTTTGGCGCCGTCGTACAGAGCGTAGACGGACGGGAAGAGGCCCGGATATTCCGGTGGTCCCGGATGGACGTTGTAGGCGGGACCCGGCAGAGCGCTCAGGATTTCCTGCGGGACGATCACCGGCGAACCGAACGAGATGAGACGCAGGTCGGATGTGCCGCGCGCGATCGCGGCATCCAGGTCGGCGCGTGTCAGGGCGACGACAATCTCCGCCTGCGCTGCCGCCAGGCGGTAGGTCGCGGCTTCGACGCATTCGGGTTGGGTCAGGAGGACGATCCGGCTCACAGGCTTTGGCCTTGATCTTTCAGACGGTAATAGGGCGCAAAACCCCTTGAAACCTAAGTGCCCGATCACTATGACGAAGCAGTAAACAGGACCCAATTAGTCCCGATTGGCCGGGGTGCGCCAGCTGAGGCGAAATATATGTTTAAAGTCAATAAGTTAACGGATTACGCCACGGTCGTGCTGATTGATATCGCGCGCACCGACACGGTCCGTTCGAGCCAGCGTATCGCCGAAAGGACCGGGATTCCGATGCCGACGGTCGCCAAGCTGATGAAAAGCCTCCACCGCGCGGGCTTGGTGGCCTCCACCCGGGGCGCGGGTGGCGGCTATAGCCTCTGCCGTCCGGCCAAGGACATCAGCGTCGCGGACGTAATCCAGGCGGTTGAAGGTCCCATCGCGCTCACGGCCTGCGCCGATACTTCGGACGAGGAATGCAATATCCAAAAACTCTGCCCGGTGCAGGGCAAGTGGAACCGCGTGAACACCGCCGTGCGCAGTGCGCTGTCGGAAGTGACGCTGGCCGACATGGTCGATGAGGTTGCGACGTTCGGCCGAAAGACTTTTGACGCTCCTGCCGTTGTGACGCCCGCTGTCGTGACGTCCGCCGTTGTGACGGAGGTGCGCTGATATGGCCGCGACAACACAGACCACGGCGACCGTCAAAGACGTCGAGCAGTATAAGTACGGTTTCGTCACCGACATCGAGACGGAGCGCGCGCCCAAGGGGCTGAACGAAGACATCATCCGCTTCATCTCGGCGAAGAAGGATGAACCGGCCTGGATGCTGGAGTGGCGCCTGAAGGCGTACCGGTATTGGCTGACGCTGGCCGACGAAGAACCGACCTGGGCGAAGCTGCACTATCCGCGCATCGATTATCAGGACTCCTACTACTACGCCGCGCCGAAGCAGCAGGCGAAGTACGAGAGCCTCGATCAGGTCGATCCAAAGTTGCTCGAGACTTACAAGAAGCTCGGCATTCCGTTGCTCGAGCAGCAGATGCTCGCGGGCGTCGCCGTCGATGCCGTGTTCGACAGCGTCTCGGTGGCGACCACCTACAAGAAGAAGCTGCAGGAACTCGGCGTCATTTTCAGCCCGATCTCGGAAGCGGTGAAGACGCATCCGGATCTGGTGAAAAAGTACCTCGGCTCCGTCGTTCCTTACAGCGACAACTTCTTCGCCACGCTCAACAGCGCGGTGTTCACGGATGGTTCGTTCGTCTACATCCCGAAGGGCCTGCGCTGCCCGATGGAGTTGTCGACCTACTTCCGCATCAATGAGAAGAACACCGGCCAGTTCGAGCGCACGCTGATCATCGCCGACGAGGGCTCCTACGTCAGCTACCTCGAAGGCTGCACCGCGCCGCAGCGCGACGAGAACCAGCTGCATGCGGCGGTGGTTGAACTCATCGCGTTGGATGATGCGGAGATCAAGTATTCGACCGTGCAGAATTGGTACCCGGGCGACGAGAACGGCAAGGGCGGCATCTATAACTTCGTCACCAAGCGCGCCGCCTGCCGTGGCCGCAATTCCAAAGTGATGTGGACACAGGTCGAGACCGGTTCCGCGATCACCTGGAAATACCCCAGCTGCATTCTGCAAGGCGATGGATCGTCGGGCGAGTTCTACTCGGTCGCGATCACCAATAATCATCAGCAGGCCGACACCGGCACGAAGATGATTCACATCGGCAAGAACACGAAGTCGCGGATCATCTCGAAAGGCATCTCGGCGGGCAAGTCGAGCAACACCTATCGCGGCTTGGTGCGTGTGCAGGGCAAGGCTGACCGCGCGCGTAACTATACGCAGTGCGACAGCTTGCTGATCGGCGACAAATGCTCGGCGAACACCGTACCGTACATCGAAAGCCGCAGTCCGACCGCGACGACGGAGCACGAGGCGACAACCTCGAAGATCAGCGAGGATCAGCTGTTCTATTGCCTGCAGCGCGGTATGACGCAGGAAGAAGCTGTGTCGCTGATCGTCAATGGTTTTTGCAAGGAGGTCTTGCAAACTTTGCCGATGGAATTCGCCGTCGAGGCACAGAAACTCGTCGCCATCAGCCTCGAAGGAAGCGTGGGTTGATGCGCGCGATCGACATTTTACGGATGAACATTTTCGCCTGTTATTTCCCTGTTATTAACAGGCTGGAGCCCGCTGCAACATGAGCCTTCTCGAGATCAAAAACCTGCACGCCAAGGTCGGCGACAAGGAAATCCTCAAGGGGATTTCACTGACCATCAATGCCGGCGAAGTGCACGCCATCATGGGCCCGAACGGCACCGGCAAGAGCACGCTGTCGAATGTGATCGCGGGCCGTGACGGCTATGACGTCACCTCGGGCGAAGTGCTGCTCGACGGTCAGAACCTGCTCGAGATGGCCGCCGATGCGCGCGCCCGCGCGGGCGTGTTCCTGGCGTTCCAGTACCCGGTCGAGATCCCGGGCGTCAGCACTTCGGCGTTCCTCAAGACGGCGATCAACGCAAAGCGTCGCGGCGAGGGCAAGCCCGATATCGATGCGGTGGACTTCCTGAAGCTGGTGAAAGCCAAGACCAAGGCGCTGGGCATCGCCGACGACATGATCCGCCGGCCCCTGAACGTCGGTTTCTCCGGCGGCGAGAAGAAGCGCGCCGAGGTGTTACAGATGACCCTTCTGGAGCCGCGCCTTGCGGTGCTGGACGAGACCGATTCCGGCCTCGATATCGATGCGCTCAAGGTCGTGTCCGAAGGTGTGAACAGCCTGCGCGGTCCTGACCGTGGTTTTCTGGTCATCACGCACTATCAGCGCTTGCTGAACTATATCGTGCCTGACTATGTCCACGTCATGACCGGCGGTCGGATTGTAGCGAGCGGCGGCAAGGAACTCGCCGAGCAGCTCGAAGCTGAAGGCTATGCGAAGTATCAGGCGGCGTGATGGCGGCTTCTTTGATCAGCGCGCATCCCTTCGGTGAAGCTTACGCCGCCAAGGCCGGTACTGCGTCCGGTGGGCGCTGGGCCGAGCTGCAGCGCGCTGCGCGTGCCGAGATCGCACGTGGTCTGCCGGGGCCGCAGCATGAAGAGTGGCGGTTCACGCCGCTGACGGCGCTTGCGCGTGTCGGGTTCATCCCGGCCGCAGCTGCTGACGACGTTGACGTAACGACCGTGCCGAGCGACGTGCCGCGGATTGAGGGCGCGACCCGTGTGGTGCTGGTGAACGGCGTTTATCGCGCCGACCTGTCCGATACGGCGACCGATATCGAGATCGCGTCCTTCGCGCCGAACGATGCGACGGGACAGATCGCTTTGGCCGAATTGCCGCTGGTCGCGTTGAATACGGCCTATGTGACCGGTGGCGTGACCATCGCCGCGAAGCGTCCCACGACGCGCACGGTTCATCTGATTTCCATCGGGGCCTCCGGTAGTCAGCCGCTGGCCTTCCATCCGCGGATCGTCGTGACGGCGGCGGCTGGGGCTTCCCTGACAGTGGTTGAAACGCACATCGGCCTGCCGGGGCAGCCGTTCTTCGCCAATACCGTCATCGAGGTCGATGTCGCGGAGGATGCGACCGTCCGGCGCTATGTCGCGGTCATTGAGGACGGCGACGCCTTCCACATCGCCACGTCGGGCGTTGCAGTCGCCGCGCGCGGCACATACGAATCTTTCCATCTTGGCCTCGGCGGCCATCGCGCCTCCGGCACCGTGCGCCAGGAAATTCATGCGCGTCTCAACGGCGAGGCCGCGCGTGTACAACTCGGCGGCGTTTATGCGCTCGGTGGCGAAAGCCATCATGACTTCACGACCGTGATCACGCACCACGCACCAGGTGCGTCTTCGCAGCAGCTCTTCAAGGGCGTGCTCGACGGTAAGTCGCATGGCGTATATCAGGGCCGCGTGCAGGTGTTGCAGACGGCGCAGAAGACCGACGCGCGCCAGCTTCACAAGGCGCTGTTCCTGACCGCCGGCCCGGAAGTCGACGTGAAGCCGGAACTTGAGATCGCTGCCGACGACGTGCAATGCGCCCATGGCGCGACCACGGGCAGTATCGATCCGGACCATCTGTTCTTTCTCGCGGCGCGCGGCATCGACGAACCGACCGCGCGTGGCTTGCTGGTCGAGGGCTTCGTGGCCGATGCGCTCTCCCAGGTGTCCGACGAAACCGCACGCGACGCGCTTCAGCAGCAGGTCACGGCCTGGCTGCGCAAGCGGGGAGGGGCGTTATGAACGTAGCAGCCCTTTCGCAAGCCAAGCTGAACTTCGACGTTGAGCGCATTCGCGCCGACTTCCCGATTCTCTCGCGCAAGGTACACAACAAGCCGCTGGTCTATCTGGATAGTGCCGCCTCGGCCCAGAAGCCGCGTCAGGTGATCGAGACGATCACGCGCGCCTATAGCGAGGACTATGCCAACGTTCATCGCGGCGCCTATTACCTCAGCGAGAAGTCGACGTCTGACTATGAAGCCGCGCGCGAGAAGGTGCGTGCCTTCATCAACGCCAAAAGCATCACCGAGATCGTCTATACAAAGGGCGCGACCGAGGCGATCAATCTGGTCGCCGCCAGCTATGGCCGCGCCTTCATCAAAGAAGGCGACGAGATCGTTCTGACGACGCTTGAGCACCACTCCAACTTCGTGCCTTGGGACTTGCTGCGCAAAGCCACCGGCTGCGTGCTGCGCGAAGTGACAGTCCAGCTGGACGGCAGCGTGCGGATCGAAGACTTCGCGAAAGTTATCGGCCCGCGCACGAAGCTTGTCGCCGTCGCGCATGTCTCGAATGTGCTGGGCACCGTGCTGCCGATCAAGGAGATCGCCAAGCTCGCTCATGCCGTCGGCGCGAAGCTTCTCGTGGATGGCTGCCAAGGCATCGTCCATGCCGAGGTCGACGTCCAGGCGCTCGATTGCGACTTCTACGTCTTCTCCGGCCACAAGCTCTATGGACCCACCGGTATCGGCGTCCTGTGGGGACGGGAAGCCATCCTCGACACCATGCCGCCCTACCAGGGCGGCGGCGACATGATCGAGACAGTGGCCTTCGCGGGCTGCACCTGGGCTGGGCTGCCGGCAAAGTTCGAAGCGGGCACGCCGCCGATCGTCGAGGCGATCGGGCTAGGGGCGGCCATCGATTACATCAACACGCAGGATCGTGTCGCGGTCGCGGCGCATGAGCACGCGTTGATCGCCTATGCGCTGGAGCGCCTGCCGGAAGTGCCAGGCCTACGACTCATCGGTACCGCGCCCGGCAAAGCCTCAGTGCAGTCGTTCGTCGTCGAAGGCGCGCATCCGCATGATTTGGCGACCGTGCTCGACCGTTCGGGCGTCTGCGTCCGCGCCGGCCATCACTGCGCGCAGCCGCTGATGGAAGCGCTTGGCGTCAGCGCGACCGCGCGGGCGTCTTTCGCGATGTATTCGACGCAAGCCGAGATCGATGCGTTGGTTGCGGCGCTCATCAAGGCGCGGGAGCTGCTTGTATGAGCGCTAATGCGCAAACCAAGGAGCCGGACGATCTGCGCAGCCTGTATCAGGAAATCATCCTCGATCACGGTAAGCATCCGCGCAACTTGCGTCAGGTCGAGAACTTCACCAACCAGGCGAAGGGCAACAACCCGATGTGCGGCGACAAGGTCGCCGTCACCGCGCGCGTGTCGCCCGCCGGCGTTATCGAAGACCTGGCGTTCGAGGGCAAAGGCTGTGCGATCTCCATCGCGTCGGCGTCCATGATGACGTCGGCCTTGAAGGGGCACTCGGTGCAGGCCGCCAAACGTCTGTTTGCCGCCGTGCAAGGGCTGTGCACAGGCAAGACGGACGTCGAAGGCGCGCAGCGTGAAGTGCCGGAACTCGCTAACGCCATTGGCGAGCTCGCGGCGTTATCCGGGGTGCGTCAGTTTCCCACCCGTGTGAAATGCGCCACGTTGCCGTGGCATGCGTTGGTGTCCTGCCTCGACGGCGGCGACACCGCGACGACGGAGAAGTAGATGAACGACGACACCAACGATGGCGTCGAGGAGAGAGATCACATGATGTCCCCGCATCCGATGCACGCCGACGATGGCGAACCGCCGCAAGAAGGCGACGTCATTCGTGCGGGCATGCCGCTCGACCGGTCGAAGCATACCGTCGCGACAGACGATACCGTGATCGAAGCGATCAAGACGATCTACGATCCCGAAATCCCGGTGAACATCTATGATCTCGGCTTGATCTACGATCTGAAGATCCACGACACCGGCAACGTCGACGTCACCATGACCTTGACCGCCCCGGCCTGTCCGGTGGCGGGTTCGCTGCCGAAGGAAGTGGCCGAACGCATTGCCAATGTCGAAGGCGTCGGCGAGGTCGGCGTGGTGATTACCTGGGATCCGCCCTGGACCCAGGCCAACATGTCCGAGGTCGCCCGTGTCGCCCTCGACATGTTCTGATCCCAGACCCATATAAGCCGCTCAGGTGAAGCCATGACTGAGATGACAACAACCGCCCGCTCGAAGCCGCCCGCGCCGATCACGGTCACGCCGGCGGCCGCGCAGCGCATCCGCGACATCATCGGCAAGGCGACGAAGCCGGTGCTGGGCGTACGCGTCAGCGTGAAGGCGCGGGGATGTTCGGGGATGTCCTACGTGGTCGAATACGCTGAGCAACGAGGCAAATTCGAGGACGCGATCGACGTCGGCGGCGCGACGGTGTTCGTCGACCCGAAGGCGGTGATGTACCTGCTCGGCTCGGAAATGGATTACCAGGACGGCAAGCTGGAGAGCGGGTTCTCATTCAAGAACCCGAACGAGAAGGGCCGCTGCGGTTGCGGCGAGAGCTTCACGACCTGAAGCCTGCGGCTTTATTAGCCCGCGAAGCCGAGGTGCTTATCCACCTCGGCCAGCAGCTTCACCGGATGGATCGGCTTGTAGAGGATGCTGATGCGTCCAGACTGGAACTCCGGATCGTCCTCGACCAGACCTTCCACGCGGTCCGGCTGGCCGGTCACGAGAATGGTCGCCACATGAGGCCGCTCGTCCAGGAGGCGTTGGCGCAGTTCCAGTCCGCCCATGTTCGGCATCATCACGTCGACGATCGCGAGATCGATCGACTTGCTGCCGATCACAGTAAGTGCCTGTTCGCCGTCGGTGGCTTGCTCGACCGCGTAGCCGCGCTTGCGCAGCAACTCGTTATAAGATTCCCGGACCATGGCATTATCGTCCACGACCAGGATGCGCACCTGATTCATAATACCCCTCGACCCTCGACCCGTTGGAATACTACGCATATTTTGCGGGAACTAGATAGCGCGCGGACAACCGCCATGGCGTAATTTGCCCTGATTAAATGGACTTTTCCACGCTCCACCTACCTAAGCGAGTTATCGTCAATCACCCGGTTCCGAGGCGCCGCAATGCAACTGGTTTTGAATATTCTTCTGGCCGCGACGATGGTCGCCGTGGTGGGTGTTTTGTTCACCGGCTTGGCGGGCTTCGCGAAAGGCGGCGAATTCGATCGCAAGTACGGCAACAAGCTTATGCGTCTCCGGGTCGGCACCCAGGCGTTGGCCGTCAGTCTGCTGCTGCTGCTTCTGCTGCTGCGCAATCTCGACAGCGGCGGTTGAGCCGCCGTCGCCTCAGCCGAAGTTCGGCCGTTCGGGGCGATACATCAGCTTGTTGGCTTTCTCGAATTCCTCAATGCCACCGATCAGTTCGCGGCGGCGTAGACGCGCAGACTGCACCTGGGCGGGCGTGATGGTGGTCTTCTGCAGGCTACCGTCGGCCGCCATTTCCGCTACACGATCGAGGAACGACTTGTGCGTCGTCGTCTCCAGGATGTCGGCGCAGAAGTTCATGAAGTAGGCGAGACGCACCTGATTCTGCGGGGTCGGATGATAGATCGACATCGAGAAGGCGCCCGTCTTGCGGTCGTGACGCTCCAGGATCGAGGCGCGATGGTACTGCGGGCCGGGACTCAAGGTGAAGGACGTCTGGCTGTCGTGCTCGACCACATAGTCGTCGAGCGCCCCCAGCACGTTCGAGGCCGTCTCCGAGACCATATCGTCCGTCACTTCGACGCCCACCGCCAGGGTCTCAAGTTCGCGGATCGCGGCGTTGTCTTCGCGGCTGGTGAAAACCTCCTGGCCGGCGATGTGGACGGAAGCCCAATTCGCCTGGTTATAGTCGCGCTCGTATTTCGGCACGCGGCGCATCCAGGTGCCGTGCCAATCGACGTTGCCGCCATCGATCAGCACGTTCGCGTCGCGTCGAATTTCGTCGAGAGCGCCGGCCGTCATCCGCATGGTGCCCTGAATGTTCTGGCCGCGCACGACGACCCAAATGGTCGACAGCTTCGTCTTCACCGGAATGGTGATGCGGTTGGACCGCAATTCCATGACGGGCTCTTCGCGCCGACCTTCGTCGTCGTCTATCGTTTCCATGAAACGGTAGACGATGGATTTCTCGCGATAGAGTGTGATGTTGCCGATCTCAATCATTCAAATCATTCGGCGCTGAGGCGCTGGTATTCCAGCTCTCCGCTCCGTTCCCCCGCATAAGCGATCAGGCGCCCAATCAAGTGGCGCACATTTTGTTTAAGACGCGCGAACGAGGCCCGACGCTGAAGCGTCGTCTCGTCCATGTAAAGATTGCGATTGATCTCGATCTGCAGCGCATGGATGCCGTTGGCCGGGTCGCCATAGTGCTGCGTTGTATACCCTCCGGCGTATGGATTGTTGCGCACGACCTGATAGCCGGCCGCGGCAAGCTCCGCGGCGGCCGTATCGATCAGGCTGTGATGACAGGATAGGCCGTTACGGTCGCCCAGCACGATATCGATCGGGCGGACGCCGCCGTCGAGGTCCATCGGCAGGCCGGACGACGGCATGGAATGACAATCGATCAGGATCGCGAAGCCAAAGCGCTCTCGCGCCCGGGCGACAAGGCTGCGCAGGTTTTGATGGTACGGCTTGTGAACGCCGCTGATTCGCCGTTCCGCTTCCGCGAACGACAGCTTCTTCCGATAGATTTCCCGCCGGGCGCCAACCACGCGGGCAATCGTGCCCAAGCCGGCGGCGACGCGGGCCGAGCTGGTGTTCACGAACGCCGGCAGCGGGTGCTCGAACATGTCCGGGTCCAGCTCGTAGGGCTCGCGGTTCACGTCTACGTAAGCGCGGGGGTAGAGGGTGCGCAGCAGGGGTGCCCCGAATTCCGGGGAATCGCCGAACAGCTCGTCAACGTAGCAGTCCTCGGATTTACGTAGGGTACCCAGTTCGAGAGACGAGGTTTCGATGAAATCCCGTGGGTAATAGGCGCCGGAATGGGGTGAGGCGAAGACCACTGGGGTCAGCGCGCCGGAGGGCTCCAGCCGCTCCACGGGGGATGGCGGAGGAGCCTCTTCCGATAGAGAAGGGGGGAACCGCATGAAACTAGCCGCCACGGACGCCGAAAACCCACACACACCAAGCCCACGGCCCGGTGGAAGCCTCTATAACCCAGGGAGTTTAGTGGCCCGGAGCGGGGTCGCAAAACCAATTCCTCTCAAGAAGTGTTTTTGCCAGGACCAACACTTGCCAAGCCGGTCGCGAGCCTTTAAACACCCGCCTTGCGCAAATTCTCGCGCCAGGATGGGCGATTAGCTCAGCGGTAGAGCACACCCTTGACATGGGTGGGGCCACAGGTTCGATCCCTGTATCGCCCACCATCCTCCCGAAGTCGTTATGAAGGTCCCGGATATCGGGACCCGCCGCCGTGAGAAGGGCAGCAGCATCTCGAGCCAACCCCGGTGGGGGCAAAGTCGAGAGCGGCCTGTGTGGTTCGACGGGCCGCCGCTATCAAAACACCAAAGTGCCGGGCGAAGAACGAGGCGATGTCTTTTTTCTTTGTCGTTTCAAGGTGACACGGGCCAAGCTCCCAATGGCAGGGGCTGTGCGATGGAGGAGATGCGCTTGTCGCGCGAGACTTTGGAGGCCGCACGAACGTGGCGCGAGAGCATCCTTGCCCCACGTTCTTCCAGCGAGCCGGGTGGCCGGTCTGATATGACCCTCCCGAAAATCATGATCGTGGAAGACAACCTCATCCTCGCTTTGGAGATGGAGGACACGTTGCGCGATGCCGGCTTCGACGTGATTGGCGTTGCCGCCTCTGCCGATCAAGCTTTGACACTCGCCAATGAGCATCGTCCGGCGCTCGCGATCATGGATATCCGCCTGCCCGGAAAACGCGACGGTATCGATGCGGCGATCGCGTTGCGTGAGACCTATGGAATCCGTTCGGTGTTCGCGTCGGCGCACAGTGCGCCGGACATGCGCGAGCGCGCGACCGCCGCGCAGCCGGCGGGTTGGGTGACCAAGCCTTACGCCATGTCACAATTGGTCGAGATCATTCGCCAAGTGCTGGGCACGCGGGCGTAAGGGCGAGTGGCTGGAGGCATCATGAAAATTCTTTCGATCATCCTCGCTGCGATCATCGCCGCGCCGCTTGTGGCGACGGCGCAAGTGCAGGACATGCTGCCGACCAAAGGCGAGGCATCATTCGTGCGTAAGTCAGATCTCGACTTGCTCAATCTTCTGCCGCCGCCCCCCAAGCCGGGATCCGCCCGTGAGAAAGCCGATCTCGCGGAATTACGCCGCCTGCAGGATGCTCGCACGCCCGAACGCGTGAAGATCGCGGAAGAGGATGCGCCGGAAAATGCCTTCGCGGTCCTGCGCGGCGATCTCGGCGCGGGTTTCACCGCGGATAAAGTGCCCAAGACGGCGAAGTTACTTCAGGCGGTGGTGACAGACGAGGGACTCATTCTCGACTCAGTGAAGGACTTGTGGGGACGTCGTCGACCCTATTGGATCGATGCCGGTATCAATCCCTGTTTCGAGAAGCGGACGACCCCGTCATACCCGAGCAATCACGCGACCCTCGGCTATCTCACGGCGATGGTCCTCAGTTCGATGCTGCCCGAGAAGCGTGCGACGTTGTTCAGCAGTGCCGCGCGTTATGCCGAAAGCCGCCTGATCTGCGGCGTGCATTATCCGAGCGACGTCGAGGTGTCGAAAACGACCGCCGCCCTGCTCGCGCTCAAAATCCAAAGCAATCCGGCCTATCAAAGAGAACTGCCAGCGGTGAGGGCCGAGCTGCGTTCGGCGCTTGGATTGGCCCCTTAGTCTGTCGTTGCTCATCGCCTGTACTAACAGCAAAGCGATAACGATCAGCGCCGATGATGGCCGTTCGCTAGCCGAACTGCATTGTCGAACATCACATCGTCCGTACCCGTGGCAATCGGAAGTGGCGCGCGCACTTTCGCCTTCGATCCGAAGACCCGCAGAATCTATTTGCCGACGGCTAAGCTTTTTCAACCTAAGCGCGGCGACCGGCCGCCGGAACCGGAACCCGGCACTTTCGGCATCTTGGTTGCCGGCTTGCCCGCGCGGAATTGACGTACTGCCCGCAGTCTGAGCCAGTTAAAACATAGGGGCAAAAATTCCCCGATCAGAGCGGCGAAGCGCTGGGAAAACGCGCCCACACCTGCTACAGCGCAACAGGTGAGTGGATGTCATTTTGCATCGATTTTGCAGCTATAATTCAGCTGTTCAACGATATGCAGAGATGTGATGGCCGTGGGATCGTTGGCGTTTCGTCAAACTCTGGATTGGCTCGCGCGGACGAAGCTGCGCGATCGCCAGGACGTGCTCACCAAGGCCCGCATCGTTCTTCTCGATACGCTCGCCTGCGCCGTCGCAGGCCTGCAGGAGGCTGAGCCGGCGGCGCTCGCGCAACGCCGCGCGCTGAGCAGTCCGGGCGCCATCTCATGGCCGGGCAGCCCGCGCATGGCGCCGGACTCGCTCGCATTCGTCGGCGCGATAGCGGCTTGCTGGCATGAGGCTTGCGAGGGCTTGGCGCGGGCGCATGGTCGTCCCGGCTTGCACGCGGCCCCGGTGGCCTTCGCCCTAGGACGCGGGCAGAACGCGACGCTCGGCGACATTCTGGAATCCCTCGTCTGGGGTTACGAGATCGGCGGTCGGGCCGGTGAGGCGATGCGCATTCGCGCAGGTCTGCACGTCGACGGCACCTGGGGCCTTTTCGCCAGTACGGCGGCAGCCGCGCGCATGTTCGGGCTCGATGTTGCTCATACGGAACAGGCGCTGGCCACCGCGGCCTGCCAAGTGCCGACATCACTTTACGCGCCGGTCGCCGCCGGCCGCACCGCGCGCAACACGTATGTGGGTCATGCCGCGATGCTTGGCATTCACCTCGCCGAGGCGGCCGCCGCGGGGATAACCGCGCCGACAGAAGCGTTCGAATTGGCTGGCCGTGCGCTGGCGGGGGACAGCAAGATCGATAGCTGGGAATGGGCACCGACCGGCGAGTTCGTCATCCTCGAAGGCTACATCAAGCCGTTCGCCGCAGTGCGACACGTTCACTATGGCGCGAGTTGCGCCATGGCGCGGTATGCGAAAACAGCGACGACAGATGCCATTCAAGGTCTGACGCTGCGCACCTATGCCGAGGCTCTGACCTATTGCGGCAATCGCGCACCGCGTACGCCGATCCAGGCACAGTTCAGCCTGACGCATGGCACCGCGTTCGCGCTGCAGGCCGGTACGCTGGGTCCGGAAGCCTACGACGCAAAGGTATTTTCTAGTCCCGAACAGAAGCGCCTCGAAGCGCTGATCGAACTTGTCGCCGATCCGGCCATCACCGACCGTGGCGCGAGCCTGGAAGTCCGCACAACCACGGGTGTTGAGAAGTATCAGGTGAGTTCAGTGCCAGGCGACCCGGATCAACCGCTGACCCCGGACGACGTTCGGCACAAAGCAATCACGTATATGTCGGGATCCCTCGGGGATATTATTGCGTCCCAAATCGCCGGAGCGATTCTCGACGGGCCTCTCGACGCGCCACTTACTTTGCCATCGCTCTAGACCGTTCAAGGAACTTACATGCCACATCCGTTCGCGACCCGTCCGCGTGATGCCCTGGGGTACCGCGCCGTCATCGGCGTCCTGGCGCCGTTCACCAACACGATCGTTCAGGCGGAGTACGACGACTTCCGCCCCGTCGGTGTGTCGAACCACATGGGACGCATCGAGCAGCTGGCGATCAAACCGATCACAGATGACGAAGCGGGATACGCCTTCGTGCGCGAGCGCCTGGCACGCGATACAGAGCACGTGAAGATCGGCATCGATCAGGTCCTGCCGGCGGAACCGCATTCGATCATCATCGGTCACTCGATCGATTCTTTCCGCGGCGGCGTCAACGGCGCGGACAAGATGAAAAAGGAACTCAGCGAGTACGCCAAGGGTGTGCCGGTGTATTTGCCGGCGCACGCGTTCCTCGAGGCGTTGAAGGCGCTGGGCATTCCGCCGGGTAAGCGCTTGTCGGCCGTCACGCCGTACTTCCCGCCGGGCGACGAACAGGTCGCGGAGTTCTTCAAGGATGCGGGCTACGACCTTGTGCGCATCATCGGTATGAAGCGGGGGCGCGGTGTCGAGATCGCGGCGACGACCATGCCGGATGTAATGCAGGTGCTGAAGCAGCTGGAAGCCGACAAGCCGGATGTCATCGTGCAGCCGGGAACCAACATGGCGACGGCGCGCTTCTCGGCGGAAGCGTCCGCTTGGCTGGGTATTCCGGTCATCTCCTGCAACACGGCGACCTACTGGCACACGCTGCGCAGCATGGGGATCATGGACCAGATGGATGGCTTCGGGACGTTGTTCTCCGAACACTAGCCGCAGTTACGCGGCCGTGGCCTGTTCGCTCCAGGTCACGAGCTTCCGTCCGCGGTTCCAAAGTTCATAGCCCTGTGGACGGCTCGGAACGCTGCTGAGCGTCAAGAGCTCGCTGGCGCGGTCGATCGCCGTCGCAAGACTGGTGGCCTCGATCACTTCAGCGACGAGGGCAGAGCCTTCGGTGCCGAGCATCATGCAGATGTAGATGGACGTCCGCGCTTGATACATTGGCCGACCTTCTCCTCATTGGTGCCGAGAAGGCAATGCTAGACAACCCGTAGGGTGCGTGTTGCGACCTTACGGGGCGTCCTGTGACAATGTTAGGCCAGACCCAATCCGTAGGTGATTGGCGCCTATTCAGCGGCCAGTTTTACGACAGAAACGCCTTTCCGGCCGGTGAGGCAGGGGAACAACGGCATGCGGATGTTGTAGTTCCGCAGTCGCGGCGGGGTTTCGAGAGGAACCGAGTCGAAGGCAACTTCGTCCGTCGGCCAGCCCGCGTCGCGCCCCAGCTGCGCGAGATCGGCTGCGCGATAATAGCCGCCGAAGTTCTCATTGTTGTTGGTCACTTCCCATTCCGCCAGGAACGCGTCGATCGGCGAGAGTTCGCCGAGGCGGGGGTTGTCCATGTGAAGCATCGTGCCGCCAGCGGCGAGGATGCGGCGCGTTTCGCCGAAGATGCGCGGCGCGGCGCGCGTGGACGTCTCGTGCATGATGATATGCGAGCACACCACATCGAAGAAGCCGTCCGGGAAATTGGTCGCTTCGGCATTTTGTTGGCTGAAGTGCACGGCGATCCCCATGCCTTCGGCACGGGCGTGGGCGTAGCGCAGGACCGGCGCCGCGACGTCGATGGCGTAAACCTCGGCATCGGGAAAGGCGCGCTTCCAGGCCAGCGTCGAGTGCCCGACGGTGCAGCCCATGTCGAGAATGCGCTTGGGATTCGCGTTGGGCACCAGCTGCTTGTAGTAGGCAATCAGCGAGCGTCCGAACATCTCCATCTCCGGCCCAAGCGAGCCCATCGAATAGATGTGTACGCCGCGATCGTAGATCGCGCCTTCCGCCACATCGTCGGCGGTGAACTCGGAATGATAGCCGCCCGGCTGCAAATGAATGTCGTAGGCGGTGTGATACGCCGGAATCTTCAGCGACGGATCGAGCGTCAGCGATCCGCCGACTTTGCCGTCGACCGACTTCGCGGCGGAGATCAACTCCGGCAACTGGCGCTCGACGCTGTCGATCACGCTGTCGAAGCCCAGTTCCTGTGTGTGGCGCTGCATCAGGCTATAGATCTGATATGACGGATTTTCCGTCATCGCGGCGCGGACCTCGAAACGGTCCTTCGGCTTGCGGCCGTTTTTCTTCACGAAGGCGGGTTCGACGACCTTGCTGTAGACCGCTGAGTTGGCAGGCGCGATCTTGCCGGCGAGATGGCTACGGATCGCCATCGCATAATTCTGGCGCGCCTCCTCGTCATGGGTGCGCTTGATCAGCATGGGGTGTTGAAGTTGTCCGCCCATGGTGTTCTCCCCGTCCTGATTGCGGTGCTCGGTTTGTATTACTTGCGCGCGCCGAAGATGAACCAGCCGCCACGACCGTGCGGCGGCGCCTTGATCTCGCCCTTGAGGAACTGTTCGTACTGTTCGGGCGAGAACACATTCACGTCCGGCACTTCCAGCTCGAAGGCTTTGCTTGCATCGAAGCCGGCTTCGGTCAGCAGCGCGGTGTAATCCTGGCTGCGGAATGCGCTGTAGAAGGGCTCGTTATTGTAGCGTGAGTCCCAATCGAACGTGGCGTTCAGCAGATCGGGGCTCGACTTGTGCGGCGGCAATTCCATGTGCGCCACGATGCCGCCGGGCGCGAGAAGGCGATAGCACTCCTTCAGCACGTTCCTGGTCGCCTGCACCGAAATCTCGTGCAGGAAGAAGCTTGAGACGATCAGATCGAAATAGCCGTCGGGGAAATCGGTCTGCTCACAGTTCTGTTGGCTGAAGTGCACGTCCACGCCGTCGTGGATCGCCTTCGCATGGCCATAGCGCAAGCTGGGCGCGGCGATGTCGGCGCCGTGCAGTTCCACGCCCGGGAACAGCTTCCCATAGGCAAACAGGTTCTTGCCTTCCTGCGTCGCCATGTCGAGCACGCGGCGCGGCTTGAAGTCGGTGTAATGACGCTTCAGGTAAGTGCCGACCGAAACGCCGACCATGCTGAAATCGCGCTTGGTGTTGGCATTCGGACCAGAGATGCGGCGGCCCTGCAGGATCATCGCCTGGCTAACGTCATCCGGCGCACGCTCCGACCAGTAACCGCCCGGCGTCAGGTGTGCGTCGAGGCCGGTCATGTACTTTGGAAAAGTCATATCCGGATTCAGACGCAGCGTTCCTTTGGTGGTGTTGTGGCTGATCGCTTCACGTACAGCGTCGTTGAATGCGGGCGCGGCGCGTTCGATCGCGGGAATGACAGACTGCGGGCCCATCTCCTGGGCGTTGTAACGGAAGGAGCTGTAGACCTGGAAGAACGTGTTGTCGTGCAACGCGTCCAGAATCTCCTTGCCGTTCGACGGCGCGCGGCCGTGCTCGCGCATGAACGCGGGTTTCACGTCGCGCTCGTACTCATCCCAAACCTTGAAGCGCAGATTCATCATCGCATGCGCAAGCAGCGTGCCGGTGAAGCGCGTGCGCGTGTATTCATCATGTGACTGACTGAAGAGCGCGTCCGGATTGGGAACACCGGCTTCTTCCTGGGTCAACTGAGCTTCAGGCATTGTTTGCTCTCAAGAACAAAGAGGGGCGCTTGAAGAACCTATATATTACCGCGATTCACTCCAAGCCAGTGCTCGCTGTGCCGCTGCGCGATAGGCGGGACGTCCCAGCGTGACCAGCAGTACGCTCAACCCGCCGGCGAGGATGTAAACTGTCACAAGACTCCAGCGCAGTCCGGTGGGGCCGGTGTACACGTTGTCGGACAGGACGCCGACCGCATAGGTGCCGGCGCTCAAGGAAATCAAACCACTTAGCAACGTGTAGAACGCGGTGAGCTGGCCGCGCAGCTGGTTGGGCGTGATGTGACTGACACCCATCAATGCTGCCGAGGTCGACCAGTTCGAGGTGGTGGCCATCAATAAGTAAGCTGGGATCATTAAATTGGAACTCGGTGCCGAGTACACCAAAGGTCCGATGATCATCGACACAAAGCCGTGAACCAGGGCGGCGATCATGGGCGCATCCTGACGGCCCTTGGCGATCCAACGGGCCATCATCCAGCCGACCGTGAAGGCGCTTGTCGCGCCGACGATGGAGGGAAGAACGAGGAAGTTGCCGACTTCTTCGGGCGTCCACTTGTAGACGCGCAGGATGAACGTCGCCGCCCAGGTGATCTGAGCATAGATGCACAACACGTTCAGTGAGCAACTCGCCAGCAGCGTGGTGTAGGCGACCCAGTTGATGCGCAAATGCGCGATCAGCGGGGCAAGCGTCATTCCGCCGGCCTGGGTTTTCTCGCGCCGTTCGGGTTCACGCACGCTCAGCGCAAATAGGGCCGAGACGGCGAGGCCGGGCACGCCCACGATCAGGAATACGATCTGCCAATCGTGCAGCGTGTCAACGAATGCGGGGGAGAAACTGCGGACTATGTCCGACAGCGCTACCGCATGGCCGCCGATCAGGCTGCCGAACATGGTGCCGCCGGTCCCGCCCAGCAGAAAGACGCCATAGGCCTTGGCGCGGCGTGCCGGCGGCAGGTAGTCGGCGATCAACGATCCTGCGACGGGCAAAACACCGGCTTCACCGAGGCCGACGAAAATGCGGCTGATGAACAGCCACTGGAAATCCTTGGCGAAGCCGCAGGCGATGGTCGCCGCGCTCCAGACAAAGATGCTGAGCGCGAGAAGCAGCGCCCGGTTCGTGCGGTCGGTCACGAAGCCGAGCGCCAGGCCGAACGTCGTATAGCAGATGGCGAAGGCGAGGCCTTGCAGCAGACCGATCTGCGCGTCGGTGACGCCGAGGTCGGCTTTGATTGGCTGGACCAGCAGGCTGATGATCGAGCGATCCACAATCGCGAACGTGTAGGCGATGATCAGCACCACCATCACGTACCAGGCATAGCCCGCGTTGGGCCACGGGGGCTGCGGCGTGTTGGGCTCCATGGCGGCTGCGCTCTCTTCAGTGACGCTGCTCATTCGGCTCATCCCCACGCCACGTACGACCCTGCTGAACGGTGGCATGGTATGGGTATTGAACACATCCGCCCATACCGCATAATTCACGGACCGGGCGATGTCTCTGATATGGGCTGATATTTCACCGGCTGACCAGTCCATCCGGTGGACAAACTGCCGGTCCACAACGCGCGGCTTTGCTTGTGGCGGCTCCCGGAGCTTGGCTACGATGGCCCACCCAGGGAGGGAGCCACCATGATCGACCGTCGCGCCTTACTTTCGAACATCGTGATCGGTACCGCCGTCACGACGATGTCTAATTCACGTGCATTCGCCGACGAACCGATTGCGCAGACCAATGCGGGCAAGATCCGCGGCGCGGTGGACAACGGCATCTTTGTCTTCAAGGGCGTGCCCTACGGTGGCGACACAGCCAAGACGCGCTTCAAGGCGCCGACCGCGCCGACGCCGTGGGCGGGTGTGAAAGATTGCCTCGCCGAGGGCCCGATCGCGCCGCAGGTCGAGAAGAGCCGCGACTACAGCAAGATGAGCGAGGACTGCCTGGTCCTCAATCTGTGGACTCCCGGTTTGAAGGACGGCCGCAAGCGCCCGGTGATGCTGTGGCTGCACGGCAGCGGCTTCACGGGCGGTTCCAGTCGTGGCGCCTATGGCGCGAACCTCGCCCGTCGGGGCGACGCGGTGGTGATCGCCATCAATCACCGTGTTGGTGTGATGGGCTTCCTGTATCTCGCCGAACTGGACAAGGAGTTCGCAGACTCCGGTAACGCCGGCATGCTCGACATTATCCGCTCGCTGCAGTGGGTGAAGGAGAACATCGAGAACTTCGGCGGCGATCCGAAGAACGTCACCGTGTTCGGCTGCTCGGGCGGCGGCGCCAAGCAGGACATCCTGCTGGGCATGACTCCGGCGAAGGGCCTGTATCACAAGTCGATCATCCAGAGCGGCGGCTCCGATCTGCGCACCAAGACGCGCGCGCAGGGCATCGAGGCGATGGAATCCTATCTGAAGGAGATCAAGCTTTCGCCCGCGCAGGTTCGGGATCTGCTCAAAAGGCCGATGCCGGACATCATCAACGGCCTGCGGCGTGACTCGGTCAATCCGAACAACGACCAAGGCATCCAGCGTTACTTCTCGCCGGTCGTCGACGGCAAGAATCTACCGCGCGACAGCTTCATCCCGGACGCGTCGCCGGTCTGCGAAGACGTCGCGCTGATCGTTGGCAACGGCAAGTGGGAATACACCTCGCTGATCGGTGGCCCGAATCCGAAGCTGTTCGAGGCCGGATGGGACGAAGTGACGGTGGAACTCGGTAAGCAGTTCGTCGAGTTCGAGCTGCCGCACGATCCGAAGATGGTCTTGGCGGAATACCGCAAGATGTATTCGCAGATGTCGGCACCGGATGCTTTCTTCCTGGCGGTGACGGATTCCAAATTCTTCATCGGTTCGCAGATGCAGGCCCAGCGCAAAGCCGCGCAGCGTGCTGCGGTCTACAACTATCAAGTCACCTGGGTCCCGCCGTCGAAGGATGGACACCTCAAAGCGCCGCACGGGATCGAAGTGCCGTTGGTGTTCGACAGCGTCAAGGAAACCCCAGGCCAGACCGGCGGCGGCGCGGAAGCGCAAAAGCTGGCCGATCAGATGGCCCCGGCTTGGGCGGCCTTCGCCCATACCGGCGATCCCAACCACAAGGGCATTCCGCACTGGGGCAAGTTCGACACCAAGACCTATACGACCATGTACTTCGACACGCAGTCGAAGGCCGGCAACGATGCCGACCACGACCGCCGTGTGTTCTGGGAAAGCCTGCAGCGTAACGTGCACGCCTAGGTTTTCCGGCTAAGCCAGATTCGGGCGTGTTCACGCGTTAAATCGTGAACGCGCCCGAGCTATATTTGCGGCCTGCCAGCTGTTGATGTAGGAAACTGGCCTCATGGTATTCGACACCCGCCGCCAGCTGCCCAGCCGCCGAATCTTCAACGTCTCTCGCGAGATGCCGAAGAACCCGTACCTGCCGCGGCAGCGTCTCTACGCGCGCGTCGGACGCCTGATGTTGATCTGGCTGTGGGCGAAGCGGATGTGGCGCTATCTCGCGCCGGAGACGATCAAGACGCCGGAGCAGGAAGCCGACGCCTACATCGCGAACCTGCGCGCCGCGTCGCTCGACGATGTGGCGGCCGTGCTCTCGGCGGCGCTGATCGCGCGCAAGACGCTCGACACGACGCGTTTGGTCGAAACGCCTTTCCCGAACGACGACTTCGACGGTAATAGCGAACTCGACGAGGCGGCCCGCGACCGGTTGGCGGCCTATGCGGATGAACTGCGGCGCTTTCAGGCCACCTGCGCCACCTCCGGGATGACGCTCGGGCATTCCGTCGCGAAGGGACTGGATACCTGGATCCTCACCGCGCGTGCGTTGGCGATGCCGCACATGCTCGAAAAGGGGCGTGAAGCCTGGACTCTGCTGAAAAAGGGCGACGACCGCCTGGAGAATTCTTTCCGCTTCATGATCCGCCGCGAGATCACCGACGTGGAGCGCGAGTATCTCGCTTATCGCCCGGCCGCGCTGACCAAGCCCTAGTGCGATCGTGCGCGCCTACGGCGACTGACGCCAGGTGCAGGTGCCGGACGCCGGCACGTCCATCGCCATCGCGGCCTTGTCGCAGAGGCTGACGCGCTTCTGGCAGATCATGCCGGCTTTGCCTTCGATCACCAGCAGGCCATCGGCGATGCCCCATTCGTGCAGCTTTTCGCAGCCGGGAATGTTGCTGGGATAGCGATAGGTAATCTCATCCAGCGGCGAGACGCTGTGCTCGATCAGCTTCCAGGTATAATTCCGGAACGCGTACGAGAAGCGCATCGTGATCGGATCGGTACGATTGTTGGAGATGCGGATCTCCGCTTTCTCCTGCGGTGCCTGCGCCATCGCTGGCGCGGCGCATGCCGCAATCATTAAGATTGCAAAGAGCTTCATGCACTCGCCCTCCCCATCGCGCCGGAAGTGTGCACTCGTCTACTTTACAATGTAAAGATGTAGTGCCGCTAAATGTCCAGGTCCGCGGTCGCGAACTGGGCGCGTTCCTGGATGAAGCGGAACCGCTCCTCCGGTTTACGGCCCATCAGCTGCTCGACGAGTTTCGCGGTGTCGCGCTGTTCGCTCTTGGCGTCGTCGCCGGCGAGCATGACCTTGAGCAGAACCCGTTTACCCGGGTCCATCGTGGTGTCTTTCAGCATCGACGCCGGCATTTCGCCCAGCCCTTTGAATCGGCTGACATCGACTTTGCCGCGGCTGTCGAAGACGTCCTTCAGCAACCGGGCTTTGTCGGCATCGTCCATCGCGTAGACGGTCTTGCCCTTCTGACTCAAGCGATACAGCGGCGGCAGGGCGAGGAAGAGATGGCCGTTAGTGATCAGCTGCGTCATCTCGCGATAGAAGAACGTCATGAGCAAGCTGGCGATATGGGCGCCGTCGACGTCGGCGTCCGTCATGATAATGATCTTCTCGTAGCGCAGTTTGCTCTCGTCGTAGCGATCACGGATGCCACACCCGAGTGCCTCGATCAGGTCCTGGAGTTCCTGATTGGCGCGCAGTTTCTCGTCGGACGCGGACGCCACGTTCAGGATCTTGCCGCGCAAGGGCAGGATGGCCTGCGTCTCGCGACGGCGTGCCTGCTTGGCGGAGCCGCCGGCCGAGTCACCTTCGACGATGAACAGTTCGGTGCCCTTGGGCGAGGACTGGGTACAGTCCGTCAGCTTGCCGGGCAGGCGCAGTTTCTTGGTCGCGGATTTCCGCGACATGTCCTGGTCTTGCTTCTTGCGGATGCGGTCGTTGGCGCGCGCAATCGTCGTTTCAAGCAGCGCGTCGGCATTCGTCGGATGGCCGGACAGCCAGTGATCGAAGTGATCCTTCACCACGTTGTCGACCAGACGCTGCGCGTTGACCGACACCAGCTTGTCCTTGGTCTGGCCCTGGAACTGCGGTTCCTTGACGAAGACCGACAGCATCATGCAGGCGCCGCCCCAAAGGTCTTCGCCGGTGACGTTGGCGAGGCCCTTGGTCTTGTTCGTCATCTCCGCATAGCCCTTGAGGCTGCGCAGAAGTGCGGCCTTCAGGCCTTGCTCGTGCGTGCCGCCTTCGGGCGTCGGAATCGTATTGCAGTATGAGTTGAGGAAGCCTTCCTCATCGTCGGGCCAGCAGATCGCCCACTCGCACTTGCCTTCCTTTTCCGGGAAGTCGGCCTTGCCATCGAAGAAGCCTTCGATCAGGCGCTTGCGACCGGTCATGACCGTCGATAGGTAATCGACCAGGCCGTTGGCGAAATGCAGTTCTTCTTCGACCGGGGTTGCGTCGTCGCCCTTGATCAGGCTCGGGTCGCAAGCCCAGCGCACGCGGACGCCTTCGAACAGGTAAGCCTTCGAGCGCACCATGCGGTAGACGGTGGCCGGCTTGTAGTGGGCCTCGTCGCCGAAAATCTTGGTGTCGGGCACATAGCGCACGGTCGTGCCGCGACGGTTCACCGGGCCGACCTTGGTCAGCTTGCTTTTCGCCAGGCCGCGGCTGAAGTCCTGTTTCCACGCGACCTTGTCGCGCGCGACTTCCACGGTCAGTTCGCTCGAAAGCGCGTTCACCACGCTGATGCCCACGCCGTGCAGACCGCCGGACGTCTGGTAGACCTTGTCGGAGAACTTACCGCCCGAGTGCAGCGTGGTCATGATGACCTCAAGCGCCGACTGCTTCGGGTACTTCGGATGTGGGTCGATCGGAATGCCGCGGCCGTTGTCGCGTATCGTCACGACATTGCCGGGCGCGAGCGACACTTCGATGGTGTTCGCATAGCCGGCGACGGCTTCGTCCATCGCGTTGTCCAGCACCTCGGCGATGAGGTGATGCATCGCGCGTTCGTCGGTGCCGCCGATGTACATGCCGGGGCGACGGCGAACAGGCTCGAGCCCCTCGAGGACTTCGATGTCCTTCGCGGTGTAGTCGCCGCGGCTTTCGGGCTTCGGCTTCGCGGCTGCCTGCTTCTTGGCGCCGCCGTTCTTGAAGAGATCGGCCATCGTGGCTTTTGACCGTGGACGTGTTCTATGGTGGGGACAAGTTCGGGGGGCCTTTTACCGCCGACCCTACGGGCCGGTAAAGTATGGGTTTGGGCCCAAGTTCACAACATCTTGTGTTTTCTGGGAAAAACTGCATGTCCGCGCCGGAAATCCAGCCTACGGAGCCGCATGGGTCGATTTCGCTGCGGATCATGCCGGCCCCCGCCGACACCAACCACCTCGGCAATATCTTCGGCGGCTGGGTGCTGTCGCAGATGGACGTGGCCGGCGCGTTGCACGTCACCAACCTGACCAATCAGCGGGTGGTGACGGTGGCGGTCGAGAGCATGAAGTTCCACAAACCGGTGCAGGTTGGCGACGAAGTCACCTGCTACACCCGGACGGGCCGGGTAGGCCGCACGTCCATGGAAGTCGTGATCGAGACCTGGGTGCGCAAGCAGTACAAGAAGGGGCCGCTGCTGCACGTCACCAGCGGGACGTTCGTCTACGTCGCCATCGATGAGGCGGGAACGCCGACCCCGATCAAGCTCGACACCGAAGCCGCATCACGGTGAGGCGTTTTCGCGCTTGAACGGGCCGAGTTCCGTCAGCGCTTCCATATCGTCCACCACGGACTGACGTTCCGCTTCGAGGAAGCGGGCGACCGCGCCCCGCAATCCGGCATCCGCGATCCAGTGCGCGGAGTAGGTCGCGCGCGGCAGATAGCCGCGTTGCAGTTTGTGCTCGCCTTGCGCCCCGGCTTCGACCCACGCCAGCTTGTTGGCGATGGCGAAGTCGATGGCGCGGTAGTAGCAGACCTCGAAGTGCAGCATCGGCACGTCGACAATCGTGCCCCAGTTCCGCCCGTACAGTGTGTCATGGCTGCGGAAGTTGATCGCGCCGCAGACCCAACGGCCGTCTTTGCGTCCCATCATCAGAACGACCGCTTCGCCCATGCGTGCGGAGAGGAGATCAAAGAAGGATCGCTCCAGATAGGCCGAGCCCCATTTGCGGTCGGATGTGGACTGATAGAATTTGTAGAACGCGTCCCAATGCTCCGACGTGATTTCGTCGCCAACCAGCGTCAGGATTTCGATGCCGGCTTCGTTGGCTTTTTCACGTTCCTTGCGGATGTTCTTGCGCTTGCGCGACGATAGGGCCTCGAGGAAGTCGTCAAAGCTGGCGTAGCCGTCGTTCTTCCAGTGGTACTGCCGGCCCAGGCGCGGCAGCAGGCCCGCCGCGGTCATGACCTCGAACTCGGGCTCCGTCGGGAAAGTGACGTGCACCGACGAGACCTTGAGTTCGCGCGCCAGTTCGATCATCCCGGCCACCAAGGTGCGGTGAAGGGCAGTGCGCGTTTCCGCCCGGAGGTCGGGCCGCACCATCAGGCGCGGTCCTGTCACCGGTGTGAACGGCACCGCGCACTGAAGCTTGGGATAGTACCGCCCGCCGGCGCGTTCGTAGGCCTGGGCCCAGCCCCAGTCGAATACGTACTCCCCGTACGAGTGACCCTTCAGATAGATCGGCGCGCAGCCAAGTACTTGGCCGTCTGCCGCTTCCAGCACCAGGTGCTGCGGCTTCCAGCCGGCATCGAGGCCGACCGAGTTGGAGTCCTCCAAGGCGCTCAGGAAATCGTGCCGCACGAACGGATTGATCTCCCGGCGGTCCGTCGCGGCGCAGGCATCCCAGGATTCGGCAGGCACCTTATGGATGCTGCCGACAACCTTCAGGGACAGGTCGGAGAGCGAGGAATCGTTCATTCGATCTCGACGATGGCGTCGACCTCGACACTGCCATTGCGGGGCAGGGAGGGGGCGCCGACGGCGACCCGGGCGTGGACGCCGGCCTCGCCGAAAATCTTGGCGAACAGGTCGGAGGCGCCGTTCATGACCTGGGGGTGCTCAAAGAATCCGGGGGCGCAGGCGACGAAGCCGGTAACCTTCACGATCCGCTTCACCCGGTCCAGGTCGCCATCGCAGGCGGTTCGGACGTGGGCCAGGATGTTCATGGCGCACAGGCGCGCGGCGGCATAGGCCTCGTCCACGCTAACCCCCTGGCCGACGATCCCGGTCTGGGCGATCTGGCCGTTCTCCATGGGCAGCTGGCCCGCCACGAACACCAGATTGCCGGACCGGACCCAGGGCACGTAATTGGCCGCCGGAGTCGAGGGCCGGGGCAGGGTGATCCCGAGTGATTTCAGATGCTGGTCGATACGGCCGGCCATGGCTTCTCCTAGGTGTTTAGCGCCTGCCAGGGATGCGGACCGCGCACTTTCGCGTGCTTGGGCAGGTGTGGTACGAACCGGCCTCATCTTATCAAGATCTCATCTTACCAAGACAGGCGTCCCTGTGGAAAAACTGTCGCTTCCCAAGAGCCGGATCAAGATCCTGCTGCTTGAAAATGTCCATAAAAGTGCTGTCGAGCTGTTCAAGCGCAACGGGTACACGAACATCGAGTCCGTGCCGGGCGCCATCGATGCCGACGAGCTGGTCGCCAAGATCAAGAATGTCCACATCATCGGCATTCGGTCGCGGACAAAGCTGACCAAGGACATCCTGACCGCCGCCCCCAAGCTGCTGACGGTGGGATGCTTCTGCATCGGTACCAATCAGGTCGATCTGAAGTGCGCCAAGAAGCTGGGCATCCCGGTGTTCAACGCGCCGTACTCCAACACCCGCTCGGTCGCCGAACTGGTGCTGGCCGAGATCATCATGCTGTTCCGCGGCATTCCGCAGCGCTCCTGGGGCGCGCATGAAGGCGAGTGGGACAAGAGCGTGAAGGGCGCCCGCGAAATTCGCGGCAAGACGCTGGGCATCGTCGGCTATGGCCACATCGGTACGCAGCTGTCGATCATCGCCGAGGCGATGGGTATGCAGGTGCGCTTCTTTGACGTTATCGAGAAGCTGGCCTTGGGCAACGCGCGTGCGACCGCGTCGCTGGACGAACTGCTGTCCGTGTCGGACGTGGTGACCCTGCATGTGCCCGAGACGCCGCAGACCAAGAACATGATGACGGCCGCGAAGTTCAAGAAGATGAAGAAGGGCGCCTTCTTCATCAACGCCGCGCGCGGCACGGTGGTGGAGATCGACAGCCTGGCCGATGCGCTCAAGTCTGGCCATGTGGCGGGTGCGGCGGTCGACGTGTTCCCCAAGGAACCGGCCGATGGCAACGAGAAGTTCAAGAGCGCCCTGCAGGGGCTGCGGAACGTGATCCTGACGCCGCACATCGGCGGCTCCACCGAAGAGGCGCAAGCCAACATCGGCGGCGAAGTCGCAGAGAAACTGGTGAAGTACTCCGACAACGGCTCGACGCTGGGTGCGGTGAACTTCCCGGAAGTGCAGCTGCCACCCCAGGAAGACGCCACGCGCTTCATGCACATCCACCGCGATACGCCGGGTGTCCTGTCGAAGATCACGGACCTGTTCTCGCGCCGGAAGATCAACATCGCCGGTCAGTTCCTGCGCACCGATGGCGACATCGGCTACGTGGTGACGGACGTGAAGGGCCGGGTCGAGGCAGGTATGGGTATCCGCAAGGAACTCGAAGCTATCGAAGGCACGGTGCGCACGCGCTTCCTTTATGAGGCGCCGCGCGGTTGAGCATGTCTCCGGTCCTCTCCATCGCGGGCCTGACGAAGACCTACGATTCAGGCCTTCAGGCGTTGAAGAAGATCGACCTCGAGATCAACAGGGGCGAGATCTTCGCGCTGCTGGGCCCGAACGGGGCCGGCAAGACGACGCTGATCAACATCGTCTGCGGCATCGTGCGGCCTAGCACCGGCAAGGTCACCGTCGCTGGGCACGACATCCTGCGCGACTTCCGTGCCACCCGCCAGAAGATCGGACTGGTGCCGCAGGAACTCGCCACCAACATGTTCGAGACGGTGCTGACCGAGATGACTTACAGCCGCGGGCTGTTCGGGTATCCGGCAAGTCCGGCGCATCTGGAGAAGGTGCTGCGCGACCTGTCGCTGTGGGAAAAGCGCAACGACAAGATCATGACGCTGTCGGGCGGCATGAAGCGCCGCGTGATGATCGCCAAGGCTTTGGCTCACGAACCGGAAGTGCTGTTCCTCGACGAGCCGACGGCCGGTGTGGACGTGGAGCTGCGCCGCGACATGTGGGCGCTGGTGCGCCGCCTGCGCGAGGGCGGGGTGACGGTGATCCTAACCACGCACTATATCGAGGAAGCCGAAGAGATGGCCGACCGCATCGGTGTCATCACCAAGGGCGAGCTCATCCTGGTCGAGGACAAGGCGACGCTTCTGAAAAAGCTCGGCAAGAAGCAGCTGACGCTGCACCTACAGGAGCAGTTGAGCGCCGTGCCGATCGAACTCGCCGAATGGAAGGTGCAACTCAGCCCGTCGGGCTACGAGTTGATATACGTGTTCGACGCGTCGGCCGAGCGCAAAGGCATTTCGTCGCTGTTGCAGCGCATGGGCGATCTCGGCATCGTCTACAAGGACCTGAACACCGAGCAGAGTTCGCTCGAGGACATCTTCGTCGGCTTGGTCCACGAAAACCGGAGCGGCACATGAGCGCGCTCGCCTTCAATCGGTACGGCGTCTGGGCGATCTATCGCTTCGAGTTGCAGCGCTTCGCCCGCACGCTGGTGCAAAGCCTGATCACCCCGGTGATCAGCACGTCGCTGTATTTTGTCGTGTTCGGCGCGGCCATCGGCTCGCGCATGAGCGACGTCGGCGGTGTCAGCTATGGCGCGTTCATCGTGCCGGGCCTGATCATGCTGACGCTGTTCTCGGAAAGCATCTCGAACGGGTCGTTCGGGATTTATATCCAGAAATTCACCGGAACGATCTTCGAGGTGCTGTCGGCGCCCGTGTCGTTCGTCGAGGTCGTCACCGCCTTCGTCGGTGCGGCAGCCACGAAATCGGTGATTCTGGGTCTTGTGATTCTGGGGACGGCAAAGCTTTTCGTGCCCATCGAAATCCAACATCCGGTCTGGATGCTGGCGTTCCTGTTCCTGACGTCCAGTTCCTTCAGCCTGCTCGGGTTCATCCTCGGCCTGTGGGCGAAGGGATGGGAGCAGCTGTCGATCGTGCCGATGCTGATCGTCACGCCGCTCACCTTCCTCGGCGGCGCGTTCTATTCGATCGATATGCTGCCCAAGACATGGCAGACCATCGCGCTGTTCAATCCGGTCGTTTACCTGATCAGCGGTTTCCGCTGGAGTTTCTACGGTCAGGCCGATGTTGACGTGGTGGCGAGCCTCGCGGCCACGCTGGCATTCTTCGGGCTCTGCCTATTCACCGTCGCCTGGATTTTCCGCACCGGCTACCGGCTGAAAAACTAACACCCGCCGGCCTGGACAACGCTTAGGCCGACTTGGCTCTCTTCGCATCAACCGCTTCGAACAGAAGCATTTGATCGGCCTTGGCCTTCTTGAAGGCTGGACGATCGGTAGCGCGGGTCACATAGGCCTCTGTCACCGGCCGGTCGCCGAAGGCGCGCACAGCCGGCACGCGCAGCACATCCGCCATCAACAGGTCCGCCACCGTGAACCGATTGGCTGCAAGCCAATCCCTCTCGCTTAAGACCCGTTCGATGTGGCCGAGGCGCTGCGTCATCCAACCCGCCAGCGGGTTGTCCTTATCGCCGGACATATTCAGGAACCACCACGGCACAGTCACCATCTCAATCGAGTTGAGCGCGGCGATGGTCCACTGAAGTGTCTCCGCTTCGCCTGCGGAATCCCGAGGCATCAACGTGTCGCTTTTGCTGGCCAGATGAAGCAGTGCCGGGCCACTTTCAAAGATTTCCAGCCCTGTGTCGTCCAGATACGGCACTTGGCCAAATGGTTGGCGCTCTAGGTGATTGGTCTCGCGGCCATCGAACGGGATCGTTCGGATGGTATAATCGAGACCCGCTTCTTCGCACGCCCATCTCAGCCTGAGATCCCGCACGAAACCGCGCGGGCCTTGCGGTACCCAGTCGTACGTCCAGATGGCGAGGTCGCTCATGGGCAGAGTCTCCTTTTTAGGGCTTCTTCGCCCAGGGCTTGTCGTGCTCCAGCATCTTGGTGTTGCCAAGTTCGATAATCGACGGCTCGACCGAGGTGTTGTCGGGCGAGTTCTCGAACGCGGTTATGGTGATGGTCATTTCAGTAATCTAACTTCGGATACCATTTAGGATCGCGACCCGCTGGCGTGAGGTCGAGCATGGTCCACAGCGGCGCGATTTCCGGTGCGCCGCGCGGGTCTTGGTTCGGGTCTTGCGTGCCGCCGAGTTCGCCCGCCCAGAAGTGGCGCACCGTATCGCCGTACTTTTTCCAAACGATCAGCGCCGGCCATTCGTCGCCATTGGGCGCGAGGCCTCGATAGTCCCGCGGGAAGTCATCGCCGACGCACTGATAGAAGTCGATATTGCGCCAGCCGCGTTCGATCGCGAAGGCGAGCTGCCGCGACACGGGCGAGCGGCCGAGCACCGCGAAAGCGATCTTTTGCTTGAGGTCACGCAGCGGTGTATCGACCGAGCCAATGAACGATGTGCACATCGGGCAGGGGCGGGCGCGTTGTGGACCGAACATCCAGAAATACGTCACCAGCGTGTTCTTATCGCCGAACATGTCGGCGAGGCCGATCTGGCGTTCGTCGCGATCCAGGAATGCATAATCCTTTGGAACCGGTCCCAGCGGCAGCTTGCGCCGCATGTCGGCAACGGATTCGTTGAGACGCCGCAGTTCAATCTCCTTGGTAAGGAGTTCCGTGCGCGCGACGCCATAGTCCGCGCTTTCGCCCGGATACGGTTTGCGCGCTGATTTCGCGAGTTCAGCAGCAGGCTTCAGCGACATGACGCGCTCCTAAGGCTTTGCGGCGAGATCGGCGAGGCCGCGCTTCACGGCCTCTACCGCTGCGAGTTCCGCTTCGATGCGGCGATGCTCACGCTTCCAGATCGGGACGGCGGCAGCGAGCAGTTTGCTTCCCGCAGCGGTCAGTTTCAGCAAACGCCCGCGACGGTCGTCCGGGTCCACGAGGACTTTCACCAGCCCGCGGCGTTCCAATGGCTTGAGTGCCGCGGTGAGCGTGGTGCGGTCCATGGCCAAGAGGTCGGCGACCGACGTGATGCTGGGCGGCATCGGCCTGTTCAGCGACATCAACAGCGAGAACTGTCCGTTGGTGAGATTCAGCTGCCGGAACGCCGCGTCGAAGGTGCGGGCCAGCGCGCGCGCGGCCCGCTGCGCCGCCAGGCAAAGGCAGTTGTCACGCACATGTAACGTCGTCTCGTAAGTGACCATCACTCAAATATGTTGACATCAACGTAATGGGTCAAGTTCAATGTCGCGGCATCAAGGGAGGCGACACATGCACGGCCAATTCTTCTGGTACGACCTGATCACCACCGACACCAAAGCGGCGGCCAAGTTCTATGGCGCGGTCGTCGGCTGGCAGACGCAGGATTCCGGAACGCCTGGGCACGACTACACGCTGTTCACGGTCGATGGTGTCGGCCGGCTCGGGTTGATGAGCCCGCCCAAGGATATGCCTAAGATGCCTCCGGTATGGATGGGCTATATCGCTGTCGACGACGTGGACAAGGCCGCGGCGCAGATCAAGACGCTGGGTGGTGCGCTGGGGCGTGAGCCCGTTGAAGTTCCCAACGTCATTAAGTTCGCTCCGGTCAGCGATCCGCAAGGAGTCGGCTTCCTGATCGCCAAGGGGCTGGTGCACGACGCAATGCCGAAGGTTGCGCCGGGGACGCCGGGCATGATCGGTTGGCACGAACTGTTCGCCGCCGACGGCACGACCGCGCTCGATTTCTACGAAAAGATGTTCGGCTGGACGAAGTCTGAATCCTTCGACATGGGCGCGATGGGCATCTATCAGCTGTTTAAGACCGGCGGTGAACTGGATGCCGGTGGCTGTATGACCAAGCCGCAGGACATGCCCGCGCCGCCGCACTGGGCATACTACATCAACGTGCCCGCCATTCGCGATGCGGCCACGCGCGTCACCGACAACGGCGGCAAGATCCTGATGGGTCCGCATCAAGTGCCGGGCGAGCTGTGGATCGTGCAGTGCATGGATCCGCAGGGCGCGGCGTTCAATCTGCTCGCACCGAAAGAGTAGCTAACGCCGAGCGCGGCTTAGTTCAGGGAGAACTCGACCGGGACGACCAGATCGATCGGATCGCCGCGTACTTCGGGCGGCGGCGCGGGCAGGGGGGTGGCGCGCTTGAGCAGCGCGACACTTTCTTCGTCGAGCATCGCCGCGCCGGACGACTTCGACAGAACGACCGACAGCACATTGCCGGTGCGATCCATGGTGAAGCGGATCAGGGCAACGCCTTCGCGATGCTTCTGGCGCGCAAGTGCCGGATAGCGCTTGTGATGCGCCAGGTGGCGTAAAAGACTCTGCTGATAGTTCATGACGACGGCGCCGGTATTGCTTCCGCTGCCGGTCGCGGGCGCTTGCGCTTTGTCTTGCGGCTTCGGCGGCGTCACGGTGATCGCGCGTTCGGGCGGCGGCGCCAGGGTTATCGTTACTTCCGGCTGGATCACTTGCGGCGGCTGCGTGAACTTTGGCGGCGGTGGCGGCGGCTGATTGGGAATGACCGTCGCTTCCTTCAGGTCGAGCACCATGATCGCCTCGGGCAGCGGCGTGCTCTTGCCGAAATCGATGTAGTGCAGGGCGGCGAACAGCCCGATCTGCATCGCCACGATGCCGACGAGGATGCCAGCGCGCATGAGAAGCGGGCGCTGACGTCGCGTGTGTTCTGACCCGCCGTAAGCGCCCCGCGCATAAGCGAAGTTAGGGGCGAAGGCCGTCTCAAGGCCTACCTCGGGGGTCGGCAGGGTCTCGGAAAGGGCATTCATCGTCATTCCCGCTCTGCGCCTGGAAAGGCGCCGTAATCACCGCAATAAACCGCAAACGCGATTCATTCGCAATAGCGCTTGCACTCTTGCTTGCCAGGTATTAAGAATAACTCGCAATCGCAACACAAGGGGTTTTGAGAAAACGATGCTTTTCACGATGGATTCACGATCTGAGGCCGCAGCGCGGAAGAAGCTGCTTATTTTGGCCGGCGCTTCCGCCAGCGTTCTGATGACGGCCATGGCCGCTTCGGCGCAGGAGCAGCAGGGCGCGGGCCCGCTGACGCTCGGTCCGGTGCGCGTTGAGGACGACGCCGAGCGCAATCGTAATGCGCTGAACAAAGCGCCGCCGGTATCGACGATGCCGTCCGCCAGCATTCAGGACACACCACAGGCGGTGAACGTCGTCGATTCTCAGACGATGAAAGCGCAAGGCACGACCACGTTGGGTGAAGCGTTGCGCAACGTGCCGGGCATCACCATCGCCATCGGCGAAGGTGGTCAGCTTTCCGGCGACCAGTTCAAGATTCGTGGCTTTGACGCGAAGGACGACGTCTATCTCGACGGCCTGCGCGACTTCGCCGCCTACACCCGCGATAGCTTCAACTATGAGGAAGTTCAGGTGCTGAAGGGGCCGTCCGGCCTGATGTACGGACGCGGCACGACTGGCGGCGCCATCAACACAGTCTCGAAGACGGCGTTCCTCGGCAACTGCGGCAGTCTGCGCATACAGGGCGGCAACAGCTCCAATCTGCGCGGCACGGCGGACTATAACTATCAGCTGTCGGACAACGCCGCGATTCGCGTCAACGCGATGTACACCAACACCGGCACCGTGGATCGAGACATGGTCTACTCGCACCGTTGGGGCATCGCGCCGACGTTCTCGCTCGGCCTGAATACCGACACGCTTTTCACCCTCTCGTACATGCACCAGACCTCGAACAACCGGCCGGATTACGGTTTGCCAGTGGCGGTACCGTCGAACAGTCTGTACGCGCTGCCGGTCAGCGAATACGGCATCCCGCGTAGCAACTTCCTGCAATTCCGCACTGATGCCGACCGCAACACGGCCGACATCGTCACCGCGAAGATCAGCCACACCGCCAACGACTGGCTGACTTTCTCCAACGATGCGCGCGTGGCGGTCTACTCGCGCTACTTCCAGTACACCACGGTGGATCGTTGCGACACGACGGTCGCGACGAATTTCTGCGCCAACGTCGTGACCGGCCCGAACTTCGCCGCAGCGCTCAGCGGTATCGGCGGCGGCGGTCCATACCAGCAAGACAGTTGGGGCGTGCAGGATACGTTTAACGCCAACATGAACTTCCATCTCGGCGAAATGCGCACGCAAGTGATCGCCGGCATGGACGTCTCCTATCAAAGCGCGGATCGCACGATCTACGCCTACACGCTGCCGACGACGGCGCAGTTCAATTACCTGCTTGGCGATCGCACGGCGGCGCGCACCAACATCGGCATCAGTTTGCTGAACCCGACCAACAGCCCGCCGCCGGGCTACAACGTAATCCTGCCGACGGCGGCAAACGTCGCCGGTACGAACGCCACGGCGGCTACGGTTGCCAATTCGCTGGCAACGGCAACGGATCTCGGATTCTTTGCCACGGCACGTGTGTGGTTCAACGAAGCGTGGTCGGTCATTGGCGGCGTTCGCGTCGACGACTACACGGCAAAATTCACGCAGACCACCGTCGGCGGCGTGACATCCAAGTTCCGCTCGCCGACGACGATCGCAAATCCGCGCGGCAGCTTGGTCTACGAACCGACCGAACAGACAACGGCGTACTTCTCGTACGGCAAGTCGGCTGTGCCGCAGGGAACGTCTGTTGTGGGCGCGTCGACGCCCATCAGCGCCGCCAACCAGTCGCTGGCCCCGGAAAAGAGCGAGACGTTCGAGCTGGGTGCGAAGCAGCAATTGTTCGACGGTGGCCTCGGCCTGTCGGCATCGCTGTTCCAGGTCAACAAGGCCAATGCTGTGCAGACCGATCCGGCCAGCGGCAACATCATCCTGCAGTCGGGTCAGAAGCAACGCGTGCGCGGCTTTGAATTCTCGGCGACCGGCGCGGTCAGCGAAGATCTTAACGTCATGGCGGCCTACACCTACCTCGACCCAATTATCACCGACGACCTGACCTGCGGCACCACGGCGCCCATCGTCTGCCGTCCGAATGTGTTCACGATCGGCAAGCAGATCAACTTCGTGCCAAAGCATGCGGCGTCGGTGTGGGTCGATTACAAACTCACGGTGATCGCCAAAGGTCTGACGATCGGCGGCGGGATCATCTACCAGAGCAAGCTGTTCAACGCTTACGCCTTCAACGGCACTGCGCCGAACCTCACCAGCCTCCTGCGCATCGCGACCATTCCCGAAACGGTGCAGCTGGATGTTGTGGCAGCCTATCGCTTCGGCCGCTATGCGCTGCAGTTCAACGTGAACAACCTGACGAACCGATTGAACTATTCGCAGTCCTTCGGTAACCGTGGCACCCCTGCGCCGGGGCGGACTTTCCTCGTCGCTTTGGAAGCCAGTTTCTAAGGACTCCGATGCTCGTTCAAATACCCAATCTGCTTTCCGCCACGGAGGTCGCGCAATGCCGCGACGCCCTCGCGAAAGCCGATTGGGTGGATGGGAAGGTGACGGCCGGCGAGCAGTCGGCCGAAACCAAACGCAATCTCCAGATTGCCGAAAATTCTCCCGTGGCCCGGTCGCTGGGGGATTTAATTTTGTCGAAGCTCGGCCGCAACGCCTTGTTCACCTCGGCCTCGCTGGCCATGCGCGTCTTTCCGCCGCTGTTCAATCGTTATGAAAGCGGCATGGATTTCGGCACGCATATCGACAATGCCATCCGTTTCGTGACCGGCGCCAACCCGCCGATCCGGGTGCGCACCGATATGTCGGCGACGCTGTTCCTCACCGATCCGGCGGATTACGACGGCGGCGAAATCGTTGTGCTCGATACGTTCGGCGAGCATCGGGTGAAGCTGGCTGCGGGCGATATGATTCTGTATTCGGCCACCAGCCGTCACCACGTCACGCCGGTGACGCGCGGTAGCCGCTGGTCGTCGTTTTTCTGGGTTCAAAGCATGGTGCGGGACGAGGCCGCGCGCACGATGCTTTTCGATTTGGACACCGCGATCCAGGGCTTGCGCAAACAGGTCGGCGACACGACGGAAGTCGTCAATCTCACGGGTCTCTATCACAACCTTCTTCGTCGTTGGGCTGAGTCATGAATACTGCGAAGCGTCTGTTTGGAACTCTCCATCTGTGGTGCGGCGTCGCGTTCGGCATTCCCGCCGCGATCCTCGGTGTGACCGGCATTTGGTTGATGGTCGTGCATCCGCTGCCGCTGGTGGTCGAGCAGGAGCCGGTGACAAGCGGTGTCGACGCCTTGATCGCCATCGCGCAAGGCGCGGCGCCCGAAGGCGCGGTGCCGCAGCAGTACGCAGCGCCGGCGAAAGCGGGTGAGCCGATTACGGTACGCTTCGCGCCACCGCGTGGCATTGAAGGTCCGCGTGGTGGCATTCCCATTCAGGTTGACCCGACCACGGGAAAGGTGATTCCGCAGGACACCACGCCGCGCTCGCCGGTCGAACGCATCATGCACGACCTGCACGGCAGTCTGATGATCGGCGGTCGCGAAGGTCGCCAGGTCGTCGGCTGGGCCGGCATCGTCATGGGCGTGCTCGGCTTCTCGGGATTGATCATCTGGCTGCCACGTAAAGGACAGTGGAAGCGCGCCTTCCTGATCAGCACGAGCGGTTCGACGCGCAAAATCCTTCACGACCTCCACGGTGCCGCCGGTATCTGGGGGCTGATCGTGTTCATGGTCGTCACCATCACTGGCGTGCTCATCGTCTATCCGATCGGCGGTCGCCCGGCTGGCCCACCGGGCATGCAGCGCGGAGGCGAGCAAGGTGAACAGGCCGCGGGTATCGAGCAGCTGCAGGTCGACGCCGCCATCGCCCTCGTGCGCGCCGAACACCCCGACATCGTTGTGCGGAACGTCGCGCTGCCACGCACGACGGCCGACACCTATCGTCTCAACCTCGGTCTGCGCGGCGAAGATCGCAACGATTTGCCGTCCGTCGCTACCGTCGACAGCGGCGTGACCAGGATCGTCGATTTCCGCTCCCCCGATCAGCTCTCGTCCAACGAGAAGATTGCGCAGTGGGCGCGCGCCCTGCACATGGGCCGTGGCGGCGGCTGGACGTGGTGGTGGTTGGTGACCGTCTCGGGCGTGTTGCCGGTGATCTTTTGCGTCAGCGGCATTTGGATGTGGTTGCTTAAGCGCCGTAACAAGTCCGCTGTACGGGCTCAGGCCTCTGAATCCCCTGTGGCTGCCGAATAGCCATCCGCGGCACAATTCGGCCTAGCGGTCTGTTCTTTCTCCGTGCAGTCGAGCATGCAGAGGGAAAATCATGGCTAAGACCAAAAAGATGGACGCGATCGCCTTGCTGAAGGCCGATCACCGGAAAGTAGAAGATCTATTCGAGAAGTACGAGAAGTCGCGCGGCCGTAAGGCTGATATCGCGAAGAAAATCTGCATGGAGTTGATCGTCCACACCCTCATCGAAGAGGAAATCTTCTATCCGGCCTGCCGCGAAGCGGGCGTGGAAGATGATATGATGGACGAAGCTTCCGTCGAGCATGACGGCGCGAAGGTCCTGATCGCGGAACTCGAAGCCGGCAAGCCGGACGACGCGTTCTACGACGCGAAGGTCAAGGTGCTCTCGGAAGAGATCAAGCACCACGTCAAGGAAGAGGAAAAGGCCGGCGGCGTGTTTTCGCAGCTGCGCAAGACCGACGTCGACTTAATGGCGCTTGGCGAGCAGATGGCGGCTCGCAAGACCGAACTACTGGCCGAGATGGACGAAGACAATCTGCCGGCGCCGATCACCCTGACCATGACGGGTGCGCCGCTGGAACGCGGCCAATTGCCGAGCTAATGAGCTAGGGTGCTGTCGCCGTTTTTTTGAACAGCGGCAGCACCTTCAGCGGCCGTTCGCCCGGTACGGGGAACGGCACACCCAAAGCCTGACGCCATTCGACAGCCGCCTCAACGAGGCGGCTTTCCTTGAGATGGTGTTCGGCTAGTGTCGCACGCCAATAGGCGGCTTTCGCCTTACCGCGCCACGCATCGCCCAAGTCCATCATCGAACGACCGCCCGGCGGCCGCACGGTCGTTCCGGCGCGGCTGCGCATCCAGGCCCAGAACTCCGTCAGCGCCTTGTCGAGCGCATACGCGCGGGGACCGCTGGCATAGAATTCCTGCACCAGCATCTCCAGGCCGAACGACGAGATCATGACATCTTGGTGGCGTCGCCAGGACTTCAGCGCGGCGAGCAGCAAGCGAGGGCGACCGCCGTAGAGGCTGTCGGACAAGCGCAATGTCGCCGCCTCGGCGATGGGATTGGTGACGGCCCAGCCCGACGCGCGCTCGAGCGTGGCCGCGCCCGGCATCAGGAAGCCGCCGTCCTGCAGGCGGGCCGGCCACACCTTCACCGCCGTCGTGCCGCGCACGACGATGATTCCGGATTGATCCGGGGCAATCGCTGCCGCACCGAACTGCTGGTGCAGGACCGCCTGCACGATCTTCAACGCATCCGCCGAACGCGGTGTCGTGAAGCGGGCGGGCAGGGCGTACAGCACGTCCACCATTGAAATCGGAGCGATGGCCGTGCGCTTGCCGACCGAACCGGAAATCACATGGTCGACGATGTCGGCCGTCGCTTTCGGATCGAGCGTTGCGCGCAACGCCGCCGCGACCTCCACGCCGATCAGGCGCGCTTCGGCATAGGCGGCGGGCGTCGGCACGAGCCGGCGCAGGAACGCGCCGAAGCAGCCGTCCAGGCAGGCCGTGCCGGTCGCGGCGGGCGGGAAACCCGCCACGCGCACGGGGTCAGCGGATGGATTGATCGCGAGGGCGGCGGGAAGGGTCACGAGCAGCCCGATGTGGTGCCGCAGGTTTCGCACTTCATGCAGGTGCCGTTCCGCACCAGCGTAAAGTTACCGCACTCGCCGCAATTATCGCCCTCGTAGCCCTTCAGGCGCGCGACCCGCACCGCGCTGGTGCGCGATTCCGTCACTTCGGTAACGCGGCGGGTGACTTGTACTTCCTCCGCCACGGCGGTCTGCCCCATGGAGATAGGGCCATTGCTTTGCAGGGCCGACGCCACGGACGCGCCGACGGCACTGGTCTGCTGGCTGGCATTCGATCCGCCACGCGCACCGGGCTTGATGAAGTACAGGTTCGACTGGCGAATGAAGCCCTGGCTGACCGTCTTCTCGGCAATGCGAAGCAGTTTCTCGGACTCGCCGTCGCCCATCGCGTCGGGCAGCATGTCGTGCGGCGCGGCGTGCGCCAGGTCGTTGCGGCCGAGATAGGAGATCGCGAGTTCGCGGAAGATGTAGTCGAGGATCGACGTCGCCATCTTCACCGATGAATTGCCCTCGACCGGCCCTGCCGGGTCGAAGCGTGTGAAGGTGAAGGCGTCGACGTATTCCTCGAGCGGCACGCCGTACTGCAGGCCGATGGAGATCGCGATGGCGAAGTTGTTCATCAGGCTGCGGAAGGCCGCGCCTTCCTTGTGCATGTCGATGAAGATTTCGCCGAGATGGCCGTCGTCGTATTCGCCGGTGCGCAGATAGACCTTGTGACCGCCGACCATCGCCTTCTGGGTGTAACCCTTGCGGCGATCAGGGAGACGCTCGCGCTCGCGTTGCACTACGCGTTCGATGATACGCTCAGCGACGATCTCGGCGCGCGCCGCAGCGGGCGCCTGCTGGATCTGCTGCACGACCTCGACCTCTTCGTCCGCAAGGTCGTCATCATCGAGGATCGAACTGGCCAACGGTTGTGACAACTTGGAGCCGTCGCGATACAGCGCGTTGGCCTTCAGGCCGAGCTTCCACGACGTCATGTAGGCGTTCTTGCAGTCGGCGATGGAGGCTTCGCCCGGCATGTTGATCGTTTTGGAGATCGCGCCGGAAATGAACGGCTGCGCCGCCGCCATCATGCCGATATGGCTCGAGACGGAGAGGGAGCGCGTGCCAATGCGGCCGCAAGGATTGGCGCAATCGAACACCGCCAGATGCTCGGCCTTGATGTGCGGCGCACCTTCGACGGTCATCGCGCCGCAGACATAGGTATTGGCCGCTGCAATGTCGGCTTTGCTGAAGCCGAGTGCTTCAAGCATGTTGAATCCCGGATGGTCCAGCTGCTCCTCGGTCATGCCGAGTTTGCCCAGGCAGAACTCGTCGCCCAGGGTGTAGCGGTTGAATACGAACTTGATGTCGAAGGCGCTGCCGAGCGCGGTTTCGATAGTCTCCAGCGCTTCAGCGGTGAAGCCGCGATCTTCCAGCGCCGGCGCATTGACGCCGGGCGCGCCCTTCAGGGTCGCGCGGCCGACGGCGTAAGCGATGACGTCGGCAATCTGGCTTTGGCTGTAGCCGAGTGTTTTGAGTGCGAGCGGCACGATGCGGTTGATGATCTTGAAGTAACCGCCGCCGGCCAGTGTCTTGAATTTCACCAGCGCGAAATCGGGTTCGATACCGGTGGTGTCGCAGTCCATCAGCAATCCGATGGTGCCGGTCGGCGCGATCACGCTGACCTGGGCGTTGCGGAAACCGTCTTTCGTACCGGCCTCCAGCGCGCGATCCCACGCACGCTTGGCGGCGCTCACCAAAGCCGAGTCCGGGCAGCCGGCCGCGTCGAGCGGAACGGGCGCGATGGCCAGTCCTTCGTAGCCGTCGCGGTGGCCGTAAGCGGCGCGGCGATGATTGCGGATTACGCGCAGCATCTCGTCGGCGTTCTCGGCGTAGCCCGGGAAGGCGCCGAGCTGTTCGGCGAGTTCTGCCGAGGTCGCATAAGATTCGCCCGTCATCAGCGCCGTCACGGCGGCGCAAAGCGCGCGGCCTTCGGTGCTGTCATAGGAATGGCCGTTCGCCATCAACAGCGCGCCGAGGTTGGCGTAGCCAAGCCCCAGTGTGCGGTAGGCGTAGGACAATTCCGCGATTTCCTTCGACGGGAACTGCGCCATCAGCACCGAGATTTCGAGCGTGATGGTCCACAGACGGACAGCGTGCGTGAATCCCTCGATGTCGAGAGAACCATCATCCTTGCGGAACGTCATCAGGTTCAGCGAGGCGAGGTTGCAGGCCGTGTTGTCGAGGAACATGTACTCGGAGCACGGATTGGACGCATTGATGCGCCCGCCCTTGGGGCAGGTGTGCCAGGCGTTGATGGTGCTGTCGAACTGCAAACCGGGATCGGCGCACTGCCAGGCCGCTTCGCCGATGGAATCCCACAGCGCGCGGGCCTTCACCGTCTTGGACACGCCGCCCAGGCGCTTCGTTAGGTTCCAGTCGCCGTCGCGCTCGACCGCCTGTAGGAACGCATCGGTCACGCGCACGCTGTTGTTTGCGTTCTGGCCGGAGACGGTGGCGTAGGCTTCGGAATCCCAATCGGTGTCGAGCACCGGGATGTCCATGCCGGTGAAGCCCTGCTTGGCGAGCAGTATCGCGCGCTGAACCATGTTCTCCGGGATCAGCACCTCCTTGGCGGCCTTCACGGCGCGGCGCAGGGCGCGGTTCGTCTTCGCGTCGAAACGCGCATCGTCGTCCGCACCGTCCCACTCACGGCAAGCGCGCATGATCGCGTTGAGGTGCCGGTCGGCCAGGCGCGAGCCCGCGACCATCGCCGCAACCTTATGTTCCTCGCGCACCTTCCACGAGATGAACTCTTCGATGTCAGGATGATCGACATCGACGATCACCATCTTCGCCGCGCGGCGTGTAGTACCGCCGGACTTGATCGCGCCGGCGGAACGGTCGCCGATCTTCAGCCAGCTCATCAGGCCCGACGACTTGCCGCCGCCGGACAGACGCTCGTTCGCGCCGCGCAGGTTGGAGAAGTTCGTGCCGGTGCCGGAGCCATATTTGAACAGGCGCGCTTCGCGGACCCAGAGGTCCATGATGCCACCGTCGCTGACGAGGTCGTCGCTCACCGATTGGATAAAGCAGGCGTGCGGCTGCGGATGCTCGTACGAGCTGGCAGACGGCACGAGCTGACCGGTCTTGAAGTCGACGTAGTAGTGACCCTGCGACGGGCCGTCGATGCCGTACGCCCAGTGCAGACCGGTGTTGAACCACTGCGGCGAATTCGGCGCGGCCATCTGCCGCGCGAGCATCGCACGCATTTCGTCGTAGTAGGCGCGGGCGTCTGATTCGGCGTCGAAGTAACCGCCCTTCCAGCCCCAATAGGTCCAGCAGCCGGCGAGGCGGTCGAACACCTGGCGGGCGTCCGTCTCGCCGCCGAAGCGAACCTCCTCGGGCATTTCGTCCAGCAAGGCGCGGTCAGGGACCTTGTGCCACAGGAATTCCGGTACGTCGGCTTCCGCCAGCGGCATCAGGGCCGCAGGCACCCCTGCGCGGCGGAAGTACTTCTGCGCCAGGATGTCGCAGGCAACCTGCGACCAGCCCACGGGCACCAGCATGCCGTCCTGCGCGAACACGACCCCGCCGTCCGGGTTGCGGATCTCGCTCGCCATCTCGCGGAAATCCAGGCCCTCGTACGGGCCGGCGCTCTCAGTCGTGAACCGTCGCGAAATACGCATCTCTCTGACCCCAAAATTCCCAGGCAGATCAATGTCATAGCCACCATATATGGTATTGCGACCTCCCCGGGCGACTAGATTAAGGGGTGGTTTGGGAAAACGCCAGAGGTTAACGCTATGAATAGTGGGGTCAGCGGCCTAGCGCTGCGGGCCGAAAATGGTATTGTGCCCAGCGATTTAGCCGGCGGGAGACAAGGCGTTATGACGTTCGGGACATGGCTGCACACGAAGCTCCATGGGCAGCGCGTGGGCGAAGATGCCTACGGCAACGTTTACTACAAGTCCAACAAGGTCCGATCCGGCGGCCGGCAGGAGCGCTGGGTCATCTACAAGGGCGAGGCTGAAGCCTCCAAGGTTCCACCGGAGTGGCATGGCTGGCTGCATCACACCGTCGACGCGCCGCTTGAGACGTCGAAGCAAGGCTGGATCAAGCCGCACCAGCAGAACCTCACTGGCACCAATCAAGCCTACCTGCCGCCCGGCCATGACGCGCGCGGCGGTCAGCGCGAGAAAGCCACCGGCGACTATCAGGCCTGGACGCCTGAGTCGTAATCTCAGCGAGCTTTAGCCATGTCCCGTGCCGAGCGACGCGAGTACGCGGTTGGGATTTTGGCCACGCTTGTGATTCTGGCGGTTCTGAGCTTCACCGCGATGTCGAACCGCCGCCGCGCCGAAGGCGCGGACACGGCGTTCCATGTGACGGCGGAATTCGGCCGCGCAGACGGCGTCAGCGTCGGTAGCCCGGTACGGATCGCCGGCATGGAAATTGGCAAGGTCGCCCGCATGACGCTGGACCCGCGCTTTCGCGCCTTAATCACGCTCGAGTTCCCGCGCGGGGTCGATCTGCCGGATGACAGCGCCGCCTCGATCCAGACCGACGGTCTGTTCGGCCAGAAGTTCATCGAAGTGCAGCCGGGCGGTTCCGAGACGCTCCTGAAGTCCGGCGGACGCATTTCCTATGCGCAGGATTCCGTGATTCTCGAAGACCTCATCGCCACCATCGTCGCGCGCGCTAAAGCCAGTCGCGCAGGGACATCGCCATGAAGCGCAATCCCATCGAAACGGTGCTTGGCGCGGTGGTGCTGCTGGTCGCGGGGATGTTCCTCGCATTCGCCTATTCGACAGCGAGCATCAAGTCGGTGGCCGGCGGCTATCAAGTCACGGCGGACTTCCTGAAAGTCGGCGGCCTGACTCGCGGCAGCGATGTGCGCATGAGCGGGATCACGATCGGCAGGGTGTCCGATCAACAGCTCGACCCGCAAAGCTTCACCGCGCGCGTCGTGATGACCATTCGCAGCGACGTCAAGCTGCCCACCGATACTGAAGCCGCCATCGTTGGCGACGGTCTGATGGGCGGCAAGTACGTCAACTTGGTGCCGGGACAGGCGAGCGATCGCATCCCCGCCGGCGGTAAGATCGTGCGCGCGCGCGATTTCCAATCTCTCGAAGATCTTGTCGGCCAGATCATCTTCCTGGCGACTCAAGACCCCAGCAAGCCGGCAGATACCACCGCCCTGCCGCAGGATGCCCCGCAGTGAAGTACGTCGTCGCGCTGTTAGCCTTGTGGCCCGCCATTGTGTCGGCCACCGACTTGCCGATGGATACGATTGTGCTCGATGCGCTCGACAAGGTGACGGGGCGTGTGAACACAATTCGCGGTCCCGTCGGCCAGACGCTGAGCTTCGGCCGCTTGAATATCACGGCGCGCACCTGTCTCGCGCGACCGCCTGAGGAAACGCCCGAAAATTCGGCATTTCTTGAGATCACCGAGACGCAGCTGAAGAGCAAGACTCAGCCTGAAAGCACTAAGCAGGTTTTCTCCGGCTGGATGTTTTCATCCAATCCGGCGATCTCGGCGATGGATCACCCAGTGTATGACGTGTGGGTGCTGGCCTGCGAGTTCGACAAGAAGCCTTCCACTTCGCCCTGAGTCAGGGCGGGGCCCCAGTCGGCACTCTGCGCGAGCGCCGACGACAACAAGCCGAGATATTCCTTCTGGCTGATCTCGACCGTGCCGAAGCGGGCGAGGTGATCGGTGATGAACTGCGTATCGAGCAGATTGAACCTGCCGCGGCGCAGGATGCCGACGAGATTCACCAGCCCGACCTTGGAGGCATCGGTGACACGGCTGAACATGCTTTCGCCGAAGAACGCTGAACCCATTGCCAGTCCGTAGAGGCCGCCGGCGAGTTCACCGTCCCGCCAAACCTCGACGCTATGCGCCAGGCCGGCATGGTGCAGCTCGGTGAACAGTTCCACGATCTGTTCGTTGATCCAGGTGTCCGGGCGGACGGAGGTCGTCTCCGCGCAGCCTTCGAGGACCTGCGTGAAAGCGCGGTCCACGGTGACGGTGAACAGGCCCTTGCGGATGGTCTTCTTCAGCGAGCGGGGGATGTGGAGGCCGCCGAGCGGCAGTACGCCGCGCAGCTTGGGCTGGACCCAGAACACCGTCCGGTCCTCACGCGACTTGGCCATGGGAAAAACCCCATACGCGTAAGCCTTGAGCAGGAGTTCGGAAGTCAGTTGTTCCGTCATCGGCGCGCCTTCGATAATCGCTGGCGCGCCCCGTGGATACTCAGGTCTTCGCCTTCTTGACGAATTCCGCCACGAAGTTTTCGAGCCAGCGTATGTCGTAATTGCCGTCGATGATCGCCTGTTCGGCCAAAACGGCCTGATGCAGCGGAATCGTCGTCTTGATTCCGTCGATGACGTACTCGTGCAATGCGCGCTGCATGCGCATCAGACATTCGTTCCGGGAACTCCCCTGGACGATCAGCTTGGCGATCAGGCTATCGTAATGCGGGGGAATCTTAAAGCCCGCGAACATCCCGGAATCCACTCGTACCCGGCGCCCGCCTGGCGCGTGATAGCCGGTGATCTTCCCCGGCGACGGCGCGAAGGTATACGGGTCTTCGGCGTTGATGCGGCATTCCATGGCGTAGCCCTCGAAGGTGACATCCTTCTGGGTGAAGCCAAGTTCGTGACCGGCGGCGACGCGGATCTGCTCGCGGACCAGATCGAGACCGGTGACCATTTCGGTGATCGGGTGTTCGACCTGCAGGCGGGTGTTCATTTCGATGAAATAGAACTTCCCGTCCTCGTACAGGAACTCGACCGTACCGGCGTTGTGGTACTTGATCTTGCGCATCGCGTCGCAAACGATCTCGCCGATCTCGTCGCGCTGCGTGACGTTGAGCGCGGGCGAGGGGGTTTCCTCGAACACCTTCTGGTGCTTGCGCTGCAGCGAGCAATCGCGCTCGCCGAGGTGCACGACATTGCCGTGCTTGTCGCCCAGGACTTGAATTTCGATGTGACGCGGATGGCCGAGGTACTTCTCCATGTAGACTTCGCCATTGCCGAACGCGGCCTTGGCTTCGCCGGTGGCGACTTGGAACGCCTGGCGGATTTCACTCTCGGAGTTGGCGACTTTCATGCCGCGGCCGCCGCCGCCGGCGCTGGCTTTGATCAGCACCGGATAGCCGATTTCGCCGCCGATCCTCACGGCTTCGTCTTCGGTTGGGACGGCGCCCGGGGAGCCGGGCACCACGGGGATGCCGATGTCGATTGCTGTCTGCTTGGCGACAACCTTGTCACCCATCATCCGGATGTGTTCCGGCGATGGGCCGATGAAAGTGATGCCGTGCTCGGTCACCATCTCGGCGAACTCGGCGTTCTCGGACAGGAAGCCGTAGCCCGGATGGATCGCGTCGGCGTTTGTGATGATCGCGGCCGAGATGACCGCCGCTTTGTTCAGATAGCTGTCGCGAGCCGGAGGAGGCCCAATGCAGACCGTCTCATCGGCCAGGCGAACGTGCATCGCCTCGGCGTCGGCGGTGGAGTGCACCGCGACCGTCTTGATGCCCATTTCGCGGCAGGCACGCTGCACACGAAGCGCGATTTCGCCGCGATTGGCGATGAGGACTTTTTCGAACATTTTTTATTCGATCAGGGGGTTATTCAATGATCGCGAGCACTTCGCCGTATTCCACCGGCGCGTTGTTCTCGGCGACCAACCGTGTGAGCTTGCCGGCGCGCGGCGCTTTCACGGGGTTGAAGGTCTTCATCGCTTCGATCAGCACCAATGTCTGGCCTTCGCTGACATTGTCACCAACCTTCACGAACGGCGCGGCGCCGGGTTCGGAGGCGTAGTAGACGACGCCGACCATCGGGGACTTCACCGCGCCCGGATGGGACGCGAGATCGGTAGGCGATGCCGGCGCAGCTGCGGCAGGCGCGCCAGGTGCGGCGGCGGGCGCAGCGGTATAAGACGGCGCGGCAGCTACGACGGTCTGCTGCAAGGTGCGCGCGACGCGGATGCGCGTGCCACCGGACTCGTATTCGATCTCGCTCAACCCCGTGTCGTTGAGGATGTCGGCGAGTTGCTTCACCTGATCGCTATTAATTTGCGTCATCGTCTTTGAGACCTTGTCCATAGCTGGGCCGGCGGGCGCGTTCGACGGCCGTGGCGTATTAGATTTTGCTTTTGTCACGCTGATTTCTTTCGCGCGAGCTCGGCCATCGCATCGATGGCGAGCAGGTAACCTTGGGCCCCCAGGCCGCAGATCACACCGGTGGCAACCCGGCTGATATAGGACTGGTGGCGGAATTCTTCACGACGGAAGATGTTCGAGATGTGCACTTCGATCACCGGCTGATCGGCCGCGGCGAGGGCGTCCATGATCGCGACCGATGTGTGTGTGTAGCCGCCGGCATTGATGATGATGCCGTCGGCCTTGCCGCGTGCCTGCTGGATCCAGTCGATGATCTCGCCCTCGGCGTTGCTCTGGCGGAAGTCGAGTGCCAGGCCGTGTTCCTTGGCCTTGGCGGTCGCGGCGGTCTTGATGTCGTCGAGCGTTGTCCGGCCATAGATCTCCGGTTCACGCGCGCCGAGCATGTTCAGATTAGGTCCGTTGATGATCAGGATACTGCGCGCCAAAGGCCCCAACCCATTCCCCGCCGGAAAACGAGGGTCAGGGATATACCAGGGTTTCTGTTAGGGCAACCTTTCCGGCGCAGATTTCCCTCTTGCGCTTTGACATTGCTTGATATTTTGACCCCTACGGGTGTAGGTCAGGCCTCAAGGGCCCCCTGGGCGTCACGGCCTCCAGGGCCTATCCTGCCGACCTCTCCAGCAACGGGCCTTTGCGGCCTCAAACCCGACATGCAAATCATCCTGAACGGCGAACCTCGATCTCTGTCCGGCGCGACCACGGTTGCAGGCCTGTTGGCCGAACTTGGCGTCGACCGGCGCAAGGTCGCGGTCGAGCGCAATCTGGAGATCGTGCCGAAGTCGGCCTTCGACAGCACCGCGCTGGGCGAGGGAGATCGAATTGAAATCGTGCATTTTATTGGTGGCGGAATGGATGACGCGCGCATGGTGGATGACGACAGCTTCATGATCTCGGGCCGGAAGTTCACTTCCCGCCTGATCGTCGGGACCGGCAAGTACAAGGACTTCGAGGAAACCGCGCGGGCGATCGATGCGTCGGGTGCCGAGATCGTCACCGTCGCGGTGCGCCGCGTGAACCTGTCCGATCCGTCCCAGCCCATGCTGGTCGATTACGTCGACCCCAAGCGCTACACCTTCCTCCCGAACACAGCCGGCTGCTACACGGCCAACGACGCTGTGCGGACGCTGCGCCTCGCGCGCGAGGCCGGCGGCTGGAATCTGGTGAAGCTCGAAGTGCTGGGCGATCAGAAAACGCTGTATCCGAACATGGTCGAGACGCTCGCCGCAGCGGAAGCGCTGATCAAGGACGGCTTTGAGGTGATGGTTTATTGCAGCGACGATCCCATCATGGCGCAAAAGCTCGAGGATCTCGGCTGCTGCGCCATCATGCCCCTGGGATCGCTGATCGGGTCCGGTCTGGGCATCCAGAACCCGATCAACATCCGTCTGATCATCGAGCAGGCGAAGGTGCCTGTGCTGGTGGATGCGGGTGTCGGCACAGCGTCGGATGCGGCTGAAGCGATGGAACTCGGGTGCGACGGCGTTCTGATGAACACCGCGATCGCCCATGCCAAGGATCCGATCCTGATGGCGCGCGCGATGAAGGCGGCCGTGGAAGCGGGACGTCTGTGCTATCGCGCCGGCCGCATGCCGAAAAAGCTGTACGCCGATCCCTCGTCGCCGCTGGGCGGCTTGATCTGACGCTGGGCAAGAATTGCCGGTTCCGCGCAGAAAGTGCCGGTGCCGGCGTTCAAACTGTCTTCTAAGCCATTAGAAAACAACCGTTTTGAGTTGGCATCGGTCTTGCTTCACTTGAGCTGACGCTACCCGTGTGTGCTCAACACCGGGAAGACCAGTTTGGAGTGAGCGCGATGAGTTTGCAGGGCACGCTGAATACGGCGGTTCAGGGCATGAATACCGAAGCGCATGCGCTATCGGTGCTGTCGACCAATATCGCGAACGTCGCCACGACCGGTTACAAGACCGAGCGTACCGACTTCGAGACGATCCTCAATCACATCAGCCCGAACGGCTCGAAGTTCTTGTCCGTGCGGCCGGTCGATACGCGCATGGTCTCCAAGCAGGGTCAGATCTCGACCACGCAGGGCACATACGATCTCGCGTTGAATGGCCGCGGGTTCATGATCACGAACACGATCCAGGACGGCACCGGAATTTGGCAATACACCCGCGATGGGTCTTTGCAGGGCAAGGCGATCGAGCTTGCAACCACGACCAACGGCACGACGCAGTACGATCAAGGCACGCTGCTGACGACCACCGGTGGCGCCTATGTGATGGGATGGCCGGCCAACGCTGACGGCACGTTCACCGAGACACCGTCGTTGTCGTCGCTGCAGCCGATCATGTTCCAGACCAATTCGACGCTGCCGTCGAAGCAGACCGACAATATTCAGCTGCAGGCGAACGTCTCGAGCGGCAATGCGACGACGGGCAATCGGCAGACCGTCACCGTGCCGTTCATCGACTCCGAAGGGAATTCGCGCACGATCACGATGGGTATGACCCAGACGCTCGACGCCGGTTGGGATCTCGATTTCACCGCGTCGCAGGATGCCTTGGTCTCGTCCGACATATACAACGCGACCTTCGACAGTCAGGCGAAGTTGAACAGTCCACAGGATGGCCTCATCACGCTGACCGTCCAGGACCCGAACGGTCCGCAGACGATCGCACTCGATCTTTCGGGTATGACGGACTACGCAGGTCAGGGCACGCTCACGGTGCAGAACGTTCATCAGGACGGCTACATCGAAGGTCGCCTGAATAATACGTATTTCAATTCCGAAGGCGTGCTGCTGGGCAGCTACACCAATGGCGAGTTGAAGAACCTCTACAAGTTGCCGGTCGCGACTTTCGCGGCGGAGAACAAACTGCAGGCGATGCCCGGAAACTATTTCGTGCAGACGGACGAGTCCGGCAGCCTGTTCGTACGCGGCCTGGACATCGGCGGCACGTCGACGGGCGGTACGGCCTTTGTCGCCGGCGCGCTGGAGCGCTCGACGGTCGATCTGGCTGATCAATTTTCACGGATGATTATTACGCAGCGCGCTTATTCGAGTAACGCCCAGGTGCTGCGGACGGCCGACGAAATGACGATGGCCGCGCGCGATCTGAAGCGCTAAGCGGCTTAGGCCGCCGGGCGTTTGCGCAGCAACAGTTTCTCGCGATAGACGTCGTAAATCGACACGCCTGCGGTCGAGGCGATTTCGCGCGCGCTCATACCTGTTTCGGCCAGAAGCACGCGGATGAACTCGCGGCGATCGCGGAACGCCTGCTTGTTGGGGCGGCGGAAAATCTCGCGGGCTTTGGCGGCCGCGGCGCGTTCCTCGGCATCGAGACCGCGTTTGACCGCTTCCGCGAGCGCCGCTTCGTGTCGCTGTTTTTCGGCCTGGAGCTTGCTTTCATCGGCAGCCCATCCGCCTCGGATTCCGAAGCGGTTATAGACGCGGGCGTTACGCGGATCGCGGTGCAGGTTCGGGGCGCGCACCGCCGCACCGAAGTCGGACGGGAATCCGGACGCGCGCCGCTGCGGGCGGGGACGTGGCGGCGCTTCTTCCTCGGCCTCGGTCATGCCCGCGGCTTCGCGCAACGACATGCCGTGCGTGGCCGCGAGACGCGTCGCGGCCGCTAGCGCGGCGTCGCGCTCCCCCGCGAACGTTGAGGAATGGGCGACCTCCAGCAGCTTGCGAAATCGCAGCCGCTCCTTGGCCGAAAAATCTTCCAAAACTCACCCTGTCCTAGATCGCCGTCGCTTACGACTTACGCGCTTCCGTGATCAGCTTCTTGAGTTCGTCCTTGCTGATCGCGCCGGGGACGAAGGTGGTGCCGATGACGAGCGCCGGCGTGCCGTTGACCTGAAGTTCCTTGCCGAGGTCTTCGTTCCTCTGAATGACCTTCTGGATGTCGTCGGACTTCATGTCCTTTTCCAGTCGTGCAATGTCGAGGCCGACATCCTTGGCGGTCTTCATGATCGCGTCTTCGGTCAGTGCGCCCTTGTGGCCCATCAGCGCGATGTGGAACTCGGAATATTTGTTCTGTTTCACGGCGGCGAGCGCGGCCTTAGAAGCTACGACGGAGCTGGGACCCAGGATCGGGAATTCCTTCATCACGACCCTGATGTTGCCGTCGGCCTTCACCGTCTCGAGCAGGGACGGGAACAGCGACTTGCAGTAGCCGCAGTTGTAATCAAAGAACTCGACCAGCGTGATGTTGCCCTTCGGGTTGCCGATCACGGTGCCTTCCGGCGAGGCCTGTAATTCCTTCGACTTGGACGCGATCAGCGCCTTCTGCTTGTCGGCCTGGGCCTTCTCGTCGCGATCCTGCAGGACCTTCACCACTTCGGTGATCACGTCCGGATTTTGCACGAGATAGTCGTGGACCAGCTTCTTCATCTCTTCGCGCTGGGCCGGCGTGAAGGCGCTCTTGGCGTCTTCACCCGCAACGGCGGCGCCGGCGGCGAGCAACGCGGCGGCAAAGGCGATCGATACGGCGGAGCGAATCATGGGACGTGTTCCTTCTTGAGGGCCTAAAGCGGCCCGCGGCGGCGTTTGGCCAGATAGTCTTGAAGCTGGTTCTGGGCAGCGACCCGGATATCCTGCAGGCGATACCAAGTCGGCGTGTCCTTTTCGAGCAGTTTTTCGGCCTCTTTGCTATAGCGGATCACGTCCTGGAACTGGCCGCTCAGCAAAGCCCGCTCGGAGGCGGCATAGGCCGATAGCCCCGGTTGGTCACTTTGCAGGTAGGACTTGGCCAGCAGGTCCCAGGACCACGTATCCTCCGGGTCGATCGCCAGGGCCGAGGTTAAGGCTTTCTGTGCCTCGGGGGCATATTCGGCCTTGCCGCTCTCGACCATCGCATGGGCCATCGCGACCTGGTTCAGCGGGGCGTTGGGCAGCAGCGTGGTCGACATCCGGTAGGCCTCGACCGCGGCGTCCATCTTGCCTGTTTCCAGGTTCATCTGGCCCTTCAGCTCCCAGAAGTAGGGATCCTTGGGGTATTCGGCAATCAGGCCGTCGATCAGCGGGATGGCGATGTTGGTCTGGCCACGCCGGAAATAGGCCGTCGCACGGGCGTAGCGGGCTTCGACACTTTTGTCGCTATCCGGATAGCGCGCCAGCGTGGCGATCTGTGGCTTCAGGAACGAAAACAGCTTCGCGACCATGCGGCGGTGCTGCGCCTCGATCGCTGGATCGAGCGGCTTGCTGGTGTAGGGCGACTTCTGCAGGGCTTCTTCGATCGCCCCCATACGCGTGCGGGTGAGGGGATGCGACCGCATATAGGGGTCCTGCCGCTCCACGCTGAGCAGTTCCTCGCCCTCGATGCGGTGGAAGAAGTCATAGAGCCCCTGCGGCGACTGCTTCGTTTCCTCCATCGCCTTGATGGCGAATTGGTCGGCGCTGCTTTCCTGATCGCGGCTATAGGACAACAACTGACGCAGGGCCGTGCCCTGGCCGCCCATCGCGACGGCCATGCCGACCTCCGGGTTCTTCGCTAGTACGCCAGCCGCAACGCCCAGCAACGTGGTGAGCAGGGCCGTGGTGTTGGCCTTGGCCATGCCTTCGTCGAACCGCACCGCGTGGCCGCCGACGATGTGGCCGGTTTCGTGGGCCATCACGCCGATGACTTCGTTCGAGTTCCGCGCCGCCATCAACAGTCCGGTGTGGATGAACATGTTGTTGCCGTTGGTGACGAAAGCGTTCAGCGAGTCATCCTGGATCAGGCGGATCGTCACCGTATTCGGATCGAGTCCGCCGGCGATGAACACCGGCCGGCCATAGGCCATCAGCAGGTTCTCGATCTCGGTATCGCGGATGATGGAGAGGCCTTGCGCGAGGGCCGGCATAGCGGTGCCGATCAACGCCGCCGCGACGAGCAGGGCGCTCGCGCACCAGTGGGTCAGGATCGAAAGAGATCGTTTCATCGCTGTCGGCCAATCCGGGGGGAGCGGAGAGCAATAGCCACCAAAGTTATCGCATCCACAGACCCCCTACCTAACCGGAAAATATGTCTCTCTAACGATTGAATTATTTCGGCTTTGTAACGTGCCGGGCCGTGGGCGAGGGGCTCAGGCGGCTCGCCGCTTGCGTGTGGCTTTTTAGGGCAAATTGAGTGGCCACGAACCGGGAAGCTTGCAGGCAAACTTACCGTCGATGATTCCGTATGCCGAAATGTTGTCGCCTGCGCGGGTATAGCCGCGCCAGCCGAACTGATCGGTACCGGCATTCGGCATGGTCATGCGGATGTCGACCCGGGGCAGGCCCGTCGTCGCCAGGCCCACGATGCGGCCGGTTGTGTCGGCGAGCACGATGCGGTCGAACGGCCGTCCGTCGGCAACTGACCATCCCCATCCTTCGACTTTTGCGCCGCCATTGACGCCGTCGATCGACGCTGTCTCGAACCATCCGGTGCAGGTTTCCGGGGGACGAACGGTCGCGACCGATTGAATGGGTTGCCCTAGGGCGGCGTACCAGCGGCTCGCGAACAAGGAGAGTTTTTTGGCCGACAGGTATTGCATGGTCCCGAGAACGACATCCGCATCGGCCCGTGCAAGCGACAACGTCGGCGGATCGATGACACCGGTGAGGAGAGAGTCGGTTCCGATCTGACGAACCACGCCGCCATTCTTGGCCGCCTTACCGAGGGTGCGTTGCTCGGCGGCCAGGGCTACGACGATACAGGCGCTAAGTGCTGCGGCGAGTCCGATCCACACTTCGCGCCGTAAGCGCGCACGGGCCGCAACGCCGAACGCCATCAGCAAGAGGCAGGCCCAGATCAGCAAGCGAACGGAGTAGTAGCGACCGCTCATCGCCTGATCGATCCCAAGATTGTAACGGCCTAAAGCTGTGATCAACGCCTGGCCGCCGCTGACGGCAACGATGCCGAGCAGCGCGATATTGGCTATGGCGGGTGAGGGCGCGCGCGCGGCGGGGATGAGGAGGCCTGTTCTCCACAAGCGGAAGATCACGGTGAGGAGAATTGCCAACACGCCGACGCCGATGACGGCGCTGATCGTGACGCCCCGCAGATCGCCGGGCGTCGACATCGAGCCCAGATAGACGGCGATGTACATCAAGACTGTGCCGGGATGCGCGAGTGCCTCCAGCGGCTTTCCATGCTCGCCGATCTGCGTGTAGCCATGCAGATAGACGAAGATGCTGACGGCGGCTGCAACCGTCACGGCGGCCAGCACCCGCTTGGGCCATCGCACCAGATATCCGCCCACGATCAAGACCAGTGGCGTGAAGATTCCGCTGGCCAGACACAGCATCGAGCCCCATGACGCGAGTGCTGCGCCGCCGACCCACAAGCTGAAGGCGCGGCGATCCGCATCGATACGCGCGGACCGGTCCATGCAATAGAACGCAAGCGCCGTGAAGAACGGCTGGCCGAGGAAGCAGGTCTGGAACGGGAAGGCGAGGTTGTCGATCTGCGTGACGGAGAAGAACAGCGCGATCACCACGGCAAGCGCGAATGCCCGCCACGCGCGTGCATCCGAAAGCGGCGCCATCGCGCGAAGGCCCAGCACGAAGACAATCGCCGCTGTCCCGATCTGGAACAACCAGATGCAGACGAGATCGAAATAACCCTGTCCGCTGAACCACGCGTAGTCGAGCAGAGAGATCAGTCGCGGGATGAGGATGCGGTGTTCATTATGCTGCTCCCAAAGATGAGGCAGGAAATTCGGTTGCTCGGAAAACTGAGCCAGGAACACGATGGCCCACTGATCGAGCAGCGGGATGACCTCGAAGGTTTGCGAAGTCCAGTACAGAGTCGTCGCGAGAATATAGAGCGCGAGCGCGCCGGCTATGCCGGCCAGTGCCCACGTTACGGTCGACGTATTCCGCCGCTCGAAGTCTGACGTTGTCATGGGAATGTTGCGCACCGCTTACCGGTGCCAGACCTGCAGCTGTGTCGCGCGGACTTCCGGCGAACTACGCAGGTCGCCACGGCCGAGGTACTTCTCCAGCAGGCAGTACAATAGGATGAAGAAGTAGCGTGATCCCATTTCACGGATCTTGAATTTGGACACGCCTTCTTTGCGGTTCATCCAGCTGTTCGGCAACACCGCATAGCGATATCCACGCACGATTGCCTTCAAGGGCAGTTCGACGGTCAGGTTGAACTCACGCGCGAGCAGCGGCTGAAGCCCCGCGATCACTTCGCGGCGGTAGAGTTTGAAGGCATTCGAGATGTCGTTGCAAGCAATGCGGAACAGCATCTGGATGAGCTTGTTGCCGAACCTATTCAGGACCAGTTTGACGAGGGGATAGTCGACGGTGCGGCCGCCGCGCACGAAGCGCGATCCGTAGACGCAATCGTAACCCTCATTGAGCCGGCTGTAGAACGATACCAGATCGTTGGCTGAGTCGGACCCGTCGGCCATCATGAGCGCCACCGCATCGCCGCGAAATTCCGCTAGCCCTCGACGCACGGCATAGCCGAACCCGTTGGGCGGATCGTTGTTGACGTAACGCACCGACGGATGACGTGCAGACAGCTCGACCAAAATCTTCTCGGTTCGATCGCGGCCATTGTCGTTGATGATGAGAATTTCGTGGCGGATGTCAGCCCGCTGCAAGGTTTGAACAAGGTCCTCGACCGTTTCGCCGATGTGACCTTCCTCGTTGTGCGCTGGGATAACGACGGACAGCAGCCCGGCGACGCGGGCGCTTTCCCATTCCGCTAATGTCTGGACTTCAACCGGCATAGAGACCTGTGGCGACGTCGCGCCAACCTGTTCACTGCGCGTGTTGGTTCCAATGTGATAGCCTCGCGAAAGTTTTTGCAACCCCAGATAAACGATGAAGAATACGGGCCTATCAAAGGGTTAGGATGGTTCTCCGTTAGCGAAGACCTCAACCGAGTAGTGGATGACACGGGGTGGGGCTGCCATGAGAAACCGTGCCGGCCTGTTCCATAACCCTGCGGAACGAGATCGGCGCGGAAGTCCTGCGCTAGGATATGTGCTGACATTGGTCGACCTCCGTGATTTGTGGTTCGTTTCGGACTTGAGCGGATACCGCGTGCTTCACAAGCTGAAAAAGACTTTCCGCATGAAGCTGACGCACGGCTGTTGGGAAAAATTCTCAGTTGGGAAGATTTCTCAATCGCGTGGATATCGCTCGGTGCGTTCCGATTTATTGGGGATCAGCAGCGCTGTCTTCGCGCTGATAACGCTATGCGGATGCGGTCAGGATATGCCGCCGATCCGCTTGCAGATGGGCATGGGTGATCCTGCGCCGGCGCCGTCCCTGAGGGGCTTGATTGCCGCCGGCGAGCCGGAGGCGGTGCTGGCCGCAAAAGACATCATGACCGTGCGCGGCAACGCCGCGGACGCGAGCGCCGCGCTGGCGATGACACTGTCTGTTACGCTGCCGTCGCGCGCGGGGCTCACCGCCGGCGGCGAATGCTTGGTGCGCGATCCGTCGTGGCGTGAGGTGCTAGTGCTGTCGTTCGGTGGTCGCGATGCCGACCGTCGCGCTCCGACGCTGGCGCGCGGCATGTTTGCCCTCCAAGCGCGTTTTGGAAAACGGCCCTGGGCGCAGGTCATCGCGCCCGCCGAGAAACGCGCGCGGTTCGGCGTGATGGTGTCGCGTGCGCTCGCCAACGATCTTGCGACTTCCGGTTCAATCTTGATCGAAAACCGCGCGGCATTCCTTCAGTTCAGTTCGCCGCGACGTCAATTGCTGGCAATAGGCGAGAGGCTGCAGCAGCCGCAACTTGCCGCGACCCTTGGCGAGATGCGCGCGCGCGGGCCGCAAGTTGTGACGGAGGCGCCGGCTTGGACGCCTGTCACGCTGCGCGACCAGGGTGGGGTGGCTGTGTTTCGGCATGACTCCGTAGCTGCAGCGGGCGGGGTCGGCACCGCATTCACGGTCGCCGATGCCAATGGGCTGTTGGTGAGCTGCGTGATCTCGATGGGCGCGCCCTTCGGCGATGGGCGTATCGTCGCCGACACTGGTTTCACGGGCAGCACGCGGCCTTCCGGCGGCAGTCTCGCCTTCGTTATGAATGGTGATACCGGCGAGCCTCGTGCGGCGGTGGCCGGGCCTGCGGCAAGGGTCGCGGCTTTTACGGAATCCGCAGCCCTAGGCCGCAAACGTCTTGCAGACATCAAGGCGACGGTGGGGGCGGGACCCGGCGCTTTGCCGGTCGCCGCCTGGGCTTGTCCGTCGGGCTTGCAGAGTGATGGGCGCGCATGCGAGTCCTTCACCCAGCCCGACAGCGCCGGTTACGCGTTGGTCGTTCTGCCGGAAGACTGAAGGTATTCTCATGACGATCAAGTTGGCTAAGCGTGGCCTGATTCCCCCGTTCATCGTGATGGACGTGATGCGTGACGCCAATCGGCTCGAGGCCGAGGGCAAACGCATCCTGCATATGGAAGCGGGGCAGCCGTCGACCGGCATTCCGAAGAAAGCCGCCGCGCGCGTGCGCGACATCGTCGACCAGCAGGCGCATGGTTATACCGTCAGCCACGGCATCCCGGAACTGCGCCAGCGTATCGCCGATCACTATCGCGACTGGTACGGCGTGAAGGTCGATGCCGATCAGGTCTTCGTCACCACGGGATCGTCGGGTGGGTTCATGCTCGCGTTTCTCGCGGCATTCGCGGCGGGCGATCGGGTGGCGTTGGCCTCACCCGGTTATCCGGCGTATCGCCATATCCTCACGGCGCTCGATGTCGTGCCTGAGTTGATCGAGGTCGGCGCCGACACGCGGTACCAGCCGACGGTCGATCATTTGAAGCGCATGGCGCAGCTGCCTGACGGCTTGATCGTCGCAAGCCCTTCGAATCCCACAGGCACGGTGATCCCGCGTGCGGATTTCCTTGAGCTGCAAGCTTTCTGCGAGCAGCACGGCATCCGTTTGATCTCCGATGAGATCTATCACGGCTTGAGCTATGGCCTGGAGGTCACGACCGCAGCCGCCAATCTCGGTACCGGGATCGTGGTGAACAGCTTCTCCAAGTACTTCAGCATGACCGGCTGGCGTCTCGGCTGGATGATCGTGCCGAAGGACCTGATGCGACCACTGGAATGCGTCGCGCAGAACCTGTTCATCTCGGCGCCGACATTGTCGCAATGGGCGGGTGTGTTCGTATTCGACTGCCACGATGAACTTAAGGCCAACGTCGCGAAGTACGCGGCGAACCGCGAACTGCTGCTGAAGCGTCTGCCGTCGCTTGGCTTCAACAAGTTCGCGCCTGCCGACGGCGCGTTTTACATCTACGCCGATGTCGCGCAGCACACGAACGACTCAGAAGCCTATTGCCGCCGCATCCTGCACGAGGCCGGTGTGGCCTGTACGCCCGGAGTCGACTTCGATCCGGTGAACGGCCGTCACTTCATGCGTTTCTCGTTCGCAGGCTCGACCGCCGACATGGCCGAGGCTTGCGATCGCCTGGAGGCGTGGAAGCGCTGATCGCTTAGAGGCGCATAAAAGAAAAAGGGGCCGAATAGCTTCGGCCCCTTTTTTTATTCGGTCTTGCCGCCGGGTTGCTGCCACCAGCCCTTGCGAGGCGGTCCAGCCGGCGCTTCCTCAACGGGAGGCGGCGGCGGAGGCGGAGGCGGAGGCGGAGCAGCCACGACCGGCGGGGCCGGCGGCGGCACCACGACCGGCGGCGGAGGCGGTGGCGCGAACGGCTGCGGCGCCGCTTCGACGCGCGTTTCCGTCACGATCCGTGCTTCGGCCTGTTGCTGCTCATTACGGCGACCAAACAGGCCACGGAAGAATCCCTTACGCTCACCGGTCCCTTGCGGCTCGGCGTTGTCCTGCACGTCCGACGGGGTGTCGACACGCGCCGGTTCGTAGCTTTCATCCGGATGGACATTGGATGCGGCCGGGTGCGTGCGATCCGCCGGGAAGGGCGTATCGAGCGCGCCGATCTGCGGCTCGCCGTCCGGCGAGGCGCTGTTGCCTTCGCGAGGTTCGCCGTTCTCGCCGCCACGCCGACGACGGCGTCCGCCGCGGCGACCGCGCCGGCGTCCACGACGACCTTCGCCATCCGGACCACCTTCGCCCTGCTGTTCGGGACGGCCATTCTCGTTTTCGCTGGGACCGTTGACGTCATCGACGGCCTCGGAGGCTGCGCCGGGACCTTCTTCGCTGGCCTGCGGCGCGACGCCTTCAGCCTGCTGTTGCGGCTGCGGCGGGGCATCGCCACGCCCGCCGCGACGGCGGCGACGGCGGCGCTTGCGTCCACCTTCGCCATCGCTTTCGCCCTGGCTTTGACTCTGGCCTTGGCCCTGACCTTGGCGATTACGGTCGCGATCGCGATCGCGGTCACGGTTGCCGTGGCGCTGGCCGTCGCCGCGCTTTTCGCGGGTCTGTTCCGGTGCCTCGTCCTCGGCCTCATCTTCTTCGATATCGTCGGCTTCGTCGATTTCGATCGACGGCGTCGGGAGTTCACGCAACGCGGGCGCGCCTGAGACTTCGCCTTGCTCATCCGGGCGGCGCTCGGCCTTCACGCGATCGACCCGCAGGTTCGGCGCAACCAGGCTGCTGTCACCTAGGATGAAGACCTTGAACCCGTAGCGCGTCTCGGCCGAGGCCAGCATCTCGCGCTTGTAGTTCAGGAGGTAGATCGCGACTTCCGGATTGCAGGTCACGGTCACTTCGCTCGAGCGACGGCGCACACCTTCTTCTTCGATCATGCGCAGCGTATGCACGGCGGCGGACTCCGTGGACCGGAGCAAGCCGGTGCCGGCGCAGTGATGGCAGACGCGGAAGTTGGTCTCGATCAGGCTCGGACGCAGACGTTGGCGGGAGAGTTCCAGCAGACCGAAGTGGCTGATACGCCCCACCTGTATGCGGGCGCGGTCGACCTTCAGCGCGTCTTTTAGTTTGCGTTCAACCGCATGGTTGTTGCGGTTGTCTTCCATGTCGATGAAATCGATGACCACCAGGCCGGCGAGATCGCGCAGGCGCAGCTGGCGGGCGATTTCCTCGGCCGCTTCCATGTTGGTCTTGTAGGCGGTCTCTTCGATGTGACGTTCGCGCGTGGCGCGGCCGGAGTTCACGTCGATGGCAACCAGCGCTTCGGTCTGGCCGAACACGATCGAACCGCCGGAGCGCAATTGCACCATCGGGCTGTTGATCGATTCCATCTGGCTTTCCACCTGATAGCGGTGGAACAGCGAGGTGGTTGAGTCATCCTTGTAGCGTTGGACTTTCTTGGCATGGCTCGGCGTGAGCATGCGCATGAAGTCTTTCGCGGTCTTGTAACCTTCGTCGCCGTCGACCCAGACTTCTTCGATGTCGCGGCTATAGATGTCGCGGATCGCGCGTTTGATCAGGCTAGCCTCTTCATGGATCAACGACGGCGCGCGCGACTGCATCGTCACTTCGCGGATGTTGTTCCAGGTGCGCTGCAAGTACTCGTAGTCGCGCTTGATTTCGGGCTTGCTGCGTTCAGAACCGGCGGTGCGCAGGATCACGGCCATGTTCCGCGGCAGGTCGAGTTCGCCGACGATCTGCTTCAGACGGCGGCGATCCTGGGCGGAGGTGATCTTGCGCGACACCCCGCCGCCACGGGCGGAGTTCGGCATCAGCACGCAGTAGCGGCCGGCGAGCGACAGATAGGTCGTCAGCGCCGCGCCTTTGTTGCCGCGCTCTTCCTTCACGACCTGTACCAGCATGATCTGCAGGCGCTTGATCACTTCCTGAATCTTGTAGTGGCGCGAGGCAACGAAGCGGCGACGCTGCTTGTCGTTCTCTTCTTCTTCCTCGTCTTCCTCGGGGTCTTCGCCGCCGATGGTCTCGACGTGCGGCTTCGTCTCGGCGACGGCGGTCGTGCCTTCGTCGTTGATTTCGGTCGGAGCGGCCGGGGCTTCGCTTTCGGACTGCGCCGCGACATCGGCGTCTTGAGAGGTCGCGGGTTCTGCAGCCGGTGCTTCGTCTTCGGCGTCTTCGTCGTCGCTCGAGATCGGGGCGGAGATCGCCGGCGGGATGAAGGCGAGGGGGAGTGTATCCGCGTGCGCGTCATCCCCGTGATCATCGTCGTGGTTATGATCGTCGGCGTGATGATCGTGAGCGTGGTGATCGTGGTCGGGCTGGGCCGGCGCGTCGGCATGGTCGTGATCGTGTGCGTGATCCGACGAAGCGCTTGGCTCTTCGGACGACGGCGTCTGGTTTGCTTCGCCTTCCGGTAGCGGCGTTCCGGCAGCAGCGGCCGCGTCGCGGGCCTGACGCCGTTGATGGCGCTCGCGCTCGCGGCGATCTTCTTCCTCTTCGTGACGCGCGGCTTCGGCCATCAGCCGTTCGCGGTCGGCGACCGGGATCTGATAATAGTCCGGATGGATTTCAGCGAAGGCGAGGAAGCCGTGGCGGTTACCGCCGTAGTCGACGAACGCAGCCTGCAGCGAGGGTTCGACTCTGACGACTTTCGCCAGGTAGATGTTGCCCTTGATCTGCTTTTTGGTTGATGTCTCTAAATCGAATTCGTCAAGCCGGGTTCCGTCCAGAACCACGACCCGGGTCTCTTCCGGGTGCGTGGCATCGATCAACATTCTCTTGACCATGTGAGGCAATTCTCCGAGGTGCCGCGGGCGCGCGTGCGCAATCCGGCAGCCCGTCGCGCGCCGATACATGATCGGCGGCGTGGGCGGGATTGGGCGCCTGTCCGCGGGTAAGGTTGAAAGGGGTTGAAGTCAGCGCGAGGTCACGCGCTTTCACGACGACCGCCTCAAATCCCGCCGCGGCCAGTGCGGCGCGAGCGCCGACCTGTCCTTGATGGTGGGAAATGTGAGTGGCGGAAAGCACGCCGGACCTCGTTTCAATTGTGACCGAAGGACATTAAGTCCCCCGGCAGTCGGCAGGGCGGGTAAACGCCCCAGTTATGTCGCGGCCCGGAGGCTCGCCTAATATCCCGGTGGGATGTGGGGAGCGACGGCGCGGGGGCTCGGAAGTTATCCGTAAGCGCAACGCGCCGGTTCCATGGCGACTGCCGAGGATAGCCGCAACGCGGAATCCCCCACAACGTCAAATTCCTTCTATTCCGCAGATGGGTGCTTAATCTTTGCGCGACTCGGAGTTTCGGTTGCATCGACTCGGGAATTCGTGATAGGTTTGAATGAGTCAAGGTATTTTCTAGCAAACGTTGCAATGACCCAGGGGCAGGGGAAGCCACAGGAAGGCGAAGCGGGGCTCCCGGAAACGGGAGCCAGGGCCGATCGTCGCCTTGTGCTCGCATCCGCGATGGCCGCGGCCTTGTGGCCGACGCTGGCCCGAGCGGCGACGACGGCGCAGTCCGTCCGCATGCACGATCACAATACGCATACCCGCTTGGTGGTGGAATTTACGGGCGCGCTCGATTTTAAGATCAAGCGCATCGCCGATCCCTACCGATTGGTAATCGAAGTGCCCGGCCTAGCGTGGTCCGGGCCCGAGCAGGCCGAAGGCGCCGGCCTCATCTCTCGCGTACAGTATGGCCGCCAAGGCACTGCCACATCGAATTTTTCAGTCGACCTGAAAGGGCCCGTGAAGGTCGCGCACGCTTTCGTGCTGCCGCCCACTGGCGCCACGCCGACGCGGCTCGTGATCGACGTCGAGCCCGCCACACGCGAAGTGTTCCTTGCTGGTGCAGAGCCCGTATCGAGCAAGCAAGTCGCGCAATCGAAGACAAAGATTGAGCCGGTTCGTAAGAAGATTGTCGCCATCGACCCAGGTCACGGCGGCATCGATCCCGGCGCCATCGGCTTCAGCGGCATCTATGAGAAGGACATCACCCTTGCCGCCGCGCGACAGCTCAAGCAGCGTCTTGAGGGCACGGGTCGTTATAAGGCGGTCCTAACGCGCCAGGACGACAGTTCTCTCGCGTTACGGCAGCGCACCGAGATCGCGCGCCGGGCCCCGGCGGACATTTTCGTCTCCCTGCATGCGGATTCCATTCGCGATCCCGGCGTGCGCGGCCTTTCGGTTTACACGCTGTCGGAGAAGGCGTCGGACGCGGAAGCCGAGGCTCTGGCAACTAAAGAGAACCAGGCCGACACCATCATCGGCATGGACCTGAGCAACGAGACGGTCGAGGTGCGCAACATCCTCGTCGACTTGGCCGGCCGCGAAAGCCGAAACCTGGCGACCCATCTGGCGGGCCGATTGATCGGCGAGCTGCAGCGCGACGTCAAATTGCTGGAGCACACGCACAGGTTCGCCGGTTTCGCGGTGCTCAAGTCGCCCGACATGCCGTCGCTGTTGATCGAGATGGGCTATCTGTCCAATCGCCTGGATGAAAGCGCCCTCAAGAGCGAAAGCTATCGCGGCAAGCTGATGGCGGCGGTTGTGCGCGGGCTAGATCAATATTTTGCCCCGACCCAGGTCGCCCGCCAGACGACCTAGCGGCCCTGAAAACGCCACCTTTCGCTACTATACGGGGGACTTAGTGCCCCCTTGGTATTGCCCTCATGGGCGGGGACGCTCATAAACCGGTCGCGTCCGACTGCCCGGGCGCCGCAAAGGTAAACGATGGACGCGAACACCCCGGCCGAGAAGGCCAAGGCCCTCAAGTCACGCGTAAAGACGTCAATCCAGAAGGCGTCGAAATGGAAGCTGGTGGCCGCCGGCTTCGCCGGGTTGGCCTTCCTCGGGATTGCCGGCGGGGTCGCTACGGTCTTCATGCTTTGGAAGTTCGGTCAGGATTTACCTGACTACCGTGCGCTGGCGAATTACGCGCCGCCCCTCATGACCCGCGTTTACGCCACGGACGGCAAGGTGCTGCAGGAATACGCGGTCGAGGGCCGCGTGTTCGTGCCGCTAGATGCGATCCCGCAGCGCGTCGTCGACGCCTTCATCGCGGCCGAGGACCAAAACTTCTATGCCCATCACGGGATCGATCCCATGGGCATCGCACGCGCCGTGTTCACCGCCGTCGAAGAGCGTCTGCAAGGCAGCGACCGGCGCATGAAGGGGGCGTCCACCATCACCCAGCAGGTCGCGCAGAATTTCCTGCTCGGCAAGGAATACAAATTCAGCCGCAAGATCCGCGAGGCGATCCTGTCGGTCCGCATGGAGCAGGAGTTCACGAAGGAGCACATCCTCGAGCTCTATCTGAACCAGATTTATCTCGGCTACGGCTCCTATGGTGTGGCCGCGGCGTCCGTGAACTACTTCAACAAGTCGCTTGATGAGCTGAGCCTTTCCGAAGTCGCCTTCCTGGCCGCGTTGCCGAAAGCGCCGAACAACTACAACCCCCAGCGCCGCCCCGAGGCCGCGCGCGATCGCCGCGACTACGTCGTCAACCGCATGGTGGAAGACGGCTACGCCACCGCCGCCGAAGCCAAACAGGCGAAGCAGGAGCCGATCACCGTCCGCACGCGTGACGAAACGCAGAAGATCGTTGGCGGCGAGTACTTCGCCGAGGAAGTGCGCCGCGAGATCGCGGGCCGCTATGGTGACACCGCGCTCTATCAGGGCGGATTGACGGTGCGCACGTCGCTCGATCCGTTCCTGCAGGCCACATCCGACAAAGTCTTGCGCGAAGGCCTGATCCGCTATGACCGCCGCCATGGATGGCGCGGTCCTGTGACGCATGTCGAAGGCAAAGGCTCGGCTGCCCTGAAGGAAGTGCCGGCCCCGGCGGGGATGCCGGAAACCTGGCAACTCGCGCTGGTCGAGGAGGTCGCGAACGACCGTCTCGCCATCGTCCTCGGCGACGGCACGAAGGGCACGATCCCGATGCCGGAGCTGACCTGGGCGCGCAAGTGGCTGCCCGAGCAACAGCGCGGCGCGGCTATCACCAAAGCCAGCCAGGTCGCCGCGGTCGGCGACGTCATCATGGTCTCGAACGAGAAGCGCCCGGATGTGAACGATCCGAACAGCGCGCTGATCGAGAAGCAATACCTGCCGCAAGGCACCTACGGTCTGCGCCAGATTCCGCAGGTCGAGGGCGCGTTGGTGGCGATGGATCCACATACTGGCCGCGTGCTCGCGCTGACGGGCGGGTTCGCCTTCGCCCGCTCGCAGTTCGATCGCGCCACCCAGGCGTTGCGTCAGCCGGGTTCCGCCTTCAAGCCTTTCGTCTATCTCACGGCGATGGAGAACGGGTACTCGCCCTCCACGCTGGTGCTCGATGCGCCTTTCGTCATGGATCAGGGACCGGGCCTGCCGAAGTGGAAGCCGCATAACTACGAAGAAGGCGAGTACCTGGGCCTGGCGACGCTCCGCATCGGCCTTGAGAAGTCGCACAATCTGATGACGGTGCGCCTGGCGCAGGCCCTCGGCATGGACAAGGTTGCCGACACGGCGAAGAACTTTGGCATCGTCGATAAGCTAGACCCCTTCCTCGCGAACTCGCTTGGCGCGCAAGATACGACCCCGCTGCGCCTGACCACGGCGTATGCCGAGATCGTCAACGGTGGGAAGAAGCTGACGCCGACCCTGATCGACCGCGTGCAGGATCGCACCGGTAAGACGGTCTATCGTTTTGACGCTCGCGCCTGCGCGGACTGCAACAACGTGCTGTGGAACGGTCAGGAACCGCCGGTGCTGCCCGACAATCGCGAACAGCTGTCGGACCCAGCCAGCCTCTATCAGATCGTCCACATGCTTGAAGGCGTCGTCGAGCGCGGTACCGGGGCTGGCGTGGCCGTCGTGCGCAAGCCGCTCGCCGGCAAGACGGGTACCTCGAACGACATCGAGAGTGTGTGGTTCATGGGCTTCTCGCCGGACCTGGTGGTCGGCGTCTTCGTCGGCTTCGACGAGCCGCGCACGCTCGGCTTCCATGAACAGGGCGCGACGGTGTCGGGGCCGATCTTCCGCGACTTCATGCTGACCGCGCTGAAGGACAAGCCGGCGACCCCCTTCCGCGTACCGGAAGGAGTCAGTTTCGTGCGAATCAACCACGACACTGGCAAGCCTGCGGAGCCAGGCGATCGCGTCGTTATCCTGGAAGCGTTCAAGGACGGCGCATCGCCGTTCGATCCGCAGACGACCATCCTGGGCGAGGGCGAGAACGCGGTCTATGCGGCCGGCGGCGCGCCCGCGGGTATGGAAGTCAACACCCCCGCCCAGCCACGCGCGGGCGGGCTTTACTAACGCGCCCATGACGCTGTAGGCGAACCGCCGCCCCCACAACCTCCGTGGACAACGGGTGAGGACCGTCCATAATCCCCGTCCCACAAGGGCGGGAGGCCATCATGGAACGGAAGAAATTACCCGCGGAAGCGGTCGACCTTTATTCGCAATTCATTCACGGCGAAATCGGCCGTCGTGATTTTCTCGACGGTGTGAAGAAATTCGCAGTCGGTGGTCTGACCACCACGGCGATCGTCGAGGCGCTGATGCCCAACTACGCTTTGGGCCAGCAGATCCGCAAGGACGACGAGCGCATCAAGGTGAGCTACGAGACGGTCCCGTCACCGGACGGGCATGGCTACATCAAGGGCTATTTCGTCCGTCCGTTCAGCCAGGACACCCGTACGGCGACGCCGACCAAGTTGCCCGGCGTTATCGTCATCCACGAGAACCGTGGCTTGAACCCACATACGGAAGACGTCGCGCGGCGCTTCGCGCTTGAGAACTTTATCGCCTTCGCGCCGGATGCGCTGTCGCCGGTTGGCGGCTATCCGGGTGACGATTTCAGGGGCGGCGAGCTGTTCGCCAAGCAAGACGCCGCCAAGCGGACCCAAGACTTCGTCGCAGCGGCGCGGTGGCTGAAGGCGCGTCCCGAATGCTCGGGCAAGATCGCCTCGACCGGCTTCTGCTTCGGCGGCGGCTTGTCGAACACGCTGGCCACGATCCTTGGCCCCGATCTTGCCGCGGCCGCGCCGTTCTATGGCGCCGCGGCTAAGCCGGAAGACGTGCCGAAGATCAAGGCGGCGATCCTCATCCATCACGGTGCCTTGGATAAGAACCTGATGGCCAACTATCCGGCGCAGGAAGCTGAGCTGAAGAAGAACAAGATCAAGTACGAGGGTCGGATCTATCCGAATTCCGTGCACGGCTTCTTCAACGACGCCACACCGGAACGCTATAACAAGGTCACGGCGGAAGAGGCCTGGACGCGCACCATCGCCTGGTTCAACCAGCACACGCGCGATCAGGCGTAAATATCAAGCAAGTAGGGAGCCACAGGCGCGTGCCTGTGGCTCCTTTTTTTGCGCGGCCTACTTGAGAAGCCCGCGATTCTTCCGTACATAATCCGCGCCTCCGTATCAGCAGGTCCACAGTCATGCGCGCCGACATCGAGTCCAAGGTCAACGAGATCAAGCGCTCGCTGGATTTGCTGCGGAGGCATCTTTGACTGGGATCGCGCGCTTTACCGCCTCGATGAACTGAACGCGAAGGCCGAAGACCCCAATCTCTGGAATAAGTCGTCCGAAGCGCAAAAGCTGATGCGCGAACGCACGCAGCTCGATTCCGCCATCAGCGGAACGAAGCGGCTTGAGCGTGAACTGGACGACGCCGTCACGCTGTCCGAACTTGCCGACGAAGAAGGCGATGAGAAGGCGCTTGAGGAAGCGCGCGCCGCGCTGGCCGACGTGCTGGCGCGCGTGAAGGCCCAGGAACTCGAAAGCCTGCTGTCCGGCGAAGCCGACGGCAATGACTGCTATCTCGAAATCCACGCCGGCCAGGGCGGCACCGAGGCCCAAGACTGGGCCGAGATGATGGCGCGCATGTACAGCCGCTGGGCCGAGAAGAAGGGCTACAAGGTCGAGTACCTCGAAGAGAGCGCGGGCGATGGTCCGGGCATCAAGTCCGTCACGTTCCGCATGTCGGGCAACAACGCCTACGGCTGGCTGAAGACCGAGAGCGGCGTGCACCGTCTGGTGCGTATCTCGCCGTTTGATTCGAACGCGCGCCGCCACACCACCTTTGCGTCGGTCTGGGTCTATCCGGTCGTCGATGATTCGATTCAAGTCGAGATCAATGAGAAGGACTGCCGGATCGATACTTATCGTTCCTCGGGCGCCGGCGGTCAGCACGTCAACAAGACGGACTCCGCGGTGCGTATCACGCACAACCCGACCAACATCGTCGTGCAGTGTCAGAACGAACGTTCGCAGCACCAGAACCGTGCGAAATGCTGGGAGATGTTGCGGGCGCGTCTCTATGAGCTCGAGTTGGAGAAGCGGGAGGCTAAGCTCCAGCAGCAGGAAGCCGCCAAGACGGACAACGGCTGGGGACACCAGATCCGCTCCTACGTCTTGCAGCCCTATCAGCTGGTGAAAGACCTGCGCACCGAAGTCGAAACGTCGGACACGCAGGGCGTGCTCGATGGCGATCTCGACAAGTTCATGGCAGCGTCTCTCGCGGCGCGCATCAAGACCGGCGGCGACGTCCTACAAAACTAGACAGTTCAGCTGACTAAAGCCAGGGCGCGAGATACTTCTCGCCCATGCCGGCCTGACTGCGCGCTTCCATGTTGAAGGGGCCTTTCAGCGTGCCGATGAATCGATCCGCGATGATGTCGCGGAACGTGGCGTGTGGGTCGCATCCCTCCCGCGCGCAGACGAACTCGAACCAGCGCACGCCAATACCAATGTGGCCGATCTCGTCGCGATAGATCGTGTCGAGAACGTCGGCGGTTTCCGGGTCGCCGGCGCGGCGGAATTTCTCCGCCGTTTGCGGGGTCACGTCGACGCCGCGCGCTTCCAGCGTCAGCGGCACGAGCACCAACCGCGCGGCGAGGTCGTCGGTGGTCTTGGTAGCGGCTTCCCACAGGCTGTCATGCGCGGGGAGGTCGCCATACATCGTTCCAATCGCGGCGAGGCGGTCGACCAGCAGACCGAAGTGCCGGGCCTCCTCGTCGGCGACACGGACCCAATCGTCCGTGAAGGCGCGCGGCAAGCCGTCACCGAAGCGCGCGATGATGTCCCAGGCGAGGTCGATAGCGTTGAACTCGATATGCGCCAGCGCATGGATCAGCGCGATGCGCCCTTTCGGGCCAGTCGAGCGCTTGGGCATCTGCCCGGGCGAAAGCAGTTCCGGGCGCGCCGGACGCGCAGGGCGATCTGGTGGAGCGCAGGTGCCAAGCACCATCGCACCGCCGCGCCACGTTGCGGCGGCCTCGGCGGTCAGGCGTTGCTTGTCGGCAGGGTCCGCGGCGGTGAGCACCCCCACCGCCGCTTCTGAAAGCGAAATCACAACCCGGCAATGGCCTTGCTGAGGTCATCGTAGTGCGTCGGCACTCTTACTTTGCGCCATTCGCCGCGCACGATACCTTTCTCGTCGATCAGGAATGTGGAGCGTTCGATGCCCATGAAGCTGCGGCCATACAGGCTTTTCTGAGTCCAGACACCGTACTTCTCGCAGACGGCGGTGTTCTCGTCCGAAGCCAGAAGGAAATTCAGGTCGTACTTCGCCTTGAAGCGATTGTGCTTCTCGACGCTGTCCTTGGAGACCCCGATGACGACGGTGTTGGCTTTGGCCAGGTCCTTCATGCCGTCCCGTAAGGCGCAGGCCTGGGCGGTGCAGCCAGGGGTGTCGTCCTTCGGATAGAAGTACAGCAGCACGCGCTTGCCCTTGAACTCGCTGAGCGAGATCGTCCGGCCGTCGCCGGTCGGCATGGTGAAGGCGGGCGCCGGCTTGCCGACGAGGGACCCAACCCGCGCCGCGGGAGCTTTCGAAGCGGACGTTTTTTTTGCGGGTTTGGCGGTCTTTTTGACAGCCTTCTTCACAACCTTAGGGGTGGCTTTCTTCGGCGCTTTCGCGGCCACTTTCGTCGTCGCCTTGCGTTTCGTAGCCATCGTCATTCGCTCCTATCGACGATCGTCTGTTGGAACAAAGTGGAGATTTGCGCGGCGGTATCCTTCATCAGCGCTTCGAGCGCCTCGAATGTCGGAACCTCAGCGACCACCGTGAGCTTGTTCTTCAGGCCCAACGACAAATCGGATGGTGCGTCGTCCGCCAACGACAGGCGTAGCATCACCTGCAGGCGCAACCAAAGCAACAGGCCGGCGATCAGTTTTGCGGCGTCTTCCCCGTCGATATGTCCGGCGGCGCGTAGCGCCTCGACCACCGCCACCATGCCGCGATCCGCGGCGCGAAGGCCGCTGCGACTGTGCAGGACGTGGAACTGCACGAGGAATTCGGCATCGATCATGCCGCCTGGGCGATGCTTCAGATCCCAAGCGTTGTCTCCCGGGTGTTCCTTCCGCATGCGGGCGCGCATGTCACCGATTTCCTGGCGCAGCGTGTTCGGATCGCGCGCGCGTTTCAGGGTGTCGAGAATGACGGCATCGAGGCGGGCGGTGAGGTTCTCCGGCCCATAGACAACGCGGGCGCGGGTGAGCGCCATGTGCTCCCACGTCCAGGACTTGTCGCGGTGATAATTGGCGAAGCCGTCATAGGGCGCGGCAAGCGGGCCTTTATCACCGTCCGGCCTCAGGCGGTGGTCGACGCTATAGAGCGCACCTTCCCGTGTGAGGGCTGTAAGGGCCGTGGTCAGGCGCTGCACGAAACGGATGTAGTAAACCGGCGCCGACAGCGATTTCGGCCCGCCTACCGACAGGGCTTCGGGTTCGTGGTCGTACACCACCACGATGTCGAGGTCCGATGTCGGCGTCAGTTCGTGGCTGCCGAGCTTTCCGTAAGCGACAATGGCGATGGCTCCGCCCGGCACCGTTCCATACTGGCGTACGAAGTCGGCTTCAACGTGGGGGGTGAGACTGTTCAATACTGCGACGGCGGCATCGCTGAATTTCGCAGCGGCGACTTCAGGCGTGACGCGACCGCGAAGCAGTTGGACGCCGATACGGAACCGCTGGTCGTTCGCCCAGCGGCGTGTGAGATCGAGGATTTCCTCGAATGCCGTGCCGCTGGTGAGTGCCGCCGCGAGATCGGTTCGCATGCCTTCGATGTCGGGCAGGGACGCGTAGAACTCCGGTTCCAGAACGTAGTCGAGCAGGGCGGTGTTGCGCGTGACCATCTCGGCGAGGCGCGGTGCGTCGCCCATAATCTCGGCGACCAGATCCATCAGCTCGGGGTTCGCATGGAACGTCGACAACAGCTGAACCCCGCTGGAAAGCTGCGCCAGGGTTTGATCGAAGCGGATCAAGGCGACGTCCGGCTGAGTCGTCTTGCCGAACGCAGTCAGCAGCGGCGGAATCAGTTCCGTCAGCAGTTGACGGGCTCGGTCGCTGCGCATCGCTCGATAGCGGCCATGATGCCAGGCCCGCACGGCCGCCGCGGCGGCCGACGGGTTTTGGAACCCGAGACGCCGCAAGGTCTCCATCGTGTCGGAATCGTCCTCGGTGCCGGTGAAGACGAGATTGCCGCCAACCGCCAGGCTGGGCGCATCCTCGAACAACGCGGCGTAGTGAGTCTCCACGGTGCGCAGCGCCGCTCCCATGTCCGCCGCGAAGCTCTCGCAATCGGGATATCCGAGAAATGCCGCGAGTTCGGCCAGAGGCCCTGGCTGGGACGGCAACGTCTGCGTCTGCTCATCGGCGATCATCTGCAGTCGATGCTCGACTTTACGAAGATAGCGATAGGCGACGGTCAAGTCGTCGCGCGCTTCATCGGTGATGAAGCCCAGCTTCTGCAAGGTCTCGAGTGCGCCCAGGGTTGTCTGAATGCGCGCTTCGGGAATGCGTCCGCCCCAGATGAGCTGCTGGGTCTGGACGAAGAATTCGATCTCGCGAATGCCGCCGCGACCGACCTTGATGTTGTGCCCGGCAATGGCAACCTGGCTGCCGCCCTTGTGGGCGTATATCTGGCGCTTGATCGAGTGGATGTCCTGCAACGCATAGAAGTCGAGCGACTTGCGCCAGATGAAGGGCTTCAGTCCATCCAGGAATTCCCGCGCCGCGCCACCGTCGCCGGCGATGAAGCGGGCCTTGATCAAGGCCGCGCGTTCCCAATTCTGACCGTAGTTTTCATAGTAGCTTTGCGCGGCTTCGCGGCTGACGGCGATGCTGGTCGAGGCGGGGTCGGGCCGCAGCCGCAGATCGGTGCGGAACACATAGCCGTCGGCCGTGCGCTCTTGCAGGATGCGCACTAACGACTTCGTGAGGTCGACCGCGAATTCCTGCGGCGATTTTTTACCGACGTAGGGCAGGCGATCCGCGTCGAACAGTACGAACAGGTCGATGTCAGACGAATAATTCAGCTCGTGCGCGCCGAGCTTGCCGACCCCCAGCACGACATAACCGCTCTGCGCCGGATCGGCCGACGTGAGACGTCCGAGGTTGAGGGCGTCCTGCATCGCACCCGCCACAGCTTTGCGGACGCAGAGGTCAGCGAACCCGGACAATGCGACCACGACTTGGTCAACGTTCCATTGCGCGGTGATGTCCGCGATCCCAATCGCGAGAGCGGCGCGGGCTTTCGCACGACGCAGGCGGAGCATCAGTGCCTGAATATCGCCATCATCGACATGCGTGATGAGATTCGCTTGCGCCCCGTCCAGGGCCGCGCGTGGCCCGCTCTGGACAAACAGCCTTAGGATGTCCGGGTGTTCGGTCAGCAACCGCCCCAGGAACGGACTGTTCGCGAAAATGCCGTCCAACAGCGGGGTCAACTGCGGGTCGTTATCGGCCGCCGCGACGAACGTAGCCTCCGCCGGCATGCGCTGCGCGGCTTCTGCGGCCCATTCGTGGCGCATTTCGGCCGCGCGCCGTGGATCGAGCGGCTGCGGTAACAACGTGTGACGTGGCGTAAACACTGATGAAAATCGTGATTTGCGGTTGTTCGTGTGGACAGTCAGATATACAAGAAAAGCGGTCAAGCGGCCCGGTTTTCCGGTTCCCGAGGTCGCGCCGCGCAAGGCGCTGACCGTGATCGCAACCCGGCTTGGTCGGCACGCGTGTCCTGGGAGGACGCCTGACGAATTCTGGGAACAATAGCGACGGTGGCCAAGGCCGATCCTGGCTGCGGTTGCTCTTTGAGCGATCTCGCCAGCGCGAGCATTTGGAGTCCGCGGCGTTGGCCCATGGCATGACGAAATTCTCGATACGGATACTCGAGGCCGTCTTGCTGGTCGCGTTCCTGCTTGTTGCCTTCGTCGCTTGGCGATTGAGCCGTGGACCGCTGCCGCTCGATCCTTTCACCCCCTATCTCGAACGTGCACTGACTGCGGGTCAACCGGACTTGCGCCTGACCATAAGCCATGCCTCGTTGCAATGGCGGGCGCTCGACAGTCGTCCTGTGATTACCGTGGAGAACGTGCAAGCGACTGATCGCAGCGGCGTGATCGCCGCATTGCCACGTATGGACGTGGAAATGAGCCTGCCGGCGTTGTTCAGCGGCAGCCTGGTGCCGGAAGAAATTTCGCTCTCGAGTCCAAGCTTGCGTGTGACGCGCCGCACGGACGGCAGCTTCGCCTTCGGCGTCACGCAGACCTCGAACCCGTCGGAAGCCACACCCGACAATGAATCCGTCGCCAGTGCTTTGATCAGCGCGCTGACGCGTCCGGCCAGCGACATCAATCGCGCGGGTTATCTGCAGCGCATCGCCATTCGGGATTCGACACTGGTCCTGGCGGACGAGGCCACGGGCAAGCGGTGGCTGGTGCCGAACGCGGCTTTGATCCTGCAGCGCGCGGGCGCGGACGTGGAACTCAGCGCCAACCTGCCGATCATCGACCAGAACCGTCCCTGGAATATCGCGGTGCACGGCAGTTATTCGGCGCAGGCGAAGCAGCTCGACATGACTCTGCAGCTCGACGGATTCCGCCCATCCGGCATTTCCGAACTGGCGACACAGCTTCATCCGCTGCGCGCTGCGGACTTTCCGGTCAGCGGTGAAGTCGCGGCCCGCTTGAGCCTCGGCGAAGCGGGCGCGCGGATGGACGAACTCAAGTTCGACCTGAAGGCCGAGAACGGCGTGTTGAACATGCCTGCCCCGGTCAATCGCGCTTATGGCGTAAAGAGCTTGCGCGCGAAGGGCGGCATTACCGATGCGCTCGATCATATCGTGCTTGAGACGCTCGCAGTCGAACTGAACGAAGGCACCCACGGCCCAGCGACGATTTCCGTCAGCGGCGAAGGGCTGGCCCTGAATTCAGCGCCGGCCATTGGTCTCGATATCGCAATCAGCGATCTCACCACTGATGCCTTCAAATTCTATTGGCCGGAAGGCGTCAAGCCGAACACCCGGAACTGGGTCTCAAACAACCTGCACAAGGGCGAGCTGTCGCAAAGCCGCTTCCACGTCGCCCTTGGTGGACCGCGCCTTGAAGAACTCGATCTGACGGACCTTAAGGGGTCATCCACACTGAGCGGCGTCACCGTCACGTACATGAGGCAATTGCCGTCGGTGCTGGACACCGCCGCGACGATGACGCTGAGCGCAACTGAAGTGGCGGTGAATATTGAAGGCGGCATGATTCCGGATGCGCAGTCCGGTAAGGGACTGCAAGTGCGCAGCGGGACAATCCGGCTGACGGAGCTCGGCAGCGCCCACGAACACGCACGTATCGATCTAAATATTGGCGGCGACCTCGGCGAAGTGATGCGTCTGATCGATCACGAGCCGTTGGGCTATGCGCAGACCATGGGTATCGATCCCTCCACGCCGACCGGTGCGGCCGACATCGATCTCAGTATCAACTTCCCACTGATCGCCGAGCTCAAGCTCGATCAGCTGCAGATCGGCGTGAAGGCGAAGGTCAATGGCGGCAAGATCCCGAAGTTGGTGTTCGACCAGCCGCTGGACGACAGCCATCTTGAGCTGAAACTCGACGGCAAAGGCATGGACGTCTCGGGCACCGCGGTTGTGGCCGGCATTCCGGCGAGCATCGTGTGGCGCGAGAACTTCGGCGGCGGCAATTTCCGCAGCCGCTACGAGATCGATACGACGCTCGACAACGATCAGCGGCCCCTGGTCGCGCTTACGTCGCGCATCTTCGCGCCCCCCTACATCGACGGGCCGGTGAAGGCGCACATCGTCTACACGTCGTTGCGCGATGGCACGTCGACGGTCGAAGCCGACGCAGACCTGCATGACTCGATCGTCAGCATGCCCCTGGCCAATTGGACCAAGGCGAAGGCAACGGCGGGACGAGCGACCATCAGTGCGACGTTCCGCAACGGTGAGATCGTGAGCGTGCCGGGATTCCATGTCGTCAGCGAAGATGGCGATCTGAACGGTACGGCGCAGTTCTCACCCGGCAGTTTGCTCACGCGGGTTGATGTCGCCAAGGCGCGCCTGGGCGAGACCGACGTGAGTCTCGGCATGACCTTGGACGACAGAGGCGTCTATCACTACGAGGTGCGTGGAGCCGCCTTCGACGCCGCCACGTTCTTCAAGGAACTCAATCGCGACGACGGTTCCGATCCGAATGCGCCGAAGACTCCGATCACCATGCGCGCCAAACTTGATCGCATGTGGATGTCGAAGGAAGGCGACTTCCGCGACGTCAGCCTCACCTATCGCCAGAGCGCGCGGGACGTGGAAGCGATCTCGCTGACCAGCAAGGTCGACGGCATAGCGCCGCTGACGTTTGAGCTCAGTGATGTGAACGGCAAGCGCACGTTCCACGGGACGGGCACCTCGGGCGGCTCAGTCGTGCGCGCGATTGGTCTGTTCGACGACATTGTCGGCGGTACGTTCAAGATCGACGGTGATATCGAGGCCGATGGGGTTGTGAAGGGTACCGCCAACATCAGCGATTTAAAGCTTGTGAAGGCGCCGGCCATCGCGCGGCTGCTTTCGGTCGCGGCGGTAACGGGCATCGTCGATGAACTGGAAGGCAAGGGGCTGTCTTTCAAGATGCTCCGCGTGCCGTTCACCTACAGCGATTCGGTCGTCCATGTGACGAATGGCGAGATGTTTGGCACCTCGCTCGGCCTGACGGGGAAGGGCACGTACAACTTCACCGAACGCAATATGGACTTCGAGGGCACGGTCATCCCGGCCTACGCCGTCAACAGTGCGCTCAGTTCGATTCCGCTGCTTGGCACATTGTTGACCGGCACCGACAAGGGCGGCGGCATCATCGCAGCGGCGTATACTTACAAAGGCGATCCCTTGACCGCGCAGCCGAGTGTCAATCCGCTGACGGTGCTGGCACCGGGCATCATGCGGCGCATATTCGATATCTTCAAGAGCACGCCGGCACAGTCGGCGCAGAATCCGGAACGGGCGAAAGCGCCCAAAGCCGCTAGCGAAGAACCGGCCGACGGCTGAGTTCTAGACGATGCGCACCAATGCGATGCGCTTTTTTCCGGCGCTCAGCTTGATCACGCCATCGACCGCCGTGGCCGCTGTCACCAGCAAACCTTCGTCATCGATCTTCTGATCGTTCATCTTCGCGCCGCCGCCCTTAATCAGACGACGCGCTTCGCTATTGCTGGCGGCGAGGCCGGCCCGCGCCAGCAACGCCCAAATCGCCATGCCGGCGCCGAACTCGTTGGCGGGCACCTCGACAGTCGGAAGATCGTCGCCGATACCGCCTTGCTCGAACGTACGGCGCGCGGTTTCCGCGGCTTCTTCCGCGGCGGCACGGCCGTGCAACAGCGTGGTCGCTTCCAGGGCGAGCACCTTCTTCGCATCGTTGATCTCCGCGCCGGCCAAGGCTTCCAGCTTCGCGATCTCGTCGAGCGGCAAGTCGGTGAAAAGTTTGAGGAAGCGGCCGACGTCGGCGTCTTCGGTGTTGCGCCAGAATTGGTAGTAGCCGTAAGGGGCAAGGCGTTCGGCCTTCAGCCATACCGCACCTGCGGCGGTCTTGCCCATCTTGGCGCCCGACGCGGTGGTGATGAGCGGCGAGGTGAAGCCGAACAATTCGGCTTCGGCAATACGCCGGCCGAGATCGACCCCCTGCACGATGTTGCCCCACTGATCCGAGCCGCCAAGCTGCAGCGTGCACTTGTGGCGCTTGAACAGTTCCACGAAGTCGTAGCCCTGGAGGATCATGTAGTTGAATTCCAGGAACGTCAGCGGCTGCTCGCGCTCAAGGCGCACCTTCACGCTTTCCATCGTCAGCATGCGATTGATGGTGAAGTGTCGACCGATGTCGCGCAGGAACGGGATGTACTGGAGGCCGTCGAGCCAGTCGGCATTGTTGACGATCACCGCGTCCTTTGCCCCGGTTCCGAAGGTCAGGAACTTGTCGAAGATCGATTGAATCGACGCGATGTTGGAATTGATCGTCGCATCGTCCAGAAGCTGCCGGCTCTCTTCCTTACCAGATGGATCGCCAATCTTGGTCGTGCCGCCGCCCATCAGGGCGATTGGACGATGACCGGTCTTCTGCATCCAGCGCAGCATCATGATCGGCAGCAGGCTGCCGACGTGCAGGCTGTCCGCCGTGGCGTCGAAGCCGATATAGCCCGTGACGGTCTCCTTCGCGGCCTTGGCGTCGAGGCCTTCCAGGTCCGTGCACTGGTGCATGAACCCGCGGGCGGTCAGCGTCTGGATCAGGTCTGAACGGAACGTCGTCATTGTGGTATTCTCGATAAAAGGTCGCGCTGCTTACCACACCTTCAACACCTGAGACAACGAAGCCCCATGTCAGCAAAGCCGCAAGTTGCGCCCGTTTCCGAGCCCTTCGTGGGCGATGTCCTGAAGGTCATCGGCCTGATGAGCGGCACCTCCATGGACGGCATCGATGCGGCCTATTTGGAAACCGACGGGGCGGACTACGTCCGGGCCGGTAAGTCCGTCTCGGTTCCGTTCTCGGACTCCTTCCGCAAGCGCCTGATCGAGTTCGTGGCGCGGGTGCCGGAACGCGATGCACCTGAGGCAGATGCGATCGAACAGGAGATGACCGATCTCCACGCCACGGCGGTCACGCAGCTCGCGGCCGAAACGTGCACGCCTTTGCGCGAACTCGATCTGGTCGGTTTCCATGGTCAGACCGTCTGGCACCGGCCAGAGCGGCGCGACACCTGGCAGATGGGCGACGGTGCGCGGCTGGCCAAGACGCTGGGCGTGCCCGTGGTATTCGACTTCCGCAGCGACGATGTCCGTGCGGGCGGGCAGGGGGCGCCGCTGCTGCCCGTCTATCACGCTGCCCTGGCGGGCGATCTACCGACGGCGGTGCTGAACATCGGCGGCGTCGCGAACGTGACGTGGATTGATCGCAAGACCGACGCGCTTGTTGGTTTCGATACCGGGCCGGGCAACGGCCTGATCGACGATTGGGTCAAGGCGCGGCTGAACCTGCTGATGGATCGCGACGGTGCCGTCGCGGCCCGTGGCCATGTCGATGAAACCATTCTGGCCCAGCTGATGACGCATCCGTATTTCAGCGCGCCCGCGCCGAAGTCGCTCGACCGCTTTGCCTTCAGCACAGCAACGCTTTCCCATCTGTCCACGGAAGACGGCGCCGCGACGCTGGCCGCCTTCACGGCGGAATCGGTGGCGCGGGGTTTGAGGCTTTGCGGCGTTGCGCGGCACTTGCTTGTCACGGGCGGCGGCCGGCGCAATCCGATCATCATGCGTGAATTGCGGCGCCGCACGGGAATCGACGTGGCGCCGGTGGAATCCGTGGGCTGGCACGGCGACGTGCTCGAAGCCGAGGGCTTCGCCTATATGGCGGTGCGGAGCTTGAAGAAGCTGCCGATCTCGTTCCCGGGAACGACCGGCGTGGCGCGACCGCTGACCGGCGGCCGTATCGCCCAGCCTTAGCGAAGACCTAGCCGACTTTGCGCTTGGTGGGGCCGGCGCCCTGACCCAGACGCGTGTCGAGGTAACCGCTTACGTCGCGAACCATCTCATCCATGTGGTCCTTGAAGAAGTGGTTCGCGCCCTTCACGTGCTGATAGTCGATGACGATGTTCTTCTGCAGCTTCAGCTTGTTGGCGAGCTTCTCGACCGACGGCTCCGGCACCACGTCGTCTTCCGTGCCCTGAAGGATCAGGCCGGATGAGGGGCAGGGCGCGAGGAAGGTGAAGTCGTACATGTTCGCGGGCGGCGCGACGGAGATGAAACCTTCGATCTCGGGACGGCGCATGAGCAGCTGCATCCCGATCCAGGCACCGAAGGAGAACCCGGCCACCCAGCACGAAGCGGCGTTGGGGTTCACGGACTGCAGCCAATCGAGCGCGGATGCCGCGTCGGAGAGTTCGCCGACGCCGTTGTCGAATTCGCCCTGAGACCGGCCGACCCCGCGGAAATTGAACCGCAGGACCGAGAAGCCCTTCTTCACGAAGACATAATAGAGGTTGTAGACCACCTTGTTGTTCATCGTCCCGCCATGCTGCGGGTGCGGATGAAGAATGATGGCGATCGGAGCCCGTGGCGTATCACTGTGGTGATAACGGCCGTCCAAGCGGCCTTCAGGGCCAGCAAAGATGACTTCGGGCATGGGCAGTCCTTTTTTGCAGGCGCCTTATTTAGGGGAACGTCCGCCGCAGTGCAAACTTAAACGCACGCGCGCGACTAAACGCACGGCGGCCTAAGCCCCTGAGAACTACCGCTTTCATTCACCTGCGGTCTCACGCGCCTTTACGCCCTCACCTCGGCCAGGGGCATACGCACACCTTGCGGCGAAGCGGGCGCAAAATTCGCCACTTCGTGATCCATTTATCCCCTGAAATAGTGATGCGGCGGGCAGGGGTATTTCGTATCAAACGCTCGACATTCTGCGCGGGGTTTCGCAAATCTTCCCCTTTGCGTTGTAATCCCGTAGAAAGCTGCTTGCTACGGTTCGAGGAGAGTTTGGTGCGAAACGGTTCGAAAGCACGCTACGCGGTCGCCGCTCTGGTTGATCTCGCCCTTCAACAGTCGCGTCGACCGACGGCGCTGGCGGATATCGCCCAGCGTCAGGAGATCTCGATTTCCTATCTGGAACAGCTGTTTGCCCGCCTTCGGCAGGCAGGGCTCATCCGCAGCGTCCGTGGGCCCGGCGGCGGCTATATCCTCAGCCGCCCCGCGGCCGAAATCTCCATCGGCGAGATCTGTCAGGCCGTTATCAACAACGAGGAGCCGCAGTCGATCCCGGGTTCGGAAGCCGTGCAGGCGCGCACCCGATCCCTGTGGCAGCTGGTGGACGACGAGACGACCCGGACCCTGCAAGGCATCAGCCTTCAGCAGGTGCTGGATAGTCCCGAAGCGGCCCTCGGCACCGTCGCGGCCTAATCGCCCTCCTCTTCGCGGGATATCCGGCGGCGGCCTGTGCTAGAAGGCGGCCCCATGGATCGACCTCTGACCTACCTCGACTACAACGCGACGGCGCCCTTACGGCCCGGCGTACGCACCGCCGTGACCGAGGCGATGGCTCAGTTCGGCAACCCGTCTTCGGTTCACCGCGCCGGACGCGCGGCCCGAGCGATCGTGGAGGATGCCCGTGAGACCCTCGCGCGCGCGGTCGGAGGTGCCACCGGCCAGGTTGTCTTCACATCGGGTGGGACCGAGGCCAACGCGCTGGCGTTGCGCGGTCTCGCCAAGGCCATGGGCGCGCGGACGGTGCTGGCGGCGTCGATCGAGCACACCTCTGTCCTAGCGCATGTCGGGGCCACCTCAACGGTCAGATCAAATCATAACGGAATTATAGGCTTATCTGATCTAGCGAAGATTTTAGATGAATCTCCCAAGCCCGCGCTGATCGCCCTTATGGCGGCCAATAACGAGACCGGCGTGATACAGCCGGTGGCCGAAGTCGTGGCGATGGCGCGTCAGTATGGCGCGCGGGTCCACTGCGATGCCGTGCAGGCACTGGGGAAGGTGCCGTTCGACATAAAGGCGCTCGGCGTGGATAGCGCCAGCTTCTCCGCGCACAAGCTCGGCGGACTGAAAGGCTGCGGTGCGCTGGTGCTGGCGCCGGGCCTCGAGATCGCCGCCGACGTCCCGGGCGGGGGGCAGGAGCGCCGCCGCCGGGCCGGGACCGAGAACACGGTGGGGATCGCTGCCTTCGGAGCGGCGCTGCGCGACCTCCCGGAGTTGCTCGCTGACGCGCACCGCATCGCCGCCTTGCGTGACGACCTGGAGCGGCAGATCGCCGAACTCCACCCGGGCGTCCGGGTCTACGGCGCCGGGGCGCCCCGGCTGCCGAATACCTCCTGCCTGGGGCTTGCCGGTCTGACCAGCGAGACCCAGTTGATCGGCCTGGACCTGGCCGGGATCGCGGTCAGCGCCGGGGCGGCCTGTTCATCGGGAAAGGTCGCGGCCTCCCATGTGCTGCTGGCGATGGGGATCAATCCGGCGGAGGCGAATTGCGCCATCCGGGTCAGCCTTGGCTGGGACACGACCGCCGACGACATTGCGCGCTTCGTGAAGGCGTGGCGAGCCCTGGCCGACCGGCAACGCCCGGCAGGCGCTCTGGCGGCTAAAGCCTCAGCCTGATAGAAGCCCGCGGCACTGGATTCAGGACGCTATGGTCAAAGTCGTTTTCATCACCCGCGACGGTAACCGCCATGAGTTCGAGGCGGCGGAGCAGTCTTCGCTGCTGAAAGTCGCTCAAGCGAACGGCATCGATATGGAAGGCGCCTGCGAAGGCTCAATGGCCTGCTCGACCTGCCACGTCATCGTCGAGCCTGAGTGGTACGCGAAGCTTCCAAAAGCCACTACGTCGGAAGAGGATATGCTCGACCTGACTTACGGCGTGGCCCGGACCTCGCGCCTGGGGTGCCAGATCACCCTGACGCGCGAACTCGATGGCCTGACCGTGCGGCTGCCGAGCACCACGCGCAACATGATGGGCTGATCGCCATGACCGCGCGCAATTCCCTCGGTATCGCCAAAGCCCCCGCTGAGACGCGGGTAGTCGTCGCCATGTCCGGCGGCGTGGACAGTTCGGTCACCGCCGCGCTGCTGGCGGAGCAGGGCTATGACGTCGTCGGCCTGACGATGCAGCTCTATGATCACGCCGCCGCGACAAGCAAAAGCAAAGCCTGTTGCGCCGGGCAGGACATTTATGATGCGCGCCGCGTGGCCGATCGCCTTGGTATCGCCCACTATGTCCTCGACTACGAGGGCACGTTCCAGCGCGATGTGATCGACCGCTTCGCCGATTCCTACATGAATGGCGAGACGCCTGTGCCTTGCGTGATGTGCAATCAGACGGTCAAGTTCCGCGATCTGCTGAAGGCCGCGCAGGACCTTGGCGCGGATGCGCTGGCGACCGGCCACTACATCCGACGCGCCGATGGCGCCGATGGTCCCGAACTTCGCCGCGCCGCCGATGCGGATCGCGACCAAAGCTATTTCCTGTTCGCCACCACGCGCCCGCAGCTCGACCTGCTGCGCTTCCCCTTGGGTGATTTGACGAAGCCGGAAACGCGCGCGCTCGCGCAGCGCTTCGCGCTTGCCGTCGCCGACAAGCCGGACAGCCAGGACATCTGCTTCGTGCCGAACGGCAACTACGCCGAGGTGATCGCCAAGCTGCGACCTGCAGCCGTGGCTCCGGGCGACATCGTGCATATCGATGGCCGCGTGCTCGGACAGCACAACGGCATCATCAACTTCACCGTCGGTCAGCGCCGCGGGCTCGGGATCGGGGGCGAGGCTGAACCGATCTACGTCGTGCGTATCATGCCGGACACGGCGCAGGTGATTGTCGGCCCGAAGGAGGCGCTGCTGCAGCAGGCTTTCACGGTGCAGAATCTGAACTGGCTGGGCGCGGGCGAGGGACCGAGCGAGGGCCTGCCCGTCACGGTGAAGCTGCGCAACACCCAGCCGCCGATAGCGGCGCAGGTGTTCGCACACGATGCTCCCGGCAAGCTGCGTGTGGTGCTGGCGTCACCCGAAGGCGCGGTCACGCCAGGACAAGCCTGCGTGATGTACGACGGCGATCGCGTTCTGGGCGGTGGATGGATTGAGCGGCCGTCTCATCAACAGCCGCTCAACCTGCGCCGCGCGATGGCGGCAACCGTTTAGCTGACGCGGACGACCTGACGCCGACTAGGGCGCCGGCTGCGTCATCTTGTCCAGCATGGCGATGTCCTCTTCCGCCATCGTCACGTCGGCGGCGGCGAGGTTGTCGACCAGCTGTTCGATCTTGGTCACGCCGAAGATCACCGAGTTCATCCACGGTTTGCTCATCGCGTACGCCAGGGCCATGCGCGCGGCGGTGGCGTTGTACTTGGGCGCCATTTTCACCAGCGCGGCGGCGACATCGTAACCAAGCTCGACATCGAAACGCTCGAATGATTCCTTGGCGAACATCGCGCGGCGGGTGCCTTCCGGCGCCGGATTTTCGCGCGTGTACTTGCCGGTGAGGAAGCCGCCGGCCAGCGCTTCGTAGCCGATGATGCCCAGGCCGGTGTTCCTCGCCAGCGGCACCAGGTCGTTCTCCGCCATGCGGCCCAGGAGGTTGTAGAAGATCTGGTTACAGACGACGGGCGCGAAGCCCATCTTCGTCTGGATGCCCTGGAAGTGCGCCGTCAGATAAGCCGCCCAGTTCGACAGCGCGACATAACGCGCCTTGCCCGTCTGGATCAGATGCTCGAACGCCCGCGCGGTTTCTTCCGGCGGCGTGGTGACGTCAACGTCGTGGCAATAGAAGATGTCGACATAGTCGGTGTTCATGCGCTTGAGGCTGCCTTCGCATGATTCGACGATGTGGCGGAAATGCAGCTGGGAATCGTTCTTCTCCGGATGGCGGCTCGGTTCACCGGTCTTCGTGCACAGCACGATTTCCTTGCGGCGAGCGCCCAGCGATTTGCCCAACACGATTTCCGACTGACCGTCGAGATAGTTGTCCGCGCAGTCGTAAATGGTGATGCCGGCATCGAGGCACATGCCGATGATTTTATCCGCCATTTGCTGCGGAACGTTTTTCTTCAGACCGCCGCCGGCCGTGCCGACACCCAGCGCGCCTGCGCCGAAACAGAGCTTCGACACGACCAGGCCGCTCGAACCCAAACGATTGTATTTCATCTAAATAGCCCCGCGTTACGCCGATCGCTGATTGCCGCGACCCGCTTTGACTTGTGTGGAAGCGCGAACTGAAATCCTGCTTAGATGCGGAAACCTTTGGCCGGCGGGCTGATCTCGTCGAGCTTCTTCCATTCTTCGTCCGGCATCTTGAAGTCGATGGCGCCGAGATTGTCTTCGAGCTGCTCCATCTTGCTGACCCCGAAGATCGTCGAATTCATCCAAGGCTTGCGGATGGAGTAGGCAAGGGCGATGCGCGCAGGCGTCGAGTTGTACTTCTGAGCGAGGTCCTTCAGTACATCGACTGCCTTGAAGCCCGTCTCAAGCTCAAAGCGCGGCGCTTCGGTGAAGGTGGCGCGGCGCGTGCCGGCAGGCGCCGGGTCTTCGCGCGTGTACTTGCCCGTGAGGAAGCCTCCGGCCAGCGCCTCGTAGCCCATGATGCCGATGCCCGTCAGGCGCTGCAGCGGCACGAGTTCGCGCTCAGGCAGACGGCCGAGGATCGAATAGTAGACCTGGTTGACGAGGACCGGTGCATAGCGGTTCATCGCCTGGAATGTTTGCAGTTGCGACGTCATCCACGCCGGCCAATTCGAAATGCCGATGTATCGGATCTTGCCGGTGCGCACGAGGTGCTCGAATGCGCGCGCTGTTTCCTCCAGCGGCGTGTTGCGATCGATGCTGTGGCAGTAGAAGATGTCGAAGTAATCCGTGCCCATGCGCTTCAGGCTGTCTTCACAGGCCTGGATCATGTGCTTGGCGGACAGGCCGCCCTGATTCCAGTTCCGCTTCTGACCCGCGAGCGTACCGCCGCACTTGCTCGACACGATCACTTCGTGGCGACGAGGGCCGAGGGCCTTGCCGAGCATGATTTCGGATTCGCCGTTCACATAGACGTCGGCGCAGTCGAAGCTGGTGATGCCGGCGTCCAGGCAACGCGCCACCATGTTCTTCGACAGCTTTTCATCGACGTTCTTCTTCAGCGTCGGCAGGGTGGCTCCCACCCCAAGCGATCCCGCCCCAAACGTCAGCTTGGAAACAACGAGACCACTAGCGCCTAGACGGTTGTATTGCATTACGCTCCCCCGGCAATGATCTGCCTTTGTGCGCGGAAGATAGCGATCCTTTCAGGCCTGGGAAACGACTTCGACATTGGGTCCATTCCCTGACCGGCTCAGCGCGCTCAGTCCATTCCGTGATTCATTTGGCGCGACTTGCAAATACTGGATGTCCAGACCGCGCGAAGGCTTTAAGCTCCAGGCCTAAAGTCCGGGAGGGGATTTGATGGAACGTCGTAACGTACTCCGTGGCATGGCCGTCGCGATGGCCGGTTCGGTTGCCGCTGGTGCCACCGTTGAAGCCAAAATTTCCGCAGCCGCGAAGGCCGGCCCACAGTTCGTTGCAGCGCCCGCGGACGGCAAATTCCTCCTCAATGCGCCGCGTGCGTATTCCCAGCTCGATCAGATCGGCGTCGATGGCTTCATCGCCATCCACCCGATCAACGTTCACTATCTCGCGAACATGCCGGTCAGCAGCCGCTTCCGCGCGGACTACCCGGCCTTCGCGATTGTGCCTCGTGATCCCAGCTTCCCGACGGTGCTCGTCACCAGCACGGCGCAGGCTCAGGACCTTTTGGGCTCCGGCCGTGAGTTGCCGGAACTTATCACCTACGCCGGAGCGGACAATTGGCGCGACGGCCTCGACGCGATGAGCGCCTGCACCAAAGCCGCGCCGCATGGCTTGCAAGCTGAAGCGACGCCGGCGAAGGCCTTGGCCAAGGCGCTGCGCCTGGCCGGCCTCGAGCATGGCAAAGTTGCGGTCGACGATATGCGCATCGCGCATGCGCTTGAGCGCGTCGAATTCACAGGACTGCGCTGTGTGTTGGGTGACAACCTGATCCGCCGCGTGCGCGCGGTGAAGACCGCCCCGGAAGTCGAGCTGATGCGTACGGCTGCGTTGAACAACGTCGCTGCCGCCGAAGCCACCATCCGTAGTCTCACTGTCGGCATGACCGCTGAAGAGATCGAGCGCCGCTTCGCCGCCGAGTGCTTGGCGCGCGGCAATACCAAGACCGAATTCCTGGCAGGCCTCGTACACGACGGGATGCCGGGCGGCAAAATTGTCGCCGGACGCCCGTTCGTCATCGATGCGGTGAGCCAGTTCGCGAACTATCACGGCGACTTCGGCCGCACGGTCGTGATCGGCGAGCCGGGCCGCGATTTGATCGCGCGCGATCGCGCGCATCGCGCGGGCCGTGACGCGGTCCTGGAAATCGTGAAGCCAGGCGTGAGGTTCTCGAAGATCGCGCGCGTTGCCCGCGAAGCCCTCATCAAGGCCGGCATGCCCGAGCATATGATCACCGTGAACCCGCATACGGTCGGTCTGGAGCATGGCGATAACCCGGCGCGCCTGGACGTACCGTTCAATGTGCCCGAGGACCTCGTTCTCGAAGAGAACATGGTGTTCACCGTCGACCTGCCGTACTTCGAGCAGGGGTGGGGCGGCGGTCACCACGAAGATCTTATCCGTGTCACCAAGACCGGCTATGAGGCTTTGGCCGGCGAAGGCGAACCGCTTATCGTCGTTTAGTACTGCTTCAAGGATTCAGATGATTCAAATCCGGCCCCCGCAACGACGTATCCGGATTTGGGCTGCCGCGGCCGCCTGCGCCTTAGGACTGGCCAGTCCGGCGGCGGCGCAATCGGGCGGCACGCTCGGCTTCGTTGTTCGCGACTGGTTCAACGCGATCTACGAATCTAAATTCATGGACGAATGCCCGGAAGGGCTGAATGTCGCCAATGACGAATATTGGTGGCGCAGCCTGTCGCGTGAAGATCGCGCGAAGAAGACCGGCAACGGCACCATTCAGGCGCTTGATCGTCACGGCCAAGCCGTCCATCGCGGGCCCGACAACGTGGACGTCTGCTTGAACCCGACTGCCGTGCCGCCGGACGGGCCCTTCAAGCTGGCCGAAGGCAAATGGTCATTCGGCGCCAACCTCGACGGTACGACCGACGGGCACGCGACGCCAAAGAGCTGCGCGCACGCCAAGTACACCAATCCGGACGGCACGCCCGCGGTCGATAATCAAATGTATCGCCTGCTGGGCTGCACCTACGGCTGGCGCTCCGACGGCATCGTCGACCTGAACGCCAACGAGATGCGCGGCACCTCGGGCCTTGCCATGATCCTCGTTGAAATCACCGGCGTGAACGAAAAGGACCCGCGCAATTCCGACAACGTCACCGTGACGTTCTATCGGTCCATCGATCAGTTCACGATCGATTCCGTTGGTAAGCCGTTGCCGTATTCGACCTATCGGATCGAGACGGTGAATGGAAAGCCGCGCTATGCGGACGCACTCAAAGGCAAGATCAAGAACGGCGTGCTGACGACCGAGCGCGGCGACGTCCGTCTGCCTTTCTACGGCAACTACAACTTCATGCGCCCGGTGATCAAAGACCTTGGTTTGACCCTCGAAATCGCTGCAGACGGCCGCATGGCCAAGGGCCAGATCACTGGCTACTACGACGTTGAAAGTCTTGTCTATTACGCGACCGGACTGGGCAACTCCGTTTCAATCAGCGGGTTCAGTTGTTCGTCCCTCAATCAAGCTGCCCACCAGTTGGCCGACGGTTATCCGGACCCCAAGACGGGCGCCTGCACGATGCTATCATCGGCCTTCAACGTTACCGCCTATGCCGCCTTCGTTAAGCACCCCGAACGCGAGGAGCGGCTGACTCAGCGCTAGCTTGCGGTTCGGGCACATCTAGTTCTACGGGAGGAAAAAACGATGCCTGAGATCAAAAGCGATCCGAAGACCGGCGTTGCCCCGTTCATCAAGGGCGATTGGAACAAGGCGGTCTATCTCGATAGTCCGCACACCGACAATCTGATGACCGCGTTCCTTGGGCTTAGCGGTGAGCACTGGGCGTTGCGTCGGCGCATGATGGTTCTCGAAACCATGCTCGCGAAGAACAAGTCCGTCGATCTCGCCGCGCTGGAGGCGTTCGAACCCAGCGCTGAGCAGAAAGTCGCCTGGGACGCGGAACGCGACGACTTCATCAAGCGCATCTTTACCGTCTTCACGCGCGAAACCACGAAACAGACAGCTGATGTGCCGACGGGTGCGACCCCGCCGACCGGCAAGCTTTAAGGGGAGGGTGGGTCATGACTGATCATCTCAATCGCCGTTCCGTCCTCGCTTCCGCGGTTGCCGTTGCTGCGGCCACGGCCACTGTCGGGGAAGCGCAAGCCAAAACCGTCGATGTGAAAATCGATGCCAACAATCTCTCGCCGGAGATGAAGAAGAAGCACGCCGTGCGCTTCCCGAAGCTCGACGACGAAGGCCGGCTGAACTTCAGCGAAGGCATTCGCCGTTGGCAGCTTGCCGACAAGGAAGGCAAGGCCGCCGTCGCGGGCCGCCAAGCTTACCTTGAATCGACCGGTCATTCGCTCGGCGAGACGAAGTTGTCTCACGAAGAGGCGTGGAACGTGCTCATGCAGTATCCGCCCTATGCGGCGCGGACGCGCATCGAGTGGGCCAACCACGACCTGATGTACGAAAACATGTTCAGTCACCTCCATAAGAACCGCGACATGTACCTCGCGGCGATGGACGCGACCGACAAGGCGGGCCCCGGCAAGCTCGAACTCAATCCTGATATGGCGCTGCCGGAATACACCACGCATGAGATCCATCGGATGCCCGGCGGTTACGTCGGCGATCCCTTCGCCGGTTTCGCCTATCACTGGACGCTGACGGAAGCCTATTACGGCGGCTCCAGCCGCTATGATGAGTTGCACACGCGCATGGCGCAGGCTTGCCGCGTGCCCGCGACCGGCGACGTCAATCGCATCCTCGACATCGGCTGCAGCGCGGGCATGTCGACCACGGCCTTCAAGGAACGTTTCCCGGATGCCGAAGTCTGGGGCATCGACGTGGCTGGGCCGATGGTGCGTTACGCGCATCATCGCTCCGCGAAGATGCGCCTCGGATGCAACTTCGCGCAGCGTTTGGCAGAGGACTCAAAGTTCCCCGACAACCACTTCGACGTCGTGTTCGACTTCCTGCTGACTCACGAAGTGACGATCGCGGCAGCCAAGAAGATTGCGTCCGAAATGTTCCGCGTCATGCGGCCGGGTGCAGTCTGGATGCACAACGATCTGCCGCGGGAAGACAATCCCAAGGCCGGCCTCGGCCACACTATCGAAGGCAAGGCGCATGTCTGGAACACCCACCGGCACAATTACGAGCCGTGGTACTTCCGCTATGCGCAGGACGACTTCCCGGGAATGCTGAAAGCCGCCGGGTTCGATGTGCAGGTCGACAACGATCCGCGTGGCGGATTTATCGCCGCGGTCTACGCGACGAAGCCCGTTTAAGCCTGAGGCTTTGCGACGAGGAACCGGCGCGGTCGTGAGATCGCGCCGGTTTTATTTCTTACGCTTCGAGCGCCGTGCGCATGCGGCGAAGGACGCTTTCCTTCCCGGCGGCAATGGTTTGCTCAGCGGTGGTGTGTGCGAGGTTCGGTGCATCCTGAGCCATTGAGGCCCACATCGAAGCGATATCCCGCAATTCCGTCGCCAGGTCCCGTAGACCGAGTTCGTCGTAAACCACCGCCCGCCGTCGGGCATCGGTGGCGAGGTCGTTGAACTGTTCGGATGTCGGCGGCATTGGCGTGTCTCCTCGACCCAAAGTCGAATGGGAGATTCATAAGGGAGGCGGGAGCGCCGCGCTTGACCGGCGTCAATTTTTTGAGGCCTCCGCCGACATTTGGGTAAAACGCACGCGCAATTACACTGCACTTGACGGCCAGACGGAGCGTCTCGTTACGAGCCGGGACAGACATGTCCACCGTCCACGGCGTTCCTATTCGGTGCGCATGGTGACGCCGCCGACACAGCAGCGACGTTAAGCGATCACCGGCTTGGCGCTGGATCGTCTCCAACGCCATTACGGCGCAAGGCGCCCGTGCGCCCTTTAACCATCTGATATTTTTGGAAAAATGGTAGCGGAGGAGGGACTCGAACCCCCGACCCCAGGATTATGATTCCCGTGCTCTAACCAGCTGAGCTACTCCGCCAAGGGGCTGGGTTTTAGGTCGCGAACAGCCAAAAGTCAAACACTGGCGGGAGCTTGGGACAGGGGCGGGGGGCGTCGCCGTCATGCGCCTGCCGGCCCGTTTTGCGGCTTCGTTCTTTTTCCGAATTCCGGAAGATTTGCTAGGCTTGGCCGTGCAAATCGGGTGGCGCGATGGACAGTAGCAAAGTTCTCGAACGCGGTCTCGCCGTGCTCGCGTTTATCGCGGGCCGGCCGGCTGCCAGCCTTTCGGAGGTCGCGGCAGGCCTGTCGATATCCTTGCCCGCCGCTTCGCGCGCATTGGAAGCTTTGCGGGCCGCCGGTTACCTGGCGCGCCGTCGTCCGCGCGGCGTTTACCGCCTGACGGCGAAGTTCGCGCGTCTGGGGCGCGATCACGCATGCGATGCGATCGTGCGTGACGCTGCGCTGCCGTTGATGGCTGCGGCGACACGGGCGGGCGGTTGGCCTTTGCTGCTCGGCAAGCGCGACGGACTGGATCTGGTCATCGCGGAGTCCACCGGCGATGAAGCGCGCCACGCGCTGTCCCTGCCGGGCGTGGGTGAGGCGATGCCCTATTTCATGCGTGCGGCCGGTACCGTCTGCGTCGCCTTCTTGGCCGATCGCGCCCGGGCACGGGTGCTCGAGCAAAGCGCGGCGTTACGCAAGAAGCACGGTCTGACGATGGCGGCGCGCCAACTCGAGATTTTGCATGCGCAGGCGCGCGAACGCGGCTTCATCGCCCATGATCCGACACGCAATCGCCCCGCCGCCCTGGCGGTGCCGCTGCTCATGCCGGATGCCGACTATGGGCTGGAGCTTATCTATCGTCCCGACGCGCTGCCGCGCGCGGCGGCGATCAAGGAACACCTGCCGCGTTTGCGACAGATCGTCAAAGCTGTGCAGGCGGAAGTGCAACGGTTCCAGCAGCGCTAGGTCTCAGCGTGGCGCGAGTGAAATCTTGTCCCACGCGATGATGTCGTTGACGACCTCGTAGCCGCTGACCGTGTTGCGGAGCGCGTCGAAGTTCACGGCGCGCCAGAGCAGAATGCCCGGAGGTGCGTCGCGCTCGGCGGCAAGCGCGGCTTCGGTCGCGCTGCGGCGCGCGGCCTCGGTCGGCGCTTCGGCGGCGGCGGCGATCAGCGGCATCAGCGCGGGATCGCAGGTATAAGCCGGCTGCATCGCGCAACTGCGGAAGCGAAATCCCAGCAGGGAGTCGTAACCCGCAAAGGTCCAGCCGAACCCCTCAACCGGCCAATTGCCCTTGAGTACATACTCGGTGATGCGGCTAACAGGTGTCGGGCGGATGGTCATCTTAACGCCGATGGCGGCGAGGTTCTGCGCGATGCCCTGGTACCAATCGACGACGCCGCTGGCCGCGGTGTCGAGAACGACGGTGAAGGCAAAGCCGTTCGGAAAACCGGCGTCTTTCAAAAGCGCACGCGCCTTGGCCGGATCGTAGGGATAAGGCGCCAGGGCTTCGTTGAAGCCGAACGCGCCGCGATGAGAAATCTGGCTTGCCGGTTCGATAGCGCCCGCGAGAAACGCATCGATCAGCCCGCTTTTGTCGACGGCGTAGTTCAAGGCCCGGCGCACGCGTGCATCCCGCAGCGGAGACTCTTTCGTCGTGACGAAGGCGAGGAAATGCACGTTCGGCGCGGGTCGCGGCGCGAGCCGGCCTTGAGCGGCGGCGATTGTCGCGCGATCCTCCGGCGTGACGCCCATCGCGATGTCCGCGACCCCGGAGGCAAAAGCCTGCGTGCGCGCCACGGGATCGGTGACGATGTTCACCTCGATGCCATCGACCTTTGGCGCGCGCCAGCTGTCGCGCACCGCGCGAAAGCTCACTTTTTCCGGCGACCACGATGTGACGGCAAAGGGGCCGGTGCCGATTGGTTGCGTCGCAAATCCGCTGCGACCCGCTTTCCGCCACGCGGCCGGCGCGGGGACGCGCACGAAACTCAGGTGCACGGGGAGGATGGGGTCGGGCGATCTTGTCACCAGTTCGACGGTGAGGTCGTCACGCGCACTTACACGCTCGATAGTTTTGCCGATGTCCTGACTGGCGACAGAATCCCGTTGCCCTTCCGGCGTCATCAGGTAGGTGAGGGCATCGACCACGGCGGCGCTGGTGAAAGCCTCGCCGTTCGAGAACCGCACGCCGGGGCGCAAGGTGAGGACCCAGCGATTTGCGCTCTCTTGCGTCCACGCGCTTGCAAGGCCCGGTTTAGCGATGCCGCCTTCACCGACAACCGTGAGCGGGTCATAGATCATCTGCACGAACAATGCCTGAGGCTGTGCCACGGGATTGTAAGGCAACGCTTGGTACAGCGGCATCTGTTGGGCCGCGACACGCAGCACTGTCTCGGCACGGGCAGGTGTCGCCCCAAGCGCCATCGCGGCGATCCCGATCCAGGCCGCGCGGAAAGTGCCCGATGCCAACGTCATGCGATCATCTCATGCGAGTCCCCAAGACTATCAGCTTGCGCACCCGCAAGCCCAAAGGAAGTTTGATGCAATTTCCGAAATACGGAAGTACGAGGAAGGCAGATAGCGCGCGGTCGTTCGTTTGATAGGCTTTACATGTCATTCCAGCGAGGTTGCCATGTCGTCACCGCTTCAGCCTGTCACCGCCGAACACCGCGCGGCCTATGCCCGCGATGGCGTTGTCTGCCTGCGCGGTATGTTCGCGCCCGAGTGGGTGGCACGCATGCGCCGTCTGGCCGACACGATCATGGGCGATCCCGGGCGCCACGGTCACCTCGGGCCGTCGCAGGGCGAGGACATGACCTCGGTCTGCTTCATGAGCCGCAAGGACGCGGAGTTGCGCGACCTCATCCTCAACTCCCCGGCAGGCGAGATATCGGGCCGCGTCATCGGATCGTCGACCATTCGCTTGTATCACGATCATCTGTTCGCCAAGCCGCCGCAGTCCTCGCGCATCATGAAGTGGCATATCGACGCGACGGCCTGGCCGGTAACGGGCGAGATGGCGCCGAACATCTGGATCGCGCTTTCGCCGGTCACGGCGGAGAACGGGCGCATCGAATTTGTCGCGGGCTATCACCGGCATCTCGTCGACAACAATATCCTCTACGGCTATCGCGATGGCCACTGGGACGGAGCATGTCCGGACTTCGAGACGCGGCGCGGCGATCCGTCGCTGCGCTTCGTCACCTGGAACCTTGAGCCGGGCGATGCCGTGCTGTTCCATCCGTTTACGCCGCATTTCTCGCGCGGGAATGCGTCGATCGACCAGCCGCGTGTCGCCTTGGCCTTGCGGCTGTTCGGCGACGATGTGTGCTGGAATCCGATCGAGGGCAAGGCGCGCATCCCCGATGTGTCGCCCGAAAATATGCAGCCGGGAAAATCTCCCGATGGGCCGTTCTTCCCGGTACTATGGCGCGATCCGTCGGCGGCGCGGGGCGCCGCCTAATTCAAGAACGGGAGGGAGGTCTCGGTCATGAACGAACTTTTGAATCGACGCACGTTGCTGGGTGGGGCGGCGGGCGGCCTGTCGCTGGCTCTTGGTGGCATGGCACCTGAAGCGATGGCGGCGACGGCGATGCCCTGGATCCGCCGGGTCGTGCACTTCTACACCGGCCCCGACGGCCAATCGCGCGGCGAGGAAATCCCATTCGCGGCGCCCAAACCCGGTGACACCGACCGGCTGCTGCGCCGGAAGGCGGAGCGGGTCACGCTCAGCAACATGGCGCCGAATTTCCGCTATCCCTTCCACAACGCCAACTACCCGACACTACTGATCCCGATCTTCGGGACGATCGTGGTGATTCTGGCGGACGGGAAGGAGTTCTCCGTCGGCCATGGGGAAATGATCTACGCCGAGGACTGCACCGGTAAGGGCCACATCTCCGGCGCCGGGCCCGAAGGCTGTTTCAGCGTGCAGGTCCAGCTTGTTAAATCGCGCTGCCCTGACCAGGGCAGCACTGATTTCAAGACATTCTGGATCGACCCGGATTAGCGGCGAACTCTTCACGCATCGGTGGAACCTTTCCTAAGGCCGGCACTTTTTCCCTGATGACGGAGGCGTTGCGCATTTCGCGCCCTCCACGATCAAGGGGACCGTCGCATGGTCATGATCGCTCGGCTGGAGACCCGGTCCTGGAACCCGCTGGCGGCCGCGTCAAAGGTTCACGTTCTTCTGCTTGACGAGTCGCAGGGCTCACGGGCTGAGACCCGCCGGATCTTGAGCCAGGGCGGAATCACCAAGATCAGCGAGGGCAGCGTCAACGGGCGCCATCTCATCGCCCGCGATTGCGATCCGAGTTCCATCAACGTCATCCTGAGCGAGATGGATTTGCGCGGCGGCTGGGGCCTCGATCTCCTCAAACGCATTCGCATGGGCCAGATCGGCACCATCCGGCCGGACATCTGCTTCATCTTCATGACCAGCGCGACGGAGTCGCCGCTGGTGGTCACCGCCGCGCATCTCGATGCGAACGGCTATCTCAGCAAGCCGATCTCGGCCGATAAACTGCGCATGGCGATCTTGCGCGGACAGTCGCGCCCCTGTCTGGTCGATATTGCAAAGTATCGCGACGTGCCCATCGGGATGGGGGCACCCGTCATCCACTAGACGCGCGCGATTGCAATCGCCGCGCGGCGCGCTACGGTGCGCCTATGGCTCTAAAACCCGAAGACCTGATTGGCGCTTGGACCTTCGTGACGTGGACGATCACGCGTGACGACGGACAGGTGACGCATCCGTTCCAGCCCGATCCCGGCGGGATGATCCTGTATACGCCGGACGGCGCGATGTCGGCGACGATCCACGCCGGCAACCGGCCGCGGTTCAGCTCGGATGACATCCGCAAGCAGTCCGATGCTGCGAAAGCCGCCGCCTTCGATACCTATTTTCACTATTCCGGCACCTGGGAAATCCGCGGCGACGATGTCGTCCATCACCTCACGGCGGCGCTTAATCCCAATCTGATCGGAACCGAGCAGGTGCGTCATACGGCATTCGACGGCGACCTGCTGACGCTGAGCGTCGCGGAGCCCTTGGGCGGGGGCCGCTCGCGCCATCACAGTCTGACGTGGCGTAAACTCAAACCTTCGAAATGAAAAGCGCCGGCCCTGGCGGACCGGCGCCTCTCGATTAGCCAACGTTAGTTGCGGAACGAAAGTCCGAAGCTGACGCCCGGTTCAGCGTAGTAACCACGCGGCGGCGGGGCGTAATACACCGGCGGGGGCGCGTAGTAGGTCGGGGCGTAATAGAAGCGGCGACCATAGTCGTCACGCCAGTAGTTGTAGCGGCGCCAGTCGCGCATCCGCATTTCATAAAGCCGGCGGTCGCGCTCCCAACGATAGTCGGGGCGGCCACGGTGATCGCGATAATCGCGGCCGTAGTGATCGCGGGCCTGCGCGGTGTCAGTGAAACCCACCGTGCCGGTCAAGGCGGCAACAACGCCAAACACGGCTAGCGCCAAGCGACCCTTCTTGAGACGTTCAGTGAAGCCACGCATGTCTTCCTCCTTGGGCGGACTATTCCGCCGCTGATGAAAGATTTAACGCCCCCACTGTGGCGCGATTGGACGGGGTCGATGGCGATTTTGGGGTAAGTCGCGGCATTTTTGCGGCGGAACGGGCAGCGCCAAGTTCGCTACTCATTCCACGGACTTATAATCCTGCGTGGATGGGCCTGTCCGAATATTGACCTTGGGTTTTGCATCTTCCTGGACAAGGTTGGCAACCTTTTGCCAAATTCAAGCGTACAACTGTTGCGATTGATGGCGAAAACGCTATGTTTCGACTCAATACAAAAAAACGTGCGCCGGTCACTGCGCTAACGGGATGGGGTTCAGGTGAAGCTCGAGCGTGACAAGCTGAGCGAGATCGACATTTATCTCGCGGATCCGAATGAACAAGTGCGTGACAGCCTGCGCTCGATCATGCGCGCGGAAGGTCTGCGCCGGATCAGCACGTTCGGTCGGGCCGAAGATCTGATGGAGGCGCTGAAGAAGTCGCCGCCCGATCTGCTGATTCTCAGCGACGATTTCGAGGACCGCGAAGGCAAGGACAAGGAAAAGGAAGCCAAGGAGCGCGACCTGGTGTTCACCATGGTTCGCGACGTGCGCCATTTCCGTCTTGGTGTAAATCCGTTCGTGCTGATCACGATGCTGATCGCGCAGGAGAACGATGTCGGCATCAAGAAGGCCGTCCAGGCCGGCGCCGACGACGTGATGATCAAACCCTTGTCGGCAGGACGTTTGTTAGAGCGCATCGCGCACCTGGCGACCAACCGCCTGCCTTTCATCGCGACCACCGACTATGTCGGCCCGGAACGTCGTCGCGGCGCAGATCGCCCGTCGAGCATCCCGCGTCTCGATGTCGTCAATACTCTGAAGGACAAAGTCGAAGGCAAGCGGCCTTCGACCGTGCAATTGACGCGTGCGATCAATCAAAGCATGCGCGAGGTTCTGGTCGCGCAACTCGACAGCTTCCATCTCAAGGTGGCTTACTGCGCCAACGTCATCATCAAGACCTGGCAGGAGCGGGATCCCACCATCGATCGCGGCAAGCAGTTCAACATGCTTGTCGGCGTGATCGAGGAAGCCGCCACCCATGCAAAGCGCTTGCGCCGCGATGCGCTTTCCGAAGGCTGGCTCGGCCTGATCCCGCGTGCGCGCGAGATCGAGAAAAGCTTCTCGCTCACCACGGGCGACGTCGCCGGGCTCCATGCCTTACCGAAGCAGTTCGAACAGGTCAAAGTTTCGATCCCTGTGGAAGAGGCGCCTAAGGCTGCGGGGGCTGACGAAGCTGCCGCCAGCGGCGCGGCCGCTTAACAACGCTCCCCGCATTCGGCGTGATGGCGTAAGGTGCCGTTCCCGTGAGGACGGTTCGTTATGCTGACACAAAGGTCGAAATACGCGCTGCGCGCCATGCTTATGCTGGCTACATTGCCGCCGGATAAGCGGCTGATTGTCAGTACGATCGCGACTGAGCGCAAAGTCCCCCGTAAATTCCTTGAAGAAATTCTGCTCGACCTCAAACAGCACGGTTTGCTGGCCAGCCAGCGCGGCAAGACCGGCGGCTATCGTCTGGCGAAGCCGGCCGATCAGATTACTTTCGGCGAAATCATCCGCATCACCGATGGACCGTTAGCGCTGATCGCCTGCGCTAGCCTTAACAGTTACGAACGCTGCGACGACTGTGAGGACGAGAAAGTCTGCGCCATCCGCAAAACCATGCGGGCGGTTCGGGATGTCACGGCGGATATCCTCGACACCGTGACACTCGCGCAGGCGGCCCGGGATGAGCAAAAACAAGGCTCCGAACCGGCCCGAAAGAGAACAATTCTCTCAAAATCTAATTCCTAGTGAAATGGTAGAGAAATCCCGGTGGGTCCCGGGCGCGTTCTGAGGTTGATGGACAACGGTCGCTGCGAATCGCGGGGACCCTGCGTACGCAAGGAGAGCCCGATGACGCGCTTCCGTTCAGAAACAGCCGCCAATTTGCTCGCGCATGCGCTCGCGATTCTCGCGTTCACGTTCATCGCCATGATCGCGCTGGGCTACGGCCGTCCCGCGCATGCCGCGACAGTCACGCTTTTGAACGCCTCTTACGACCCAACTCGTGAACTCTACCAGGCGGTCAATGTGGCTTTCGCGAAAGCCTGGAAGGCCAAGACCGGCGACGATGTGAAGGTGCAACAGTCGCATGGCGGCTCGGGAAGTCAGTCGCGTGCGGTGATCGACGGCCTCAAGGCCGACGTTGTTACGCTTGCGCTCGCCTACGACATCGATGCGCTCGCCGAGCGCGGCAAGGCGCTGCCGGCCGATTGGCAAAAGCGTCTTCCGAACAACAGCACGCCTTACACCTCGACGATCGTATTCCTGGTCCACAAGGGAAACCCGAAGGGCATCAAGGACTGGAGCGATATTGTGAAGCCGGGCATCTCGGTCGTGACGCCGAACCCGAAGACGTCGGGCGGCGCGCGTTGGAACTATCTTGCCGCTTGGGGCTACGCGCTGCATCAGAATGGTGGCAATGAAGCCAAGGCGCGGGAATTCGTCGCGGCGCTCTACAAGAACGCGCCAGTGCTCGATTCCGGTGCGCGTGGGGCGACCAACACCTTCGCGCAGCGCGGCATTGGCGATGTGTTGCTGGCCTGGGAAAACGAAGCCTATCTGACGCTGAAGGAATTTCCCGGCAAGTTCGAGATCGTCACGCCGAGCGAGAGCATTCTGGCCGAGCCGCCCGTGGCGCTGGTCGATAAGGTCGTCGACGCAAAGAAAACCCGCGAAGTCGCGGAAGCCTACCTGCAATTCCTCTACACGCTGGAAGCGCAGAAGATCATCGCGGACAATTTCTATCGTCCGCGCGACGAAGCCACCGCTGCTGCCGCGAAACTGCCAGCCATCAAGCTCTTCACGATTGATGCTGAACTGGGTGGTTGGACCAAAGTGCAGAAAACGCACTTCGCCGACGGCGGTATTTTCGACGAGATCTACAAGCCGTAGAACTCAGCCCACCCGTTCAATCCCCTTAGCCTGACGAAATATCGTTTCGATATTTCGCAACGCCACAGCCTTGCCTGCGCACAGGCACTTTTGCTCTTGGAGACCATACAGATGACGACCCAAAACACCGCGCCTTCGCATCAGATCACGGGACGCTTCCTGAAGGGGACGGCGGCAGCTGGCGCGCTTCTGGCTGCTTGGAGCATGCCCAGCTTCGCGCAGGACCAGCAGGTCGCGCAGGAAGTCGGCAAAGTCGAAGAGATCACCGTGACGGCGCGCCGTCGCGAAGAAAATCTCCAGGACATTCCGCTCGCGGTCTCGGTTCTCAGCGCCGATGCGCTGGATTCGACCGGCAGCTACAACGTCAACCGTCTGACGCAATTGCAGCCGTCTTTGCAGTTCTTCTCGACTAACCCGCGCAACACTACGGTCAACATCCGTGGCCTCGGCGCGCCGTTCGGTCTGACGAACGACGGCATCGACCAGGGCGTCGGTTTGTATGTCGATCAGGTCTACAACAGCCGCATCGCCGCCGCCGCCTTGGATTTCCTCGATGTGTCGCAGGTGGAAGTGCTGCGCGGTCCGCAGGGCACGCTGTACGGCAAGAACACCACCGCCGGCGCGATCAACGTCACAACCCGCAAGCCGAGCTTCGAGCCGGAAGCGCAAGCCGAGATCAGCTACGGCAATCTGGACTTCGTGCAGGCGAAGGGCTCGGTCAGCGGGCCGATTATAGCCGACAAGCTCGCCGCGCGGTTCGCGGTGACGTCGACGGATCGTAAGGGCACGATCTACAACCGCACCACCGACAAATGGGTGAACGCGCAAGATAACTTCGGCGTCCGTGGTTCCTTCCTGTTCCGCGCCAACGACGATCTAAAGGTGACGTTGAGCGGCGACCTTACGAAGCAGGACGCCGAATGCTGCGCGCAGATTTACGTGCGTACGGGCTCGACGCAGCGTCCGCTGAACCGTCAGTTCGCGGGCCTGGCTGCGGCGTTCAACTATGCGCCGCCGAGCACCAACGCCTTCGACCGCGTCACCGACCTCGACACTCCGCTCGATGCTTACCAGCGCGTCGGCGGGACCTCGTTGCTGGCGGAATGGGAAATCGGGCCCGGCACGCTGACGTCGGCCAGCGCCTGGCGCTTCTGGGATTGGCGGCCGTCGAACGATCGCGACTTCACTGGACTGCCGATCACCCCGAAGTCCAACAACCCGCTTATCCAAAATCAATACTCGCAGGAGTTCCGCTACGCGGTGACCGGTGAACGCTTCGACTATGTGGCGGGCTTATTCGCCTACCAGCAGAAGCAACATACGACTGGTATTCAAACGCAAGGCGCGGCGGCGAGCCGCTGGTTGCTGAATCCCACCAGCGCGAACGCCAACAATCCGGCGATCTTGAACGGTCTGACGTCGCAAAACGACATCATGTTCAAGACCACCAGCCTCGCCGCGTTCGGGCAGCTGGGCTGGAAGGCCACCGATAAGCTGAAAGTGCAGCCGGGTCTGCGCGTCAACTTCGATCGTAAGAGCGGCTCCTACACCGCGGTCGTGAGCAACGGCACCAACACGCCATTGATCGCCGATCAGCTGGCGCAGCTGGCGCCGCAGAGCTATGAGCCCAAGTTCAAGGACTGGAACGTTTCTGGCGATCTGAACATCTCGTATCAGTTCGCGACCGACATCCTGGGCTATGCGACCTATGCCAAGACTTTTAAGTCCGGCGGCATCAATCTCAACGGCCTGCCGCTCGATGCGGCCAACCGTCCGATCTTGAGCGTCGCGACTGTGAAGCCGGAGAACGTGAATCACTTTGAACTCGGCTTGAAGACCCAACTTGCCGACAACCGGGTGACGGCGAATTTCTCGGCCTATTGGACGGACATCAAGGACTACCAGGCCACGGTGACCAACGGTCAGCTTGGCGTGATCCGCGGTTATCTCGCCAATGCCGAGAAGGTGCGGGTGCGGGGTCTGGAAGCGGACTTCAGCTATCGCCCGACAGAGTCCTTGAGCCTTTACGTCAACGGCGCCTACACCGACCACAAGTATGTGCGCTTCGTAGATGCGCCTTGCCCGCCGGAACTCTCGGGCGGCACGACGGTCGCGGCCGGACAGACGCCTTCCGCGCCGGGAACTCCGGGCGGCTTGAGCCCCGCGTTCTGCGACATCTCCGGACAGTGGTTGCCGGGTATCTCGAAATTGGCGGCGTCTTACGGCGCGGAATATCACACGCCGACACAGGTGCTTGGTCGCGATGGCGAGGCCTACATCGGCTTCGACGGCAACTATCGCTCCAAGTTCTCGTCCAACGCCTCGCGTTCGGCCTATACGGACATCGACGGCTACGCGATCACAAACTTCCGTGTCGGCTTCCGCACGGACGCGGGCTGGGACTTGTCCGGCTGGGTGCGCAACGCGTTCGACACGAACTACTACGAAGTGCTTGCCCTTCAATCCGGCAGCACCGGGCTCGTGGTCGGCCAGCCGGCCGATCCGCGTACCTACGGCGTGACGCTGAAAGCGAAGTTCTAGCGGCGAAGATCCGTTGCAGGTGGGTTGGCGTCCTTGCGCCCGACCCACCTGCGATACGCTCATGTCGCAAAACGAGGCCGAAGGGCGAGGGGCCACTTCCAGCAAAAATAGCGGTAAAGCGGGCCCGTCAGAGAACAATTGTCTCTCGATAGAATTCCCAGCAAAATAGTAGAGAATTTCCAGTGGGTTGGCGGCCCGTCCTGGGGAACAAGCTGACGCCATTGGCGACCCGCGGCATGCTGCCTTGGCTGGCCGCGTGGGGGCATGCGCCTTTGACTCCGGGGATCTCGATTTTGCGCGCCTACCTGATGTCCGCAATATTTTTGGCCGCGAACGGCCCGCTTGCAGGACGCTGGCGGCAACGGCAGGGTGGCGCCTGCCCGGCGGCCGATGCTGCGGGCGTTTGGCCCAAGGGACGGCGCTGATGTCTTCGGCGACTGGAACAATTTCACTTGCGCCTCGGCGGTCGACTTGGCGCCGCCCAAGTGCGTTGCCGGGCTTCGGCCCGACCATGGGCTTCACCCTGCTATATCTCAGCGTCATCGTGCTGTTGCCGCTCGCGGGTCTGGTGATCAAGGCCAGCGACGCGACGTGGCCGCAGTTTGTCGCTGCCGCCGTTGCGCCGCGTGCCCTGGCCGCCTATCGCTTGAGCTTCGGTTCGGCCCTCTTCGCCGCGGCGGTCAACCTGGTCGCGGGCGTACTCGTGGCCTGGGTGCTGGTGCGCTACCGTTTCCCCTTCAAGCGCGTGATCGACGGACTGGTCGACCTGCCGTTCGCCTTGCCGACAGCTGTCGCGGGGATCGCGTTGGCGACCCTGTACGGTCCGAAGGGCTGGATCGGCCAAGTTCTCGGCGTGCTTGGGATCAAGGTGGCATTCACGGCAACAGGCGTGACGCTTGCGCTGATCTTTGTGGGACTGCCGTTTGTCGTGCGGACGGTGCAGCCGGTGCTGCAGGATCTAGATCCCGAACTCGAGGATGCCGCGGCCAGCCTGGGCGCGACGCCGATCCAAACGTTCACGCGCGTGATTGCGCCTGCGATCATGCCGGCGGCGCTGACCGGGTTCGCGCTCGCATTTGCCCGCGCGGTGGGTGAATACGGCTCGGTCATTTTCATCGCCGGTAATATCCCGATGAAATCGGAAATTGCGCCGTTGCTGATCGTCATTAAGCTCGAACAGTATGACTACACCGGCGCGGCCGTGGTCGGGGTGGTGATGCTGTCCGCGTCTTTCTTGATCTTGCTCGGGATCAATCTGCTGCAGCGTTGGGCGCGCATCCGTCAGGGCGAGAAGAGCTAAGATGAAAGCCCCCAGCCGTTCCATCGCAGCATCGCCGACCGCGCGCTTCGCGCTGATCGCCTCGGCGCTGACATTCATTGGCATTTTTCTGCTGCTGCCGCTGGTGACGGTTTTCGTCGAAGCGCTGAGCGGCGGCGTGTCCAAGTACATGGCCGCGATCGTCGAGCCGGACGCGCTGGCGGCTTTACGCCTTACGCTGCTGATCGCGGTGATTTCCGTGCCGCTGAACATGGTGTTTGGCGTGACCGCTTCTTGGGCGATCTCGAAATTCGACTTCTGGGGCAAGAGTCTTCTGATCACGATGATCGACCTGCCGTTCTCGGTGTCGCCAGTTATCTCCGGCTTGATCTACGTACTGCTATTCGGCGCGCAGGGTTTGCTTGGGCCATATCTGGCGGAACACGACATCCAGATCGTGTTTGCCGTTCCCGGTATCGTCCTGGCCACCATCTTCGTTACCTTCCCGTTCGTCGCGCGGGAGTTGATCCCCTTGATGCAGGAACAGGGCACGGAATCGGAGGAGGCCGCGCGGTCTCTGGGTGCCAGCGGCTGGCAGATGTTCACTCGCGTCACGCTTCCCAACATCAAATGGGGTCTGCTGTACGGGGTCCTATTATGCAACGCGCGTGCGATGGGCGAATTCGGCGCGGTATCGGTGGTGTCCGGCCACATTCGCGGCCTCACCACGACGATGCCGCTGCACGTCGAAATTCTTTATAACGAGTATAACTTTGTAGCCGCGTTCGCGGTCGCGTCTTTGCTCGCATTCCTGGCCCTCATCACGCTGTTGTTGCAGAGCGTTCTCGAGTGGCGCGATGCGGCTATGACGACCGCTGCTGGAGCTTCCTTATGACCATCGAATTGCGCAATGTCGCAAAGCGCTTCGGCAGTTTTGCCGCCGTGAATGGCGTGTCGCTGCATGTCGAACGTGGCGAACTGGTCGCGTTGCTGGGGCCGTCGGGATCCGGCAAGACCACGTTGCTGCGCATCATCGCCGGTCTTGAGTATGCCGATGCCGGTGAAGTCCTGTTCGACGGCGAGGATGCCGGCGACCGCGATGTCGCACGCCGTCGCGTGGGTTTCGTGTTCCAGCACTATGCGTTGTTCCGCCACATGACGGTGTTCGAGAACGTCGCCTTTGGCCTGCGCGTCATGGGACGCGCCAAAAGGCCGGCCGACGATGTCATCCGCGAGAAAGTGACCGCGCTTCTGCGCCTGGTGCAGTTGGAGCCGATGGCGGGACGTTACCCGTCGCAGCTGTCCGGCGGCCAGCGCCAGCGTATCGCGCTGGCGCGTGCACTCGCCATCGAACCGCGCATGCTGCTGCTCGATGAACCGTTCGGCGCGCTTGATGCCAAGGTGCGCAAAGAACTGCGCCGTTGGCTGCGTGGGCTGCACGACGAAATGGGATTCACCAGCCTGTTCGTGACCCACGACCAGGAAGAGGCGCTCGAACTCGCCGACCGCGTCGTGGTGATGAACCAGGGCCGCATCGAGCAGGTCGGAACCCCGCAAGAGGTTTACGACCGCCCGGCGACGCCGTTCGTCTATGAATTCCTCGGCAATGTGAACCGCATCGCCTGCACCATCATCGACGGCCAGGTCGACCTGTGGGGGCACCAGTTCTCCGTGGAGACGGCCGAGCGCGGCCGCCGCGAGGGCTATGCCTATCTGCGTCCCCACGACATCGAAATTCTGACCACCAGCGGCGCGTCCAGCCGCGCGCACGTGAAGCACATCAGCGCGACCGGACCGGTGGCGCGCGTCGAACTGGCGATCGAAGGCGTTGCCACGCCGATCGAGGCTGAGCTCTCGCGTCAGCAACTCGACGCGCTGGGATTGCGGCTGGGGCAGCCGGTCCTGGTGCAACCGCGCAATGTGCGTATTTTTCCGGTCGACGCTGCGGCTTAGAACAGCAGCCGCAGACCGATCAAGACAAACATCACGGCCATCACGAAGCGCAAAATGCGCTCGGGGAAACGGCCCGCCGCCACGCTGCCGACGAAGATGCCGGGGATCGAACCCACCAACAGCGATCCGAGCAGCGACCAGTCGACAGACCCGAGATAAAGGTGGCCGAGCCCGCCAAGCAAGGTGAGTGGCACCGCGTGCGCAATATCCGAACCGACGATCACCGGTAATGGACGGCGCGGGTACAGCAGCAGCAACGCTGTCACCCCCAGGCTTCCAGCACCAACGGACGAAATCGAGACGAGTACGCCCAACAGCGCGCCCATCGCGATTGTCAGTCCGGCGGTGCGTTGAGACGGCGCCGTCTCCAATTCGGGACTATAGAGCGCAAGAAACCGATCGCGGAACATCAGCGCGACCGCGCTCGCGAGCAGAGCCACGGACAGCACGTAAGTGATCAGTCCGCGCGCGGCATCGCTGTTGACGCCGATGTTGGCGAGGATGAGCAGCGTTAAGATCGTGGTCGGGATGCTGCCGGTGGCCAGCAGGCGCACAATGCGCCAGTCGACTGTGCGTGCGATCCCGTGGAACACGGTGCCGCCGGATTTGGTGATCGCGGCGTAGAGCAGGTCCGTGCCAACAGCGGTCGCAGGGTGAATGCCGAAGAGCAGAACGAGGGCAGGCGTCATTAACGAGCCGCCGCCCATTCCGGTCATGCCGACCAAGGCGCCGACGACGAAGCCCGACAAGCTGTAGAGCGGTTTGATCTCGGACAGAAAATCCATGTTCTCTCGGTACCGGCCTTCTAACGAACCCCGGGGCCGGGATCGCATGGAAACGTTGCGAGCGCAGAGCCGCCTGAACGCGGGAGACTTTTACGGCCCTTCAGGCCAGAAGCATCGTGCCGATTGAATATGGTCCATTCACCCCTGAACGGAGAAGAAATTTTCGTTCTGCGGCGGCTCGCGTTGCTCTTAGTCCGAATTTCGCGCTGCTCGGATCGCCCTTACGCGCCAAGCCGCTGGAAACGTTGCCGGATGGCGCCGGGCGGCATCGTGGAAGGGGTCGTTAGAGAAAAACCTTCTGCTAAACGAGGGTTGCTCGCCAGGACTTTCTCTTAATCGGCCTTCGAGGGCAGGTTTGTGGGGCGTGAGGTTAGAAGGTGAGCGTCTGCGTACCTATACCATCGCCCATCGAAGACCTGTCCCGATTGTGACCGTCCATGGCGAACGTCATTCCGCTCTTTGATTCCAAGGGCCTGCGTACGGCTAATGCCGGCGCGCGGGTGTTGTTGGTCGGTGCTGGTCCGGGCGATCCCGGTCTGTTGACGCGCAAGGCCTACGCCGCGCTCCAAGCCGCCGACGTCTTGTTCTATGACGACCTCGTGTCGGCCGAGATCTTGGCCGAGGTGCCGGCCTCCGTGCGTCGCGTTTACGTCGGCAAGCCGAAAGGCACGACGAAGGTCACGCAGGAAGACATCATCAGCCAGCTGATCGAAGCGGCGCGCACCGAAGGCACCATCGTACGCCTGAAGGGTGGCGATCCGTTCATCTTCGGACGTGGTGGTGAAGAGGCCGAGGCGCTGCAGGCGGAAGGTATTGCGGTCGAAGTCATTCCCGGCATCACCGCGGCGGCGGGTGCGGCGAGCACCACGCATATCCCCCTGACCCATCGCGATCATTCCGCGACCATCACATTCGTCACCGCCGTGCGCCGTGACGGCGCGCTCGCCGATATCGCCGGCTTGGCGGGCGAGGGGCGCACACTGGTCGTTTATATGGGCCTCGGTAAAGCCACGGACATCGTGGAAGCCCTGAAGGCTGACGGCATCGCCGGCGATCTGCCGGTCGCCATCGTCGAGAACGCGACCCGTCCGGGTCAACGTCAGTTCATCACCACGGTCGATGCGCTGGCCGAGACTGTGGCGGCGCAGAACGTTCGCAGCCCGGCGCTGTTCATCATCGGTCGCGTCGCGACCGCTGGGTCCGCGCTGGTGCGTGCCGGAGATCACACAGCGACCGACGGCCCGTTCCATTGGGCGCACTTCGCACACGGTTAAGAGACAGGACTTAAGAGCAGGATTATGGCTCACGAAATCGAACCCTCTGAAGTTTCCGCTGGCCGACGCGCCGGCAAGGTTGTCACGGGTGGCAAGATCGCCACCGGGAACCGGCTGCGCGATGGCGTGGTGATCTACTTCGATGGCAAGGAGTGGGTGCCGGACGTCGATAAAGCGAAGGTTGCGCATACGGCGGAAGACGAAGCGGCGCTGAAAGGCGCGCTCGACGCGGCTGTGAAGGCCAATCACCTGATCGACGCCGCCGTGATCGATCTTGTTCAAAACGAAACGAAGCCCGCGCGTTTGCGTGAGCAGATCCGTGCGGTGGGCCCGACAGTCCGCCTCGATCTTGCCCGCCGGCCCAACTGGTAAGCTGTCATGTATATTTACGACAAATTCGATAACACCGTCGTCAATGAGCGCGTCGCGGACTTCCGCGATCAGGTGCGCCGTCGTTTGTCCGGCGAACTGTCGGAAGATCAGTTCCGCCCGTTGCGTCTGATGAACGGCCTGTATTTGCAGCTGCATGCCTACATGCTGCGTGTCGCGATCCCCTACGGGACGCTGTCGGCTGCGCAAATGAAGAAGCTCGCGCATATCGCGCGCAAGTACGATCGCGGCTACGGCCATTTCACGACGCGCCAGAACATCCAGTACAACTGGATCAAGCTGGAACAGGTGCCCGATCTGCTGGGCGAGCTGGCCGAAGTCCAACTTCATGGCATCCAGACGTCGGGCAATTGCATTCGCAATGTCACGGCCGACCAGTTCGCCGGCGTGGCGGGCGACGAGCTCGACGATCCGCGCGTCATCTCGGAAGCAATCCGCCAGTGGTCGACGTTCCATCCGGAATTCAGCTTCCTGCCGCGTAAGTTCAAGATCGCGGTGACGGGAGCGGCGCGCGATCGCGCGGCGATCCAGTTCCACGACATCGGCATCCAGATCGTGCGCGGTGACAACGGCGAGATCGGTTACGCGATTTACGCGGGCGGCGGCATGGGCCGCACGCCGGTCGTGGCGCCGCTCATCCGTGGCTTCCTGCCCAAGCCGGAGCTGCTGTCGTACATCGAGGCGATCCTGCGCGTGTACAATCGCCACGGCCGCCGCGACAACATCTACAAGGCGCGCATCAAGATTCTCGTGCGCGAGATCGGTGCTGAGGAATTCACGCGCCAGGTCGAGGAAGAATGGGCGCTACTCCGCAACGAAGGCATCAACCTTCCGGCTGCTGAAGAAGCGCGCATCCGCAAGTTCTTCACGCCGCCAGCCTACGAACCTGCTGCCAAGGCAGCTGGGGAGTTCGAAGCGCAGCGTAAAGCCAATCCCGCGTTCGCGCGTTGGGTGGAAACCAACGTGCATACGCACAAGCAGCCTGGCTATGGCATCGTCACAATCTCATTGAAGCCGGTCGGTGAAATTCCCGGCGACGCCACGGCGGACCAGATGGATGCGATCGCCGACCTCGCCGAGAAGTACAGCCTCGCCGAAGTCCGCGTCACGCACGTCCAGAACCTGGTTCTGCCGAACGTGAAACAAGGTGACTTGTTCACCGTATGGCAGGCGCTCGGCAAGATCGGTTTCGCCGATGCGAACGCCGGTTTGATCGGCGACATCATCGCGTGCCCGGGCCTCGATTACTGCGCGCTCGCGAACGCGCGCTCGATCCCGGTCGCCCAGGAGATCAGCAAGCGGTTTGAATCGGCCGAGCGCTCGGCCCTGATTGGCCCGCTGCAGATAAAGATTTCCGGCTGTATCAACGCCTGCGGTCACCACCATGCGGGTCACATCGGCATCCTCGGCGTCGATCGCGCCGGCGAGGAGCTGTATCAGATTACGCTCGGTGGCGCAGGCGATGAGACCGCGTCTGTCGGCCAGTTGCTTGGCCCGGGATTCAAGGCGGATGGAATTGTCGGTGCGGTCGAGAAGATCGTCGATATCTATCTGGAACTGCGTAATCCCGGCGAAGAGTTCTTGGCGGCTTATCGTCGCCTCGGACCGGCGCCGTTCAAGGAACGTCTCTATGCGAGTCATTGAAATAGCGGTCGGCAAGGATCTGAAGCCGGTCAGCGACAGTTGGTCGCGGTTGGCGGACGATGCTGCGCCGAAGGCGGGCGAGAAGGTGATCGTGCCGCTCGCGCGCTTGAAAAGCGGCGATAATCAGATCTTCGCGGCAGCGAAAGTCGGCGTCGAGATCACCGGCGGCGATGCCGTCGAAGACCTGAAGCCGTGGATCGACGATCTCGGTTTGGTCGTGCTGCGCTTTGGCACGTTCAAGGATGGTCGGATGTTCACCGCCGCGCGCATGCTGCGCCAGCGGCTAAAGTTCACCGGCGACATCCGTGCGGCGGGCGATTTCCTGCCGGACCAGGTTGTGTTTATGCTGCGCACCGGCGTGAGCAGCCTCGAGGTCGCGGACGAATTCCCGCTCGAAGCGGCGAAGCGCTCCGCCAAAGCCTACTCGGTGCGATATCAGCACGCGGTCGACACTCAGCCGGTCGCGTATGAGGAGCGGGCCCGCCTGCCATGAACGCGATCGTGTTGCCGAAGCCTGATCTGGCCCTGTTGCAGAAGAAGTACGCGGACGCGTCTTCGATCGAACTCGTCGAGGCGATGGTCAAGACCGAATTCCCCGGTCAGATCGCGCTCGCGTCTTCGTTCGGCGCGGAATCCGCCGTGCTGCTGCATCTGGTCGCCCAGGTGGATCGCAGCACGCCGATCATTATGCTCGATACCGGCAAGCTGTTCGGCGAGACGAAGCGCTATCGGGACCAACTGGTCGACCGGCTCGGCCTGACCGACGTGCGCAATGCGGTGCCCGACGCAACGGACGTTGCCCAGCGCGACCCCAAGGGTGTGCTCTGGTCTCAGAATCCCGACGCTTGCTGTGCGCTGCGCAAGGTCGCAGTTCTTGAACGTGCGCTGCAGCCGTTCACGGCTTGGTTCACCGGCCGCAAGGCTTTCCAGGCCAGCACGCGCGCGGCCCTTCCGAAGGTCGAGTTTGAGGGCGGCAAGTTCAAGGTCAATCCCTTGGTCGGGATGAGCCGTGAGGACATCGAGAATTATTTCGAGACCTACGATCTGCCGCACCATCCGCTGGTCGCGGACGGCTATCTCAGCATCGGCTGCATGCCCTGCACCGACCGCGTGGCCGCGGGCGAAGATCCGCGTTCCGGCCGCTGGCGCGGCCAGAATAAGGTCGAATGCGGCATCCACATGCCGGCCGGCGCGACGAAGTAATTCCGCCGTCGGCGTTGCGGCCTCCGTCCGGTCGTGCCAGTTTTGGCCGCCAGGACAAGCCGCGTGAACACAGCAAACGCATCATACGCCGTACGCGGTCGGTTCATTCTGAACACTCGGCCGGCGATCTACCGCGCGCGTACTGCCGCGGCTTTTGCCGGCACCGGTCTGCCCGTGGTGGATTGGCCGCTGTTTACCCCGCATGCGACCGCGAGGGCCTGGCCAGCGCCGGACAGCTTCGATGCGGTGCTTTTTACCAGTCAGGTGGCGGTCGCCTTCGCGCCGCCGGCCTGGCATGGCCTGACGGCGTATGTGGTCGGCAAGGGAACCGAGGCGGCGGCGCTGGCCGCCGGTTTCAAGCTGGTCATTCGTACCGGACAGGATGCGGCGGACATGGTGCAGGCCCTTCAGGGGGCCCAATTCCAGCGCGCCCTCTATGCATCCGGGGCGGACATCACGACCGACCTTGCCGCCACCTTTCCCGGGAGGGTAGAACGCCTTGCCGTCTATGAGATGGCTGCGGAGGACCGCGTGCCGGAAACAGTCGTCGAGCGGATTGAAAAGGGGGGCGCGATCGCGCCGCTGTTCAGCCGCCAGACCGGGCGTGAACTGGCCCGTCAGTTGACCGGCGCACAGGTCGATCTTGGCAGCATCGATGCGATCGGCATGAGTGCGAACGTTTTCGATCCACCAAACATTTGGCGTCGCGAAATCGTTGCGAAGGCGCCGACCCTCGATGGGATCGCGCAAGCGGTCACCGATCTTATCCGTGCGGAGTCATCATGAACGGTCGTTTCCCTGCCATCCGTCCGCGTCGCACCCGATCCGCGACTTGGATACGCAATCTCGCGCGCGAGACATCCGTCACGGCGCATGACTTCATCCAGCCGTTGTTCGTGGTGGAAGGCGAGGGTATCCGCAAGCCGATCCCATCCTTGCCGGGCGTCGATCACCTCTCGATTGATCGCGTGGTCGAGACGGCGCGCGCCGCCTACGACCTCGGCATCCCGGCGCTTGCGCTATTTCCCGTGATCGCGTCGAACCTCAAAGACCCTGAAGGCAAACTTGCGATCGATCCGGATGGGCTGATCCCGCGCTGCGTGCGCGCGGTCAAAAAAGCCGTGCCGGACATCGGCATCATGTGCGACGTGGCCCTCGATCCTTATACCGATCATGGCCATGACGGCCTGTTCATCGACGGCGATGTCGCGAACGACGCGACGCTGGCGGTACTGGTGAAGCAGGCCGAAGTGCTGGCCGAGGCCGGATCGGACATGGTCTCGCCGTCGGACATGATGGACGGACGCGTTGGCGCCATCCGCGACATGTTGGAATCGCGCGGCTTCGTCAACACGATGATCTTGTCCTATGCGGTAAAGTACGCGTCGGTGTTCTACGGACCTTTCCGGTCGGCTTTGGGTTCGGCTTCAGCGCTCGGCGTGAAGGGCAAGCACTCCTATCAGATGGACATCTCCAACAAGCGAGAAGCGATCAAGGAAGTCCTGCTCGATGTCGCCGAGGGCGCGGACATGGTGATGGTGAAGCCCGGCATGCCCTATCTCGACGTGATCTCCGCCGTGCGCGAAGTCGTCGATGTCCCCGTCGTCGCGTATCAAGTCAGTGGTGAGTACGCGATGTTGGCCGCGGGCGCAGCCGCTGGTGCCTTCGATTTCATGCGCGTGATGCATGAAAGCATGGTCTGCTTCAAGCGCGCGGGCGCGGACGCGATCCTCACTTATGCGGCGCTACAGCTCGCGCGCGAGCTGGCCTGATGTGCGCACAAACATCCGCAGGCGCTACCCCGCCGCGGATGTTTCCGATCATGCTGGACCTGAGTGCGGCGACCATCTTTGTCGTCGGTGCGGGGTTCGCCCTGCCCGGGCGTCTGACATCGCTCAATGCTCATGCGGCCGCGCGCGTGCACATATTTGTGGCCGATCCATCGGACGAGGCGCGGACGCTGGCCGGCGATCGTTTGATCCCCCGGTGGCCGGAAGAAGCGGACTTCGCGGAGCATCGCCCGACACTGGTCTTCATCGCCGATGTCGAGGATACCGACGCCAAGCGGTGGGGCGATCTCGCCCGCGTTCACGGCGCGCTCGTGCATGTGCACGACCGAATCCCGCTCTGTGATTTCCATCTGCCGGCAATTCTGCGTCAGGGTCATCTTCAGGTGACCGTCTCGACCGACGGCACCGCGGCGGGTCTGTCGCGCCTCCTGCGCGATTATCTGGCCGCGAAAGTGTTCGGGCCGGAATGGGCGGAGCGGGTGGAAGAGATCGCCACCGCGCGCCTGGCCTGGAAGAAGGAAGGGCTAGGTATGGCGAAGCTCTTCGAGGCCATCGCCGACATGGTCAAATCGCGCGGTTGGCTGAAATAGGCCCATTCTCTGCAGATTACGGTGACGAAAGGCGAGCGGCTTGAGGCTGGCCCTGACCAGGGACCTGGGGCACTCTAGGCCGATCATCGGCGGAGGCCAGGTTTGTTACAATTCGTTGCGCGCGTTGTCCTGGCCGTGCTGGTTCTGGGTTCGACCGTCGAAGCCAAGACTCTGCGCGTCGCCATCCCGACATTGCCGTCGCTGGGTCTGAACCCGCTCGCCGCCACAAATCTTCCGACGCTTTACACCACCGGCGTGTTGTTCGACGCGCTGACCTGGGTCGATAACGGTGGCATCGCCAAGCCGCAGCTCGCCGAGAGCTGGTCGGCGAAGGACGAGCACACATGGGTTTTCAAGCTCCGCCCGGGCGTCATGTTCTCCGACGGCGAACCACTGACCGCGGACTCCATCGCGTTCTGGATCAACTTCATGGAGACGCCGGAAGGCGCGGCGTGGGCCGTGCACGCCGAGATCGGCTCGCTCAAGGCGCGCGCCATCGATCCCCTGACGCTCGAAGTTATCACGCCCGTGCCGAACCCGTTTCTGCCCCAGGAGTTGAGCCTCCTGCGTGTGATGTCGCCATCGCATTGGAAAAAGGTCGGCGCGGCGGGTGTCTATGCGAGCCCCGTCGGGACCGGTCCGTTCGTGATGGAGAAGCTCGAAGAGCGGAAGATGATCCTCAAGCCCGCGCCGAAGGGCTGGCGGAAGCCGATTGTGGATGGACTTGAACTCCTTGCGGTGTCTGAGGCCAGTCAACGCCTTGCGGCATTACTCTCCAATGGCGCCGACATCGCGGTGCAGCTTGGCCCTGATGACGTTGCCACTGTCGAGAGCGCCAACACGAAGATGATCGCCGGACGTGAGCCGGCGGTGATCACGCTGTCCTTCATCAATGTGAAGGATGGACCGCAAAAGGATGTTCGCGTTCGCCAGGCGCTCAACTATGCGGTCAACAAGGACGCGATCGTAAAAACAATCCTGGGCGGCTTCGTGCCGGTGGCCTCCGGCCCCGCGCCAAGCGTGGCCTTCGGTTTCGATCCCCAGATGAAACCTTATGCCTACGATCCCGCGATGGCGAAGAAGCTGCTGGCCGAGGCGGGGTACCCCAATGGCTTCAAGATGGTCGCCGAAAGCTATACCGGCACATCGAACTATACGGCCTTTGTGTTCCAGCAGGTCGCCGCCGATCTTGCCAAGGTTGGCGTAACGCTGGAGGTGCGCTCAGTTCCGGTCGGCAAATATGCCCGCGGTATTTTTTCCGGCGATTGGGACGGCACGGCTGTGGCCATCGATTACAATACGTCACCCTCGCTGGATGCGCTGCGGGCCTTCCGGCGCCACTCGTGTTCGTGGCCGAAGCCCTGGTATTGCGACGAGACGCTGACGCCGCTGCTCAACAAGGCGCTTCAGACCTTCGATATCGATCAACGTCGCGAGTTGACCAAGCAGGTGATTCGTCACCAACGCGATCAGGCCTCCGCGATATTCATTCATGACCAGCCCCGGTTCGATGCCCTTTCGCCAAAGGTGAAAAACTACCGCATCACGGTCGGCTACATTCCTTACGCCGAGCTTGATGTTACGAATTAGCCACAGCTTCGTCGTGATGCCGCCACGCATTCGGGCTATGGTGGCGCCATGAAGAGACTCATCCTGGGCTTGGTGCTGGCCTGCACCGTCGTATCCACATCAGCCGCGCAACGCGACCCCGCGCTGGACGAGGTCACCCCTGACGCTATCGCGGCGGTACAGGAAGCTTGCCGCGCCGCGCCGTACTCGATGCTGCTGACCATCCGCAACATCAAGGATGCGAAAGGCATCATCACCATCGACCTGCAGCCTGACAATCCGGAGATCTGGCTCAAGAAGGGCAGTAAGATCGGCCGCTTCCGCGCCCGCCCGCAGAAGGGACAGATCGAAATCTGTGTCCAGGTTGAAAAACCCGGCCGTTACGCGGCCGTTCTGTACCAGGACAAGGACATCAATTTCGAGCTGAATAAGAATTTCCTCGGCCTCCCGTCGGAACCCTATGGGGTCTCGAACGATCCGGCGATGAACTTCGGACCGCCGAATATCAAGGACTCTCTTGTCGAGGTTAAGGGGCCGCTCACGTCCGTCCGCGTCACCCTGCATAACTGACGCTGGTCTATCTTTCGGAGGCCGAATCCCCTAGGTTTGCGGCCCTCTGTTAACCACGAGTGCCGCCATGCCCGACGCGTCTTCGCCCGTTGAATCCACTGCCTATCCTCATCTGTTCTCGCGGTTCGATAAGGGCCGCCTGAAGATGAAGAACCGCACGGTCGCGGCGGCGATGTCGACGCGTTACGCCTCGAACGGCCTGATCACGGACAAGCTGATCGGCTATCACGCCAATCGCGCCAAGGGCGGCTTTGCCATGACGGTGACGGAACCGATGGCGACGCTCAAGCGCCAGAACACGCCGTACAAGGTCATCGTTCAGGCGGCGGAGAACAAGGACCTGCTGAAGAAGTGGGCCGACGCGGTGGAGGGCCACGACACGCGGCTGCTCGGTCAGATCCAGGACCCTGGCCGTGGTCGCCACGAAGCCGGGCGCAATATGGGTGCGATCGGCGCTTCGCCGGTGCCTGACGACATCAGCTGGACCGTGCCGCACGCCCTGACGACCTCCGAGGTCGAGGAAATGATCGCCGAGTTCGCACTATCCTCCCGCATTCTGGCTGAGGCTGGCTGGTCGGGCATCGAGATTTCCTCCGGCCACGGTCACATCTTCCACCAGTTTCTGTCGGCATGGTCGAACAAGCGCGAAGACAAATACGGCGGCGATCTTGCCGGGCGCGCGCGCCTGCTGACCGAACTGATCGCGGCCATCCGCGCCGAGACGAGCGACAAGTTCCTGATCGGCGTGAAGCTTCCCGGCATCGACGGCATCCCGGGCAGCATCGATCTCGACGAGGCTGAACGCATCACGGCGCATGTCTCCCAGACCGCCGGCAAGGACATCGATTACATGACCTGGTGCTGGGGCACCCACGGCGACACGCTATTCTGGCATCTGCCGGACCTGCATGGTCCGCGCACGCCGTTCATGGACGACATCACGCGCCTTGCGAAATCGGCAGGCGATATTCCGACGGGCGCGCTGGGTCTGATCACCGATCCGAACGAAGGTGAGAAGTATCTGCGCGAAGGTCAGCATGATCTGGTCATTCTGGGCCGCCCGAGTATCACCGATCCAGCCTGGCCGCTCAAAGCGGAGCAGGGGCGCGAGCCGAGCATCCGTTACTGCGTGTCGTGCAATACCTGCTGGCACATTATCATCGCCGGCGGTCAGGTGCAGTGCGACAACAACCCGCGCGTCGGCGCACCCGACGAGGCGGATTGGAAGCCGTCGCCCGCGCCGAAGAAGAAGAAGGTCGTGATCGTGGGATCCGGCATTGCCGGCATGGAAGCGGCCTGGGTCGCGGCCGGCCGGGGACATGACGTCACGGTGTTGGGCGCGGGTCCGGAGCCGGGCGGCAAGACCCGCCTGCATGCATTCCTGCCGGGCGCCGAGAACCTCAGCAGTATCTACGACTATCAGCGTTTGTCGGCGGAGCGCTACGGCGCGCGGCTTGAGTTCGGCATTCATGCCACGCTTGACGATATCAAGTCGCTGCAGCCCGATGCCGTGGTGCTGGCAACGGGGTCGCGCCTCACTTGGCCGCGCTTCCTGCCGGAAGAATACAAGGGCGAGGGCATCTTCCCCGATATCCGTGAGATGACGCAGATGATGCTCGACCATCCGGGCCGGCAGGAAGGCATTGCTGTCATCTACGACAAGGACGGCACGGCGATGACCTATAACGCCGCCGACTTCCTGAGCCATCGCTTCGAGCGCGTTATGCTGATCACATCGCGCGAGCGCATCGGCGGCGACGAGCCGCTTGTGAACCGCCAGGAAATCTATGCGCGCCTGTTCAAGAAAAAGAACATCGACATCGTGACATCCAGCGAGCCGCTCGCGACCTCGGCTTTCGAGGATGCTGCTTTAACCTATGCGAACGTCTTCAATGGCGAGGAGAAGACTGTCGAAGGCGTCGCGCTTCTGACTTTTGCGACGCCGCGCGTGCCGAACGACGAACTCGCCGCGCCGTTGCGCGCTCTGGGCGTCGAACTGCACTTGGTGGGTGATGCCTATGCGCCGCGCTTCGTGGTGACCGCGACCGCCGAAGGCCATCGCGTCGGCAACCTGATCTAAAGCCGGCCGTTGATCCGGCGATCGATGACGCGGTCATCTTCGCCGTAAACCAGACGGACATAAGAGGCTATGAACGGGCACGTTTTCCGGGGTTCCGAAGCCGAGTATGAATGCGCCCCTCGGTAGCCCGAGGGTGGCTAAATTCGCAACCACTGGGAACATTCGGATCGGAACGGGCCGACGTTTATCGCTACTTCCGCGCGAGATCGAATCGTCGGGCTCGTTAAAGCCTTAATCCGATATTAACGCCCTACAGGTGATGCTTTCTTTGGGACTCTGTTTGGGTCACAAAGGCAGGGCTGTGCGTACACACGTTCCTTCATTGCGGCGCATCCTTCTGACGACGGCGACGATTGCCGTCGCGCTGTCGGGCTGCGTGACGACCGATAAGACGACGAACGGCGGCAAGGCCGCCACGCCGGTGATTGCTGGCGCGTCCACCGAAGACCCCATGCTCGCGGCCCCGCCGCCCAGCGATGCCGCCGGCAATGGCTCGCAGCGCGTGCCGCTGGGCCAGCTTGCGGCTAATGCACCTGCGGCAAAACCCACCAATGCCAAGGAGTTCATGCCGGCTTCCGTACCGCCTGCACCTGTCGCGACAGCGCCTACAGGGGCCCCGCCGATGGTGGTCGCGCAGGCGCCCGCCGGTGCGCCGATGTTGCTCGTGCCGGCCGCCGGCAGCACCCAAGTCAGCGCCGACGCCATGAACGCCGCGCCGCCACTGATCGCCCCTAAGGTCGAGGCGCCGAAACTGACGCCACCGGTCGTCGCGCAGAAGGCCCCGGAGAAAGAGCCCGAAAAGGCGCCAGAAAAGGCGCCAGAAAAGGCGCCAGAAAAGGCGCCAGAAAAGACGGCCGAGAAGACACCGGCCAAGCCGGCCGTGAAGGAGCTTGGTCCGATCGGGCCCATGGCTTCCGAACCGCAGCCCGAGACACTCCAACGCATGGCGGCCGCGAAAGCCGCGAAGGGCGGAAAAGCCGCGCCTGTGCCCGCCGCGCAGCCTGTGCCCGCGCCACAGTTGCCGCCGCCTGTTGTCGTTGCCGAGCCGAAGCCAGAACCGAAGGTCGAGCCCGTGATCGCGAAGGCGGAGCCCGCGCTGCCGGCCCCAAAGCTGAAGCTCAACATCCCCCCGGCGGGCACCAAGGCGCCGCGTGAGATGGTGCCGGAGCCGCAGGATACTGTGGTCATTTCGTCCACCAGCACCGCGCCGGTGCATGACACGCGTGAGTTCATTCCGGCTTCGCTCATGGCCAACGCCGCGCCGACGCAAGCCATGTCCGATGCGCCCGGTTCGATGCTCTCCCGTCCGCTATCCGCGGCGGAGAAGAATGTCGCGCAGAGGTTCGAAGTGCTGAAAGCCCTGCTGGATCAGAACCTGATCACGCCGGACGAATATATGCACCACCGCAGCGCCAACCTCGGCGCGCTGCTGCCGTACACCAAAGATCCCGCCGCCGTGGGGCTGGAGCGCCCCGCGCCCAGCGCCGATGCGGTCGTGGCCCGGCTTGAAGCTTTGCGCCGCTCGCTGGAGATGCGCGCGATCTCGACCAAACAGCAGGCGATGGAACGCAGCATGATCCTGAACGCGCTGCTGCCAGAATCGCCGACCGATCGGATGCCCGACATGCCGCCGCCGGAGGATATTCTCCAGGCCGCGACCTTGATCAGCCATCTGCAGACGCTGCGTGGCCGCAGCCTGATCAGCGCCGACGAATTCGGCGCTGAGCGCAACGCCATCGAAAGCTACATCAAGACCGGAAAAATGCCGGGCGGCGCAACGACGACGCGGACGGCTGCGGAAGGCCGTGCGGCGCAGGCTGCCACCGCCGCCAAGCAGGCCGAAGCCGCGAAGGCCGCCGCCGACGCCAAAGATCGGAAAACGCTCGACGCCGCCAAGGCCCTCGAAGACGAACTGACCGCGCCGGTGCCGGGCCCGGTGCTGCACCTCGCGTCGTTCCGCACCAAGGAAGCCGCCAGCAAGGGCTGGCAGGAAGCACTCGACCGCAACAAGGCGCTGTTGGGCTCGGTGAAGGAGATCGTGCGCAAGATCGATCTCGGTCAGCAGAAGGGCGTGTTCTATCGCCTCATGGCAGGCCCGTACCCGACGCTGGCCGCCGCCGAGACGGCCTGCATCCAGCTTAAGCAGAACAACCAGTTCTGCCGCGCCAGCGCCGACGGCAGCTGAACTTACGGCAACGTGCAGACCTGAATGTGGCTCTCCACTGGGGAGCCGATTGCCAGCCTATTCCCGAACGGCACGGCAACGGTCGCGGCTGAGAACGAACCGTCAAGCGCGACATAGGGCTCCGTAATTTTCGGATCGGTGTTCGGGTCCTCGATGCGGATGATCTGCGTCGGCGCGCCTTTCGCCGGCGCGCGTTCGCCCCACCCCAATTGCGGATCGAGCGCGACCCAGAGGGAGCCGTCGGCCGCGACCTCCAGATGGCGCGGGGCGCCGGGCACCTTGATCGATTTGCCGTTCTTCATGCTGCCCATGAGCGGTTCGCGTTCATAGGTCCGCACATCGCGCGACAACGGCTGGGTGACGTAGAGCATCTTGCCGTCGGGACTGATGCCAAGGCCCCCAGCGCCGGCCATTTCGATCACTGCGGCAATCGTGCGCTCGCCGTTGTTGTAGATCAGCGTGCCCTTATTACGCCCGAGAAGCATCTCCATGCCCGTCTCGACCGGATTGCGCGAAGATGGGCGATTGGCGATATAGAACGCATCGGGCCCGACGGGCTGGACATCCGCCGGGTTCTGGAAGCGCGTGTCGCGCATGTTCGCCGCGTGCGACCACAGACCATCCTCGCCGTAATCGAACATCTCGAGCGTAGGATGATCCGCCACTGCGCGATTGACGGCAAACAGGCGTCGCGTGCCGTCCATGCTGAACAGGCCGATGACATCGGGCGTAAAATTAGTCGGCGCTTTCGATAATGCGGGTTCAAGCTTGAGTTCGGCGGCAGTCAGATCGACGCGCTTTATCGCGCCGGTATTTTCCGAGGCGCCGCCGGTCGAGACATAGAGCATACCGGTGGTTTGATCGACGGCCATGTCGCGGAAAGTATTTCCGCCCAGATCGATCGCGCTACAGGTCGCGGGGACATGTTGCGCGAGCACATGGAACAAGCCGCCGTCGAACAAGTAGCGTCCGACCATCGTGGCGAGCAACGTCCCGCCCAGCAAAAGCACGAGGCCGAGACGCCGCCAGATTTTGCTCCACATTACGATGACGCCTTGATCTGCGCGGCGGCGGCTTTTCCTGCAAGCCGTCCGAAAGCCGTGGCGGTCAGCAGACCATTGCCGGCGAGATAGCCCCAGCACGACGGGCCGGAGATGCCGCGCGCCGCGCCGCCGCCGGCGAACAGGTTCGGCAGCGGGGATTTGTCGGCACGCAACACGCGCGCGTTCTTGTCGACGACGAGGCCGCCTTGGGTGTGGAACAGCGCGCCCGATACCTTCACCGCTTTGTAGGGCGGCTTGAGCGGCTTACCGATGGAGAAATCGCGACCGAACGGATCGACGCGCTTGCCTTCGGCGATCTCGGCGACGTCTGCGACCGTCTGCTTCAGTTGCTCCGGCAAGCCGGTGATGCGCACGAGTTCATCGACGTCCGCCGCATGGCGGATGCAGTCAGCCTTGATGGCGTCCTGATAGTCGTCGAACTCCTTCATCATCTCGTGGATGCTTTCGTCGAAGATGCTCCAGGCGAAATGATCAGGCTGGGCGACGATATCGACCGCCTGTTCGGAATAGCCGCGCGCTTCGTTCGAAAAACGCGCGCCGTGCGCGTTGACCTGGAAGCCGCCGCGAATGATATGCGCCCACAGGATCGGTACGCCCTGGCCATAAGCAAGGCCGCCGTGGCCCTGATAAGCATGGATGTCGGCGACATCGCCGCCCAGATCACGGCCCCAGCGCATTGCATCGCCCTTGTTGCCGGGATGGCCGAAGAACGTCGCTTCCAAGATTTCGGGAATGTATTGCGACAGCAATTCGCGACTGCCGGCGAAACCGCAGCAGGCGAGGATGAGGGCATCGCAGCCGATGTCCTCGATGCTGCCGTCCGGTCGGGTGATGCGCGCGCCGTGGATGCGACCGGATTTATCGGCGAACAGATGCGTCGTGGGCGCATCGGTGATGATATCGATCGACAGGCGTTCGGCGGCCTGGTGCAGGGCGCCCATCAATTCGGAGCCCGTGCGATTGGGCGTTCCGTGCATGCGCATGCGCGCGTGACCGGGATACAGGAACGAGTCCACCAGCGAGAACGGCACGCCGTGAACGTCGGCCAGCCACTCCACCGTCGGCGCGCCTTCGCGGGCCATGTGCAGCGCCATGTCCGGGTCGGTCTGGCCGCGCGTCTTCTTCATGATGTCGGCGGCGAAAATCTCCGGTGTGTCGTCCACGCCTTTCGCTTTCTGGAAGCGGCTGCCGGGCGCGGGGATCAACCCCGTGGACATCGAGGTGGTGCCCAGCGCCGAGGCATCGCGCTCCAGCACAAGGACCTCTGCGCCGCTCTCCCTTGCGGAGAGGGCCGCGGTCAGGCCGCATCCACCCCCGCCGATCACGAGGACGGGAACGCTGCCGCTGAAGTTGGCGGCATCGGGGGGCAATATTGCAGATGTGACATTCTCAGGCATGGCGAGAGAAAACACCGACTTTCGGCTTGATCGCAACCCGAAACGAGCGGTCTAAAGAGAGACTGGCGAAATTCAGGGCGAAAAAGATGGCACGGGTCGCTTTCATTGGGCTTGGGGTGATGGGTTACCCCATGGCGGGGCATTTGGCCGCCAAGGGCCATCAGGTCACGGTCTATAACCGCACAGCCGCCCGCGCCGAGGCCTGGGTGGCGAAATACGGCCATGGCCGTGCCGAAACCCCGCGCCAAGCCTGCCATGGCGCCGAAGTCGCTTTCGCCTGTGTGGGTAACGATCATGACGTGAGGTCGGTGGTCTGCGGCGACGATGGCATTCTGGCGGGCCTCGCGCCGGGATCGGTCATTGTTGATCATACAACGGCGTCCGCGGAGTGTGCGCGCGCGCTGCAACGCGAGGCCGCGGGCTTAAGCATCGGCTTTGTCGATGCACCACTGTCCGGCGGCCAGGTGGGCGCGGAGAATGGCCAACTCACTATCATGTGCGGCGGGTCGGACCGTGATTATGACAAGGCCGCGCCGATCATGGCCGCTTATGCGCGCGCTTGCCGGCTGATGGGGGCGAGCGGTTCGGGCCAGCTCACCAAGATGGTGAACCAGATTCTGATCGCGGGATTGGTGCAAGGCCTTGCCGAAGGCATGGCCTTCGGGCAACGCGCCGGCCTCGACATGGCGGCTGCGATTGATGTGATTGGCAAGGGCGCGGCCGGCTCGTGGCAGCTCGACAATCGCGGCAAAACGATGATCGAAGGCAAATTCGATTTCGGCTTCGCGGTGAACTGGATGCGCAAGGATTTGGGCATCTGCCTTGACGAAGCCCGGCGCAACGGCGCGCGTCTGCCGGTCACGGCCTTGGTCGATCAGTTCTATGGCCAGGTGCAAAACAACGGCGGCGGACGGCTGGATACGTCCAGCCTGATGACGCTGTTGAACACGCCGAAAGCTTAGAAACCGATCTTGGCCGGCGGCGGACTGAGCTCGTCGATGCGCTTGAGCTGATCGGCGTTCGGACGCCATGTGCCAGCTTTCACGTTGCTAGCGATCTGTTCGGGCTTGGTCGCACCGGCAATAACGCTCGACACATAAGATTTGCTCAGTAGCCAGCCGAAGGCGAGATCGAGCGCGGTACCGCCGGTCTCGCCGGCGATGGCGCCGAGTTGCTCTGCCACCGCGATCTTGTCGTCGCTGAAGAAGCGATCGGTCATCGCCGGACCGCGATTGGCCCAAGCGGCATAGCGCGTGCCGGCGGGCGGCGCGGCTTTCTGCTTGTACTTGCCGGTGAGCAATCCGCTCTCCAGCGGGAAATAGGGCAGCAGGCCGACGCCATGGGCGATGCAGCCTGGTACCAGATCGCTTTCGATCATGCGCGATAGCACGCTGTAGCGGTTCTGCGCGGAGACGAAGGGCGTGAGGTTGTTGACCCTCGCCGTCCAGGCGGCGTCGGAAGTCTGCCAGCCGATGAAGTTGGAATGGCCGATGTAGCGCACCTTGCCCTGGCGCACGAGATCGTCGAGCGCGCGCAAGGTCTCCTCGATCGGCGTTTGAGGGTCGGGGGCGTGAAGTTGGTACAGATCGATATAATCGGTGCCCAGGCGCTTCAGGCTGGCTTCCGCCGCGCGCATCACGGTGTCGCGCGAGCCGCCGCCTTGCAGGTCCCAGCTGTCGCCCATCGGCATGCCAAACTTGGTCGCGACGAGGACTTGCTTGCGGCGCGCGCCGAGCGCCTTGCCGAGGAAGATCTCCGATCCGCCCAGGTTCGGACGGCCGTAAACGTCGGCGGTGTCGAAGAGCGTGATGCCGGCGTCGATGGCGGTATCGACCACGGTGTTGGTCGCGGCCTGATCGATGATCATGCCGAAGTTGTTGCAGCCGAGACCGACGGCGGAAACTTTCAGGCCGGAGCGGCCGAGCTGGCGGAATTCCATGACACCTTCGCAAAGTCAGAGGGCTGAGAGGCTATCCTAGGCGACGCGGCTGCGGAATAGCCGCATGGCGGCGGTGGCGGTTACCGCGCCGATCAAGGCCATGGGCCACAACTGGCTTAGCGCCACGCCGATGGGCAGGTCTTCCAGGAACACGCCGCGATTGATGACCAGGATGTAGCGCAGGGGATTGAGGTACGTGAGGGTTTGCAGCCAGTCCGGCATGTTCTCAATCGGCGTCGTCAGCCCGGACAGGATGATGCAAGGCATCACCACGCAGAAGCTGGCGATCTGCGCCTGCTGCTGCGTCTGGGTGAGGGTCGAGACCATCAGGCCGACGGTCGTCACTGAAATCAGGAAGACGGCGAGGCCGATTGCCAGGAACAGGATGTCACCGCGTAACGGGACGCCGAAGATCAGCACGCCGAGGGCTGCGAGCAGCAGACCCTCGCAGAAGGCCATCATCGCCGGCGGCGCGATTTTGCCGATCAGTAATTCGGCGGGCCGCAAGGGTGTCACCAGCAATTGCTCGAATGTGCCAAGTTCGCGCTCACGCGCCACGGACAGGGCGGTAGTGAGTGTCGCGACGATCATCGTCAGCGTTGCCACCAGGCCGGGAATGATGAACCACTGGCTGTCGAAGTTGGGATTGAACCAGGCGCGGCTGATGAGGCGCGGCGTGCCGATCTTCCGTGCGCCACCATGCAAAGCGGCTTGCTCGAGCGAGAAGTCCTCGATGATGCCGTTGACGTAGGAGATCGCCACCAGGGCCGTGTTGGATTGCCGTCCGTCGACAATGAACTGCACCTGCGGGCTTTTGCCGGACAGCAGATCGCGGGAGAACGTCGGCCCGATGCGCAGCACGGCGAGGGCTTTTTCATCCTCGATGACCTCTGCGATCTCCTTCTGATTCGTCAGCACGGCGACGGTCTTGAATGCATGCGCCGATGTGAACCGGGCGACGAGATCGCGGCTGGCCACGCCCATGTCCTCATTCAGCACCGCGAGCGGGGCATCGTTCAGCTCGAACGTGGCGGCGTAGGAGAATACGAACAGCTGCATAATCGGCGGAATGATCAGCACCACGCGCGCGCGTTTGTCGCGCCAGATGGACAGCATCTCGCGGATGATCAGGGCCTTGATCCGGCCCCAGGCGGCGCGAAAATCGCTCATTCGAGGTTCCGGGTGGTTTTGCGCGCGGTGATGCCGATGAAGAGCGCGGCGACCACGGCAAGGGCCAGCATGTTAGGCAGGATCGCCGCCCAGATGTCACCGGCCATGAACAGGGTCTTGAGCAGGTCGACGAAATAGCGCGCCGGCACGATGTAGGTGATCGTCTGGATCACCTTGTTCATCGAGCGGATGTCGAAGATGAATCCGGACAGCAGCATGCCCGGCAGCATGGTGGCGGTGAGGGCGATGATCGAGGCGGTGAACTGATTGCGCGTGATGGTCGAGGCCATCAGGCCGATGCCCAGCACAACCAGCATGAACAGCGACGAGGCGAGCACAAGCGCAAGGATGGAACCCTTGATCGATAGCCCGAAGACCGTCAGCGCGAACAGCACGGTCACGGTCATGCCCGCCATGCCGAGACAGAAGTAAGGGATCAGCTTGCCCAGCAGCAGTTCGGTGCGGGTCAGCGGCGTGGTCAGCAGCGCTTCCATTGTGCCGCGTTCCCATTCGCGCGCGACGACCATCGCGGTGAGCAACGCGCCGATCAGCGTCATGATGACGGCGATCAGGCCGGGGATGATCGAGCGGCGGCTGTCGAGGTCTTCGTTGAACCAGACGCGGAACTGTACGTTGATGGGCGTCGGCGCGCTGCAGGGGCTGACGTTCTCGCGGTCGACCAGCCATGTCGCCCAAACGCCCTGGATGTAGCCCGACACCAAGCGCGCGGTGTTGGCATCCGTCCCGTTCACAAGGACCTGGATGGGTGCGCTGTCGGCGCGGTGCAGGCGTTCGCCGAAATCGTCGCCGAGCACGATGATCGCCATGACCTTACGCGACCGCAGCCATTCGGTCGCGGTTGGGCGATCGGGCGCCAGGCGTGGGATGATGTATTTATTGGCGCGCAGCGACGCCAGAAAGTCCTGCGCCTCTGGCGCGGAGGTTTCGATCACCACGGCGGCGGGCTGGTTGCGCGCGTCCAGCGAGACGCCGAATCCAAACAGGAACAGCATGATCATCGGCAGGATGACGGCGACGATAATGCTCGACGGGTCGCGCCGGATCTGAATCCATTCCTTGCGCAGGAAGCCGCGCAGGCGTTGCGGGTCGACGGCGCGTGTCATTGCTGCGGATGCTCCAGATCGTAGCTCTCGATCAACGAGATGAAGGCGGCTTCCAGGCCTTCGCCGGTCTTGTCGTGCTTCGCTTTGATCTCTTCCGGCGAGCCCATGCCGATGACGCGTCCGCGATAGATGATCGCCAACCGGTCGCAGTATTCGGCTTCGTCGATGAAGTGGCTTGTCACCATGATCGTCATGCCCGCGCCGGCCATCGCGTTGATGCGGGCCCAGAATTCGTGCCGGGTCACGGGATCGACGCCCGATGTGGGTTCATCGAGGAACAGCACGGCGGGACGGTGGATCACGGCGCAGGCCAACGCCATGCGCTGCTTGATGCCGAGGGGCAAAAGCCCGCAAGGCTCGTTGGCGAATTGCTCCAGCCCGTAGTCCGCGATGGCGGCTTCGATCCGCGTTTTGGCCTCACTGGTCGACAGACCGTAGACCCCGGCCGCGAAACGCATGTTCTGCGCGACGGTCAGGTGACCGAGATAGGCGAACTTCTGCGCCATATAGCCGAGCTTGCCGCGCGCGTCGTCGCGTTCGGTGCGCAGGTCGACGCCGGCGACGCGAGCCTCGCCGGACGAGGCGGGCAGAAGCCCGCAGAGCATTTTGAACGTGGTCGATTTACCGGCCCCATTCGGGCCGAGCAGGCCGAAGATCTCGCCGCGTTCGACGTTGAAGCTGATGTGATCGACGGCGGTGAACTCGCCGAACCGGCGCGTCAGGTTGCGCGTCTCGATCATATGACCGAATGTTGGGTTCTCGATGGGCTCCACCGGCGGCGGGGTACGCGGCCGCGTGTCGAGCATTGCGAGATAGGCATCTTCCAGGCGCGGCGTCGCTGGCTCGGCTTTCAGGTTCGGCAGTTGAGGTGCCGGCGCGTCCGGGGACATGACAAGTCGCAGCGCGCGGCCCTGAATTTGTGCGTCGATCACGCCGGGCAGTTGGCTACCCGCGCGTTGCAACTCGCGCTTGCGTTGTGCGTCATTGTCCGCGGGGATCGGGATGCGCCACGTCCGCCCGGCGAATTTTTTGGTCAGATCGGCGGGCGCGCCGTCGAACAGCACATGACCTTCGTGCAGCAGGATCACGTGATCGCAGCGCTCGGCTTCATCGAGGTAGGCCGTGCTCCACAGCACGGCAATGCCGGTGTCCTGAAGGCTGCGCACCATCGACCACAATTCGCGGCGCGATACCGGATCGACGCCAACGCTCGGTTCGTCGAGCAGCAGCACAGCGGGCGCGACAACCAGCGTGCAGGCGAGCCCGAGCTTTTGTTTCATGCCGCCGGATAGTTTTCCGGCGAGGCGGTCGCCGAACGGCGCGAGGCCGGTGAACTGATGCAAGCGCTTGAAAGTCTGCTCGCGTTCATTGCGGTTCAGGCCGTGCAGGTCCGCATACAGCGCGAGGTTCTCGGACACCGTCAGATCTTCGTACAGACCGAACTTCTGCGGCATATAGCCGATGTGTCCGCGGGGCCGGTCCACGTTGCCGCTTTCGGCCTTGAGCAAGTCCGCGAGCACGCGGATCAGGGTCGTCTTGCCGGCGGCATCCGGTCCCACAAGGCCGGTGATGCGTCCCGGCTCAATACTGCCGCTGACGCCGTCCAGCGCCTTCACGACGCCGGACTCTGCGGTAAACGTCTTGCGCAGATCGCTGAAGCGCAGGCCGTCGGCCACGATGCTTAGTCCTTTGGCTTCGGCAACGTGATGGTAACGGGCATGCCCTGGCGCAAGCCCTGGTCGGGATCGTCGATCACGATGCGCAGGCGGTACACAAGCTCCGTGCGCAGGTTCGGCGTCTCGACGGACTTCGGCGTGAACTCCGCAGTCGGCGACACGAAGCCGATGGTCCCGGTGTAGGTCTTGCCTTTGGGATCGTCGTTGGTGACGGTGACCTTCGTGCCCGGTGCGACACGGCTCAAGCCGGGACCGGGGACATACGAGCGCACCCAGACCGGGCGATCGAGCGCCAGCGACAGCACAGGCGCTTGCGGGCCGGCCATCGAACCCGGTTCGCGGATGCGCGTGACGACGGTGCCCTCGGACGGCGCGACGAGCGTGGTTTGGTCGAGGCGATAGTGCGCCAGCGCGGCGCTGGCCTTGGCGGCGTCCAAGGCGGCCCGCACGGCATCGATATCTTCGGCGCGCAATCCCTGTTCGACGGCGCGTTGTCCGGCCGAGCGCGCGTTCACGGCCGCCTGGGCCGCACGCAGGTCGCGCTCCGCGTTATCGACCGTTTGGCGCGACGTATTGCCGGTTGTGAGCAGGGCGCGCTGACGCTCTAGGATCGTGCGCGCATTCGTCAGCTGCGCGCGCGCCTCGGCGGTATTCGCCCGCGCCGCATCGACATCCTCGATGCGGCTGCCGTTCAGCGCCTTGTCGAGCGCGGCTTGCGCTTGCGCGACGGCGGCATCCGCTTGCGCGGCCGCATGACGGTAGGACGCATCGTCAAGTTTCGCGAGTTGCTGGCCGGCCGTGACGCTGCCGCCCTCATCCACCGCGACCGATTTGATCGGGCCATCGACCGCGAAGGCAAGATCGACCTGACGGATGTCGATATTCCCATAGAGCGTGGTGAGTTCGCCGTCGCGGTGCCGGGAGAATCCGAACCAGACGGCAACGGCGATCAGCACAACGGCGGCGATGAGGAATATGCGTTGGCGCGGCATCACGAGCGGCTCCGGTGGCGGGGGGGAGTAGTGGGGCGTGCGTAAGCACGCAGAAACATTTGGACAGCGGCATTAACTTTTTCGGAAATCGCGGCGTCGAACGGTGGGCGGATAAGGCCGGTAACGGCTTGCAGATGCAGGCTGCCGCGTAGGCTCATCAGGAACAATTCGGCGGCGAGTTCCGGATTGTCGATGTCGAACTCGCCGGCGCGCGTGCGCTCGGCCAGGAAGGCGCCGACGCCGCCGATCATCCGGCGCGGGCCGTTCGTGTACCAAAGCTTGGCGAGCTCCGGCATCTCGACGCCCTTGTTCACGATCATCCGATAGAAGGCGAGCACCGGCGGCGACAGCATCAGCGTCAGGAAGCCGCTGCCGAAACGGCGCAGCGCTTCCGCCGCGGTATGATCGGGATCGTGCAGCGGCATCTGGGTGTTCTTGATGTACGCGGCGAGGATCGCCTCGAACAATCCAACCTTGTCGCGAAAGTGGGCGTAAATCGTCGCCTTGGAGGCTTTGGCCCTGCGCGCGATGAGGTCGAGCGTTGTCGCCTCATACCCCTGGTCCAAGAACACATCCTGGGCGGCCTGGAGGATGGCCTCAATGCGGTGTTCGCGTCGGGCGCGCCGCCGTGGGGGAGCCGCAGCTTTCATGAACTGTACCGTACAGTACACTTTAGCCGAGGGTCAAGCGGGCCCCGGTTTGCGGATTGCTGGGAGGCACCCGCTCCCCTAACGTCCTGAAGTCTCGGGGGAGAGCGTCCAAATGGCGGAAACGGGCAGTTCTGAGCTGCGTCGCGGGTGGCCGATCATTCTGGCCGCCGCCATCGGGGTTGGCACCGGGATGTCGCCGTTGCCTATCTTCTCCCTGGGCGTGTTGACCAAGCCTATCGCGACCGAATTCGGCTGGGGGCGGGGCGAGATCCAGGCCTTCCTGGCCTTCGCGACCCTGGGCGCCTTCATCGGCGCCCCGCTGTTCGGGACGCTAATGGACCGCAAGGGTGTGCGTCCGGTTGTGCTGTTCTCGACGGTCGCGTTCGGCATCCTCTTCGGCGCCACCGGCTACGTGACCAGTTCGCTGACAACCTTCTACGGCATTTGTCTGCTCACCTCGATCCTCGGCTCCGGTACGCTGCCGGTCACCTGGAGCCGGGCGATCTTCAATCGCTTCTTTGAGAAGCGCGGCCTGGCCCTCGGCCTTGCGCTCGCGGGCACGGGATTTGCGGCCTTCTCGGTGCCGCCCCTGACCGCCTGGCTGATCGGTGCGTACAGTTGGCGCGCGGCCTTCGTGGGACTGGCATTGTTGCCGCTGGTGATCTCGCTTCCGGTCAGCTTCTTCCTGTTGCGCGATACGCCGACCGGCGCACAAGCGCAGGACGCGCCGGCACCGGACACCCGGGGCAAAACGCTGCGCGAAGCCGTGAGCGATTACCGGTTCTGGGTGATCTGGCTCGCATTCTTCTTGGCCGGTCTCGGCACGGGCGGGGTGATCACCAACATCGTGCCCATGATGATGGATCGTGGATACGACATTCAGACCGCCGCCGGCGTGGCCAGTGCGCAAGGTCTTGCGGTCATATTTGGCCGCGCGATCGCGGGGTACTTCCTGGATCGCATCTGGGCGCCGATCCTGGCCACCATCGTGCTGGCGCTGCCTGCGGCGGCCTGCCTGGTGCTGGCAGGGTCGCCGGACATTGCGACGGCAACGGTCGCCGTTGTGCTCGTTGGCTTTGCCGCCGGCGCGGATTTCGATCTCGTCGCTTATCTCGCCCAGCGTTACTTCGGTCTGAAGCATTTTGGCAAAGTCTATGGCTGCTTGTATCCGGGATTGGTGACCGCAGCCGGGATTGCACCGGCGCTGTTCGGTCGGGCTTACGACGTGTCGGGCACCTATACCTTCGTGCTTCAGATCGTCGCGGGCTGCTTCGCGGTGGCGGCGGTGCTTGTGCTGGCCGTGGGCCCCTATCCGCCAGAGTTCGCGCCGCCAAACAAGAAGACGGCCTAAGTGATGTCAGAAACATCTTCCGCAACGCGCGAACTGAAGCGCGGCTGGCCCATCATCCTCGCCGCCGCGGTGGGGGTTGGCACCGGGCGCTCGCCGTTGCCGATCTACTCACTCGGAATCTTCACGCTGCCGATTGCGGCCGAGTTCGGGTGGGGGCGCGGCGACATTCAGACCGTGTTGACCTTCGCCACTATGGGCGCGTTGATCGGCTCGCCATTGGTCGGCGCGCTGATGGACCGCATCGGCGTTCGATTGGTCGTGCTGGTGTCGACCGTCCTCTTCGGCATCACGTTCGGCGCGATCGGCCTGTTCACAAATTCGCTGTTCGCGTTCTACGCCATCAGCTTCCTGTCCTCGATCCTCGGAGCGGGCACTCTGCCGGTGACCTGGAGCCGCGCGATCCTCGACTGGTTCCGCGAACGGCGTGGGCTTGCCCTCGGTCTGGCGTTGACGGGCACCGGCTTTGCCGCGTTCCTCGTGCCGCCCTACACGACGTGGTTGGTGCAGAATGTGGGCTGGCGGTACGGCTATGTCGGCTTGGCGCTGTTGCCCATCGTGTTGTCGCTGCCGTTGACGTGGTTCCTGCTGAAGCCCGCGCCGAAGCGAGAGACGGTGACGGGACAGAAGATCGAAGAGACCGGGTTCACGCTGCGTGAAGCGGCCAGGACCTATCGTTTCTGGGTGATCGGCTTCGCCTTTTTCCTAGCGAGCATCGGCACCGGCGGCATTGTCGCGCATCTTGTGCCGATGTTGACCGACCGTGGCTACGATCTGAAAACAGCGGCCTGGGTTGCTGGAGCGCAAGGGCTCGCGGTGATTGCCGGTCGCGCGATCACCGGTTACTTCCTCGACCGCGTCTGGGCGCCGGCTTTGGCCGCCTTCCTCGTCGCGTTGCCGGCGGCGTCCTGCCTGATCCTGGCGACAGATTCACCGAGCGTGCCATTGGCCACCGCGGCGGTGATCCTGAACGGCTTCGCGGCGGGCGCGGAGTTCGATCTCGTCGCCTTTTTGGCCGCGCGCTATTTCGGGATGCGGCACTTCGGGGCGATCTATGGTGTGCTCTACGCCATCTTCGTCAGTGCCTCGGGCGTGGCGCCCGGCATGTTCGGCCGGGTGTTCGATGCCACCGGCAGCTACGCGATCGCCTTGCATATCGGCGCGGCGACATTCATCGCCGGCGCTCTGGTCGTCCTGACGCTCGGACGCTATCCGCCGGAATTCGCACCCACGCGCCATTGAGCGCGCGGGCGCAAACTCACAGTTTCTCTACTTCGGTTTCTGGAAGAGCAGGGTGAAGCGATCGCTTTCACCGATGCCGGTGTTCTTCGCCTTGTCCTTCTCGCCTTCCATATAGTTCGGCGGCAGAGTCCAAACGCCCTTCGGATAGTCCTTGGTGTCTTTCGGATTGGCGTTCACTTCCGACTTCGTCACCAGCTTGAAGCCCGCGCTTTCGACCAGCTTGATCGCATAGTCCTCGCGCACGTAGCCGGAGGCGGCTTTCGGGTCCTGCTCCTTGTCGGCGCGCGCGCGGTGCTCTTCCACGCCGAGATAGCCGCCCGGCTTCAGAGAGGCATACATCGCATCGAACATCGGCTTGGCCTGACCGTTGCCCATCCAGTTATGGATGTTGCGGAAGGTCACGACCATGTCGAGGCTGCCGGCCGGCACGGGCGTCGTCTTGCCCTTGGCGGGATCGAGCGTGACGACGGTGGCCTTCGCATAGCCCGGGTCTTCGGCCAGCTTCTCCTGGAAGCGCTTCAGCATTTTGGACTCAGGACCGGCATCCGGCTGCGCGGCGAAATAGCGGCCCTTGTCCTTCAGCACGGGGGCCAGGATTTCGGTCCAGTACCCGCCGCTCGGGGTGATTTCCATCACCGACATCGTGTCCCGCAGGCCGAAAGCCTTGAGCGTCTCAAGCGGGTGGCGATAGGGGTCGCGGACTGAGTTCTCAGTGGCCCGCTGCTTGCCGGCAATCGCGGTTTTGAGTTTGGCCTCCGTTCCGGCGTCCGTCTCCGCTTGGGCGGCGAAAGATAGTCCGGTGACGAGGGCGGCGGCCAAAAGGCCGTTCCAGCGCAGGTGCATAGGTTCCTCCCGTGTGCTTCGGTGGCCTCAGTCCTAGCATGTGCGCGAGGCATGGCAGAAGGTCGCCTCACGCGGGATTGAATATCGGACCGATCACCCATACCTAGTTGCAGGCCCGCGAATGGGCACTGAAGGAGGTTTCGCATGATTACGGTCCGCAAAAGCAACGAGCGCGGTCATTTCAAGATCGACTGGCTAGACAGCTATCACTCGTTCTCCTTCGGCGAATATTACGACCCGCGCTTCCTCGGGTTTTCGATGCTGCGCGTAATCAATGAAGACGTGGTCGCGCCCGGCGCGGGATTCCCCACGCATCCGCACAAGGACATGGAGATCATCACCTACGTCCTGGAGGGCGAGCTGGAGCATCGCGACAGCCTCGGCACCGGTGCGGTGATCCGCCCGGGTGAAGTGCAACGCATGAGTGCCGGCACCGGCATCCGTCATTCGGAATTCAACCCTTCCGAAGACAAGCCGACCAAGCTTCTGCAGATTTGGCTGTTGCCCGGCGAAAAGAACATCGCGCCCAGCTACGAGCAGACTGCTTTTCCGGAAGCCGAACGCCGCGGCAAGCTACGCTTGGTCGCGTCGCCGGACGGTCGCGAGGGCTCGGTCACCATCCATCAGGATGTCACACTCTATGCGACGTTGCTCGCGCCGGGCGAAAAGGTCGCTCACACGCTGGCGGATAAGCGTGTTGCCTGGGTGCAGGTTGCACGCGGTGAATTGACGGTGAACGGCGTGGATCTGAAACAGGGGGACGGGGCGGCTGTGACGAAAGAAACGGCGCTTGAACTCGTCGCTTCGCAGGACGCCGAGATTCTGCTGTTCGATATGCCGACCCTGAATTAGGCGAAAGAAAGCCGGCACCGTGAAGGGCCACGGTGCCGGCTTCATTTTAACGACGGACCTCTAGTCTGTCGGCGTCTTCGCGTTCGGAGCGGCGGTATCGTTGAGCGATCCGCTGACGCCGCCAGCGGTGCCGCTGGACGGTGCGCTCATTGAACCCCTCATGCCGCCACCCGCTGCCGTGGTGGCCGTCCCATTCATGGCTGCCGAGCTGATCTGCTCGACCTTATCCACCATATTTTTGCCGTTCTTACTCTCGGAATTGATTTTGATCTTATCGCCCGGCTTCAGGCCTTCGAGCGTGACATTGCTCGCGATCGCATAGGACTTGCCGTCCTCCAAAACGATCTCATGATTTTCGACGTCGATGCTTTTGATCATCCCGGTGACGTTGGCGGCCCAAGCGGCGCTTGTTCCCGCGATCAGCATGGAAGCTGCAATCAGCGTCCCAAACGGTTTCATAACGACTACCTCCTGTATTAGGACATGTCGGTAAAACGGCGCAGGCCCTGGATAGGTCGCTGTGGTGGCTGAATTTAAGCTCGCTTTCCCACCAAGTGTGCCTAAGACGCGAGCGCCACCGTGACTTTCAACCAATTGATGAGGGCTGGCGAAATTGGGCGGCAAGGCTAGGATGGAAGACTGCTCGTATTGCTAGAGCCGAATTAGAGTTGGGGTCGCTCGCGCTCATGGCCGATGTTCTTTTTTATCCGCCGTTCCCGACTCGGCCGCAGTTGTTCGATCAGTTTTACCGCTCGATCTGGAATCTGCTGCCGGCGCTGCCGCTGATCGGGCGTGTGATCTTCCCCTATAGCGGTGACGATTTCGCGCTGCTCGACGCCGAGCAATCGCTCGCGATGGCGCGAATCTTCATGAGCCGCGATTTCGATCCCGCCATTGCCGAATACGCCCCGCGTTATACCGGCAAGGTCGTCTTCGTGACAGCCGACGAGGTTGTGAACTATCCCGGCCCGCTGAAAGGCGTGATCGTCTGGGATACTTCAAACGCCGTGCATCTGGCAGAAGCGCGCGCCATTGCCGCGCGAACGGGCGCGGAGATCGTCTTTGCCGACCCGCAGACCGTGCAGCAGGAAACGCTGGAGGTCATCAGCTTTGTCTACAAGCTGTTCGATCAGAATGTGTTGAAGGAAATGCTGCTCGATTGCGCGGCGGTGTTTTATCGCCGCATGGCCGATTGGCGCGACCGGCCCATAGCGGCTTTCGGCAACGGTCCTTCGTTAGGCGAAGTGGTCGCGGCGCGGCGCGAGGTGAGCGCGCCTTTGCGGGCGATCTGCAATTCCACAATCGGTGACGAAGCTGCCTTGGAGTATCTCAAGCCGGAACTGCTGTTCTGCGGCGATCCCATCCAACATTGCGGGTGTTCGCTCTACGCGGGTCGTTTCCGCGCCGATCTTGCGAAGGCGATGGAGGCGCCGGAGCGGGTGGTCATCACCCAGCTTGGCTATCTGCCGTACTTCAAGGCAGCGCTTCCCGAAAGCACGCATGACCGCATCATCGGTGTCGGTCTGGACCGCCGTCCGCACTTCAACGTCGATCTGCGCGAGGAGTTCGTGGTCGCCTCGACCGCCAACATCTTCACCATGCTGGTGCTGCCGGTCGCTTTCACGCTCAGCAAGCAAGTCGATATCTACGGCTGCGACGGCATGCCCTTCGCGCAGGCGACAAAGCCCTGGAGCCACGCCAATGAAAGCGACTACATGGGGAAGATGGCGGTAACGCACCGTCTGCACCCCAGCTTCTGGCAGCGCAATTACGAGGAAGAGTTCTCAAGCTACTGTCAGGACATGGAAGATATTCTTGGCGTGGCGGAGAAAAAAGGCTGTGCGGTGAAGTCGCGCACGTCGTCCTATGTGCCCGCACTGGCGAAGCGTTTCGCGCCATGAGCGTCTGCGGCTTATCTAAGAAGCGCCTGAAGCGCGTCACGGAATGCATGAACCGCTATGTCGAACGCGGCGATGTGTCGGGCGCGGTCGCGCTTGTATGCCGTCACGGCGAAGCGCAGGTCGCGGCGGTCGGCACGCTCGATCGCGAGACGCATGCGCCGATGAAGGCCAATACGATCTTCCGTATCATGTCGATGACCAAGCCGATCCTCGCCATCGCGGCGTTGATCCTGGTCGAGGAGGGGCGGATACGTCTCGACGATCCGGTCGACGCGTGGTTGCCGGAACTGAGCGACCGCAAATTGCTGCGCAGCATCGACAGCACGCTCGACGACGTGGTGTCCGCGAACCGCGCCATCACGCTGCGCGACCTGCTGACATTGCGTTTCGGCCTGGGCGCGATCATGGAGCCGCCCGGCCGTTACCCGATCCAACTCGCCCTGAGTGACGACGAGGTCGCCCCCGTGCCTGACCCTGTGCCGTGGTCGCCTGAGGAATACATAAAGCGGCTCGGCCGCCTGCCGCTCATCCATCAGCCCGGCGAGCGCTGGATGTATCACACCGGCTTCGACGTGCTGACGGTGCTGCTGGCACGCGTGGCCGATCAGCCGGTTGAAGATTTCCTGAACGAGCGGCTGTTCGCGCCGCTTGAGATGAAGGACACGGCTTTCTCCGTGCCGGCATCGAAGTTGAACCGCTTGGCGACGGCCTACAGGCCCGATGGGTCTGTTTTTGACCCGGCGCGCGGCGGTCACTATGCCAATGCGCCGGCTTTTCCCTCTCAATTAGTCTCGACCGCGGACGACTATCTGAAGTTCGCGCTGATGTTGCTGGCGTTCGGACGGCACGGTGCGACGCGGATCGTGTCGCGGCCAGCGATCGAACTCATGATCACCGATCAAATTACCCAGGCCCAGAAGAACGCTTCGCCGTTTTTCCCCGGCTTCTGGGAACAAAATGGATGGGGCTTCGGGGTGTCGATGACCACGCGGCGCGACGCGATCGGCGCCAACCCCGGGCGTTACGGTTGGGATGGCGGCCTCGGCACGACCTGGCGTTCCGATCCACGCGAGGACATGGTGGTGCTAGTTTTGCGCCAACGGACGATGCAAAGCCCCGATGACGCGCAATTGGGGGAAGACGTTTTGACCATGGCCTATCAGGCCATCGACGATTAGAGAGGGGAACGATGTTACTGACTGTCATCGGCGTCATCGCCGCGGCGATTGCCATCGTATTGATTGTGGCTGCGCAGAAGCCGGACACCTTCCGCCTCTCGCGCAGCATCGTCATCGCCGCGCCGCCGGAAAAGATCGTGCCGCATATCGAGGACTTCCATCGCTGGAGCGCCTGGTCGCCGTGGGAGAAGATGGATCCCGCGATGACCCGCACCTACGACGGCCCCGAACGCGGACCGGGTGCCGTCTACACCTGGAACGGCAACAACAAGGTCGGCGAGGGGCGAATGGAAATCCTCGAAGTCGGCGCCAATCGCGTCGTCGTCGATCTGCAGTTCTTCAAGCCCTTCAAGGCTCACAACAAGGCCGAATTCGATCTCGTGCCGGCGGGCAGTCTCACCAACGTGACATGGGCCATGACCGGCCCGCTACTGTTCATGGCCAAGGTCATGCACGTCCTCATGCCGATCGATAAGATGGTCGGCAAGGATTTCGAGAGCGGCCTCGAAGGCATCAAGGCGCAGGCCGAAGCCTAGCCCGCCAGACTCTTCGTGCTCAGTTCGCGCACGTCGCTGGACAGGCCGGGCTTGGCGACGATGCGTTGCAGAGCCGCGCGGATTTTGTCCTGACGAGACTTGTCAAAACGCTTCCAACGCGCCAGCGGTGCGACCATGCGGGCTGCGGTCTGCGGATTGAAGCCATCGATTTCCATGATCTGCTCGGCGAGAAAGTCGTAGCCGGCGCCATCGGCGGCGTGGAAGTTCACAGGATTGGCCATGGCAAAGGTGCCGATCACCGCGCGCACCTTGTTCGGGTTCTTCAGATCGAAGGCGGGGTGCTTCAGCAGGCCCTTCACGACATCCAGCGTGCCCGGGAGCGGTGAGGCGGCTTGCACCGCCAGCCATTTGTTAGCGACGAGATGGTCGTGCTTGTAGCGTTCGTAGAATGCACCGAGGGCTTCCTCGCGCTCTTTGGCTTTAAGCGCTGATAAAGCGCCCAAGGCCGCCATGCGGTCGGTCATGTTCGAGGCATTCTCGAACGCGGCCTTCACCGTTTGTGTCGAGGCCGGCGTCTCGAGACTGGCCAGATAACCCAGCGCGCAGTTCTTCAGGGCCCGGCGGCCCATGCCGGCGGCGTCGGGCACGTAGGGCGCGTTCTCGCGCAAGGAGTCATAAAGCGCGCGCAGTTCGTGCTCGAATTTCTGCGCGATGGCGCGTTGAGTACCGCGCCGCGCCTGGTATAGCGCCGGTGGATCTTCGACCTCCATCTTGGAGGCGAGATAGTCCTCGCCGGGCAAGGCCAACAGGGCGGCCTTGTATTGCGGATCGAGCCCCGCGGCGGCGATCACCGCGCCGATCGCGTCGAGGAAGTCAGCATCCGGTGTGAGGGTGCCACCTTTCTGGATTACAGCGGCACCGCGCAGAATGACGCTCGCCGCATAGTCCTGCTTGGCATCCCAACGCGTGAAGCTGTCTGAATCGTGCGCCATCAGGAAGGCGCGGTCTTTGTCGGACAGCTCTGCACCCTGATGGCGCATCTTCACGATCACCGGCGCGGAGAATCCGCGATTGAGCGAGGGGCGCGGGGTGACGGGAACGTCGATGAAGACGAACTGCTCCTCGGCCTTGCGGAGTTGCAGTACGCGTGTGCCTTCGGTGGCGGCCGGCTCATGCGCCAGGCGCATAGGAATGTCGCGGCCTTGCTCGTCGAGCAATCCGACCGCGAACGGAATGTGCATCGGTGCTTTGGTGTCCTGGCCCGGCGTCGGCGCAAGATTCTGGTTCAGCGTCAGGGTGTAAGTGCGCGCGGTGGAATCATACTTACCGTCGGCGACGATCTGGGGAGTGCCGGCCTGACGGTACCACAGGAAGAACTGATCGAGATCGGTGCCCGAGGCGTCTTCCATCGCGGCGACGAAGTCCTCGCAGGTGACGGCCTGGCCGTCATTACGCGCGAAATAGAGATCCATGCCGGCGCGGAACTTCTCCGCCCCCAGCAGGGTCTTCATCATACGGATGACTTCGGCGCCCTTCTGGTAAACGGTCGCTGTGTAGAAGTTGTTGATCTCGACATAGCTCTCCGGACGCACCGGATGTGCCAACGGGCCTGAGTCCTCACGGAACTGCGCGCCGCGCAGTCCGTCCGCATCGTCTATGCGTTTGGTCGCCGCCGAACGCACGTCGGCGGAGAACTCCTGATCGCGGAATATAGTCAGGCCTTCCTTGAGGCTGAGTTGGAACCAATCGCGGCAGGTGACGCGATCGCCGCTCCAGTTATGGAAGTACTCGTGCCCAATGATGGACTCGATCAGGTAGTAGTCCATATCCGTGGCCGTATCGGAATCGGCCAGGATGTAGCGGTCGTTGAAGATGTTGAGGCCCTTGTTTTCCATGGCCCCCATATTGAAATCGCTGACCGCGACGATGTTGAAGATGCCGAGGTCGTATTCGCGACCGAAGGCGTCCTCGTCCCACTTCATCGCGCGCTTCAGCGCTTCCATCGCATAGGTCGCGCGGTCGGCTTTGCCGTGCTCGACATAGATGCCGAGCGCGACCTTGCGGCCGGTCATAGTGGTGAAGCTGTCGGAGACTTTTGCGAGATCGCCGGCCACCAGTGCGAATAGATAACAGGGCTTTGGGAAAGGATCATGCCATTCGGCCATGTGACGGCCGTCCGGCAGATCGCCGGTCTTTTCCAGATTGCCGTTCGACAGCAACACCGGGCATTCCTTCTTCGACGCGCGGATAGTGACCCGATATGTCGTCATCACGTCGGGGCGGTCGGGGAAATAAGTGATGCGGCGGAAGCCTTCCGCCTCACACTGGGTGCAGAACACGCCGCTCGACACATAGAGGCCCTCAAGCGCCTTATTGGCCGCCGGGTCGATCTCGACCTCCGTGATCAGCGTGAACTTTGCCGGCGGTACCGGAATCGTTAGGCCGTCGTCGGACAGGATGTAGTTGCCGCTGCCCAGCGGCACACCGTCGACCGCGATGGCGAGCAGCTTCATGTGCTCTCCCTTGAGCTCCAGGGCTTTCACACCACGTTCGCGGTCGTGGCTCGCCGTGAACCTGATTTCAGCGCGAACGCGGGTGGCATTCGGCACGAGGTCGAATGTCAGGGCGACCTCGTCGACGCGATAGGGGAACGGCGTGTAGTCGGCGAGCTGGATGAGGGTTTGCGCGGGGGCGGCGGGAGCGTGGGTCTGATCTGTCACGTGAAAGCCTTGAAGTCCGGGGGGACAGGTACCCTAACGGAACGATCCCGAGGCGCAAGCGAGGCGGCTATCTCGGGTCGGGAAGAGGGCGCTGCGACCGGGGTTCGCGCTTGAGGGGGGAGGGACGGGCGTCGAACTCTCCGGTCGCTGCTTGGCCTAAATGGGTTCCTTTCCTGGCTGGCGGTTGAGCGCGGCGACCGGCGAGGGCGATCCTGGGGGAGGAGGAGACCGAACTTTCCGTTCACCGCGCTGAAAGAAACCTACCTCCAATGGTGTCCTGGGTAATCTGCGCGAATGGATAGGGTGGATGTTAAAACGGATAGTTCGGTTAGGCCGTTGGAAAGGGGCTCGGCCACCAACGCTTTGTTAACTGAGGGTTTTTATCCTGACGCTGGGTTTTTTCGCCCGCGTATCAAGGACTGCCGCCATGCGCATCGTCGCCTTCGTGCCCGCCAAGGGCGAAAGCAATCGCATCAGCAACAAGAACACCGTCATCCTCGACGGCGAGTACTTGTTCAAACGCAAGTTGCGTCAGCTGCTGGCCGTGCCGGAGATCGACGACGTTTATCTCGATACCGAGTCCGACAAGATCATCGAACTCGCTTCGGATCTTCCCGTGAAAGTGATGAAGCGCAACGCGAAGCTCGCCAGCAATAGCACCGACGGTCACGAACTGTTCGCCAACGAGGCCGCGAAGGTGGAGGCGGATATTTACATTCAGTGTCTCTGCACAAGTCCGTTCATGACGCCGGAGACGATGTCGCGCGCGATCAAGGCGCTGCTCGACAATCCCAAGGCTGACTCCCTTGTCGCCGTGCAGAAGCGCAAGCAATACACTTGGACGAACGGCCGCCCGGCTTACGGCGAGGGCCGCATCCCCAACTCCGTCGACCTGCCGGATGTCGTCATCGAGTCCATGGGCCTCTACATGGTCCGCAAAAAGAAGAACGCGAAGCGGCCGAAGCGCCGCTTCGGCGATAACGTCATCCTGTTCGAGATCACTGACGAAGAAGCCTTCGACGTGAACTGGCCGGACGATTTGGCCCTCGCGGAGCGCATCTGCGCCGGATATCGCGCCGCGCACAACGCGAAGCTGGATGCCATTCGCCCGCATCTGTGCTCGTCGTTGCTGGCCGACATCTGCAAGGACCGTGGCATCAAGGCGCTGCTGCCGCCGCGCTTCAAGCGCGTCAGTGGGCGTTCGGTGCTCGGCATCGCCAAGACGCTTGAGCTGCGCAAGCTGAAGAAAGGCGACGACTGGAAGGGCATCTACACCGCGTTGGGCAGCTACGATTTCGTGCGCCCGGGTGATGTGATCGTCGTGAAGAACGACGTGAAGGAGAAAGCCTATTTCGGCGATCTCAATGCCAACATCGCCGTACGCTCCGGTGCGGTGGGTGCGGTGGTCGACAGCTACACGCGCGATTCCGTCGAGGTGAACGGCCTTGAGTTCTCGGTCTTCGCGCACGGTATCAACTGCGACGATATCAAGTATGAAGGCACGGTGGCGGCCATGAACCGCCCGATTGTGATCGGCGACGTCACCATCAACAACGGTGACTATATCTATGCCGACGACGACGGTGTGTTGGCGATTCCGAAGGATCTGTGGCCCAGCTTGCGCGACGAGGCGCTCGCGACGCTGAAGAAGGAATTCGACATCCGCTACGACATCATGCGGGGCGAAGACGTCGCGAAAGTGCTGGGTCTTCACGGGGCCTTCTAGGCCGGACGACTTGATCGTCCGTATCGGTTGGCCTTCCGATCTGATCGCGAAGAAATAGACAAGAAAGAACCCGCCGGAAGGCGGGTTCTTTGTCTCAGGCGCTAACGCGAAGCGAGGAGACCGCGCTTGCCGTGTGGCGGATCAGCAAGAACCACGGACGTCACGGGACAACTCTGGCGACTCACGCGGATCGCGCTGAACTTGTCGAACGTGCCATTCGGGCGCGTGTCGAAGCCGATGCGCTGCACGAACGGCAAGTTCAGACACGGGCTCATCAGCCGCGCATAATACCACTGACGATGACGGTCCTGCAGGAAGATGCCGCGGTCGCCGTCAGCTTGCCAATCCTGGATGCCGCCGCGACTAGCGAAGACGATCTTCGCCTCTTCGCCAACATGGGGCGGCACAAAAGCGGCGGAGGCGGTGCCTGCGAACAGCAAGGCGCCCAGTCCGAGTGTCGAAATCAACTTGAAGGTCATGATGCACTCCTGTGTTCAAGTCCCTCGCTAGTAAAAAGCTAGGGACCGATTCAGGCCGGATCATGGCGAAATAAAGTCGCGTTTGGGCAATGTAAGTAACCGTTCGGGCAGTTGGCGCTGATCGACCGCAAGGCCCGGCCCGCCCACTTCGTCGAAGCCGATATTCATCGCGGTTGCGATGAGGCTCTTGCTGCGCAGGCCCGTAATGGCGACCCGTTGCTTGGTCGCTATCCGCAATCCGGCGACGGCTTCGTGAAACTCACGATCATCGAAGCGTTGGCTCGGCGGAACATCGTACACGAATGTCGCATGTTCCAGCGCGAGTAACGGATTGTCGGCATTGGGTTCCTCGAGCACGAGACCGACCTCGCGCACCATCGGCCGCAGAGCTTCGCGCAAAGTTGCAACGTCCCCGATAGCTGTAGCGGCGGGCATACGAACTGCGTCCACACGCAGATGATGCAGGCGCAACTTCTGCGGAATGTTCGCCAGCGCCTTTCGTAATTCCTCACCTGCGGGCGCGAAGAACATCTGGAACGGTAGCGGCAGCACAAGCCGTCCGCGCAGTTTGCGCGCATCCATCAGATACAGAAGGTTACCCGCGGCTGCGCAGAGTTCGAGCGCGACGGCAACGGTGAACACCGATTGCGGATCGCCAATAATGTCCTCGCCACGACTGCCCATCGCGCGCAGCGCATAGGTGTCGATATTTTCGTTCTCCCGGCTCCAGGCCGGACGCATCATGATTTCGAACGCCGTCTTGGGTGGCGCGGACGCGGGCCTGGCGGCGGCCTTTTGCTGCGGCGGTGTCGGCGGGGCCTTGGGCGCGGGACGTTTCGCGCGTTCGATGGCGGCGCTCAGCGCCTTGCCATCGAGCGTGCCGTCGGCCCGAACAACGCCGGCGGTATCCAGAAGAACGGTGAGTGGCGGCGGCGGCGGATCCGGAGAGAAGGCCGCGCCGACCAGCTTCTCGCCGATGCGCGCGGCGATCTCGTCGGCGCGACCGCGCGCTTCCTCCTGCTCGATGCCGGGGAACAGCAGAAGCCAGGCGTCGTCGCCTTGCGGGATGAACGTATTGCCCTTGCCGATCATGCGCGCAATCGTCGTTTCGGCGATCATCAGAATGCGCGACTGATAGACCTCCCAGAGGTCGCCGATATGACCGCGGAACTGTGCCAGCGACAGGACCTGCACGCGACCGCTGGCCTTGGTCGAGGTGTCGTTCAGTAAGTCAGCGAGGGTGAGAGCGACGTCGTCGCTCCAGTAGCGCCGGGATTCTTCCAGTGCACGAGCATCTTCGCGAGCCTCTGCATCGCGCTGCCGACGTTGGCGGACGGCGTCGACAATGCGGGTGATGATCGAGGCCACCTGCTGGCGGCGATCAGCTGGTACGGCCGAACGGGAAGCGGGCGATGATCGTCATCGGTTCCTCGAAGCTTGTTTCGCGGAACACGCAGATTTCGCGCAAAGGGATCGCGCGGCCAAGGATGGGACCGGCATGCTCGCGCAGGGCTTCCAGAATTTCGTTACATTCACGATCGTCGGCCAGAGGCTCCGTCAGCGTGATGTGGAAGCGGAATTCCTCCATCACGTACGGATACCCCCAGTGTTCCAGCATTTGCTCCTGATGCACCGTGAGGCGGCTCTGCTGGTAACGCTTTTCCTGTTCCGAGGTCAGCGGCTGACGGAACGCTTCGAAGGTGCGTACGCAGACGGCCGCGAGTTTCTCCAACGCCACAGAGGACGTTGTCGGCGTCAGCGCGATGAACCGGCCGACGATGTCCAGTTCCAGTTCTGGAATCTCAATCGGGGCGAGGCCACGAGCGACAAGCTCGGCGGTCGCGAGCAGGCCTGACTCCGTCGCGGTCTCACGCAGCGCGAACGGCGGCTTCAGCGTGCAGTGCATGCCGAAGTGCCGGGGACCTTCGGTGATCGTGGTCAGGCGACTGGGCGTGACTCCGGGAACAGCAAAGCGCGTTTCGGGCGCACTGCCGGTGTGATCGCGGCCCAACCAGTTCCGCCCGAATTCCTCGAGCTGCGAACCTGGCTCCGGTGCGAAGTAGATCGCATAGCGCGGTTTGGTCATTTGACTTGGACGTCCCCCGAACTCAGCTTCGTCAGTCGCACGAATTGACGTTATGCGGCAAGGGGTTCGACAAGAATTACGCGTTCCGCGGTTTCGCGCAGATGGCTCAGCGGCAGGTCGGACTGCATGGCTTTGCTCACGGCCTGCCGCCACTGGCGTGCGCCGGCGCAGTTCTTGAAGAGGCCGGTGAGGTGGCGCAGCACCTGGGTTCTGCGGGCGCCGCGCGCGAATTCGTCCGCGGCGTAGGCGAGATAGGCATCGATGATGTCGCGACGCGAAGGTGCGGGCTCTGTGTCGCCGTAGATGGCGCGATCGACCGCAGCCAGAAGATAGGGGTCGTCACAGACCGCGCGTCCGAGCATGACCCCATCGAGCGCGGGGCCGCCTCGTGGCGCAATCGCGGCCACAGCTTCGGCGACGGTTTTCAGTCCGCCGTTGAGCACAACGTTGAGGTGGGGGTGCGCACGCTTAAGTGCATGGACGCGATCGTAGTCGAGCGGCGGGATCTCACGGTTTTCCTTGGGGCTTAAGCCCTTCAACCAAGCCTTTCGGGCATGCACGACAAAGGTCTCGCAACCGGCGCCGGCGACCGTCGTGACAAAATGGTCGAGGTCTTTCTGGCTATCCTGATCGTCAATGCCGATCCGGCACTTCACCGTGACCGGCAGGCCTGTTGCCTTTGCCATCGCTTCGACGCAGGTCGCGACCAGGTCGGGTTCCGCCATGAGGCAGGCGCCGAAGCGCCCGACGGTCACGCGGTCGCTCGGGCAGCCGACGTTGAGATTGAGATCCGTATAGCCCCTGTCCTTGGCCTGGCGAGAGGCGTCGGCCAGCTGAACGGGGTCGCTGCCGCCGAGCTGCAAGGTGAGGGGCTCTTCCGTCGGGTGGAACGCCAGGAGCCGTTCCACGTCCTTGGCGTGGGTGATGGCCGCCGCCGTCACCATCTCGGTGTAGAGCCGGGATCGGCGCGAGATGAGGCGAAGCAGCCGCCGGAAGTGCCGGTCGGTGTAGTCCATCATCGGCGCGACGCTGAAGCGGTGGGTGTCCCTCATGGCAAGCTGATTAGGCTGTTCCGAGGGCGCTTGACAAGATGTTCTGCGTTTGTTCTATTCACGCAGGTGAGAACAAGACAAGAACATCGGGAGATGCCCACATGACCGCCACCACGTTCCTGAAAGAAGCCTCCGCTCTTATTGGCCTGTTCGCGATGCTGTACCTGTGGTCGATCGTCGCCATGGCCATGCAGGCCTAAACGGACGTCGCTGCCGTGTGTGGAAGAAGGCCGGTCTGGGCAACCTTGCTGCCCAACCGCCGGCGGATCTCACCGGCGTCGAACCTGGCCGATGCCGTGAGCGGCTCCTCTGCCGCGGCGCGGACAAGGTCGGGATCGACCCTCACGCCGTCCTCGGAACCGATACTGAACAAGGGCCGTAGCCAGTTGGCGCGGGCCATGAGGTCGATCAGGGCGAGGAGACGGAACAGGATCGCGATCCCGCGCGGGTTCTCAAGCCCGTAGCGACGGTCCAAGGCCGCTGCCCAGCAGGACGCGTCCAAGTCGGCAAACATGAAACGGCTTTCGCCGCCGTCCCATCGGAACTCCACGCCTTCGATATCCCCGTGCTGAAGCACCATGCCGACCTCGGCGCCCAGGGTGGCGACCTTCCACGCCTCCATGAGGTCTGAAGGGGCGATCGTCGGCAGTTCTTCCGGGGCGAAGGCGAGGCGTTGGATAAGGGGCGTGTCGGGCATCCGGCAAAGCTAGGGATCCCTTCGCAACAGCGCCAGGGGCGGCACCGTTAACCTTCGAGTCCGGTGTCTGGAAGCCTCAATAACTCGTTAATATCGATTAACATTCTTTTCGGGCACCAGTTTGACTTGGCTTCGCCTGGGGCCTAGTTTCATTCGGTGGCGGAGTGTGTCCGCTGCGCATTGGGTAAACATGACGGCAACGGTCGCAAATACGGCCCTGGTCGGCGAGGCAGCGCGATTAGCGCGGGCCTATGGAGCAAGTACGCGTGCGCCAATCGACGGGGCTCACGGCACGAACGCTGCACCGGGGCGCGAATGGTCGCCGCGGTTCGACGGCGGTGACGACCGGTCGGATCCCGGCACACGTCGACGCCGTGCCGAATTCCAAGATCAGGTCATCAGTTTCGGCGGCGTGCTGGTCTCGCTTGAGGTCGGCGCCGCGATTGTCGGTGAACAGGCGACGAACGGCCTGCGTCCGACACCGGCGGCGGACGCCGAACGGCAGGTCGCGAACTACGAACGCGCGCAGGCGATCGTCGGTCCGGCTGAGCCCATGATGGTGATGCCGCCCCTGCAGAGCATGGCGGTCGAGCAGCACGCTATTCAGTGATGGCCGAAGTCTCCGCGAACTTTTCCGCGGAAGACCCAATACGACCACCCCGTATAGACGAGGATGATTGGGATCAGCACGAGAGTGCCGATTAATAGGAAAGCTTGCGTGCTTTCCGATGAGGCTGCGGCCCCTAGCGAATAGACCGGCGGTACGATCATCGGCCAGAGACTGATGGCGATGCCCGCGTAGGACATCAGGAACAACCCGAGCGCGCCGAAAAACGGCGCGGGGTCGCCGTAGCGTCCGCCGAGCGCCAGCCAGGTGAACGCTCCGAGCATCGCGGTGACGAGCGGTACCGGCGCGAGGAACGCGATGTTCGGCCAGGAGAACCAGCGTTCGGCAATGGCGGCATTCATAAGGGGCGTCCAGAGACTGACGATGCCGACGGCGATCAGCACGCCGATGAAGGCAATCCGTCCCCAGCGGCGCGCGTGCGTTTGCAATTCGCCGTCGGTCTTGATGATCAGCCAGCCGGCGCCAAGCAGTGTGTAGCCGAAGATGAGCGCAATGCCGGTCAGCAGCGAAAATGGCGTGAAGCAATCGAAGCTCGATCCAACGAAGTGCCGTCCGTCGACCTTGAAGCCTTGGATGAACGCGCCGAGAACGATGCCTTGCGCGAAGGTGGCGACGAGCGAGCCATAGGTGAAGCCGTAGTCCCAGAATGTTTTGTGTTTGGAATCGCGAAAACGGAACTCGAAGGCGATGCCGCGGAAGATCAGCGCCAACAGCATCAGCGCGATCGGGAAATACACCGCCGGGATGATGATCGCGAAGGCAAGTGGGAAGGCCGCCATGAGCGCAAGGCCGCCCAACACCAGCCACGTCTCGTTGCCGTCCCAGATCGGGACGATGGAACCGATGATGCGGTTGCGCTCCTCGGTGGTCTTGGCGAAGTGGAACAACATGCCGACACCAAGATCGAAGCCGTCGAGCAGGACGTAGAGAAACACGCCGAAGCCGAGAATGAAGGTCCAGATCGGGACAAGGTCGAGCGTCATGACGCGCCCTTTATCGGCCCGGGCGGCCGTCCACCGGCGATGGGCGGCTCATCGGCGTTGTCGGTGAATCCTTCGCGCACCATGCGTCGCATCAGAATTAAGCCGGCCGGGAAGATGATCGCGTATGTCACCATGTAGCCGATCAGGCTCGTCAGCACCTGGCCGCCTGTCAGCGATGGCGAAACCGAATCCGCCTTGCGCATGAGGCCATAAACGGTCCACGGCTGGCGGCCGACTTCAGTGGTTGTCCAACCCGCCAACACCGCGATGAAGCCAAGCGGCGAGGCCCATTGGCAGGCGAGCAGGAACACACGGTTTGAGTAAACACGCTCGCCGGTGCGTAGCACGTTGCCGGCGATCACAAGGATCAGCATGACAATCCCGCAGCCGACCATGATGCGAAACGCGAAAAATACCGGCAGCACCGGCGGGCGTTCGTCGCGAGGAAAATCCTTCAAGCCCCGCACCACGCCGTCTAGATCGTGGGCGAGGATCAAGCTGCCGAGCAGCGGCACATCGATCGACCAGCGATTGGTTTCGGCTTCCTGGTCGGGGATCGCGAACAGCGTCAGCGGGACGCGGGCCTCGGTTTCCCATCGTGCTTCGATGGCGGCGAGTTTTGCCGGCTGATACTCGCGCGTGTTCAATCCGTGGAAATCGCCGATCACCACTTGAGCGGGCACCGCGACCAGCAGGAACCACAGGGTCGCCGACATCATAAAACGCGCTTCGGTCACGGCGCGACCTTTGCGCAGCAGCCACGCCGCCACCCCCAGCACAACGAAGCCAGTGGTGACATAAAAGCCATCAACGGTGTGCAACAGTCGGTAGGGGAACGACGGATTGAAGATGATCGCCATCCAGTCCGTCGGGAAGAAGCGCCCGTCGGTCAGTTCGAACCCCGCCGGCGTTTGCATCCAGCTGTTCGTCGCCAGAATCCAGAACGAGGAGAAGAGCGTGCCGCCGGCCACCATGATGGCGGCGAAAAAATGTACCCAGCGCGGCACGAGCTTTCGGCCGAACAGCAGAACGCCCAGAAACGCGGCCTCAAGGAAAAAGGCCATCAAGCCCTCGTAGGCCAGCATGGGCGATATGACATTGGCGGTGGCGTCCGAGAAGCGGCTCCAGTTGGTTCCAAACTGAAACGGCATGACGATGCCCGAGACGACGCCCATGCCGAAGGAGACGGAGAATATCTTCGTCCAGAACCGCGATGTGGCGAGGTAGGTCTCGCCCCGGGTGAAGAAGTACAGGCCTTCGAGGAACGCGATGTAGGACGCGAGCCCGACCGTGAACGCCGGCAGCAGAATGTGCCAGGCCACAACCCAGACGAACTGGAGGCGGGAAAGCCACAGCGGATCTAACGACATGACGCAATCTTCGCTGCAATCGTCGTTGAGTTCCAGCCGCGTTCTGCGAAACTTGGAACTATCGTATCTGATGTGCGGCTGGCCAAATGCGCCCGACGGCGGTTGAGTCCTGTTTTGAGATAGCTTTCTGGTTCCTGGACCGGTCGCTGAATGACAGCGAGTACCTCCAGCCGCCGAAACTCCATCGTCTGATGTATCTCGCGCAGGCTTATTTCGGCGTCGTCCAGAACGGCGCGAAGCTGATGCCCGCGACCTTCATCGCCGCCGAAGATGGGCCGCTCGAGCCTACCGTCTATCGCGCCTTCGCCCGCGGCCGTCCGATGGTCGACGTCAAACTTGTCGACGAAGCCACCGCCCATGTGCTCGACAGCGTATGGCGGCAGTTCGGAAGTCAGTCCGTCGAGAAGCTGACTCAGATGTTGAAGCGACACCCGCCTTATGCGGATGCTTTCGCCGTGGCGCCGAATGCGGAAATACCGCTGGCGGCGATGATCGAGTTCTACGGCGAGCAGGCTGTGAAGAGTCGGAGCGCGGGAACTGAAGAAGCGCCCTCGGCGCGCAAAGTCATGCGGCCGAAAGTGATGCGGAATGCGACCGGCAAGCCTGTGAGCGTCCGAGGCTGGTCGCCAAAACGCGTGAGCTGAGCAAAATGAAATTCCCCGTGGTCAATCGACGTGACGTTCTGCGTGGCCTGGCACTTGCGCCGGTGGCGATGTCTCTTCCCGCATGCGCCGCGGACACGGTCCCGGTGCATGGCTATCGCATCGTCGCGACCTATCCGCACGATGCCGACGCCTACACGCAAGGTCTGATCTATCTCGATGGTGTTTTGTACGAGAGCACAGGTCTCAACGGGCGCTCGAGCGTGCGGAAGGTAAAACTCGAGACCGGCGAAGTGCTGCAGCGCATGGATATGTCGAGCACGTATTTCGCGGAAGGCATGACGGAGTGGGGCGATGAACTGGTCCAACTCACCTATCTGAACAAGACCGGGTTTGTGTACGACCGTGCCACGTTCAAACAGAAGCGCAGCTTTTCGTATTCGGGCGAGGGCTGGGGACTGACTCACGATCGCGAAAAGCTGATCATGAGCGACGGTTCCGCGGAGTTGCGGTTCTGGGATCCGAAGACGTTCACGGAGATCACGCGGCTGCCGGTGCGCGACAAAGGGCGGCCGGTCTCGAATTTGAACGAGCTTGAATACGTGAAGGGCGAAATTTTCGCCAACGTCTGGCACACCGACAAAATCGCGCGGATCTCGCCCGAGACGGGCGATGTCAAAAGCTGGATCGATCTCAGCGGCCTTCGCCCGTCTGAGGCGACGAATGGCGAGGCTGTGCTGAACGGCATTGCCTACGACGCGGCGAAAAACCGTTTGTTCATCACGGGCAAGCTCTGGTCGAAGCTCTACGAGATCGAGATCGTTTAGCGCTTTAACGCTAACGTCAGGCCATCGCCGATTGGCACCAAGCTGACATCGACGCGCGGGTCCGTCGCGATCTTTTCATTCAGCGCCTTAAGGGCGGCGGTATCCGCATCGTTCTTGCTGGGGTCTGCGACGCTGCCGCTCCACAGCACGTTGTCGATGGCGATCAGACCGCCTGTGCGAACGAGCTTTAAGCAATGTTCGTAATAGACGTCGTAGTTGCTCTTGTCGGCATCGATGAACGCGAAGTCGAAGGCGTTCGCTTCGCCCTTTGCGACCATTTCACGCAAGCTGTCGGCGGCCAGCGCGATGCGAAGATCGATCTGGTTCGCGACACCGGCCTTGGCCCAATGCCGCCGCGCGATGGCGGTGAACTCCTCGCTGACATCGAGCGCGACGACGCGCCCAGTCGGCCCTAGCGCTTTTGCCACGGCCATCGCGCTGTAGCCGGTGAACACGCCGACCTCGAGCGTTCGCTTGGCGCCAAGCATCTTCACGAGCAGTGCCATGAACTGACCTTGCTCAGGACCGATCTGCATGTTGGCGGCACGGTGGCTGGCCGTTTCCGCCCGAAGCCCCGCCAGATCGGCATCCTCACGCATGCCAACGCGGCGGATGTACTCCAGAAGCGGGCCGGAAACGCCGATGCTGTCGCGGGACATATGCTCAACTTTCCATCTTTGGTGAAAAAAGGCGAAGGGGAGGGTGAAAACTTGCGTCTGAGATATCAAACGTTCAAGACCGTCGGCGGGATTGCGTCGGTGCGACCAAGATCTTAGAAACGCACGTCGCGATGGAGCCCGGGGTGTAGCTCAGCCTGGTAGAGCGCCAGCTTTGGGACTATGCGACCGGTTTTCATAAAACCTTGCCAATAGCGGATTTATGGGGCGGTTCGCCATCGACTGTGGCGTTGGTGTACGTTCCGCCTCGTTCATTGCTCTGGCCACGTCCTCCATCAGGACATGGCTGTACCGGTCGGTGGTCTTAATGTCCGAATGGCCCAGGAGATCCCTCGCCACGGCTATTCCGGCCGCCCTGGTGATGCGGGAGCCAGCCGTGTGCCTTTATAGTCATGGAACCGGAAACCGTGAATGCCAGCGGCCTCCAGGGCGTTCGCCCAGGGGCGGCGCCAGCCATCACGGGAGTAGGAGTAACGCTCTCCCTACTTTCGGGGAACGCCTTTGGTACCGGAGGGCCGATCTTCCCGGCATTCGTAGCTGAATACGAATATGGGGCGCTTTCCGCGTTCGCTCGCCAGCAGTGCCAGCAAGCTGTCGGTGATAGGGATAGTGTGTTCACCCCCGCCTTTCATGCGTCGGAAAGTAATCGCCCTCGCTAAATAGTCCACGGCGTCCCACGTGAGCGAAACCGCACGCCGGTCTGCAAGCAGGACCGCACCAACGGAAGGAAGTCGGGCCGGAGGTTCTCGAATAGACGGCCTTGCTCTGCTGCACTCAAGTAGCGAGGGCGGGGCGGCGCTTCCTGAAGGCGATGCCGCTTCCAAGTTATCTTGGGGAGCGTTATCGCACCTTCCACGCCTTGACCTGCCAGTTCTTATGCCAGCCGGTCATGCTGAATACTTCCTGGTAGCATGCGAACAGGTCGCCGTAGACCGGGTTGGAGTAAATGTAGAACACGGCCGGCGCGCAGGCTTTGATGCGGGCGAGGGTGGTTTCCACAGTTGCCCGATCGAACGAGTTCTTATTGAAAACTACGATCACGTCCTGCGGGCCGAGCAGGCTGGCGTAGTCAACATCCAGCACATTGGCATTTACGAGGGTTGCGGCCTCTCCCAAGTTCTTCCGGGTCGTTTCCAAAATGCCCGGGTGGAGATCCACCCCGAACAGCTTCGCCCTGGGCAAAACCCGCTTTGCCACGTGCAGCACTTTGCCTTTGCCACAACCCAGATCAATGAAGGCCAAACGCGTACTGCCCATCTCCGGACAGGTCGAAATCAATCGCCGCAGCGGTCTTTCTGACGAGGCGGTGTAATTGGGCCCGTAGTTGCTCACGCCCCCAGGGTCACGAGCCTCTACGGTGACCAACAGGCGCGTTTCTATCCCATGCAGGTAGTCGTAGAGGTCAACCTGAGAGAACTGCTCCCAGGCCCTCCTAGGACCGTTACTGAGGCCGTGAAAACGAAGGATGGAAAGGTAACGCTGAAAGGCTGTTTGCTTTACGAGGGTCATGCCGAGTTCATAACCGTTTCAAATTCCGCCTTCAAGTTCTCAAATGTGGAATCCACCCACGCTGACCTGCCCCCGATTTTTCGGCCCAAGGATTATGTGAGAGATTGGCTCCCTGACAGGAGGGGAGCATGCGTCAGTCACGGTTTACGGAAGAGCAGATGGTGTCGATCATCCGGGAGGCGGATCGGGACCCGGTTGCGGCGGTGTACGCATCTTTGAGCCGGATGGTTTCTATCGGGTCATAGGCGAAGGCGATCAGGGGAGCGGAGACTGCGCCGAATAACGCTGGCGAGGCGCGGAGCGCGCTCTGCAGGCCGATGCGGCCGGGCGGTGCGCGATCATGTTCAATGAGACCGCGGGCGTCCAGATCATCCACTGCCCATAGCACAGTGCGGTAGGTGTAAGCCGTGCCGCCGTAGCGTTCCTGGCCCGTCCACCATTCCTTCTTGCGCGCATACGATAGGAATTGTTCGGGATTGAGGCGGCCGCTCCGATAGGCATCCACTAGAATACTGGCGCGTGCCTTCTCATGGCGTTTAGACGGTGCAGGGGGGAAGGTCGAGGCCGCGAATGAAATCGTCGTGGATGGCTCGCCAGTGAAACGAAAGCGGCCGGTCCTTCCCCTTTACGGCCTTCGGGGGCAGGGGCTCGTCGTCGTTGCTTTCGTGATCGGATTTCTCCATGACCTATGCCGCAGCGCGCATCTTCTCGCGCTCCTTCAGCCATGCATCCGCAGTATCCGTGCGTATCAACACCCGGCGACCCACGCGCACCAGTGGTGGCGCTTCACCACGGTTAACCAAATTCCAGAACGTTCGGTGCGAGATGCCGACGGACTGACAGAACTCTTTGACACTCAGTGCCAACATGAACATCTCCATCCGAGACAAAAAAATGGGGAGCGGTCAAAGTGACCCTCCCCACACGCGCCGCCGGTGCATTTTTACGCACCTGATGAAACATGATGCGCTTCTGTTCGCGCTTCGGCAATTTTTCGGCGATGCTATCCACAGAAATCGGTCGCGATAGTTGGGCGGTCTCGGAGCGTTCTACTTCTGTGGTGGAATTTGTGTCGTGAATGGTCTCGATATGTCCCAGATGTTCACCATTCGACCTCAATGCACGATTGCCAGAGCGGTGAGGAAGCCTTAGAAAACGGCTGCTTTCTGACATCACGGGGCGTAGCTCAGCCTGGTAGAGCGCCAGCTTTGGGAGCTGGATGCCGGAGGTTCGAATCCTCTCGCCCCGACCATCGCACCTAACTCGCTCTTTGGGGCGAGCCGGGGTATGACTATTGCATGATGGCCGACAGATTCGGCCGCAGGGAGAGGAGCAACGGCAATGCCCCATTTGGCCCGGATTTCGAAGCCTGCAAAAACCGCGATGCAATCCGGTCAGGCCAAAACCAAGCTTTGGCTGCTCGATATTGAGTCCGACGATCCGGTTGAAGTCGATTCCCTGATGGGATGGTCCGGGTCGCAGGATACCGACAAACAGCTTCGTCTGTGGTTTGCGACCAAAGAGGCGGCGATTGCGTTCGCGCAAGCGAAAAACCTCGCCTTTACTGTGGTTGAACCGCACCAAAGAACGGTTCGGCCTAAATCCTACGCCGATAACTTTGCCTTCAATCGAACGCGGGCCTAGCGCTATTGCGCGCCCATAGCTCAACTGGATAGAGCACGGGCCTTCTAAGCCCGGGGTTGCAGGTTCGAGTCCTGCTGGGCGCGCCACGCGAAAATCATTATATTTCAATATATTGTGAGTGATCGCGAGGTCGGAAGCTCGATGAACCGGACCCCGGGGCCGTGCTCATGGTAGCGGTAGGGGTGGGATTCAGAGCCCTGAGCCACGCGGTATATCCTTGACCATCCGTAAGAATTGAACTTTTATGTATGAGCGCCGACGGGCGCGAGTGGCCCCCCACAAGAGGGGGCCCTTTTATAGTGAGGGGATTCCTATTTATGAATAAGTACTCCACTTTCCTCGCAGGCAGCACGCTGCTCGCGACGACCGCTCTTGTGAGCGGAACGGTCTCTGCCGCTTCGATCCAGACCTCGACGGGCGCGACCGGCGCGACGATTTCGAACTTCTCGGGCTACAAGGTCGGCA
>CANJRD010000003.1 GCA_947476695.1 Rhodospirillaceae bacterium
CACGGCCGCCTCCGCTTGCGCGCGTGGAAGCGCGCGGCGTCGGCCGCGGGTCCCTCCTATGCACTACGCGGATAAGCCCAATCGTGCACCCCCGAGGGGGTCATTATTGGACGCGAAAGAGGGGTCACGGTTGGATGCGAATTGACAGACCGCGGCTTCGTTCGCGCGGGACAGAACGCTCTCGTGAAGATCGACACTTATGATTATGCACGATACGGCGGGATCGAAGGCAAGGTGATTTCGGTCGCGCCGGATTCCACCATTCCGGAGAACAGCCAGCCGTACTTCAAGGTCGTCGTGACCACGGCCAAACCCTATCTCGGGGAAGCGAACGAGGGCCTGACGATCGCGCCGGGCATGGGCGCAACAGTGGACATCCACACCGGCACCAAGTCGGTGATGACGTTCCTCCTGCGGCCTGTGCTGAAGCTGAAGGCTGAGGCTTTCCGGGAGCGCTGAACCCTACCATCTGTTGTCGTCGTCACCGGCGCGACCGCAATAAGTGCCGCGCCGCTCGATTGCCTCAGCCACATCGAATCCGGTATGATTGCCGCTGCAGAGGGGGATTCACTCATGCAGGTCGGAGATTCGACCCCCGTCACGTCCGCGCTCGGGGCGACGCAGGCTCCACCCGTGCATCCGGCTGTTCGTCAGAGCGGCAACGGACGCGCAACCGAGCACGATCGGCGCGGCGGTGGCGAGCGGGATGGGGGCGCGAGTTTTCGCGCGAACCTTGACGCCGCATTACCCAACGACCTCGACACGCGGCCCGCGACGCAGCAAATGCAGCGGGTCAAGACGGCCGCCGAGGCGCCGCGTCCAGAGCGCCGCCCCGCGGCCGATGCCATCGAAATCGAGGCCGCCGAGAGCGCACAGCTGTTTGCCGACACGCTGAACACCGCACGGGCGGGTAAATCGCAGGACAGTGCCGCAGAGATGATGCCTACAACCGCGCAGCAACGCCATCGCACGGTCGCGCATCAGTATGCGCAAAACTTCTTTTCGGTCGGCGGCACATTCGCGGCACGCGGCGATCAATTGGAAGTCTCGGCGTAAGCACTCGCCATGCGGCGATTCGGAAGATCGCGTCACCGCCCGTACGGCGGGAAGTGCTGCGGCAACACACCACTTCCAACAGTTGCGCTTCGTCAATGCACACACTCTCCCAGCGATAAAAGTGTGCGCGAAGTTAGTCTGTTCCAACGATTTAATGAATGTACCCGCCTTGGTTGCTTGACCCGTTTTGAGCGCCAACCCTTTATCCCCCAGCGCTGACGGGCGCTTGACCTCGTGTGAGGTCTAATTAGAAATTGGGGATCCCAATCTATGAATAAATACTCCACGTTCCTCGCTGGCAGCACGCTGCTTGCGACCACCGCTCTTGTGAGCGGAACGGTATCTGCTGCTTCGATCCAGACCTCGACGGGCGTCGCCGGCACGGCGATCTCGACATTCTCCGGCTACAAGCTCGGCAACACGCTGTTCACCGGCAGCGCGTCTTCGTCGGTTAACACTGCGGCGGCGAGCTTCGACATCCGCACCTCGATCCGCTACACGACCCAGCGACCCGCGCGACGGTGCTGCTCTCGGGCGCTGAATTCGACCCGACCGCCACCGTGACGGCCACCCTGGCCGAACTCGACACCACTGGCGCGGCGTCGTCTCTGACCAATCTCTCGGCGGTTGTGGCCACCAACGTGACGGTCTTCACCGACCGCATCATCGTCGGCACGATCGCGGGCACCTACAACGTGCTGCGCATCACCAACCCGGTCGTGAAGAACATGCAGGCTCTCGGCACGGTCGGCGCTGTTGCCACCTTGTCCGGCCGCATCGAAAACCCGACCGTCAGCGCAACCTACGAAACGATCGACACCGCGACGTACCTCTCCAGCGTCGCCTCGGCGACGATCGTGTTCGGCACCGCGACCGGTGCGAACGGCCTGCCGACCAGCCTCAACGCGGCAGCGAGCGTCAGCGGCAGCCCGCCGTTCATCAACCTCGGCACCACGGGCGGCTCCGCCGTCCTAACGGCCATCGTTGGTTCGGTCAGCCTGACCCTCAACGGCGCCCTGGGCACCTCGCTCGGCATCTCGCTCTCGGGTGCCAACCTGGTCAGCACCGCGGAACTGAAGATCACGCACGGCGCTCTGACCGATGCGGCGTTCAACAGCGTCTCGATCCGCACCGCCGGTGGTCAGATCAACTTCAAGACGGCCACGCAGATCGCGGCGGGCGTTGCGACGTTCTCTCTGACCGGCACTTCGCTGGATAACTCTGCCCCGATCCTCATCGACATCGGCGTGACCGGTGCGACTGCGATCACGGGTGGTTCGGGCGTGGGTTCTGCGACCCTGACCCCGACGGCGACGGTGACGGGCATCAACGCTCTGGCGGCCGCGACCGGCAACCTGGCGACGATCACCCGCGGCGGTCTGTCGACCTCGGTCAACACGTTCCAGAACAGCGTGAACACCGTTCCGTCGTTCCTGCGTCTGACCAACACCAGCACGACGGCGGGCACGTACACCGTCGTCATCCGCAATGGTGACTCGGCGTCCGGCGCGATCCTGGGCACGTACATCGGCGCTGCCGTCCAGCCGCAAGGCACCGTGCAGTTGTCGGCAGCTACCCTGGAAAGCGGCGCGGCTTTGGCCGCTCCGACGGCTCTGGGCAACTACCAGCTGGCCGTCACGGCAGCCTTCAACGGTTACGTCCAGCACCTGTCGTACAGCGCGTCGACCGGGGTTCTCTCGAACCTGTCGGCGTTCCGCAACGGCACGGGCCAGACCGCTCCGTAGTCGATACCTAAGATCTTCGGGTCTTAAGAGCGGGGAGGGTGAGCAATCACCCTCCCTTCTTTTTTCCGCCGGCCTTAGGCCGCGTCGGTTGATCCTTGAATCGGATCGGCAAGAAGCACACGGCCCGCGGGCGTCAGCTTGCACACAAGCCAATCAGGCTTGGTCGGATTGGCGAACCAAGGTTCAGCCCAACCCATCTCGACGCATTTCTTCACGACCGCAGGGCTGATCTTTCGACCGCTGTCGTCAAACAACGGCAGCTTGCCGCCGGGCTGCGTAAGGCCGCGCTCGAGCCACTTGCGCTGCGCGGAAGAGAGTTTGAAACTCCGGTCGCTGCCGTCCATCCGCTTCAATCCTCATTCGCCCGCCCTATCAAATGGCGCGCAGGGCCACCGTTGTGGGCGGCATTCTGACGGAACAGAGTGAATTTTCTCTTTCGCGCACCGCGAGTGTAGGAAGGACCGCCCTATGTCGCAAACGGACTCACTCGCCCGCGCCGAGGATGCGTGTATGGTTTACGTTACGGTTGGAAGCCGTGAGGAAGGCCTTGAGATCGCGCGCACTGTTGTCGGCGAACATCTGGCGGCCTGCGTAAACGTCCTCGGCCCCGCGACGTCCGTCTATACCTGGGGCGGCAAGATAGAAGAGGCGCAAGAATTTGTGATGGTCTGCAAGACGCGCCAGTCGCTCAGCCCGTCATTGAGCGCGCGCGTGAAAGCCCTCCACAGCTACGACACGCCCTGTATCGTCACCTACGCGATGGACGCGGGTTTCCCGCCGTTCCTGGCCTGGATCGCGGCATCGACCGAGAATCCCTGACCTCGGCTATTTGCCGACGGTCGTATCCTCAATCAGCTCGATCAGCTCACCGGCGGGTCCCACCACCGTCGCCGCCCGTTGCTTGCCGTAGTGGGCCTTCGGCGGCGTGATGTAGTCCAGTTTCAACGCATCGAGACTGGCGACGGCGAAGCTGGCCAGCCCATTGCCCGGCGGCAGTTGGCCCTCAACGCGGGGGCGCGCCTTCGTGGTCGCGGGATAGCCATCGAGCTCCAGTAGATTGCCGTGCTGCTTCAATCCAAGTGTCGTCAGCGGATACACCGCATCCGGCGTACCCTGCGCATCGCGAATCACGCCGATGGGCGTATCGTTGATACGGTTCTTCGCCATCTTGAAAGTGTCGGCGTACCAGTTCTGGATCTTCGGCAGATCGGGACCTGCGAGGACGAGGATGAACGGTCGCCCGACGAAGCCGTTGGGCTGCGGCAGGCGCGAGTTCGTGCGGTCGCCGGTCTGCGTGGTCATATAGAAAACGTCGTTCGACGGGCCCTGAACCTGCATGGCGTGAATCGACGCGGTGCTCGACAGCGGCTTCGGTTCGCCAATGATTTTGAACGGGGACGTTTTGAGTTTCGTGTTCAAGGCGTCGAGATCGTCGACGATGATCTCCCACGAATTCCAGCCCCAGGTCGTCATGGCTTTGAAGCCGGCCGGCTGATCGTTCTGCACAATGCGCAGGAAGACATCCGGCGCACCGTCCGAGCTCATCATCACAAAGCGGCGGCCCGCCACCTTCGGTGCGCCCCAGCTTGCGGCGAGGTCTTTCGACACGGTACCGGCGCTGCGTTCCTTGTAGCCGAACCAGTCGGTATACAGCTTCTTCAGCTCATCGACATTTGGCGCGGCAATCGTCGCAATCTTGATGCGCAGCAGAAGCGGATCGGCCGCCGGCGCTGTCTGCGCGAAGGATGTCGAAGAGGCGAAGCTGCTCGCCAGCAACAGGCTAAGCGCAGAACGACGATGGATCATGGCGGTCCCTCCCAAGAATGCGAGAGGTAAGCCTAGCACTTATGGCGCGGCCGGCGCACGTACCGTCGCGACGGCCTGGGCCGCAATGCCTTCCTGGCGGCCGGTAAAGCCCAGGCCCTCGGTTGTGGTCGCCTTCACACTGATGCGATGCGCCGCAACGCCCAAAATCTGAGAGATACGCTCGACCATCCTCTGACGATGCGGCCCGACCTTCGGCCGCTCGCAAATGATCGTGATATCGAGATGGACCAACGATCCGCCGCGCGCGCGCAGCAGATCGTAGGCATGGCGGATAAAGCGATCCGACGAGGCGCCGCGCCATTGCGGATCGCTCGGGGGGAAGTGCTGACCAATGTCACCGGCGCCGATCGCACCCAGGAGCGCGTCGGTCGCCGCGTGAAGCGCCACGTCGGCATCGGAATGACCTTCGAGGCCTTGGCTGTGCGGAACCTTCAGGCCACAGAGCCACACGCCGTCGCCGGGGCCGAATTTGTGTACGTCGAAGCCCGTGCCGGTGCGGGTTTCAGCGAAAGCGGTATTCAACCGCGCGAGATCGTCCATGGTCGTGACCTTGATGTTTGCATCGTCGCCCGGCACGCCAATCACACGGCCACCAGAGGCTTCCATCACGGCGGCATCGTCGGTGAAGTCGCCTGTCATGGTGCGGTGGGCCGTCAGGATGGCCTGGAAGCGGAAGCCTTGCGGCGTCTGCGCCCGGGCCAACCCGTCGCGCGGCACCGTCGCCCCAATGGCACCGTCCGGGCCAATACGCTTCAGCGTATCGACGACCGGCTGACAGGGCAGGGCGCCGTCGGCGGTCGCGAGGGCATCGATCACGCTCGTGATTGTGCCCGCCGCCACCATGGGCCGTGCGCCGTCGTGGATCAGTACGAGGTCGGGTGCGTCACCGGCCAGGGCCTCAAGCCCATTGCGGACGGAATCCTGCCGCTGCGCGCCGCCAATGACAGGCGGCAGTAGCTTGGCGGGATCGAGCGTCGCGATGGCTTCTGCGTAGAGATCGCGATCATCCGCGTGGATGACAGCAAGGACGTGATCGACACCGGGGTGTTGCAGGAAGGCCTGGAGGGTGTGATGCAGGAGCGGCACACCGGCCAGGGCCTGGTATTGCTTGGGTCCGTCACCGCCGAAGCGCTGACCGCGCCCAGCCGCCACCACCACTGCCGTACATCCCGCCACGCCGCCCCTCCGAATCCTCGCGATCCTGACCATAGGGCCACACTGCAAGGCGAGCAATTCGGCTTTTACAACAACGTGTTGCCAGGGAGTGATGCAGAACGGTCACAGCGCTTGATTTTGCCTGAGTTTCCTGAGCAAATGCCCAAGCTTTATGCATCCCGGACAGGCTGACGTACCCGCATGCTGCGCCGCCTCGCCATTGGCTCCTTCGAGACCGCCGGGAACGTGTTCCTGGCGCCGATGTCGGGCGTCACGGACAGACCGTTCCGGGACGTCGTTCGGCGCTTCGGCTGCGGCCTCATGTTCTCAGAGATGATCGCCAGCCGCGAGATGGTTCGCCAGCGCGGCGGTTCCAAGCGCATGAGCGGCACCTGCGATGACGAACGCCCCCTGGCCGTGCAACTTGCCGGCTGCGATCCAGAGATCATGGCCGAGGCCGCCCGGATGAACGAAGCCCGGGGCGCGGCGCTGATCGATATCAACATGGGTTGCCCGGTGAAGAAGGTGATCGGCGGGATGGCCGGTTCGGCGCTGATGCGTGACGAGGACCAGGCGCTGCGGATCATCGAGGCCGTCGTGAAGGCGGTGAAGCTACCCGTGACTCTCAAGATGCGCATGGGCTGGGATCACGAAAATCTCAACGCGCCGTCGATTGCGCAGAAAGCCGAAGCCGCCGGCATTCAACTGATCACCGTGCACGGACGCACGCGTCAACAGCTCTACACCGGCAATGCCGACTGGGCCTTCATTCGCCACGTCAAAGAGGCCGTGCGCATACCGGTCATCGGCAACGGCGACGTCACCACGCCGGAGCACGCGGCAGAGCTGATGCGCGTCTCGGGCGTCGATGGCGTGATGATCGGCCGCGGCGCTTTCGGGCGGCCCTGGTTCCCATCGCAGGTCCAGGCGTTCCTGGCGACCGGTACGGCATCACCCGAGCCGACGCCGGCGGAACGCGAAACGATCCTGCTCGATCACTATGATGGCTTGCTCAGCTACTACGGCGAGCAGGGCATTCGGATCGCGCGCAAACATCTCGCATGGACCGTCGCGGGCCTGCGTGGCGCAAACGCCTTCCGAGTCGCGGTGAACACCGAGACCGATCCGGCGAAAGTCGTCACCGCAATCCGCAGGCTATTTGCGGGCGACTTCGACGATGCCGTGGCGATGGCCGCGTAATGGCAGAGCCCTTGCCGATCCGTCGCCAGAGCGAACGTCTTCCGCCCAGCGCTGAAGCCGTGCTGGCGGCGTTGCCGGCGGCGACGCTGGCGATCGATCATGACGGCTTCATCCGTTACGCCAATGCCGCGGCGGAACAGCTTTTCCAAAGCAGCGCGACCGCACTCGACGGCGAGGCCGTCACGCAAATCCTGCCGCCGAAAAGTCCCGTTGCCGCCCTGATAAAGCAGGCCATCGAGAACGATGTGCCGATGTCGGCCTACGGCGTCGAACTCGATACGCCGCGTACGGGCTCGCGCGTGATGGTGGTCCACGTCGCGCCAATGGTCGACCTCCCGGGCTGGCAGGTGATCTCGTTGCAAGAGCAGACACGCGCGATCAAGATCGGCCAGCAGCTGGAACACCGTACCGCCGCGCGTTCGATGACAGCGATGGCATCGCTGCTTGCCCATGAGGTCAAGAATCCACTCTCGGGGATCCGTGGCGCCGCGCAGTTGCTAGGACAGCGCGCGAGCGAGCAGGACCGTAAGCTGACGCAGCTGATCTGCGACGAAGCAGATCGTATCGTGGCGCTGGTCAACCGGATGGAAGTGTTCTCCGACGATCGCCCGCTTGAACGCGCGCCCGTGAACATCCACGTGGTGCTCGAGCGCGTCATGCAACTCGCCACCAATGGCTTCGCGCGCAATATAAAACTCATCGAGCGTTACGATCCGTCGCTGCCGATGGTCGCCGGCAACATGGATCAGCTGGTGCAGGTGTTCCTGAACCTGGTGAAGAACGCAGCCGAGGCCTTCGAACCTGAAAGCGCCTCGCCTGAAATCACCATCGAGACCGCGTTCCGGGCGGGTGTCAGCGTTGCGGTACCGGGCTCGACCTCGCGTCTGCGCCTGCCGCTGGTCGTCAGCGTGATCGACAATGGTCCCGGCGTACCGCCCGATCTACGGCCGCATATGTTCAACCCCTTCGTCACGACAAAGCCCAAGGGCAGCGGCCTGGGCCTGGCGCTCGTCGCCAAGATCGTCAGCGATCACGGTGGGGTCATCGAATTCGACAGCCAGGCGCGCCGCACCATCTTCCGTGTGATGTTGCCGATCGCCGAGGAGACCCGCGATGGCTGAGGCTACCGTTCTTGTCGCCGACGACGATCATGGCATCCGCACGGTCGTCACCGAGGCCTTGGGGCGTGCGGGCTATGACGTGCGCACCACGGGCACGGCCGCGACCCTGTGGCGCTGGGTCAGCGACGGTGAGGGCGACGTCGTCATCACCGACGTCGTGATGCCCGACGAGAACGGCCTCGACCTCATTCCGCGCATTCGCAAGCTGCGCCCCGAACTCCGCGTAATCGTGATGAGCGCGCAGAATACGCTGCTCACCGCGGTGAAAGCCGCCGAGCGCGGGGCGTTCGAGTATCTGCCGAAGCCCTTCGATCTCAGTGAACTGGTGGCGGTGGTGAACCGCGCTGTCGCGCTGCGCACGCCTGCCAGTGAGCCGACCGGCGCAGGGCAGGGTGAGACACTGCCGATCGTCGGTCGTTCGCCGGCGATGCAGGATGTTTACCGCACCGTCGCGCGCCTGATGAATACCGACCTGACTGTGATGATCACCGGCGAGTCCGGAACCGGCAAGGAACTGGTCGCGCGCGCGTTGCACGATTTCGGGAAGCGTCGCGGTGGGCCGTTTATCGCGGTCAATATGGCCGCGATCCCGCGCGAATTGATCGAGAGCGAGTTGTTCGGCCACGAAAAGGGCTCGTTCACCGGCGCGATGATGCGCGCCACCGGTCGTTTCGAGCAGGCCGACGGCGGCACGCTGTTCCTGGACGAAATCGGCGACATGCCGCCGGAAGCACAGACCCGTCTGTTGCGCGTGCTGCAGGACGGACGTTTTACGACCGTCGGCGGCCGTACACCGATCAAGGCCGACGTACGAATCGTCGCGGCCACGCACCGCGACCTGACGCAGCTGATCAAGGCCGGCCTGTTCCGCGAGGACTTGTACTACCGCCTCAACGTCGTGCCGATCCGCCTGCCGCCATTGCGGCAGCGGCTGGAAGACATCCCGGAACTGGTGTCGCACTTCCTAGCCGAAGGCGTGAAGAACGGCCTGCCGGCGAAGTCTTTGGCGCCGGGAGCCATCGCGCGACTAAAGTCGCACCGCTGGGCGGGCAACGTGCGCGAGCTCGAGAACCTGATGAAGCGCCTGCTGGCGCTGTACACCGACACCGTCATCGGATCGGACTCTATCGAGCTGGAGCTTGCCGGGACAGCGCCGGCAGCCGTCGTGAATGAAACGCGCCCGATGACGCTCGGGGCAGCGATTGAACGCCACTTGCGTGAATATTTCGAGAGCCACAACGGCGCACTGCCGCCGCGCGGACTCTACGACCGTATTTTGCGGGAGATGGAAAAGCCGCTGCTGACGCTCACGCTGCAATCGACCAACGGCAATCAGATCCGGGCCGCCGACGTTCTCGGCCTGAACCGCAATACATTGCGCAAAAAAATCAGGGAGCTCGACATCAATGTCGGTCGCGGCCCCAAGTAGCATGACAAGCAGTGTCGCAGACAATCCCGGACGGCGCGCCACCGATAAGGCGGCGACGCCTATTCCCGCGGAGCCCAATGCGATCCAAACGTCGGCGCCTAACCATCCCGTGCGGCACTTCTTCAAGCGCGGCGCCGTCTGGGGCCGCCGGATGCATCTGCCGGACATCCTCGCGATCATCCTGTCGGGCGCGGCCGTTATTTCGGGTGCTGCAACTTATCTCGCGCTGACACGCTGGGACGCCGCCGGTCCGAATCCGAAAGCCGTACTCGTCCTGCTCAACCTCGATCTGCTGCTGTTGCTCGGCCTCGCCGTTCTGGTTGTCCGGCGCTTGGTTCGCCTATGGACCGCGCACCGCGCCGGCGCGGCTGGATCGCGGTTGCATATCCGCCTTGTGATGTTGTTCGGCGTGCTCGCAATCACGCCGGCCATTTTGATGGCCTTGTTCTCGGCGACGTTCTTTACCTTCGGCGTCGAAGCCTGGTTCTCGGAACGCGTCCGCAACGCGCTGCAAGAGTCTGAAGTCGTGGCCCAGGCTTACCTTGTCGAGCATCAACAGGTCATCCGCGGCGATGCTCTCGCGATCGCCAGCGACATCAACCATCAGTGGCCACAGTTGAGTTTCAATCCCACACTCCTCAACACCTTCCTTTCAAGCCAGATCGCGTTCCGCGGCCTCAGTGAGGCGGTGATCTTCGCGTCCGATCTGAAAGTGTTGGCAAAGGCGGGTTACACATTCGCGCTGGAATCCGGTGAAGTGGTTCCGCTCCAAGCCATCGCGCAGGCCAATCTCGGCCAGGTGGCCATCGTCAACGGCGAGAGCCGCGACCGCGTGCGCGCGCTGGTGCGGCTCAGTACGACGCCCGGCACCTATCTCTATATCGGCCGCTTCGTGGACGCAGAGGTCCTGAATCACGTCTCGCGCACGGGGGCGGCGGTCGACGAATATCGCCGCCTTGAAGGCAGCCGGTCGACCTTGGAGATCAGCTTCACCTTGCTATTCACCGTCGTTGCGCTGCTGATGCTACTGGTCGCCGTCTGGTTCGGCCTCAATCTTGCAACCCGCCTGGCCGGTCCTATCGCCGATCTGATTGACGCCGCGGAACGGGTGCGCGCGGGCGACCTCACGGTGCGCGTGCGTGAAACCGGAGAGTCCGACGAACTGGCGTACCTGAGCCGCGCCTTCAACCGCATGACCAAGCGCATCGACGAGCAGCAGGCCGACCTTTTGTCGGCCAACGTTCAGCTCGACGAACGCCGCCGGTTCACCGAAACCGTGCTGGACGGCGTGAGCGCGGGCGTGATCGGCGTCGACCGCAACGGCAACGTGACCTTGCCCAATCGCTCCGCATCTATACTGCTCGGCACGGATCTGACGCGCGTGATCGGTGAACGACTGACGCAGTCCGTGCCTGAGTTCGGCCCCGTATTCGATGAGATGGAAGCCGATCCCGCGCGCCACGTGGTACAGCGCGAAGTGCAGATCACGCGCGGCAATATCACCCGCACCCTGATGCTACGGCTGTCGGCCGAAAGCGTCGACGAGCTGGTCAGCGGGTATGTCGTAACCTTCGACGACATCACGGCGCTGCAATCCGCGCAGCGCAAAGCGGCCTGGGCCGACGTCGCGCGGCGCATTGCGCACGAGATCAAGAACCCGCTGACGCCGATCCAGCTTTCGGCTGAACGCCTGAAGCGCAAATACCGCGACAAGCTGGGCGACGATTCCGGCCTGCTGGCGCAGTGCACCGATACCATCATCCGCCATGTCGGCGACATCGGGCAGATGGTCGACGAGTTCTCGGCTTTTGCGCGTATGCCGGCGCCGGTCATGAAGGATCTCGACCTCGCGAGCCTCGTGCGCGAAGGCGTGGGCTTGCAAAAGGTCGCGTACCCCAGCGTCGCCTTTGCCATGGAACTGCCGCAGAGTCCGATCATCCTCCGGGCCGATGCGCGTCAGCTCGGACAGGCCGTGACCAATATCCTGAAGAATGCCCTTGAAGCCATCGATGCCCGCATCGCCGCGGGACGGACAGCCGCGGGCCGTATTTCAGTCGCGATCGTGCAGGAATCGTCCGGCGTCGCGATCGAAGTCACGGATAACGGCGTCGGCTTGCCGCATGGCGAACGCGACCGGCTTACGGAACCTTACGTCACGACACGCACCAAAGGCACAGGACTCGGCTTGGCGATCGTGAAGAAAGTTATCGAAGACCACGGCGGGTCGTTGACGCTTGAAGACGCCCCCGCTGACGACGACGGCACGCAAGGCGCACGCATCGGCTTGCATCTTCCGGCGAACCTGATGTCGCATTCCCCCCAAGCGCGAGCTGTAGGCTAGAGCAATGGCTGTTACACCCACTTCATCCGCAAATGACGTGCTGATCGTCGACGACGAGGCGGACATCCGCACCGCCGTCGCGGGCATCCTCGAGGACGAGGGCTTCGCCACGCGCCAAGCCGCAACCGGCGAAGAGGCACTTGAGCAGGTCAAGTCACGCGCGCCTGCGGCGATCATCCTGGACATCTGGCTGGAGGGCAGCCGCCTCGACGGTCTGCAAGTGCTGGCCGGCTGCAAGAGTATGCGTCCGCATGTTCCGGTGGTGATGATCTCGGGCCACGGCACCATCGAGACTGCCGTGAAGGCGATCCAGCATGGCGCGTATGACTTTATCGAGAAGCCTTTCGAGGCCGACCGCATGTTGCTCGTGCTCAAGCGGGCGATGGAAGCGGCGCGTCTGAAGCGGGAGAACCTCGAACTGCGCAGCCGCGCCGGCGAGCCGGAAAACCTGATCGGCAGTTCCGCTGCGATCACGGGCCTTCGCCGCACCATCGAACGCGTCGGCCCCACAGGGTCGCGCGTGCTGATCACGGGCCCGGCCGGTTCCGGCAAGGAAGTGGTCGCCCGTCAGATCCATCTGCATGGCCCACGCGCGCAAGGACCGTTCGTGGTCGTGAATGCGGCGGGCCTGCATCCGGATCGCCTTAACGACGCTCTGTTCGGGGCGTCGACCGGCGCGGACGGCGAGCGTACCTTTGGCGTGTTCGAGATGGCCGACGGCGGCACGCTCATGCTCGACGAAGTCGCCGACATGCCGCTCGCGACGCAGAGCCGCATCATCCGCATCCTCCAGGATCAGCGGCTTGAGCGACCCGACGGACACGGCCCAGTCGAACTCGACGTGCGCATCATTGCCACCACCAATCGCGATCTGCGCGGTGAGATCAAACGCGGCCTGTTCCGGGAGGAACTGTTCTATCGTCTGAGTGTCGTGCCGGTTCAGGTGCCGTCGCTGGTCGAGCGCCGCGAAGACATTCCGGATCTGGCGCGATATCTGATGGATCGCGCCGCCGCCACGACGGGTGTGCCGAAACGCACGCTCGGCGAAGATGCCATCACCGCGCTCCAGACCTATCCGTGGCCGGGTAACGTGCGCCAACTGCGCAACGTCATCGACTGGCTTCTCATCATGGCGCCGGGTGCGGCAGGCGATCCGGTCCGTGCCGAGATGCTGCCGGCGGAGATCAACTCCGACACACCGCAGATGCTGAAGCTGCAGCGCTCCGATGAGATCATGACCCTGCCGCTGCGCGAAGCCCGCGAGATGTTTGAGCGCGAATATCTGATGGCGCAGGTCATCCGCTATGGCGGCAATATCTCGCGTACGGCTGAGTTTGTCGGGATGGAACGTTCGGCGCTGCATCGCAAGCTCAAGACGCTGGGCGTCTCGACCGAGGTTCGCAACAATCGCGAGAATGGGAGCGCCCCTGGGGAGCGGGTGTGAGCGTCTGATGTCACACGTCGCTTACGTCAACGGTCGCTACACGCCGCATCGTGAGGCCGTCGTTTCCATCGACGACCGCGCCACCCAGTTCGCCGACGCGGCTTACGAAGTCACCTGCGTGTGGAGCGGTCGTCCGGTCGATCACGCGGGTCACATGACACGCCTTGCGCGCTCGCTGAGTGAGTTGAGCATCGCAATGCCGATGTCCCCGGCCGCGCTGACCGTGATCTGCCGCGAACTGGTCAGTCGTAATCGTGTGAACCGGGGGATCATCTATATCCAGGTCAGCCGGGGCATCGCCCCACGCGCGCATGCTTTTCCGGCGCGCGTAAAGCCAAGCGTGATTGTCACGGCGCGGGGGGGGGCGGGACCGTCCGACGCGGTTGCGGAGATGGGCGTGAAGGTGACGACGGCGGAGGACATCCGCTGGAAGCGCCGCGACATCAAGGCGACCGGTCTATTGCCCAACGTCCTGGCCCGCCAGGCCGCGAGCGCGGCGAAGGCGTACGAAAGCCTGCTTGTCACCCCCGACGGCGTCGTCACCGAGGCCAGCGCCTCGAATGCATGGATGGTCGCTGCCGATGGCAGCCTCATCACGCATCCCACCGGCAACGACATCCTGGCCGGGATCACCCGCGCGACCATCTTGAAACTGGCGCGCGAGGCCGGCATTCCCGTAACTGAGCGCGCATTCACGCTCAAGGAAGCCCTGGCCGCGCGTGAAATGTTCCTGAGTGGAACCACAACCTTCGTGATGCCGGTCGTGCAGATCGGTGAGACGACAATCGCCAACGGTGCGCCGGGCAGCGTGGCGCGCGACTTGCGCGAACGCTACGCCGCTTATGTCGCCCAGCAGACGTCGACGGATGCCGCATGGAACGTGTAGCCACGCTCTCGCCGGGAATGGATGTGGCGGCCGAGGCATCGCACCTGCCACGGCCCCGCGCGATCCTGTTCGACTGGGACAACACACTGGTCGATACCTGGCCGTGCATCGGCAAGGCTACCAACATCACGTTGACGAGCATGGGTCAGCAGCCTTGGACAGAGGCCGAAATCCGCGAACGCGTCGCCGGCTCGTTGCGCGATACGTTCCCGAAAATCTACGGTGATCGCTGGGAAGAGGCGCGGGACGTCTACTATCGCGCCTATGAGGCCGTGCACCTTGAAACGCTGGCGCCACTGCCCGGCGCACAGGACTTGCTCGCCCGCGCCATCGACGGCGGCCTGGTGCTCGGCGTCGTCAGCAACAAGACGGGACGCTACCTTCGCCAGGAAGTCAGTTATCTGGGCTGGGATCGCTTTTTCGTTCGCGCCGTCGGCGCGCAGGATGCACCCCGCGACAAGCCCGCGCCCGATCCCATATTCATGGCGCTGGAAGGTTCGAATATCGAACCCGGGCCGCACGTTTGGTTCGTCGGGGATGCGGGGGTCGATATCGAATGCGGCGCCGCAGCGGGCTGCACCACCATCTTGCTGCATGGTGGCGTGAACGGCGGGCCACTCACACCGCACCAGCGCGCCGCCGACTGCGCAACATTCGCAGCCTTGGTTGACTCGCGGCTAGATGCCCCAAGGGCTTGAATTGTCTGCCTTGTCCACGCATCTACAGCTCACATTCCCGGCCCCTGGAAAATCAGCGGTTGCGCGTGACCTAAATTTCGGTTGCAGTGCGACCGCCACCCCGCCGGGGATTGCAGAAGCCAACGAAAACAACAATATAAAGAGGGTAACATCCCCATGACCGAGAAGGCCCAAAACGTCCAGGACGTTTTCCTCAACGCGATCCGCAAGAACAAGGCACCCGTGACGGTGTTCCTGGTCAATGGCGTGAAGCTGCAAGGGATCGTGACGTGGTTCGATAATTTCTCGATGCTGCTGCGTCGCGACGGTCATACCCAGTTGGTTTACAAGCACGCGATCTCGACGGTGATGCCGTCGACGCCCGTTCAGCTCTTCGAGCCGAAGGACGAGGGTGCAAAAGAAGAGGCGGCCGACTAGGCCGAAAGCAAAACGTCAGTTCATAACACCAAGGCCGCTGCTACCCGTACGATCATCGTTCATCCGCGCTTCAAGACGCGATCAGCTGCCGGCGAAGGCTCCCATCAGGGGCACCACGGACACCACGACGAGCGCTCACGTCTGGACGAGGCCATCGGTCTCGCTGCGGCGATCGACCTAAATGTCGTGCACGCGGAGATTGTGTCGCTGGCGGAACCGCGTCCGGCCACACTGCTCGGCCGCGGCACGGTCGAGCGGCTGGGCCAGACAATCCAAAAGATGGAAGTCGCGCTGGTCATTGTCGACGGACATTTGTCGCCGGGTCAGCAGCGCAGCCTCGAAAAGGATTGGAAGGCCAAGGTCATCGACCGCACCGGTCTGATCCTGGAGATTTTCGGCGCGCGCGCGCGAACGCGCGAAGGCCAGCTCCAGGTCGAACTGGCGCACCTTGAGTACCAGCGCAGCCGATTGGTCCGTAGCTGGACCCACCTTGAGCGTCAGCGCGGCGGCTTCGGCTTCCTCGGCGGCCCTGGCGAAACCCAGATCGAAATCGACCGCCGCCTGATCGGCGAGCGGATCGTGCGTCTGAAGAAAGAGATCGAGACCGTCACGCGTACGCGCGCACTGCATCGCGAGGCGCGGGCCCGCGTGCCGTATCCGATCGTTGCCCTTGTGGGTTACACGAACGCCGGCAAGTCAACGCTATTCAACGCGCTGACCCAGGCCGGCGTCGTCGCGCGCGATCAGCTGTTCGCGACGCTCGATCCGACCATGCGCCACATCAAGCTGCCCTCGGGGCGCAACGTCATCCTTTCGGATACCGTCGGCTTTGTCTCCGACCTGCCGCACGAATTGGTGGCCGCTTTCCGCGCGACCCTGGAAGAAGTGCTCGCCGCAGATGTCGTCATCCATGTGCGCGACATCGCGCATCCCGAAAGCGAACCGCAACGCCGCGACGTCGAGCAGGTGTTGAAGCAACTCGGTATCGAGCCGGATAACGGCGAGCGCCCCGTGCTTGAAGCCCACAACAAGATCGACCTGCTCGATGCCGATGAACACGCCTCGATCCTCGCCGCCGCCGCCCGCAGCCCCAACGCCGTGGCTGTGTCCGCCGTCAGCGGCGAGGGGCTCGAAAAGCTGCTGTCGGCGGTCGATCGCGAACTTGCGCGCAGCCGAACCTCACTTGGCGTCGTTGTACCGTCGCACGACGGCGAGACCCTGGCGTGGTTATACCGACACGGCGAAGTGCTCGCGCGCGAAGATGGCGAGACCGAGACGACCTTAACGGTCCTACTCGACGCCGCGGACACCGCGCGCCTCGAGCGACGCGCCGCCGTGCGCGTGATGCGGGCATGAGCCAGACCGGCAGCGCAACGCTGCATCAGAACGTTCTTGAAACGCTGCGCGCGGTCGCTGGCGAAATCATCTTGCCGCGCTTCAACAATCTTCAGAAGGGCGACGTGCGTTCGAAGACCCACGCGGCGGACTACGTCACCATCGCCGATGAGGAAGCCGAACGGCGGTTGATCCCGATTCTGCAAGGGCTGCTCCCCAGCTCACGCGTGGTGGGCGAGGAGGGGGCTTCCGCGGACATCGGCATCCTCGATGCTTTCGCCGGCCCCGATCCGGTCTGGGTGATCGATCCCATCGACGGCACCGCCAACTTCGTCAACGGCATCGCCCGTTTTGCGCTGATGGTGGCCCTTGTCCACCGGGGCGAGAGCATCATGGGCTGGATCCATGAGCCGCTCGCCGGCAAAACACTCATCGCCGAGAAAGGCGCGGGCAGCTGGCTTGTCGACGTTACCGGCGCAAGTCGACCGCAAAAGATGCCCGAACCTCCGTTTGCGTTTCGGGACATGGTCGTGGCGCTGCACCACAAAGACTTCAAGAAGCTCCATGGGAAATTCGCGCGCAACGTCCACCTGGGCAGCGCGGCTCATGACTATTGGTCCATCAGCGACGGGCGCATTCAAGTGCTGGCCTACAGACGCCTAAAGCCATGGGATCATGCCGCAGGCGTACTGATCCACCGCGAAGCGGGCGGCTTCAATCAGATGCTGACGGGTCAGCCCTATCGTCCGGGCATGCCGGATCAGGAAGGATTGCTCTGCGCGTCTTCGGAAGCGATCTGGAACGAAGTCGCGCCCTTGCGCGAACTCTAAAGCCGCTTACTTGCTAGGCTTTGCGCTGCGACGCACGAGCGCGCCGAGTTCCGCGTCGTCCTTTTCGCTGGTGTCGCTGTCGACATTCTTGGGCGGACCGCCGGTGCGCGGATCGACCTCGAGTTTCGCGATCAGCCGTGGCGGAATATCGGCGAAGCTGCGAATGCGCCAGTCGTACATCGTATAGCCCGGCGTCGGCGCCTTGCGAACGAACTGCGCATTGTGCTCGATCACCACGGCATCCGTGACGACACGGAACAGGCCTTGCGTGCTCAAACCGACTTCCTGAAGCTTTGGCGCGTACTGGCGGCCAGCCCCAGAGCCCGAGATCGAGATGCGTCCATCCTCGAACGTCCGCAGACGGAAGACCGGCGCCTGGCGACTGACGAACGTCACCATCTGATGCTCGCCACGGAAGTTGCCCTCGCGCAAGTACCGCACCTGGAAGCGGCCGCGTCCGATCGAGCGGACTTCCTTGAAACTGGAATCGCGCTTCAGCTGGGCGAGATACCCCTTGATGCTTTGGGCGGCGTCCGGATCGGTGTCTTTGATATTACCGCGCGCCAGTTCGCTGAAGAACGGCGCTTGGGTCAGGACGCCGTCATAGCTGATGCCGTAGGCGCCCATTTTCGTGAAGCGGATCTCCGCTTCATACTTCTCGGGCACGAAGCACGAGTTGAGTAGAAGAAGCGCAAACCCCGCCGCGGCGATGGATCGCATTCTGTGCAGCCACTCACCCACGGCCGGGCTCCTCGTGTTTGGCGCGCACCCACAGCGCTTCCATCTCGGCGAGCGTTGCCTGATCCGGCGTACGGCCCTCGACCGCGAGCAATTCCTCGACCCGGCGGAAGCGGCGTTCGAATTTAAGGTTGGTTCCCCGCAGGGCCATGCCGGGATCGATATCGGCCTTACGCGCCAGATTCACGCAGGCGAACAACAGGTCCCCGACCTCATCGGTCAGGCGCGCCATTGACGCGCCGCTCTCGAACTCGGCCGCGACTTCTTCCAGTTCCTCGCGGACCTTGCCGATCACATCGCGCGCCTCGGTCCAATCGAACCCCACGCGCGCTGCGCGCTTCTGGAGTTTCTCTGCCTGCTTCAAAGCCGGCAAGCCACTGGGGATGTTATCGAGCACGCTGGCCCGTTCACCGGCGGCGGCGGCTTTTTGCGCGCGCTCCTCGGCCTTTGTCGCCTCCCAGGCCGTCGTCTGCGCCTCGGCATCGGCGACCTTCGCGGTGCCGAATACATGCGGATGCCGGCGGATCATCTTGTCGCAGATCGCCGCAACCACGTCGCCGAAGGCAAATTGCCCGGCTTCCTCGGCCATGCGCGCGTGGAACACGACCTGCAGCAGCAGATCGCCAAGCTCCTCGCGCAATCCATCGAGGTCGTTGCGGGAGATCGCGTCCGCGACTTCGTAAGCTTCCTCGATCGTATAGGGCGCGATGGTCTGGAAATTCTGCGCCACGTCCCAGGGACAGCCGTCCTTCGGGTCCCGCAGGCGCGCCATGATGGCGAGCAGCGTATTCACATCGGGCGGGGGAAGGGCATCAGGCATGGGTGCAATCGGTGGCGGACAGTGACGCCCCCCAACATAATGTATCTGGCACCGGAAACGATAGCGGGTAGGCCCGGTCAGCCAAACTGGATGGCCGATGGATTGAGCCGGAGATGATTGCTGCTCTGCTGCCCATCGGGCGGCATGGTCGCGTGCGGGCGGCGCGGCCGGAAGAAGTGCGAGGCAACCTTGTTGCCGCCATGCCAGAGTTCATACCCATTGTAGCCCGGCGCGGCGAGGGCGGTGCGATGGGCCTGCTCGATTTACCTGGCCGAAACGTCGGCTAAGGGGGAATTTCCAGGTTTTTCAAAGGGGTCGCCGGGTTGATCATCAGCATCCCGGAAGCGCGGGACTGTGAGGGAGACCCGCCGACGTCCGAGGAAAATGAACGTGTATCTTCGCTAGAACCGCCTCCGCCGGGACCGCGAAACGGCAGCCCGCTTACGCGTTTAGGCAACCGAGGCTCAAAAGCGAAGTCTTCACATCGCCCTCTAACTTGTTAATCCATCGCCAATGTTTGCGGTTTTAACTCCCTTACGGTGAACAACCGATTCGGGATTTGATAGCGATGGACGCTCCACGACCGATCATTGGCAGCACGCGTCAGGCTGCACGTGCGACGGCCACACCGGCGCCCGCCAAGAGCGGCGTGCCGCCTCTCGGCCTCATGCCAGAACGCGTGCTGATCGCGGACGACAGCCTTGCGATGCTCGATATCATCGCGACCGTTCTGCAAAGCCTGGGCGTCGTGAACGCATATCCAGTCAACACCGGAAGCGCGGCGATCAACTTCCTTTATCACTCGCCGCAGCCGGTCGACGTCGTGATGGCCGACCTCGACATGCCGCACGGGACTGGATTGAACCTCCTGCAGACCATCCGCAGCGGCGCCATCCGCAACGTACGTCCCGACATGTGCGTCATTCTGTTTTCGGGTCTGTGGACGACAGAAACGCTGACCCTGTCCCGTCAGCTGGACGTCAATGGCGTGCTGGCAAAGCCGTTTTCGCCGGGCAAGTTGCGCGACGAGATCATGGCGGCGCGTCGTCGGGTATTCCCGTTGGACTTCAACCGCTATCGCTGCGTCAGTCTGGCTAACTAGCCGATCGCGTCGTTGCTCAAGCCAACGTGGCCGAGGGCGCCTTGACCTCGCGCAAAGCCTGAAGCCGGGTTGGCTTCATGTCGATGCCGGCTGCGGATAGACAGCGACCAGTCGCTCGCCCTCCCAAAGCTCAAAGCCGTTGCCGATTGTCGGGACGTTGAGGAACAGCGACGCCTTGAGCGCCCCTTCATCGTTGGGGCAATCGATATCCTTGATCGAGTAAATCTCGCCGCCGTGAGTCCGAAAGCGCACGCTGTAAACTGGCATTGGGGTCCTCTTTAGACCCCCGATATCGGCCAATCGACGCACGGGCGCCTTGATACGAATCAAAGGGCGCTACGGTTTTTTCACCGCTTGTCGTTCTGGCGCCAGCGGCCCCCTCAAAAGATGCATTCGAGACCTTTTCTACATGCCTTTCGGCGAACATCACCCCATCTGAACTTTTCGCGGTCTGCGTCCTTTGCCTCATGCCACCATAGAAGCATGGGAACATCGTCACTTACGATTATGGATGACCGCAAGCCTTCCTCGCCCTGGGTGCCTTGGGACGCCCAGGTTCAAACCAAGCATTTCACGCTGCTGATCTTCGATGAGCTGGATGAGACGTTGGCCACCCGCGTCCTGCATACGCGCGACCTCACCAAAGCGATCGCCGTGGCCGACCGGCTTGTGCCGATGCATCGGGGCGCCGCTGGGTATCAGCTCTGGGAGAACGGCGTGCGGCTCTACACCACTTTCCCGGCCGCCAGCGAGATCAGTCCGCTGGAATTCATGGCGATCCGGAAGGCGCGTCGGGCCGCAAACGACGACGAAACATAAGCGCGGGCGACGCTATCTCGCCTCAGCACTGACCGCGGTCACAAGGCGATAGCGCGTTCGATCCGGCGTGATCGGCTTTTTCCACGTGGCGATGAGTTCCTCACGCATGTGCTCTCTTGAGAAGGGCTTCGTCAGGACCGCATTCACGTCCAGATCCCGGGCGTGCCGAATCGTTTCTTCGGTCCAGAAGGCCGACATCAGCAGCACGCAGATGTCGGGTTTGACGTCCTCGAGATCGCCGCAGCGGATCAATTTCAGTAACTGTAGGCCGTTGCCGTGGTGCATGCTCACGTCGGCAACGACGCAGTCGATCTGATCGCCGCGGTCATGGAGGATGTCGGCCGCCTGACGCCCACAGTCAGCAAGTTCGACCCGCGTCACGCCGCACCACTGCAGCATGATGCTCAGGACTTGGCGTACGCCGGGGCTGTCTTCGACAAGAAGAACGCAATTCGGGACGGTGATCGGAACTTCGACGCTGGTCGCGCGGGACACTATAAACTACCGCTGCTGAAAGCTAAAAATTGAGGATCTAAGCCCGTTTTAAGGGGACGGGTTGGTCGCGTAAAGACCGTAGGACGACAACGGAAAAAATGGGACCCGTTGCCCGCTTTGCCATTCACGACGGCGACGTCTTCAAAAGGGCAGGGCACGTCCCGCTGCCCTGCGAAGCCGGTCCCCCAAATCCCAAGTTGAAGTGGCTCAGCGTCGCTCAGTCGCCGGGACTAGCTCCGTATGACCTTGCTGCATCATCGGCGCGCGTCCCGGGAAAGCTCCGCAATCCGCTCGATCACGAACCTTTGAGGTGAAAATGCCGCCTTATGAGTGATCCATCCGGCTCTGGCGTACGGACAAAACATGACGTCAGTTTTCGATAAGTTGTTTGCCGGCGCTGGAGCGCTTTGTTGTATTTCGTTTATGAAGTCCTGTTGGAAAACGAGCCGCGATTTGTGGCTGCTTTCGCCGAGTTCGATGTGGCCGCCAAGTTTTCTCAATCCATGAGCCTGTCGGTGCAGGCCGCTGAATTTGTCGTATTTAGCGATCCCAAAAAAGTGATCGAAATTACGGTTCGGGCAGGTAGGGTGACTGTCCCTACTGCATCGGCGGCGAATTGACTGGGTCATCGGGGGCCGCCCATGCATTGGACCGATGCCGTTAGTAGTTCCACTGAACCTGGGTGCGGAACAGATCACCCTCGGCGCGGCCAAGGCGGCGTTCATCGGCTTCGCGGCGGTTCATGTGGGCATAGGCGAAGGTAAATTCCAGCGCGCGAACGGGGCGCCATTCGATGCCGAGTTCGACTTCGTTGGTCTCCAGACGCGGCGCATTCGTTCCGGACTTCCAGCCGCCGCGATAACTCTGCCAGCGGGCGTAGGGCATCAACTCGCCGCCCAGCGCGAATTTCTTGATCCGGTACATGCCTTGCACATAGCCGCCGTTGAGATCCTTCGTTGCAATCCGCTGGCTTGCCGTATCGAACTCGGGGCCACGGCCCCAGGCCCACTCGGCCTGAATACCGAAGGGCTGCGGGTACAAAATAAAATGCCCGCCGACACGTTCGTCCTTGAACGGGGTGGCGCTGACACCGCTCGTGCGCACTTCAGGCTGGAAGCGATTCCGATACGCCGAGGCACCGATCTCCACCACCTGTCCGCGGAAGGCGTCGCCGAGAGCATCGAGCGCGAAAGGCGAGGTGAGCATCGCGACCTGCATCAGGTGCTCGTTCTGCTCGGTGCGGTTGATGCCCTGACCGTCGTAAACACCAATGCCGAAGGCCCCGTAATTGCCGAACAACTTCTGTCCGTCGCCGGACAGCCGGTTCCAGATATCCTGTATACGCTTGGGCGTGTAATAGGCGACAATGCCGATATCGCGCTCGCTGATCGTGGCGCTATTGATCCCATCCGAACGGTCGAGGGTGAGGCGGTCGGACGAAGACTGCAGGTTCTCCCATCCAAAGGGCACCTTCGATTGGCCGATGCGCAGCTTCCACGCATGATCTTTGTCGACGTTGATATCGACATAAGCATCCCGCAATTGCCCAAAGTTCTCGCGTTGCTCGCCGTTCGATTGGTTGCTGACCGCGGTCGCGAAGTCAGGCTGGAGATAGAAGGCGATGTTGTCGGTCAAGTTGCCCTGCAGCACCAGGCGCACGCGGCGAAACGTGAAATTCCTGCCGTCGCCGATGCCGCTGTCGTGGACCGAGCGTAGTCGGGACTGTCCCGCCGGTGCGGTTTCGGCGCCCGACAGAATCTCGCTGTAGCGGAACTGTGTGTAGCCGCGCAGCCGGATCGTCTCGTACCAGGGTTTGCCGCCGGCTGCCGCCGTCTGCAGGGGCGCCGGTGCGGCTTGCGCGGTAACGGCCTTGGCCGGTTCTTGCACCGGTATGGCGGCGATAACCGGTGGCATTTTCGGCGTCTCGGGGACGTGTTGTTGCGCTGGTGCCGCTTGCGTCTGGTTGGCCCTCAGTTCCGCGACGATTGCCTTCAGCTCGTTGATCTGTTGCTGAAGCTCCTGGACGGATTGTGCCCGGACCGTGCCCGGCAGCAGGGCGAGGGCACTCGCAGCCAGCAGGGTGGCGGCCTTGAGGTGGGTCATTTACGGCTCTCTGCCTTCTGAATGTCCGACGCAAACCCTCTTTAAGTCCAACCGATGACAATTTCGTGACGACTTTCAGTAGGTTTTGTGACAAGTCCGCGAGGGTAGGTCCAAGCCCAATGGGGAGGGTCTGAGCATGTCGACATTACCCGAACGCTTGTAGGGATGTGCTCCGGGGAGATGCTCAGCACCAATGTCCTTTGTGATGTACTTCGATAGATAGCGCGCGAGCGTGGGCAGTTTTTTTCTGCTTGAAATGCTGAACATCGATATTGCCTTGATCGGAGAGAATCGCTTCGTGCCATAACCGTCGCAATAGTCGGACATCCTAAAAACCAGCTACGGCCATGTGAACATGAATAGCACCGCGCTTTTGTCGTTCGATCACGGCGACAAACGGAAACGGCTTTCCAAATGGCGTTAAGGTACATTCAGCGCAGTGACGCGATGCCTGATGTCATAAAAGCGCTTTTTCAAGTTTTGCGGCATCCAGACAAATATTTCAGGAGCGCTAGGATGCAGACATCTCGTCCAGCAAAAACGTTCCTGATGCTATTCGTGATCGCGCCCCTGTCCGCGAGCGCAGTCGAAGGAGAGTTGCATAGCGCCTCTTGGCCCGCTAGCGATCAACACATGCAGTTTGCAGCAGCGGAAGTTCAGCCTTCCACAACCTTGGTCGCCAGTGATGAAGACAGCCGTATAGCTCTAAGTGGTTTTGAAATCCAAAAAGCATTCGCTGGCTTTTTGCTCCACGTTGATCAACTGACGAAGCAAAACGCGTTTTCAATCAACGAATGGTTTTTTCCTGACGGCACGTGGGAACGAGTCGTTCCATCGACAGTGATCTGGAAGAGTACTGGAGTGTGGAGGATCAACAATGATCAAATTTGCACCCGTCTTACCCACGAGGAAGCTCAGCCGGTAAGCGCCAATGAAATTTGCCGTCAGGTGTGGCGCGACAATGCTTCTGGAAGAATAGCGATGTTTGATGGGTTTAATTCGAGAAAAAAGATTCTGTACTTTGCGTCTTCTCCTATCACGCGGGTGAAATAATGCCGCTCGTTTTGGGTATTCAGTGACGTCTCAAGCAGCGTTAAGATGCACCCAGCGGAATCTCGTGATTTCAGGAGCGCTAGGATGCGAGCATCTCGTCTAGCAAAAACGTTCCTGATGCTCTTCGCGATTGCGCCCCTGTCCGTGAGCGCAGTCGAAGCAGAGTTGTATAGCGCCTCTCTGCCCGCTAGCGATCAGCACATGCGGCTTGCAGCAGCGGAAGTTCAGCCTTCCACAACCTTGGTCGCCAGTGATGAAGACAGCAGTATAGCTCTCAGTGGTTTTGAAATCCAAAAAAAGCACTCGCTGGCTTTTGGCTCCATGTCGCCAATCCAGAGAAGCAAAAATATTTTAATTATTCAGAATTATTTTTTTCTGACGGCACGTGGCAAACAGTTAGGCCGATGATCGTGATCCTGCAGAGTAGTGGAGTGTGGCGGATCAACAGTGATCAATTTTGCACACGACTTACGCAGGACTACCGTAAGTCGGTAGTAGCCAATGAAATCTGCAGGCAAGTGCGACGCGACAAGGCTTCTGGAAGAATCAGAATGTTTGACGCTAGTGATCCGACAAGAACACTCCTGTACTTTAAGTCATCTCCCATCACGCGAATGAAATAGAGGTTCATGCTCACTTCACCACGAGCAGGCCCACAGCCACGGGCGATCTCGGCTTCCGTCCGAGCGGCCAGGGCGGACCATTCGGCTTTCTCATCCTCAAAGCCCTGATGCTGACGTGTGGTTGATTGGCCATCCTCAGCCAGCTCGACCTTGCGGCGGCCGAGGGCCTGACCGATGGCTTTGAGGATGCCGGGACCGCCAGCGACGATCAGTTCGGCGACTTCCCAAGGCATATCGATTTCGACGGTGAGGAACGGCGAACGCGGTTTGAGGCGTACCTTCATGGCGTGCCTCGAGACCGCAAGAAACTGTTGGGGCAGAGCCGCTTAGGCGGCGGGCTTGAGCCTAAAGGCCGCCCATCTTGTGATAGCCGTTTGTCGCATAATGTATATTATGAGAATTACGCAGGCGATGCTTCACTTGGCGTACCCAGCCACAAGGGGTACGTTAAATGAGCAGCCATTTCGGGCGGCTGCTTGAGGTTCTACGACCCAGCAGCGGTGTCATGCTGATTTTGGAAGGCTATTACGACGAGAGCGGCAGCTTAGATGAGCCGCTATTACGCCCTGAGCAAATGGCTCGTCCGGATGACGGATCTGTGGGCCGAAGGCGTGACAATTCACGCCGACGGCCGGAGCCTGGCGACGGACTCACAAGTCACCGCCTGGGTCGAACGGCGCTACACCGGCTGGCACAACCGCGTGGTCGACGCGCTCGACCGGGTGGCACCAATCGACGCGCGCATTTTCGCGACCACGCCGGAGGCACCCGAGCCAGAAACCGGCGCGACCTTCCGCAGCCCGTTCCATCGCATCCATATGACCGCCATGGCGCAGGAACTCGATAAGCTCAAGCAGATCATCGATCGCCACCAGGACCGCATCGGCCCCGTGATGATGGCGCTGGTCACACGCCTGCAAGGTCTGCAGGGCGGCACCTTCGGCAATGTCCCGCGCGCGCGGGAAATCGACGTCCCGCTGACGTAGCTAGACCTCAATCTCCATTCCGTCGAACGCCGGCACGACGCGCGCCGGCAATTGGGCGCGCAGCGTCTCGTAATCGAGCGCATGCGACATATGCGTAAGCACCGCGCGGCCCGGCTTCACGCGCTCGATCCAGTCGAGCACCTTGTCGAGATGGGCATGCGTGGCATGCGGCTGGTCCTGAAGCGCGCCGACTACCCACACCGGCACACCTTTCAGGCTTTCGAGAACGTCGTCCGAGAGCTCCAACACATCGGTTGAATAAGCGAAATCGCCGATCCGATAGCCGAGGGTTGTCGAATAGCCATGGTCTTGTGGGAACGCCCGCGCGGGAATGTCGGCGATCGCAAAACCCGCGGCGGTGTCGATTACCGTTGGGGAGAGCCAAGGCCGGAAGAACGGTTGCCCCGGCGGAATGCCGAGGAACGCATAACCGAAGCGCGTTTCAAGATCACGCAGCGTGTCGGCGTCCGCGAAGATCGGGATCGGTGCTTTCAGGATACGATTGATCTCGCGCAGTTCATCCAAGCCATGAATATGATCGGCATGGCCGTGCGTGAACAAGACCGCGTCGAGCTTACGCACCTTCGCATCGAGCATCTGCTCGCGCAAATCCGGGGACGCGTCGATCAGAATGGTTGTCGGCCCCTGCTCCACCAAGACCGATGCGCGCCGACGGCGATTCTTGGGATTAGTGGGATCGCAGACGCCCCAACCCGCCGAGACACCCGGTACGCCGGGCGCTGAACCGCAGCCGAGGATGGTGATCTTCAAGCAGCAGCCTTGGTAAACAGCGCGAAGAAGTTCTCGGTGGTCCGCTTGGCCAATTCGGCAGAACCGACGCCCTTTAATTGCGCGACCATCGCCGCCGTATGCGCGACATAGGCCGGTTCGTTGGACTTGCCGCGGAACGGGATCGGCGCGAGGTACGGACTGTCGGTCTCGACCAGCAGACGTTCGAGCGGCACGGTCTTCACGACATCGCGCAAGGCATCCGCCTTTTTGAAAGTGACGATGCCGGAGATCGAGATGTAGAAACCGAGCTTCACCGCGAGATCGGCCAGTTCCTTGCCGGAACTGAAGCAGTGGATCACGCCGGTGAAAGGCCCCCGCTCCATTTCCTCGGTCAGAATGCGGGCCGTTTCTTCATCCGCATCGCGCGTATGCACGATCACCGGCAGCTTCGCGTCACGCGCTGCCGCGATGTGCGCCCGGAATGAGCGTTCCTGCTGATCGCGCGGGCTGTGTTCGTAATAAAAATCGAGACCCGTTTCGCCGAACGCGACGACCTTGGGATGCGCGGCCATCGCGATCAGTTTCGCCGCATCGATAGCAACTTCAGTTCCGGCCTCGTGCGGATGGATGCCGACGCTGCAACTGACGTTCGCGAACCGCTCAGCCGCGGCGAGCACGCCGTCGAACGCGCTGATCTTCGTGCCGATGGTCAGCATGTGTCCCACGCCGGCATCGCGCGCGCGCGCCATCACGCCGTCGAGGTCTTTCGACAACTCCGGATAGTCGAGATGGCAATGGCTATCGACGAGCATGCTTAAGCTTTCGCGGCTTTCGGATCGCCATAGCGCGGGAATACGCCTTGGGGCGTGGGGAGTGCCGCGCCACCTTTCATCGCATTCTTAGACGAAAGATGCGCGAAGGTCCGCGCATCCACGGGCACGCCGAGTTGGTCGAGCATCTTTGCCGCCGCATCCGGCGTGAACGGCTGCATCAGGATCGCGATATGACGTACGCATTCCGCCAGCACATAGAGCACGGTGTTCATGCGGGCCGGATCGGTCTTGCGCAGCGCCCAGGGCGCTTGCTTGTCGACGTACCCATTAGCGCCGCGCACCACAACCCAGATCGCTTCGATGGCCTCGTAGAACGCCTGACGCTCGAACGCCGGACGGCAGTTCTCGAGCATGCCGGCGGCATGTGCCAGCAGCACTTCATCCTCGGTTGTCAGCGTTCCGGGTTCGGGCAATACGCCACCCAGGTTCTTTGCGATGAACGACAGGAACCGTTGCGCCAAGTTGCCGAGTTCGTTCGCCAGTTCGCCGTTGATACGCGTGGCCATCGCCGCTTCGCTGAAGTCGCCGTCATTGCCGAACGGCACTTCGCGCAGCAAGAAATAGCGCAATTGGTCGAGGCCATACTTCTCGACAAGCATATGCGGGTCGACCGCGTTGCCGAGCGACTTCGACATCTTCTGGCCTTCGACCGTCCACCAGCCATGCGCATAGATACGCTTGGGCACCGGCAGATCGGCGGCCATCAGGAAGGCCGGCCAATAGACCGCGTGGAAGCGGATGATGTCCTTGCCGATCATATGCGTGGCGGTCGGCCACAGGGTCGCCATTTCCGGCGTGTCGTTCGGATAGCCGAGCGCGGAGATGTAGTTCGTCAGCGCGTCGATCCACACGTACATCACGTGTTTCGGATCGCCCGGCACCGGCACGCCCCATGAAAATGTAGTGCGGGAGATCGAAAGATCGCGCAGGCCGCCGGCGACGAAACTGCGCACCTCGTTCAGGCGGCTCTTGGGGCCGACGAAATCCGGATTGCCGTCATAAAGCGCGAGCAACTTGTCCTGCCACTTCGACAGGTCGAAGAAATAGCTCTCCTCCTCGACCCATTCGACCGGCGCTCCGGTCGGCGCGATCTTCACGCCCTCGACGGTGGCGGTCAGTTCGCCCTCGTCATAGAACGCTTCGTCGCGCACCGCATACCAGCCGGCATACTTGGCGAGACAAATGTGGCCGCGATCCTTCAACCGCGTCCACAAGGCCTGGCACGCGATCTTGTGCCGCTCCTCGGTGGTGCGGATGAAATCGTCGTTCGAGATGTTCAGCGTCTTGGCCAGATCGCGGAAGTTCTGCGAGTTCTGGTCGGCGAGTTCCTGCGGGCTGATGCCCTTGTCCTGCGCGACACGCGCGATCTTCTGGCCGTGCTCGTCAGTGCCGGTCAGGAACTTGACGTCATAGCCGTCCAGGCGGCGAAAACGCGCCAACACGTCGCAGGCAATCGTGGTGTACGCATGCCCGATATGCGGCCGGTCATTGACGTAATAAATGGGCGTGGTGATGAAGGATGACGGCACAGGCGGGCTCCGGTCAGCGGTGCCTTGATATAGGGCGTTATGGGCCCAAAGTCATGCCTCTAGGCCGCTTTGCCCTGGGCCGTGGCCTCGATATTCATCAACATCATCATGAGGCTGCGCTTCTTGTCGAGATTGACCGCCTCGGTGCGTGCCGTCAGGTGGCCCATGCTGGCCCAGGCCTCTGCCCAGGCCGCAGGCGAAGCGGCGGTGAACAGCCGGCGCGCCAAGTCGCGTTCCCCCGGAACGATCTCCACCATGGCATCCAGGCCGCCGCGCGCGGCCAGCGAGATGATCCGCGCCAGCCACCAGCCCAGCAGGCCGGTGAGCGTGCGGAACACGTCACCCTTGAACACCTTGTCGCTGAGCGCATGCAGGCGCGTGATGTTCAGGCGCGGAAGGTCCGTCAGCAGCGTCATCAGTTCGGAGAACAGCGCCACGCCGCCCTCGTCGTCCAGTTCCAAAGCGCGGCCGATGGACCCGTCGGCGAGTTGGCTGAGCGCTGCGACTTCGCGCGGATCCAACGACGGCCGATAGCGCTTCAGCAACATCGACACCTGGGTCGCAGCCAGCGGCTTCAGATCGAGGCGTCGGCAGCGCGAGCGTATGGTCGGCAGCAGGCGATCCGGATTGTGTGCGACGAGGAACAACAGCGCCCGGCGCGGCGGCTCCTCCAGCACCTTCAGGATCGCATTGGCGGAATTCGGATTCATCTCGTCGGCGGCATCGACCACCACCGCGCGCCAGCCGCCTTCGGCCGGCGTCATCGACAGGAAGCCGCCGATTTCACGCACGTCATCGACGGCGATCGTCGTCTTGCGTTTGGTCTGCTTAGAGTCCGCCCAGCCACGCTCCAGCGCGCGGAAATCGCCGTGACCCATCGCCGCGATGCGACGGAACACAGGCTCGTTCGGGCTCATCTGCAAGGACTTCGGCGGCGGTGGGGCGCCGAACATATCGGCCGCCGAATTCTCCGTCGGCTGCGCCAGCGCGAAACGCGCCATGCGGTAAGCCAGCGTCGCCTTACCGATTCCGCGTGGACCGCCGATCAGCCAGGCATGTGCGAGCCGCCCGCCGCTCCACGCGCCAAGGTATTCCTTCTCCGCCGCTTCATGTCCGACGAGATCGGGCTGGAGCCGCGGGTGCAGAATATCCGGATCACGATCGGGCACGGCGCACCTTGTTCTCGCAGATCGGCAGCACGGCGGCGGCGATGTCGGCGTGGATGGCCTCGATGGGACGCGTCGCGTCGATCAAGCGGCACCGTCCGGGCTCTGCCGCGGCGATGGTGCGGAAGCCTTCACGCAGGCGCTGATGGAACATCTGCGCCATATTCTCGTAGCGCGATTCCGCGACATTGGTTTTGCGGGCATTGGCGCGCGCGAGGCCCACGTCGACGGGCAGATCGAGAATGAGCGTGACGTCCGGCTGGAAGTTGCCGGCGATCATCCGATACAGCGACGTCAACTTGGCACGGTCGACGCCAAGGCCGTACCCCTGATAAGCCATCGTGGAATCCGCGAAGCGGTCGCAGATCACGACCATGCCGCGCGCTAAGGCGGGTTGGATCGCTTTGGTCAGGTGATCGTGGCGCGCCGCCGTGTGCAGCAGCGCCTCGGTCAACCCTTCCCAGCGACTGGTGTCGCCTTGCACCAGTAAAGCGCGGATCGCCTCCGCGCCCGGCGATCCGCCGGGCTCACGGGTCAGCATGACCTGATGGCCCCGCGTGGTCAGGACCTCGGACAGCAGTTTGGCCTGGGTCGACTTACCGCCGCCCTCGCCGCCTTCGAGCGTAATGAAAATGCCGCGTTGCACGGGGTCCGTTCCTTAGTCGCGCGTGGAATGGTCCTAGCACAGGACGCCAGCCGGCAACGACCCCGCTCTTACGAGGCCGAAGCGGCTTTAGCCGGGGCCGCGGCGGGTACGGTCGTCGCCGTAGGCTTTGGCGGGCCAAGGAAGATGTAGCTTGCCGCGGCTTTCAGGCGACCGACGAAGCCCAAACGATCTATATCGGCGGCGGCCACCAGGGGCACCTCGATCGGTGTCATGTCCTTGCCAGACACAACAACCTTGCCGACTTCGGTGCCCTTCTTGATCGGGGCCGGGATCGGGCCCTCGAACACAGCCTTGGCTTCGAGGGACTGCGCCGCAGAACGCGGCAGGGTCACGGTCACATCGCCCGAGATCGCAAGCGGCACGGTCGCCGCCGCGCCCAGCCACACGTCGGCATCGCTAACGGTCTCGCCCGCCTTGAACAGTTCGCGGTTCACAAACTCGCGGAAACCCCAATCCATCAACTTCGCGGTTTCTTCGTCGCGGTCGCGCATGCTCGCCATCCCGTTGGCGACCATGATCAGGCGACGGCCCGCCCGCACGGCCGATCCGGTGAGGCCGTAACCAGCCGCTTCCGTGTGACCGGTTTTCAACCCATCGGCACCGCTGCCGACGCGATAGAGCAGCGGATTGCGGTTGCCCTGGGTGATGTTGTTGTAGGTGAATGAGGTCTCGCTGAAGATCGAATAGAATTCCGGGAAGTCGAGGATGATGCGCCGCGCCAACGTCGCGAGGTCGTGCGCGGTCATATAGTGTTGATCCTGCGGCAGACCGGTCGCGTTCATGAAGTGGCTGTTGGTCAGCCCGATCTCTTTCGACTTCTTGTTCATGGAATCAGCGAAGGCTTCTTCGCTGCCGGCCTCGCCTTCCGCCAGCACGATGCAGGCATCGTTGCCGGATTGAATGATGACGCCGCGAATCAGGTCTCCGACCTTCACCTTCTCGCCGGGGTTCAGGAACATGGTCGAGCCGCCGCTGGCCGCGCCGCCCATCTTCCAGGCGTTCTGGCTGACGGTGAGTTCATCGGTCAGCGCGAGCTTGCCGGACTTGAGCGCTGTGAAGGTCATGTACAGCGTCATGAGCTTGCTCATGGACGATGGCGGCATGTGCTCGTCAGAGGACTTCTGACCCAGCACCGTGCCGGTTTGCGCATCGATCAGGAAATACTGACGCGCCTTGATGTCGATGCCGGCTGGGCCGACTTCGGCGGCAAGTAGCGGACTTGCGAACAGCGTCAACGCGAGGCCGAAGCTGAAGGCGTTACGGAATGGCGAAAGTCGCTCAGTCATGGCGGGGGATCCAGGATCCGAGAGTGTGGTGGCGATTAATAGCGAACGATTGCGGCGTCATCGTAGCCGTAGCTCTTCACGCGCCCAAGCACCGCTTGCGCGACTTCGTTGTCCGCAAGCGGACCCAGCCTTACGCGGAACAGCTGACGATTGTTCACGGTGACGGGCAACACGAAGGAATTGCCGAATTCTTTCAGTTCTTGTTCGAGACGATGCGCATTGCTCATCTCGGAGAAGGCGCCGGTTTGCACATAGATGCCCGGACCCGCGGCGGCGGGCGGCTGGGCGGGAATCGTGCCCTCACCTTTCATCGGCACTGGCGCACCTTTGAGGTTCTTCGTCGGCATTGGCGCCGGAAGGGCCGCAGTCTGAATCTTCTTCGGCGGCGACGCCTTCGCGGCGGGCAACGGCGTCGCCGCGATCTGCGCTGTCGGCGTCGGCGGCGGCAGAGTTGCAACCTGCACCTTCGTCGAGGGCGCGGCGGCGATCTTTGGCATCTCGCCCGGATTGGCGCGCAATGCCAGATTCTTCATCTGCTGGCTTTCCATCGCATCGATCTCGACGCGCACATGCGCGGTCCCCGCTAGATCGAAGCCCAGCATCTGCGCAGCGCGGCGCGACATATCGATGATGCGGTTACTCTTGAACGGCCCGCGATCGTTGATGCGCACCTTCAAGGTGCGTCCGTTATCGAGATTGGTGACATTCACCGAACTGGGCATCGGCAACGTTGGATGCGCGGCCGAGATCTCGTTCATGTCGAACTTCTCACCGTTCGCGGTGCGCTTGCCGTGAAAGTCGCTGCCGTACCACGACGCAGTGCCTTCCTCGCGATAGGAGTAGTTCTCGGACGGGTAATACCAAACGCCGTCGACCTGGTAGGGCTGGCCGACCTTGTAGAGCCCTTCCGGCGGAGCCTTTTCCGCCGGCGGAATCACGGCGACAACCGGCTTCGCCGGCGGTGCGGAAGCGCAGCCTGCCATTAGCAGACAGCTGCCCAAAAGGGCGGCCCGCAGCCCAAAGTTCCCCGGCGTCATAGATGCCCAACCCTAGATGATGTAATGCGCAGCCGATAACCGGCTAAGGGTGGTATACTACGGAAAACGCTGGCGACTCGCAAGAATCAGAGGGTTAACAGCATCATGTTGGCGCAGCGAGCCCGCTGGCCTGTGCTACCCGGGCCAGGATGTCGCGATTGGCATAGCCGTCCGGCTGCAGGGCTTTCGCCCGCTGGAATGCCCGCACGCCTTGCCGGGTACCTGCGCCGACGACACCATCGGGCTCCGAATTCACGTAGCCAAGCTTGCGCAAACCTTCCTGCAGGACCGTGACCTGTTCGCGGCGCAAGGGCTCCTCGACCACGCGCTTGACCGTCAGCGCTTCGCCGCCGGTGATCCTGTCAGCGAGATGGCCGACCGCGATGGCGTAAAGCGTCGAGCGGTTCCATTTCAAAATTGCCCGGTAATTGTCGTAGACCAGGAACGCAGGTCCCTTCGCGCCCGCCGGCACAACCACGGCGGCCTGCACAGGCTGCTGCGGCAGAACCATCCCGTCAGGCTGACGCACCCCGAGCTTCGACCACTCGGTCAGCGGTTTCACGACCTCACTGGCATTGGTGTCGATACTGGCGAGATTGAAATCGAAATCCGCCGGCAGGGCGACGGCGCGACCCCAGGTCCGATTGCCGTCCCAGCCAAGCGACTTGAGGTAATTCGCGGCTGAACTGAAGGCATCCGTCACGTCGCGCCAGATGTCGATATGTCCGTCCTTATCGCCATCCACGCCGTAGCGCAGGAATGTCGACGGCATGAACTGGGTCTGTCCCATCGCGCCGGCCCACGAGCCCAGCATCTCCTGCGCCTTAATGTGCCCGCGGTCGACGATGGTCAGGGCATTGAACAGCTCACCACGGAAGAACTCCGCCCGGCGTCCGTCATAGGCAAGCGTCGCCAGGGACGCGATCACCGGATAGGTGCCGGCGCCTTTCCCGTAGTTCGTCTCCAGACCCCAGAACGAGACGATGAACCGCGGCGGCACGCCGTACTGGTCTTCGATCCTTTTGAGGAGCGGTCCGTGCTGCTTCAGCATCGCCTGGCCGTCGGCCACGCGGCGCGCGGACACGGCGCCGTCGAGGTAACGCCAGAAGGTCTGGGTGAACTCAGGCTGCCGGCGATCCAGCTCGATCACGCGGGGAATGGGGGTAATCCCGGACAACGCCACGTCGACCGTGGGTTTGGAGATGCCCTTGGCGATGGCATCGGTGCGCAGCTTGGCGAGCCAAGGCTCGAACCCGGGCCGAATCTCCACCGCCCCCTGCGCCGGAGGAATCACGGCGCCGGACGGGCCCCCGCTCGGGACCGGCGGGGTTTCCTGCGCAATAGGGCCGCGGGCCGTGGATTGGCAGCCGACAAGCGCCAGCGTCAGTCCGGTAAGGACACTGCGGCGCGGCGGGTTCAATCGACGATTTGTCATGTGGTGTTCTTCATCCGCCAAGTTCATTGCGCACTCTAACCACAGGTAGCCGGCTGCTGTCATCAGGCCGGTGGCGCAGTGGAAATAGGCTATCCGTTCCGGTACACTTTAGACACGAACGCACCGCACAGACGGTGGTTTCGCGGCGGGGATCATTTGCGCCGGAGGATGGGGGATTTAGCGATGCTTCTGCAGCAGGACAAAGAATTTAGTTACAGCGGAAAGCCGGCTGCGTCCGCCGATGGTACCGTCCCGCAAGTTGAAAGCGGCGGGTTGCTGAACGACTGGTTCTTCAACATGTTCGCGGCGATGATCGATGTCGTTCACACGCCATTGCTGCCGATCGGCTATGTCGCTTGCCTGCTCGCCCTGATCGGGTTGCGCTCCTTCACCGAAAACCCGGTGAAGTTCTGCGGCGTCGCCTTGATCTACATCTTCTCGGTCGTGCAAAGCTTCGCCCTGTTCAAGGGCTCGCACTTCGTGATCGATTTCACGCCGGCCGGCTGGCAGGTGACCGCCAAGTCGCTGTGGTTCGCGGCTCTGTTCACTGTGATCATGGTCTGGGGCATGAGCCGTGCCCTCCAATACGTGCTTGCGACTATCGCCCGTACCGGTCTCGGTGCGCTTTTCGCCTCGCTCGCCCCATCCAAGCTCCTGGACAAGTTCCGCGCCAGCGACAAGGACATGGAGGAGATCGAGGCCAGCGCCAAGAACCCGAAGCGCCAGATCACGGCGATCATGTTCACCGACATCGTCGGCTACTCCGCGCAGATGGGGAAGAACGAGACGGCCACGCTCGCGAAGCTGAAGATCCACAACGAGATCATGAACAATCAGATCGTCCGCAACCGCGGCACCGTCATCAAGACGATCGGCGACGCTTTCATGGTGAAGTACCGTTCCGCCGAAAGCGCCGTGCAGTGCGCACTCGACTGCCAGAAGGCGATCGGCGCGTACAACAAGACCAAGGTCAACGCGGACGACCAGTTCCATATCCGCATCGGCATCCACATGGGCGAAGTGACCATCACCGGCTCCGACGCGTTCGGTGAAGGTGTGAACATCGCCGCGCGCACGGAGCCGAAAGCCGATCCGGACGGCATCTGCGTCACGGATGTGATCGCCAACGCGGCGCGCAACAAGGTACCGGCGCACTTCTCGTCCATCGGGCGCCTGCCAATGAAGAACATCGCCAACCCGCCGGAACTGTTCAAAGTGTTCGCCATCGAAGAGCAGGCGATGCCCAAAACCCAGAAGGCCGGCGCCCCCGCGGCGGCCGCGGCTGGAGGCAGCCCCGGCGGCACGTTCAAAATCTAGCTTCGGAGTTTGCGATGCGCGTATCCATGCGCCGCGGACTGATCGCGGCGGTTCTGGCCTTTGGCGCAGTCGCCTCCCTGCCCGCTTTGGCCGCAGACAAGATCGTCTTCGGCACAGATTGGCGTGCGGAAGCCGAACATGGCGGCTATTACCAGGCGCAAGCTGAAGGACTCTACGCGGCGGCCGGTCTGGAGGTAACCATCCGTCAGGGCGGCCCGCAGGTGAACCATGCGCAGTTGCTCGCCGCCGGACGCCTCGACATCTATGGGGCACCGAACTCGTTCATTCCGCTGAACTTCGTTGCCCAGAACATCCCGATGGTCGCGGTTGCGGCGATCTTCCAGAAAGACCCGGCGGTGCTGATCGCCCACGCCGGCCAGGGCAACGACACCCTGCCCGCTCTCAGGGGCAAGAAGATCATGATCTCGCCCGAAACCCGCGTCGGGTTCTGGGGCTTCCTGAAATCGAAGTACGCCTACAGCGACGACCAGATCGCGCCGTATACCTTCAACCTCGCGCCCTTCCTCGCCGACCCGAAAACGATCCAGCAAGGCTTGCTGACTAGCGAGCCTTTCCAGATCGAGCGCGCCGGTCAGAAGCCGGTGGTCATGCTGCTCGCGGATTCCGGCTACGCCAGCTACGGCTCGGTGATCACCACCTCCCGCAAGCTTGCCGACGAGAAGCCGGACGTGGTGCGCAAGTTCGTCGCCGCCAGCATCAAGGGCTGGCTCAATTACCTCAATGGCGACCACGCCAAGGCCGACGCGCTCATCAAACGCGACAACCCGGAAATGACCGACGCGTTGTTGGCCTACAGCCGCGCCAAAATGAAAGAATACGGCCTGGTTGAATCCGGCGATGCGAAGACCATGGGCCTCGGCGCGATGACCGACGCGCGCTGGAAAGCGTTCTTCGACGTAATGGCCGCCGATGGCCTCTACCCGAAGGACATGGGTTACGCCCGCGGCTACACAACCGACTTCATACCCAAATGAGTACCGACGCCGCGGTCACACTCAGCGGCGTCAGCAAGACGTTCCCGTCCGGCACCGTCGCCCTCGCGCCGGTCGACCTGGCAATTGCGCCCGGCCGTTTCGTCAGCCTGGTCGGTCCTTCCGGCTGCGGTAAGTCGACCTTGCTGCGGCTGATCGCGGACCTGATCGTCCCCAGCAGCGGCACGATTGCGCGCGCGTGGACCAGTGGCCCGTCCGGCATCGGCTTCGTGTTTCAGGACCCGACGCTGATGCCCTGGGCGACCGTCGCCGACAACGTCGGCCTGCCCCTGCGGATCGGCGGTACGACCGGCGACGTGAATGCGGCGCTCGCGCGCATGGGCCTGGCGGACTTCGCCAAGGCCTATCCGCGCGAGTTGTCCGGCGGTATGCGCATGCGCGCCTCCATCGCCCGCGCCATCGTCGCCGCGCCCGCGATGCTGCTGATGGACGAGCCCTTCGCCGCACTCGACGAGTTCACGCGATTCGGCCTGAACGACGATCTGCTGGCATTATGGAACGCACATCGCTGGACGGTGGTGTTCGTCACCCATTCCATCCGCGAAGCCGTCTTCCTGTCCGAACGCGTGATCGTCATGTCGCCCCGACCGGGGCGTATCGTCGGGGACGTCGCGATCCAGTTCGATCAACCCCGCACCGCCGCCTTGCGCAACTCTCACGCCTTCGTGGATGCCTGCGCGCGCGTGAGCGGCCTGTTGGGCGAAGGGCTGGCCGCATGAAGCGTCTTCTGCCCCTCGCGTTCGGCTTGATCGCACTCGCCGCCTGGGAAGCGGCGATCCGCATCTATCAGGTGCCCGAATACATCATGCCGAGCCCGCGCGCGATCGCGCAGGCGTTCGGCAAGGACAGCGGCGATCTTCTGGCGGGGTTGCTCGTGACGCTGGAGGTGACGGTTGCAGCGCTCGTACTGGCGGCTTTCACCGGAGCCGGTCTCGCGTTCCTGTTATCGCAGTCCAAACTCGCGGAACAAACGCTGTTCCCCTACGCCATCATTCTGCAAGTGACGCCCATCGTCACCATCGCGCCGTTCATCATCATCTGGGTATCGAACGTCTTCGTGGTGCTTCTGATCCTGGCGTGGATGGCGGCCATCTTCCCGATCATCTCCAATACGCTGCTCGGCCTGAAGAGCGCGGACCCCAACTTGCGCGACCTTTTCCGGCTCTACGGCGCGAGCCGCTGGCAAACGGCCACACGCCTGTTGGCACCGAGCGCCTTGCCATACTTCCTCGGCGGTCTGCGGATCAGCGGCGGACTGGCGCTGATCGGTACGGTTGTCGCGGAGATGGTGGCCGGCACCTCCGGCGCACGTTCCGGTCTGGCATCGCGCCTGCTGGAAGCGAGCTATCGCCTGGAACTCGCCCGCGCCATGGCCTGTTTCGCGTTGCTCAGCGCGACAGGGCTTGTGCTCTATCTGCTGCTCGACGCACTGTCGAACCGGCTGCTGCAGCATTGGCATGAAAGCGCGCGGACGGAATGACGCTCGACAACCCCACCTTCGCCCGCGACACCCTCGTCACGCCGATGATCCTCATGATCGAGAACGGTGTGCCGATCACGACCTTGATCGACATTGGCGCGGCGGACGGGACCTTCGGCCTGACGGTGCTGGACGGCATCAACGCGGGGCTGCAGGTTTTGAATATCGACGCCCAAGCAACCTATGAGTCCAGCCTGCAGCGCATTGACGCGTTACTCGGCGCGCCCTACCGCATCACCGCCATCGGTGACCGCGATGGCGAGATCCGGGTGCGCAAGCCGCAGCATGAGTATTGGCTCTCCACCGCGACCCACATGGGCGCGGGCCAAAGCGGCGACGACACCATCGCGCTGCCCTGCCGCCGCCTCGACAGCATCGTTGCCGAGACCCGCGTCAAAGGTCCGCTGTTCATCAAGCTCGACGTCGAAGGCGCGGAACTCGATGTCCTGCGCGGCGCGGAGGAAACGCTCAAGGACACTTGCGGCCTGCTGATCGAGTGCCCCGTGCGCAACGCGGGCGGGCCGCAGTTCCTGGACATCTATGCCCATCTTGGCGCGCGCGGCTTCAGCCTGTTCGACATGGTGCGCATGTCGCATCGCGGCTCGGACGCGACGCTGTATCAATTCTATGCGGTGTTCATCGCCGCGCGCTATGACTTCCGCGGCAAGAACCCGCTGCGCTCCGCCGCACAGCAAGCCGAGGTCACCGAAGCCGTGACCGAGCGGCGGAAGACCTTGATGGCCGAGAACACCGCACTCATCGCGTCGATCAAACTCAAGCGGGCAATGGGCTAAAGCCAGCCCTTGCGCTTGAAGTATTGATACATCGCCACGCAGGCGACGATGATGACCGTCAGCGCGAACGGATAGCCGTAAACCCACTCGAGTTCCGGCATGTTCTTGAAGTTCATCCCCCATAGGCCGACCAGGGTCGTCGCCACGGCGAAGATACCGGCCCAGGCCGCCAGCCGTTTCGTGACTTCATTGTCCTCGATGGCGACCATCGACAGGTTCACCTGGATGGCGGTTGTGATCGTTTCCCGGATCGTATCGATCGCGGTGTTCATGCGGGTCAGGTGATCGTACACGTCGCGGAAGTATTCCTGCGTTCCCGCGCAGACCGCCGGCACGCGGCCGCCGTAGAGCTTGCCGACCGCTTCCATCAGCGGATAGACGGCATGCTTCATCACCATGACCTTGCGCTTCAGCTCGTACAGACGCTCGGTGTTCGCGCGCGCGGAATTCCGGCTGAAGATCAATTCCTCGATCTCCTCCAGCTCGGTCTCGAGCATGTCGACGATGGGGAAATAACGGTCCACCACGGCGTCGATCAGGGCGTAAAGCACGAAGCCTGAGCCATGCTTCAGCAGATGCGGCTCGCGCTCGCAGCGATCGCGTACGCCCATGAAGTTCTGAATGCTGCGGTTCCGCACCGACAGGATGTAGTTCGAGCCGGCGAACACGTCGATTTCACCGACATGCAGCTCCTGGTCGACCACTTCGACCAGATGCATGACGGTGAAGACGGAATCCCCGTACTCCTCGACCTTCGGGCGTTGATGACCGGAGCGCGCATCCTCGACCGCGAGTTCGTGTAAATCGAATTCCGCCTTCGCCTGATCCAACTCTTCAGCCGTCGCATCCTTCAGAGCGACCCATACGAAGCAGTCGGGGCGCGTGACATAACTGTTGATCGCCCGCACCGGGATTTCGGCGAGCTTGCGACCGTCCTGATAGGCGATGCAATTGATCAGCATGTTGCGTTGTTACCCCGAGAACGGCCGTGCCTTGGTGCTGAATCCGCGCGGCGGCAAACGGCCCGCCTGAGAGCGTTCGCCAACCCATTCGCGCAAGGCTGTTTCGACCCGTTCGCCGTTGCCTGAGCGCCAGCTGAGGCCGGCCTTCAGGCGGAAGACCTTGGCGTCCGCCGCACCGCCGTCCTTGTAGCGTTGCAGGATGACGCCGCGACCGCGACTCATCTCGGGCACTTCGCTCAGCGGGAAGATCAGCAGCTTGCGATTGTCGCCGATGATGGCGACGGAGTCCGGCGGCCCGCCGGCCGTGAGATCTGCCGGCGAGTTTAACGGCGCGGCGATCACGGCCTTTTCGCCGTCGGCCAGGTTGAGCACCTGCTTGCCGGCCTTTGTCTGAGCGAAAATCTGTTCCGCCGGCGCGATGAAGCCGCGGCCCGCCGTCGAGACAACCAGGTACTTCTGTTCGCGGTCAAACACGAAGACGCCGATGATATCCGCATCGTTCGGCAGATCGATCAACAGACGGATCGGTTCGCCAAAGCCACGGCCCGCCGGCAAGCGGTCGGCCGCCAGGGCGTAGAACCGCCCATCGGAGCCGAACAGCAGTATCTTGTCGGTCGACTGCGCCTTGAGCGCGACGAGCAACTCGTCGCCTTCCTTGAATTTCTGATCGCTGAGGTCGTCGCGATGCCCCTTCATCGTGCGGATCCAGCCCTTGGCGGACAGCACGACGGTCAGCGGTTCCTTCTCGACCATCGATTCAATCGGCACGACCACGGCGGTCGGCGCTTCACCAACTTCGGTGCGGCGCTTGCCGAGCGCGGTCTTCTGGCCGAACTGGGTCTTGGTCTCTTTGATCTGATCGGCGATGCGCTGCCATTGCAGGTCTTCGCTCTTGAGTAGCGCAGCGAGGTCTTTCTTCTCCGCCGACAGTTCCTTGTGCTCGCCCTTGATTTCCATCTCTTCGAGCTTGCGCAACGAACGCAGGCGCATATTCAGGATTGCGTCGGCCTGAACGTCGGTCAGCTTGAAGGTCTTCATCAACTCGGCTTTCGGCTCATCCTCAAAGCGGATGATGCGGATCACCTCGTCGAGATTGAGGTAGCAGATCAAATAGCCTTCGAGGATTTCGAGGCGATGATTGATCTCGTTCAGGCGATTGTTCGACCGGCGTTGCAACACCACACGGCGGTGGTCCAGAAACGCCTGCAGCACGCCGCGCAGGTCCATGACCTTGGGAATGCCGTCGGCATCCAGCACGTTCATGTTCAGCCCGAAGCGCGTCTCCAGATCGGTCTGGCGGAACAGCTGTTCCATCAGCTGTTCCGCATCAACCGTGCGCGCCTTCGGCACGAGGATCATGCGCACTTCCTCGGTCGACTCATCGCGAACGTCGTCGAGGAACGGCAACTTCTTCTCGCTCATCAGGGCGGCGATATTCTCGATCAGCTTCGCCTTCTGCACCTGATACGGAATCTCGGTCACAACGATCTGATAGGTCCCGCGGCCCGTATCCTCGACCGCCCATTTCGCGCGCACGCGCATCGAACCACGGCCCGTGCGATACGCTTCGACGATGGTTTCGCGGTTCTCCACCAGCACGCCGCCAGTGGGGAAATCGGGACCACGCACATAGTCGATCAGGGTGCTGATCTGGGCCTTCGGCGTCTTGATGAGGTGCAGCAGCGCATCGCAAATCTCGCCGACATTGTGCGGCGGGATATTGGTCGCCATACCGACCGCGATCCCGGACGAGCCGTTGGCGAGCAGGTTCGGCACCGCCGCCGGCATTACGATCGGCTCGTTTTCCTCGCCGTCATAGGTCGCGCGGAAATCGACGGCATCCTCGTTCAGGCCATCCATCAATGCCTTGGCGAAGGGCGTCAGGCGCGCTTCGGTGTAACGCATGGCGGCCGCGTTATCGCCGTCAATATTGCCGAAATTGCCTTGGCCCTCGACCAGCGGATAGCGCACCGCGAAATCCTGCGCGAGGCGCACCATGGCTTCGTAAACCGCCACGTCGCCGTGCGGGTGGTACTTACCGATCACGTCGCCGACGACACGGGCGCACTTCTTGAAGCCCGACGCCGGATCGAGGCCCAACTGACGCATGGCGAACAGCAGACGACGATGCACGGGCTTCAAGCCATCGCGCACATCGGGCAGCGACCGCGACACGATGGTCGACATCGCATAGGCCAGATAGCGCTCGCCCAGGGCGACATCGAGGGATGTTTCCCGGATGGTTTCCTGGGGCGCCGGTGCGGCGGGGGTCTTAGCCATGTAATCGTCTACCTATAGAGGGTACCGGCGCTCAATATCATACCGGACGAGTCCTTGTCGCCCGCGTCTCGCGCCTGTTCTAGCAGGGAAATAACAGGCGAAATCAGGGGAGCGAACTTGGCCGTCCACTCACCTGTTTACCGCAGGAACTGGGGGGCCCGGTAGTTCAGCGGCCCAGGAGATCCAGGAACCGGCTGCGCGCCTGGGGTAATTCCTGATGATGGGGCGCGAAAATGCTCCGCTCAAAGAAATAGCCGGTCAGCACAAGGCCAGCCCGCACGTCCCCCGGGGGTGGAACGTCATCGTCGGTGGTGTCGTCCTTGAGGAATTCCGGGAGGACCAGCAGGCGCTCGCGGTAAGGCCCGGCGCCCGCGCGGGACACCGCCCGCCCCGATCGCGGCGAAACGAACGCGAGATTTTCCGTCGTTCCGGTCGCGGCACAGGACCGCAGATCGAGGCCGTAACCCATCTCGCGCAAGAGCGCGAGTTCCCAGCGGACGTAGTGCGCATGCCACAACGGATCGCCCAGATGGGACAGCAGCACCAGGGCCGCGGCAAACGTCTGCGGATGCGGTTCGCGCTCCGGCAGCGTGGCGTCGATCATCGCGCAGAGCGAGGACATCCCCGCCAGCGCCAAGCGGTCGTTGAGAATGCCGCCGCCATAAGCCTGCAACGCTTCGATGCTGAAATTGCCGAGATGGCCTTCAAGCCGCGCGCGCCATTCGGCCTGGACCAGGTTGCCGGCCTGAAGGATCGCGCGGAATTTCCGCCCTGCGCCGCCCTTCACCAGCCCGGCGTGCCGACCCTGCTTTTCGGTCAGCAGCGTGGCGATAGCGTCGTTCTCGCCGTGACTGCGCACCGCGAGGACAATGCCGCGATCGGTCCAGTCCACCGCCATGGCTAATGCTTGTGGCCGCTAAGGACTTCCAGCAGCTTCCAGAGAGCCTCGCGCACGGTGTCTCCTACCTGAAGGCGATAGTCGTGCGCCTCTTTGTCCTTGGCTTCCAAAGCGTCCGTGTTCCAGCCCGCGCGCTCAGCTCCAATCGGCAGCTCGTCGACTTCCGACGACACGCTGGCGAACACGTCGGCAATCTCGTCTGAGATGGCGGGCAATTCGTCCCGCAAATCGAAGAGTTCGCGGCACGCCAACAGCAGGTCATAGTCACCGCTGATCGTCAGGAATGCGATCGCCTTAGCACGCGCAATCGCCACCGCATTGGCTTCGGAAGGCCCCGTCATGTGGGCATTCTCGCGATTGCTACACTTCCACAAAAACGGCGGCCAGGCCGATGATCGTTCCGGCGATGCCGATGAACATCATCGCGTGGTCGATCCCGCTTTGCGGTAAGCCCTGGCCACGTCGGATCGTCAGCGTAATCAACGCACCAACGCCCGCGACAAAGCAACCGACCCCGAATGTCTTCATAGGACTATTTGTACGGAATCAGGCGTTGAAGTCGAGCCCCCAGGCGGCATAAAGCCCCCGGTCGTCGCGCCAGCGCTCGTTGACCTTAACGTGCAGGAACAGATGCACCGTGCGCCCGATCAACGATGTCAGCTCATTGCGGGCCGAGGCGCCGATCGATTTGATCTGGCGTCCGCCTTCGCCCAGCACAATCGGACGATGACTTTCGCGGGTGACGTAGATCACCTGTCCAATCCGGACGCTGCCGTCCTTCTTCTCTTCCCAGCTTTCGGTCTCGACGGCGCAGGCGTAAGGCAGTTCCTGACGCAGAGCCAGGAACAGCTTCTCGCGCGTGACCTCGGCCGCCAGCAAGCGGTTCGGCATGTCCGAGACTTCATCGGGCGGGAACAGGAACGGCGATACCGGCATCATGGCGGCCAGGCGTTCCTTGACGTGATTGAGACCGTCGCCGGTGACGGCCGAGACCATGAAGGTTTCGGAGAATGGCGCGGCGGCGTTAATCTGCGCCGTCATCTCCAGCAGGAACGGCAGCTTCACGAGGTCGATCTTGTTCAGCACAAGAATGGGTTTGGTGCCGACTTCCGCGAACTGCGCCACGATCTTGGCGCTGTCGGAATCCATCGCCGCATGCCCCTTTTCCAGACGCTTCGCGGCATCGGCGGAATCGAGCACGAACAGAACCGCGTCGGCGTCGGCAGCGCCCGCCCAGGCGGCGGCGACCATCGCACGTTCGAATCGCTGGCGCGGATGGTGGATACCCGGTGTATCGACATAGATCACCTGCGCGCCTTCCGGATTGTCCGGCAGGTCGTACATCGCGATACCGCGCACTTGTGTGCGTGTGGTCTGCGGTCGCGGCGAAACGATGCTGACCTTGGCGCCGACCAGGGCGTTGACCAGCGTCGACTTGCCGGCATTGGGCGCGCCAAGCACGGCAACGAAGCCGGCGCGCGTTTCGGGAACGGATGTCTCAGTCACGAGGTTTTGCCTTTTCCGGCGTTTTTCTTTTGCGCATCGGCGTTGGCCTGAACGCGGGAAACAGTCTGCGCCTGACGTAACAGCGCGGCGGCGGCGGAGGCGGTCGCGAGTCGCTTCGAGCGCCCGGTGCCGGTCGCCTCACCCAGTCCTTCGACAGTGACCCCCATCACAAAGGCCGGCGCATGCGGCGGCCCTTCGGAGGCGACAACGCGATAGCTGGGCAGCGGCAGGCCGCGCCCTTGCGCCCATTCCTGCAGCGCAGTCTTGGGGTCTTTCGGCGGCGCGATATCGGCGCGCATCACCGTATCCCAATGGGCGCCGATAAAGGCGTCCGCCGCTTCCAAGCCGCCGTCGAGATACAGCGCCCCGATGATGGCTTCGCAGGCATCGGCGAGCACAGCCGTGTCGGTGGCGTCGGCGCGTTGCGCCTGCGACGTATGGATATGCGTGGCGAGATTGCACTTGGCCGCGACCCGCGCCAACGACGGCGCGCTGACCAGCGCGGCGTAACGCGGCGCGAGTTCGCCTTCCGCTTCGTTTGGGAATGTCTGCAACAACCGCTCCGCGATCACCATGCCGAGCACACGATCGCCCAGGAATTCGAGACGTTCATTGGAACGGCCTGCGGGCGGCGCCTCGCCGGCGGGACCGCGTTGGCCAAGCGCGCTGCGATGGGTCAACGCGCGTTCCAGTAAACCAGGGTCAGCGAAAGTGTAGCCCAACTCTCGTTCCAAAGCGGCGAGGTCGGTTGGGATCTCCGTTGGGGCCTGGCGCTTACGACGGCTCACTTTTAGTTGATGCCAGTGAAGAAACGGCTGAATCGGGTGGCGAGCGGCCAACGCCACACCTGCCAAGTTGCGGATGTGCCGTCGGTCGAGAAGAACAGGAACTCGGCCCGGCCCACAAGGTTCTCCGCGGGCACGAAACCCACATCGCTGCGGCTGTCGAGCGAGTGATCGCGGTTGTCGCCCATCATGAAGACGTGGCCTTCGGGGACCTTAAATTCGGAGGTGTTGTCGAAGCGGCGATTGTCGCCGTCCTCGAGGATCGGGTGGACCTTCCCACCGGGCAGGTGCTCCTTGTACTGCAAGGACCGCAACAGGCTGCCGGTGGTGTTATCGCGATACACGAAATCGTCGACGCGTTCGCGTTCCACTAAGGTCCCGTTGATGAACAAACGCCCGTCCTGCATCTGCACCGTGTCACCCGGGAGGCCGATGACGCGCTTGATGTAGTCGGTCTTGTTATCCCGCGGCAGCTTGAAGACCACCACGTCACCCCGCTGGGGCGTGCTCTCGAAGATACGGCCTTCGATCGGCATGATGCTGAACGGGAACGAGTGCTTGCTGTAGCCATAGGAGAACTTCGAGACGAACAGGTAGTCGCCGACCAGAAGCGTCGGGATCATCGACCCGGACGGGATGTTGAACGGCTCGAACATCAGGGTGCGGATCACCAGCGCGACCAGGATCGCGTAAACGACCGTGCGCACGGTTTCCCAGAAGCCCTCCTGCCGTTTCGAGGGCGTCGTCATCGTCGTCGAGCCGGGAAGAGCCATGAACAACCGATAGGATTATGAGGGGCTTAGCTGCCCAACCCTGCGGCGCAGGGTTAACTTTGGCCGATCAAGCCAGTCCGACCCGTCAAAGTCAACTCTTGGCCAATCGCCCTGGGCCAATCAGGACGAGGCCGGAACCGCGGATATGATCACAATGGCCTGTGCCATTGGGTATTCGTCGGTCAGGCTGAGGTCGACCTGGGCGGTCATCCCGGGCGGCGTCAAAGCTTTCAGCCGCTCGGCCGCCCCGCCGGTCATGACGACGGTCGGCTTGCCGCTGGGTGTGTTCACCACGCCGAGGTCGCGCCAGAAGACGCCGTCCCGGAACCCCGTCCCCAAGGCCTTGGCCGCCGCCTCTTTGGCGGCGTAGCGCTTGGCGTAGGTCGAGGCATAGGCGTTGCCGGCCCCCCGGCGGCGCTCGGCCTTGGCGCGCTCGAGCGGCGTGAAGATGCGATCGATGAAACGGTCGCCGAACCGCGCGAGCGTCTTCTCGATCCGGCGGATGTCGATCAGGTCGCTGCCGAGCCCGATGATCATTGGGCCTCATCCATCAGCTCACGCATGCGGCGGATCGCGGCTTCGAAGCCGACGAAGATCGCCTCGCCCACCAGGAAGTGGCCGATGTTGAGCTCGCGGATATTGGGGATGGCGGCGATGGGTTTGACGGTATCGAAGCCGATGCCGTGACCGGCGTGGCATTCCAGGCCGAGGCGTTCGGCCTGCGCCGCCGCTTCCCGAAGGCGCCCGAGCAGACGGTCGCGCTCCGGTCCAACCGGCGCCTCGCAGTAACTGCCGGTGTGCAGTTCGATCACGGGCGCGCCAAGACTTTCGGCCGCGTCCAGCTGGCGCTTTTCCGCCTCGATGAACAGCGACACACGGATGCCGGCGTCTTTGAGCTGGCGCACCATCGGCGCCAGATGGTTATGCCCTCCGGCCGCATCCAGGCCGCCTTCGGTCGTGCGCTCCGCGCGCTTCTCCGGAACGATGCAGGCCGCGTGCGGCTTATGGCGCAGGGCGATGTCCAGCATCTCGGGCGTGGCCGCCATTTCGAGATTGAGCGGGATGCTCAAGGCCCCCATCAGCCGGGCGATGTCGTCGTCGGTGATGTGGCGGCGGTCTTCGCGCAGATGGGCGGTAATGCCGTCGGCACCGGCCGCCGCCGCTTGGAGGGCGGCGCGCACCGGATCGGGATGAATGCCGCCGCGCGCGTTCCGAACGGTCGCGACGTGATCGATGTTGACGCCCAGCCGCAGCCGGGGTGTGGACTTGGTCACCTTTTCCATAGCGCCCGGACACTGGGCGATGGGGCGGGCCAAGGTCAATGGCCGATGTGGGACGTCTGCTCTGCGTGACTGTGGGGCAGCGGGGTCTTTGCCAGCCGATGCCGCCCGGCCTGGAGCTTCGCGATGGCCGGCTTGACCAGAAGGTAGCCGGCAAAGCCGAGGACGATGCCGAGCGGGATGCTACCCAGGAGCATCGGCCGGAATACCGGCCATGCCCGATCCAGGAACTCCGTAATGTTGAATTCGACGAGCGCGGCGAACAAGCCGTCAACAACCTGGAGGAAACCCGGCGTGTCGTCATCGTGCGTCGACCGGCCTTCCATGAATCGACCGACGTGGTAGGTCGCGAACCAGATTGGCGGCGCGGTCCAGGGATTGACGGCGAAGGTGGCAATCGCGGCCGCCAGCGGGTTGGACCGGGTCAACTTGGCCCCGATAATGCCGAGGATGATATGCGAGCCGACGATTGGGTTCACCGAGACGCCGAGGCCCCAGCCAAACCCTGCCGCGATATTGCCGGGCGTGTCCGACAAACGATGCAGCCGGTACCAGTACAGGCGCATCAGCCGACGCAGGCCCAGACGGGGCCAGATCAGGTCCCGCAGGCGGGCTTTCCAGGTCAGGGGTACGCGACGGCGAAACGGCATGAGGGCTCGGTGTCTAACATGCTATCACGTCGTGTACACGTGAATCGACGGGGGGTCGATTCCAGGGGCGCGGAGCCACGCGGAGGCGTCGAGCGAACCACATGAACGGCAGGAAAATACTTGCAGCCGCCGTGGTCATCGCGGCGCTGACCGGCGGAATCGGGTACGCCCGCTGGACGCAACGTCCCCTCACCCTCGCCGAACTAACAGCCATCTATAAGCTCCCGAACTCGCAGTTCACGGAGATCGACGGCTTGAAGGTTCATTTTGCGGAAAATGGCGCCAAGGACCTGCCGTGCCTGGTGCTGGCGCAAGGCGCGACCATGAACCTGCGCCTGTGGGACGACCTCGTCAGCCGGCTGCAACCTCAGTTCCACATCCTGCGCATCGACACCCTGACGCAAGGCCTGACCGCGCCAGATCCCCAGGGCGACTATTCGGCGGGCCACGATACGCGCATCCTCGAGACGTTCATGCAACGCCTCGGCCTGACGCGCTGTACATTTATCGGCAACGGCGGCGGCGGGCGGATCGCGTATCGCTATGCCGCCGCGCACCCCGCGCAGGTCGACAAGTTGGTCCTCATCGCCAGCGAGGGGGCGCCGCATCCGGTACCTGCCCCGAAACGCCAGGTCGCGAAGTTCAGGCGGCTCGTGGGGCTGTTCAGCGCGAAGAACGCCTGGACCGACCGCTTCTATGAATCGTTCGGGGCGATACCGCCGACGCGTGAGCTCCTTCAGATGACCTATGACATGAACCGTCGCGCCGGTCTTGAAGACGAGCAACGGTTAGCGGACGCCGCGCATGCCGGGGGCGATGACGCGGAAGCGGTACTGCCCAAAATCACGGCCCCGACACTGTTGCTCTGGGGCACGGGCGACACGACGACGCCGAGCATGGATGCGGAAAGCTTCGCTGCGTGGCTGACGTCCGCGCCCAGCACGACGCGTCTCTACAATTTTGCGGGACACTATCCGTTTATTGAATTCCCGAAGGATGTGACACGCGACATCCTCGAATTCCTGAGCGGCGCACATCAAGGGGATGAGCAGAAGCAATGAGCGCGCTAAAGGTTGTTGTCGGTGTCGTCGCCGTCGCGGCGCTTTTCGTCGGATACACGCGCTGGGAGGCGCGTCCCCTCACCATTCCCGAACTGAGCGCGAAGTATAAGCTTCCCAACTCGCAGTTCGCCGATATCGACGGGGTGCAGGTTCACTATGCCGAGGACGGCGCGAAGGACCTGCCCTGCGTGGTCATGCTGCAAGGGGTCAACACGAACTTGCGCATCTGGGACCCGATCGTCGACGACCTGAAGAAGACCTTCCGTCTGATCCGCATCGACACGCTGACCATGGGACTCACCAGCCCCGATCCCAAGGGCGACTACTCCGCGGGGCGCAATCCGCACATCATCGAGACGATGATGGATCGTCTCGGCGCACCGCGCTGCGCTTTTGTCACCAATGGCGGCGGCGGCCGCATCGCCTATCGCATCGCGGACTCGCATCCCGAACGGGTCGAGCGGATCGTCATGATGAACAGCGCCGGCGCGCCGCACGATCCGGCGAAGCGGCCCGCGCCCCCGAACGCGGTGAAGGCGTTCTTCGCGCCGTATAGCGCTTTCGCGGGCACGACCCGCCGCGATTATGGCGCGGTGCCGCCGACCGAAGCGTTCATCCGGCAGAACTACGACATGAACCGTCGCGCCGGCCTGGCCAGTGAGATCAAGCTCGCCAAGGTGGGCGCGGCCGGCGACGACGCGCAGAGCTATCTGCCGAAGGTGCGCGTGCCGGTGTTGCTGATCTGGGGCGCGACCGACGTGCAGGTGCCGATCGAAGACCTCGCGGTTTTCGAGCGGTCGCTGACGAACGCGCCGAACATGACGAAGGTTTACAAGGACGCCGGCCACTACCCATACCTCGAGCACCCCAAGGACGCTGTGCGCGACATCACGGCCTTCCTGAGCGGCGCGTACGACGGCGAATTGCGCCAGCCCGCGCAAAGCGAGACACCGCCGGCGAACGCTACGGTGCGATAGAATGTCGGACGCGGTACCGTCGATGCAGAGCCCCGCGCCGCCAGGACGCGCGGCGTTCGCCTTCATCTTCGTCACTGTGATGCTCGATATGTTGGCGCTCGGGATCGTCATTCCGGTGCTGCCGAAGCTCATCACCGTTTTCCAGGGCGGCAACTACGGCAACGCCGCACAGATCATCGGCATCTTCGGCTTCGGCTGGGCGGCGATGCAGTTCTTCTTCTCGCCCGTAATGGGCGGACTGGCGGATCGTTTCGGCCGCCGGCCGGTGATCATCCTGTCGAACCTGGGTCTGGGCTGCGACTATCTCGTCATGGCGCTAGCGCCGTCGGTCGAATGGTTGCTGCTCGGCCGGCTGATCTCCGGCATCACCGCCGCCACGATCTCCACCGCCAGCGCCTACATCGCCGACGTCACGCCGCCGGAACAACGCGCCGGCAGGTACGGCATGCTGGGGGCGGCCTTCGGGCTGGGCTTCGTGATCGGGCCGGCGATCGGCGGGTTCCTCGGCGATGTGGATCTGCGCCTGCCGTTCTGGGTGGCGAGCGGCTTCAGCCTCGCCAATGGAATCTATGGGTTGTTCGTGTTGCCGGAATCCCTGCCCCGCGCCAATCGCGCGCGTTTCGATTGGCGCAAGGCCAACCCGCTGGGCTCGCTGAAGTTACTCAACTCGCATCACATCCTGATGGCGTTGGCGATTGCGGCGTTCCTTCAGCGCATCGCCCACGATGCCCTGCCCAGCCTGACGGTGATCTACACCGACTATCGCTATGGCTGGACGCCCTCTGAGGTCGGTGGCTTGCTTGCCGTCGTCGGCATCTCGCAGATGCTGGTCTCCGCTTTGCTCACCGGGCGATTGGTGAAGAAACTGGGAGAACGCAAGGTCATGCTGTTCGCGATGGTGATGGGAGCGTTCGGCTTCTTCGTCTACGCGACTGCGACGAGCGGACTCATGTTCATCGCCGGGGTGCCCTTCATCGCCATGTGGGGCATGGGAAACCCCGCCATGCAGGCGATCATGACCAAATGCCTCGGGCCCTCCGAACAGGGTCGCCTACAGGGCGCGCTCTCAAGCGTCAGCGGCATCGGCGGCCTGATCGGCCCCATCCTGATGACGCAGACCTTCGCGTTCGGGATCAGCCAACCCGGCGGCCTGCACTTGCCAGGCACACCTTACATTCTCGCGACGATCATGGTCTTGATCGCCGCGGCGCTCGCGGCGCGCATGACCGCGAATCACGCGTAAGGTTCAGCGTGCGCAGTTCTGGCCTTTGTTCTGCTGGTCGAGCCATTTCGCCAGCGGCGCGAAATACTCGGCGATGGCGGACGCGTCGATGTCCTTCTCACCGGAGAAGGCGGCCATCGCTTCCGGCCAGGGCTTCGACTGACCCATCGTGAGCATGGCGTTCAGGCGCTCGCCAACCTTCTTGTTGCCGTAGACCGAGCAGCGATTGAGCGGGCCCTTTTGACCGGCAATGCGGCACGCCGCGCGATAGAACTGGAATTCGTAAATCGTCGCCAAGAAATAGCGCATGTACGGCGTGTTGTTGGCGATGTGGAACTTCGCGCCGGGATCGAAGGCGTCCGCCGGACGCGGACCCGGCGGCACTAGTCCCTGGTATTTCGTCACAAGGTCCCACCACGCGCTGTTGTAGTGCGCGGCGTCGATCTCGCCCGAGAACACGCCCCAGCGCCATTTGTCGACCAACAGAGTCCACGGCAGGATTGCCACCTTGTCGAGCGCCATCTTGAGCAGATACGGAATCTCGGAGTCCGCGCCCGGCACCTCATCGATCAGCCCGATCTGCTTGAGGTAGGACGGCGTCAGCGCGTTCAGCCCGGCGAGATCGCCGATGGCTTCATGAAACCCGTCGTTCGCCCCGTCGCGGAACAGAAACGGCTGCACCCCATAGGCGCGCTGGTAGAAGTTGTGACCGAGTTCATGATGCGCGGTGAAGAAATCATCCGCCGTCACCGTGAAGCAAGCCTTCACACGGACGTCGTCCAGATTGTCGATATCCCACGCGGAGGCATGGCAGACCACTTCGCGATCCGCGGGGCGCAAGAACATCGAGCGATCCCAGAACGATTGCGGCAGCGGCTTGAAGCCGAGGGATTGGTACCAATCGTCAGCCGTATGCACGATCTTCATCGGGTCATACTTATGACCCACCAACGCCGTGGTCAGGTCGTAGCCCATGCCGACGTTCTTCGGAGCGACGATATCGTAGACGTTGCCCCACTCCTGGCCCCACATGTTCCCGAGCAGGTCGGCACGGATGCCGCCTGTCTTGGGCTGCACCGCATCGCCGTAGCGCTCGTTCAACTTGTCGCGCACATAGCAATGCAGCTTGTCGTACAGCGGCGCGACCTGAGTCCACAGCGCGTCTGTCTTGGCCGCAAAGTCATCCGGGTTCATATCGTACCAGGAGCGCCACAGCGCGCCGGTATCCTTGTAGCCAAGCTCGCGCGATCCTTCGTTCGCGAGTTCGACCATGCGGCCGTAGTCCTTGACCATCTTGACGCCGGACACGCGGCGCCAACCTTCCCATAACGCGCGCGTCTCGTTGGGATCGCGCAAGGTTCGGAACATGTCCTCCATCTCGTCCAACGTCAGCTTCTTGCCGTTGTGTTCGAGCTTGGCGGTCGAATAGGCGTCGTCGAGACGCGTCTGAAGGTCGGCGACCTCCTGCGACGCGCCCACGCGCGCGGACGCCGGAATGACGATGGCGCGTTTGAGAAGTTCGAGTTTCCGGCGCGTCACGGGATCGACCTGCACGCGGTCGAACTTCGCCGCCTCTTTCGCGTCCGACACCTGCATGTCGGTGCCTTCCGCATTGGCCTTGGCCGCAAGCCAGTTGGTGTCGTCGGTGAGATAAGTGTTCTGCACCCAGCCGACGCGGGCGCGGTATTCGCTCATCTTGTCCTGCGCGGCCTCGGCACGGGCCACAAAAGCCTTCGCGTCCTGCGCCGTCGGCGACGCGTCGGCAGCGAATGCGGGCGGACCAAAGGCAATCAGCGCCGCAACAGCGCAACCCGTGAGTTTTCCTGCGCTCATGAGCGATTTCCCCTCTGTGGTCGGCCTTCAGTACCGAAGCAATCGACTACCCTAGCCGCGCGCGCGTTCAACCGAGTTGATGGCCGGCGTCGCGCGCAAGGCCGCGATGATGTTGGTCAGGTGCTTCACGCCCAGCACTTCGATGTCGACCGCGATTTCAAAGAACTCGGCCGAGCGCTTGGTGAACTTCAAGTTCGTGATGTTTCCGCTGTTGCGCGCGATGACCGTCGCCAGCGCACCGAGCGCACCTTGCGCATTCTCGACGACCAGATTGATCCGCCCGACATGGGCTTCCTTGGCGCGGTCTAGATCCCAGGCGAGATCGAGCCAACGGTCGGGCGTATCGGTAAAGGCTTCGAGCTGTTCGCAATCGATCGTGTGAACCTCGACACCTTTGCCTTCCGTGGCGATCCCAACGATGCGGTCACCGGGCAACGGATGACAACAATCCGAGAGATGCATGGCCATGCCGGCGGTGAGACCTTTGATCGGGATCGCCTCCGAGGCTTCGGCCGAATGACGCAGACGCGCCTGATTGAGATTGACGACTTTATCGTCGCCTGCCGTGCGCGCGCCGGGATAAACCGCGATGAGCACCTCGCGGCCGACGAGGCGCCCCTCGCCCACGCGCGCGATTAAATCCTCGTTGGTGTCGGCGTCGAGTTTGTCGGCAGCGGCCGAGAGCCCCTTCTCGGTGAGTTCATAGCCTTCCTTCGCAAAAGTCTTTTCGAGAATCTCGCGACCGAGCTTAACGTATTCGGTGCGGGCTTCCGTACGGAAGCGGCGGCGGATATGCGCGCGCGCCTTACCGGTGACGACGAAGCCTTCCCATTCCGGCGCCGGCTTCTGCGCCGACGATGTCACGATCTCCACCTGATCGCCGTTCTCAAGCCGCGTGCGCAAGGGAACGATGCGGCCATTGACCTTGGCGCCGACGCAGGTGTTGCCGACTTCGGTATGAACCGCGTAGGCAAAATCCACCAATGACGCGCCGCGCGGCAGCGCGATCAGGTCGCCCTTCGGCGTGAAACAGAACACCTGGTCGTGGAACATCTCGAGCTTCGTATGCTCAAGGAATTCCTGAGGATTCTGCGCGTGCTCAAGGATGTCGAGCAATTCGCGCAACCACGAGTATTGGCGACCTTCAACCGCCCGCGCGCCTTCGGCGAACAGGTCGGCGGTCTTGTAGCGCCAATGCGCCGCCACGCCGAGTTCGGCGATCTCGTGCATCTGATGCGTGCGAATCTGAATTTCAATGCGATGGCGCTGCGGGCCGATGATGGTCGTGTGGATCGACCGATAGCCGTTGCGCTTGGGCGTCGAGAGATAATCTTTGAACTTGCCCGGCACCATCGGATAGGCCGAGTGGATAATGCCCAGCACGCGATAGCAGTCCTCCACCGTGTCCACCATCACACGGAACGCCATGATATCGGCCAGCTGCTCGAAGCTGACGTCCTTCACCTGCATCTTGCGCCAAATGGAGTACGGCGTTTTCTCGCGGCCTGAGATGTAACCCAGCACACCGGCTTTACGGATGTTCTGATCGAGCTCGTCCATGATCTTGACGACAAGATCGCCGCCGTGAAGCTCGAGGAACTTCAGCCGCGTCATGATCGAGGTGCGCGCCTCTCCGTGCAGCTCGGAGAAGGCCAGGTCTTCCAGCTCGGTCTTCACTTCCTGCATGCCGATGCGTTCGGCGAGCGGCGCATAGATTTCCATCGTCTCCATGGCGATGGTGCGCCGCTTGGCCGGGTCTTTGATGAAATGCAGCGTCCGCATGTTGTGCAGACGGTCGGCCAGCTTCACCAGCAACACGCGGATGTCTTCCGACATCGCCAGAACGAACTTGCGGAAGTTCTCGGCCTGCTTGGTCTCGATGTTCTGGATTTGGATGCGCGCGAGCTTGGTCACGCCGTCGACCAGCCGGGCGACCTCCTCGCCGAACAGCTTGCGCACGTCGTCCAGGCTCGCGTGCGTGTCTTCCACGATGTCGTGGAGCAGCGCGGTCACAATGGAGGCCGTGTCGAGCTTGTAGCCGGTCAAGATGCCGGCCACCTCGATGGGATGTGAGAAATACGGATCGCCTGAAGCGCGCTTCTGCGATCCATGCATGCGCATGGCATACACATAGGCACGGTTCAGCATGTCCTCGTCCGCATCTGGATCGTAGGACTTCACGCGCTCGACAAGTTCGAATTGGCGCATCATGAGGGTGCGCCTTCTAATCCATGGTCATGCTCGGGCTTGGCCCGAGCATCCAGGGTAAAAAAACACAGACCGGGCCTGATTGCTCTGGGTCCTCGGGTCAAGCCCGCGGACGACGGCGAACTACGGGCGCGAAAATTGGACGCCGTCCGTCCACAGCCCCGGCGGGACGGACAGACGCGCGACTTAGGCCTTGTCGGCTGAGTCGTCGACGTCCTCGTAGGAAACATTCGGATGGGCCGCTGTTGCGCCGGGGGTGCCTTCGTCTTCGTCGGTGTCTTCGATGCCCATGCCGGCGGCGGCGGCCATCTGCTCGCTCATCTGGCCGGCAATGCCCGCGAATTCCGGGTTGCTTGCCATAGCGTCGAAGCCGTCTTCTTCCGGCTCGTCCACTTCGACGTGACGCTGGAGGCTCTGGACCAGCGAGGTATGCAGATCGATCGGCAGAACCTTCTCGTCGGCGATCTCGCGCAGGGCGACGACCGGGTTCTTGTCGTTGTCGCGTTCAATCTTCGGCTCAGCGCCGGCGGAAATCTCGCGCGACCGCTGGGATGCCAGCATCACCAACTCGAACCGGTTCGGGACCCGCTCAACGCAATCTTCGACTGTGACACGTGCCATGGGGGTACTCGCCTCGTTTTTTCAACAGTGCGCGGGATTCCCCGCCCGGTCAATGACTTAGCCGGTGGACAACGCGCATTGGACCAATGGATGGGGCTTATGTATCCGCTCGGCCACAGAGACTCAAGGAGAATGCGGCCGCAAAGCGGCCATTGGCGCCAGGAACCGCGCAGCCCGTTACGCCACGACCCGGATACCCTGCCCCGGGGGTAAGGCGTCCAGGAGCTGGCGGGCCGTCCGGCCCAAGACCGGATGGCGCCATTCCGGGGCTAGGTCGACCAGGGGTTCGAGGACGAAGGCCCGGTCTTGGAGCCGGGGATGGGGCAGGATCAGGGATGGGCCCGGTTGAACCTCGTCGCCATAGGCCAGCAGGTCCAAATCGACGGTCCGGGCGGCGTTCGGCGCCTCCCTGACCCGGCCAAACTCGGCCTCCAGCGCATGGAGTTCTTCCAGCAAGGCCGCCGGACGCAGGGTCGTGGCCACGTCGGCCACGGCGTTGGCGTACCAGGGCTGGTCCGAGGGGGGCTGCGGCTCGCTTTCGTACCACCGCGAGAGCTGCACCAATTCGATACCGACCTTGGGAAAAGCGCGCAGCACGGCTTCGAGGGTGGCGCGCGGCGGCCCGAAGTCCCCCGGCAAGTTGGCACCCAGTCCAATGAGGATCACAGCTTCGCCTCGTCTGCTTGCGGGCAATCCGGTGATTGACTACCGTCGCGGGAATGATCGCGCCGGCTTTTCCGGCTTACGTGACGCTCACCTATATTTCGATAACGCATTGCCTGACTTATTCGGAGAATTTCAGAAATGATCTTTTGCCCGCAGGAGCGGCTTGCCCTCTTTGTCGACGGCGCGAACCTGTACGGGACGGCTAAGGCTCTCGGCTTCGACATTGATTACAAACGCCTGTTGAACCTTTTCGCCGCGAAGGGCCAGTTGCTCCGCGCGTTCTATTATACCGCGCTGGTCGAGGAGCAGGATTATTCGCCCATTCGCCCTCTGGTAGACTGGCTCGACTATAACGGGTTCACCATGGTGACCAAGCCCGCCAAGGAATACACCGACCAAGCCGGCCGCCGCCGTGTGCGCAGCAATATGGATATCGAACTGACGATCGACATGCTGGAGATGGCCGCCCACGTGAACCATGTCGTGCTGTTCTCCGGCGACGGCGACTTCCGCAAGCTGGTCGAGGCCACCCAGCGCAAAGGCGTGCGGGTCTCGGTGGTGTCCACCATCAAAACCCAGCCCGCCATGGTTGCCGACGAACTGCGCCGCGCCGCCGACAATTTCATCGACCTCGCCGACCTGCAGTCGGTGATCGCGCGCGGGAACGGCAAAGAGGCGCATCACGCCACAACTCCTGCCCCCGCTCACGCCTGATGAACGACGATCCCCTGGCAGGTCCGCGACCGGACTGCCGTCTTTGCCCGCGCCTTGTTGGGTTTCGCGCCGACAATCGCGCCAAACATCCGGACTGGTTCAACGGCGCGGTGCCGCCGTTCGGACATGACAGCGCGCGGATTTTAGTCGTCGGACTCGCTCCCGGTCTTCAGGGTGCAAACCGCACGGGCCGGCCGTTCACCGGCGATTACGCGGGCGACCTGCTTTATCCAACCCTGATCAAGTTCGGCCTCGCGCGCGGCGTCTATAAGGCGACGCCGGGCGATATCGAACTCGTCGACTGCCGGATCACCAATGCCGTGCGCTGCGTGCCGCCGGAAAACAAGCCGACGCCGCTGGAACAGCGCACCTGCCGCAACTTCCTGGCCGCGGAGATCGCCGCGCTTGCGAACCTCAAGGCGATCCTGGCGCTTGGCCGCATCGCGCATGACGCCGTGCTCAACACACTCGGGGTCCGCAAGACCTCGGCACCCTTCGGACACGGCGCGATGCACGAGGTGCAAGAGGGCGTGCTGCTCGTCGATAGCTATCATTGCTCGCGCTACAACGTGAACACGCGCGTACTGACCGAAGCCATGTTCCACGACGTTGTCGGGAAACTGGTCAAAGCAGTCGGATGAAGGAGGTAACAATGACGTCGTTCCGTGAACGCCTACGCAAGCGCGAGACGCTGCTGGGCACCTTCTTCAAGACCCCTTCGCCGGCGTTGTGCGAAGTGCTGGGCCAGAGCGGGCTGGACATGGTCTGCTTGGATGCCGAGCATTCGCCGTTCGATCGGCGCGACATCGACGCCTGCCTGCTCGCGTTCCGTTCGGTCAACCTGCCCTGCATCGTGCGCCCGCCGAGCGCATCGCCGGAGAACATCCTCAACGCGCTCGATTGCGGCGCCAGCGGGGTCCTGATCCCGCATGTCATCACGGCAAAAGACGCCGCGGCGATGGTGAAAGCCGCGCACTACGGAAACGGCGGACGCGGGTTCGCGGGCGCTTCGCGCGCCGGCGTCTACGGGCATAAGTCGATGGCCGATCACTTGCGCGACAGCGCCGCGTCGACCGCGGTGATCGTTCAGATCGAAGATGCGGCAGCCCTTGAGAACGTCGATGAGATCGCGGCTGTTGATGGTGTCGACGGCCTGTTCATCGGCCGCATGGATCTGACCGTCTCCCTCGGCTACGACAGCCCCGATCACCCGGCGGTGGTCGAGGCCGTGCGCAAGGTCTGTAACACCGCCGCCAAACGCGGCCGCGCGGTGGGCATGTACACGCCCTTCACGTCCGAGTGCGGCATGTGGATCAAGGAAGGGGCGAGCTTCTTCCTGCTCGGCTCCGAGCATTCGTTCATGCTGGCGGGCGCGCAGGCGTTGCGCAACGAATTCACAGCCGCGAAGGGCGGCGTTTAGGTCGTTGTCCGCAACGTCTTCAGGCTCAGCCGCCGCAACAAGCCGGTCGTGATTGGCCGCTTGTCGGTCCAGAAGATCATCGCATTGAGGAATTCCTGGGCGCGCGGCGCGTTCAGCAGGTCCGCGATGTGTCGTGCCTCGTCTTCCGATGCGCAAGCCAGAAACGAGACCGTGTCGTCGAACACAACCGGACGCCCTTCGATGGGTCCGATCGCGGTGAACGTCAGCCGCTTATAGAGGCCGGAGATCGCGACCTTCCACGGAGTGAAGCTGTAAGACCCGACGCCGAAGATCGAGAACGCCGGCTTATCGCGATAGATCGAACTCTTGCGCGCCGCCATGCGCGGCGCGTGACGCGTGAGATATTCCCAGGTCACCGGCGCGGTCTGCGCGAGCTGGGCGGTGTCTTCGCAAACCGTCATCTGCGGCACGAGCATCACGCGGCCCGTGTCGAAACGTCCGTTCGCCAGATCGGCGCTTTTGAGCAACGGAAACACAAGCTTGGGCTCAAGGGCGATCTGTTCGCCGAGACCGTTCACAAAGCCGTCCTTGCTGCGCCGCAGTTCCATCACGGCGGAACAGTCGTGCTTGATGCCCGAACGCCAACGGTCTTCGATATCCGCCGTGAACAGTTCGCGATTCCGCATGAAGGCGGCGACATCCGCGACAGCGAGTCCGTCGACGAGGCCGAAAGCGCTGCGCGGTCGTTCGGCGGCGAAGTCATCGAACACTTCGCACACGGTAGCGTCGGCGCGGCCCGCCGCCTCGATCACCAGCAAACCCGCATCGACCGCCGCGTCGAAATGCGCGGCGGCATCGATGCGATAGAGCCGTGCGCGCGCGATCGGCGCACCGATCTTCCAGGCGGCGGTCAGCACTTTGCGCGCGACCATCGTCTTGCACAGCACGGCGATCGCGCCGCGTTGGCCGTCGAGCCAGCCGAGATATTCGCGGAGCATCCATTCGGAAATGTCGAAGTTGCTGCGCCCTGTGATGGCGTCAATGCCGCGCCAGCCTTCCGCATTCTGCCGCGCGGGTGCATTGGCAGAACCAATTGCGCCAAGGCCGGACACGGTGACCCAGGGCGGATTGCCGAGGATCAGCCACGGCTGCGGCAACGATCCAAGCGCTTCAGCCCACGGCATCTCGAAGAAGTCCGCGACCCTAAGCTCTGCCTGCGGAACGCGACCACGCGCGATGTCGATGTAGCCGGCGTTGATGTCGGCGCCCAGCAGACGCGCGGTCCGGAAGGTGCCTGCCGCCGCGGCGAGGAACGCGCCCTTGCCGCAGCTGGGTTCGATGACCGTGGCGGGTGCGATTCCGATCTGACGGAGAAGCGCGGTCGCCGCGCGCGCCAGATCGTCGGGGGTCTGGAAATCGCCGTAGGCAATCGTCTGTGTGTCGCCCCCCGCGGTCATGCGATCAGTCGTAGCGTTCTTCGGTCCAGGGGTCGCCGCGCATGTGGTAACCGCGCGCTTCCCAATAGCCGGGCTGATCCTTTTCCATGAACGTGATGTGGCGCAGCCACTTCGCGCTTTTCCAGAAGTAGAGGTGCGGCACGACAAGGCGCGCCGGCCCGCCGTGTTCGCGCGCCAGCGGCGCATTCTGCCAGGTGTGGGCAATCAGCACATCGTCGCGGTCGATATCGGCCAGCGGCAGGTTGGTCGAATAACCGTCATAGCCGCGCAGCATGACGTACTTGGCTTTCTCGAACGGCTTCGCCATTTCGAGCAGATGCCGCATCGATACGCCCGACCAGGCATTGTCGTAGCGCGACCAGGTCGTCACACAATGGATGTCGTTGGTGAGCGTCACTTGCGGCTGCGCCATGAAGTCGGCCCAGGTCCACTTGAGCGGATGCCCCACCTGCCCCGCGACCGTCAGAGTCCAGTCGGCTTGCGCGAGATTTGGCTGAACGCCGAGATCGAGGACAGGGAAGTCTTTCGTGAGACGCTGGCCGGGCGGCAGGCGCACCTTTGCCGGATCGGCGCTCACGCCGGTCAGCGCACGCCCGTCCCGCGCCCATTGTTCCTTGGTGCGGGCGAGCTTTTCCATCTTGGGATTAGGCTCGTCCGTCATCGCCGCTATCCGCGGGCGCGCATGATGCGCGCTTGGTCACGTTGCCACTCGCGCTTCTTGATGTCGTCGCGCCGGTCGATGTTGGTCTTACCCTTGGCGAGACCGAGAGACACCTTCGCGAAGCCGCGCGGATTGAAGAAGATGCTGAGCGGCACCAATGTCATTCCCTTGCGGGAAATAGCCGCCGACAAGCGGTCCAGTTCCTTCCTGTGCAGCAGGATTTTGCGCTTACGCGTCTCTTCGTGCTGGAAGTGGCTCGCGCCTTCGTAGGCCGGAATGTGCATGTTGACGAGATAGAGGCCGTCGGCTTCCGGCTGCGCGAACGCTTCGGTCAGCGTGCAGCGACCCTTGCGCAGCGATTTCACTTCGCTGCCGGTCAGCACAAGACCGCCCTCGATCGTGTCTTCGATAGCGTAATCGTGGCGCGCCTTGCGGTTCTGCGCCACGGTCCCGTGGGAGATGAGGGCGGCCTTCGCCATCGAATAATGAACCTGTGTCTAGTCGGTCAGCAGTCCGGCCGCGCGCAACGCTTCCTCGACCCGCGCCTGGGACTTCACGGATAACGGCGCGAGCGGCAGTCGCGTATCGGGCTGGCACTTGCCAAGCATATAGGCAGCGAACTTCACCGGCGCCGGATTTGTTTCGATAAACATGGCGTCGTTCAGCGGCGTCAGGATATCGCGGATGCGGAATACGTCCTCGTAGCTTTCCAGCTGCCAGGCGTCCTGGAGCTGAGAGCACAAGGCTGGCGCAATGTTCGCGGTGACCGAGATGCAGCCGACGCCGCCCTGCGCCAGGAACGCCACCGCGGTGCCGTCCTCGCCCGAAAGCTGAACGAATTCCTGGCCGATCTCCAGACGGGTGCGCACGGGGCGCAACAAGTCGGCCGTCGCGTCCTTCACGCCGACAATATTGGGATGCTTGGCGAGCTGCGCCATGGTGGCGATGCTCATGTCGACAACGCTGCGCGCGGGGATGTTGTAGATCACAATCGGGAGATCGACCGCGTCGGCGATCGCCCGGAAGTGCAGCAGCATGCCCTCCTGCGTGGGCTTATTGTAGTACGGCGTCACCACCAAGGCGCCGTCGGCTCCTGCTCGCTTCGCATGCTTCGTGAGTTCGATGGCCTCGGCGGTGGAGTTGGAGCCCGTGCCGGCAATCACCGGCACCCGCCCCTTGGCGACCTCGACGCAGAGCTCGACCACCCGCATGTGTTCATCGTGCGACAACGTCGGGGATTCCCCGGTGGTGCCGCAGGGCACAAGGCCATGAGTGCCTTGCTGGATCTGCCATTCCACGAAGTCCTGGAACGCCTTCTCGTCGACCTTCCCGTTGCGGAAGGGCGTGATGAGGGCGGTAATCGACCCGCGGAACATAGCTATCTCCTGATGCGCACTTATGGGCGCGCACTCCGCGTACCCGCGCGAGCGCACCCCTGACCTGTGGTTGGCCGGACATTACCACGCCGGAGGACGCTCGCAAGAACCGGGGGCCCGCGAACGCTTGCCGGGGTGTATACATTCGGCTTAAGAGATTGAACGCGCTTACCTTCGGCCTTCCGAAAGTGACGCGCCGGTAGCAGGATGCTGTCGGAGAGACAGTTCGGGAACCGCACGAGCCCATGCACGATCCCATGCACGAGCCAGGGGGCGCTGGCACGTTCGCATTCAGGGTCCGCGCGTTCAGTTTTGGGCGCCGGGTCCTGACCTGTGCGCTCGCGGTCGTCCTGCTGGGTATCACGCCGCCGGTCGCGCGCGCGCAGGATGCAGCACCGGCCAAGGCCGTTCCGGCCAAAAAGGCCCCCGCTAAAAAGGCAGCGCCCGCGAAGGCCGCACCCAAGACAAAAGCGGCCGCGAAGCCCAAGGCCGCCGCGAAAGCCGCGCCGAAGGGCAAGGCCGTCGCCAAGGCGCCGGCGAAGCGCCCCACCGCAAAGCCGTTGCCCGCGACGGCCAAAGCGCCGCCCATTCCGCGCCGCGAACCCTTCACCATGAGCCAGAAGGATCGCGACATCTTCACCGAGGCCATGCGCGCCGTCGAAGCGCGGCAGTGGTCACGGGCGAAAGACGTCGTATCGCGCAGCCAAACGCCGATCCTGCATAAGATGATCGACTGGGCATACATCCGCGAGCCCGGAAACCATGTCGGTTTCGGCGAACGCACCGCCTTCATCGCCAACAATCCCGGCTGGCCGGGCCTGCAAACAATCCAACGGCGGGCCGAGGAAGCGCTGGACGAAAACATCACCGTCACCGTGCCGGTGGTCGTGGTCGATTGGTTCGCCGCCCATCCGCCGCTGACCGCCAGCGGACGTTCGGCCTATGCGCGCGCACTTCAGATCATGGGCCGCGGCGCGGAGGCGGTGCCAATTGCCCGAGCGGCCTGGCGCACCAGCACCTTTAGTGGCGGCACAGAACGCGCCTTCCTCGAGGCCTTCGGCTCCGTGATCACGCCCGAAGACGAACGCGAACGCCTGGACCGCTTGTTATACGACGAGGAGGCGGTGTTGGCGGAACGCCAGATCGCGCGGGTCGACGCCACCACCGCCTCTATCGCCCGCGCGCGCATTGGACTGATGAAGGCCGCCGGCAATATCGACGCGTTGATCGCCGCCGTTCCGCCCGCCTACCAGGAAGACCCGGGCCTGATCTACGACCGCGTCAAGTGGCGCCGCAAGCAGGACAAGCTCGACGCGGCGCACGAACTGCTGCCGAACCACCCGGATCGCGGCACCCGTCCCGACCTGATGTGGAAGGAGCGCCAGATCCTGGCGCGCGATGCGTTGAACAATGGCCTGATCAGTCAGGCTTATACGATCGTGAAAAACCACGGCGAGATCGACGCCGCCAACGGCCTCGCGGATGCCGAATGGATGGCGGGTTGGATCGCGCTGCGCTTCCTCAAGGACGGCGAAGCCGCCCTCGTCCACTTCGAGAAAGTCTACGATTCCGTTCAGGTGCCGGCCAACGTCGCACGCGGCGCCTACTGGACTGGACGCGCGGCGGAGTTCCTCGGCCGTGCCGATATCGCCAACGACTGGTACCGGCGGGGCGCGACGTACGTCACCACGTACTACGGCCAGCTGGCGCTCAGCCGCCTGAAGGAAGATCCGATTCCGATGCTGTCCGACGAACCGACGCCGACGGTCGCCGATCAGAATGCCTTCGAGGAACGCGAACTCACGCAGGCGACGCGCGCGCTCGCGGACATTCACAACAAGAACTACCTGCGCACCTTTGTCATGGCGCTGGCGGATTCCACAGGCGACTTGGTGCAGCGTCATCTCGCGGGTCAGTTAGCCGACCGCCTCGGACACCCGGACTGGGCCGTATCGGTCGCGCGTGAAGCCGCGCGCGACGGCATCCCGCTGCTTACGTATGGCTACCCCGTGCCGCATTATCCTGTGCCGGCCACGCCTGAGCGCGCTTTGGTACTCGGCATCGCGCGCCAGGAAAGCAACTTCGATCCGAACGCGCAGAGCGTCGTCGGCGCGCTTGGCCTCATGCAGTTGATGCCTGCCACGGCCAAGGGTTTAGCCAAGCGCGAAAAGATCAACTATGTGCAGAGCAAGCTGACGTCCGACCCCGCCTACAACCTGCGCCTCGGCTCAGCCTTCCTGGAATCCCTCGTGGAAAGCTTTGACGGCTCATACATCCTGGCGGCCGCAGCCTATAACGCCGGCCCCGGACGCGCCCGCCAATGGTCGCGCACGTTCGGTGATCCGCGTGACGGCCAGACCGATCCGGTCGATTGGGTCGAGCAGATCCCCTTCGCCGAAACACGGGCCTACGTGCAGCGTGTGATGGAGAACGTGATGATCTACCGCGCACGCCTGAACCAGACGCGCGTTATCGGCGCCACGCTCGAAAAAGAACTCGTGCGCGCGAAGCCGGCGGGCTAGCGAACAGTCACAGCCCTAAAAGCAAAAGGCCCAGCACAATGTGCCAGGCCAATTTGGTTGATCTTGTGAGGTAGCCTTTAGCCGGCGACCAGCGCCGTCTTGGACAGGCCGTTGCTGAGGCGGCCGCCAATCGGCGGACGGACGGAATCCATCACCGGCGTGACGCTAGCCTCGGTGATCCGCTTGCAGTGGCCTTCCATGTAGGCACCCGGCTCGATGGCCAGGCTCTCGTGCTCGACGTCGCCGTTCATGCGCGCCGTCGACGCCAGAAACACGCTCTTGGCGCGCACTGTGCCCTTGATCGCGCCGTGCAGGCGCACGGTCTGCGCATTCACTTCGCCGGTGATCTGGCCCTTGATGCCGACGATCAGCACCTTGCAGCGGATGTCGCCTTGCACCGTACCGTCGACCTGGATCTCGCCACCGGAGACAAGATTGCCTTCCATGTTGAGATCGGCGCTGACGATCGACGGGACCGACTTGTTCAATTCGACTTTTGGGTCGAGAGACGGGCTCGGTGCGCTGCTAGCCTTTGAAAACATCACTACCGGCCTTCAGGAATTTCAACGGGTTCACTGGCTTGCCATTTACGAGCACCTCGAAGTGCACGTGCGGCCCGGAACACCGGCCGCTGCACCCAAGTTGTCCGAGGACGGTACCGCGCACGACCGGGTCGCCTTCCTTTACGAGAATACGGTTCATATGACCGTACCGCGTCACGAGACCCATGCCGTGGTCGACTTCGACCATGCGACCATAGCTGCCGTCCCAGCCGGCGTAAACCACCTTGCCCTCGCCGGAACTGAGGATCGACGACTTGTATTCAGCCGTCAGGTCGAGCCCAAGATGTTGAGCAAACCCGCCGGTAAAAGGGTCATTTCGAACACCAAAACCGGAACTCATCTCAAAGTTTTTCACCGGGGCGTTGATGGGCAGCCGAACCAGGAGATTCTCCAGCTGGGTCAGGCGGTCCATACGGGCGTTGAGGCCGTCGAGGGATTCCGCCAGCGGCGCCGCGTTGTCCGGAGTCGGATTGACCGGAATGAACGGACCACCCGCGCCGCCACGGCCCTTCGACTGGCGCAGCATCAGATCGACGTCGAGGCCAGTGACACCCAGCGAGGACTCGATGTCGGAGATCTTCGTCTCCGCGATTTCCGAGAAGCGATGGTAGAGCAGCAGATCATTGCTCTCCATCTCACGGATTTGGGATTCCAGCGTCGTGACGCGCTGAGTCAGCGCGGTGCGGTCCTTGACCGCGAGGTCGCGCTCCAACGCGACCTGACGGAGTTCAAGTCCGTCGGCGGCGATGAACGGCGTGCGCTGATGATGGCCGACGACGTCGACCATGGATTCCTCGAGCTCATGCAGCTCGGACATCAGGTCCTTGCGACGCTCCTCGGCGTGCGCGCGCTCAAGCTTCGCCTTGCTCATCACAAGGTCGATGTCGCTGTTTTCCGTCAGCCCCCCGGTCGCCTCTTTGGCTTTGGTCTTCAGCTTAGCGACCAGACCGGTCTTCTTGACGTCCTTACTCTCGGCGCTGGCCTTGGCGCCAAGCAGTTCGGACTCTTTCTCCAGCATCGCCAGCGAGTGGTTGTAGTTCGTCTCAAGGTCCTTGGTCAGGTCGACGACGCGTTCCTTGTAGATCGACACCTGGGCGAGCAGCTGCTCGTAGCCCACGCGCGCATCCTTGATTTCGGTGTTCTTGGCACTGATGCGTTCGCTGTGGCTCATCACCAGGCTGGAGCTAAGAAGCGTCCAGCTGCCGAGGACCACCACGATACCCGCCAACACCGCCTGACGATTGGTCGACAGACGAAGGGTGCGCATACGTTCGCCGGAGCGGACAATCAGCTGCCGTTCGGGGAAGAAACGCTGCAACGCTTTCTGAGCGCGGCTTAGGCCACGCGCGTGCGGATCGAATTTCGAAATATGCTTTCCGGAAAACACGCGATCCCCTTACCCCGTTTGACAATCTTGTTCTGCGCGGCCGTTGGCGCTTATGGTTATTTGCCGGCCGTAACGAAGCGTCGGTCTGCGTGTGACCGTCGCTGATGTCTGTCGGAGCCTCTGTCGGTCCTTGTCGCGGACCTAACACGTGAGGACATCCCGTAACAACGTACATTTTGGCGTTTCTACTCGCCAAATTCAAAGATAAAGTAAACGCGGCATGTTTTATGTTATTTCAATGATTTAGAACTATTTTATAATGCAATACATTAGCTAGCGCGCCGCGCCCGATGTGACCGAAACAACACGCTTGAAAACGATTTCATGGTTGATCAGCAGAAGCCCTCGCAAACCGATCCGACATCGCCGGACTTCGATCCCCTCGCCATCCTGCGCGACATGCCTTGGCATCAGGGACGCGCAGCGACTTTCAAACACATGATCCTCAGCTGGTTCGGCTGCGGCATGTCACCCAAGGCACCGGGCACGGTTGGATCGCTCGGCAGCTTGCCGCTGGGCGGCATTCTATATTGGAGCTTCGGTCCAATCGGATTGGCGGTCTGCGCGGCTGCGCTGTTCGTCGCCGGATGGATCCTCGCCAACGACCATCTGCGTCGTGACGGCGGGTCGATGCAGGACCCGCAGTGGATCGTGGTCGACGAAGTGGTTGGCCAGTGGATCGCGCTCGCCGCGCTCCCGTTCCATCCCGCCTCCTTCGTGATCGCCTTCGCGTTCTTCCGCCTGTTCGATATCGCCAAGCCGTGGCCGGTCAGCTGGGCCGACCGTCGCGTGGGCGGCGGGCTCGGCATTATGCTGGACGACGTTCTGGCCGGCCTGTATGCCGCTATAGGCGGGATCGGGACGATTCACGGTTTGCGCGAGCTCGGAATCAACGTGCAATGACGGAACTGCCGACCGACCTTCTCGACCTTGCCAAGGATGTGCTGGTCGCCGCGAAAGCGGCCGGCGTACGTCTCGCGCTGGCTGAATCCTGCACTGGCGGCTTGGTCTCCGGTTGCCTCACCGCCATCCCCGGATCGTCGAGTGTTGTCGACGCAGGCTTCGTCACCTATTCCAACGAAGCGAAAATCCGGCTGCTTGGCGTGCCGCGCGAGTTGATCATCGAGCATGGCGCGGTCAGCGATATCGTCGCCGCCGCGATGGCCGAAGGCGCCCTCGCCCAGGCCGACGCCCAGGTCGCCTTGGCGGTCACCGGCATCGCCGGGCCGGACGGCGGCAGCAAGGAAAAGCCGATCGGGCTGGTCTACCTGGCCCTCGCCCAAGACGATCAGGACGCGATGGTGAAACGCTATGTCTTCGCCGGCACCCGCACGGATATCCGCCGCGCCAGCGTCGCGGCCGCGTTGGAACTGCTGCTGGACCGGTTGAAGAACCAGTCGTCTTAAGAATTCGTCGGCTGGCCGTAGAGCTTCTTGGCCCGGGCCTCGAAGGCCGCCACCATCCGCCGCACCGCTTCCTCGAAGAGCGCCCCGATCAGGGTTTGCAGCAGCACCGAGCGGAACTCAAATTGAAGTGAGAAATCCACCCGCGTACCGCCCTCGACGGCCGTGAACTGCCATTGGTTTTCGAGATGCTGGAACGGCCCCCGGAGATAGCTGACCACGATCCGCTCGGTCGGCGTCAGGGTCACCCGGGAAGTGAATTGCTCCCGTACCATCTTGAAGCCGACGGCCAGGTCGGCGATGACCTCGTTCGGCGACGGGCGGGACGTAATCCGGCAGGCCATGCACCAGGGCAGGAACTCCGGGTAGCGCTCCACGTCGGCCACCAGAGCGTAAATCTGTTCCGGCGCGTAAGGAAAAATGCGGCTTTCGGAATGCTGGGGCATCACTAACAAAATTGTTCGTTGCGCGCGCAGCAGATAGCCGTATTCCTGCCCCGCTCGCAAGAGAAGGTCGCGTTCCATGTTGAGTCAGCTGAAGTCCCTGTTCGCCGGTAGCGCCGCCCCCGCGGCCGGCCTCGACCTGCGGACGGCGGTCGCCGCCTTACTGGTGGAGACGGCCTGGTCGGCGGACGGCTTCGACCCGGCAGAGCAGGAGTGCATCGAAGCTTTGCTGCAAACGCGCTTCGACATTTCCCCCGCCCAGGCCAAGGACCTGCTCGCCGCGGGCGATCAGGCGGGACGCAACAACGTCCACATGCTGCGCTTCACCAAGCAGATCCTGGAGGGCATGGAACCCGAACGGCGCGTCGAGATGATCGAGATGCTGTGGGAAGTCGCCTATGCCGACGGCGTCCTCAGCGTCGATGAGGAACGGCTGATCACCAAGGTCTCCGGCCTGCTGTTCGTCTCCGCCGGCGAGCGCAACGCGGCGCGCCGACGGGCGATGGCGAAGCTCGGGCTTTAGTGCCCGCCGCCGCCGCCCGGCTTCGGGCGTCGCGCGAACCAAATGACGCCCATCAGCGCCACGAAGATGATCCCCGAGAGCAGGAAGATGTCGTTGGCCGCCAGGACATAGGCCTGGATCGAAAGCTGGCGGTCGATCATGGCGTAAGCCGCCTCGCCGCTCACACCAGCCTGCTGCAAGGCCGACAGGCCATCATTCAGCCGATCACCCGACAGCGGCAAGGCTTCGACCATCTGCGTCCGATGCAAGGCCGCGCGGTGATCCCAGAACGTGACGCCCAGAGAGGCGCCGAAACTGCCCATCATCATGCGGCCGAAGTTCTGAAAGCCGGACGCGCTGGCCATCCGCTCCGGCGGGATCGCGCCGGTGGAGATGTTCACTAGCGGCGCGAAGAACGTGGCGATGCCCACGCCTTGCAGGAATTGCGGCAGGGTCAGCATCCACATTGTCGATGTGGTGGTGTAGCCGGTGCGCCAGAAGCTGCAGATCGCGAAGATCAGGAAGCCGCAGCTGGCGAGCAGGCGTGAATCCACCTTGCCCATCAACCGCCCGACGATCGGCGAGAACAGGACCGCGCCGACGCCCAGAGGTGCGGTGATCCGGCCCGACCAGGTCGCGGTGTAGCCGTACTGGGTCTGGAAGATCAGCGGCAGGAGGACGACGTTGGTGAAGAACAGACAGTACCCCAGACACAGTGCGATCATGCCGACGCGGAAATTGCGGAAGCGGAACAGCTGGATATCGACGATGGGATTCTTCTCGGTGATCTCCCAGGTCAGGAAACAGACAAAGCCGATCAGCGCGACCAGGCCGAGGCCGATGATGGTGTTGCTCTCGAACCAATCGAGCTCGTTGCCCTTGTCGAGCATGACCTGAAGCGACCCGACCCAGAGAACAAGCAACAAGATCCCCGGCAGATCGACCGGCAGTTTCGCCGCGGGGTTGTCGCGCGGACCCAGCAAGCGCCAGACCGCGATGCTGCAGAGAATGCCGGCCGGGATGTTGATGTAGAAAATCCACGACCAGTGATAGTTGTCCGTGATCCAGCCACCCAGCAGCGGCCCAACGACCGGCCCGACGGTCACCGTCATGCTCCAGGCGGCAAGCGCCATGTTGCGCTTTGCCGGTGGCGAGTTGTTCAGCATCAGGGCCTGGGACAGCGGGATCATGAGCCCCGCGAACAGCCCCTGAATCACGCGCCCGGTGATGAGCATGGCGAGGCTGCCGGACATGCCGCAAACCCAGGACGCGATGGTGAAGCCGATCACCGCGCCCGTGAACACTTTCACCGCGCCGAAACGACGGCCAAGCCAGCCGGCCAAGGGCACGGCGATGGCATTCGCGACGGCATAGGACGTGATCGCCCAGGTGGTCTCGTTGACCGAGACGCCGAGCGAGCCGGCGATATTGTTCAGCGAGACGTTGGCGATGGAGATGTCGAGCACCTCCATGAAGTTCGTCAGCGACAGCGTGATGATCATCAGCACCCAGACCGAGCCCGTGAAGGGCTCGTGCGCCGCGGCGGGAGCCGCCGGCGGTCCGCCGCCGCCGGTCCGCGGGAGGGTTGCTTCCGCCATCGTCGGTTCCTAGTGCGCCGGCGCGCCGGTATGGGCGGCGATGATCGCCGCGATGCGCGCATTGGCCTTGTCGCCGAATTCCTCGAAAACCTTGGTTTCGGTGACGGTGCCGGGCGTCGGCGCGATGCGATTGCCGCCCTGCTCCTTGGTATCGACTTTCACATGCATCGACAGGCCGACGGCGAGCGGATGATCGGTGAGTTCCTTCGCATCGAGCGCGATACGCACGGGAACGCGCTGCACCACCTTCACCCAGTTACCCGTGGCGTTCTGGGCCGGCAGCAACGCAAAGGCGCTGCCCGTTCCCGCGCCGAAGCCGATGACTTTGCCGCGGAAGGCAACCTTGTCGCCGTAGAGGTCCGCCTCGACTTCCGCAGGCTGACCGATACGCATGTCGGCCAGTTGGCTTTCCTTGAAGTTCGCGTCGACCCACACCTGGTCGAGCGTGACGATCGACATCATCGGCGCGCCGGGATTGACGCGGCTTCCGACTTGCACGGAACGGCGCGCGACGGTGCCGGCGACCGGCGCCGGAATGGTGGTGCGGGCAAGCGCGAGATAAGCGTCGCGCACCTTGGCGGCGGCGTTCTCGACGTCGGGATGATGGGCGATATCGATGCCCTCGACCATCGCGGCGGCGGCCGCGGTTTGCTGTTCGGCCGCGGTCGACGCCGCTTCGGCGCTGCGCAGGCTTTCCGTGGCGTGACGGAGTTCCTCCTCCGAGATCGCGCCGCTTTGGGCGAGACGGCGACGGCGCGCCAGATCGTCGCGGGCTTTGGCGACGTCGGCCCGGCGCGATGCCTCGCTCGCCTTGTACTGCGACACCGTGGCGAGCTGTGTACGGACCTGACGGACGGTGCGCGCGAGCGCGCTTTCCGCCTGCTCCAGCCCAACTTGAGCATCCGCCGGATCGAGGCGCACGAGCACCTGTCCCGCCGTGACCGTATTGGTGTCGTCGGCACCGACGGCGATGACCGTGCCGGCCACTTGCGCCGTCACCGCGACCAGATGGCCGCCGACGTAAGCGTCATCCGTGCTTTCCGTGTTCCGGAGGAACATGAACCAGTAAACACCCCAGGCCACCGCGCCGACCACGATGATCAAGGCGATGATGCTGAACGCGCGTCCGCGCGCGCTGCTCTCAGGCTGGGACGTGAGGGGACGGGCTGAAGCTTCGGTCATGGCTGGACACCGCGAAAGGAGACACGGGTCGCGGCGGGCGGCATGAGCGCCGCGAGGCGCGTTCCGTCGGAGAGGGTTTCAAATCCGCCGCCGAGGCTGCGCACCACGGCAACGGCAAGATCGAGATCGCGGGCCCGCAGATCGGCGGCGAGGCTTTTCTGAGCGAGAAGCTGCGTTTCCGCCGTGAGAACCTGGATGTAAGTGCCCAGACCTTCCTTGTAGCGGAGCACCGTGAGGTCATAGGCCTGCTGCAACACGGTCACAGCGGCGACCTGTTCCGTGCTTTGCGCGGCGACGGATTTCAGCGAAGCAAGTTCATCGGCGATTTCCTGCAGACCGGTGATCATCGCCTGGCGATAATTCGCGATGGCGGCATCTGTATCGGCGCTGCGCGCCTTCAAGTCCGCGCGCAGGCGGCCACTGCCGAAGAACGGCAGGGTGAAGGCCGGGCCGATCCCGGCGGTAAAACTGTCGCCACCGATGAAATTCGTGAAGCCGAGACTCTGCAGGCCGGCGAACAGGTTGAGATCGATATTCGGATAGAAGGCCGCCTCACCCGCCGCCACGTCGCGTAACGCTGCCTCGACGCGCAGGCGCTGGGCGATCACGTCCGGCCGGCGGCCGAGCAACTCGGCCGGAATGGCGGACGGGAGAATGCCGCGTGATGAGATCGTCATGCTGCGCGGACGCGGGATCGTGGCGCCTGCATCGGGTCCACGCCCGGACAACGCGGCGAGTTGATTGCGCGTGAGCGTCAGCGTCTCCTGCCAGACCGCGATCTGCTCGCGCGCCGCCGGGATGGTGGCTTCGACCTGCTTGAGGTCGACCTGGGAGTCGAGACCCGCCGACACGCGATCGCGCGCGAGCTGAAGCACCTTCTGGCGGGCATCCAAGGTCTGCTGCGCCAGATCGAGCTGATCCGATGCTCGTGCCAGCGCGATATAGCCGCGTGTCAGCGAGGTCGTGAGCGTCAGCTCGGCTGAAAGCGTGTCAACGGCCGCCGCGCGCGCCTGGCCGACAGCGGCTTCATAGGCCGCGCGATTCTTTCCGCGGAAGTCAGTGTCGAAGGTGCCGGTGATCTGGCCCTGGTTCTGCCACCACCAGCTGCCGCCGAAAGGCGGCGGAATGTAGAAATTCTCGGAGAAGCGCTGATAGGTCGAATCGCCTTTCAGAGAGAACAATGGCACCAGCGGGATATGCGCGGTGGTCGCCAAGGCTTCTGCCCTGCGCAGCCGCGCCGCGGCAAGGTCCAGCGTCGGATTGTCCTTCAGCGCGTCGGCGATCAGCGTATCGAGCGCCGGATCGTTGAACTGATGCCACCATTGGCGCGCGGGCCAAGCGCTGGCGTCGACCTGCGCCGCCGACAGTGTTTGTGTCGCCGCGAGATCGCCCGCGTCGCGCAACTTGCCTTTCGGCATCACAAGCGTCTTGTCGCCAAAGCTGGCGCATCCGGCCAACAAAGCCGTCGCAACGACGGCTGTCACAAGGTAACGCATCTTCATCATCCCTCGCCGCGCCCTTGCGCCGCACGCGCGCGCGCGTTCGTCAGAAGACGGCCCAACAGCGCTTCCATCAACCGCACTTCCGCGATGGTGAAATCTTCCAGAACGGCGTTGAGTTCGCCGACAATCGCTTTCAGCAACTTGGGGTAAATCGCACGCCCGGTCGGCGTCAGTTCGAGGCGCACGGAGCGGCGATCTTCCGGCCGCCGCACACGACGGATAAAGCCGCTTTTCTCCAGCCGATCCAACATGCGCGTCATGGCGCCGGTGTCGTAACCGATCTCCGCGCAGAGCGTCGCCGGCGTAAGCTCTTCGCCGTGGTACAGCGTCTTGAGCACGATCCATTGCGATAGCGTGATGTTGTGCGCCGCCAGGGCGCGGTCGCCGCCTTCCCAGATGAACGTCTTGCAGCGCGTGATGAGCGCGCCGATGCCGTCATGCCCGACATACGTTTCGGGCGTATAGGGCTTCGCGCGCGACGCTTTTTTGGCGGGGGATTTTCGGGCGGATTTTTGAGCGGCGGGGGCCATGGCCGCGTTATGTCTGCCTAGGCAACTATTGTCAAGGCAGCGAAAGTTATCGCAACAAGCCTCGCCGGTATCGGTTTCACGAACACCGGCGAGGATTTTTGTCGGAAGACTTAGGCGGCGCGACGGGCCGATGAAAGCTCGGCGATCAGGATATCGGCGAAGTCGACACGGGCACGCTGGTCTTCGGTGCGATCAGCAGCCGGGGTCATCAGAGCAGCCAGGGTTGCCGGCTCAAGATGCGGCATCGCTTCGGTCTGAAGGTCGCGATGAACGCGCGGCGCGCCTGGGAAGGTCGCGGCGATGAATTCTTCAGCCAGTTCGCGGGACTTGGACGCCGCGCCGCTCAGGCTTGAAGTAACGAACAGAAGCGAGGTCATGGGGCTCTCCATCGGATTGCGGTGTGTCTATGCACGCAAAAATGGCGCTTCCCCAACCATTCGATAAGCCGATATCGTCTGCATATACTATTCGGAATAACCGACGAATGCGAAAACTCGGCCTTACAGAGATGAACGCCTTTGTCGCTGTGGCGCAGCACTTGAGCTTCGCCAAGGCGGCCGGACACTTGGGCATCTCCCGCCCGTCTTTGAGTGAGACGATCCGGGGACTGGAAGACCGCCTCGGCGTGCGCCTGCTCAATCGTACGACCCGCAGTGTCTCCCTCACCCAGGCCGGCGACAGACTCCTGCGACGGCTGCAACCGATCCTCGACGACATCTCGGGCGCACTGGACTCAATCAATTCATTCCGGGACAAGCCCGCTGGATTGCTGCGCCTGACAGTCGCGCCGCCGGCGGTGAAAATGGTGATCGAGCCGGTGATGGGACCGTTCCTGGCCGCGTACCCGGACATTCAGCTCGAGATTTCCTCCGATGGGGCGATTGTCGACATCGTGCGGCAGAACTTCAATGCCGGCATCCGCATCGGCACAAAGATCGACCGCGACATGATCGCCATTCCGCTCAGCCAGGCGGCCGTGCCGGTCTTGGTCGCCTCGCCCGCGTATCTCAAGCGCCGCGGCACGCCGCAGCGCATAGAAGACCTGACGGCGCATAATTGCATTCGCATCCGCCTTCCCAGCGGCGCCTTCATTCCGTGGCATTTCCTGCGTGACGGAAAGGCCGTTGAGGTCGCCGTTGAAGGGGCCTTCGTGGGCAATACGTCGGAGCTTCAGCTGACGGCTGCGCTTGAAGGTATCGGACTTGCGCAAGTCCTTGAGGATGAAGCCACCGAGTTGATCGCGCGGAAGAAGCTGGTCCGGGTGATGCAGCCCCTGGAACGGGCCGGCGCGGAGTTCTCGCTCTATTATCCCAGCCGGCGACAGGTGCCGCTGGTGTTGCAGTCCTTCATCGACTTCCTGCGGAAAGAACGCCTGCTGGTCGGCGCGCGACGCGCCTAAGCGCGTGCGAAGGCCGCTTCCGCGACCGCGCGGGCGGCTTTAGCGGTGGGCGAGACAACGGCGGCGTATTGATGCGCATCCGACGACACCGCGATCCCCTTGCGGGCGCGGTCGGCGATTCCGGCATACACGGAGGCGTAGCGGAAAAGATCGAAGGCCGTCATGTAGGCGTGATGGGGGAAGTTCGGTTGGCCGCGGGCTGCGCAATATGCCGCGTTCAATTCCTCAACGCTGGGAATTCCCGCTGCTTTTGTATCGAATCCCCGGAATGTGCCTTGCGGGTTCCCGACCGGCAACACGTAGGGCAGCGTGATCAGCGCGGCATCGGCGAAGACATCGCTTCAACCAGCCAAGCCATGTCGGCATCGCCATCCGGGCAGTAGGCCTGGAAATTGCGCGCGTGGAGCTTGATCTGACGGGCGATGAACTGATCGGGCTTGCCGAAGTCCAACAGGCCGATCGCGGCCGGGTCAACCGCGTGCAATTCGGCGAACGCCTCTGCCATGCTCAGGTACGCCGCGCGGCGTGCGTCGGGCGTAAAGCCCGGTAGTCGGCAATCGTCGACGATACGGCCGTCGATGAATTCCATCAGATAGAACTCAGCGCCGACGATCCCGTGATCGCTGCAGTAGGCATGGACGCGCGGGACGCGGACTTTCGTGCTTTGCAGCGCGGTCAGCACCCGGTGCTCGCGTTTGATGTCGTGCGCCCAGGCCTCAGCCTGTAAAGGCCGCATGCGCAGGACGAGCGGGCCATTCGCGGTATCGAGACGGAATGTCGGATTGGATTGGCCGCCCTTGAGGATCGATGCCTCATGGAGATCGGCGAAAGCCGGGGCGACAGCCTGAAGCCATTCGCGCAGACGTCCGAGTTGGGCTGCGTCGAAGGCCATGGTGCGGATATCCGCTTAGGCGTTCTGCGCTTCGCGTGCGGCCTTGAGCCGAGCGAAGTCGGCATCGGCATGATACGACGAGCGCGTCAGCGGCGTCGCCGACACCATCAGGAAGCCCTTCGCCCGCGCGATCCGCTCATACTCCGCGAATTCTTCGGGTGTAACGAAGCGTTCGACCTTCGCATGGCGCGGCGTCGGCTGGAGATACTGGCCGATGGTGATGAAGTCGACATTGGCGGCGCGCATGTCGTCCATGACCTGCAGCACCTCTTCCCGGTCCTCGCCCAAGCCGACCATCAGCCCGGATTTGGTGAACAGGTTCGGTTCAACTTCCTTCACACGCTCGAGCAAGCGCAGCGACGTGTAGTAACGCGCGCTGGCGCGGATCTTGCGGTACAGGCGCGGCACCGTCTCAAGATTGTGGTTGTAGACATCCGGCCGCGCGGCGGCGACCAAATCGACCATGCCGATCTTCTTGCGGAAGTCCGGCGTCAGCACTTCGATGGTGGTGCTTGGCGTCGCCGCCCGCACGGCCTGGATCACCTGCACCCAATGCGCCGCACCGCCGTCTTCCATGTCGTCACGGTCGACCGACGTCAGCACGACATGCTTCAAGCCCAGCGAGCGCACGGCTTCCGCGACGTGGCCCGGTTCTTCCGCATCGATGGGGTTCGGCTTCCCGGTCTTCACATTGCAGAAGGCGCAAGCACGCGTGCAGATGTCGCCGAGGATCATCATGGTCGCATGCTTCTGCGACCAGCATTCGCCGATGTTCGGGCAGGCCGCTTCTTCGCAAACCGTGTGCAACTTCAGATCGCGCATCAGCTTGCGCGTCTGCTGATACTCCATCGACGTCGGCGCTTTCACCCGAAGCCAAGCCGGCTTGGGCGCCCGCGGCGCGTTCTCGACGATCGGTTTGACGTTGCTCATGGCCCTAGATGGCCCTCGCCCTCAGATGTTTGCAAGCAGCAGCCTTGCAGGTCAGACCCGCATTTAGATGTTGATCGCCCGGCCGTACGCATCCAGCACCGACTCGTGCATCATTTCCGACAGTGTCGGATGCGGGAAGATCGTTTCCATCAGCTCGGCTTCGGTCGTTTCCATGCCCTTGGCGATCACGTAGCCCTGGATCATTTCGGTGACTTCCGCGCCGACCATGTGCGCGCCCAGAAGTTCGCCGGTCTTGGCGTCGAAGACGGTCTTCACCAGGCCGTTGGTGTCGCCCAGCGCAATCGCCTTACCGTTGCCGACGAAGGGATAGCGACCGACCTTCACCTGGTGGCCCTTGTCCTTCGCCGCCTGTTCGGTGAGCCCGACGCTGGCGACTTGCGGATGGCTGTAAGTGCAACCCGGGATGCGCGAGACGTCGAGCGGATGCGGATGCAGGCCGGCGATCTTCTCGACACAGGTTACAGATTCGTGCCCGGCCTTGTGCGCCAACCACGGCGGACCACAAAGGTCGCCGATGGCATAAACGCCCGGTTCGCCAGTCTCGCCGTAGGGACCGATGACGACGTGCGTACGGTCGACTTTGATTTTCGTGTTTTCGAGGCCGAGGTTCTCGACATTGCCGACGATGCCGACGGCCGAGATCACGCGATCGACGGTGATGGTTTCGGTCTTGCCGTTTGACTCAAGCGTGGCCGTGACATTGCCCGCGCCCTTCTTGAGCGACTTCACCATGGTTTTCACACGGATATCCATGCCCTGCTTCTGGAACGCCTTTTGGGCAATACCGGAGATTTCGGCGTCTTCCACCGGCAGCACGCGGTCGAGCACTTCGACCACGGTGACTTTGCTGCCGAGCGTCTGGAAGAAGCTCGCGAACTCGATGCCGATGGCGCCCGAGCCGATGACCAGCAGCGATTTCGGGAACACCTTGGGCACCATCGCGTGACGGTACGTCCAGATCAGCTCGCCATCGGCTTCCATGCCGGGCAGCTCACGCGCCCGCGCGCCGGTGGCGAGGATGATGTTCTTTGCCTGAATCTCGGTCGTCTTGCCGTCCTTGGTCACGGCGATCTTGCCCTTGCCGGCGAGTTTCCCCTCGCCCGTCACAACGGTGACCTTGTTCTTCTTCATCAAGAACTCGACACCCTTGTTGAGCTGACTGGAAACGCCACGGCTGCGCTTCACCACCGCCTCGAGATCGAAGCTGATGCCGTCCGCCTTGAGACCGAAGTCCTTGGCGTGATTCATCAGGTGATAGACCTCGGCGGTGCGCAGCAGCGCCTTGGTCGGAATGCAGCCCCAGTTCAAGCAGATGCCACCGAGCAATTCGCGCTCGACGATTGCGGTTTTCATGCCGAGCTGCGAGGCGCGGATGGCGGCGGTGTAGCCGCCGGGGCCGCTGCCGATGACGACGAGATCGTATTGATCAGCCATGATGTGCCCTTAGAGCAGGATCTTAAGCGGATCTTCGATCAGCGCTTGGAAGGCCTGCAAGAATTCCGCACCGACCGCGCCGTCGACAACGCGATGGTCGCCGCTGAGCGTGCAGGACATCACGGTGGCGATGGCCAGTGCGCCCTTCTTCACGACCGGACGCTGTTCCGCCTTGCCGACCGCGAGGATCGCGACCTGCGGCGGATTGATGATCGCGGCAAATTCGCGAATGCCATACATGCCGAGGTTCGAGATCGAGAAGCCGCCGCCCTGGAACTCTTCCGGCTTCAGCTTCTTATCACGCGCCTTCGCGGCCAGTTCCTTCATCTCGCTGGAGATCGTGGACAGCCCCTTCTGATCGGCCTTTCGGATGATCGGGGTGATCAAGCCTTCCGGCGTGGCGACGGCAACGGAGATGTCGACGTTGTCGTACAGGCGCACGGCTTCTTCGGTCCACGTCGCGTTGACGATCGGAACCGTGCGCAGCGCGAGCGCGCTCGCCTTGATGACGAAGTCGTTCACCGACAGCTTGTAGTCCGCGCCTTCGCGGCCATTCAGTTCGGCGCGCATCTTCATCAGCTCGTCGATCTGGCAATCGATGGTCATGTAGAAGTGCGGCACGGTCGTCTTGGCTTCGAGCAGACGGCGCGCGATGGTCTTACGCATGCCGGAATTGGGCTGCTCGTGATAGGCCTGACCGAAATCCGGCACCGGACCTTGCGGCGCAGCCGGAACGCGTGCGGCCGGCGCGCCTGGACGCGCGGTGCCGCTGCCGATCGCTTTGTCGACGTCGGCTTTCACGATGCGACCGTTCGGACCACTGCCCTGCACGCTCTTCAGATCCATACCGGCATTCGCGGCGATCCGGCGCGCGAGCGGGCTGGCGAACAGACGGTCGCCTTCCGTGGTCGCGCGCTGTTGCGGCTGTGGGGCCGGCGCTGGTGCGGCGGCTTTCGGCGCCGGAGCCGCAGCCTGCGGCGCGGGCGCCGGAGCGGCGGCTTTCGGCGCGGACGCAGCAGCGGCAGCCGGAGCCGCGGAGGCGCCTGGCTTTTCGCCTTCGCTCAACAACGTCGCGATGGGCTTGTTCACCGGCACGTTCTCAGTGCCTTCCGGCACCAGCACTTCGCCGATAACGCCGTCGTCGACGGCTTCCATTTCCATGGTCGCCTTGTCGGTCTCGATCTCGGCGATCACATCGCCGCTCTTCACGCTGTCGCCTTGCTTCTTCAGCCACTTCGCGAGCTTACCTTCCGTCATCGTCGGTGACAGAGCGGGCATCAGGATTTGTGTAGCCATGTCGTTCGTGTCCTTCGCGCGAAAGCGTTTAGCGATAGCAGACGTCTTTGGCGGCCTGGACGATGTCGTCCACCTGCGGCAAAGCCATCGCTTCAAGATTGGCGGCATAAGGCATCGGCACGTCTTTACCGGCGACGCGCAGGATCGGCGCATCGAGATAGTCGAACGCCTTTTCCATGATCTGCGACGAGATTTCGCTGCCGATCCCGGAGTAGGCCCAACCCTCTTCCACCGTCACCAGACGGCCGGTCTTCTGAACCGACTGGATGATGGTGTCGATGTCCAGCGGACGGATGGTGCGCAGGTTAATGACCTCCGCATCGATACCTTCCTCGGCCAGCTTCTCAGCGGCCTGCAGCGCTTTGCCGACCATGATCGAGAACGCGACCAGGGTGACATGCGCGCCGGGGCGTTCGATCTTCGCCTTGCCGATCGGCACCGTGAAGTCCGGCGCATCCGGCACCGGGAAGCTTTGACCGTAGAGGATTTCGTTCTCGAGGAAGATGACCGGGTTGCGGTCACGGATCGCGCTTTTCAGCAGGCCCTTCGCATCCGACGCCGACCACGGCGCCACAACCTTCAAGCCCGGCACGTGCGCATACCAGCTGGCGTAGCACTGCGAGTGCTGCGCGCCGACGCGCGCGGCCGCCCCGTTCGGACCACGGAACACAATCTGGCAGCCCATCTGGCCGCCGGACATGTACAGCGTCTTCGCGGCGGAATTCACGATCTGGTCGATCGCCTGCATGGCGAAGTTGAAGGTCATGAACTCGACAATCGGCTTCAAGCCGCCGAAGGCCGCGCCGACCGCGAGGCCGGCAAAGCCATGCTCGGTGATCGGCGTGTCGATGACGCGGTTGCCGCCGAACTCTTCGAGAAGACCCTGGCTGATCTTGTAGGCGCCCTGATACTCCGCGACTTCCTCGCCCATCAGATAGACGGCCTCATCGCGGCGCATTTCCTCGGACATCGCATCGCGCAGCGCTTCGCGCACGGTCTGCGTTTTCCAAGTTTCGTACTGCGGCTCTTGCGCGCCTTGCGGCTGGCTCGGCGCAGCAGGCGCCTTCGCCTGTGGTGCGGCAGCAGCGGCCGGCGCCGCAGCCTTCGCGGGCGCGGCGGTGGCCGACACGGTTTCGTCCTCGCCGAGGAGCACGGCGATGGGACGGTTCACGGCCACGTTCTCCGTGCCTTCCGGCACAAGGATCTTGCCGATCTTTCCGTCGTCCACCGCTTCCAACTCCATCGTCGCTTTATCGGTTTCGATTTCCGCCAGCACTTTGCCGGTGGAGACGGTATCGCCTTCCTTCACCAGCCAGCGTGCGAGCTTGCCTTCGGTCATGGTCGGCGACAGCGCCGGCATCAGAATTTCAGTTGCCATGGATGCGGTGCCCCTTAAGCGACCAGAATGTCGGTCCAGAGCTCGGACGGATCCGGCTCAGGGCTCGTCTGCGAGAACTCGGCGGCTTCGAGGACAATGTCCTTGATCTCCTTGTCCATCGCCTTGAAGCCGTCTTCGTCGATGGCCTTCATGTCGAGCAGTACGGCGCGCAGACGATCGATCGGATCGTGTTCGGTGCGCATCTTCTGCAGCTCTTCCTTGGTGCGGTACTTCGCGGGATCGGACATCGAGTGCCCGCGATAGCGGTACGTATGCACTTCCATCAGCACCGGGCCGTTGCCCGCGCGGATGTATTCCGCGGCTTCAAGTCCGGCGGCGCGCACGGCCTGCACGTCCATGCCGTCCACCGACATGCACTTCATGTTGTAGGGCTCGCCGCGATGCACGAAGTCCGTCGAGGCCGAGCCGCGTGCAACGGAGGTACCCATCGCGTACTTGTTGTTCTCGATCACGTAGAGCACCGGCAGATGCCAGAGGCTCGCCATGTTGAAGCTCTCGTACACCTGACCTTGGTTGGCGGCGCCGTCACCGAAGTAGGTGAAGCTCATGCCGCCGTCTTTCTTGTACTTGTGCGCGAACGCGAGACCGGTGCCGATCGGCACCTGCGCGGCGACGATGCCGTGACCGCCGTAGAAACCCTTCTCGCGGCTGAACATGTGCATCGAGCCGCCCTTGCCTTTGGAGTAGCCGGTGGCGCGGCCCGTGAGTTCGGCCATCACGCCTTTCGGGTCCATGTCGCAGGCGAGCATGTGACCGTGGTCGCGATAGCTCGTGACGATGGAATCACCCGGTTTGGCAACCGACTGAAGACCGACCACCACGGCTTCCTGGCCGATATAGAGGTGGCAGAAGCCACCGATCAGACCCATGCCATAGAGCTGGCCGGCGCGTTCCTCGAAACGGCGGATCAACAGCATGTCCCGGTAGAACTTCACCAGTTCCTCCGGCTTGGCCACATTGCCGCCCGAGCTCGGCTTTTTGATCGGTTTTTCCTTGGCCATATTCATACCTCCGCCGCCGATTGCGCGATTTTGAAATAATATTGCAAGGCACCCTCGGGCCAGCAAGCGAATGATCGGTTAAGTCCCTGTTTTGCGATGCACAATATGCTTCAGGCGGGGATGCTGGGAAAACCGCGGAAAACCGCCAAAATCACCCCTCACGCCGCAATTTCGGCTCGCAGTTTTCGGTGGGCACAGCGCGTCATTACCCGACCGCCCATATGCACGCACGTTTCGAACCCGCACTTTATTAATAGCAGGCTATTATACTTCTTCGTGATGAGGCTCTTTGAGCCCGAATCGAGGCTCTTAGGCGCGCGCGAAGTCCTCGATGAGTCGCCGCCCGGCCAACCAGAAGTGTACGGCGGACCACACGCAACACACGGAGGCCACGATCAGGATCGACCGTCCAAGCGCGGCCTCACCCAACGACGGCGTGAGCGCGTCGCTCAACAGGCCGATGAATTGCGGCCCGAGACCGCCAATCAAGCTGACGATGAGCAGATAGACCGCGGACGCCGTCGCACGCGTCGCCGGAGGCGCCACGCCTTGCGTGGTGGCGTGCTGCGGACCGCTTTGCATCACGCTCAACAAGATCGGGAGCACGAGGGCGAAAAACGCAAGCGCGGTCGATGAGGTCTGGAACGCGAGGAAGAAGAACGGCACCGCGCTGATCGTGACAAGACTGCACAGCCACATCAGCCAGCGCATGTCCCCACGCGCCAGCCGGTCGCCCACCACGCCGCCCAAGATCGTGCCGACGATCTGCGACGCGCCGAATACGCCCGACAGCCAGGCCCCGATGGTCGCGATGCCGAGATGATGGCTGCGGCTGAAGAACGACGGCAGCCAACTCAGAAAGCCGAAGTACATCGCCGCGTAGAGACCGGCCCCGATTGAGTTGTGCACAAACGTCGATCTGGACAACAGAAGTCGCACGGTGGGCCAGAACGGCGGTTGCGGCACCGGCGCACGGCCGTCCGCGAAACCGCGCGGCGGATCGGGCAAAGCGCGCGCGATAAGGATCGCGACGAGAATGCCCGGCGCGCCGATCACGATCACCGCCGTTCGCCAGCCAAGTGTCTCGGTGATCCAGCCCGCCGCGAATAGCCCGACCAGCAAAGCAACGCCCGATCCGAGGGCATAGACGGCAAGCGCGGTGGCGCGGCGGCTTTTCTCGAACAGATCGGCGATCAGCGAATGCGACGACGGCGTGGCGCCGGCCTCGCCCACGCCGACCATGATGCGCGCCAACGATAGTTGCCAGAAGTTCGCGGCAAGTCCGCAAGCCGCGGTCATGGCGCTCCACACCGCCATGGCGACCGCGATCACGTTGCGTCGCGGCACGCGGTCGGCCAATCGCGCGATGGGTACGCCCATCACCGCATAGAACAGCGAGTAGGCAATGCCAGTGATGAAACCGATCTCCGTATCGCTCAACGCCAGTTCGCGTTTGATCGCGGGCATCAGGATGCCGATGACGTTGCGGTCGAGATAATTCAGGAAGGCGACGACGAACAGCAGCGCAAGCACGCGCCGTCGTAGGCCTTCCGTCACGGTGAATGCGTTCATCGACCCGCCCCCGTGCCAGTAGGCGCGGCAGGCAGGACCAGCGTCAAGGGAGGCTGATGAAGGCGACCGCTACTCGCGCGGGGCCGGTTTGGCCTTCGCGGGCGCGGGCACTTCGGTCAGCGGGACGATACGGTCGTCCGGGTTCACGAATCCCAGCATCATGCGGGCGCGTTCCTCGAGCATATCGGGATCGAGGCTTTCGGGCCGCAGCAGGGAAACGCGGTGTTCGAGGGCGTCGCGCTGGGCGCTGACGTCCGAAAGCTCGGACTCGGCCTTCTCAAGTTCGTAGCGGAGTTTCCACCACGCAACGAGGCCACGGTCGCCCTGGACGGCGTGATAACCGAAGTACGCAAAGGCCGCAGCGCCGAAGAACGGCACCATCACCTGGCGAAGGCGTCGCTTAAGGTCGTTATTGCTGGAGCGCACGGTCCGTGATTCCCCTCTTCACGTTGAGTATGGAATCACGCCCGAGTCGCGCCGTCAATACGCCGAGTCGCTGCGAGTCGACTTTTTTTGAGTCGGGTGGATCGAAGCGCGCTATTTGAGGCCGCGCTTCTTTTTGAACGCCGCACCACCGTACACCGCCGCACGTCCGAGGTTCTCTTCGATGCGGATGAGCTGGTTGTACTTGGCCAAGCGGTCGGAGCGCGACAGCGAGCCGGTCTTGATCTGCCCGCAGTTCGTGGCGACCGCGATATCCGCAATGGTTGAGTCTTCCGTCTCGCCCGAGCGATGCGACATCACCGCAGTGTAGCCCGCCTTGTGCGCCATCTCGACCGCCGCCAGCGTCTCGGTCAGCGTGCCGATCTGGTTAACCTTCACCAGGATGGAGTTGGCGAGGCCCTTGTCGATGCCGTCCGACAGGCGCTGTGGGTTGGTGACGAACAGGTCGTCGCCGACCAGCTGGACCTTGTTGCCGAGGGCCTTGGTCAGCGCAGCCCAACCCTCGAAGTCGTCTTCCGCCATGCCGTCTTCGATGGAGACGATGGGGTAACGGCTGACGAGGTCTTCGTAGTACTTCACCATGCCGGCGGCATCGAGCGACTTGCCTTCGCCTTCCAGTTCGTACTTGCCCTTCTTGAAGAATTCCGTCGAGGCGGCGTCGAGCGCGAGCACGATGTCGGTGCCGGCCTTGTAGCCGGCGGCGGTGATGGCCTTCATGATGAAAGCGCAGGCGTCGTCGGCGCTTTTCAGGTTCGGCGCGAAGCCGCCTTCGTCGCCGACGTTGGTGTTGTGGCCGGCGTCCTTCAGACCCTTCTTCAGCGCCTGGAACACTTCCGAGCCCATGCGGATCGCGTCCGCGCAGGTCGGCGCATTCACCGGCATGATCATGAATTCCTGGATGTCGATCGGATTGTCGGCGTGGGCGCCGCCGTTGACGATGTTCATCATCGGCACCGGCAGAAGATGCGCCGCCGCGCCGCCGATGTAGCGATAGACCTCAAGGCCGGCGTCTTGCGCCGCAGCACGCGCCACGGCCAGCGAGACCCCGAGGATCGCATTCGCACCCAGGCGCGACTTGTTCGCGGTGCCGTCGAGGTCGATCATGATGCGGTCGATCTTGACCTGATCGGCGGCGTCCATACCGGCGAGCGCGGCATGCAGTTCGCCGTTCACGGCTTCGACCGCCTTCTTCACACCCTTGCCGCCGTAGCGCTTCTTGTCGCCGTCGCGCAGCTCAACCGCTTCGTGTGCCCCGGTCGAGGCGCCCGAGGGAACCGCCGCGCGACCCATCGCGCCGCCGTCGAGGGTCACGTCGACTTCCACGGTGGGATTGCCACGGGAATCCAGAATTTCGCGGCCAATAATATCGACGATCGCGCTCATTGGTTGCTCCGGCTGGGTGTGAGGTCGCGCGGTTGATGCGGGAAAAGGCGCGGAACGTCAAGAGAGCCGCGCAAAGCGCACCGTTTCACGCGCCGGCGCCGTTACTTGGGAAGGAACCGGACCTCTTCAGGAGACGGAAAATGAAGCCCCTTCACTTATCCCTCGCCTTGCTGGGCGCCCTGGGCCTCGCAGCCTGCGCGAGCGATTATAGAAGTTCCGACTCCACCGCGTCGGGAGGCGGCTACACCGGCCCGGCCGCCGTGCCCGCCGACTACTACGACATGGCGTACGACGAACGGCATCGGGCGTGGTGGCTCGACAACGAGCGCGACCAAGACTTCGACCGGCGCGTGGCCCTGACCCAACACCGCGCCTACTGCGACCGCAATGCTAGCGACCTGAGTTGCGAAGGATGGTATCACCCCCCGCTAGGCCGCACGAACGGGGATGGGGTTGCGATGATGGACTTTCGTTGGGCGCTGCTTGCTGGCGCGATCACTTTAGTAATTGGGGTTCAAGTCCACGCCGCCGCGCAAGCGCCCGCCCCCGCGACAAAGCCGGCCAACGGGCCGAGCGAGCGCGACATCGAATTCGCCAACGATCCGCATTTGCGGTGGTGGGAAGCCTATCATCCCGGCGAGAAGTATCAGGCCGCCACGGCGCTGGCTGCGCATCGTCTGTTCTGTCAGGACCACAAATCCGACAGCAGCTGCGCCGGCTGGGACTGGCACTAAGCCTTAGCCGACGGCGCGGGCACGGCTTTCGCGACGCGCCCGCATCACGACGAGCGTAATCGGCCAGATCACCGAGGCGACGAGCGCGATGCTCAAGCCCGCGGCAGATCCCCATTGCGGGGCGGCGAAGGTCAGCACAAGGAAGCCCAACGCCATACCCGGCATCGCCTTGGCGGCATCCGCCATGATCGCGCTGACGGCAGGGCCGCCCAAACGTGGCTGAAGCATCAGCCCCACGCTGGTCGTCGCGACCGGAAACACCGCGCCTATGCCGGTCATTACGGGACCGAGCAATCCACTCAAAGTCACCAGTGCCGCGACCAGCACGGCGACACCGGCGGCCCGCAGCGGCAGGTCGTACCACCGCCGCAGCGCCTGGGTCGCCACGCGGGCCGGATGCTTGATGTTGCGGGTGAAGTAGACGCACAGCGTGAAGGCGACGGCGTTGATCACCAGGGCGCTTACGGGCGTCCATGTGACCTCGCGCGCCAGAAGCGCCGCAATGAACCATCCGAGCAACGAGCCGGCGACACAGAGTAGCGTCGAGAACCGCTGCGCCATGTGCGCGTAGATCAGGAGATAGACGGCGGTCGCGGCCAGCGTCACCAGGCTCATCAGCGCGCTGGCGCCGACGAAGTCGGCATTCTGCGCCAGCGCGAGCAGCACATAGGCCGGCCCCGCGGAGACCGGCAGTGCGACAATGATCGCGCCCCAGAACGGACCCGCCTTCTCCGACACGATCGACGTCAGCACGACGACGGTCGCGGCCGCGATCATGCGCACCAGGATGGGCAGCAGCGCGGGATCGAGCTCGGCGAGAGTCATTCGAACGCGTACGCCCGCGTTAAATGCTGATGGGGTTTTGCTTGGCGAGCTGGTCGAACGCCTGCAGCGTCTTCAGTAGCGCCGGCATGTCCTTCAGGCGGATCATGTTCGGGCCGTCGGACGGCGCGTTGTCCGGATCGGGATGCGTCTCGATGAACACCGCCGCGATGCCCAGCGACACCGCCGCGCGCGCGATCACCGGCGCGAACTCGCGCTGGCCGCCGCTGCTGGAGCCCTGCCCGCCCGGCTGCTGCACGGCATGGGTGGCGTCCATCACCACCGGATAGCCCTGCTTCGCCATGATCGGCAGGCTGCGCATGTCCGTCACCAGCGTGTTGTAGCCGAACGACACACCGCGCTCCGTGACCAGGATGCGCTTGTTGCCGGTGCTCTCGACCTTGGCGACCACATTGGCCATATCCCACGGCGCGAGGAACTGGCCCTTCTTCACATTGATGGCCGCCTTGGTCTTGCCGGCGGCGACCAGCAGATCGGTCTGGCGGCACAGGAATGCCGGGATCTGCATGACATCGACAACTTGGGACACGGGCTCGCAATGTTCGATTTCGTGGATGTCGGTCAACGTGGCGAGACCCAGCTTCTCGCGGATCTCGACAAACACCGGCAGCGACTCTTTCAAGCCCAAGCCGCGCTTGCCGCCGACGGAGGTGCGGTTCGCCTTGTCGAACGACGACTTGTAGACGAGCCCCATGCCGAGAGCGTGGGTCATCTCCTTCAGCGCGGAGGCGGTCTCAAGCGCGTGCTCGCGGCTTTCCATCTGACAGGGGCCGGCGATCAGCGTGAGCGGCAGGTCGTTGCCGACCGTCAGGCTGCCGATTTGGACGTGGTGCTGAATCTGAGCTTTGTTCATGGCGGCACTATAAGTCCGTCGCCGCCACCCCGCCACGGCCAAAGGCGAGCGAAATCGCCAGGCTTTCTAGCGTGGAGATTTATTAATCGGCCCCCGCCGCGCTGGCGGTTTCGCCTTCGATCCGGCAGATTTTACGGGCCGCTGTTGCTGGGAGTGACCGATGCCGACCAATCGACGCAGTCTGATGAAAGCCGGCGGCCTGGCGCTTGCCGCCACCCTCGCCGCGCCCTCCGTCCAAGCGGGTGAGCCCGCGCGACACGCACGCGGCCTGGCGACCGGGCTCACCTTGCTGCAAGTCCAGCGCGACGGACGCGCCTGGCTCGCGGTGAAACTCGAAAAAGGCATCGTGGTCGTCGCCGACGCCGCACGCCTCCTCGGCATGCAGGCGCCCGAGACGATGGACCAGCTGCTACAGGACGAAGACGGCCCGCGCCTGAATGCCGTGGTGAAAGCGGTATTGGCGTCATCGCGCGCATCGGCGCTTTATCTGAAAGCCGCGCCTGACTATGCGCCAGCGGTCTCGCGCCCCGGGAAGATCGTCTGTGTTGGCTTCAACTATCTTGAGCACCTCAATGAGACGGGCGCGACGCTGCCGAAAGTCCCGGTGCTGTTCTGCAAGTACAACAACACCATCAATCGCCACGGCGGCACGATCAAACTGCCGACCAAGGTCGCGACGAAGTTCGACTATGAGGTCGAGCTGGTGATCGCGATGGGCAAACGCGCGACAGATGTGAGCGAAGCGGATGCGTTGTCCTACGTCGCCGGTTACGCCACCGGCAACGACTTCACCGCGCGCGACCTCCAGTTCGAAACGGGCGGGCAGTTCACGACCGGCAAATCGCTCGACCAATTCGCGCCGCTCGGCCCCTATCTGGTGACGGCGGATCAGGTCGACCCGACCAACCTGACCATCGAATGCCGCGTCAACGGCGAGACGCGCCAGTCATCCAACACCAACAAGATGCTGTTCAATTGCCGCCAACTGATCAGCTACATCTCGCGCCACATCACGCTGGAGCCCGGCGACATCATCTTCACCGGCACACCGGAAGGCGTGATCTACGGCATGCCGAAAGAGAAACAGAAGTGGCTGGTGGCGGGAGACAAGTGTACGCCGTCTTGGCGGCCTGGCCTGTCCTGGGGGCTTCACCGCGTCAGTGCCCTAGGGATTTTTCCCATATATATTGTCCGATGAACTTGCAAAGGGAGGGATCGGTGAGCCTTGTCCTCTATTACGGCCCGCAAAACTGTTCGCTGGTGCCGTTCGTGGCGTTGACGGAAGCCGGGGCCGATTTCGAGGTGCGCCTGGTGAACCTTGAAAAAAAGCAGCAGATGACGCCCGAATTTCTGCGACTCAACCCCAAGCACCGCGTGCCGGTGCTTCTCGTCGACGAAGAGGTGGTAACGGAAAACGTGGCCATTCAGCTGTGGATAGCCGAACAGTTCCCATCCGCGAGACTGCTGCCGGAGAGGACGTTTGACAAAATGCGGGCTGTCGCAATCCTCGCATGGTGCGCCTCAGGTATTCATCCCTTGCTTCGCCGCACGCGCATACCGCACACCATTTGTGACGTCCCGGGCACTGAGGACTCGACCCGTCGACTGGCGCAGAATGAACTTTTCGAGGTGTTCGGCATCGCGAATGAGATGCTTGCCGGGCGAGAGTACTTTTTCGATCACTTCACGACGTCGGATACGCACTTTTTCTGGTGTTTCCGCCGCGCTGCCTCCTTCGAGATCGACGTCAGTCGTTTCGGACATTGCATGGCGCACTTTGAGCGAATGCAGCAGCGCGCGAGCGTGCAAAAAGTGCTCGCCTTCGAAAAGGAGGCGGATGCTCAACTGGCGAGACCGGCGTAGCGTACGATTGCGGCTAGCGACGTTTCGCATTGTTCGGCTCTTGCCGAACTCTGAGAATCCAATGGCGCCCAATTCCTCACCTAAGACACGCCACATCCAATACTATCGAATTTCCAGGTTTTTGATTGCTCACCCCCTGTGATAGTGAACTCCAGGAATGGACGGGGCGGCCGGCGTCGCACCGTATGAACTGAGGTAAAACCTTGCGTATCGATCTGATCCCGGTCGGAAACGACCCTCCCAATAGCATCAACGTCATTATTGAAGTGCCGGTCGGCGGTGAGCCGGTGAAATACGAATTCGACAAGGCCTCGGGCGCTTTGTTCGTGGACCGTATTCTGCACACACCGATGCGCTATCCGGCCAATTACGGCTTCGTGCCGCATACACTGTCGCCGGACGGCGATCCGTTGGACGCCCTCGTCATCGCGCGCTCGCCGTTCGTGCCCGGTTGCGTCGTCCGCGCCCGTCCCATCGGGGTCCTGAAGCTCGAGGACGAAGCCGGCGGCGACGAGAAGCTGATATGCGTGCCTATGGACACCACCTTCCCCTACTACACGGATGTTCTGCAACGTCAGGACCTGCCTTCAATCGTCCTCCAGCAGATCGAGCACTTCTTCAAACACTATAAGGATCTCGAATCCGAGAAGTGGGTGCGGATCGGCCAATGGGGCGATGCGGAGGAAGCGCGGCGGATCGTGATGGAAGCGATCGAAGCGGCGAAGAAGGCGAAAGCCTAGCGGCAACGCAGCCTATATCGCTGTGGCACGCCGATCCCGGCGTGACGAGGCCTGATGTGGAATGAACATGAACGGCGACAACGACGACTACGTCTATGACGAGGCCACCGGAGAGTGGCGTCCCGCTTCGGAAATCGCGACTGAGAAAATCGAAGTCCGCGATGCCTCCGGAAACGTGCTCGCGGACGGAGACTCCGTCGTTCTGATCAAGGACTTGAAGGTGAAGGGCGCCGGCCAGACGCTCAAACAGGGAACGGTCATCAAGTCGATCCGTCTTACGGATGATCCCGAAGAGATCGACTGCCGCCACGATGCGATTAAAGGCTTAGTCCTGCGCACGGAGTTCGTCCGCAAGCGCTGATCACACGCGCGCTTAAACCAACCGGCTCTGCTTAATCGCCGCTTCGATGAACGAGGTGAACAGCGGATGCGGTTCGAAGGGCTTGGACTTCAGTTCCGGATGGAACTGCACGCCGATGAACCAGGGGTGATCGGGGTATTCCACGATCTCGGGCAACACGCCGTCAGGGGACATGCCGGAGAACTTCATCCCGGCCTTTTCCAGCGCCTGCTTGTAATTGATGTTCACCTCGAAGCGGTGGCGATGGCGCTCCATGATGCTCGGCGTGCCATAGATGTCGCGCACGCGTGAGCCTGCGGCCAGCGCGCAGGCATAGGCGCCAAGGCGCATGGTGCCGCCCTTGTCGCCCGCTTCCGTGCGCCGCTGCACTTCGTTGCCTTTGACCCATTCGGTCATCAGACCGACCACCGGATCGGGCGTGTTGCCGAATTCGGTCGAGCTGGCTTTCTGGATGCCGGCGATATTGCGCGCCGCTTCGATCACGGCCATCTGCATGCCGAAGCAAATGCCGAAGTACGGCACGTTCTTCTCGCGCGCGAACCGCGCCGCTTCGATCTTGCCTTGCGAGCCGCGCTCGCCGAAGCCGCCGGGCACGAGAATGCCGTCGACATGTTCAAGGTGCGTCACCGCGTCTTCACGTTCGAAGACCTCGGAATCGATCCAGTCCAGCTTCACGCGCACATTGTTCGCGATGCCGCCGTGCATCAGCGATTCCGACAGCGACTTGTAGGCATCCTTCAGCTGCACGTACTTGCCGACAACGGCGATGGTCACCTCGCCTTCCGGCTCGCGCACGCGGTGCACGATGTCCTTCCAGCGCGACAGGTCCGGTTCTTTCTCATACGACAGCTTGAAGTGCTTGCAGACCTGCGCGTCGAGGCCCTCGGCGTGATAGGCGATCGGCACCTGATAGATGGAATCCACATCCATCGCCGGGATCACCGCTTCCTCGCGCACGTTGCAGAACAGCGCGATCTTGCGGCGTTCGGACGGCGGCAGTTCGCGGTCGATGCGCACCATCAACACATCCGGACGGATGCCGAGGCCGAGCAATTCCTTCACGGAATGCTGTGTCGGCTTGGTCTTCAATTCGCCGGCGGCGGAGATATAGGGGATCAGCGTCAGATGCATGAACATCGAGCGTTCAGGCCCGAGTTCATTGCCTAACTGACGAATGGCTTCGAGGAACGGCAGGCTTTCGATGTCGCCGACCGTGCCGCCGATCTCGCAGAGGATGAAATCTTCATCCGTGATGCCGGCTTCCACGAATTCCTTGATCTGATCGGTGACGTGCGGAATCACCTGCACGGTGCCGCCGAGATAATCGCCGCGGCGCTCTTTCGTGATCACCGTCGAATAGATGCGGCCCGAGGTGACGTTGTCGCCCTGTTTCGAGGCCACGCCCGTGAATCGTTCGTAGTGACCAAGATCGAGATCGGTCTCGGCGCCGTCGTCGGTGACGTAGACCTCGCCGTGCTGATACGGGCTCATCGTGCCCGGATCCACGTTCAGGTAAGGGTCGAGCTTGCGCAGGCGGACCTTGTAGCCGCGAGCTTGCAACAGCGCTCCGAGAGCTGCTGAGCAAAGACCCTTGCCGAGAGAGGAGACCACGCCGCCGGTGATGAAGATAAAACGCGTCATGGGCGGGTAACATACCTCAAGATGGACGCACGACAAGCGCAGTCCGACACAAAATGTAGTTCATCCACAGCACACGCACGCGGTGCCCTGCGCGGCTTCGCGCAAATCACGTCGCGCTTGTGGATAAGTGGCTAGTTCTTCGGAACTTCAGGTACCGACGGGGTCGCACTCGGTGTCGCAGTCGGCGCCGTGGGCGCGGCCGGCACACTCGGTGTTGCCGGCTCGTTGACCTGAGGGACCTGTGGCCCGCCACTCGGCGCGGGCTCCGCCATGATCGAGGTCGCCTGCTGGCCGGCGTTCGGCTTGGACAGAAGCGCCAGCGCCAGGCTGGTCACGAAGAAGCAAAGGCCGAGAATAGCCGTCGCCCGGCCAACCGGGTTCGGACGCGCACGCGGGCGCATCATGCTTTCCACAGACGCCGAAGCGTTGAAGCCCGCACCGGCGGCGCCGCCTTCGGTCTTCTGCAAAAGGATGAACACGATCATCACGATCGCGATCAGGAGATGAAGGCCGACGACGATGCCCAGCATGGCTAAAATCCGGAATCAGAAAATGCGCCCCGGGGCGCAATGTGGGGCGACTTTTAGTCGGTCGCCAGAGGGGTTACCAGCGTCTTTTCAGGAACCTGGGGCCCGACTTTCCCCCCTCCGGGGGAATTCGCCTGGCTTCGCCAACCCTTCGGTCCTGGGTTTCGAGGACCTCAAGGGGCTCCGCCGGGGCTCATTGGGCAGGCTTCGATAATCCGCCAGAAATCGACCGGATCGAGGCTCGCGCCGCCCACCAGGGCGCCGTTCACGCCCTTCGCCGCCAGAACCTCGGCGGCATTACTGCCCTTCACGGAGCCGCCGTAGAGAATGCGTAAGCCGTCCGCCGCCCCATGGCGCTGGGCGAACAGGGCACGGATCTGGGTATGCACCGCGGCGATCTCGGGCACGGTCGGGGTCCGTCCGGTGCCGATGGCCCAAACCGGCTCATAAGCGATCACCGTATTGGCCGCGGTCGCGGCGGCCGGCAGCGAGCCCGCCACCTGGCGCGCGATCACAGCCTCGGTCTCGCCCCGGTCCCGCTCGGCTTCGGTTTCCCCGACGCAAACGATCGGGATCAGGCCGGCGGCATGGGCCGCCGCGGCCTTGGATTGCACAGTCGCATCGGTTTCCCCGTGATCGGCGCGCCGTTCGGAATGCCCAACGATCACATAACGGCAGCCCATGTCCTTGAGCAGCCAGGCGCTGGTGTCGCCGGTATGGGCGCCCTTCTCCTTCGGGTGGCAGTCCTGGGCGCCCAGGGCGACCGTCTGGCCGCCCTTCGCCTGTTGCTCGATCACCTGGCCAACGGCATGAACGAGAGCCGCCGGGGGGCACAGGGCCACCTCCGGGATGGCGCGCGTAGCGCCCGCGACCTTCGCCGCGATCGTCTCCGCGAGGGTCCGCGCGGAGGCCAGGAGGCCATTCATCTTCCAGTTACCGGCAATCAAAGGGGTCATGTCAGCTCGTCAGTGAGGTCAAAACGGGGGAAACGGCGCGCAGATTACTCACTTTGAGCGCGAAAGGTGTCCTAAAAAGCCACGTCACATTCGGCCCTGCCCCGCTTGCCGGGGGGTAGGGCCACCCCTATGATGCGCCGCCCTTTTTTCCGCGCGCCGACACGGCCGCGCAACCGAACGGTCTACCGATGATCCAATGGCTCCAAGACAACCTGAAAAATAGCATCCTGATCAAAGGCTTCCTCGGCCTGCTGATGATCAGCTTCGGTATTTGGGGCGTGGGCGACTTTCTGACCTCGACGATCGACCCGAAGCTGGTCGCCACGGTCGGCAAAACCGACATCGGTCTGGACGAAGTGAACGCGCGCTACACCAGCGAGCTGGCCCGGTATCGGCAGACCTTCGGCAACAACCTGGATTCAGAGGACATCAAGCGTTCGATCCTGAATTCGATGGTTCAGGACATGACGCGCAGCGCCACCATTGATAATGCCGCCGAGGACATGGGCCTGGTGATCCGGCGCGAACGTCTGCGCGCCGAAATCGCGCAAGACCCCGCCTTCAAGGATGAGACCGGCCAGTTCGACCAGATGCTCTATGCCCGGGTCCTGAACGAAAACCGTCTGACCGAAAACGGCTTCCTGCGCATCTATCGCCAGATGCTGCATCAGCGCGCCGTGCTCTATCCGCTCGCCAACAACGCGGCCGCGCCGCAGAGCCTGGTCGATCCCCTGCTCGCCTATCGCGGCGAGACCCGCATCGTCGATACGCTGCTCGTCAGCACCAGCGCGGTGCCCGCGCCGCCCGCGCCGAGCGAAGACGAACTCAAGAAGACCTTCCAGGCCAACATCTCCGAGTTCACCCTGCCGGAATACCGCAAGATCTCGGCGGTCGTCCTGCGCAGCGACGAACTGGTCGCCCCGGACAGCCTGAGCGACGAACAGCTGAAAGCTTACTACGACGAGAACATCGAGCGTTATCGCACCCACGAAACGCGCCACGTCGCCCAGATCGTGTTCGACACCAAGGATCAGGCCGCCGCCGCGCGCGCCATGGCCGTCGCCGGCGATCATCTCGAGGACGTCGCGAAGAAAGCCAAGAGCTCCGGGGTCGTCGACATGGGCGAACTGCCCAAGACCTCGCCGCTGCTCAAGACCGTTGGCGCGGCTTACGACCTGCCGGTCGGCGAGATCAGTCAGCCGATCGAGAGCGATCTCGGCTGGCACCTGTTCGAGATCAAGGACGTGAAGCCCGAAGTCGTGCGCGACTTCGCCGCCGTCCGCGAAGAGATCCGCAAGACGATGGCCGAAGACAAAGGCACCGACGCGCTCTACGACGCTTCGCAGAAGCTCGAGGACGAGATCACCAGCGGCGCGCCGATGAACGAAGCCGCCGAGCGCACGGGCGGCAAGCTGATCACGATCGACGCCGTCGACCACGAAGGCAAGGACCCCCGCGGGCTAGAGGCCAAAGGACTCTTCGACAACGAGAAGTTCCTGAAGGCCGCGTTCTCCCTGCCCGCCGGCAGCGAAGGCAAGCTCACGGAAATCCCCAAGGGCTATTACATCCTGCGCGTCGAAGCGATCACGCCGCCGACGCCCAAGAAGCTCGAAGATGTGCGCAAGGACGTGGTTGCGATCTACGACAAGGAAAAGCGCCTGAGCACCGCGCGCGAACAAGCCGACAAGATCGTCGCCGAAGCCAAGGGCGCGACCACGCTCGCGCCCCTCGCGACGAAGTACAATGCCTCGCTGGAGCAGGTGGGCCCGGTGAACCGCTTCGGCGAAGCGCCGTCGAAGGACATCATCGTCAACACCAAGCGCACCGGCCCTGAGCTGCGGGAAAAGATCTTCGCCGCCAAAGTTGGCGACGTCGTCAGCGCGCCGGTGAACGACGGTGTGGTGGTGGCCCGCCTGCGCGAGATCGTGCCGCCGTCAGCGACCGACCTCGCCAAGCAGGGTCCCGAACTGATCAGCAACGTTCGGCAGGGCATCGCCAACAGTCTCGCCGCCGCGGTCACGCAGGCTTACACCGAACGGTATCCGGTGAAGCTGAACCAGACCGCGCTCGACTCACTCATCACCACCGCGCAGTAACGCGACAGAGCGTCTCAGGGGTTTTTTCTCGGATGAAAGTCTCGCCCCTGGACGCTGCGCTTAATCTGCTGCCGAAGCGCGCCGACTTCGAACAGGCCTATGACGCGGGCCGCGCGCAAGTCGTTTGGGCCGAGTTCCCGGCAGATACCGACACCCCGGTCTCGGTCATGCTGAAGCTCGGCCAGGAAAGGCGTTTCTGCACGTTGTTGGAATCCGTCGAAGGCGGCGCCGTCCGCGGACGCTATTCGTTCATCGCGCTCGCACCCGATCTCGTGTGGCGCTGCCATGGCAAGAGCGCCGAGATCTGCCGCGATGTCGGCGACGGCCCGCTTGCCTACGTACCCGAGACGACCGACACGATGACGTCGCTGCGCGCGCTGGTCGCCGCATCGCGCATCCCCATGCCTGATCAGCTGCCGCCGATGGCCGCCGGCCTGATCGGCTACATGGGCTACGACACGATCCGCCTGGTCGAGAACATCCCGGACACGAACCCCGATCCGCTCGGGATTCCCGACGGCATGTTCATGCGCCCGACGCTGACGGTCGTCTTCGACAACGTCGCCGACATGATGACGGTCGTCACGCCGGTGTATCCGAAAGCCGGCCAGGATGCCGCCGGCGCATACTTCGAGGCGGAACGACGGATCGCGTCCATTCTCACCGCGCTAGAGCGGCCCCTGCCGCATCACGTGCCCGCCACCGCCGCACGCTTCGAGGAAGCTGTTTCGAACGTCGGGCGCGAGGGCTATCATGCGATGGTCGCCAAGGCGAAGGAGTACATCCTCGCCGGCGACATCTTCCAGGTCGTGCCATCGCACCGCATGCGCGTGCCGTTCACGCTGCCGTCCTTCGCGCTGTATCGCGCGCTGCGCCGGCTGAACCCCTCGCCGTTCCTGTTCCACCTGAACCTCGACGGCTTCGCCATCGTCGGCTCGAGCCCCGAGATCCTGGTGCGTCTGCGCGAGGGCAAGGTGACGATCCGGCCCATCGCCGGGACGCGGCCGCGCGGCAAGACCAAGGCGCAGGACCAGGCGCTGGCCGCCGAGCTGCTGGCCGACCCGAAGGAACTCTCCGAACACCTCATGCTGCTCGATCTCGGCCGCAATGACGTCGGACGCGTCTGCAAGCCCGGCACGGTCAAGGTCACCGAGCAGATGGTGATCGAGCGCTACAGCCACGTGATGCACATCGTCTCGAACGTCGAGGGCGAGATCGCCCCGCAATACGACGCGATGGATGCGCTGATGGCCGGATTCCCCGCCGGCACCGTCTCCGGCGCACCGAAAGTGCGTGCGATGGAGATCATCGACGAGTTGGAGAAAGAGCGCCGCAGCTTCTATGGCGGCGCCATCGGCTATCTTTCCGCCAATGGCGACATGGACACCTGTATCGCGCTGCGCACCGGCGTCGTGAAGGACGGCCAGCTGATCGTGCAGGCCGGCGGCGGCGTGGTCGTCGATAGCGATCCCGAATCCGAGTGGCAGGAAACGCTCAACAAGGCCCGTGCCCTGGTGCGCGCCGCCGAGGAAGCCCTGAAGTTTTTCGCCGGCGGTAACCGCTAAATCCGCTTTGCCGATTTGTGCGATTTGGACGCACCTATCGAATAACCCTCGGCCAGCCTTAGGTTATTTCGCGTCGCACATTTGCGTATGATAAAGGCATGTGAAAGCCTACCAGTTACCCAGAGCCCCTGCTCTATCACAAGTGTATATCCATCCGCCGAAAACGAGAGAAAATCTCCTGTTGTGCCTGTAAACAGCCAGATGAAATTCTACTCAAAGTGTCGCTGGCCGGATCGATGTCGCAGTTCATATTCACAATCCTCCTGCTCCTGACGCAACCCGTCTGGGCGCAAGATGATGAAGGCGCAAAACCACCGCCGCAGCAGCTTTTCGATCGCGGTCGATTGCTGGCCACCGGTGGTGTGTCGCAAGTGGAAGGTGCCGGCGGCGGCGGCCTGTCGACCTGGGCGCTGATCACGGGTTACGGCTCACGCGATGCCATCGGCGCCAATGCGCACTACACGTTCGTGGGGACGTCGGACTTCCACCTCAACACCGGGGGCGTTGCGGTCGGGCTGTTCGACCGGGTGGAACTCTCCTACGCCCGCGTCGCTTTCAACACGCGTGACGCCGGCGCCAAGCTCGGCCTCGGCCGTGGGTTCACGTTCCATGAGAACGTCTATGGCGCGAAGCTGAAACTGTTCGGCGATGCGATCTTCGATCAGGATCGCTGGTGGCCGCAGGTCTCCATTGGCGTACAGCACAAGACCAACGACCGCGGCGCCATCATTCGCGCGATTGGCGGGAAGTCGGACAAGGGCACGGATTACTACATCTCGGCGTCGAAGATGTTTTTGTCGCCGGGCCTTTTAGTGAACGCGACGCTGCGTCAGACCAAGGCCAACCAATTCGGCATCCTTGGTTTCGGCGGCGACAAGAGCAATGCCTATCACACGGAGTTCGAGGGCGCGGTCGCGCTGCTGCTCAGCAAGCGCTTTGCGATTGGCGCGGACTATCGGACCAAGCCCAGCAACCTGAGTTTCGCGCGCGAGCAAAACGCCTTCGACGTCTTCGCGGCGTTTTTCCTGAACAAGCATTTATCGGCGACGGTGGCCTATGTCGGACTGGGCGACATCGCGTTGCAGGGCCGTCAAAACGGCGTCTACATCTCATTGCAGGCCGGTCTATGACCATGAAGCAAAACATCCTGGCGATCGCCGCACTCCTGTTCGCCACCCAAACGAACGCTGCGGACGACAAACTGTATCGCGATCTCGGCGGCACCGAGAACATCGCCCGCTTCGTCCACACCGCCACCGAAGACTGGGTCAAGGATCCGGTCATCGGCTACACGTTCGACAACCTCAATCTCGAACGTTTCGAGAAGCGCCTCGTGGATCAGATCTGTGAGCTTGCCGGCGGTCCTTGCAAGTACACCGGCCGCAACATGTACCTCTCGCACAAGGGCCTGCACCTCAGCGAGACGGAGTTCTACCGGCTCTGCGAAGGCCTGCAGACGGCGATGGAGAATGCGCACGTCAGCTTCGGCGCTCAGAACCGCTTGCTGGTGATGCTGGCCCCCATGAAACGGGACGTAGTCGGTCGATGAAAGCCCTCATTCTCATTCCTGCAATCCTGATCGCATGGGCCGCGCAGTCGCCGGCCAAGGCCGAGGATCAACGCGTCTCACAGAAAGGACGCAAGTTCAACGTCAAGCAGATCACGGTGAAAAGCGGCGACACGATCCATTTCTCAAACGACGACGAGTTCATCCATCAGATCTATGTCGAGTCACAAAATTTCAAATTCGACTCAGCGGAATCCGAACCCGGCCATGTCATCGACCTGAAGATGACACAGCCCGGCGACTACGAAGTTCGCTGTCATATCCACCCGAAGATGCTGCTGAACGTTCACGTGGATTGACGCGCCCTGCTGCGGTGCAAGACCGCGATGCAATGCCGCTCTGTGCAGAGTTACTGCGCCTGCGCGGCCTGCGCCGATTTCAGCTGGCGCCGCTTGAGCACTTCCGTCACCGGCACCAACGCGATGCCGCGCGCTGCCAACGTGGACAACATCTCTTTCAGCGCCACAACCGTAGCCTCATGCGGATGGCCGATGGCAATCGCACTGCCCTTCGCCTTGGCGGTGGAAATCGCACGTTCCATCTCGCTGCGGATCGCCGCCACGGTTTGCGTATTGTCGAGGAAGAAGTCGCGCTCGACTTCCGGCACGCCGGCGGCACGCGCCGCTGCGGTGCCGACACTGTCGGTGGTGGTTTTTGAATCCAGCCACAGCAGGCCGCGCGCTTTAAGCTCGCTCATCACGATGTCCATCCGCATGCGGTCGGACGTGAAGCGGCTGCCCATGTGGTTGTTGATGCCGACGTAGCCCGTCCAGCCATCGAGGCCGGAGGCGAGAGCCTTGCGGATCGCGTCCGCATCCATCGCGATGGTCAAGGCCTGCGGACCCGGATTTTCCTTCCGGTCGCGCGGTTCCATCGGCACGTGGGCCATCAACTCATGCCCGGCGGCGCTCGCCTGCTTCGCCAGGCCGGCGATATCGGGTGCGTAGGTCATCAGCGAAACCGTCAACGGACCCTGCAGCGCGATCATCTGAAGAGAGTGAGCCCGGTCCAGGCCCATGTCGTCGATGACGATTGCCAGTGCTGGACGCGCGGACGGCACATCTGACGGCACCGCGTTTTCCAGCATCAGCGCGGGGGTCTTGGGCGTCGTCTCTTTCGTGACGGGCTCCACGGCCGGTTCAGCCGCGCGCGGTGCGGTGGGCGCCGGTTGGGGTGCCTGGTAGAACAAGGAAGGCGCGGAGGGCTCCTCCGCCGGCAAATGGATCACCGGTCGCGGCGCGGCCCGATTGACCGTCGCCGGTCCCCGCGGGGGCGCCGGCGGGTCCGGCTGCATCATCAGGTCGATGCCAATGCCGCCGGCGATGCCCAACAGCACCAAAACCGCACAACCGGCTATGAGCGATGGGGCCGACAGGCCGAAAGCGACTTTCTTCTTCCTCGAATTCATACGGTGTCCAAAGGCGCCGGTAGCGGCTGGCGCGGGGAAGGCCTATCTAGGCGTCGGGAGCCATATTCCGCAACAGATACAAACGTCTGATGAAGATGAAGGCTGCATCCGGGGCGGTTTCCTTGACGATCCGCCGGGTGGCGGGCATGTTGGCCCACGCTTGGCCTCACCAGCGAGACGAACCATGTCCCGGCCGTACCTGCTGATCGATAACTACGACAGTTTCACCTACAACTTGTGGCACTTCCTCAGCGAACTGGGCGCCGAGGTCGAGGTGCATCGCAACGACAAGATCACTGTCGACGATGTGCTGGCGCGCAAGCCGGCCGGCATCATTCTGTCGCCGGGACCCTGCGATCCCGACAAGGCGGGCATCTGCCTGCCCCTGATCGGTGCCGCCGCCGGCAAAGTGCCGTTGATCGGCGTCTGCCTCGGCCACCAGGCCATCGGTCAGGCGTTCGGCGGCAAGGTCATCCGTGCGCCACAATGCATGCACGGCAAGATCAGTAAGATCAGCCATACCGGCCACGCCATGTTTGCCAACATCCCGACGGCGTTCAACGCCACGCGTTACCACTCGCTGATCGTCGAGCGTTCGTCCCTGCCCGCCGATCTTGAAATCACCGCGACCACGGACGATGGCCTGATCATGGGTCTCGCCCACAAGAAACACGCGATCACCGGCGTGCAGTTCCACCCGGAAAGCATCGCCTCGCAGTTCGGTCACCGCATCCTGCGTAACTTCCTGGTCAGCACCGGGCTCGATGCGAAGCCGGAGCCGGTGTTTCATAAAGCCGCCGCGGAATGAATGAGCTAACCGCCGTTGCCGATCTCAAGCCGTTCCTTGCGAAAGTCGCTGGCGGCGAGAGCCTGACGGAGCGTGAGGCGCAGGACGCCTTCACCGTGATCATGAGCGGCGCGGCGACGCCCGCCCAGGCGGCTGCATTCCTGATGGCCTTGCGCGTGCGCGGCGAGACCATTGCCGAAATCACCGGCGCTGCGCACATCATGCGGGCGAAAGCCTTGCACGTGCACGCCCCGGAAGGTGCGATCGACACCTGCGGCACGGGCGGCGATGGCGCCAACACGCTGAACATCTCAACGGCCGTTGCGCTGGTCGTCGCAGCCTGCGGCATTCCGGTCGCGAAGCATGGCAATCGCGCGGCCTCAAGCAAATCAGGTACGGCCGATGTGTTGGCCGCGCTCGGCGTGAACATCGAGGCGGAGCCCGATGTGGTCGAGAAATGCCTGACGGAAACCAACATTGGATTCCTGTTCGCGCGACGCCATCACAGCGCCACCCGTCATGTCGGGTCGGTGCGCGAGGAACTGGGCGTGCGCACGATCTTCAACCTGCTCGGCCCCTTGTCGAATCCCGCCGGCGCGAAACGTCAATTGATGGGCGTGTACGCGGCGCAATGGGTCGAACCGCTGGCGAACGTCCTGGGGCATCTGGGTTCCGAACGCGCCTGGGTCGTGCATGGCAGCGATGGTCTGGATGAGATCACCGTCACCGGCCCGACCAAGGTTGCATCGCTGGAACGCAACGGCAGCGGCTTCAAGGTTTCCACCTTCGAGGTCACGCCGGAAGACGCGGGCCTGAAACGCTCCAAGTCCGAAGACCTCAAAGGCGGCGAACCGGCGCACAATGCCGGGGCGATGAAGACGCTGTTGCACGGGCGCGGCGGCGCGTATCGGGACATCGTCGTGCTGAATGCCGCGGCTGCGCTGCTGGTTGCCGGTAAAGTCACCAACCTGAAAGACGGCGCGGAGATCGCCCTCGATGCGATCATGTCCGGCAAAGCCGCCAAGACGCTCGCGGCACTCGTGGCCGTCAGCAACGGAAAGCCCGCGCCATGAGCAACGTGCTCACGAAAATCGCCGAGCAAAAACGCGAGCGCGTGCGCGTGCGCAAGGAAGCGCAGTCGCTGAACGACGTCATGCGCGCGGCGAAGGAAGCGCCACCGGCGCGTGGCTTCGCCGCCGCACTCACCGCGAAAGCAGCGAACGGCTATGCCTTGATCGCGGAGATCAAGAAGGCATCTCCCTCGGCTGGCCTGATCCGCGCGGATTTCGATCCCGCCGCCCTCGCGCAAGCCTATGAGCGCGCGGGCGCGGCCTGTTTGTCCGTGTTGACGGAAGAGGACTCCTTCCAAGGCAGCGACGACCACTTGCGCGCCGCGCGCGCAGCAACGGCCCTGCCCGCCATTCGCAAGGACTTCATGCTCGAGCCCTATCAGGTCTTCGAAGCCCGCGCGATCGGCGCAGACTGCATCCTGCTCATCCTCGCCATGCTGGGGGATAGCCAGGCCGCGGACCTTGAGATGAGTGCGCGCGATGCCGGCCTGGATGTGCTGATCGAAGTCCACGACGAAGACGAACTTGAGCGCGCATTGAATCTGCAATCGCCGCTGATCGGCGTGAACAACCGCAATCTCAAGACGCTGGTGGTCGACTTGGCCGTCACCGAGCGCCTGGCGAAGCTGGTGCCCAGCGACCGTGTGCTCGTCTGCGAAAGCGGCCTGAAGACGTCGGCCGACCTGGCGCGCATGGCGCGCATCGGCGCCAAGCGATTCCTGATCGGCGAGTCATTGATGCGTCAATCGGATGTGGAAGCCGCCACCCGCAAGATTCTGACGCCGGAGCGCGCTCATGCCTAAGAAGGCCGCGAAGACCGGAAAGAAACTTACGCACTTCGACGCCGCCGGCAATGCGGTCATGGTCGATGTCAGCGGTAAGGCCAGCACGGCGCGCGAAGCGATAGCCAAGGGCGCCGTCTTCATGGCGCCCGCGACCTTGAAGATGATCAAGCAGGGCGGCGTCAAAAAAGGCGACGTGCTCGCCGTCGCGCAGCTCGCCGGCATCATGGCCGCCAAACGCACGCCCGACATGGTCCCGCTGTGCCATCCGCTGGCGCTGTCGTCGGTGAAAGTCGAACTCAGCTGCGATGCCAAAACGAACGCCGTCAACATCACGGCGATCTGCAAAGTCACCGGCGCGACCGGCGTCGAGATGGAAGCACTGACCGCGGTGAGCGCCGCGGCGCTGACCGTGTATGACATGTGCAAGGCCGTGGATCGCGGCATGCGCATCTCCGACATCCGGCTGGTGAAGAAGTCCGGCGGCAAGTCCGGCACCTTCGTCCAGGACTGACGATGACTGAGAAGAAAGCGCCGCTGCTGCCCGTGACCGAAGCGCGACGCCTGATCGTCGCGCGCATGCAGCCGCTGGATGTCGAGAACGTCGCCGTCGAAAGCGCCCTAGGTCGCGTGCTGGCGAGCCCCCTCGCCGCCAAAGTTTCGCATCCGCCCGCCGACGTTTCGGCAATGGACGGCTACGCCCTGCGCAGCGAAGACGCCGCGACGGTCCCGGTCACGCTGCGCCTTGTGGGAGAGGCCGCCGCCGGTCACCCCTGGGATGGCAAGGTAAACGCAGGCGAAGCCGTGCGCATTTTCACTGGCGCCTACATGCCCGCCGGGTCCGATGCGGTTGTCATTCAGGAAGACGCGTCCAGCGGCGTCGGCGAAGTCACGCTGAATGAGCCCGCACGCGCCGGCCGGCACGTGCGCCTTGCGGGCCTCGATTTCCGCGCCGGGACGACCGTGTTGCGCCCACCGCATCGCCTGACCGTGCGTGACGTCGGCCTTGCCGCGGCGATGAACCATGCGACCGTGCCGGTCTATCGGCGGCCGCGCGTCGGCATCATCTCCACGGGCGATGAGATCGTCGCGCCGGGCAGCGACGTGACGCCGGGCCAACTGGTGTCCGCCAACGGCCCCAGCCTCGGCGCGTTCGTCACCGCGCATGGCGGGGAACCCATCCACCTCGGGATTGCGCGCGACGACAGCGGCGCGTTGCGTGCGCTGATGGAGCGTGCCGGTGAGGTCGATCTGCTCGTCACTACCGGCGGCGTGTCCGTCGGCGACCATGATCTGGTGAAGCGTGTGCTCGGCGACATGGGCCTCGATCTCGCGTTTCACCGCATCGCCCTGCAGCCTGGCAAGCCGCTGCTGTTCGGGGCCGTGAAAAGCGGCGCCAAGGTCACGCCGATCATGGGTCTTCCGGGCAATCCCGTATCGACGATGATCTGCGCGGTGCTGTTCCTCGGCCCCGCCCTAGAAGCGCTGCAGGGCCTGCCTGGCGACCCGCCGCAACTGACGCCCGCGCGCCTGGGCACAACGCTCGATGCCACCGGACCCCGCGAGCATTACCTGCGCAGCCGGATCGCCCGCGCGCCCGACGGCACCCTGACCGTCTTCCCGTTTGAGGTGCAGGACAGCGCGATGATCGCTGCCTTGGCCGCCGCTGACGCCCTTCTCCTGCGTCCGCCGTTCGCGCCACCCGCCCAAGCCGGCGAGCAGGTTCACGTCGTTCTGCTCGACTGAAGCGCCGGCGCCTTGACGCCCCTAAAGAACTAAAGTAGAACGTTCCTGCTTAGTTCTATATCCCGGCGCGAGGTCTGCAATGCTAACCAAGAAGCAGCACCAACTCCTGATCTTCATCCGCGAGCGCATGAACGCCGATGGCGTCGCGCCCTCGTTCGACGAGATGAAGGAGGCGCTGAAGCTGAAATCCAAGTCGGGCATCCACCGCCTGATCACCGCCCTGGAAGAGCGCGGGTTCCTGCGCCGCCTGCCCCACCGGGCCCGGGCCCTGGAGGTGGTGAAGCTGCCCGATAACTCTTCCGAGCGCCTGCCCGACCGCAATGTGGAGCGCCCCCCGCGCGAGCGTCCCGAACGGGCTGGGTTCAACGTCATCAACGGCAATTTCACCAGCGCGCTCCCGGGGGCGACCGTGTCCGCCGGGATCGCCGAGACGCTCGAACTGCCGATGTACGGCAAGATCGCCGCCGGTACCCCGATCGAGGCGCTGCGCAATCCCGGTGAGCATATCGGTGTGCCCGCCGGCATGCTGAGCAATGGCGATCACTACGCCCTCACCATCGAGGGCGATTCCATGATCGACGCCGGCATCCACGATGGCGACACCGTCATCATCCGCCGCTGCGAAAACGCCGACAACGGTTCCATCGTGGTCGCGCTGGTCGACAACGAAGAGGCCACGCTGAAGCGCTTGCGCCGCAAGGGCGACACCGTCGCGCTTGAGCCCGCGAACAAAAGCTATGAAACGCGCATCTTCGGGCCCGACCGCGTTCGCGTGCAGGGCCGCCTCGTCGGCCTCATGCGGCGCTACTAGCCGCGCGCCAGCCGCATCACCTGACGATCTGACGTTTCGTCCGCCAATCGCTTGCGCGCAATTGGTTTGAATCCGGCTTTCTCGAAGGCCCGGAGCGAGGCGGTGTTCTCGACTTCGGGTTCGACGGTCACGCCGCCGATCGTCCAGTCGGCGAACAACAGTTGGCCGATGAACGCGCGCAGGATTTCTGATCCTAGCCCCCGGCCAACGAGGTCGGCTTCACCAACGAAGAAATCCAGACCCGCATCATTGACGTCGATACCCAACGCTTCAGCCTGTGCAGGGCTTGATACCCAACGATACGACTGGATCAAGCCAATGTCGCGTGCGTCCAATCCGATGATGTAGACCCGTGTCGGGTCGGTGCGGTCGATGCACGGTCCATAGTGCGCCTCGATGCTGTCGAGGTCCGACGGATCGCGCCACCAACGGCCCACATGCTGCGTGCGCAACCAACGTTGGATGTTTGGGAAATCCTCGCGGGCGAGCGACCGGAATGAGACCGCAACATCAGTTGGCATCGACACTCTCGGTTTGCTCTTCGGCTTCCTCAACGGGTTCGACGGCGCGGGGTTTCGGCTGAGGAGCCCACCGGCGCTCACCGGCCCGGTCGAGCGCATAGCGGATATCGACGCCATCCCCGTTTACGCGCAAAGCAACCGCGCCGCGGCGACGGACGTCGAATAGATCGGCGAGCGGCGTACGCCCGCAAAATGCACGGCCTGGAATGAAGCTGATCGCCGCATCGGCCTGCGCGCAATCCTCCGCAAGCGCCGCAGCGCTGAAGGCCAGCAACACCTTGCGCCCGTCGCGCGTCAGGATGCAGCCTTCGCGGTCACAGCTCAGACCTTCGTCGGCGACGCCGTTCGCGGCCCAAGTCTGAGCGCTCGGACCATAGCGATCTTGCCAAATCTCGCGGGTGAACTTCTCGCCGCGACCGGGGCGCAACATCATCGCGCCATGGCGATCGCTGACGGCGATCACCTTGGCATTCTCGTCCATCAGCACGTCAGGCACGTCCGCGAGCCAGGGCTGAGCAAAAGCCAGGCCCATGATCGCAAAGCCGGCGTAGCGTAAACGCCCGCGCCATAGGCAAATCACCAACAGGCCGAATGTGCCAATCGCCAATGCGACCGGGCTCATTGGCGGCACGTGCACCTGCGCGCCTTGCCATCCGGCGACCGTGCGCGCGATATCGTTCACCAGCCCCACGCCCTCGCCCATCAGCTTGAGCGGCATTTGATCGAGACCGAAGGGCATCGCCAACATCGCGATCAGGCCCCAGGGCATCACCCATAGACCTGTGATCGGGCCCGCGAAGAAGTTCGATACCATCGAGTACGTGGGAAAGCGGTTGAAATGATAAATCGCGTAGAGCGCCGTCGAGCCGCTGGCCGCGATGTCGGTCACGACCAATCCCGCGAAGATAATCGCCACCGCGCGGAAAGGCTGGAACTCGCCCTCGGGCCCACGCCAGCGCACGCGCAGCCGCACGTATTCGGCAATCGCGATCAGGCTGAGGACAGCCATGAACGACATCTGAAAACTCGCGCCGATCACCGCTTCGGGATAGATCGCCATCAGCACCAGCGCCGCCCAAGCAATTGTGCGTAATGACGATGCGGTGCGGTCGAGCAGGATCGCGACCAGCACCACACCGATCATCAAGAACGAGCGTTCCGCCGGCACGCTGAGGCCGGAGATCAGGACGTAGAGTGTCGTCGCGCCGAGCGCGACCCAGGCCGCGATCTTCTTGGTGTCGAGACGTAAGGCGATGGCCGGAATCAACGCGAGTCCGCGGCGGACGACAAAAAACACCGCCGCCGCAAGCAAGCTCATGTGCACGCCGGATATGGAGAGCAGATGCGCGAGACCCGATTTGCGGTAAGCGTCCTGCAGATCGTTCGGGATCGCGGTCTGCTCGCCCATGATCAAAGCGGCTGTCGCCGCCGCGTCGCCTGGATCGCCAACGGCCAGACGCACACGCTCCGCCACGTGTCTGCGAACGCCTTGAAGCCATGCCGTGAAACGATCCGCGGGACCATCGGGCGCGGCCTGCTCCACCGTCCAGGCGCCGAACGTAAAGCCGGTGGCGCCGATCTGCTGAAAGTAGAGCCCGCGTTGGAAGTCGAACCCATCCGGCATCGCCGGCCGCAACGGGCGCCGCAACACCGCGCGCACGGCGATGCGGTCGCCGACCTTGGGCAACCCGTTCTTTGCGGGAATCGTGACCCGCACGCGCACCGGGGTTTCGGCCGCATCGAGGCCCGGCACGGTCAGGCGATCCAGCACGACGCGGTGCGACGTGGGACGGAATTCAGCGGCGACAACGCGACCGTGGATCTCCTGGGCGGTCAGACTGCGCATCAAGACCGGCGTGGCAATCAAACGGCTGCGGATATCTGCCGCCGTATGTCCCGCCGCCACGGCCAACGCGCAGAAGGCAAGCGCCCGCAGGCCACGCCCACGGGCGATCACGGCGAGCGCGATCGCGAGGACCATTACCAACGGGGCGGCCCAGATCGGTGGATCGTGCAACCAGGCAAAGAACAGCGCGACACCGCCGCCGAAAGCCGCGACCATCCAGACGAAGGCACGGGGTGCTTGGCGCTCTAGTTCCGCGGCGATGGCCGGTAGCAGCCCAAATCGCGCCCAGGCCGTGACCACGCCAGGCCACAGCCCTCCGCTCGTCGCCGGCGCTGCCGTCCGGTCACTCATCCCCCGCCCGATGCCTTCCCCGGAAGCGGCAAGAGTATGCTAAAGAACCGGCCCTTTTCCATACTGCCCGGCCACATTCCATGACCGTCATCACCCGCTTCGCCCCTTCGCCGACCGGCTATCTCCACATCGGAGGCGCGCGCACGGCGTTGTTCAATTGGCTCTATGCCAAGCACACCGGTGGCAAATTCCTGCTGCGCATTGAGGACACGGATCGGGCCCGTTCCACCCAGGAGGCGATAGACGCGATCTTCGCGGGCTTGGCCTGGCTGGGGCTCAAGAACGACGAGGAGCCGGTGTTCCAGTTCGCGCGCGCCGACCGGCACCGGGCCCTGGCAGAGCAATTGCTGGCCGAGGGCCGCGCCTATCACTGCTATGCCACGCCGGAAGAACTCACCGCCATGCGTGAGGAACAAAAGGCAAAGGGCCAGTCGATCCGTTACGACGGCCGTTGGCGTAATCGCGATCCGAAGGACGCGCCCCCCGGCATGAAGCCCGTGGTGCGTCTGAAGGCGCCGCAGGCAGGCGAAACCATCATCAGCGACCTGGTGCAGGGCGACGTGCGCGTCGCCAACGCGCAATTGGACGACATGGTGCTGCTGCGCTCGGACGGCACGCCGACCTACATGCTGTCGGTCGTCTGCGACGACATCGATATGAAGATCACACATGTGATCCGGGGCGATGACCACCTCACCAATGCGTTCCGGCAATATCAGCTGTTCCAGGCCTTGGGTGTCACGCCGCCGGCTTTCGGGCACATTCCGCTGATCCACGGTCCGGACGGGGCCAAACTGTCCAAGCGTCACGGCGCCCTGGGCGTGGAGGCCTATCGCGACATGGGCTTCCTGCCGGAGGCCATGCGGAACTATCTGCTGCGCCTCGGCTGGAGCCATGGCGACGACGAGATCATTTCAGATGAACAGGCCATCGGCTGGTTCGACATCAAGGACGTCAACCGGGGCGCCTCCCGCCTCGACCTGGCCAAGCTGACCAACCTGAATGGCCACTACATCCGCGCCGCCGGCGATGCGCGGCTCATCTCCCTGATCGCGCCGCGCCTTCAGGAGGCCGCGGGCGGGCCGGTTTCCGAGGCCGCGTCGGGCTGGCTTCAGCGCGGCATGCCGGGTCTGAAGTCCCGGGCCAAGACGCTGATCGAACTCGCCGACAGCGCCCTGTTCTATGTTCGGCCCCGGCCGATCCCGGTCGATGAGAAGGCCCGGAAGGCGGTTGACGACGGCCGCGCCATCCTGGCGCAAGCCGCCGCTCTATTCGCCGGTCTCGGCGCATGGACAGCGCACGACCTTGAGGCCTGCGCCCGAACCCTGGCTGAAACGTCCGGCCAGAAACTAGGTCTAGTCGCCCAACCCCTACGGGCAGCGGTTGTCGGCAGCACCGTGTCGCCGCCGCTGTTCGAGGTCATGGAAATCCTCGGGCGGGACGAAACGCTGGCGCGCATCCAGGACGCCAGCGCGGAGGCTTAAACCCAAAAATCTTCAATTTCATCAATCGGACATGTGAATTATCCGAGATTGCAGTGCGTTGCAGCATCGGGGGTCGCCGGGCTATAAGCTACCGAACCGTCGCGACCTTTCGGGGGTGCGGCTAAGGGCTAAAATGCCCCTGTTAGGAAAGGCGCAGAGCCATGGCGAAAACCGTCACCGTCAAGGAAAACGAGAGCGGCAAGAGCTGGACCTACCCTGTGTTGAGCGGCTCCGCCGGGCCGGACGTTGTCGACATCCGCAAGTTCTATGCCGATACCGACATGTTCACCTATGACCCGGGGTTCACCTCCACAGGATCGTGTGAATCCAAGATCACCTTCATCGACGGTGACAATGGCATTCTGTTGCACCGCGGCTACCCGATCGAAGAACTCGCCGAGAACTGCAACTTCGAGGAAGTCGCCTTCCTGATGCTCAATGGCGAACTGCCGAATGCCGAGCAGAAGTCAAAGTTCGAGCACGACATCACCTATCACACGATGCTGCATGAGCAGGTGCGCAGCTTCTATTCCGGTTTCCGTCGCGATGCGCATCCGATGGCGGTGATGTGCGGCGTGGCCGGCGCGCTGGCGGCGTTCTATCACGATAGCCTCGACATCACGAACCCGGCGCACAGGAAGATCTCTTCTTACCGCCTGATCGCAAAGATGCCGACGATCGCCGCATGGGCCTACAAGTATTCGCTCGGCCAGCCGTTCGTCTATCCGCGCAACGACCTCGGCTATGCCGAGAACTTCCTCTACATGATGTTCGCGACGCCCTGCGAAGAATACAAAGTGAATCCGATCCTGGCGAAAGCCATGGACCGCATCCTCATCCTGCACGCCGATCACGAACAGAACGCCTCGACTTCGACCGTGCGCCTCGCCGGTTCGTCGGGCGCGAACCCGTTCGCCTGCATCGCCGCCGGCATCGCCTCGCTGTGGGGCCCTGCCCACGGTGGCGCGAACGAGGCCGTGCTCACCATGCTGAAAGAGATCGGCGACAAGAGCCGCATTCCCGAATTCATCAAGCGCGCGAAGGACAAGAACGACAGCTTCCGCCTGATGGGCTTCGGTCACCGCGTCTACAAGAACTATGATCCGCGCGCGCGCATCATGTCGCGCACTTGCAGCGAAGTGTTGAAAGAGCTCAACATCAAGGACAATCCGCTGCTGGACATCGCGATGGAACTCGAGCGCATCGCGCTTGAGGACGAATACTTCATCGAGAAGAAGCTTTACCCGAACGTCGACTTCTATTCGGGCATCATCTTCCAGGCGATGGGCATTCCCGTGACGATGTTCACGGCGTTGTTCGCCCTGGCGCGCACCACTGGCTGGGTGACGCAATGGAACGAGATGATCGAGGACCCGCAGCAGAAGATCGGCCGTCCCCGTCAGCTCTACACGGGTGCGCCGAAGCGTGAGTTCGTCCCGCTCAAGAAGCGGAAGTAGTCCGGCAAGGAGACGGCGATGAACGTTTCGTCCATCGCCGCCTCCGCGCTGATCTCCGCCGGAACGGCCACCGCCGTCCGCGCGAACAACATCGTCAATGCACAGACTGAGGGCTTCAAAGCCCAGGCGCCGGTCTACGGCCACATGCCGACCGGCGGCGTCGCCGTGTTCACGCAAGACACCGGCAGCGCCACCAATCTCCTGAGCGAAACCATCGGCCTGCTCAAGGGCGCCCAGCAATACCGGGCGGCGGCGAAGCTGCTGGCGACAGATGATCAGATGCACAAGAGCATGTTAAAGGCCTTTGCCTAGCGACGCCTTGGCACATCGATATATTCGGTCTGGCGGAACTTGATCCGGACTACGGCAAAGCCGACGCCATTCTTGCCTACGAGCGCGACGGCAAGCCGATCGACGGCGGCATGCGCCTTGTGTTCCCGCATGACAAACATGGCGGCCGCGCGGTCATCGATGTCGCAAATATCCAAGTAAACTAAACGCGAATCAGCTTCAGGACCGTACGGGCCGCAAGACGGCTTGGACTGCCGTCCGGGGGCACGAGCTTCGCAAGGGCTTCCTTGAAATCGGCGCGCTGAGTCTCGGCGACGGTTCCGGGTAACAGAATCTGCGAGATCGCCGCCGCGAGACTCTTCGGATTGCAATCTTCCTGCAGCAGTTCCGGCACGGCCAGGCGATCGAGCAGAACGTTGACGAGGTTGGCGAACCTTGTCTTGCGCAGCCGTCGGAACACAAAAGCAGACAGCGCGCTGACCCGGTACGCGATGACGTGCGGCACGCTCGCCATCGCAAGCTCGAGCGACACGGTGCCTGACGCCGCCAATGCCGCACGGCTGGCGGCGAAGGCATCGTAGACCTCGGTCTCGTTGACGATGACCAAGGGGCAAGGCCAGTCCGACGTCCCGTCCCGTACGAGCTCCGCGACAGTGCCGACGGTCGGGATGACGGTCGTCAAACCGCTATGCTGCTTGGCGAGTAGTTCAACTGTGCGCCTGAAGACCGGCAGCAGGCGCTTCACTTCACCTGGACGACTGCCCGGCAGCACGCTCAGGATTGTCGCTTCCGGCGCGATCTGATGACGCATACGGAATGCGCCAGCGTCGCCGCGACCCGATGCGCTTTCGACAACAGGATGCCCAACCCAGGTCGTCGCGAGTCCATGCGGCGTGAAGTATGGCGGCTCGAACGGGAACAGCGTCAGCAGATGGTTGATCCAACGCGACAACTGCTTGGCCCGGCCTGGACGCCAGGCCCAAACCTGCGGCGCGACATAGCGCACGCGCGGGATCAGGTTCCCGGCTTTCGCGAGGCGCTCGTGGATGCGGCCCGTGAAGCCCCAAGAGTCGATGGTCACCAGCAGGTCGGGATTACGCGCGGTGATGTCGTCAATCGCCTCGCGCACGCGCGCAAGCACACGCCTGTACGCCGGCACGACTTCAAAAATTCCAAGGAGCACGAGTTCGCGCGGATCGAACAGACTTTGCAGCCCCGCCGCGGTCATGCGGGCCCCGCCAATGCCCATGAAACGCGCCCGCCCCTCGGTCTCGACGCGCAGGGCTTCCATCAGCTGCGCGCCCAGCGCATCAGCCGATGGCTCGCAGGCCACGAGATAGATCAGCGGCGCGCGGCGCGTCATGGCGTGACTCCCACCACGAACACGCCCGCGGTATCGGCGGCTTTCCGGACCGCCGGCAAGTCCAGCACCAGCGTGCCGCCTGCCTCGACGGCGATCCCCGACAATTTCGCGGCCGCGGCCTGCGCGATTGTATCCGGGCCGATGGCGGGCAGATCGGCGCGGCGATCCTGCTGGGGCTTTTTCATTTTCACGAGCACGCCGCCAGCTCCGCTGCGCGCGATCAGCGCCGCCGTTCCGGCCGCATCTTCGCGACCGACGACGGCGCCGTTGCGCACGACGACGGCTTGGCCGATGTCAGCCTGTCCGAGTTCCAACGCGGCCACGATACCGATTTTGATATCGCGCTGCGCCTCAGCATCCGGCGTGCGCATGCCTATGGGGCCTGAGGGCGCAAGCAACGATGTCAGGATTTCGTGCGGGCCCACGACACTGAAACCTTCCCGTTCGATCTCGGCGATCACGGCGCGCAACAGACCGTCATCACCGAGGGAGCGACCAATGATGCGCGCAAAAAACAACGCCGTCTTGATGTCCGGCCTGAGAATGGCGAGCGTCGGCCGGCGGACGCCGCCGGCCATCACGATTTCGGTGACGCCAGCCTGTCGCATCAGCGCGAAGCCCTGCCCGGCCTCACCCATGCGAATACGCGCATCCGGTGCCTGACCGAGCGCGGTGTCGTCCGCAAAGCCGTTCAGGCCGAGGATGAAATACGGCCGGCCTTCGGCTCGACACGCTGCGGCGAGAAGTCCTGGCAGCGCACCTGCGCCTGCGACGATGCCGAGCTTTGCGGGCTTCGGCGCAGACATGATGCGATCAGACGCCGTTGCCGTTAGACGCCGGCGTGCATAGCGCGCGCGAGGATTCGGCGCGGATGAAGTTGACGATGTCCATCACGCCCATGTGCTGCTTGAACAGGTCGGCGACTTCATTCAGACGTTCAGCCATGGTGCCGCCTTGCGAGAACAGCAGGCCATAGGCCGTGCGCAGGGCTTGAATGTCTTCGCGCGAGAAACCACGACGCTTCAGACCGACGAGATTGAGGCCGGTCAACTTCGCGCGATTTCCCTTGGCGGAGCCGTAGGGGATCACGTCGCTTTCGACGCCGGTGACACCACCGATCATCGCGTGTTTGCCGATGCGTACGTATTGGTGCACGCCGGACAGGCCGCCGACGATCGCGTGCTCGCCCACATGCACATGCCCACCGAGGGCGACGGCATTCGTGAGGATCACGTTATCCTCGACAACGCAGTCGTGCGCAACGTGGCTGCCGACCATGAAGAAGCAATTGGAGCCGACCTTTGTCTCCATCGCACCTTGAGACGTTCCTCTGTGCATGGTGACGTGTTCGCGAATGACGTTGTTCTCGCCGATCACGAGCCGCGACGGCTCACCGCGATAACGGATGTGCTGCGGCTGCAGACCGATCGACGCAAACGGATGCACCGTCGTCCCGGTGCCCACGGAGGTATGCCCGTCAACGACTACATGCGAGATGAGTTCCACACCGTCGGCCAACCGAACGTTCGGCCCGACGGTGCAATAAGGACCGATGCGCACGCCATCGCCGATTTCGGCACTGGCGTCGACAAGCGCTGTCGGATGGAATTGAGGAATGGCGCGCGCGGTGTCCAAGGGTGTTGAATTCCGAATGATGTGCGGGATGGTCGCTGGGGGGCCGACTAGGATTCCATGATCATGGCGGTGTAGGTCGCTTCCGCGACCACAACGTCATCGACCTTGGCTTCGGCGCTGAATTTCCAGACGTTGCGCCGGTGCTGTTCCTTCCGGCAGTGCAGCTTGAGCTGATCGCCGGGCTCCACGGGCCGACGGAAGCGCGCGCTGTCGATCGACATGAAGTACACGAGCTTGCCTTCCGCCTTTTCGCCCAAGGCCGCGACAACGATTACAGCCGCGGTCTGCGCCATCGCCTCGATGATCAGCACGCCGGGCATAACCGGTCGGTCAGGAAAATGTCCCTGAAAAAACGGCTCGTTGGCTGTGACATTCTTGATCCCCGTAGCGCGTTCGCCTGGGACCATATCGATCAGTTTGTCCACCAACAGGAACGGATACCTGTGGGGAATCATCTGCGTGATGCGGTGGATGTCGACCGTCTTGCCGGTCGTCGCAGCCGGTTGTCCGTCCATGCCGGAATTTCCCTAATTCGTTGACCCCAGGGTCGCCATCCGCGTCGCGATTAAGAGGCGACGTTGTGCCGGAAGGCCTTGGCCACCCAAGGTTTTACGGTCACTTGTCGCGCTTGGTCAACCGCGACAGCATGGCAATCCCCTGCCAAAACTGACGGATTGGCTGCGCGGGATAGCCCATGACCGCTTCGCCAGGGGCGATATCGCGCATGACCCCGCTCTTACCGGCGATTTGGGCGCGATTTCCCACGTTTACATGATCGGATATGGCTACCTGCCCCCCCATCATGACGCCGTCGCCCACGGTCGCACTTCCGGCGATGCCAGCCTGGGCAACAATCACACAATGGCGGCCGACCCGCACGTTGTGGCCGATCTGGACCATGTTATCCATCTTGGTGCCGTCGCCGATCTCGGTGTCACCGAGCGCCCCCCGATCCACGCAACTGTTCGCCCCGATCTCGACATCGCTGCCGATGATCACGCGGCCAAGCTGCGGCATCTTGGCGAGACCCGTCGGGCCGGGCACGAAGCCGAAGCCGTCCTGTCCGATGCGCACACCTGGATGGAGAATGCAGCGCGCGCCGATGAGGCAATGGCTCAGCGACACATTGGCGGCGACGAACGTGTCGTCGCCGATCTGGACACCAGGACCAACGGTGCTGTTGGGACCGACGTACACGCGTTCGGCGATCACCGCACCGCCGCCGATCACGGCCGAGGGCGCGATCTCGGCACTGGCTGCGATCGTCGGCGGCGTTTGGACGACAGGCGTGCGTGCGGGATAGAACATCCGCGCGACGAGGGCGAACGCCGCGCGAGGATCGGCGACTTCCAATGCGACGGTTTTGTCCGGCACCGCGGTTCCCGCCTTTACAAGGCAGGCGCCGCAACGCGCGGTCGCCAACGTCGGAATAAGTGCGGGATCGCTGATGAAGCTGATGTCGTTCGGCCCGGCTGACGCCAGGCTCGCGACATCGCTGATCTTCGAATGCGCGACCGCGCCGGTCGCCAATTTGGCGCCGACGCGGTCAGCAATCTCAGAGAGGCTGAACGGGCCGGACCGCGTGTGGAAACGAAGGTCCGGCATGAAACGGCGTCCAGCCGCGAACGATCTTAGTTCTTACTTCTTCGCGGGGGCCGCGGCCTTCGGCGCGGCAGCCGGCTTAATCGCACCCGGAGCGCCCGGAGCGGCACCGGCAGCGGCCTGATCGGAGCGCTGCAGCGTATCCGGGTTCTGGAAGGCGACGGTCGCGAGACGCACGTTCAGCTTGTCGAGCACCGCCTTGGTGATGTCCATCGAGGGATCGAACACGAGCAGCATCTGGCGCGCCATCACGGCGTTCAGGCCGCGTTCCTTGGCGACTTCCTGAGCAACGACCAGCATGGTGTTGGCGATCTCGTTGGCCGCCTGGTTCGAGGCGAACTCAAGACGTTCCTGCTTGTCGCGGACTTGGTTCTGGAAGTCCTGGATCTTGGTCTGGAAGGCGGTGGCGCGCTGCTGGAAGACGTCCGGCGCGAGCACACCACGCTGCTGCGACAGTTCCTGATCTTCGCTGCGCAGCTTGGCTTCGGTGTCCTTCACCTGGTTGCTGTACTGGGTCGCGTACTTTTCGCGCTCCAACTTCACGGCCTTACCGGCCAGCGACTGTTCGAGCACCTGATCGGTGTCCACGACGCCGATGGTCAGCGGTTTTGCGGCAGCAGCGGTCTGCGCCATTGCGGGCGTGGCCGCGAACAGTCCCGCAGTCAATAGCGCCGGGACGGCGAAACGAGCGAGGCGAGCGATCTTCATTTGAGTGTCCTTCAAGCGTTGCATTGTGTAACCGCAAGCACGGCCTGTGCCGATGCTCTTAAAATCTCTGGCCGAAATTCACGCGGAAACGAGTGACACGGTCATACGGCTGCCGTCCGAAAATGAACGGTGAGAAGTCGATCCGGATCGGACCGACAGGCGACTGCCATTTGATACCGATACCCGCAGATCCGCGAACCTTCTGCGCGTAGTTAATCGCCAGACCCGTATCAGCCTGACGCGCGATCAGGCTCTTCGGAGGACCGATGATAGCCCAATCGGTGAACAGCTTCGGCGTGATCCCGACTTCCTTGGGCAAGCCAAGTGGGATTTCCAATTCCGTGCTGCTGGTCGCGACCCAATCGCCGCCCAAGGCATCGAGCGTGTTGGCATCGCGGGCGCTGGCACCGTAGTTGTCCCAGCCGCGCAAGTTATCACCACCCAGCTGGTAGCGCTGGAAGATTCTCAAGTCCTTGCCCAGGCCGACAATATAACCGCCAGACGCGTTAACGCCGATGATCCAGCCGGTGACCGGCTGCATATAGAAGCCCGCCGCGACCCCGCCCTGGACGTTACGCTCGGTGCCGCCGAAACCGGAGAGATTGGTCGACAAGCTGACGTAGTAACCGCCGGTCGGGTCGATCAGATTGTTACGGTGGTCGAGCGCGACGGTCTGGCTGATCGCCGAGGTCACGAAGGTGCCGATCTGCTCCTTCACGTACTCGGACGCCGTGCTGATGATGCCGGTGAGCCGCGTGGTGGACAGCGAGTAGCTGACCCGCTGATAGAGGTATTCGTTGTAGTTCCAACCGAAGCGCAACGTGCCGCCGACGTTTTGCGATTCATAGCCGGCGAAATCGCGATAGTCGGTGCGGGTCGCGAACAGATCGACGCCCGCCATCAAACGGCGGTCGCGGAAATACGGCTCGGTGAAGCTCAAGTTGATCGAGCTCTGACGTTGGGCCAGGCTGAAGTTCAGCTGCAGGTCCTGACCTTTGCCGAGCAGGTTGCGTTCACGAATACCGACGTCGAACAACGCACCCGAGTAGGACGAATATCCGACGCCGAACTGAAGTTCGCCGGTCGACTGCTCTTCGACCTTCGCCGTGATGATGGTGCGGTCCGGATAGACTTCGGACGGCGTGTTGTCGATCTTGACTGTGTCTTCCTTGAAGAAGCCCAGGCTTTCGAGGCGTTCCTTCGAGCGACGGATCTTCGAGGTGTTGAAGGCATCGCCTTCGTTCAAAAGAATTTCGCGGCGCACGACCTTGTCCAACGTGCGCACGTTGCCGACAACGTCGACGCGTTCGACGAACACGCGCGGACCTTCCTGCACGTCGAACAGGATGTCGATCGTGTGGGTATCCTGATTGCGCGTGATACGCGGACGGACGTCGACGAACGCATAGCCCACGCCGCCGGCCACATCGGTGATCGCGGTGATGGTGTCGTCGATCTGCTTGGCGCTGTACCAGCCGCCGGTCTTCGGCATGATCGCGCGCTGAACGCGGTCCTTCGAGAGGTTCTTAACGTTCACATTCAGATCGACCTTGCCGATCTTGTAGCGCGGACCTTCCTTGATGGTGAACGTCATGTAGAAGTTCTCGCGATTGGGCGCGAGTTCCGCCACCGCCGAGGTCGTCTCGAAATCGGCGTAGCCGTTCTGAAGGTAATGGCGCCGCAACAGTTCGCGGTCGTAGTTCATGCGTTCCGGATCGTAAGTATCGTTCGACGTCAGGAACCGCCACCAACGTTCTTCACGGGTCGCCACGACGCCACGCAGGTCGCCGTCGTCGAATTCCGTGTTGCCGACGAAGGTGATCTTGCGGACGTAAGTCGGCGAGCCTTCCGAGATTTCGTAGACGAGGTCGACGCGGTTCTGCGGCAGCTCGATCACCTTCGGCTCGACGCGCGCGGCGAAACGGCCCTTGCGACGATAGAGCTCGAGGATCTTCTCGACGTCCTGCTGAACCTTGGTGCGCGTATAGACGACACGCGGACGCAGCTGTATCTCAGGCGTCAGCTTATCGTCCTCGATCTTCTTGTTACCCTCGAACGAGATGCGGTTGATGATCGGATTTTCGACAATCCGGATCACCAGGGTGTCGTCCTGGCGGGAGATGTTGACGTCGGCGAACAGGCCGGTGGCGAACAGGTTCTTCAGCGAGCGGTCGATACGCGCCGGGTCGAACGGGTCGCCTTCGCGCACCGTCAGGTAGGTGCGGATGGTCGCCGCTTCGATACGCTGGTTACCGGCCACCGCGATGGCGCCGATGCTGCCGCCGTCTTGGGCCTGTGCCACGGCCGGGCTCGCCCCGGCCAGCAGCGCGCAGACTGCCACTGACCGGAACAGCTTGGCCAGGCGGGCCGGCTCAAGCCGACCAGCCCCGCGCGCCTCCGGCGGTGTTGCAGAACGGGCAAACCCCATAGTCAGAACCTTTCAGACGAGGCGATTTGCCCGATGATGCGTGCGTGAAAAACAGATTGAAATCAGAGCTGTACGATGTCGTTCCATGTGACGAACACCATCAGCGCGCCAACCAGCGCCAGTCCAATCCGCATTCCCCACTCCTGAGCCCGATCCGACAAGGGTCGACCCCGAATAGCCTCGATGGCGTAAAACAACAGGTGGCCGCCGTCAAGCAGAGGCACCGGTACCAGATTGATAAGTCCCAGATTAATCGAAAGGATTGCCACAAAAAGGACGAACCCGGCGGGGCCAGATTTGGCCGCCTGGCCCGAATACTTGGCGATCCGGATCGGCCCACCCAGGTCCTCGGTCCCCCGGCGCCCCTGGATCATCTGGCCGACGGCAACGCCCGTGGCCTCCACGACTTCGTAAGTCTGCTTCACGGCCATGCCGAGCGCCCCCACGGGACCGAGGCGTTCCACCATCGCGGTCTCGCCGGACGATGACAGCCCCAGCATCGGGGTCTTCTGCATGTTGCCGAAGGCATCCTTCACTTCGACGACTTTCGGCGTGATGCTCAGTTCGAGCGGCGCGCCATCGCGCGTGACGTCGAGGTGCAGCGGTTTGTCATAGCTCAGCTGAACCAGCCGCCGGATTTCGTCGAACTGCTTGATCGGTTCGCCGTCGATGGCGTTGATGCGGTCGCCCGGCTTGAGACCGGCCGCGGCCGCCGCGCTGTCCTCGACAACACCGCCGACGATGGGCTGAACCACAGGCCTACCGAAGATCATGAAGATCACGGTGAGGACGACGATGGCGAAAATGAAGTTCACCGCCGGCCCGCCGAAAACGATCGCGGCGCGCTGACCAACGGGCTTGTACTTGAGCGAGACCGCCTTCTCTTCCGGCGTCATCGGCTTGTGGTCCGGCTCGGTCACGCCGCCTTCGACGGCCTGCATGGATTCAGACTCACCGTACATCTTTACGTAACCGCCCAGCGGGATCAGGCTGAACTTCCAGCGCGTTCCCTTCTTGTCGGTATAGCCGAACAGTTCCGGCCCGAAGCCGATGGAGAAGCTCTCACAGCGCACGCCGCAGCGCCGCGCGATGGCGAAATGCCCGAACTCGTGCACGAACACCACCACCGAAAGCGCGACGATGAAGCTCAGCAGCGTAAAGGGCACGCCGAACAGGTTCTCAAGCATCCAAGGCCTCGTTCATGCTTATTCTGCCGCCGCGACGTTGCGTCGCTGCGCCCGCTGCCCCGCACCTTGTGTCGCCACGCGCCGCGCTTCCGCATCGACGGCGATAACGTCGTCGATGGTCGCGATCTGCGGGCTTGCCATCTTTTCCAGCGTGTCCTCGACCGTACCGGCGATATCGAGGAAACCGATCTCGCCGCCGAGGAAACGCGCGACTGCGATCTCGTTCGCAGCATTCAAAATCGTCGGTGCGGCGCCGCCCACCTGCAAGGCCGTGCGCGCAAGGCGCAGGCAGGGGAAGCGCACATCGTCCGGCGCCTCGAAGCTCAGCATGCCGAGCTTGGCGAGGTCGAGCTTCGCCACTGGCGCGTCCAGGCGCGCAGGCCAGCCGAGGCAGAACGCGATGGGCGTGCGCATGTCGGGCGAACCCAACTGCGCCAGCGTGGAGCCGTCGGCGTATTCGACAAGGCTATGCACGACCGACTGCGGATGCACCAGAACGTCGATCTTGTTCTCCGGCATGCCGAACAGATGATGCGCCTCGATCACCTCGAGGCCCTTGTTCATCATGCTCGCGCTATCGACGGAGATCTTCGCACCCATCGACCAGTTGGGATGCGCCACGGCTTGCGCCGGCGTCACCAGCCCCATCTCGTTGTGACCGAGCGTGCGGAACGGTCCGCCGGACGCCGTCAGGATGATGCGGCTGACTTTGTCGCGCTGGTCGAAATCGAAGACCTGGAAGATGGCGTTGTGCTCGGAGTCCGTCGGCAACAAGGTCGCGCCGTGCTCGGTCACCGCATTCATGAACAGGCTGCCGGCGCAGACCAGGCATTCCTTGTTGGCGAGCGCGATCTGCGCCCCGCGGCGCACCGCGGTCAGGGTCGGCTGCAGTCCAGCCGCGCCGACAATCGCCGCCATCACCCAATCGGCGTCGAGGCCGGCCGCCTCGCAGATACTCTCAGCTCCGGCGGCCACGCGGATCCCGGTGCCGGCGAGCGCGTCCTTGAGTTCGCGATACGCGCCCTCGTCCGCCAACGCGACCATCTCCGGCTTCAGCGCACGCGCATGGCTCGCCAGCTTGGCGGCATTGCTGTGCGCCGTCAGCGCGACCACCCGATAGGAGTCCGGATTGCGCTGGATCAGGTCGATCGTGCTGTCGCCGATCGACCCGGTAGCGCCGAGGATCGTGACGGATTTTTGCAAGGGTCCGCGCGCCTCTACCACTGGTCTACACCGCCACCGAAGAGGACACAGAAAAACGCCGCGACCGGCGCGGCCAGCCAGAGCCCGTCGAAGCGGTCCATGAGGCCCCCATGGCCAGGGATGAGCGTGCCGGAATCCTTGACCTGGTACCAGCGTTTCAAGCCGGATTCCAACAAGTCCCCCGCCTCTGTCGCAATCGCTGCAACCAGGGCGGCACCCAGGGCGGCGGGGCCTATCTTGAGGTCATAGAAGGCCAGGATGCCCGCCGAGGCGCCGACGCCGACGATCAGACCGCCGATGGCTCCGGACCACGTCTTTTTCGGGCTGATAGCGGGCGCAAGCTTCGGTCCCCCGATGATGCGGCCGAAGGCATAAGCCCCCGTGTCGGTCCCCCAGACCACGGCGAGGAGCCAGAACAGCGAGACCATTCCGGGCAGGTCACCACCGGCTTCCCGGACATAAACAAGCGCCAAAGCCGGCAACGCTACATAGGGCACGGCGGCATGCACCAAGGCCAGCCCGCGCTGGCCCGCGACACGATCGGCGACGATGACCGCGATGGTGCCGACGACAACCACCGCCAGACCGGCGAGCGTACCGCCGGGCATCGAGATCGCGAGCACCGCCAGCAAGCAGGCGGCGGCGATCAGGAACCGCCGCTTGGGGCCGCGCTTGCCGTCCATGCGGGCGAACTCGAACGCCATGATCGTCGCCATCGCGGCGACCATCGCGTTGAACCACGGGAAACCGGCGTAGACGAGCGCCAGGAACAGCGGCGCCAGAAGAACACCCGAGAGAATGCGATGAAGAAGCAATCGCCCTCAGCTTGTCACGCCGCCGTAGCGGCGGTCGCGACTGCGGTAGGTGGCGATGGCGGCTTCGAGCTCCGCATGGCCGAAGTCCGGCCAGAGCGTGTCGGTGAAAACGAGCTCGGTGTAGGCAAGCTGCCACAAGAGGAAATTGCTGATGCGCTGTTCGCCGGATGTGCGGATCAGGAGATCCGGATCGGGAATGGCATCGGTGAACAGACGACGCGCGAAAGCGTCTTCGTCGATGTCTTCGGGCTTCATGCGCCCGGCGGCGACTTCGACCGCGAGCTTGCGCGCCGCCGCGACGATCTCCTGGCGGCTGCCGTAGCTCAACGCGAGCGTCAGATTGAGGCGCGTGTTGTGCGCGGTCGATCTTTCGGCGTTTTCGATCAACTTGACCGTATCGGCCGGCAAGCGTTCGCGGTCCCCGATCACGCGGAAGCGCACCCCTTCCCGGCTAAGCTCGGCGACCTCGCGCTCGAGATAGAAGCGCAGCAACCCCATCAGGTCGCGCACTTCGGTCTCGGGCCGGGTCCAGTTCTCCGACGAGAAGCCGAATAGCGTCAGATAGGAAATGCCCAGTTCCGCCGAACTTTTCACAATCCGCCGCACAGAGTCCGCGCCGCGCTTATGACCGGCCGTGCGCGGCAAACCGCGCGCCTTCGCCCAGCGACCGTTGCCATCCATGATGACGGCAACGTGCAGCGGTCCAGGCGCCGGATCCGCGGGTACGACGGGCGATGGGAGCGGTTGCGCGGCCATCAGACCTGGGTGATTTCCTGTTCCTTAGTCTTAAGCGCTTTATCGACTTCGGCGATAACGCTGTCGGTCATCTTCTGGACCTCATCCGTGTACTTGCGGTGATCGTCCTGAGAGATGATGCCGTCCTTCTCCATTTTCTTCAGCGCTTCGTTGCCGTCGCGGCGGACGTTGCGGATCGAGACGCGCGCGTGCTCGGCGTACTTGTGCGCGATCTTTGTCAACTCGACGCGGCGCTCCGACGTGAGCGGCGGGATCGGCACGCGGATCAGGGTGCCGTCGGCCATCGGATTGACGCCCAGGTTGGCGTCGCGGATCGCCTTCTCCGTCGCCTTCGCCAGCCCCTTGTCCCACACGGACACGGACAGCAGACGCGGCTCCGGCACAGAGATCGACGCGACCTGGCTCAGCGGCGTCATGGCGCCGTAGGCCTCGACCATCACCGACTCAAGCAGCGCCGTCGAGGCGCGGCCAGTTCGCAGTCCGCCGAATTCCTTTTTCACGTGATCGACGCTGACCTGCATCTTGTGCTGTAGGTCCGCCTTGAGCGCCTGATAAGTCTGAGCCATTCCCGAGCCTCCCTCTTGTCTCGCGCCTCAACCGATGACGGTGAAGCGACCCTTGCCGGCCAACACGTTGGCCAGGGCATCGTTCTCATGCATGTTGAACACCACGATCGGCAGCTTGTTATCGCGGGCGAGCGCGATGGCCGAGGTGTCCATAACCTGAAGATTATCGCCGATCACTTTGTCGAACGTGAGGCGGTCATAACGCTCGGCGTCCGGATTCCGCTTGGGGTCGGAGTCATAGACCCCGTCCACCTGGGTCGCCTTCAGCAGCGCGTGGCAGTTCATCTCGACCGCCCGCAGCGCCGCCGCGGTATCGGTGGTGAAGAACGGGTTGCCGGTGCCGGCAGCGAAGATCACCACCCGGCCCTTCTCCATGTGCCGGACCGCCCGACGGCGGATATAGCTTTCGCAGACCTGGGCCATGGCAATGGCCGACTGGACACGGGTCGGCACACCGGCTTGCTCCAGCGCGTTCTGGACGGCGAGCGCGTTGATCACGGTCGCCAGCATGCCCATGTAGTCGGCCTGGGTACGGTCCATGCCCTTCGCGGACGCCGCCAGCCCCCGGAAGATGTTACCGCCGCCAATCACCAGGCAAACCTGGGTCCCGGTGGCCGTGACGGTCTTTACGTCCCTGGCGAGCTTCGTGACGGTTTCGCTATCCAAGCCATGACCGGCGGCGCCCATGAGGCCCTCGCCGGAAATCTTCAACATGATGCGTTTGTAGGGCAGTGGATCGGCCATCGACTAACTTCCCATATCGCCTCAGGAACGGCGACCAAGCTTATGAAAAAGGGACGGTTTTGCCGTCCCTTTGGGAACTCTGAGGGCCGGAATCGGCCTCGCGGGGGAAGTTATAGCAAACCCCCGGGTTGCACCGCCAGTGGGTGCCTCCCGGGGGCGTGAGCTTTAAAGGCCGGCCATCAGGCGCAGCTCGGCGAGCGGCACCACGCGGGGGCCGTGGATGGGGGTCACGGTGGCGACATCCAGCTTCAGGCGCTCGATGTTCTGGACGAGGTTGACCAGGAACGGGTTCGGGCTCGCCGGGGCGGCCGTGGGCACCGTCGGGGTCGAGGTATAGGCGTCGGCCTCCATCAGGATCTTCTCCTTCGGGAGGTAGATCATGCTGAAACCAGCGCTATGACCGTTGCCCGCGATCAGGTGCACCTCGACCGGATGGGCCGGGTCTTCCAGGACCAGCTTATCGGTGAAGGTCTGGAAGTTGGGGCCCTTCTTGGACTGGGCGAGCTTATCCGGGTTCAGGGTATGCGGCTGGCCCCAGGCCTTCGCGTAGAAGGGCTGATTGGCCTCATGGGTGACGATGGTCGCCCCCGCATCCACGAAGGTCCGCAAGCCGCCCGAATGGTCGAAATGCGAGTGGGTGTTGATCACGTACTTGAGCGGCTTGTTCGGGACGAGTTCGGCGACCTTCGCCAAGACGGCGATGGAACGGGTCTCGTCCAAGCCCGCCTCAACCAGGACCAGCTGGTCCTTCTGCTCGACGAGCAGATTGTGGTGGCTGCCGCCGGTCAGATACCAGACGCCGGGCGCCAGGTTCTGCGCCTCGACCTTTTGCGGCGGCGCGGCGACCTTGGCCGCATCCGGCGTCGGCGCGGTCTGCGCCGCGTTGGCCTTCGCCTCGGTCACCGTGACGTCCAGCGCCGGATTGCCCGCGATCGTGCGCACGATGTGGCCGGGGAATTTCAGGCCGCCAAAGTCCTTGTAGTCCGAGAACGCGGTTTCATAGGACATATCCCCGAGAACGGGATTGTCGAGCGTGGTCACGATACGCGTGACTTCGTTCTTGTCGTTAATCGTGCCGGTGAACTTGCTGGCGCCCAGCGTGATGCTGACTTCCGAACCGCCGCCTGCTGGCTTCACTTCGGCCTTGTTGGTCTGCGCTGCTTTCAAGAAGCCCTGCGGCGTCGTGGACCACACTTCGATCAGACGTTCCGTCACGGCGCCGGGCTGAGCCACGGTGGTCGGCGTGCCGCCGGCAGGAGCCGGATTTACATTCCAGGCGTAGGCCCCCTCGACGTACTGATCGGCGGTCTGCACCACCTCGCCCCGACCGCGCGTACTATCGGCCGCAGCCTTGCGCGCCATCTCGATGCGGGCTGCCGGTGCCGCGAAGGAGATATTGGCATTGAATTTGGTCAGCTCGAACGGCGGCCAGGCTTCAGTCGGGCCGATCTGCTGGCCGAACCAATACCATTTGCCGTTACCCGCGATGGTGATGGATTCAGTCTTGGCGGCGCCAAGCGCGGCGGTCGCGCCTTCGAGCGTCCCTGGCTTCGGCCCGCAGGCCGAAAGGGTAACTAGCGCGGCAAAAGCGCCGGCGAGCGGCACATACTTATGCATGTCGGAATCCTCCCCTGGAGAGGGAAGGATGATCACGCAAAACGGAGGGTTGTGCCTACCTGAATCGATGAAACTCAAGCGGGCTTGCGATCAAACCCGCTTGAGGACGATTTCAGGAGTTACTTCTTCGTACCGGCAGCGGCGGCGACTTCGGCGGCGAAGTCGGACTCCGCTTTCTCGATGCCCTCGCCCAGACCGAAGCGGGCAAAGCCGGCCAGCTTAACCGGCGCGCCGATCTCCTTGGCAGCCTTTTCAATGGCTTGGGAGACTTTGGACTTGTCGTCCATGATGTACGGCTGCTCGGTCAGCACCACTTCCTCGTAGTACTTGCGCGTGCTGCCGACGACCATCTTTTCGATGATTTCCGCCGGCTTGCCGGACGCGGCGGCCTTTTCGCGATAGATCGCCTGCTCGCGCTGGAGCACGGCCGGATCGACATCGGCGATCGTGGCGAACTGCGGGTTGCTGGCCGCGATGTGCATCGCGATCTGCTTGCCGAGGGCCCCGACCTTCTCCGCGTCGCCGGTCGACTCAAGGGCGACCAGCACGCCGATACGGCCCAAGCCGGGACGGATGGCGGTGTGGATGTAGGACGAGACCACGCCCTGATCGACCGCGAGGACGGCGGCGCGACGAATGGCCATGTTCTCGCCAATGGTGGCGACCAGATGGGTCAGCTGTTCGGCGACCGTGCGGCCGTCCGTGTGCGGCTTGCCCTTCAGAACTTCGATGTCGCCCTTCACTTCGAGCGCGATCTTGGCGGCGGTGTCGACGAAGTCCTGGAACAGGACGTTGCGCGCGACGAAGTCGGTCTCAGCGTTGATTTCGATCACCGCACCGACGTTGCCCTTCGTGGACACGCCCACCAGACCTTCGGCCGCGACACGGCCCGATTTCTTGGCGGCCGCCGACAGGCCCTTCTTACGCAGCCAGTCGATCGCGGCTTCCATGTCGCCATCGGTCTCGGCGAGCGCTTTCTTGCAGTCCATCATCCCCGCGCCGGTCTTCTCGCGCAGGTCCTTCACCATCGAGGCGGAAATTGGGGGCATGGGATCCTCGTGATCTCAGAATGGGATAAGGCGGAAAGTTCGCACGGAGATTAAGTTCCCCGTACGCACACCCGCATGAAATTGAAGCGACGGGCCGGGATAAAACCCGGCCCGTCGAAACGTATTAGCCTTCGGCGGGCGCAGCGGCCGCGGCCGGCTTGCGCGTGCGGCTGCGGGACGGCTTCTTCACAACGACGGCAGAGGTCTTGCCTTCGTCTTCGCCACCCTCTTCGCCCGGCAGAGCTTCGCCCGGGGCTTCTTCCTGGCTGCCGACGTCAACGCCAGCAACCTTCATTTCGTCCTGGATGCCGCCGAGCACGGTGTTGGCGACCAGTTCGCAATACAGCTTGATCGCGCGGATGGCGTCGTCGTTGCCCGGGATCGGGTGCGTGATGCCAACCGGATCGGAGTTGCTGTCGACCACGGCCACGACCGGGATGTTCAGCACCTTCGCTTCGGCGACCGCAATGGATTCCTTGTTCGTGTCGATCACGAACAGGATGTCCGGCAGGCCGCCCATGTCCTTAATGCCGCCGAGGGAGCGGTTCAGCTTTTCCTGTTCGCGCGCGAGGGTCAGCTGTTCCTTCTTAGTGAGGCCGGCGAGCAGCGTTTCATTGCCGAGGCGCTCTTCCAGTTCCTTCAGGCGCTTGATCGACTGCGAGACGGTCTTCCAGTTGGTGAGCGTGCCGCCCAGCCAACGGTGGTTGACGAAGTACTGGCCGCAACGCTCGGCGTATTCTTTGACCATTTCCTGCGCCTGGCGCTTGGTGCCGACGAACAGGACGCGGCCGCCGGCGGCGGTGACGTCATGCACAGCCTGAAGCGCGCGCTGGATCAGCGGCACGCTCTGCTGCAGGTCGATGATGTGGACGCCGTCGCGCACGCCGAAAAGAAACGGCTTCATACGCGGGTTCCAGCGGCGGGTGTTGTGGCCGAAGTGGCAACCAGCTTCAATCAGCTGGCGCATAGAAAATGATGGCAGCGCCATGTGTTCCTCTGTTTTCCGGTTATGCCTCCGCGGGCGAGTGACCAGGGAAACCGCTCCCTTGGCACCGGATGGACTGGTCAGGATTTCTCCCCGAACAGCCCGAGCCCGCGTGTGGAATGGCCGCGTATGTATGGGGTTTGGGGGGGGAAAGCAAGGTGCACGGTGCAATGCAACCGCTCGCCCAAGCAGGCGTTGGTGTGATTGAGCAACATCGCCAAAATGCTCGTAACCCGCGAAAAAGGCTACCGTTTTTTTATGCAGAGACACCTCGCCTGCTTGCCCGCCCTCCTAGCCATTTTATGGTCCGGAACCGCGGCCGCAGATCCCATCACCACGCTCAAAGGCGTGCTCAGCACGTATAACGTCTTCGTTATGGGCGACATGGGCAGCCCCGCGAACCCCTATTCCTCGGATTCCCAGGGGCCCGTGGCTGTAGGTGGGAATGCCTATTTGCAGGATTTCACCGTTGCCGGAACGAGCAATAACGGCGTCAACGCCCTAACGGTGGGCGGTAAGCTCAACCAGCTCCGCGCCACGGATGGCGGAAACGTATTCGTGGGCGGGAACGCCGACTTCCACAACGGCAGCCAGGGCGGCGCAACGGTGAACGGCACCCTGACGGTCAACGGCACGCTGATCCATCCGCCGACCTCATACGTCGGCCCACGTCAGACCGGCCCCAGCCCAATCAACTTCGCCAGCCTCCAGAGCGAACTGACCGCGGCATCTTCCCAGCTGGCCTCCTCCACCTACGGCACCCAGGGCACGGTCACCTATCAGAACCAGTACAATCAGAAGGAACTGGATCTCTTCGGCACCGATCCGAGCCTGAACGTCTTCAACGTCAGCGGCGCGCTGCTGGGACAGATCGGCGGCGTCAATCCCAACTACAGCGACGGCGGCGGTTCGTTCCACATCAACATTCCCGACGGCGCGACGGCCATCATCAACGTCGATGGGGTCGACGTGAACTTCGGGCATCCGGGGAACTTCGGGTTCTTCTGCGGCGCTCAGACCTGCACCGAACAGAATGGATCAAAGATCCTGTTCAACTTCTTTCAGGCCACGACGCTCGACATTCAAAGTGTAACCGGCAGCTTGCTGGCACCGCTGGCCGACATCACGTTCACCAACGGTCAGTTACTGGGCATGATGGTCGCGGGTTCGCTCGGCGGCCCGCTGTACAGGACTGGCGAGTTCCACAACGTTGCCTTCACGGGCGCGCTGCCCACGCCCATACCGGCGCCTGCCGCGATCTCGTTGCTGATCGCGGGGCTCGGCTTCCTCACGTTGCGCAAGCGTAACGCGGTTTAAGACGGCGCGACGATCCGGCTTCATCGAGGCCGGATCGCGCACGTCAGCGCTCACCGCAAATCTGAAACAGCCTTCCGGCCGCTAGCACTCGCGAATTTCGGCGATGCCGGGAATGTTCTTCAGACCCGACAACGTCGCCGGCTTGATCGCGAATTTCCCCGGCAGCGCCACGTCGACCCAGTGACCGTTCTGCCGTGCGCTGAGAATAATGCGGTTGTTGCCGCGGCCGTCCTGCGCCAACAAGTCGCGCAATTCAGCGACCGGTACGTCGCTGGTGACGGTAATGCGCAGGTTCGACAGACGCTTCGAAAGCGCGCTTTCCAAGGCTTCGATCTTCGACGCCAGCAGGCGCACCTGATCGTTCTCCAACTGCGCGTCGACGGTCAGCAATAACGGCGCCTCAGATTCCAGCAGTTCGCGCGAAGCGATCAGAACTTCGGAGAAGATCATCACTTCGTAGCCGCCGGTATCGTCCGACAGCGAAACGAAAGCGTACTTGTTGCCGCGCTTGCCGACGCGCTCACGCTTGACCGCCACCGTACCGACCATCCGTAAAGGACGCGCCACATCCCGCGCCGTCAGTCCCTCCAGCGCATTGGCGCGCGTGATGCCCATCGTCTCCAGGGTGGCGGAAAATGCATCCAGCGGATGCGAGGACAGATAGAATCCGATCGCGTCGAACTCGCCCTGGAGCTTCTCCATTGGGCGCCATTCGGAGATCGTCGGCAGACTGAGCGTGCGCTTCTCATCTTCGCCGCCGAAGAGGCTAACCTGCTTGCTCGCCCGTTCGCTGGACTTGTGCTGCGCGTGTTTCAGCAGCGTCTCGATGCCGGTGAACAACTGCGCGCGGTTGCTATGCAGGCTATCGAGCGCCCCGGCCCGCACGAGGTTTTCCAGCAGCCGCTTGTTGATAACGCCGCCGTCGAGGCGGTTGGCGAAGTCGGTCAGGTTCTTGAACGGCCCACCCTTCTTCCGCGCGGCAACCAGGGCGTCCATCGCCCCGGCTCCGACGTTCTTGATCGCCGCAAGCGCGTAGCGGATGGCGCCGTTCTCCACCGAAAACTCGACGTCGGACTTGTTCACGTCCGGCGGCAGCACCTCAATATTGAGGCGCTTCAACTCCGAGCGGAACCCCGCGAGCTTGTCGGTGTTGTGCATGGCCAACGTCATCGACGCCGCCATGAACTCGACCGGGTAGTTCGCTTTCAGATAGGCCGTCTGATAGGCCACAAGCGCGTAGGCCGCCGCGTGGCTCTTGTTGAAACCGTAGCCGGCGAACTTATCGATGGTGTCGAAGATTTCGTTCGCCTTCTCGCGCGTAATACCGCGCGCGCCGGCACCCTTGATGAACGTCTCGCGCTGCGCGTCCATCTCGGACTTGATCTTCTTGCCCATCGCGCGGCGCAACAGATCGGCGCCCCCGAGGCTATAGCCGGCCAGCACCTGGGCGGCCTGCATCACCTGCTCCTGATAGACCATGATGCCGTAGGTCTCTTTCAAGACCGGCTCCAGGTCCGGGTGCAGATATTCGATCGGTTCCGCGCCCTGTTTGCGGTTGATGAACATCGGGATGTTGTCCATCGGGCCTGGCCGGAACAGCGCAACGACGGCGATCAAGTCCTCGAACACGTCGGGCTTCAGGCGGCGCAACACGTCGCGCATGCCCGCACTTTCAAACTGGAACACGGCGAAGGCGTCGGCCTTGCTGAGCATGTCGAAGGTCTTACGGTCGTCGAACGGCAGCGCGCCGACATCGAGTTCGATACCGCGCAGCTTTAGCAGCCGCAGCGCGCGTTCGATGATCGTCAACGTCGTCAGGCCGAGGAAGTCGAACTTCACCAGGCCCGCCGGTTCAACCCACTTCATGTTGAACTGGGTGACCGGCATGTCGGAATTCGGATCTCGGTAGAGCGGCACGAGTTCATCGAGAGGCCGATCGCCGATCACCACGCCCGCGGCGTGCGTGGACGCGTGGGCGTAAAGCCCTTCGAGCTTCAGCGACAGGTCGAGCAGATGGGCCACCGTCTCATCGGTGTCACGCAGGTTCTGCAGTTCCGGTTCCGCAGCGATGGCGTCGACCAGCTTCAATGGGTTGGCCGGATTCATCGGCACCATTTTGCAAATCTTGTCGACGTAGCCGAGCGGCATCTCCAGCACGCGGCCGACACCGCGCAGCACCGCGCGCGCCTGCAACTTTCCGAACGTGATGATCTGCGCGACGCGGTCGCGGCCGTATTCGTTCTGAACGTAAGTGATGACCTCGCCGCGACGGTCCTGGCAGAAGTCGATATCGAAGTCGGGCATGGACACGCGTTCGGGGTTCAGGAACCGCTCGAACAGCAAGCCGAAGCGCAAGGGATCAAGGTCGGTGATGGTCAACGCCCAGGCGACCACCGAGCCCGCGCCCGAACCGCGGCCCGGTCCCACCGGAATGCCGTGATCCTTGGCCCACTGGATGAAGTCCGCGACAATCATGAAGTAGCCGGCGAAGCCCATCTTCACGATCATGTCGAGTTCGTAGCCGAGCCGCTCGCGGTAGGGCTTCGCGCGCGGATCGTCGGTCGGGATTTCGAGCTTCCGCAGACGCGCGGCCAGGCCGTCCCCCGCCAGCTCGCGTAACGCCTGCTCCTCCGTGCGGTCGCCGGTCTTCGGCGAGCGCGGCAGGATCGGCTTGCGTTCATCGACCTTGAACGCGCAGCGCCGGGCGATAACGAGCGTGTTCGCGACCGCTTCCGGCAGGTCGGCGAACAGCTTCACCATCTCGTCGGCGTTTTTGAAGCGATGCTGCGGCGTGAGGCGACGGCGCTCCGCCACGGAGACGAATGACTTCTCCGCCATGCAGATCAGCGCGTCGTGCGCCTCGAACATCTTGGCGTCGGCGAAGAATGCCTCGTTGGTGGCGACCAGCGGTAGATCGTGCGCGTAAGCGAAGTCGATCATCGACTGTTCGATGCGCTGTTCCGCAGGGACGCCGTGCCGCATCAGTTCGACATAGAGGCGTCCCGGGAAGAATGATTTCAGCCGAAGAAGCGCTTCTTCAGCCTTGGCGCGTTGTCCGTCGAGCAGGTGGCGCCCCACCGTACCGGCCGGGCCGCCGGTCAGCGCAATCAGACCGGCGCGATGGGCCTCGATATCCGCCCAACTGACCTGTGGCGTCAGACCGGACTCAGTTTCAAGAAACGCCTTGCTGACCAGCTTCAGGAGGTGGCCATAGCCCTCCTCGTTCTGCACCAGCAGCACGAGAGAGTCCGGCTCCGGGATACGGCCGCCGTGGCCCGTGATCGGCTCGTCGCGCTTCACGGAAAGCTGACAGCCGACAATGGGCTGCACCCCGGCCTTGGCGCAGGTGGACGAGAATTCCAGCGCACCGAACAGGTTGCGGGTGTCGGTGAGCGCGACCGCCGGCATGCGCTCCGCCACACAAAGATCGACCAGCTTCGGGATCTTGATCGCGCCTTCGGACATCGAATAGGCCGAATGCACGCGCAGATGGACGAAGGGCGCGTAGGTAGCCTGGGGAGCGTCGTCAGTCATGGGGCGAACATTTCATAAACCCGCGCGGGCGTCACTCGCGCCCCCGCATTTATCCCCATGATTCACAACTTCGACCTGCCGTTTTGTCCCAAAGCCCGCTAAAAAACGGCGCCATGTCCGACACCATTATTCGCCCAGAACGTGCGGAAGACCAAAGCGCCATACGCGCCGTTATCGAAGCCGCCTTCGCGAATCACCCGCACAGCAACCAAAGCGAGGGCCGCATTGTCGATGGCTTGCGCGCGGCGGGAGCGTTAACGCTGTCTCTCGTGGCGCTCCAAGGCGATGACGTTATCGGCCATATCGCCTTCTCCCCAATCACAATCGGCGGCAAGCCGGTCGATTGGTATGGGCTCGGCCCCGTCGCCGTGCTGCCGTCGCATAAGAGCAAAGGTGTTGGTGGCGCCTTGATCCGCGAAGGCCTCGCGCGCTTGACCCCGCTTGGTGCGAAGGGATGCGTTCTGCTCGGCGAGCCAGACTACTACACGCGCTTTGGGTTCAAGCTGGATGCGGCGCTCTGCCCAGAGGGATTGCCGCCGGAATACTTCCAGTCCCTGCCTTTCGCGGAAGACGTACCGAAAGGCAAAGCGGCCTACCACGCGGCGTTTTTCCCAGCGTGATAGGCCGGATGCGTGAGGGCGCTCAGACGTTCACGATCTTCCGGTAGAGATGCCAGGTCGCATGACCGAGCACCGGGACCATCACCGCCAGGCCGACCAGTAGCGGCAGCGCCGACACCAGCAGCGACACCGCGACGAAGATGCCCCAGGCCGCGAGCGGGATCGGGTTCGCCATCACCGCGCGGATCGAGGTTTCGACCGCGGTCGCCAAACCGACCGGCTTGTCGAGTAACATCGGGAACGAGATCGCGCCAATGGCCAACGACACGATGGCGAACATCAGGCCGACCGCATTACCGATCAGAATCAGCATCCATCCCTGATGCGTCGTGAGCACGGCGGTCACGAAGTCCTGCACGGCCATGGTGCCGGTGCTCCAGGCGTCGCCGACGGTCATGACGTAGATAGTATTCGCCATGGCGACCCATCCCAGGAACAACGCGACGATCAAAGCCCCAAGGATGCCGATGTCTTTCGCCGCCGGTTCCTCGAAGAAATTGAACGCGTGCCCCCAGGACATGTCCATGCCGCGTTCCCGGTGGTGGCTCATCTCCTCCATCGCGATTCCGACAAAGGGCCCGATCAGCACCAGACCGGCCATCAGAGGAAACACGAGCGGCATGAGGTTGTGGTTGGAGACCACCAAATACCCAAGAAACGTCGCGACCGGATAGATCACGGCGAGGAAGAAGAGATGCGTCGGTTTCGCTTTGAAATCGTCGATACCCTTGTCGAGCGCATCGACCAGGTCAGCCAAGCGGATCTTGTTCACCGAGATCCGCGAAGGCACTCCAACTGTTGCTTGATAGGCCATGAGCACACCTTCCGTGTTGAAACACTGAAAAGGCAACGCGCGGCATCTAAAACACGAACGGGGTAGCCGCGCGTGACTCTGAACATAGTACGCCTATTAAATGGGGATGTCCCGAGACGGCGTCCAGATGGGTGCAATGTCATGTGACCTTTTTCTCAGCCGTTACGCGATTGTGCAGCGCAACACCGATGAAAAAAGTTCTCCGCGGTGGCCGTCGGGGGAGACCTTCCACCGCGGAGATGCTTGGTCTCTAGACGACCAAGCCGATATTTGCGCCGCCGACGTAATAGCCCAATGCGGTGCTCGTGACCTTCATGGTCTGCGCCTCAATCTGCGCGGCGCTGTTATTGCCGAACACGTTGTCGCCCGCGAGCGTGATGCGCGTGAAAGCCACGGCGCTTGAACTGTAGCCAGAGGCTGCGCTGTAGACGGCCGCGGAGACATCGCCGGGCAAGGCCAATTGCGATGTCAGCACCGCGTTGCGATAGTTTGTAGCCGCAGCGATGGAAGGATAGACCTCGAAATGGATATGCGGATAGCGGCCCATGTAGCACCCGGGAATGATCGTAGTGAATGTCACCCGGCCATTCGCATCGGTGACCTGTACGCCGCGCAGGAAGTCCTCATTCGGCAAGTCGTAGAGCGAATACTTTCCGTCACGATCGCAGTGCCAGATGTAAATCGCATACCCCGCCAGCGGCGCGCAGTTCTTGTTCACGTTCACCAGGTTCAGCGTCAACCAGAAGGGAACACCGGGCGCGGCGTTACCCGATCCCCCGAAACTGGGCCGGATATCGGACCGCAACACGCCCTTCGTCGTCAGGATGTTCGACAGCGCGCCGTTGGCTGAATTGGAACCGTCGGACGGGTAAGGCCCGTTCGTCTCGGCCGGGTCGGCAATGCAGGCGCCGTTGGCGCTGAACACATCGGCGGTGCCGCCGCTGGCCCCACCAACGCTGACCGTGCCGTCGCCGGTGGTGCCACCGACCGGCGTGCAGCCGGTCGTGCCGCCCGCCCCTGTCGGCGCATTCGGCAGCGTTCCCGGCGTACCGCCCGTCCCGCCCATGCCGCCGACCGGACCTTGCGCGAACGCCATGCCCGACACACTCGACATGCCGACGGCGCTCATCCAGCCCAGCATGCGGCGGCGCGCCAACAGGCGATTGTGAATGACCGTGAGGTCGCTTTGCAGACTGTGAGAATGCTCGTCCATTTACCGGCTCCTGTGAACTCGTCGCGTGGGTATTTTCCCCACGCAGGCCAAGCGTACGAGAGCCTTTACCGGACGGTCAAGGATTTTTATGTGGGTATTTTACCCACGCCAAAAACGGCGCAGGATCAGACGGACACGAGCACGCCGTGTTCCATGCGGACGGTGCGATCCATCCGCGCCGCCAATGCAGGGTTATGAGTGGCGATGATCGCCGCCAGGCCGACATTCTTCGCCAAAGCAATCAGTTGCGCGAAGACGTCTTCCGCCGTGTCGGGGTCGAGATTGCCGGTCGGCTCGTCGGCCAAAAGCACCGCCGGCTTGTTGGCGAGCGCGCGCGCGATGGCCACGCGCTGCTGTTCGCCGCCGGACAATTGCCCCGGGCGATTGCCTTCACGTTGCGAAAGTTTCATGGCCGCGAGCAGCTCGCGCGCCCTCTCCGCCGCCTGCCCGCGCGGCACGCCGGCGATCATCTGCGGGATGACGATGTTCTCTAGCGCGGAGAACTCGGGCAGCAGGTGGTGGTACTGATAGACGAATCCCAATTTGCTGCGACGAATGGTCGTGCGCTCGTCGTCGCCGAGCCCGCCGCAATCCTCGCCGCCAAACAGCACACGGCCGGAATCCGGGCGCTCCAGAAGTCCGGCGATATGCAGCAGCGTCGATTTACCGGCGCCCGAGGGGCCGACCATCGCCACGATCTCGCCGCGGCGTACGGTCAGATTCGCGCCGCGCAGCACATGTAGATCGCCGTGCGCCTGCGGGAACGTACGGACAATATTGTCGAGGACCAGCGCGTCATTATTCATAGCGTAGCGCCTCGACGGGGTCCGTGCGCGCCGCGCGCCAGGACGGATAGAGGGTCGCAGCCAGCGACAGAACCAGCGACATGGCAACGACCGATGTCGTCTCCCGCCAGTCCATACGCGCCGGGATTTGCGTCAGGTAATAGATTTCCGGCGAGAACAGTTCCGTCCCCGTCACGTTCTGCAGGAATTCGCGGATCGACTCGATGTTGTCGCAGAACAGCACGCCGAGCCCGAAGCCGAGCAAGGTCCCGACCGTGCCAACGGCAGTGCCGGCGAGCAGGAAGATGCGCATGATCATGCCGCGCGTTGCGCCCATGGTGCGCATGATGGCGATGTTGCGGCCTTTATCCTTCACCATCATGATCAAGCCGGAGATGATGTTGAACGCGGCGACGACGATGATCAGAGTCAGGATCAGGAACATCACGTTGCGCTCGACCTGCAGCGCATTGAACAGCGCGCTGTTGATCTGTTCCCACGAATAGGCCCGCAAGTTCGGCTGAAGCGCGACAATCTCCGTGGCGATCAGACGCGCGTTGTCGGGATCGGCGACCCGGACCTCGAGGTCCGTGACGGAATCCTCATAGCGGAAGAATTTCTGTCCCAGTTCGAGCGGCATGAAGATGATGCCGGAATCGAAATCGCTCATGCCGACGTTGAACACGCCGACCACAGGAAACGCCCGCATGCGCGGCACGGTGCCGAACGCCGTGGTATTCCCGCGGGGCGAGATGACAGTGAGCTGATCGCCCGCCTTCACGCCGTACCGTTCCGCCATGCGGCTGCCGATCATGATGCCCTCGCCCTTGGCGAATTCATCGAGCGAGCCTTCGAGAATATGATCGGCAATCCAGGGCTTGGCTCGCACGTCATCGGCGCGGATACCGCGCACCAGCGCGCCCCCGGCATACTTGTCGCTGGTGATCATCGCTTGACCTTCGACGATGGGCGTCACTTCGACGACGCCATTCACCTCACGGATCTTGATGGCGAGCGTATCGAAGTCGGTCAGCGCGGTGGTGGACGAGACGTCGATGTGATCGTTCACGCCAAGGATGCGCGACAGGATGTCCTGACGGAAGCCGTTCATCACCGCCATGACGATGATGAGGGTGGCTACGCCGAGGGCGATGCCGAGGAACGAGAAGCCGACGATGACCGAGACGAACCCTTCCTGACGACGCGCTCGTAGATAGCGCCCAGCGACCATCCGCTCAAAGGGGCCGAAGATCATGCGGTTAGGCCAAAACGCGGATGAGCGCGGCTTCAGCGTTGAGTTCTTCCTTCGCCCCGCCGACGCGCCGCTTCAATTCGACCATGCCCTTGGCGATACCTTTCGGCCCGACAATGATCTGCCAGGGGATACCGATAAGGTCCATGTCGGCGAACTTAACGCCCGCGCGCTCGTCACGGTCATCATAGATGACTTCCTTGCCGGCCTTCTTCAGCTTTGCATAGAGGTCGTCGCAAGCCGCATCGCAGGCCGCATCGCCAACCTTCAGGTTGACGACACCAACTTTGAACGGCGCCACCTCTTCGGGCCAGATGATGCCGTTCTCGTCGTGGCCAGCTTCGATGATCGCTGCGACAAGACGCGACACGCCGATGCCGTAGGAGCCCATGAACACAGTCACGGGATTGCCGTCTGGGCCGGTCACCTTCGCGCCCATGGGCTCGGAATACTTCACACCGAAGTGGAAGATGTGACCCACCTCGATGCCGCGGGCCTTCACGAGGTTAGCACCGAGGGTGCCTTCCATCGCCGCGTCGTGCTTCTCATCGGTGGCCGCGTAGATGCTGGTCCAGCTGTCGACAACCGACTGCAGATCAGTCTCGTAATTCACGTCCTGTGGCGCCGGCTTTTCGAGCAGCGCTTTGTCGCAGAACACGGCACTTTCGCCGGTATCGGCGAGCACGATGAACTCATGGCTCATGTCGCCGCCGATGGGACCGGGATCGGCCTTCATCGGGATCGCCTTCAGGCCCATGCGGGCGAAGGTGCGCAGGTAGGCGACGAACATCTGGTTATAGGCATGGCGCGACTTCGCCACGTCGAGGTCGAACGAGTACGCATCCTTCATCAGGAACTCGCGGCCGCGCATGACGCCGAAACGCGGGCGCACTTCGTCGCGGAACTTCCAGTGTATCTGGTAGAGGTTCTTCGGCAGGTCGCGATAGCTCTTGATGTTGTTGCGGAAGATGTCGGTGACGACTTCCTCATGGGTCGGGCCGTAGAGCATGTCGCGTTCGTGACGATCCTTGATCCGCAGCATCTCGGGACCGTAATCGTCGTAACGCCCACTCTCGCGCCAGAGGTCGCCGGACTGGATCGTCGGCATGATGATTTCCTGCGCGCCGGCCGCGTTCTGCTCCTGGCGGACGATCTCAATAATGTTCTGCAGGACCTTGGTGCCCAGCGGCAGCCAGTTGTAAATGCCCGCCGCGTGCTGGCGGATCATGCCGGCGCGCAGCATCAGGCGATGCGACACGATCTGCGCCTCGGAGGGTGTCTCCTTCAGCGTGGGCAGGAAAAAACGCGACAGACGCATGGGGAAGGTCCTTGAAGGCGGAAAACGTGGCCGGACCTTAGGCGATGGCCCGCCCTGGCGCAATTCCTGGCCCGCTTTTATGGCGGAATTCGCGGCTAAATCAGCGCGTTGGCGCGTCCGGCTTGGGGGGCGGCGGTTCGGCCGCGGCCCCTGCCGAACGGCAGGCTGCCGCCAGCGCGGCCTCGTCCTGGGGCTGGAGCGGCTGGTCATTCCAGAACGCCTGGTTCCCACGCAGAGTCACCTGCCCGATGGTGGAGGTACCCGTGTAGGGCAACAGCGGCCGGTTGGCGGTGATGGGCGGCTTTGCCACATCTCGCGCCTGCTTACGACCGAGGCGGTCGGCCGCGGTCACTTCGACCTGCTCCGCGTGAGCGGGCGCGATGAATGCCGCGAGAGCAATAGCGAGTAGCATTGGCTCCTCCCAACATTGTCATCCCGGACGAGCGAAGCGAGATCCGGGATCCAGAGCAACAATCGCAAGTGCTTCCTACCCTGGATCCCGGATCGCGCCGCTGCGCGGCTTGTCCGGGATGACGAGGGTTGGGTGTGGCGAACGTCCCCGCCCTATTCCATCGCCCAACCGTGGCTCACGATGAGCGACTGGCCGGTGAGTGCGTTGGACTTGAACGACGCGAAGAATACCGCAGCCTCGGCCACGTCCTGAACGGTCGTGAACTCGCCGTCGACGGTGTCCTTCAGCATGATCTTCTTCACGACGTCTTCCTCGGAGATGCCAAACTCTTTGGCTTGCTCCGGGATTTGCTTATCGACCAGCGGCGTGCGGACGAAACCCGGACAAATGACATTGGCGCGCACTTTATGTGCCGCGCCTTCTTTGGCAACGACGCGCGCGAGACCAAGTAGCCCATGTTTCGCGGTGACGTAAGGCGCCTTCAAGGCCGATGCCGCTTTCGAGTGCACCGAGCCCATGTAGATGATGCTGCCGCCGTCGCCTTGTTTGTACATCTGGCGCAGTACGGCGCGCGTAGTCAGGAAAGCGCCATCAAGGTGGATCGCCAGCATCTGCTTCCACTTATCGAACGGGAAGTCGACGATCGGCGACACGGTTTGAATACCGGCGTTACTGACCAAAATGTCGATGCGGCCGAACTCGGCAATGGCCTTTGCCATTCCCGCTTCGACCTGTTGCTCGCTTGAGACATCCATCGCGACACCGAAAGCCTTGCCCTTGCCGCCCAACTCCGCGGCGGTGGCTTCGGACTTTGCGAGATCGAGATCGGCAATGACGACCTTCGCCCCTTCGGCGATATAGGCCTTGGCGATCTCCTTGCCGATGCCGCTGGCGGCACCGGTGACGACAGCGACTTTTCCAGCAAGAAGCATTTTTGCGGCCTTATACCTGTTCGATCTCAACGAGTGTGCCGGCGAAGTCCTTCGGGTGCATGAACAGCACCGGCTTGCCGTGCGCACCGATCTTCGGTTCGCCGTCGCCGAGGACACGCTTGCCTGCGCGCTTCAACTGATCGCGTGCAGCGTAAATGTCGTCCACCTCGTAGCAGACGTGATGCATACCACCGGACGGGTTCTTATCGACGAAACCCTGGATCGGCGAATTCTCGCCCAGCGGCCGCAATAGTTCGATCTTGGTGTTCGGCAATTCGACGAACACGACCGTCACACCATGTTCCGGCAGATCATGCGGCGCCGAAACCTTAGCGCCCAACGCATCGCGATAAGTCGCCACCGCGGCGTCCAAATCTTTGACAGCAATAGCGACGTGATTGAGGCGTCCGATCATGGTGAGGTCCGTTCTATGCCGTCGTGTTCTCGTTCGGGTGCTTCTGCGAAGCTCGGTATTTAAATTGTGTCGGCCAGCGCACCGGCCGCTGCTCCTTCTTTTGGCAAACGCATAGTAATGCCGCGTTTTCCGGCGCGTTCCTGAATCCGCCTACGGGATCGACCCCGAACTCTTGGAACTGCCCGGATAGCCCGCCAGCCCATCCCTTCAGGTACAGCAGTTCAAATCCATTTTCACTGTAGAAGTCATGATAGGCTGTTGGACTGAAGTTCCAAAATCCGTGGTTGTATCGGTTCAGAGGCGCCGCCTGAAGGATGACGCCACCAACTGCCATCATCTCGGCGACGTTCTTGAACGCTTGCCCGACGTTGAAACAATGTTCAAGCGTTCCAGTGTCAATAGCGAGGTCGTAGCGGCTTACCATATCTGCGGGCAGAGGTTCATTGAGATCCACTTGACGCTCTATCCCGCGCTCCGGCGCGACATCGATATAGTCGACGTCAAGCGCAAGACTCTTGAATAGGACGTCACTGTCCAAGACAGCCGCCAGGGCACCTTTAGCGCCGTGCCTCATTGCGATTTGGGCAGCATCCTGCCTCACAACAAAGGCGTCGTCCTTCAATGAAGGAAACACGGACCGCACTTCGTTCGCCGTTGCAATCAGATCGGGATATCCAAGCGCGACCGTTCTGAGCCGTCGGCTTTCGTCACCTGGCCTCGCGTGTGCCAAAACTGACTTCAAAAGGTTGAGGTAGATCGCGTTCATCGCCATGGGGCACCTTCGACCTTAGCTGCGAGATGCGGCGAACGCGAGGACCGCGCGCTCCAACGCTCTTGCATTGGCCTCCACGTCCGATACGGGCCTTACGATTTCGCGCGCAACTTCACCGTACGCAGCACGCGTATTCGGATCACTCGCCAGCATCACAGCGACGCGGACATATTCATCGACGGTTTCGACAACGCATCTTGGGTCGCGTTGCTTTTCCCAAATCGCGTTCAATCCCGGCGACTTGTGGTGAACGACCGGAATGCCCTTTGCGGCGACTTCTACTGCCGCCAACCCTTGCGCAATCGGGAATGTTTCCAGATAGACATCGATTAATTTTCCATAAACGTGCACATCCACGACCGGAAGCAAAGAAATGCGGCTCATCGGACATCCCGCATCACGGAAGATTTTGTGCAGTTCCCCTTGATCACCGCTTCCTGCGGCAAAGAATGCACTGTCAGGGCAAGCCTCCAATATTGTGCGCACGACCGATGCATAGATGGGCGAAATTTTTTGCCCACGCGCAAATGTGCCAAATACCATTGTTGCCGGAGGCAGCGTCGCGCGCGCCTTTTCGATTTCGGATTTTTCGCGCGGTGGCGTCAAGAAACGCTCTTCGGTAGAGAATGGCGCAACAACGATTTTTTCAGGTGGCACGCCCATCTCGATCGCGTCCGAGATCGCGTTGTCGGTCAGCAAGAACCCGTCCACACCAGACGACAAAAGCGGTACGAAACTCATTGGGGAAAACAATTGAACCGGTGCAATTCGAGAATGCATGATCGCAAGCATTGTCGCCGATACCTTCTCAAAGATCACCGTGTCGATCTGGTCAGCATCACAGAGTTCGCGGAGAGCTTTCACAGCTTGCGACCTCGGACTCTTGCGCCAACGATCTGCGCAAGAGCGGACGGTTACGTGATTCAATGATGCGAGAAAGTTTCGCGTTTCGTCGTCTGCATCTCGCAGGGTATAGATGAATACTGGCGCGTCCGTAGGGGTTCCAGTTTCGTGCCCACTCCACCAGCTTGTGTACAATTTGCCAGGGGCGAATGTCTGATTGAAATTTATTTCGTTTATTAAATACGCGATGCGATTTGAGTTTCGCAGCGGCAGAAAAGCTGGCTCGATTGTAGCGCCTAGAAAACCACTGAACGGCGCGATTAATTTGTCGCGCAAGTACCGCGAGCCTTCCAGATGATCTTCGCAGGTCTTCCAAATCACAGCGTACAGGTTGTTAAATAGTTTATAAAAAACATTCGAACCCGGATCGCTGGAAGGCCACTTGAGTTCTTCAAGTATTTTCCGGCCTATCTCGCCGTTCATCGGCGATCGCCAAAAAGTGAAGCAATGGGCGAGCGCACTACTCATCAGTTCGAGCTCAGAGGGATCGGCTATACGGGCGCGCTGCTCGACAAAGGGGGCAAACGCAATAAGAAGTTTTTCGAGGGTCGCCCGCGACGCCACGCGTGTCGCCATAAAATGGCGTAACAGAGTCATGAGGTTCTGAAGGCCTTCAGGGCGATTGAGCTTCAGATCGCGAAGCGTCATTTCGGTGAACTGTGCTGGCGTGACGCTCGTTGTCATTTGAGATTCGGACATTAGATGGCGAAAAATTCTGGCATCCACGACTGACATTCAACGACATCTTGGGTGCCGTTATACAGTGGCTTACCGTATCAATAGGCGATGCTCAGGCAGGGATTTCCCGCCAGAGGGTAATGGGTTCGGGACCGAAAATCATTCTCCAATCGCGCAACAATCCTGTTCGTCCCATTCGTACGCGGCACCGGCCACTGCGGCACGCTCAGGTAACATAATCTGGCTGTTGCGACGGGTGAAAGACGTCGGAAGTCTGGACGCACCCGCTTAAAATCGCATATTGTCAGGCGAAATGTTTGATTGACTTTAGTTAAATAGGCAATCGTCAGTCTACCATCGGATACCACCAACCTCTTTTGTTTCCACTGACCCAGCGAAGCATCTCGTGATCAATATCGGCGTTATTGGCCTAGGCTATTGGGGCCCAAATCTTGTTCGCGTATTCAACGAGCACGCGGGCTCGCGGGTTACCGCAGTGGCTGATTTCCGCGCCGACCGTTGTGATCGGCTGCGTGTGCGCTATCCGACGATCCACTCCTTCGCGACTGCGGATGAACTAATCGGCTCGGATGTTCAAGCGGTGGTGATTGCAACCCCGCTCGCCCATCATTTTCCCATCGCTTTACGCGCGCTTCAGGCAGGCAAACACGTTCTGATCGAAAAGCCCTTCACCAGCACAGCGGCTGAAGCGCAAATTTTGATCGACGAGGCGGCCAAGCGCAAACTCACGCTGCTTGTCGACCACACGTTTGTCTACAACCCTGCGGTCTCGAAGCTGCGCGATTTGATCACGAGCGGTGAACTTGGAGAGCTCCTCTATTTCGATTCTCAACGAATCAATCTTGGGCTCTTCCAATCTGACTCGGATGTGGTTTGGGATCTGGCAGTCCATGACCTTGCCATCCTGCATCACCTCACCGGCGACATACCCGTTTCGGTGGCGGCCGTTGGCGCCGTTCATCTCGAAGGGCACCCGGTCAATACCGCATTCATCACAATGCAGTACGCTCGGCGCTTCATCGCCCATGTCAATGTGAACTGGCTGTCACCGGTAAAAGTCCGGCAGCTCATTGTGGGCGGCAGCAAGCGCATGGTCATTTACGACGACCTTGGTCCGGGCAACAAGATTCGCGTGTATGATTGCGGTGCGGAGGGGCTGGCTGCCGACGATCCGGATTACCGCCGCCGTGTCGACTATCGCTTCGGCGATATGTGGGCACCCCACGTAGATCCTGCGGAGCCGCTGGGTCGTTTGGCGACGCACTTCGTTGCTTGCATTGAGAAGCGCGCGGAACCATTGTCCGGCGGCGATGCGGGCCTCCATGTTGTACGACTTCTGGAAGCCGCGAAGGCTTCCATTGAGAAGTCAGGCACTCCCGTTCCGTTTGCCACGGAATAAAGCCGCAAGTTCCGGAAAGCGATGACCGACGCAATTCCCTTTTTCGACATTCATGCTCAATACAAGCAGCTGGCCAGCGAGATTCATGCGGCCTTACAACCCATTTTTGACAACTCTCAATACAGCGGCGGTAGTGAGGTTGAGCGTTTCGAGACCGAGTACGCCAAGTATTGCGGCGTCGATCACGCTGTCGGCGTAAATTCGGGAACAAGCGCCCTGCATCTCGCGCTTCTCGCCGCAGGTGTTGGGCCCGGCGATGAAGTCATTACGACCCCCATGACATTTGTCGCGACCGTTGCCGCAATTGAGTATTGCGGCGCGACGCCTGTTTATGTCGATTGCGAACCCGCGACCTGGAACATCGATCCGAGCAAGATCGCGGCTGTCATAACGCCGCGGACCAAGGCCATCATCCCGGTGCACCTGCACGGGCGGCTGGTCGATATGAAATCGCTGATCGACGTCGCCCGCCCAGCCAACCTCGTCGTGATTGAAGATGCCGCGCAGGCGCACGGCGCGCAGCGTGACGGCCGGGCCGCCGGCGCATGGGGAACAATCGGCTGCTTCAGCTTTTACCCGAGCAAGAATCTCGGCGCCTATGGTGAAGCAGGCGCACTCACGACAGGCGATTCTGAACTCGCACAGCGCGCGCGTCTTCTGCGCAGCTGGGGCTCCGAAAAGCGCTATGAGCATAAGTTGAAGGGCTTCAACTACCGCATGGACGGCCTTCAAGCGGCCGTCCTGCGCGTGAAGCTGCGGCATTTGGCGTCATGGAATGCCGCACGCCAAAATCTGGCGGACCGATATGCCGCGCAACTTACAGGGTTGAACCTAGATTTGCCTGCGCCTGCGGAAGTCGGCAGCCACGTCTATCATGTCTTCGCCATCCGGACGCCCAAGCGGGATGCACTCGCCGCTTGGCTGAACGAGAAAGGTATCGGCACAAGTATTCACTATCCCGTACCCGTTCACCTCCAGCCGGCCTATCGCACGTCGCGATATCAAGAAGGTGCGTTCCCGGTTTGCGAAAGGGTATCCCAAGAACTGTTATCCTTGCCGCTTTTCCCGGAAATGGATCCTTCGATGGTCGATCGCGTCTGCGACGCCATTAAAAGTTTCTTTGCGAGAGGCTAGAGATGCGCGCGCTGGTCACGGGCGGCGCAGGCTTCATCGGAAGCCACCTCACAGACCGCCTTATCGGGGAGGGTCATGAAGTTGTCGTACTCGATGACTTCTCGATCGGACGCCGCGATAATCTCTTGGGCGCCGAGACGTCAGGACGCCTCCGCGTCCTCGAAGGCTCGATTTTGCGACCCGAGGATATTGCAGCGGCAATCGACGGCTGCGAGCTTGTTTTCCATCTGGCTGTCAGGTCAGTCCGACATTCGATCGGCGACCCCATCGGCAATCACCACATCAATGCCACCGGCACACTGAACGTCTTGGAAGCGGCCCGCCAGTCGAAGGTGCGCCGCTTCGTCTATTGCTCATCGTCCGAGGTTTACGGAAACGCGACTGACGCGGTGATGACGGAAGACGTAACGGTATGTTGTCCCGTGACGGTGTACGGCGGGGCAAAATTGGTGGGCGAGCACTATGCGCTGGCCTATCACCAAACCTATGGCATGCCGACGGTCGTCGTGCGCCCATTCAACGCCTATGGCCCCCGTTCGCACGGACATGGTGAATCAGGCGAGGTGATCCCGCGATTTGCGAGCCGTATCCTGAACGGCTTAAGACCTTTGATTTTTGGCGATGGATCCCATTCCCGCGATTTTACCTTCGTCACAGAAGTTGCGGAGGGCATCGCCCGCGCAGCGACCTCCGACAGCACGATCGGTAAGACGGTGAATGTCGCATACGGCCGCGCCGTATCCGTGCTGGAACTCGCGTCGAACCTCACCACGCTTTGCAATCGTCCAGACCTCACGCCGGAATTCCGTGACGGACGCCCCGGCGACGTCAATGCGCTCCATGCCAGCGTCACACGCTGCCGCGAGCTCCTGGGATTCAGGCCCGAGATTGCGCTGAAAGATGGCCTCACGCATTACCTTCAATGGCTCCAGCGGACAGTCAACGATCCGTCCGTGCTGCTGGATACTGCCGACGTCAACTGGCGGCTGCCCGAATGACAAAGTCCGAAGTCGCATTTAGTCGCCCCTCACTCGGTATCGAGGAAGAGCAGGCCGTACTGGACGCGCTGCGCTCGGGCTGGATTGTAGGCGGGCGTTATCTGCAAGAACTTGAACGTCAGTTTGCCGCGCGATGCGGCACAACCGACGCTGTGGGGATGAGTTCTTGGACAACCGCGGCCTTTCTGGTCCTCCAGAGTTGGGGGATCGGACCGGGCGACGAAGTCATCGTGCCGTCGCTTACCTTCATCGCTTCGGTCAATGTGATCCGTCACGTCGGCGCAACGCCCGTGTTCGCCGATATCGACCCCAAGACATGGAACATCTCGCCTGAGGATGTAGAGAGGCGAATCACGCCCCGCACGCGGGCGCTTCTGCCTGTCGATCAAATCGGGATGCCCTGTGACCTTCCCGCCTTCGCGGCCATTGCCGCCAAGCACGGTTTGCGATTGCTTGACGATGCGGCCTGCGCTTTCGGAAGCACGCTTCATGGGAAGCCGGTCGGAAGCTGGGGAGATGCCGCCGTATTCAGCCTCCACGCGCGAAAGATCATCACGACCGGCGAAGGCGGGATGGTGGTGACGAACGACCGGGCGCTTGCGGAGCGACTCAGACGGCAGCGACACCAGGGCATGTCACTTTCAGATTTTGCACGGCACGGCGCTCGCCCAAGTGCGTTCGAGAGCTATGATGAGATTGGCTATAACTTCCGCATCACGGACGTTCAGGCCGCCATTGGCGTCGCGCAGGTCTCAAAACTGGATGCCATTCTGTCTCAGCGGAAAATTCTGGCGGATCGATACACCGCCGCCCTTCGCCATAGCGCACTCGTCGCCCCGCCTTTCGTTCCATCCGATGCGCAGCCTAATTGGCAAAGCTACCAAGTCATGCTGCGCGATGGCGTCCAGACCTCGCAGAAAGACGTTCTCGATGCCCTCTTTGAGCGTGGGATTCAGGCGCGCCGCGGCGTCATGCCATCTCATCTTGAGAAGCCGTATGCGGGAACGGGTCGCGACCTGCCGGTGACTGAGCGCGTTGCCGCACGGACGGTTCAGTTACCGCTGCACCCCTCCCTGACTTTTGACGAGCAGGATCGAGTTATCGAAGCGCTTGAGGAAATCACGCCACGCACATAGCAGCGCGCTATCGCTGGAAATCTTGCGGCAATTCGACGGTATCCGGCCAAAGGCCGGTTGGCGTTGCCACAGGCGCCGCAAAATAGAACGGGGCCTGACGGCGAATATCTGCGATTTCATCCGCAGCCGGCCGCACCCCGCGCAAGCCGTAGAAAACAAAAATCGCAAAAGGCATCGCCGTTGCGCCCCATCTTTCCTTGTACTTGAAAACCGGATCATCCCAAGCGGGCGAGCTCTCGAAATTCCAGAACCGTACACCGGTGCGCCAGGCTTCCTGTATGGCAACATCCAAGAGAAAAGCGCTCGGCTGAAATGCGCGATGCGCTGGATCGGCGCATGGCAGGATATAGCTTCCCGTCAGGCGGCTTTGGCCCGTAAGCAAAGCGGCGCCGATTTCACCATCGACCTCGGCGACAAGCCACTTGAGCGGCGAGCGCTCACCCAATCGTTCCGCGATCTCGAATGTTCCCTCGACGAACGCGCGCGGCTTTGTCGGAATGTTGGCCGTGGCGGCCGTCTCAACATAAATATCCCAAATGCGCTCTAGGTCTGCCGGAATGGCTTTGCGCGCGCGATATCCACGACTGACCGCGCGCCTTAAGTCGCCGCGACGCTTGACCGGCCACATCGGCGCCTGCTCTCCCAGTGAAAGAAACTGAGTGAATTTAACAAGCGTCTCGTCGGGGCGAAGCTGGGCAGCCAAATGCGTGTAGTTCAAGCCGAAGGGCGAATAGAACGCCCCCGTGAAGATGTCGTCAGAATGCACACGCTCCGAGAATGCAGATAACAGTTCCGCACCATCGCCGGATGCAACCGACACCATTGCGTTACTTCCGAAAAAAGGAAGGCAGTTGATGACCGTCCCCCGCGTTGTTTGCTTTAGGCGGTAGGGCAATACGCCTGCCAGCACGCCGTTCGTTTGCAACACGAAACACCTGAGTTCATCGCCCAGGATTTGAGTCATCAACGCTTGATATGCGGGATGGTGGTAACCGAGGATTTGGCGGTCAGACCAGGTCAGCGCGGTTGCCAGCGCCTGCAGCGCATCGTCGCCCGCAACATCGGTGACGGCATCAATCACGAGACAGATCACTCAACGTGACAATACGACTTCTGCCCGACAGTGCCGCTTGCAGCTTGTCCTTGATGCGCTCACCGAACGTGTAACTCATGACGAAGACGACGTCGCAGGGATCGGCACAGAGGTCTGCGAAATTCTCCACACGTTGCGTCAAGCCGTCAAAGTAGTGATGCGCCATCTCGGCAGAATCGTCAAACAGCCTTACACGATCGAACGCATTCGCCACCGCAAGATAGGGAAATGCCCGGAGCGGTACGTAGCATCCAACGGTTTTGCCCCGTTCGATTGCATCCGCGATCTCGCGGGAGAACCGATCCGCGACGGATGTGGCGAGGCTGCAGAACATATCGTAACCGGCGGTTCCGCCGACTGGCGCGACCTCCTGCACGACCTCACGACGCCCAACGCAATACAGCGAGCCGCCATAACCGGAGCGTGCGATCTCAAGGGGCTGCATACCAGCTGCCCTGAATGTCGCCGCCAACGACTCCCGGTCGAAGTAGTTGATGTGCTGATGGATGATCATCGACAGATCGCCCATGGCATTGGATTGCGAGCAATCCGGAACAGCCGCGATCACAAGCCCACCGCCGGTCAAATGTTTCACCTGATTCTTCAGGAATTGGACCGGATCCGACACATGTTCCAGCACGTCGCTGTGCAGGATCAGATCATAGGGGCCTGATGTGTCGGGATGCGGAAAGAAGCCTTCTACAACCGCAAAGCCCATATCCGCGGCTGTCTTAATGGCAATGGGACTTGGATCGATGCCTACCGCATGGACGCCGGCCTTAACGAGAAGATCGAGGATGTAACATCCGCCGCACCCGATCTCGAGCGCGGACACCGGCGTTCCATACTGCTTGAATGCGCTTTCAATAAAGCGCCACAGGTCTTGACCATAGGCATCGGCCAGACTTTGACCCACCTGGAGATAACCGACGTTCGCCTCCGCGCGATAAACGCATTCGAGCGCTTGATCGAGTTCAGGCGAAAGATCTTGGCGGATCAGCCCCAATTCCGGGTCACAGGTGAACGCAAAAGGCGCGCGCGCCGGAATACCTTCAGGGCGAGCCGCATTCGGATGATCCGTCATCCGCCAGTACAGTGGGAAACTAGGGAGATGAAACGTCTTCATATCTCGAACTCATTCAATGTCGCGAAAGCGTGTCGCAAGACATCCGGTTGAAAAAACAATCCCGGCGTCGCCATGGAGCCGACGATGCTCACGTTTGCAAATTTCTGATCAGAAATCGCCTTCCGCGCGCAGTGGAAATTCGCCTCATTGGCCAGTGTCGGCATTGGGAAGGCGCGTCCCATGGCTTCAGAGCCGGCGCAAACAAGCGATGCCTTTTGCGATGCAGATACGAGTCCAAATCGCTCCAATTCATCTATGGCGCGCGCGAAGGCAAGTTCGTTCGGCACGTCCAAAAGCTCCATGCCATACGGAATCATGCCGCTCTGCGTTATCGGCTGTAAGCAGTAGTTGCGATAGCAGGTCACCCGGAAGGTCGCCAAACCAGGTTCATAGCAATAGAAATAGTGCAGTCCACGATCGTTGAGCGGTTCGGGCGAGAGCACATGCACAAGCGTGAGCGACCGTCCCGGCGTGGTTTGCGACCAACGATATCCCAACAGCCCCGATAGACTGCGCAGCCCCGCCGACCAAATGACGCCGGCGCAGGGCAACACTTCCGTTTCATCGGCAGAGCCCAACCGCAACGTCGATACACGCCCATTCGCGATCTCTAGCCCGGCCACCTTCTTCCCGCATGCGATCTGCACGCCGAGCGCCTTCAACGCATTAACCGTCCTGGAAACAAGTTCCTCCAGGCCGGGAACCGCCGGATAGAGGCCGCGACGGCTGGAACTGTATGCCTTCGGCAAATTGCGTTGTTCGGGGTAAGCAAGGCGCGCGCGAACTTCAGGTGACTCCATATGCTGCCGCATCTCGGGTTCATCGAGAAGAATCACACGGCGCAGGGCCGTGAGGTCGACGGCACCCTTCCCCAGTTCATCTGCCGGAGCCGCGAACTGCCGCTCAAGGATCGGCGCAATAAACTTCTCCGCAATCGTCGGGCCCCACTGCTGCTGGGCAAAATCGATCGCGCGGGTCGCTTCATGTGAATGGCCTTGCGCAGCCGCATTCAACACTTCCGCCAAGCAACGCGCGCGAAGTGAGGGCTCAAGATTGCGCAAGTCTATCGACGGTGAATTCGCTTGCAGACGATTCTGATAGAAGACCCCTGCAAAATCACGGTCGGCACCTTCCAAAATGCGGCACTCGCCCTGTTTGAAAAAGCCGAAGAAAAAATCATCGATTTCCGGAACGCCGCACTCGAAGTAGTTGTGCATGCCGTGGTCAAAGCGACCATTCGCGCCATAGTCGAAGCTGCGCCAAAGCCCGCCCAACCGGGGCGCTTCCTCAAGAAGCAGGACATTCTCACCGCCAAAGCGATGGGCCGCCAGCAATGCGGCTACCAAGCCGGACGGGCCGCTGCCGACGACGATGATGGGATTGGTGGATTTCACGGCGGCGATGCATAAACGTTGCGGCTGCGTTCGATCTCAACATTCTTGAAAATCGACACACAGTACTCGTAGGGCATATAGGAGCGATCAAGCTCGTATCGACGAGACAGTTGTCTCTCGACGAAAGACAGCAACGTCGACAAATCCTGGTGGTAGCCCTGGGGATGTTTGTAGTCCACATCGTGCGCCAGAAAGTCGACGTGAAGAGATTTGCGCGTACGCCGGAACAAGGCGAGCAGGACATCCTGCACATACTGCCAGTGCGCTTCCGGTGTCTTGGTAGGATTCAAATTGAAAACGCCGGAGCAAACGACGTGGTCGTAGCTCTCTTGAAGAAAGTCCGGGTGCTCGACATGCGTAAACGTCAGGCCCGGTAACGCTTCACGATTGTTCGCGATGAACTCCGGGACCGCGTCGGCGCCGAGATACACTGCGCGCGGTCGATGGGTCGAGAGCCACACCGCGAGATCACCCAATCCGCAGCCGTAGTCGAGCACCGTCGTGGACGTATCCGGAATTGCTTTGCACAAGGCGGCAAAGCGCTCTGCCTGCTTGTTCTTTGTCCATAGCAACGCCGCTTCCGACCTGCCGTGCTCACGAAACGCTTGCTGGTAGGTCGCAATGGTCGAATGCAGATGTGTGGCGGCGCCGGTCACGGCTGGGTCCGCACTTGAGGCGCATAATCCTTCGGCTCAAGCTTACGCACAACGCGTGCCGGCACGCCCGCCGCCAGCACGCCCGGCGGAATGTCTTGGGTGACGACGGCACCCGCGGCGATCAAGGCGCCTTCACCGATGGTGATCCCCGCCAGGATCGTGGCGTTGCTGCCAATCGAACTACGCTTGCCGACACGCGTCGGAACACAGGCCCAATCGGCATCGCCCTGCAACTGACCATCCTCGGTCGTTGCCCGGGGAAATAGATCGTTGGTGAACATCACGCCGTGGCCGATGAACACCTCATCCTCAATCGTCACGCCTTCGCAAATAAAGCTATGCGACGAAATCTTACACCGAGCGCCGATATGGGCATTGCGTTGAATCTCGACGAACGGACCGACGCGGGTACCGTCCCCAACCGTGCAGCCATAGAGGTTCACGAGATCGGGTTGGGGTATCGCGACCCCTACTCCCAACTTAACGCTGTCGGCGACCGGCATGGGTTCTGGGCCTCTCTGACCGTGCTGAACCGTGTTCTACCGGAAGCATAAAGGGAGAGACTATTTCGTACAATCAAGGCGTTATTCAACCGCCGCCGTGCAAACGGGGGAGGCCTGCGCCTCCCCCGCCGCCGGTATTAGGACCTAGCGCTGCTCGATCGGCAGAGCGCCGCCGGCGGTGCCGGTCGCGGTCGCCGTCATCACCTGCTTCATGGCGACACGGAGAATGCTGCAGACTTCCCAGCCCGGTGTGCGCGTGGCATGGCCTTTGCCGCTGATGTCCTGCAGTAGGAACGTGTCGCCGCGCGAGAAGTAGCGCTTCTCGCCGTTGCTGGCCGTGATCTCGATCTTGCCAGCCAGGACAGCATTGCAACGCGGGTCAGGACTCGGCTTGAAGTCCTGGAAATGACCGGGCTGCGTTTCCCAGATCTGCCAGTACGCGACATCCTGTTCGCGTTCCTTGTTGCTGCCTGGCGGATTGGCGGTTTCGACGTCCGTCCAATAGGAATCGCCCTTAGAGTCGACGTTGAGGCTTGCGAGTTTCATGGATGCGTCTCCGTCTACTTCTTGAAGGTGAGCGGGGCGATGTCGGTCGCCGTGCCGGGCAGGTACAGATTGAACACCGTCGGTGGAACGCTGCTGAACAGGTTCGAGTGATGCAGCGCGCCCGGACGCACGAACTGAAGGTCGCCCGGTGCGAAGCGCATTGTGCTGCCATCCTGCAGCGTGCTTTCGATGTGACCGGCCTGCCAGGCAATGAGGTGCGGCTCGCCGCCCAGATGCTGCTCGAACGCACCGCCGGCGGGATCGTAGTCCTTGTTGGTGCGCGCCAGGTTGCTGCCGCCGCGCGTGCCGATGCGCCAGATGGTGCCGGGCTGCTTCGGGCTTTCGGCTTCGGTATCGCTGATCTTGTTCATAGGAACGTCGATCAGCCCGTGGGTGCTACGGCCGTTCTTGTCGATGCCGAGTTCAAAAATCTTCATGATCGTGTCCTCTCGATTAGATGCTGGCCGGCGGGAACTGGCCCGGGTTCATCGGTGCGTCGGTTGCGATGAAGATCGACTCTTCGAGCGGCTCCCAATAGCCGGGGTTGCCCAGCTTTTCGCGGATGCAATCGCCGACCACGAGGTCGAGCATCTGATTGCCTTCCTTACGGCGTACGCGACCCTTGGCAATGTAGATGAGCACGTCGACGCGGCTGGTGGTCCCGGTGCCGCTGCGCGCACCCTTGATCGTCGCGTGACGGATCGAGTTGCCTTCGCCGACATAGCGAAGCAACGACAGATGGTGCGCACCCTTCGGCGCTTTCTTGATCTCGTCGGGCTTGGTCGCGCGAACTTCCTTGCCGTCGACTTCCCATTCGGAAGATTCGGTGTGCACAGCTTGTTTGCGCGTGACGATCATGGACTTAGCTTCGCGCTCCGTGCGACCCACGAAGGCCTGCAGGATCACGAAGTCTTCCGACGCCTTCGGGCTCGAGAGATAGCCCGACGGCAGGAACAGCGCATCACCGGCGCTGACTTTAACCGGCTTACCGGGATGCCCCGGCAGCGGTGTAAGCGTCGCCGAACCCGAGAGCACGAAGATTTCGGTCTCGAAGGTGATCAGGTGCAATACCGGGCCGCCCTTCTTGTAGGTCAGCGTGCGCAGGCTGCCGCTCGGGAAATTGTAAAGCTTAGCTTCGGCACGCGCTGCTTCCGGCGGCGCTTTGTCAAAAGCCGCTTTGTTGCCGGCGATGCGGAAGGGACCAATCGCGGACTTCGGATCCATCCACTCGGCGACCATGCTGGTGCGCGCCGCGCTGCCCGGAACGTAAACGATGTCGCCCTGGTCGGAGCCCACGCCGATGTTCGCAGCCGCTTGCGCGGACGAGATCAGCGGCAGGCCGTCGAGGCCCAGCACCTTGCCCAAAACTGGCAGCGCCAAAGGCACCGCCGCGACACCGAGCATCCGCTGCAGTGCACTGCGGCGGTCCGGCTTTTCGGAAACAGAATCGGTCATGGATGTTTCTCCCCAATGTCATGGCGCGGAGCGATCTCTCTCACGCGTCGAGGGGGATCATACCGGGGCCGAGATGGGAGTCACGGGGTAACGGTCGGCTAGTCCACGCGGGTGACGTGAACTTTCACGACAGGCTTTCGCGGCGAGAAGGCTTTGCGGACCGCGCTGCGGATCGCATCCTCGACCGCGTCGTCATCCATGCGCGCCTTTTTGGGCAAACGTCCGACAGCGTTGTCCACAGCCTCCGCCCAGGCCTCGGCGCTGTTGGGATCGACGACCCCGAACACGGACACCAGGGCGTCGGCAAGAACGCGGCCGGAATCGTCCATCACCACGCTGGCGCTTGCCGCGCCTTCGTACAGCATGCGCTTACGGTCGCGCAGGGTCGGATGGCTGAACGGCAGGACTTCGCCGTCCTCGTAGGTCATGCGGCCGCTCCAGACACGGCCGGCGATCTTGGCTTGGCCGTTTTCGAACTTCACCGCCGAGCCGTTCTCGACCATGACTTGGTAGGGCACCTGGCATTCGGCCGCGAGCGCGGCATGGGCCTTGATGTGCATGTACTCGCCATGTACCGGCACGGCGATGCGCGGACGGACCATCTGATACATTCGGCGCAACTCGTCCTGCGCCGGATGGCCGGAAACATGGATGAAGTGATCGCGCGCGGTGACGATCTCCACGCCAAGCATGGCGAGAAGGTTCTGAACCTTCTGGATCGACTTCTCGTTTCCGGGAATCACGCGGCTGGAGAAGATCACAACGTCGCCTTCCTCGAGGGAAAGATCGGCGTGCTGATCCATGGCGATGCGCATCAGCGCCGCGCGTGCCTCACCCTGACTGCCAGTGGAAATGTAGAGCACTTTGTCGCGCGGCAGATAGCCCGCCTCGTCCGCTTTCAGGAACGTAAGGTCGGACGAAAGATATCCCGTGCGCCGCGCAGTCTCGACGATGCGCCAGAGCGACGCGCCGACCAGGCAGACATGCCGGTCGTTCGCCATCGCCGCGCGCGAGATGGAATCCAGCCGCGCCACGTTGGAGGCAAAGCAGCCGACAACGATGCGGCCCTTATAGCGTTTGAACAACTCGACCAGATTATCGCGCACGTCGCGCTCGGACCCCGCCTCGCCCGGCGTGAACACGTTGGTGGAATCGCCGATCAGCGCCAGCACGTCCTGATCGCCAAGGGCCTTGAGCGCCTCGATGTCCGGTGCATCGCCCACCATCGGCTCGGCGTCGAACTTCCAGTCGCCGGTATGGAACAGCGTGCCGTGCTTGGTGCGAATGGCAAGCGCGTTCGGCTCCGGGATAGAGTGCGTCAGCGTGATGAAGTCGACCCCGAACGGACCGAGATCGATATGCCCGCTCAGCGGCACGATTGTCACCGGCACCTCGTTCTCCAGGCCGGCTTCCTTCAACTTGTACTCAAGGAACGCCGCCGCAAACGGCGTGGCGTAGACCGGGCAACGCAGTTGCGGCCAAAGATATGCCACCGCGCCAAGGTGATCTTCATGCGCATGCGTCAGGATCATACCGACGATCTTGTCGGCCCGTTCGGCGATGAAGCTGGGATCCGGCATGATGACGTCGAGGCCGGGAATGGAATCGTCGCTGAAGGTCACGCCGCAATCGACGATCAGCCATTTGCCGTCGCAGCCGTAAAGATTGAGATTCATCCCAATCTCGCCGGCGCCACCGAGCGGAATGAACCACAAGCCGCGATCGAGGCCTTGCGGCAGATCGCTCATGAATTTTGCTGATGGATGATCTGCAAACCGCGCAGCGTGAGATCGTCGTCGATGTGTTCGATGACGGAGGTGGCCTTGGCGAACAGCGGCGCGAGGCCGCCCGTTCCCAGAACTGTCATTGGTTCCTTGCGTTCCGCTTTGATCCTGCTGACCAGGCCCTCGATCAGACCGATGTAGCCCCAGAACACGCCTGAGGTCATTTGAGCAACGGTGTTCGTGCCAATGACGGCCGCGTCACCGGGGTTGCGCACCTGAAGTCGCGGCAACAATGCGGTGGCCATGTGCAGCGCTTCCATCGAGAGATTGATGCCGGGCGCAATACAGCCGCCGCAATAAGCACCCTCGGCATCGATGACATCGAAGGTCGTGGCGGTGCCGAAGTCGATGATGATCAACGGGCCTTTATAAGTTCCATGCGCCGCGACGGCGTTGACGAGGCGGTCCGCCCCCGCTTCTCGCGGATTGTCGACGTGGGGCTGTGGCCCCAGATTCAAGCTCGGATCGCCGATGAAGCGCGGCTTTACGGAGAAATACTTCTCGCAGAGCTTGCCCAGATCGAAATTCTTCCCCGGCACGACGGAGCCAATGATCGCAGCGGTGATCGACTTCGGATCGACGCTATCGTGCGTCATCAGTTGCGTCAGCCATATACCGTATTCGTCGGCCGTGCGGTCGGTCTTGGTGGCCGCACGCCACTGGCCCTTCTTCGCTGGTCCGTCATAGACCGCGAAGACCACGTTGGTGTTTCCGCAGTCGATGGCGAGCAGCATCATCCGACCTCGGCCGTTAAGGACGGCACAGAAAATAAGACATCGCCGGCGAGAATACGCCTCTGCCCGGCATCGGTATCGAGCAATAAGGCCCCTTCGGCGTCGAGACCGGCGAAGCGTCCCGTAAGTGGACCTTCCGCAGGCCCTGGCATGCGGATCGCGAGCGGCTCGGATCGCGCAGGCCCGACAGCGCTCCAGGCGCTGGAGATCGCGCCAAACCCATCCCGCCGCCATTGCGCGACCCGCTTGGCCAGCGCACCGCTAACCGCCGTAAGGGCCTGGTCCGGCGTGAAAGCCAGTCCCTGCTCCGCCAGCGAGGTAATCGGATAGTCGCTCGGTCCGTTAACAGGGCGGAGGTTCAGCCCGATCCCAAGAACGATCCAGGCGCCGGCCATCTCCGGCAGCATGCCGCAGAGCTTGGCGCCGTGGGCGAGGACATCGTTCGGCCACTTACAGCGCAGGCGCACGCCGGGCGTGGCGAAGGCGTCCACCACCGCGACACTTGCGACGAACCCGATCTGCGGGGCCTTGGCGAGGTCATCCGGCGCGGAGATCAAGAACGAGGCATAGAGGTTGCCTGTCGGACTGCTCCACGCACGCCCCTGCCGGCCGCGGCCGGCGGTTTGCGTCTCCGCGGTGAGGACGAGCCCCTCATGCAGGTCCCGACTGCCGTCGGCGATCTGGCGCTTCAGGGCCGTATTGGTGCTGTCGAGGCTCGCGTAAGCGATCCTGCGCCAGCCTTGTGGAAGCACGGCCATGTGGGCTGTCGCCCTAACCCGGGAACAGGCTCTTGGCGGCGACGGCGGCGCTATCGACCAGCGGCGACGGCACGATGAAGAAGGCCAGCATCGCGACGCTGCAGACGGCGATCAACGTACCGGTGACGGCGTTGGGACGTTCGATCACCGGGCCGACTTCGTCGAAGTACATGATCTTGACGACGCGCAGGTAGTAGAACGCGCCGATCGCGGACGCGAGCACACCAAGCACGGCAAGCACGATCAGTCCCGCGTTCACCGCCGCCATGAAGATGTAGAACTTGCCCCAGATGCCCGCGAGAGGCGGAATCCCGGCCATAGAGAACATCAGCGCCGCGAGGCCGGCGGCCATCATCGGGCGGGTGCGCGCAAGGCCAGACAGCGCCGAGATATCCTCGACGGCCTTACCGTTCACGCGCATCGCCATGATGCAGGCAAAGGTGCCGACGTTCATCACGATGTAGATCAGCATGTAGAACAACATGCCGCGCGCGCCTTCGAGCGTACCAGTCGCAAGTCCGATCAGCGCGTAGCCGACGTGGCCGATCGAACTGTAGGCCATCAGGCGCTTGATATTGCGTTGGGCGATGGCGGCGATCGCGCCCCAGGCCATCGAGAGCACGGAGATCGCGACGATCACCTGCTGCCACTGATGCAGCATCGGGCCGAAGGGCCCGTAGAGCACGCGCAGGAACAGCGCGAGCCCCGCGATCTTCGGCGCCACCGAGAAGAAGGCCGTGATCGGCGTCGGCGCGCCTTCGTAGACGTCCGGCGTCCACATATGGAACGGCACGGCCGAGACCTTGAACGACAGGCCGGCGATGATGAACACGATGCCGATGAGCACGCCGATATTGCCGCCGCTCGCGGTGGCCGTCGCAAGTCCGGCGAAGGTGGTCGTGCCGGCGAAGCCGTACACGAGCGACATACCGTACAGCAGCAGGCCCGAGGCCAGGGCGCCGAGCACGAAGTACTTTACGCCGGCTTCCGTCGCACGCAGGTCAGAGCGATGAACCGCCGCCAGCACATAAAGCGAGAGGCTTTGCAGCTCGAGGCCGACATAGAGCGCGATGAGATCGTTGGCCGAGATCATCAGCAGCATGCCGACGGTCGCAAACAACACCAGGATCGGGATCTCGAACCGCGCCGTGCCGGCCGTCTGCGCCCAGTTGTTGATGAGAACGAGCGTCAGCATCGCGCCGCCGAGGGTTAGCAGCTTGGCGAAGCCGGTAAAGCCGTTGATCAGGAACAGGCCGCCGAAGGTGACCGCGCCGGTATCGGGCTGACGCAGGATCAGCACGCCCGCGATCAGCATCGCGGCAATGACCGCGCCGGTTAGGAGTTGCATGCTGTCACGTTCGCGCAGAACGCCGAACAGCAGGAACACCATGCCGGCCAAAACCAGCATGATCTCCGGGAAAGCCGGCGCGAAGTCGGGAACTGCGTTCATCATCGATCCCTACCCCTACCGCAGCCAAGCAAACAGCGACTTGGTCGCCGCCGGGCCTGCGTCTGCCGCGGTCGCCCCGACCACGGCTTGGTATTTGTTCAGCATGTCGCTGACCGAGACGCTCATGACGTCGAGGAACGGCAGCGGATAGATACCCATCCACAGCACAATCGCGACAACCGGGATCAGGATCGCCATTTCGCGGCGGTCGAGATCCAGCATCTCTTTCACATCAGCTTTGGTGAGTTCGCCGAACACGACGCGGCGATACAGGTACAGCATGTAAGCCGCCCCCAGGATCACGCCGGTCGCCGCGAATAGCGCGACCCAGGAATTGGCCTGGAACGTGCCGGTCAGCACCAGGAATTCACCAACGAAGCCCGCCGTGCCGGGCAGACCGACGGAGGCCATCGTGAACACCATGAACAGCAGTGCATAGCGCGGCATATTGTTCACCAGACCGCCGTACCGGTCGATCTCACGCGTGTGCAGACGGTCGTAGACAACGCCCACGCAGAGGAACAGCGCGCCGGAGACGACGCCGTGGCTGAGCATTTGGAAGATCGCGCCCTGCACCGCCTGTTGGGTGCCGGCGAACACGCCGATGGTCACAAAACCCATGTGCGCGACGGATGAGTAAGCGATCAGCTTCTTCATGTCGCTCTGCACAAGCGCGACCAGGGACGTGTAGATCACCGCGATGACCGACAGCGTGTAGACCAGCGGCGTGAAATATACGCTCGCCTCAGGCAGCATCGGCAGCGAGAAGCGCAGGAAGCCGTAACCACCCATCTTCAGCAGGACGCCGGCGAGGATGACCGAGCCCGCCGTCGGCGCATCCACGTGCGCATCGGGCAACCAGGTGTGCACCGGCCACATCGGCACTTTCACCGCGAAGGAGGCGAACAAGCCAAGCCATAACCAGTACTGCATCTGCAGCGGGAACTTGGTGTTCATCAGTGTCGGAATGTCGGTCGTGCCGGCGACGTAATACATCGCGAGCATCGCGAGCAGCAGCAGCACCGAGCCGGTGAGCGTGTAGAGGAAGAACTTGAACGCCGAGTAGACGCGGCGCCCCCCGCCCCATACGCCGATGATGATGAACATCGGGATCAGCACGCCTTCGAAGAAGACGTAGAACAGCACCATGTCCATGGCGCAGAACATGCCGATCATCATGGTCTCGAGGATCAGGAACGCGATCATGTACTCGCGCACCATCTTGTCGATCGCATGCCAGCTGGCGAGCACGCAGAGCGGCATCAGGAACGTCGACAGGATGACGAACAGCATCGAGATGCCGTCAACACCCATGCGATAGGCGATCTTGTACTGCGGCAGCCACGCGGCCTTTTCCTCGAACTGGAAGGCCGAGGTCGCCGAGTTGAAGCCCGCCCAGATAAACAGCGACAGGACGAACGTGATCAGCGTCGTCCACAGGGCGATGTAGCGCGCCTGATTGGCGACGGTCTCGGCCTCGCCGCGCACAACCATGATGAGCAGCGCGCCCAGCAGCGGCAGGAACGTGACCAGCGAGAGGATCGGCAGGCCGTCGACGAAATTGGACAGCGCGGTCATGGCGCGACTCCCGGCTGACCGGCAACGATCCAGGTGACCACCAATGCGATGCCGATGATCATCGCGAAGGCGTAGTGGTACAGGTAACCGGACTGGACGACGCCCAGGCGACGCGCGGTGCGTCCGACCAGGTTCGAGATGCCATCGGGGCCGAGGCCATCGATGATGGCGCCGTCGCCGACCTTCCAGAACACGCGGCCGAGCCAGAAGGCCGGACGCACGAAGATGAAGTTATAGAGCTCGTCGAAGTACCACTTGTTGAGCAGGAAGCGGTACAGGCCCGGCACGGCGTTGGCGATCCGCGTGGCGGTGCCCGGACGCACGATGTACATCCAGTACGCGATAGCCAAGCCCGTCAGGCTGACGATCAGCGGCAGGTGATGGATCAGGAACGGCGCGTGTTCCTGATGCGCGCGTTCGATGCTGTCGTGCGGCGCCAGAACCTTGATCGCTTCGTGCCAGAAGGCTTCACGGCCCTCGCCCACGAACAGGTGGTTGAAGCCACCGCCCATGAACATCGCACCCAGCGCGAGCGCGCCAAGCGGGATCAGCATGACCAGCGGGCTTTCGTGGATGTGCTCCATCGTATGGTGATCGGCGCGCGGCGCGCCGAAGAAGGTGATGAACACCAGGCGCCACGAGTAGAACGCGGTCAGCAGCGCCACCAGGATGGTCATGAAGTAGGCGTACTTGCCGATGCCGGTGCCCGAGTTGTAGGCCGCCTCGATGATCATATCCTTCGAGAAGTAGCCCGACAGCGGCGGGATGCCGGTGATGGCGATGGTGCCGATGGTCATCACCGCGAAGGTGAATGGGATCAGCTTCCAGATGCCGCCCATCTTGCGGATGTCCTGTTCCTCCGACATCGCGTGGATCACGGAACCGGCGGACAGGAACAACAGCGCCTTGAACCAGGCGTGGGTCATCAGGTGGAAGATGCCCGCCTGATAGGCCGACACGCCGCACGCCACGAACATGTAGCCGAGCTGCGAGCAGGTCGAATAGGCGATGATACGCTTGATGTCGTTCTGCACACAGCCGACGGTGGCGGCGAAGAACGCGGTCGTCGCGCCGACGAACGTCACGAAGGCCAGCGCGCTCGGGGCGTATTCGAACACCGGCGACATGCGGGCGACCAGGAACACGCCCGCGGTCACCATGGTCGCGGCATGGATGAGCGCGGAGACCGGGGTCGGGCCTTCCATCGCGTCCGGCAGCCAGGTGTGCAGGAACAGCTGGGCGGACTTACCCATCGCGCCGACGAACAGCAGCAGGCAGGTGATGGTCAGCGCATGCCACTGGTGGGAGAAGAACGTAACTGTGGACTCAGCCTTGCCCGGGGCAGCTTCGAAGATGGTGTCGAAATTCACCGTATCAAAGAGGTAGTAGATCGCGAAGATGCCGAGCAGGAAGCCGAAGTCGCCGACGCGGTTGACGACGAAGGCCTTGATGGCGGCGGCGCAAGCGGAAGGTTTCTTGAACCAGAAGCCGATGAGCAGATAGCTCATCACGCCCACGCCTTCCCAGCCGAAGAACATCTGGACCAGGTTGTCCGACGTCACCAGCATCAGCATCGCGAAGCTGAAAGCTGACAGATAGGCCATGAAGCGCGGCTGGCTGTCGTCATGCGACATGTAGCCGCAGGAATAGATGTGGATCAGCGTCGAGACGCAGGTGACGGTCATCACCATGGTGGCCGACAGCGTGTCGAACCGCAGCGACCACGCCGCCTCGAAGGTGCCCGAGCTGAGGAACGTCATCACATGTACGAGGTGATGATTGCCGTGCAGCGCCACGTCGGCGAAGGTCGGGATCGAGCAGATCGCGGCCAGACCGATGCAGGTGCAGGTGACGATTTGCGCGCCACGGTCGCCGATCAAGCGGCCGAAGAAGCCGGCGATGATCGCGCCCAGGAGCGGCAAAAATACGGAAGCGGCCATCAACATGGGGCGCTCACCCTTTCAGCTTGTTGATGTCTTCCACCTCGATCGAGCGACGGTTGCGGTAAAACACCACAACGATGGCAAGACCGATGGCGGCTTCGGCGGCGGCGACGGTCAACACCAGCATGGTGAAGACCTGACCGACGAGATCGCCCAGGAAGGCCGAGAACGCGACAAGGTTCAGATTGACGGCGAGTAGCATCAACTCGATCGACATCATGATGACGATCAGGTTCTTCCGGTTCAGGAAGATGCCGAAGATGCCCAGCGTGAACAGGATGGCCGCCACCGTCAGATAGTGCGCGAGCCCAATGGCGAGCGTGCCGGTAATCATAGCGAGACCCCCCGGCCCGTCTGCACTTTGACGACCTCAAGCGTATCGCTCGGACGGCGCGCAACCTGGGTTTCGATGCTCTGCTTACGAGAGCTGACGCGGCGGCGGTGCGTCAGCACGATGGCGCCGATCATGGCGACCAGCAGGATGATGCCCGAGACCTCGAACAGATAGGCGTACTTCGTATAGAGAATTTGGCCGAGCGCCTGGGTATTCGGGATGTCGGCCATGTTCGGCGTGGGCGCCGCGCGTAGCGCATCGGCCGCGGGCGCGACCGCCCACCCGCCGAACACCAGCGCGAGTTCCGCCAGCAGCACAAGACCGATGAGGGCTCCAACCGGCAGGTACGTCAGGAAGCCGCGGCGCATTGTGGTGATGTTGATGTCGAGCATCATCACCACGAACAGGAACAGCACAGCCACCGCGCCGACGTAGACGACGACCAGGATCATCGCCACGAACTCGGCGCCGAGCAGCACGAACAGGCCGGCGGCGTTGAAGAACGTGAAGATCAGCCACAGGACCGAATGGACCGGGTTGCGCTGAAAGATAACGTTTAGCGCGCCGACCATGGCCATCAGCGAGAATAGATAGAACGCGAGCGAGGCGATAATCATGCCGTTCTCCCGCATGTCGTGGTGCTTGGCGTCTTCATCTGGTCTTCCCTGCCCACCCCGTTGCCGGAGCCGGCCACCCCCGGGGTGAAATCCAACTAGCGATACGGCGCGTTCAGTTCGAGGCGCTTAGCAAGTTCCGGCTCCCAACGGTCGCCGTTCGCGAGCAGCTTCGACTTGTTGTAGAGTAATTCTTCGCGCGTCTCGGTCGCGAACTCGAAATTCGGTCCTTCGACGATGGCGTCCACCGGGCAGGCTTCCTCGCAGAAGCCGCAGTAGATGCACTTCGTCATATCGATGTCGTAACGCGTGGTGCGACGGCTGCCGTCGCCGCGCGGTTCGGCTTCGATGGTGATGGCCTGCGCCGGGCAGATCGCCTCGCAGAGCTTGCAGGCGATGCAGCGCTCTTCACCGTTCGGATAACGGCGCAGCGCGTGCTCGCCACGGAAGCGCGGCGAGAGCGGGCCCTTCTCGAAGGGGTAGTTAATCGTCACCTTCGGGCCGAACATGTACTTCAGCGTCAGCCACATGCCGGAAGCAAGCTCCAGCAGGAGGAACGAACGCGCAGTGCGGTCGAGGAATGCCATGGTTATCCTTCCTTCCGCATCAATGGACGCGGCCGGTGTAGACGAGGAATCCCGCGGTCAGCACCAGCCAGACGAGCGAGAACGGCAGGAACACTTTCCAGCCCAGACGCATCAGCTGGTCGTAGCGATAGCGCGGGAACGTCGCGCGCACCCAGATGAACACAAATAGGCAGAAGCAGACCTTCAGCGCGAACCACAGCAGGCCCGATTCGTGGCCGAAGATGTGGATGCCGAACGGCGGCAGCCAGCCGCCGAGGAACAGGATCGAGATCATGCCCGACATCATGATCATGTTCGCGTATTCGCCGAGGAAGAACAGGGCGAACGACATGGACGAGTATTCGGTCATGAAGCCGGCGACGAGTTCGGATTCCGCTTCCGGCAAGTCGAACGGGTGACGGTTCGTCTCGGCCAGGACCGAGATGAAGAAGATGATGAACATCGGGAAGTGCGGGAGAACGAACCACATGCCCCGCTGCGCTTCGACGATTTGCGTCAGGTTCAGCGTCCCGGCGGTCATCAGCACGCAGATCATCACGAAGCCCATCGAGACTTCGTAAGAGACCATCTGCGAGGCCGAACGCATCGCGCCCAGGAACGCATAGCGGCTGTTCGACGCCCAACCGGCCATGACGATGCCGTAGACGCCCATCGAGGAGACGGCGAACAGGTAGAGCACGCCGACATTGAGGTCGGAGATCACCCAGCCGCTGGCGACCGGGATCACCGCCCAGGCGATCATGGCGAGCGAGAACGTGATCATCGGCGCGAGGAAGAACACAATCGTGCTAGCGCCGGTGGGGACCACGGTTTCCTTGGTCATCAGCTTCACAGCATCCGCGAAGGGCTGAAGCAGACCGAAGGGACCGACAACGTTCGGGCCGATACGCATCTGCATGGCGCTGATGATCTTGCGCTCGGCATAGGTCAGGTACGCCATGCCGACGAGCACGACGACAACGAAGACCAGGATCTTCGCGAGGATCCAGGCGAACGGGATCAGATATCCGTCAACAAGCTCAGCCATGGGTGCCGGTCTTCTGCACAGAGGGTGAGGACGGACGGCCGTGCACAAACTCTTCCGTGCACTGCGCCATCGTGCGCGAGTTCCGACTGATCGGATCGGTCATGTAATAATTCGCGATCGGCGACTTCAGCGGCGTCGCGGAGATCGAGCCTTCCTTGCCGAACGGCTTCCACTCTGCCTTCTGGATCGCGTCCAGCGTCGTGAACACCGGATGCTCGCCCATCAGTGCGGCGCGCAGCTGAGACAGGCTGTCATACGGCAGAGTCTTGCCCAGCACCGCGGAGAGCGCGCGGATGATGGTCCAATCCTCGCGGGCCTCGCCAGGCGGGAACACGGCGCGATTGGCGCGCTGCACCCGGCCCTCGGTGTTGACGTAAGTCGCGTCTTTCTCCGTGTAGGCCGCACCCGGCAGGATGACGTCGGCGCGATGGGCGCCGCGGTCGCCGTGGTGGCCCTGATAGATCACGAAGGCCTTGCCAAGCTTAGCGGTGTCGATCTCGTCGGCGCCGAGCAGGTAGACCACTTCGATCTCGCCCTTGGTCGCGCTGTCGAGGATCGCGTTCACATCGCGCGCGCCCGGACCCGGAACGAAGCCGACATCCAGACCGCCGACGCGCCCGGCCGCCGTGTGCAGCACGTTGAAGCCATTCCAATCGTCGCGAATGAGGCCGTTCTCTTCGGCGGTCTTGCGCGCCGCCGCGAGGATGGCCGCACCGTCGGGACGCGCAAGCGCGCCCATGCCGACGATGATCATGCCGTTCTTGGAGCCTTCCGGCGACTTGCGGCCCGCGATCAAGTCAGCGGTCGTGCCGATTTGCATGGTCGGATAGCTGAGATCGCCGACTTCGCCGATCACGCCGACCTTGAAGCCGCCCTTCAGGAAGCGCTTGCGGATGCGCGCATTCAGGATCGGAGCTTCCGTACGCGGGTTGGCGCCAATGATGAGCAGCGAGTCCGCCTGTTCGATACCGGCGATGGTCGAGTTGAAGATGTAAGACGCACGCACGCTCGCATCGAGCGCCGCGCCGTCCTGACGGCAATCGATGTTGCGCGAGCCGAGCGAGGCCATCAGGCCCTTCAGCGCGTACATCGCCTCGACGTCAACCAGATCGCCGGCGATCGCCGCGATCTTGTCGCCCGAGACGCCGCCGATACGGCCGGCGATGGCGTCGAAAGCTTCCTGCCACGTCGCGGGCTGCAGCTTGCCGGCGATGCGCACATACGGACGGTCGACACGCTGATAGCGCAGACCGTCGCAGGCATGGCGGCTCTTATCGGCCAGCCACTCTTCGTTGATGTCTTCGTTGATGCGCGGCAGCACGCGCATGACTTCGCGCCCGCGGCTGTCCACGCGCACGTTTGTGCCGACCGCATCGAGCACGTCGATTGATTCCGTCTTGCGCAGTTCCCAGGGACGGGCGTTGAACGCGTAAGGCTTGCTGGTCAGCGCACCGACCGGGCAGAGGTCGACCACGTTGCCGGACAGTTCCGAGGCCACCGACTTCTCCAGATACGTCGTGATCTCCATGTCCTCGCCGCGACCCGTCGCGCCCAGTTCCGGCACGCCCGCGATCTCCGTCGCGAAACGCACGCAGCGGGTGCAGTGGATGCAGCGGTTCATCGAAGTCTCGATGAGCGGGCCCATGTTCTTATCGGGCACCGAGCGCTTGTTCTCGTCGAAGCGGCCACGGTCGAAGCCGTAAGCCATCGCCTGATCTTGCAGGTCGCACTCGCCGCCCTGGTCGCAGATCGGGCAATCGAGCGGATGGTTGATCAGCAGGAATTCCATGACGCCGGCACGCGCCTTGTTCGCACGCGGGGATTTGGTGTGAACCACCATGCCCTCGGCAACCGGCATCGCGCACGAAGCGACGGGCTTCGGCGACTTCTCGACTTCCACCAGGCACATGCGGCAGTTGCCGGCGATGGAGAGGCGGTCGTGATAACAGAAGCGCGGAATTTCCGAACCGGCGACTTCAGCAGCCTGAAGGATCGTCGTGTTCGGCGCGACTTCGACTTGGACGCCATCGATGGTGAGTTTCGGCATGGTGTCCTCTTACGCCGCTGCCGCGCGCACTTTGGCGTCGCGGTAGGCGCGGATGCGCCGTTCAAGTTCAGGCTTGAAGTGGCGGATAAGTCCCTGGATCGGCCAAGCCGCCGCATCGCCCAGCGCGCAGATGGTGTGACCTTCGACCTGGTACGTGACTTGCTCGAGCGTATCGATCTCTTCGAGCGTGGCCTCGCCTTTCATCATGCGGCGCATGACACGCGCCATCCAGCCGGTGCCTTCGCGGCACGGCGTGCACTGGCCGCAGCTCTCATGCTTATAGAAATCCGACAGGCGCGAGATGCACTGCACCACGTCGGCCGACTTATCCATGACCATGACGGCCGCGGTGCCGAGGCCCGACTTCACGTCGCGCAGGGCGTCGAAATCCATCAGCACCGTATCGCAGATCGACTTGGGCAGCAGCGGCACCGAAGAGCCGCCCGGAATGATGGCCTGAAGATTGTCCCAACCGCCCTTCACGCCGCCGGCGTGCTTCTCGATGAGTTCCTTCAGCGGAATGCTCATCGCTTCTTCGACGTTGCAGGGCTTGTTCACGTGACCGGAAATGCAGAACACCTTCGTGCCGACGTTGTTCGGACGGCCGATGCCCGCGAACCACGACGCGCCACGACGCAGGATGGTCGGCGCGACGGCGATGCTCTCGACGTTGTTCACGGTGGTCGGGCAGCCATAGAGGCCGACGCCGGCCGGGAACGGCGGCTTCAGGCGCGGCTGGCCCTTCTTGCCTTCGAGGCTTTCGATCAGCGCGGTTTCTTCGCCGCAGACGTAAGCCCCTGCTCCGCGATGCAGGTACAGGTCGAACTTCCAACCGGAACCGCAGGCGTTGTCGCCGATCAGACCGGCTTCATAAGCCTCGTCGATCGCGGCCTGCAGGTTGGAGGCTTCGTTGTAGAACTCGCCGCGGATGTAGATGTAGCAAGCATGTGCCTTGATCGCGAAACTGGCGATCAGACAGCCTTCGACCAGCTTGTGCGGATCGAAGCGCAGCATGTCACGGTCTTTGCAGGTGCCCGGCTCGCCTTCGTCGGCGTTGACGACGAGATAGTGCGGACGGTCACTTTCCGTCTTCGGCATGAACGACCACTTGAGACCGGTCGGGAAGCCGGCGCCGCCGCGGCCGCGCAGCCCCGAACGCTTCATCTCGTCGATGATCCAATCCGGACCCATCGCGAGGATCTCTTTGGTGCCATCCCAATCGCCGCGCGCGCGCGCGCCCTTCAGTCGCCAGTCGTGGCGGCCGTAGAGATTGGTGAAGATGCGGTCCTTATCGGAAAGCATGCGTCAAACCCTAATTCTTCGGAGCCGCCGCCTTGGCGGCGGCTTCGGCTTTGGCTTTCTCGAACGCAGCCTTCGCCGCGGCGAAATCCTGCTTTGGGATCGGCTTGGTCGGATCTTCGGTCAACGTCAGGGCCGGACCAATCGGCGCGGAGGCGTCGCGGCCGTTGATCGGACCCGGCTTCGGCTTGTTACCGGTCTTGAAGCCTTCGATGATCTTCCAGATGCCGGCACCGTCGACGTCTTCGTAGTAGTCATCGTTCACGGCCACGACGGGCGCGTTCACGCAAGCCCCGGCGCATTCGACTTCGTGCAACGAGAACTGGCCGTCCGGCGTCGTGCCGCCCATGCCGATACCGAGGCGATCCTTGCACGCGCGCACGACATCGTCGGACCCACGCAGCATGCAGGACAGGCTCGTGCAGACCTGGATGTTGTGCTTCCCGAGCGGCGCCAGATTGAACATCGTGTAGAAGGTAGCGACCTCAAGCACGCGGATCGACGGCATGCTGAGCATCTGCGCGATGACTTCGATCGCCGGCTTCGTCACCCAGCCTTCCTGGCGCTGCGCCAGATCGAGCAGCGGGATCACCGCGCTGCGCTGACGGCCCGCCGGATATTTCGCGATGATACGCTCGGCGCGCGCCTGCATGTCCGCATTGAAGGCGAAACTGGCCGGCTGGTGTTCGTGCAGTGCGCGCTTCATCGGTCGACCTCGCCAAACACGATGTCGATCGAGCCCAGCACAGCGGGCACGTCGGCCAGCATGTGGCCGCGCAACATCGCGTCCATTCCTTCCAGATGCACGAACCCCGGCGCACGGATGCGGCAGCGGTACGGCTTGTTGGTGCCGTCAGACACGAGATAGACGCCGAACTCGCCCTTGGGCGTTTCGATCGGCGCGTAAATCTCGCCGGCAGGCACGTGATAGCCTTCGGTGAAAAGCTTGAAGTGATGGATCAGCGCTTCCATCGACTGCTTCATTTCGGCACGGGGCGGCGGCATGACCTTGCGGTCGTTCACGCGCACCGGGCCCGACGGCATCTTATCCAGGCACTGCAGGATGATCTTGACCGATTGGCGCATCTCTTCGACGCGCACGAGGTAACGGTCGTAGCAATCGCCATGCTTGCCGATCGGAACGTCGAACTCGATCTCTTCGTAGCCATCGTAGGGCTGGGACTTGCGCAGATCCCACGGGATGCCCGACGCGCGGATGTTCGGACCCGTGAAGCCCCAGGCAATCGCCTGGTCTTTCGACACGATGCCGATATCGACCGTGCGCTGCTTGAAGATGCGGTTCTCGGTCAGGAGGCCTTCCATGTCGTCGATGATCTTTGGGAAGCCCAAAGCCCATTCGCGGATGCGCTCAGCCAGACCGGCCGGCATGTCCTGCGCCACCCCGCCCGGACGGACGTAGTTCGCATGCATGCGGGCGCCCGAGACTTCGTCGTAGAAGGTCATCAGACGTTCGCGTTCCTCGAACGTCCAGAGGAACGGCGTCATCGCGCCCACGTCCATCGCGTAAGAAGCGATGTTCATGATGTGGTTCAAAACACGTGTGATCTCCGCGAACAGCATGCGGATGTATTTCGCGCGCGGTGGCGGCTCGATGCCCAGCAAACGCTCAACCGCGATCGAATACGCCTGCTCCTGGCACATCGGCGACACGTAATCGAGGCGATCGAAATACGGCAGCGCCTGCAGGTAGGTCTTGTACTCGATCAGCTTTTCCGTGCCGCGATGCAGCAGGCCGATATGCGGATCGCAGCGATCAATGGTTTCGCCGTCCATTTCGAGGACCAAGCGCAACACGCCGTGCGCAGCCGGATGCTGCGGCCCGAAATTGACGGTGTAATTCTCGATCTCGTGGTCGGCGGTAACGATGTTCGTGCTCATGACCTTACGCTCCCGGCTTCGCGGGGGCCGGCGCGGCGGCCTTCTCGTCGCCCGGCAGCAGACGGATGCCTTCCCACGGGCTCAAGAAATCGAAGGACCGGAAGTCCTGCGCGAGTTTCACCGGCTCATAGATGACGCGCTTCTGGTTCTCGTCGTAGCGCACTTCGACATAGCCCGTGAGCGGGAAGTCCTTGCGCTGCGGATGCCCCTCGAAGCCATAGTCCGTAAGGATGCGGCGGAGGTCAGGATGGTCGGAGAAGAACACGCCGTACATGTCCCACACTTCGCGCTCGAACCAGTTGGCGCAGGGATGGATGCTGACGACAGACGGCACGGCGTCACCCGCGGCCGCGGCGACTTTCACGCGGCAACGCTGGTTCCGCGACATGCTGAGCAGGTTGTAGACGACCTCGAAACGCTCCGGACGATCCGGATAATCGGCGCCGAGCAGATCGCTGAGCTGGCTGAACGACAGGCGCGGATCGTCGCGGAGGATCAGCAGCACGCGCACGATATCGTCGCGTTTGGCGGTAACGATCAATTCGTCACGCACCACTTCCGCTGAAGTCACGGCCTGCGTCAATGCGGCGCGGATAACATCCGCGGCATCGCGAAGAGCCTGAAGGAACGCTGCGTCAGTCATCGTACTCTCACCCCAGCCAGCAGCGATTAGCGATCGATGGTGCCGACGCGGCGGATTTTCTTGTGCAATTGCAGAATGCCGTAGAGCAGCGCTTCAGCCGTCGGCGGGCACCCCGGCACGTAGATATCGACCGGCACGATGCGATCGCAGCCGCGCACCACGGAATAGGAATAGTGGTAATAGCCGCCCCCGTTGGCGCAGCTCCCCATCGAGATGACGTAACGCGGTTCGGGCATCTGGTCGTAAACGCGACGCAGGGCCGGCGCCATTTTGTTGGTGAGCGTGCCGGCCACAATCATCACGTCGGACTGACGCGGGCTCGGACGGAAGAACATGCCGAAGCGGTCGAGATCGTAGCGCGCCATCGCGGAGTGCATCATCTCCACGGCGCAGCACGCGAGCCCGAAGGACATCGGCCACATCGAGCCGGTACGGCCCCAGTTGGCGAGCTTGTCGATCGAGGTCAGCAGGAAGCCCTTGTCCTGCAACTCCGCCGCCATACGCGCGGTGACCTGATGGTCCTCGGCGGTGACCGGACGGATGACGTCGGTTTTGACGGTGGCCGGAACGGTTATTCCCATTCCAAGGCTCCTTTTTTCCACTCGTAGATGAAGCCAACGGTCAGGACGCCCAGGAACAGCATCATCGACCAGAAGCCGAACATCCCGATCTTTCCGAGGCTTACAGCCCAGGGGAATAGGAAGGCCACCTCGAGGTCGAAGATGATGAACAGGATCGAGACCAGATAGAACCGCACGTCGAATTTCGAGCGCGCGTCATCAAAGGCCTCGAAGCCGCACTCGTAGGCCGAGGTTTTGGCCGGATCCGGGCGACTAGGGCCGGCAACCAGAGAGGCAACGACCATGACCACCGCAAGACCGAACGCGAGGCCGATAAAGATCAGGATCGGCAGGTAGTTGCTCAACAGGTCCGCCATGGGTCCCTGCTCTCCTTCACATGCCGTCCGTGTGCCGGACGGCCGATCTGGGTGATCCTAGACTCGATGTGCAACTTTTGCGCGCGACCGGTAAAAACGCCCCGACCGCTATCCCCCGAGCCTGCGAATTCCCCGCCAAACTGCGGCAGATGTAAACGTCGGGCAGGCGTGAAGTCAAGCTAAGGTATCGGCCTCCCACCGTCTGGAATCGCGTTGACGGGACAGGATTTTTCGCCTGTGAGCGCGATGATGTCTGATGCATCCGTGGGGGCTGTAAACCTCCCCGCTTCGGCGCGTCTGGTGGCGGAATCAGCGGTTTTGCGGGGCTGAACCTGGCAGGACTTCCAGCCGCATTAGGGCTTTTCGCCCCCTGGCGCCCCACCGCTTTACACTGCCGCAATTAGGAATTCACATAACCCATTGATATATATTACATATATACCTGGCACGCCATTTGCTTCGTTGGAACGACGAGACCAAAGGGGCACAAAATGGCGTTGAGCCGATACACCTGCATTTTTCTCACCCACGATCGCGAGATTCGTGATGTCACCACGATCCATGCCGTGGACGATTCTGAAGGTTGCGAACAGGCGCTTTCCGGCTGCCGCGCGCGACGGGATCCCGATCTGGGATATGAGTTGTGGCGTCCGAAGCGCCGTGTCGCAGCCTATGACCCGAGGAGCTGCCGCCTGCCCGCCGAAGGCCTCTCCTGCTGCGGACGCGCTTAGCGCGCCCGCGGGGGCAGAGACATTAAGTGGCGGCCGGAAACGTGACGACGAATGAGGTTCGGGGATCGCGCTCGGTGCGGATGGTCGCCTTGATCCTGCGCCCCATCGCGGTCGCCAGCTGTAAACCAAGCCCCATGCTCGCGTACTTCTGGAGGTCGAAATCCGCCGGCAGCCGCCCGCCCGTGTCCGTGACACGCAGGATGTAGTTGTCGCCTTCCCGCGTCAGCCTTACCTCGATCCGCCCTTCGCCATCGGCCAGCCCATGCCGCAGGGCGTTGTCGATCAACTCGCTGGCGATCAGCGAAACCGGCATGACGAAGTCCATCCCCCATTTCATGGGCTCTGCCACGACGTCGATGCTGCGATGCGTACGTCCCATATTGAGGGCCGCATCCGCGATGTCATGCAGATGGTGTGCGAAATCGATGGTCAGATCGGCCTGATATAGATGTGAGTAAGCGCTTGAGATCATGTTGATCCGGCGCGCCACATTTCCCAACGCCGCGGCGGCTTTTGGATCGGCACGCCGTGTCTGAAGGTTCAGCAGCGAAGCCACGATCTGAATGTGGTTCTTAACCCGGTGCTGTAATTCGGTGAGCAGCGCTTCCGTGTGCGCCGCAAGGACCACGTTTTGCTCGGCTGTCTTGATGAGCCAGTCGAGCAGCACGACCATGACTACGGCGATCAGCACATGAATGACCAGCGTGACCAGGGCCGCCACGCTGGTGATCGCGAAGGAATTCGTCGGCGGCACCAGATAGTACGGCGCGCTGAGCGCGCTCAACAGCAACGCCAGAAAACCGGGGCCGCGCCCACCGACCAGCGTGGTGATCATCACAATGGGAAAGAAGGTGATATAGGGCGCGCCGTCCAGAATGTCTTTGGCTGCAACTCGCAGTGTCAGCCCGGCGACTGCGAAAAGGACGGCGCAGATATAGCCAATCAGGGGCCGGTGTCGGTACCCCGGATAACGGACCAGAAGGTCCTGAACGGAAAACTCCACGCAAGCACCGCCGTCTCGGTCAAAGGAGGCCGCAGTCTGCCGACGCTGGGCGCACCCGTCCAGCGTTGCTTAATTAAGGCACGAACGCGCTAGTTGCGTGCGAGAAGCGGCACGACGTCCCACCGACGACGCTCTTGATCTTGCGCCACTGCCTGAGCGCATTCGTGCTCGGTCCGGAAAGGACCGACCACGCGCTGGTGCTCGCTGTTGATGGCGTACCACTCTTGCGACTCCGCCTGTCGCGCGTCTTCAACCTGCTGAGTCACCTTTGCCCTCCCTCGTCCGCATGGCTCAACGTACCAAGCGGACAAGGGTTCCGCCTTTTCGTCAAAAAAGCGATCCTTTAGGCCGAGCGTTTGGCACGCCCGCGAGGCGATTTCGGACGCGCCTTTGTGGCACGGCCCGTGCGGCCCGCTGCGCCGGGAGCTTTGACAAAGCGCTCCGCGCGCGCGCGCTCGCCTGAAGGCGGTTTGCCGAGGCTGCGTTTCAGCGCCGCCATCAGGTCGATAACTTTTTCAGGCTCGGCCGGGGCTTTGGCGACAACCTTCTTGCCCTTGCGCTTGGCTTCCACCAGATCGCGCAGCGCATCCTCGTAGTGATCCTTGAATTGCTCCGGATCGAACGGCGCTTCCTGCTGCTCGATAATCTTCTCTGCGATCTCGAGCATCTTCTTGTCGGATTTTGCCTGGGGGATCTCATCGAAGAACTCGGCCTCTTCGCGCACTTCGTCGTGCGTTCGCAGTGTCGTCACCAGCAATCCTTTGCCGCGCGGCTCGATGGCCAGCAGTCGCTCGCGCGTATGCGTCACCACACGCCCTAGGGCGACACGGCGGCTTTCACGCATGGCGTCGCGGATTACGCAAAAGGCTTCGATGCCGCTCTTGTCGCTCGGCACGAGGTAATAAGGATTATCCCAATACAGGCGATCGATTTCGCCCTCGTCCACGAAACGTTCGATTTCGATGGTGCGGCTCGACGGCAGGCGGACGGACTTGATCTCGTCATCGCTGAGAACGACGTAGCTGTCCTTCTCCACCTCATAGCCCTTCACCAGATCGGCACGACTCACCTCACCCAGTTCCGGATCGTGGGGAACCATTCGCACCCGGTTGTGAGTCTTTTTATGCAGGAGGTTGAAGTGTACCTCGTTGCCGCTGGACGTGGCGTTATACAGCGCCACCGGGCACATCACGAGCGAGAGCCTCAGATTTCCTTCCCAGGAGGGGCGCGCCATGGACTCTCTCCGATTGAAATTGCCCAAGCAGAACGTGCGCCCGCTGGGTTCGTTCCTGATCGCGAAGCGAGCCGCAGTCACAAACTGCGTGCCAGCGCTGAAAACAGCCGTGCGCGCTCAAAAATATGGGTGCGAAATGTAAACGATGCCGGCAGCCCACAGGCTTATCCACGAAGAAGTCAGTAAGAGAACCTTGGGCTTGGTGCTTTTCAAAATACTGCAAATCAGATTCACACTCGGCCGACGGAGCGACCTCACGTAAGAGCGGCTCCTGTCGACAATTATTCGCCTGAACCGGGACCCTTTTGTGCCCGCTTCCGTTGTCTCGCATATCCCCGCGACGAATTTTGCGATGTCGTTGCGCCAACTTGCCTGGGCACTCTATCCCAGGCCGCTAAAGGTATTCGACGTTCTCAACGAGAATGCGCGGTTGGCCGTGTGGGTCGACAAGCATCTAGACAACGTGCCGCGTTTCCAAGAACGCCCTGCGCTCTTCGAACACATCGCCGCGCGCGAAATCGGCAACGCGCCGCGCGCGAAATCGGCAACGCGCCGATCGACTATCTCGAATTCGGCGTGTATCGCGGCGCATCGATCAAATGGTGGGCCGGACGAAACAACAACCCCGAGAGCCGCTTCTTCGGCTTCGACTCCTTCGAGGGTCTACCGGAATCTTGGGAACTCGGAGTCGGCGGTTTGAAAAAGGGCGCGCTCACGACCGAAGGTGCGATGCCGCAAACAGACGATCAGCGCATCACTTTCGTGAAGGGCTGGTACCAGAACAGCGTTCCGCCGTTCCTCGCCGGCTTTACCCCGCGCAATCGCCTTGTGATCCATTGCGATAGCGATCTGTATTCATCGACCCTCTTCGCACTCACGTCACTCAATCCGATCATGCCCGCGGGCACGATCGTGATGTTCGACGAGTTCTGCAATCACGAGGAGTTCCGCGCATTCGCGGACTACGTCAGCGCCTATATGCGCGACTTCCGCGCGATCGGTGCCGCGCAGCGCTCGTACAAAAATATGGCTGTTGAACTCACGTAGCTCGCGAGGCGAGCGAAAGATGGTGGGCAGTGAGGGGATCGAACCCCCGACCCTCTCCGTGTAAAGGAGACGCTCTACCGCTGAGCTAACTGCCCTCGACGCCAGGCGCCGAACGATCATCCATCATAGCAAAACGCCGGCTGCAAACAGCAGCCGGCGTTTTAACCCATTCAACCGGGCTTAGACGTTGACGAGATCCTTCAGGGCCTTGCCGGCCGAGAACTTCGGACGCTTGCTGGCCGGGATCTTGATGGTTTCGCCGGTACGCGGATTGCGGCCTTCAGACGCCGCACGCGATGCGACCGAGAAGGTGCCGAAGCCGACGAGACGGACTTCGTTGCCGCCCTTCAGCGTACCACCGATCAGATCGAGCACCGCATCGACAGCCTTTGCGGCGTCGTTCTTGGCAAGTCCAGTGGACTCAGCGACGGCGGCAATCAAATCGTTCTTGTTCATTCAGGACCCCTTAGTGAGTGCTGTGGAGGAAAGGATAATTATGACCGGCTGATGACCTGCAATAGGCGCACTGCGCTCTGGCAGCCTCGCGCGAACCGGCCTCTGCGTGACGGGCGGGAGTTTGGCGAGACTTTTGGCTTGCGTCAATCGCGTTGTCTTCGCATCTGCGAACACATTTATGCATGGATGTGGATGAAAAAGGGCGCGACGACTTCGCCGCGCCCTCGCATTCACGTTTCGTTTAGTGCGTGACCAACGCTTCGTCGTCGACTTCCGGCTCGCTGGCCTTCGGCTTGGTACCAGCGTCGGCGTCTTCCGCTTCTGGAGGCGTCTTCAGTAGCGGCACCAGCGGATTGACGAGCGCGCGCGCGAGGACTTCATCGACCGTCGTAACGGGCACAATTGTCAAATCGCGCTTCACGTTGTCGGGAATTTCCTCGAGATCCTTCTCGTTGTCTTTAGGGATCAAGCAGGTCGTGATGCCGGCACGCAGCGCCGCGAGCAGCTTTTCCTTCAGACCGCCGATCGGCAATACGCGGCCGCGCAGCGTGATTTCGCCGGTCATGGCGACTTCCTTGCGCACCGGGTTGCCCGTCAGCGCCGAAATGATCGACACGCTCATGGCCACGCCCGCGGACGGACCATCTTTCGGCGTCGCACCTTCCGGCACGTGGACGTGTATGTCGTTCTTCTCAAGCGTCGCCTGCTTGATGCCGAACGCCGGCGCCCGCGCGCGCACGAAAGCACGCGCCGCCTGCACGGATTCCTTCATCACATCGCCAAGCTGACCGGTGAGCGCGATCTGACCCTTGCCGGGCATAATCACCGCTTCGATCGACAGGATATCGCCGCCGACTTCGGTCCACGCGAGACCGGTGGTGATACCGACCATGTCTTCGCGCTCGGCCTCGCCGTAGCGATACTTCTGGATGCCCGCAAACTTCTTCAGGTTCCGCGCGCTGATCGTCACCTTCTTCAGCTTGCGCATGACGATTTCTTTTGTCGCCTTGCGCGCAAGGTTGGCGATTTCACGTTCTAGGTTACGCACACCGGCTTCACGCGTGTAGTAGCGGCACAGGTCACGCAGCGCATCGTCAGAGACGACGAACTCGCCGTTCTTCAGACCATGCGCGTCCATCTGCTTCTTGATCAGGTGGCGCTTGGCGATCGCGACCTTCTCGTCCTCGGTGTAGCCCGACAGACGGATGATCTCCATGCGGTCCAGCAGCGGCTGGGGCATGCGCAAGCTATTGGCCGTCGTGATGAACAGCACGTCGGACAAGTCATAATCGACTTCGAGGTAGTGATCCTGGAACGTCGTGTTCTGTTCCGGGTCCAGCACTTCGAGTAGCGCCGACGACGGATCGCCGCGCCAATCGGCGCCGAGTTTGTCGATCTCATCGAGCAGGAACAGCGGGTTCGAGGTCTTGGCCTTCTTCATGCCCTGGATGATCTTACCGGGCATGGAACCGATATAGGTACGGCGGTGACCGCGAATTTCGGCTTCGTCACGCACGCCGCCGAGCGACACGCGCACGAAGGCGCGGCCCGTCGACGTCGCGACCGAACGGCCCAGCGAGGTCTTACCCACGCCCGGCGGTCCCACTAGACACAGGATCGGGCCCTTCAACTTCTTGGTACGCGCCTGCACGGCCAGGTACTCGATGATGCGTTCCTTGACCTTCTCCAGGCCATGGTGATCGCGATCGAGCTGCGCCTTCGCCGCCTTCAGGTCGATCATGACCTTGGAGCGCTTCTTCCACGGAATGCCGGTGAGCCAATCGAGGTAGTTGCGCACGACGGTCGCTTCGGCGGACATCGGGCTCATGGTCTTGAGCTTCTTCAGCTCGCCCATGGCCTTCTCGCGCGCCTCTTTCGACATGCGCAGCTTTTTGATCTTCTCTTCGTATTCCGAAGCCTCGTCGCGTCCTTCCTCGTTTTCGCCCAGCTCGCGCTGGATCGCCTTCATCTGCTCATTGAGGTAGTACTCGCGCTGCGTCTTCTCCATCTGGCGCTTCACGCGATTGCGGATGCGCTTCTCGACCTGAAGGACGCTGATCTCGGATTCCATGAACGCATAGACGCGCTCAAGCCGTTCGGAGATCGACTTAACTTCGAGCAACTCCTGCTTCTCGGCGATCTTCAGCGACAAGTGCGACGCAACGGTGTCGGCCAGCTTCGAGGGATTCTCGATCTGGTTCACCGACACCAGCACTTCCGGCGGGATTTTCTTGTTGAGCTTGATGTACTGCTCGAACTGCGACACCACCGAGCGCGCGAGCGCTTCGAGTTCCTTGTTGTCTTCCTTCGGTTCGTCGATGAATTCGGCGAAGGCCTCGAAGAAGGATTCGTTTTCCTTGTAGCCGGTGATGCGCGCGCGCTGACCGCCTTCGACCAGCACCTTCACGGTCCCATCGGGCAGCTTCAGCAGTTGCAGCACGGTCGACACCGTGCCGAATTCATAGATGTCCTTGGTCGACGGATCGTCCTGCGAGGCATCCTTCTGCGCGACGAGCAGAATCTGCTTATCGTCGGCCATCACGTCTTCGAGCGCGCGCACGGACTTCTCGCGGCCGACGAACAGCGGAACGATCATGTGCGGGAACACGACGATGTCCCGCAGCGGCAGAACTGGGAAGGATTGAGCTTTAACGGCTTCGACCACTTTCGCACCTCATTCCTCGGCGCGGCGAGACAACTTGCCTCGATCGGCCGAGTCTTCTTGGCCGGTCGCCCCTCGCAGCAGAACGCTGACATGGAAAGGAACGAACCGGATGGAGACGGCGTTGCCGTCCCGCACGGACACGAACACCCTCGCTTCGTTACAAAGTCCCTGAATTTCAGGGACTTATGCACCGCTACGCTGGCGTACCGACGTCCCCGCGACGGTCGGCATAGATGTAAAGGGGTTTTGCGCGTCCCTCAGCCACCTCTCCGTTGACGACAATTTCCTCCACCCCCTCAAGTCCCGGGAGATCGAACATGGTGTCGAGCAAGATGCCCTCCATGATCGAGCGCAAGCCGCGCGCTCCGGTCTTACGGGTGATGGCCTTACGGGCGACGGAACGCAGCGCATCTTCGTTAAATGTAAGATGCACATTCTCCATGTCAAACAGACGCTGGTACTGTTTGGCGAGTGCGTTCTTGGGGCGCGTCAGGATGTCGACAAGGGCCTGTTCATCCAGGTCCTCGAGCGTGGCGAGCACGGGCAGACGACCGACGAATTCCGGGATCAGCCCGTACTTGAGCAAATCTTCCGGTTCGATTTCGCGCAGGATCTGTCCGGTCTGGCGTTCATCCTGCGACTTGATGTCGGCGCCGAAGCCGATCGAGGTGCCGCGGCCGCGCTGAGAGATGATCTTCTCCAGCCCCGCGAACGCACCGCCGCAGATGAATAGGATGTTGGTTGTATCGACCTGCAGGAATTCCTGCTGGGGATGCTTGCGCCCGCCCTGCGGCGGCACGGAGGCGACGGTGCCTTCCATGATCTTTAGCAGCGCCTGCTGCACGCCTTCGCCCGACACGTCGCGTGTGATCGACGGGTTATCGGACTTGCGGCTGATCTTGTCGATTTCGTCGATGTAGACGATGCCGCGTTGCGCGCGCTCGACATTGTAGTCGGCCGCCTGCAGCAGCTTGAGAATGATGTTCTCGACATCTTCGCCGACGTAACCGGCTTCGGTCAGCGTCGTCGCGTCCGCCATCGTGAACGGCACATCCAGGATGCGGGCGAGCGTCTGCGCAAGCAGCGTCTTTCCGCAACCGGTCGGCCCGATCAGCATGATGTTGGATTTCGAGATCTCGACTTCGTTGTTCTTCGACGAGGCCGAGAGACGTTTGTAGTGATTGTGCACCGCAACTGAGAGCACGCGCTTGGCATGCTCCTGGCCGATCACGTAATCGTCGAGGACCTTGTGAATATCGCGCGGCGTCGGAACGCCTTCGCGGGATTTGACCAGGTTGGTCTTGTTCTCTTCACGGATGATATCCATGCAGAGTTCGACGCATTCATCGCAGATGAATACCGTTGGCCCGGCGATAAGCTTCCGGACCTCATGCTGACTCTTGCCGCAAAAGGAGCAGTAAAGAGTGTTCTTTGAATCGCCGCCAGACGACTTGGTCATCGCCGCTCTCTCCGCCAGATGGCCTGACTGAAGGCCTTCTCCGGCTCATAACTAAAACATATCGTATGTTAACGTAGGCTGGGCAACCGGCCAACACCCGTAAAATCGGGGTGAAGGTGGTCGGTTACACAACCGCCCGACGCTAACCCTAACGCGGTAAAGGGCCCAATGGACCCCGCGACTTAGCGAAATCCTCGATTTGGGGCCTACCGGCCCGCGTTTTAAGGCGTCGTCGGGGTCGTGGCCGCTGAGCTTGGGTCGCCCTTTTCCAGCTTGGGACGCTCTTTAACCACATGATCGATAAGGCCAAATGCCTTAGCCTCGTCCGAATTCATGAAGTTGTCGCGATCCATAGCCTTTTCAATGGCTTTCAGGGTCTGGCCGGTGTGTTCCGCATACATTCCGTTGAGACGGGCCCGCAGGGACAAGATCTCACGGGCCTGGATCTCGATGTCTGCCGCCTGGCCTTGGAAGCCGCCGGACGGCTGATGGATCATGATTCGCGAGTTGGGCAGCGCATAACGCTTACCGGCCTTGCCGGCTGTCAGCAGCAGCGAACCCATCGACGCGGCCTGGCCGATGCACATCGTGGCCACGTCGCAGCGGATGTATTGCATGGTGTCGTAAATCGCCAAGCCCGATGTCACCACGCCGCCCGGCGAGTTGATGTAGAACGAGATGTCCTTGTTGGGATGCTCGGACTCCAAGAACAGCAGCTGGGCACAGATCAGTGACGAGACGTTATCGTTCACGCCTCCGATCAGGAAAATGATCCGCTCCTTCAGCAGGCGCGAATAGATGTCATAGGACCGTTCGCCGCGGTTGGTCTGCTCGACCACCATCGGCACCAGGTTATTCATGTAGTAATCGACGGGATCACGGTCCTGCATGGTCGCTCCGGCATAAAATGGCGACGTCGGCTTGCGCCGACGTCGTAGCGTTCCCTTACAATAGTCCGCCAGACGGCCGCCGCAAGGGCGGCTCGGACCGTTGGGCTATTCGCCCTCCGGTTCCTTCGCCAATTCTTCCGGCGTGACCTGGTTATCGCTGACCTTCGCCTGACTGATGATGTAGTCGACGACCTTCTCCTCGAAGATCGGCGCGCGCAGCGTTTCGACCGCCTGCGGATTGTTCTGGAAGTAATTCACCACCGCCGCTTCCTGGCCCGGATAGCGACGCGCTTCGTTCATGACCGCCTGCGAGAGATCTTCCGAGGCGATGCTGATGTTGTTCTTTTGACCGACGTCGGACAGCAGGAGCCCGAGACGCACGCGACGCTCGGCGATGGCGCGGTACTCCTTGCGCAAGTCGTCGTCGCTCTTGCCGACATCCGAGGTATCGAGACTGTTGGTGCGTTTTGCCTCTTCGACCTGACGCCAGATCGCATCGAACTCGGCGTCAACCATGCCTTGCGGCACGTCGAACGAATGACTGTCCGCCAGCTTGTCGAGCAGCTGACGCTTCAGCCGCGCGCGCGACATATCGTCGAACTGGCGCTGCACGGCGGAACGCGTGCGGTCGCGCAGGGTCGCGACGTCTTCGGCATTGAGGTCCTTGGCGAAGGCGTCGTCGATTTCCGGCAGCTTGCGGCTGCGCAGTTCGGTGACCTTCACCTCGAACACCGCATCCTTACCGGCCAGCGCCGGCGACGGATAATCTTCCGGGAACTTCAGTTTTACTTCCTTGGTCTCGCCCGCCTTCACGCCGATGAGCTGATCATCGAAGCCGGCGATCAGCTTGCTGTTGCCGATATCGAGCTCATGTCCCTGCGCGGTACCGCCTTCGAAGGGCTCGCCGTTGATGCGGCCGATGAAGTCCATCACCACCACGTCGCCGGTCGCGGCGCCACGGCTTTCGGTGATCGCTTCCGTCGTGGAACGCGAGCGGCGAATGCCGTCCAGCGCCTTTTCGATGTCGGTGTCGCTCGCGACCGCGACATCGCGGGTCAGGTTCAACGAGGAGAAATCGCTCGCCGCGATCTCCGGAAGCACTTCGACCTTGATCGAGAATTCGAGATCCTTGCCCTCGTCGAAGCTGACGAGTTCGACGCGCGGCTGCAGCGCCGGCTTCAGGGCCTTTTCAGTCATCGCCGCTTGCGTGGATTCTTCTATGGTGCGTTCCAACACTTCACCGCGCACGGACTGACCGAAACGCTTTTTCAGCAGGTCCATCGGCACCTTGCCCGGACGGAAACCCGGAAGGCGCACTTGCTGGCCGACTTCGGTGAGACGCGCGTTGACGCGCTCCTCGACAGCGGCGGCGGTCACCACCACGTTGAATTCACGCCGCAGACCTTCGCTGCTCTTCTCGATGACTTGCATGGGTATCTCGTTCCGATCAGGCTTGCTTAAGCTGTTAAGGACGGCCCGAAGGCTATCCGGAATAATCGATCACGTCCGTCCAATGGTGCGGGTGAAGGGACTTGAACCCCCACGACCTTACGGTCACGAGAACCTAAATCTCGCGTGTCTACCAGTTTCACCACACCCGCGAACGCCACGTTCGGGCGACGACTCAGACCGCACGAGACCTTTAACCCGGCCCCGGCGCAGCCGCGGCCGACGTTCCAAAAGACCGGCGTTGATACCCAAGATGGTCACTGCCGATCAAGCCCTCATCGGCGGTTTTTTGGCCGGAAATCCGGGGATTTAGATACTTGCCAGGACCCCGGGCAACGCTTCCGGCAGGTCTTCTGCAACCAGCCCGCGCCCCAAAGCCTCTGCTGCAGCGCCCAGAAGCCAGACAGCGGCGTTGGCCGCGGTATCGGCATCCCGGCCCTGAGCCAGCAATCCCAGCACCAATCCGGCCAGAACATCCCCCGATCCCCCGGTTGCCAGCCAGGGTGGTGCATTGGTGGCGATCGCAGCCCGCCCGTCAGGCTGGGCCACCACGGTATCGGGCCCCTTAAAGATAACGGTCGCCCCCGACAGTTCAGCGGCTCGCCGGGCGTTAACCAGCTTGCCCCCCGTCCCACTTCCAAACAGCCGTGCAAACTCGCCCCCATGCGGGGTCAGGACCGTGGGGGCCGACCGGGCGCGGATTTGCTTGAAAAGCTCGGCTGGCGCTTCGGCGAAGCTGGTGAGGGCATCCGCGTCTAGGACGGTCGAACGGCCGCTCGCGAGCACTTGGCTGACCATATGTCGTGTCGCTGCGCCAATACCCAGCCCCGGCCCGAGCAAAAGAGCATTCCGGCGTTCGTCAGCCAAGGCGGCGGCAAGGTCATTGTCTGGCCGCTTCAAGATCAGGCACCCGGGTTCGGAGGCCGCATAGATCGGCACCGCCGCCTCGGGGACCGCCAGCGTCAGCAATCCGGCCCCCACGCGACGCGCGGCCCGGGCAGCGAGCCGGGCCGCGCCGGTCACCGCGCCCCCGCCGACCACGAGGGCATGGCCGCGCGTGTACTTGTGATCGGACCAACTGGGCTGCGGCAGGTGCCACATCAGGGGCGTGTTGTGCCAAGCCTGAGGCCGGATCGTTTCCAGCACGCGCGGCGGGATACCAATATCCGCCACCGTCAAATGCCCGCATAGGGCGCGACCCGGATAGAGAAGATGCGCTGGCTTCGGGCGGAAGAACGTCACCGTCGCCACGCATCGCGGCGCCCCGTCCTCATCGCCGCCGCCCAAGATTTCGCCGCTGTCGCCGAACACGCCGCTGGGAACATCGACGGCGACGCAAGGCAGATTGGCCTGATTGATCGCCCTGACGACGGCGCGCACCTCGGGCCCGAGGGGCCGTGACAACCCCGCGCCGAACAACGCATCCACGATCAGCGAAGCGCCGTCGAGGCCGGCGAGCCCGAACGGCACCACGATGCCATTCAACGCACGCCAGCGCTCGGCGTTGTTGGCCGCCGCATCGGGGCTCATCTCGCCGGGAAGCTGGCAGACGCGCACCGGCCAGCCGATCTCGTGCAGATGGCGCGCGATGACATAGCCGTCGCCGCCGTTGTTACCCGGGCCGCAAAGGATCGCCACCGGCTGCGGCGGGAAGCGCGCGGTGATGGCCGCCGTGACGACGCCGCCGGCGGTCTCCATCAGCGTCAGGCTGCGGATGCCCGCTTCGACGGCAAGACGATCCGCCGCCGACATCTCGGCGACAGTCAGGATGGCGAGTTCCCGGATGGCGAGTTCATTGAGCGCTGTCATAGCCGCCATACATGAATTAGCGCGGGGTGGACGTGAGTTATTTACATCCCTACCTTGCCGGTGCGGACGGCCTCTCCACAAGAGGCGCTGATATAATTCGACCGCGCGGCGTGGACGATCGCACGCGCGTTTAGGAGTTCTTACGTGCAGGTTCTTGTGCTTGGCGCCGGCGTTGTCGGCACCACCACGGCCTACTTCCTGGCCGAGGCGGGACATCGGGTCACGGTCATCGACCGCGAACCCGCCCCTGCGCGCGAGACCAGCTTCGCCAACGGCGGCCAGATCTCGGCCTGCCACGCCAAACCGTGGGCCGGCCCGGGCGTGCCGTGGCAAGCCTTCAAGTGGATGTTCGCACCGGATGCACCGTTGCTGATGAAGCCGCTGCGCTGGGACCCTTCGCTGTGGCGCTGGGGACTTCAGTTCCTCGCCAACTGCACGACCGAGCGCGCACGCGTGAACATGGATCGCACGTTGCGCGTGGCGCTCTACAGCCGCGCCGTGCTCAAGGCGCTGCGCCAGCACACCAACATTCAGTACGCGCAGGAGCTGCGCGGCATCCTGCACATCTATCGTACGACTGAGTCTTTCGCCGAGGGTCGCGCCACCGGCGCAATGCTGGCGCAACTTGGTTTGCCGCAGGACGTGATGACGCGGGCCGAATGCATCGCGGTCGAGCCGGCCTTGCGCGATGCGCCACATCTCGCCGGCGGCTTGATGAGCCCCGACGATGAAAGCGGCGACGCGCACCTCTTCACCGAACAACTGGCGGGTCTCGCGCGCAAGCTCGGCGTCAATTTCCATTTCGGCGAGACCGTGCAGACGCTCGAGCGCGAACGCGGCTGCATCTCCGGTGTCGTCACCGACCGCACGCGTTACACGCCCGATGCGGTGGTCCTATGCCTCGGCACTCACAGCCCCACGTTCGTGAAGCCGCTGGGCATCACTTTGCCGATCTATCCCGCCAAAGGCTATTCGATCAGCATCGAGATCGAGCAGCCCGATGCTGCGCCGCACGTCAGCATTACTGACGAGACGAAGTATCTCGTGTTCACGCGACTGGGAAATCGCTTGCGCGTCGCGGGCACGGCTGAACTTGCGGGTTGGGATATGCGCCTCGATCCACGCCGCGTCGCGCCGCTGGTGGCAAGCGCGCAGGAACTGTTCCCGCGCGCATCCTCCTATCGCGATTTGAACGCCTGGTCGGGCCTGCGGCCGACGACACCGGACTCCGTGCCCGTTCTCGGCGCGACGCCCTACGACAACCTGTTCCTGAACACAGGTCACGGCACTCTGGGTTGGACGATGGCCTGCGGCTCGGGCAAGGCGATTGCCGATCTGATTTCCGGGCGTACGCCGGAGATCGATCTCAACGGATTGGGGTTGGATCGGTTCGGCGGCGGACGTTAAGACCGCTTACTGCTCGAATAACGGCGCTCGTGCGCCGTAGCCGCAATCGCATTTGTCGCTGGGCTTGGCGAGCGTCGCCGCCAAAGGGGCGTTCTTCACGCCGGGCTCGCTCGGTTCCCAACGGAACACCGCGCCGCATCGGTCGCAGGTTTGCGCCGGCGGCAAAGACGGCAGCTTGGAAGCATCAGGCTTTCGCGTACTCATATTTCCCCTCCTCCTGCGGACTACGCGACCGGTGCAACGGCCTCCCCCAGCACTTCGCGCAGCTTCACGGCAATGTCCTGACGGCGGAACGGCTTCGAGATGAAATGGATACCCGCGTCGAGCTTGCCGTCGTGAATGATCGCCTCTTCACTATAGCCGGACATGTACAGCACCGGCATTTCCGGCCGCAGCTGCTTGACCCGCTGCGCCACGCCGCGACCATTGATGCCGCCAGCGAGCATGATGTCGGTCAGCAAAAGATCGGCCTGCACGCCGTCATCCACCATCTTGATCGCCTCGGGTCCGGTGCTGCAGGGAATAATACCATAGCCGAGGCTCTTGAGCGTCTCCGACAGATGCTCGCGCACCAGTTCGTCGTCCTCGACCAGAAGGATGGTTTCGCGACCGGTCGGGATGACGCCGGGGCCGGCGATCACCGCCTGGGGAAGCGAATCTTCCTGCGCACGCGGCAGATACATACGCACTGTCGTGCCCTGCCCGACTTCGGTATCGATGCGGACGTAACCGCCCGATTGGCGCACGAAGCCGTAGACCATGCTCAGGCCGAGACCTGAGCCAGCGCCCACCGCTTTGGTGGTGAAGAATGGATCGAAGGCGCGGCTGCGCACTTCGTTCGTCATCCCCGTCCCGGTATCGCCGACGGCTACCATCACGTAGTCGCCCGCGACGATCGGCGTATCGTCGATCTGGCCGCCGTCGAGATGGGCGTTGCTGGTTTCGATCGTCAGCATGCCGCCATTCGGCATCGCATCGCGTGCATTGAGCGCAAGATTGAGCAACGCGTTCTCCATCTGCGTCGGATCGATACTCGCCCGCCACAGACTGCTGCTGCGTTGCAACTTAATGCTTACGGCCTCGCCGATCGTCCGGTGCAGTAAGTCCTCGACGCTCCGGGTCAACACATTGACGTCGACCGGTCGCGGCGCCAGCGCCTGACGACGCGCGAAGGCCAACAAACGCGCAACTAGGGTCGCACCCCGTACGGCGGCGTCGCGCGCCACTTCGGCGATGCGCTTAAGACGCGGCTGAGGGTCGAGCGCGTCGACCAGCAGGTCGACATTGCCCAGCACGACGGTCAGCAGGTTGTTGAAGTCGTGCGCGATCCCGCCCGTTAGCTGACCGATGGCTTGCATTTTCTGCGCCTGGCGCAGCTTGCTTTCGGTCTCGACGCGTTGCGTGATGTCGCGGATGTAGACGCTGATTCCATCGATGGTCGGGAATGCACGCACGTCGGCCCAGCGCGTGCCGGTCCCGGTTTCATACTCGTATTCGAATTCGACCGGGACTTGCTCTTTGGCCACGCGTTCAAATCGTTTTTGTATGGGCGACGCCGTCGGCACCACGTCCCAAATGACCCGGCCGATAAGGTCCTCACGCGGGCGCGCAATCAACGCAAGTGCATTGTCGTTGAGGAATGTGAACCGCCAGGAATGATCGAGGGTGTACACGCCTTCCGACATGGTCGCGAAGACGTCTTCGATCTGATGTCGCGCTTCCGCTTCTTCGGCGCGCGCACGTTCGGCCTGGACGGCAAGCCGGTGGCTTTCCGCCAGCAACTCGACGTTCTCCAGCGCGACCGTCCCGATAAGCGCGATCTGGGACAACACCGCCGTATCTTGCGACGACAAGAGCGGTCCCTCGGCGCGCGTCACATCCAGTGTGCCCAGAACGCGCCCGCCTTTGGCTTGCAGCGGCAGCGTGATGCGGCGTGCTTCAATCACCGGCTCACGCTGCGCGCCCGTGCGTTCCAGGGCGAACCGAACCTCTGCGACAGCGCCAGGTACAAGTTCCTGCACGGTGCGCCGCAAGCCGGCAACAAGCCCCGCCCCGGTATGGATAGAAGCAATCTCGCTCGAGGCCGTCGCCAGGCGATTGAGGCGTACCGCAAAGCGCTCGCGCTCGCGCTCGCGCCCCGACAAGTAGCGGTTCGCCAACAGCATCAATAGAATGAGGACCATGATGACGACCGCAGCCGCGGCGGCCTCGGTGAAGGCCGTGCGTTTCCAGCCGGCCAGTAAATCGTCCAACGACAAGCCGACCGAGACGACAAGGTCGATTTCCGGCACGTCCCTGAAAGCGGTGAGCCGCACAATGTTGTCGGTGACATAGGTCGAGAAAACCTCGCCGCTGCCTTGGCCGCTCAGGTAAGCCCGGAATACCGGATTGCTCACCGAACGCCCGAGAAGGTTTTCCTCCAGCGGGTAGCGCAACAGCACCGTGCCGTCATGGCGCAGCACGGAGATGATGCCCTGTGCGCCCATGTCCAGGCTGCGGTAGAAGTTCACGAAGCTGTCGACCGAGAGACTTCCTTCGACCGTTCCCAGGAACTGACCGTCGCGGGATTCGATACGACGGGTGATAATCATCACCAATTTTCCGGCAGCGGGGCCGATTTGCGACCGATGCGGCGGCGCGACGGTGAACTCCCGCCCCTCTCGCGCCGCAATGAAGGCAGGTCGGTCGGATAGATCCCGCGGCTCGGGATCATCCTCGAAAGAAGACGAGACGATCCGGCCGTTCTTATCGAACACGATAATGGCGAACACGCCTTCGGCTGACGCCGCGCGATTGCGTAAAACTTGATGTGACTGCGCCTTGCGGCTTGGGTCGAGCAGTGGCGGCACCACATCCGGCCCGCTGAGCACCTGAAGGATCAAATCGACGGCGCGGAGGGATTGCCGCGTATGCTGCGCCAGCGTGCTGGCCAGGTTGCGCGCAGAGCGCGTCCCCGTCTGGATCGTCTCCTGCCGCGCGACCTGGATCTGCAGCCCGATAAGCACGGCGATGACGATACCGACCAAAGCCGCCAGCGTCAGAAGCACGTAACGCGCGTTAATCAACTTGCTCATCGCGAAGCTATTGCCTTGCCTGCCGGCCGATCGCGTTGCGGACTTTAGCCAACCCTGTGCGATAATCCCACGCGTTTCCGGAGATAACGCTCAGATGTCGCTTCTTGATTTCCTCGGCCTTGGCAGCCGCCGGCGCACCGCTTTGAGAGGCTTCGATGCCGCCCTGGTGGCCGGCGAGGTCAATCCTGCCTACGTCGACGATGGCATGCGCTACATCATCTACAAATGGGCCACCGAGGAAGAAGCCGCGTTCGGGCTCGATCCCAGCCACCTGGATCGCCGCATGATCGAGGCGGCCGGTGTGCTGTCGTACTGCGTTCTGGGACCGACCGAGATGGAAAGCATCTTCGGGCCCGAGGCGCGGAAACGCGGCGAGGACGTCATGGCGCGCGCCCTCGCCCCCGACGGGGACGAGACGTTTGAAGCCCGCATCGTGAAACTTGCGCTGGCCCGTGGCATCGCCGCCGCCGAGATCGCCGAACAGGTTGAACTCGCCGAAACTAACGACGCGGTTTCGTGATCGGAACTTTGCGCTCATGCAGGCGTGCGCGCATGCCGAACGACAGCGCCTGACATTCGACGCCAAGTTCCTGGCCCTTGCCTGGCTTCGGCATACCAAGCACGACCGAGGGCGTCTCTTCATAAAGCCGGTAAACGATCTGCGGCAGCCAGACGTCCTGTGTCGGCGCCTTCTGCCCGGCCTTCTCGAATTCCGCGGCGGAATCGAAGAAGTGGGCCGCGCCGCCGCCGTAGATGTGCTTGCCGACGATCACGGCGCGCGGATAGCCCGGATGATCGAGATATTCCGCTGCGGCGCGGATGATGATGCCGTCGTCGTTGTTGCGGCGCTCGATAACGATCACGCGCGGCACGGTGCCGAACTCAGCTTCCTGATGGAACTTCTCGCGCGCAGCGGCCGCGGCGATCCACCGGATGTTCTCCCGGAAGAATTCACGGCCGTGCGGCTTGGCGAAATAACGCCACAAGAAGTCGTACGCGAGGGTCCGGCGCTGCTCGACGTCGTTCACGTCGGTTTTCGCGTAAGCCAAAGCGGGCAGCAGGAAGTGATCGGCAGCGCGGTGATAGTCGCCCTCAGATAGGTACGTGAACCCGAACCCCGAGCTCTCTTTCACGCGCACCAGAATTACGTCGGGATGATTTCTCTTACGTTCCGGCACCTTAGAGGACCCCCGTTGCAGCGACATGCAACCATATAGCTTGACGCGGCGTATGTATGGCAAGCCTCGCCACTATATACGGTAACGCAATGAATGCGTTGAGCCAAACTTCATCGCTTAAATCGTGTGAGCCGGCGACTGCAGCGCGGCATTTCCTGACCGCGATGGTCAGAGCCGCCGCCAACACCTTCCCAGCCTGGCAAAACACGCTCAAGACAGCCGTCGATGAACGTCGGGTTCCCTATGAGGCACGGCGTGCCGCCGTCGATATCCAGCCGCTGCTGGACTATCACTTCGCCGGCGTCGTCGGCATGGATGCGGCCAATATCCGCGCCCTTTTCCCGGCCGATATGGCGCACGAACTTCTGGCGCAGATTGCCGAACAAGTGGACGCCTTCACCGAACGCCGCGACCGTCTGGTCTCCGCCGTCGTGTTCGACATCGTCGGCGAGGTAAGCCTGCTGCAATCGTGGCAACACCGGCTGCCGCACGATGAGGTCGTGCGGATCGTTCTGGAACGCATCGGCTGGAACACGACCCCGGAAATGAAGCCGCTGTTCGACGATATCCTTTTCCGCCACCAGCTGGCGGAACCCCTCGCCTGCGGCGTGCCGCAGTGGTGGGCCGCCTTCCAGCGGAAATTCGTGGTCGCCAAGGTCGGCGCACCGCCGGTGCAGCAAGCCATGACCGCGGTGCAGGCCCGCGCTGCGCGCCGCCTGATCTAAGGGATCGCCTGATCTGAGCTCGGCGAAGTCTACTCCGCCGCCACGACGCAGACCTCACACTCCTCCGTGGTCGGCGGAGTAGACAACGTCAATCCACCACTCACGAGATCGCCAATCGCCGCCAGACGGTCCGCGGGCACACGCGGATAGGCAACCGCGCTCTGCGCCAGGCCAAGCGAGACCAGCGTTTCGCTCGCCTTGTAACCGGCGGTCATCGGGTCGACGACCGGCGCCGCAACACGCGCGGCGATCTGCGCAGCGATGGGCGCCATGCAGGTGCAGCCCAAAACGATCGTGTCCGCGCCCCGCGCCAGCGCACCTTCCGCGCTCGCAACAATGCGATCGATCACGGCGGCGTTGCCGTTTCGCATGTGCGCCACGGGATCGTCAGTCGCCCCGCGGGCTTTCATTTCATCCTGCGCCAGCACAAAAACAACCTCGGCACAGCGATCGCGTAGACCCGTCGCCGTCAGCCGTTCGTCGAAGATGAATTTCATCGACTCCGGCCAGATAGTGACGATGGCGAACCGCCGGCCCAGAGTGCTCGCGAGCGACATCGCCGCCTCGCCCGCGCCGACCACCGGGATCGACAGCGCCGAACGCATCTCCGCGATGCCATAGTCACCGAACGTATTGATGAACACCGCGTCAAAGCCGGCCTTCGCCGCGCTGACGGCCGTATCGAGATAGCCGACCGCCGCGAGGCCGCGGTCATAGGGCGTTGCCGGGAAGACGCTGTAGCGTGTTTCAACCAATTCGGGCGCGAAGTCTGGCCCGGCTACCGCCGCAATCTGTGCCGGCGGGGTCGCGGTCCCGGTCTTGGTAAAGCCGGTTCCCAGGACAGCGACGCGGCGGCGTGCAGTCATGCGAGTCTCCTCTGGCGGCCGGGAGTTTACCGCAGCGGCTTGTTACGGGGATACCTCGATGATACCGATGGGCTCGGCCCGCTCTGGCGTCGGGCAGACGTAGGCGCGCGGTGCGCCTGCTTCGCTCGCGCGGACCGGAACCAGAAGCCAGACCGCCGCCGGATCATTGGCCATCGCCAGATCCTGCCGCGACAGTTCGGCGACACCGTTAGGATGAGAATGATAATGGCCGACAATGCGCAGACCGGAACCGCGCAGGCGGCGCAGGAGATCGAATTGCGCCTGCGGGTCGACCTCGAACCGCGCCTCAGACTGCGCTGCGACGTTCGCGACCGGCACAAGCTCTTGGATAGTGATGGTAGGCGCGCCGCTGCCGACCAACAGGCCACAGCACTCGTTGGGGAACGCGTCCTCCGCCACGCGTCGCAGCGTCGCAAGGTGTTCGAGCGTCAGCGCGATCTCGGTCATGGGCAGCATGTTCAACGGCCCCGGCCGCAACGGCAAGCGTCATGACTGACCACGCCCTCACCGTGCCGGATGACGCGCACGGCATCCGGCTGGACAAATGGCTGGCGGACAATGTGCCGGAACTCTCGCGCGCCCGCGCGCAAAGCCTGATCGATGGAGGTGCCGTCGCCATTGCGGGCCATGTCGTTGACGATTCCGCGCGCAAGGTGAAAGCCGGTGAAAAGATCACGATTGCGGTGCCGGCGCCGATAGCCCTGGACCTTCCCGCGCAACCGATGGACCTCGACGTCGTCTTTGAGGACGAAGACCTCATCGTGGTCAACAAGCCGGCCGGATTGGTCGTGCATCCCGCGGTCGGAAACTACGACGGCACTTTGGTGAACGCCTTGCTTGCCCATTGCGGCGACAGCTTGCGCGGAATCGGTGGCGTCCTCCGACCCGGCATCGTCCACCGGATCGACAAGGACACCAGCGGCCTTCTGGTCGTCGCCAAGACCGCCGCAGCCCACGCCGGCCTTGCTGAACAATTCGCCGCGCATGACATCGAACGGCGATACGATGCTTTGGTGTGGGGCGTGCCGACACCGCTACGTGGCGTCATCAATGCGGCCATCGGCCGCAGCCCGCACGACCGGCAGAAGATGGCCGTCCTGAAACGCGGCGGCAAAGAGGCCGAAACCGGCTACGCTGTCGTCGCGGCTTACGGCGTACTCGCCGCGCAGGTGCAGTGCGCCTTGAAGACGGGCCGCACCCACCAAATCCGCGTCCACATGTCGTCTCGCGGTCATCCGCTGATCGGCGACCAGATATATGGCCGCAATCGCAAGCTGCCCAAGAGCACGCCGCCGGATGTCGTCGACGCCGTCATGGGTTTCGAACGTCAGGCGCTGCACGCCGCGACGCTCGGGTTCATTCACCCGACAACAGGCAAGTCCTTACGCTTCGCGCGTCCCGCACCGGACGATTTCAAAAAGCTGGAAAACGCGCTCGCAAAACTCGCGGTCTAGCCAAGGCTTGCAGGCGCCGCGACCGAGGTCCGCATCGGCGCCGACGTGGCGGCCTTCTCCGCCGCCGCCGCTGCTTTCAGGTGCTCGGGTTCGTAGATCACTTCCACGTCCGGACCCCAGGTCTGCACCAGTTCGCGCTGCTTCGCGCGCAATGAGGTGATCTGCCGTCCCGCAGTCATCGCCATGAACGAACTGACTACGTTGGGCGTTACGGCGTAGATCGCCCAGCCGATCGCCGCGCAGCCGTAGAACATGAACCACGCCAGCACGCTGGTGATGATGTTGACGGCTGCTTCGATGGTATGCGCCTTGAACCAAAGGTCGGTCAGATAGGGCAGCGTACCGGCCAAGTTCATGGAGCCGACGGTGACCCCGCCGTACCAACCCTTCTTACGTTCCATGATCAACGCCACCGCCGTCGGCACCAGCGCGACGCTGAGCACAATTACGGTGGGGATCATCATCGCGCCGATCGCCACGGCGATGATCGCGTAAAGCAGGAACGGTGTTTTCTTGGTCATTGTCCCCTCAAAACAGCTTGGAGAGGACGCAGCCAACCAGCGTCAGGAACGCGATACCACCCGCACAGACCGCACCCGCCTGACGCCCGAGCCTGAGCGCCGATTCCTGACGGTCGAACTGACCGTGTTCGAGATCGTAAATCTGTTTGTCGGCCGCATTGAACTCAGTGCGTGACCAGGAAAATCCCTCGGCGTCCTTCTGACGCTCTTCGGGATTGTCGAGATAGTTGTACAACTCGGCGAGGTTGCCTTTGCGCACGAACTTCGGGATTTCGCGCTCCAACTCGCGGCGCTTGTTGCGGTTCTGATAGCTGCTGATCACAGGCCCCATCAGGCCGCCGACCCAGCTGGTCAGGCCGTAGAGGGCCTCAGGCCCCAAACGCCACTGCACGATGGCCAACACGCTGAGCATACCGATGGTGGAACGATCGGCGCGCGCATCGTTCATGGAATCGAGCTGCATCGAGGTTCCCTTGGCATACCGAGCGCGCAGGAACGCCGCGATGTGGCGATCGACCGGCCACATCTTGGTGTTGACCGACTTGGACGCCGCATCGAGGGCGGGCAGGATCGCTTTGACCTCCATCACGTACTGATCGGCGACCATCGGGCTCATGCAGAACTGCCACTCGTTCAGTTCGTAGACGCAACGCTCGATGCCGGCGCCGGTCGACTGATCCTTCATGTAGTTCTTCAGGTCGCGGAACGTCTGTTCGTACTGCTGGTGTTCCGGCCCCGGCTTAGTTTGCGCGTTGATGAAATAACGCCACAGTTCCTTGGTGATGAAGTCGCTGAATGGCTTAAGCTTATCTTTCCGCATCATGGCGATGGCCAATGCCGGCCCGAAGCCGTCGACGTTGACGCGGAAGTTGCGCAAGCGTACCGGCGCGCGTGGATCGAGGATCATCAAGATCCGACTGATGATCAGATCATCGGCCTCGCCCTTCTGGGCCCCAGGCAAATCGTAGGAGGTCTTGATCGCCGAGGAGATCGCGTTCGCCATTTCGTTGAAGTCGAACTGACGGCGCAGCCATATCTCCAACGTGCCGTCGGCGATGATGCTCATCGCCTTGTCCCAATTGGTATAGAGCGCGTAGCTGAGCGGTCGCAGCGAATTGAATTCCTGGTCCCCGATGCGCAAGGCGCGACGGGCCTGCTTTTCCGCCTTCGCTTGAATCGGCGTCAGGCGTTTACCGGCGAGCCATAGATCGACGTTCTCGGTCTTCCAGCGCTGCTCGGGATCGTCCGCGAGTAGACCGCGCAAACACTCCAGCACCGTCATCGGCGGACGTTCGTCGTCGACAAGCGTGGCGTAGGAACCCTGCCCGACTTTCCGGCGCAAGATTTCGTCGTCGGGCACACCCTGGAGGGTGTCGCGCCCAATCGACAGCATGAGCAGCGTCGCGCCGAAGGCATACAGATCGTCGTAGACGTTGCCCGCACCGCGCCCAGACGGCATCGACATACCGGACTCGATTGGCTCGATCGCGACTGGCTGATCGTGCGCCGGCGAGGACGTGAGGCAGTCGCCCAGCACGATGTTGGTGCGCGCTTCGTCCATGTAATAAAGGTTGTCCGGCCGGATCGCGCGATGGGTGATGCCCCTCAACGCAAGTTCGTTCAACGCATCGGTCAGCGGCTTGATGATATTCTTCGCGAACAGATGGTCGGGCACACGCCGGAACACGCCGCCCTTCAAATCCATCACGCGTCCGCCCATGGGGCGGTGATAGATGACGATCACGCACTTGCGCTCGGCCGGCGGCCATTCGGCCACGCCCCAGTCGACGAGGTGCAAAACGTGAGCGATCTCGAGGCCTTTAAGCACGCGCATCACGCTAATGCGCGGCGTCATGTCCGGACGCACGACGAGCGCGTACATCGCGCGCCCTTCCTGCTTACGGTCAGTCACTTCGTATGCCGTAGCGTTCGGCATATCGAGCGACGGGATCGGGCGGTCGCAGTAAATGGTGTAACGGTCGCGGACGACGATAAAGCTACCGCTCGGCCGCGGCGCAGCGGCCGGGCCCGGAGGCGGTGTCGTTGCCTGCGCGGGTTGCGGCGCCGGCAGGTCTCGCAACTGCGTAGCCGGTTCGGCCATCGCGTTGGTCACTTTCCTGTGCAGTGTTCACCGCCATTCTGGCGGCTCTCGCGGCTGCATCCTACGCGACAGCCCCGCGAAGGACAATCGCCCTTAGGGGATTATTAACCTTTTTAAACTGGGGATTTTGACGCGAAACCGACGATTTAATCCAGGAACGGGTCGCGCACCAGGATCGTATCTTCGCGTTCGGGGCTGGTCGAGCACAGGGCCACGGGCGCTTCGATCAGTTCCTCGATGCGGCGGATGTACTTGATCGCCTCGGCCGGCAGCTGGGCCCAGCTGCGGGCGCCCCGGGTCGAGCAGTTCCAGCCGGTCATGGTTTCGTAGACCGGTTTAACGGCGGCCTGCTCGCTCATGCCAGCGGGGAAGCGCTGGAGGCTCTTTCCGTTCAGGTCATAGCCGACGCAAACGCTGATCTTGTCGAGGGTATCGAGCACGTCGAGCTTGGTCAGCGCGATGCCCGTGATGCCGCCGGTCTTGATAGCCTGGCGCACCATGATGGCGTCGAACCAACCGCAGCGACGGCGGCGACCGGTGACGGTGCCGAACTCATGGCCCCGCTCGCCTAGCAATTGGCCGACGGAGTCGGTTAGTTCGGTCGGGAACGGCCCTGAGCCGACGCGGGTGGTGTAGGCCTTGGTGATGCCGAGGACGTAACCGACCGCGCCCGGGCCCATGCCCGAGCCCACGGCGGCTTGGCCGGACATGGTGTTGGACGACGTGACGTAAGGATACGTGCCGTGATCGACGTCGAGCATCGCGCCCTGCGCACCCTCGAACAGGATGCGGCGACCGCGACGCTTGGCTTCGTCCAGGATTTCCCAGACCGGCGCCGCATACGGCAGGATTTTCGGCGCCACCTCTTTCAGCGCGGCAATCAGCTCGGCGGCATTCACTTCCGCCTGCCCAAGGCCGCGCAGCAGCGCATTGTGATGTGCCAGCAGTCGCTCGACCTTGTAGGCGATGACTTTGTCGTCGGCGAGATCGCAAACGCGGATGGCGCGCCGCGCGACTTTGTCTTCGTAGGCCGGGCCGATGCCGCGTCCGGTGGTGCCGATCTGCGCGGAACCGGCGGCGGCTTCGCGCGCGCGATCCAAGTTGCCGTGCAGCGGCAGGATCAGCGACGCGTTGTCGGCAAGCTTCAGCAGGTCCGGCGTGATCTTCACGCCCTGCGCGACGATCTTGTCGATCTCCGACAGCAGCGCCCAGGGATCGACCACGACACCGTTGCCGATGAACGACGGCTTGCCACGCACCACGCCCGAAGGCAGCAACGAAAGCTTGTAGGTGTTCTCGCCGATCACGAGCGTATGGCCCGCGTTATGGCCACCCTGGAAGCGCACGACCATATCGGCGCGTTCCGAGAGCCAATCGACGATCTTTCCTTTGCCCTCGTCGCCCCACTGGGATCCGACGACCGCGACGTTGCCCATGTTAGTTCCTTACCTGCACGGCTTCGCCGCGCTCCAGATAGTGCGTGCAATCAAGACGACGCGCTTCGTTCGCGGCCGTCTCGCCGGCTTTAAGTCCTGCAACGAGCGTCCAGCCGTCTGCCTGCCACTTGCGAACGGTCGCGCGCGGTGTGTCACTTGGCACCCACAGACGCTTGAGCTCTTTCGCCGCCGGAACGGCGCTCAGCAGATTGTCGACCACAAGGGTCGCGCCGGTCGCGTGCTCGAAGCGGTCTTCGCTGTGCTGCAAACGATAGCGTCCGCCGCGCCCGATCTCGCGCTGAATACCCTTGGCGAAGATCGAGAACGTGATGCCGGTGTGATACTCGAAGCCACGGCTTTCGACGGCGTCCACGGTCAGCCCCAGATTCGGCGCAGCAGCGCGCACGGCGTCGCCGACCGCGCTCAACGCGTCCCATTCCGCCTTCGCGTCCGCGGGCAAGTTGAGTTTGCCGATCCGCTCGCGCGCCGTGGCGAATTCGCCCGACGCCGCGACCAGCGCGCAAAGCAATTCGCCCGCTGCACCCCCGGCCGCTTTGAGTTCCGCGACATCCTTGTGCGCGAGCGCCGTGCGGAGACGATCATTGGCGTCGACGCCGTGACCTTTCAGGATCGCCGGCACGAGTGTCGGCAACGCCAGATCGACGGTCAGGTTTTTTACGCCAACAGCCTCGAGCGCTTCGGTGGTCGCAAGGATCACTTCCGCGTCAGCCGCGCCGGTCTCGGCGCCGATCAACTCGATGCCGGCCTGCGTGAACTGGCGCTCGGGCTCCAGCTGGTCGCCGCGCACGCGCAGGACCTGACCGGCGTACATCAAGCGCAGCGGCCGGGGCTGCGAAGCCAGGCGCGTGGTCGCGATGCGGGCCACCTGGGTGGTGACATCGGCGCGGAAGCCTAAGCTCCGGTGCGACACGGGGTCCGGCATCCGGAAGATGCGATCCCGCAGCACCTGGCCGACACCGGCCAGAAGCGTGTCCTCGAACTCGGCGAGCGGCGGCTTCACCAGGGCATAGCCGTTGGCGCCAAAGCTCTGCGTGAGGGTGTGGATAACCTCCGCCTCGACCGCCGCTTCGGGCGGCAGGAGATCGCGCAGACCTTCAGGCAGCAAGGTCTTGGAGGTATCGCTCATGGGTCCAATCGGGGTCAGGAGGCGCGCGGTTATATACGCTCCCGGACCCCGTTGTCATTGGCCGGATTTAGCCCGTTTCCGGACGGCTCAGAACGCCAGCGCCTGGACCTTCTTAACGTGCGGCAGGGCCTTAACCTTGGCCTGCAGCGCCTCATCCACAGGCTGATCGAGGCTGATCAGCAGCTGGGCCTCGCCGCCGGCACTGGCCCGGCCGAGATGGAACGAGGCGATGTTCACCCCCGCCTGCCCCAACAGACTGCCCAACGCGCCGATGAAGCCCGGCTTGTCGTCGTTGATAACGTAGAGCATGTGCGGGGCCACCTCGGCCTCGATATGGACCTCGTTGACGTCCACCAGACGCGGCAGGCTGCCGCCGAACAGCGTGCCGGAGATGCTGTGGGTTCCCTTATCGGTCGCGACCGTCAGGGTCATCAGCGTCTGATAGAGCGCATGCTGCTCGCGCTTCACCTCGGTGACCTTGATGTCGCGCTCCCGCGCGATGGTCGGAGCGTTGACCATGTTCACGCTTTCCATGATCTGCCCGAGCAGACCCTTCAGCGCGATAGCGGTCAGCGGCCGCGTGTTCAGCTCCGCGACATGGCCTTCATAAGTGACGGTGATGGACTTCACGCCGGCGTCGGTCGTCTGACCGGCGAAGCTGCCGAGCTGTTCGGCGAGGCCCATGTAGGGCTTCAGCTTCGGCGCATCTTCCGCCGAGACAGAGGGCATATTGAGCGCGTTGGTGACCGCACCGGTCAGCAGGTAATCGGAAATCTGCTCCGCGACCTGCAACGCTACGTTCTCCTGTGCCTCGTCGGTCGACGCGCCGAGGTGCGGCGTGGCGACGACCTTCTCCAGGCCAAACAGGATATTCGTCTTGGCGGGTTCTTCCTCGAACACGTCGAACGCCGCGCCGGCGACCTGACCGCTTTCGATGGCGGCCTTGAGGTCGGCTTCGTTGACGAGACCGCCGCGCGCGCAGTTGATGATGCGCACGCCTTTCTTCATCTTCGCGATGCTCTTCGCGTCGATGATGCCGCGCGTGTGTTCGTTCAGCGGCGTGTGCAGAGTGATGAAATCCGCGCGCGTGAAGATCGCTTCCAGATCACCCTTCTCCACGCCGAGATCGTCGGCGCGTTGCTGCGACAGGAAGGGATCGTAGGCAATGACCTTCATCTTGAGTCCCAGGGCGCGGTCGCAAACAATAGAACCGATGTTGCCGCAGCCTATGACACCCAGGGTCTTGCCGTACAACTCGACGCCCATGAACTTCGACTTTTCCCACTTACCGGCGTGGGTCGAAGCGTTCGCCGCCGGGATATCGCGCGCGCAGGACATCATCATGGCGATGGCGTGTTCTGCCGTCGTGATGGCATTGCCAAACGGGGTGTTCATCACCACGACGCCGCGCGCGGTGGCGGCGGGTACGTCGACGTTATCGACGCCGATGCCGGCCCGCCCGACGACCTTCAGGCGGGTCGCCGCCGCCAGAACCGCGGGAGTCACTTTGGTGTTCGAGCGGATGGCAAGGCCATCATAGTCCGCGATGATCGCGAGAAGTTCTTCCGGCTTCAAACCGGTCTTGATGTCGACATCAATGCCGCGGTTCTTGAAAATCTCAACCGCCGCCGCGCTCAACTTATCGCTGATCAGTACTTTCGGCTTCGCCACGTGAAAGGTCCTCCCAGAACTTCACCTCCCCTCACCCGAATGGATGAGGGGTCCCCGCCTCGAACGATCTCTTTAGGTCTTTAGGCCTTCGGCTGAACCTCGCCGTTCGCCCACTCCAGCCACGGCAGCAAGGCCGCGATGTCGGCTGTGTCGACGGTCGCGCCGCCCCAGATGCGCAGGCCCGCCGGCGCATCGCGATAGGCGCCGATATCGAGCGCGACGCCTTCCTTTTCCAGCAGCGAGACGAAGCTCTTCGCCGCAGCGGCCTGGTCGTCCTTCGACAGCTTGGTGAACCAGTCGGCGGTGATCTTCAGGCACATCGACGTGCAGGAGCGCGTCTCCGGCTTCTCGGCGAGCAGCTTGCACCACGTCTGTTTATCCGCCCATGCGGCCAGCGTCTTGAGGTTGGCTTCCGAGCGCGCGATCAGGCCCTTGAGGCCGCCGACGCTCTCGGCCCACTTCAAGCCATCGACCGCGTCTTCGACGCAAAGCATCGAGACGGTGTTGATGGTGTCGCCCTCGAACACCGGCTCCTGGAGCTTGCCGCCCTTGGTCAGGCGGAAAATTTTCGGCATCGGCCACGGTGGCGAATAGCTCTCCAGGCGCTCGACGGCGCGCGGGCTCAACACCAGCATGCCGTGTTGGGCTTCGCCGCCCAGCACCTTCTGCCAAGACCACGTGGTGATATCGAGCTTGTCCCAGGGCATATCCATCGCGAACACCGCCGAGGTGGCGTCGCAGATGGTCAGGCCCTTGCGGTCGCTTTTGATCCAGTCGCCGTTCGGCACGCGCACGCCCGACGTCGTGCCGTTCCAGGTGAAGACAACGTCGCTGTCGAAGTTGACGCTCGACAGGTCAGGCAGCTGGCCGTAGTCGGCCTTGAGGATGCGCGCGTCCTTCAGCTTCAGCTGCTTCACGACGTCGGTGACCCAGCCTTCGCCGAAGCTTTCCCACGCCAGCATGTCGACCGGGCGCGCGCCCAACACGTGCCACAGCATCATTTCAACGGCGCCTGTATCCGACGCCGGCACGATGGCAATGCGGTAGTCCGCCGGCAGGCCGAGGATCTTGCGGCTGAGGTCGAGCACTTCCTTGATGCGCGCCTTCGCGGGTTTGGCGCGGTGCGAGCGGCCGACCAGCGCGTTCTTCAAGGCGTCCAGCGACCAGCCGGGACGCTTGGCGCAAGGACCGGACGAAAACTGCGTGCGCGCCGGCTTCACCGACGGCTTCTGAGTGCTCATAGCCCTGAAGACCCCTACCTAGATTGAAAACGCCCCCACTGCTCGTCCTTGGGGGCGTCGAGAACGGTCAGTCTAGGAAGGGGGTATGGGGCCGTCAATGTGGCGGAAAAGGCCGACTTTTACGGCGCGTCGAAGGCCCGCACCGTGTGCCCATGGTTGAGGGGACCATGGCCCTTCCCCAAGCCAGGCGCGCTCAGGATGGCCGCGCGGACATAGGCCCGCGCCCGCGCCACGGCACGCGGCAAAGCCATGCCCTGCGCCAAGCTGACGGCAATCGCGGAGGCCAGCGTGCAGCCGGTGCCATGGGTGGCGCGGCTGGCAATGCGATTATCCTCAAAGGCGACAACGTCGTCCGAAGTTATCAACAGGTCGCGGATCAGTTCGCCTTCGACATGGCCGCCCTTGAGCACGACGGCCTTCGCGCCGAGCTTACGTAAGCTGGGCACTGCGGCCTCCATATCGCCAAGCGTCCTGATCGTACGGCCGGTCAGCACTTCGGCTTCCGGCAGGTTGGGCGTCAAGACGGCGGCTTCTTGAATGAACCGGCGTAGCAGGGCTTCGACCGCGCCACTATCAAGCAGCCGGCTTCCGGAGGTCGCCACCATCACCGGATCGATGACACGCGGCTGGGTCGCATTCGCGGCGATCAGCGCGTCGTACGCCGCCTCGATCACGGCTGTCGTGGCCAGCATGCCGGTCTTGATGACGTCGGCGCCGATGTCTTCGAGCACCCGTGTGATTTGACCTGAGATGATGTCGCGCGGCATCTCCTGCACGCCGGTCACGCCCAGGGTGTTCTGCACGGTCACGGCCGTGATCGCGGTCGCGGCATAGCCACCGAGCGCCATTACAGTTTTGAGATCGGCTTGAATTCCGGCACCGCCACCGGAATCCGATCCGGCGATGATAAGCACGCGTGCGATCACGATAGGCCTTTCACCCGCAAACTTCGTCGTTCTGGCTATAGTGCCGAGGACCCAGAGGTATATCGCTTTCTGTTTTGGCGATGTGGGGTTAAGCCGCCGCTTGCGCGATGACGTCGGCCAGGCCGGCGACGACCGCGTTCACTTCGCCCGAGTCATCGCCTTCAGCCATGATGCGGATGAGCGACTCAGTGCCGGACTTGCGGATGACAAGACGACCGCGCCCGCTCAAACGTTGCTCCACATCGGCGATCGCCGACTTCACCGGCGCTTTGGCCAGGATCAAGTCAGCATTGGTGCCTTGGGCGAGCCTTACATTGCGCAACAACTGCGGCACCGGGTCGAACAGGCGCAGGGCTTCGCTCGCGGGCTTGCCGGATTCCACGAGCGCGGCGAGCACCTGCAAGCCGGCGGTGATCCCATCGCCGGTCGTGGCGTGATGGCCGAGGATGATGTGGCCGGACTGCTCGCCGCCGACATTGAATCCGCCTTCGCGCATTTTCTCGACGACGTAACGGTCGCCAACTTTCGTGCGGACCAGGTCGATGCCGCGACCGCTGAGATAGCGCTCAAGGCCGAGATTGCTCATGACCGTCGCAACAACCGTGTTGCCGGTGAGTTGGCCCGCGTCCATGCAATGTCCGCCGATCAACGCCAGCACTTGGTCGCCATCGATCAGGTTGCCCTTCTCGTCGCAGACGATGACGCGGTCCGCATCACCGTCGAGCGCCAGCCCCAGGTGCGCGCCGTTGGCGAGTACAAGTTCGCGCATCTTGGCGGGATACAGCGAGCCCGCTTCGCGGTTGATATTGAAGCCGTCCGGATTGACCCCGACTTTGATGACTTCCGCGCCCAGCTCCCAGAACACGGTCGGCGCGACTTTGTAGGCAGCGCCGTGGGCGCAATCGACGACGATCTTCAGACCGTCGAGACGCAGGTGTCGCGGGAACGTGGTCTTGGCGTATTCGATATAGCGGCCGCCGGCATCTTCGAGACGAGTCGCACGACCGAGCTTGTCGGGCGCGGCACGACCGCCGCTGAGATCGCCGAACATCAGCCCCTCGATCTCGGCCTCAATGGCGTCCGACAGCTTGAAGCCGTCCGGGCCGAACAGCTTGATGCCGTTGTCCTCGTACGGGTTATGCGAGGCGGAAATCATGACTCCCAGGTCGCAGCGCATGGCGCGCGTCAGCATGGCGACGGCGGGCGTTGGGATCGGACCGACAATGATCACGTCCATGCCGACCGAAATGAAGCCGGCGGTCAGCGCCGGCTCAAGCATGTAGCCGGACAGGCGGGTGTCCTTGCCGACCAGCACCGTGTGACGATGACTGCCGCGAATGAAACGCTGACCTGCGGCCTTGCCGAGACGCATGGCGCTGGTGGCGGTCATCGGCTCGGTATTGGTCAGCCCACGGATGCCGTCGGTGCCGAAAAGTTTTCTCTCAGTCATTGAGTAACCCGCTCGCTAATTCCCGCGGGAATAATGCGTGAAATGGTAGAAAGTTCTGAGCCCATCCGCACCCGAAATCAAGCGAAGCCAAGGTGTTGCTGCACCGCCAGGGCCTGACGCGTGGCCGCCACATCGTGCACGCGTACGATCTGCGCTCCGCTGCGAACCGCCGCCAGGGCAGCTGCCAACGATCCCGGCAGACGGTCGGTTACGGCCTCGTTCCGGCTAAGGCCCGCGATGAAGCGCTTGCGCGAAGCCCCGATCACGACCGGGCAACCGAGTCCGTGGAAAAGCGCCACGTGTTCAAGGATTTGGGCCGAGTGCGCGGCGGTCTTGCCGAAGCCGACGCCGGGATCGACGGCAATCCGGGGGCGGTCGATGCCGGCGGCGATGCAGGCTTTCACCCGTGCCCCCAGCATGTCGAAGACATCGCCTGGCGCCCAGGCATAGCGCGGATCGTCCTGCATCGTCTGGGGCTCGCCCTGCATGTGCATTAGCACGACATTCGCGTTGCTGCGCGCGATCAGGGGCAGCGCATCGGGATGCGCCAGCGCGGTGACGTCGTTGACGATGCGCGCGCCGGCTTGGATCGCCGCCGCCATCGTGGTGGGGTGACGGGTATCGATGGACACGCAGAGCCCGCGATTGGCGAGTTCCCGCACCACCGGGATCGCACGGCGTTGTTCGTCGTCCGGCGCGACAGGCGCCGCGCCCGGCCGCGTGGATTCACCCCCGACATCGAGAATGTCGGCGCCCTCCTCCGCAAGCTTGAGCGCATGCGCCAGCGCAGTATGGGCTGTGGGATGCGCGCCGCCGTCGGAGAAACTGTCGGGCGTCACGTTGACGATGCCCATGATGCGCGGCTGCGTGAGATCGAGGCCTGCAAATGGCGGCGGCGCCACACCCAGCGTCTTAAGCGTTTGGTCCATCGCCGAGCCGGTCAGCGGTGACGCGCAGATCAGCGCAGTGTCATAAGCGGGGCGCGTCATCAAAGCGGTGACCACCGCGCCCTGCACCGTCGTCACGTCGATGGCCGCGAACGCACGCGCGGTCCCGAGCAACGGCCAGGCCTGTCCAGCTGCGACTGCATTCGCAGCGCCGGGACCGGCCATCAAGGCACGTGGTGTGATGTAAGGACCGCCGGGCATGTTGCCTTCACTTTGGTCGTCATCCCGATCAAGCGAAGCGCGATCCTGGATCCAGGGTGCAATATGCACGGACTGTGTACTTTGAGAAATGGACCCCGGATCAAGTCCGGGGTGACAGTCGGTGGGCGGCCAGCCCTTCGTCCCATAACAAAAGACCCCGCCTTTGGGGCGGGGTCTGATGGTTGGCTTAGCTGCCCGGTTGGGGCCGAGGCTCGAGACCCGGGTTGCGGCGGCTGTCGCCGGAACTCGGCACCGACGTGCGGCGGCCCGGATCGCGCGGGCGCGGCGCCTTCTCGGTCTTGTCGATGGTCTCGCCACGCAGCAAGGCTTCGATCTCGTCACGGCTGAGCGTCTCGTGCTCAAGCAGGCCCTGCGCGATGATTTCGAGCTGGTCGCGGTGTTCGGTGATGATCTTGTGCGCGGTCGCTTCGCCTTCTTCGACGAACGCACGGACTTCCTCGTCGATCACGCGCGCCGTGGCGTCGGAGACGCTCTTGGTCTGCGTCACCGAGTGACCAAGGAACACTTCGCCCTGGTTGTCGGTATAGCGCAGCGGCCCGAGTTTATCGGAGAAGCCGTACTCGGTGACCATCTTGCGCGCGATTTCGGTCGCGCGGCGGATGTCGTCCGAGGCACCGGTGGTGACTTTGTCCATGCCGAAGGTCAGTTCCTCGGCGACGCGGCCACCGAACAGGCTGGCGATCTGCGCGCGGAGTTCGTGGCGCGACATGGAGTACTTGTCGCGTTCCGGCAGGAACATGGTCACGCCCAGCGCACGGCCGCGCGGGATGATCGTCACCTTGTGCAGCGGCTCGTGACCCGGCACATGCAGCATGACGAGCGCGTGGCCGCCTTCGTGGTAAGCGGTCAGTTTCTTCTCGTCTTCGGTCATGACCATGGAGCGGCGTTCCGCGCCCATGAGGACCTTGTCCTTGGCTTCCTCGAATTCCTGCATACCGACGACGCGCTTGGTCTTACGCGCGGCGAGCAGCGCGGCTTCGTTCACGAGATTCGCGAGATCGGCGCCGGAGAAGCCCGGCGTACCGCGCGCGATCACCTTCAGCTCTACGTCGGCAGCCAGCGGTGTCTTGCGGCTGTGGACCTGCAGGATGCGCTCGCGGCCGATGATATCCGGGTTCGGCACGACGACCTGACGGTCGAAGCGGCCCGGACGCAGCAGCGCCGGATCGAGCACGTCCGGACGGTTGGTTGCGGCGATCAGGATCACGCCTTCGTTGGCCTCGAAGCCGTCCATCTCGACCAACAACTGGTTGAGGGTCTGTTCGCGTTCGTCGTTACCGCCGCCGAGACCGGCGCCGCGATGACGCCCGACCGCGTCGATTTCGTCGATGAAGATGATGCACGGGGCGTTCTTCTTGCCCTGCTCGAACATGTCGCGCACGCGGCTGGCGCCGACGCCGACGAACATTTCCACGAAGTCCGAGCCCGAGATGGTGAAGAACGGCACATTCGCTTCGCCCGCGATCGAACGCGCGAGCAGCGTCTTACCGGTACCCGGCGGGCCGACGAGCAGCACGCCCTTGGGGATCTTGCCGCCGAGGCGCTGGAACTTCTGGGGATCGCGCAGGAACTCGACGATTTCCTCGAGCTCTTGCTTGGCTTCTTCGATGCCCGCGACGTCATCGAACGTGACGCGGCCCTGTTTCTCGGTCAGCAGCTTGGCGCGCGATTTGCCGAAGCCCATCGCCTTGCCGCCGCCGCCCTGCATCTGACGCATGAAGAATATCCAGACACCGATGAGCAACAGCATCGGGAACCAGGAAATCAGTATACCCCAGAACGACAGCTCGTTATCCGCGCGCGGCACCGCCTTGATGCCAACACCGTTGGAGCGCAGCGTCGCCACCATGCTCGGATCTTCCGGCGCATAGGTGCGGAACTCGCCGCCCGACTTGAACGAGCCGGCGATGTTGCTGCCCTGGATGACGACGTCTTGGATTTCGTTGCGTTCAACCGCCGCCATGAAGTCGGAGAACATGACTTCGCGGCTTGAGTTACGCGGCGCGGCGCCCTGGAACAAGTTGAACAAGGCCACCACGCAAACCAGGATGATGACCCAGAGCATAAGATTACGGCTGATATTCACCTGGGCCTCTGTTCAGTTGGGGGGCCTCTGTGCAGATGGGCCTCGCCCGTCATCGGTCTTTCGGCTGCGTGGCGCGAACCCCTGGGCTAAACGCCCCAAAATCCTTTGCCAGCACGGCTTTACAATGCCTGGAATGCTAATTAGTGCGCCAAACGCCGTAAGCAAGCAAAACGTTTGTGCCTGGAACCGGTTACAAGCGCGTCACATCTCAGGGAACGGTTGCAATTCAACCACATGAGATGCGGCATGAAAGCGGCACACGATCTTGTGGTCCCAAGCGCCTTTTGCGTCTTCCCGCAGGGAGTCGGGGAATGGCGCGAGACACAAGGGCCCGGCCCCATCAATCACTAGCGGAAGACTTCCGCGGGCGGCGCGCGCAACCTGTGGCGCACGTGCCGCAGTCGCCCAGTCCCCCGCGGCGACAATCCGCACAGGAGTCGGCGCTGCGGGGCTGAGCGCGATCTCGAAGCGCCCGTCCCAAACTGCCTCCGTGCCGGGCACGATCTCGGTCTCGGTCTCCGCGACGATCGCCGCGGTCTCGCGGCAGATCAGAATGTCCCCCCCGACGCGGAAAATTCCGCAGCCGTGCAGCGTGGCATCGCGCCACGGGCCATTGCGCAACGCCCGATAAACGCGTTCGAGACGCTCGAAACGCGGTGCATAGACCGCTCCACTCGCGGTGCAGAGGACCGACGCCAGCGCACGCAGTCCAACGTCGTCGGCCGCCTGCACCAAGCCCGCAAGTTCAATCCGCGCGACGCCGTAATCATCCCAATGGCAGATGCGTAAGAGAAGCGCTTCCACGGCCCGACGCAGCGCTTCGCGCGCGCGCTGCATGTGCGAAACCGTCCGCAGCAGACGCGTATCGTCCAGCCCTTCGGCGGCCAGCAGCGCACGCGCCTGCCGGAAGCGCACCCGCGTCGCCGCCGTATTCTGATTGGAGGGATCTTCGATCCAAGCCTGGCCCAGGGCGGTGCAGGTGGCCCGCAAGGCGTCCTTGGACACCTGCAGCAGCGGCCGCAGCAGGCGCACGCCGTGACGCGTGGTCTCTGGCAGCATGGCCGCCAGGCCGTCGACGCCGCTTCCTCGTGCAAGCCGCATCAGAAAGGTTTCGACCTGATCGTCGGCATGATGGGCAAGGCAAAGCACCGCTACGCCTTCCGCGCGGCACCACGCCCCCATCAGCCGATAACGCGCATCCCGGGCTTCGGCCTGCGGACTGCGCCCCACACCAATCAGTGCAGCCCCCTCATCCCAACGCAACGCGGCGTGTGCGATACCGAGGTCCGCGCACCACTGCGCGACTTGGCGCACTTCATCCGCTGCCGCGGCGCGTAAACGGTGATCGACGGTCAGCGCGGTCAGACGAATCCCGCGCGGCACGGCCCAAACCTGCAACAGACGCAGTAAGGCAATGCTGTCGGGCCCGCCAGAAACCGCGACGGCGATATGGGCGTGATCGGAGATCGCGAATGGCGCCATCGCCGCCGCGAACGCGGAGTCCGTGAGGCGAGCGACCGCCGCTTCAGCGCGATCGCTTTGCGTCATCGCCATCCGGCCCGGGGGATCACGTGCACTTCAGCTTGGCGCGCTCGCTCTGCGCGGTTTTGCGAACGGTATCCGGCGCATCCGGATATTCCTTCGTGATGCGGCCGAGCGCGGTGCAAGCGCCTTGTGCTTGATTCAGCTTGGACATCGCCATGCCGAGCTTGAGCAGATTGTCCGGGCCTTTCGGACTTTTCGGATACTGTTGATAGCCGCTCATGAATTCAACAGCGGCGGCCTGATAGTCGCCGCGCACATACAAGGTCTCGCCGACCCAATACTGCGCATTGCCCGCGAGCGGATCCTTCGGATTGGCTTTGACGAAGGCGCGCAACGCGGCTTCGGCACGCGAATAGTCCTGGCGGCGCAGAATCTCGAACGCGAAATCGTATTGCTGCTTCGGCGTGCCCGCCGGCAACGCGACATTCGCCGGCGCGCTGTTGAGACCCGCCGCGGTCACGGGGGCCGGGCTCGGCGCCGCCCGGGGAGCCGGCGCGGGTGTCATCGGTGCTTCAGGTGGCGGAGCTTTCGGCGCATTCGGATCGGCCGGCAGCGCCTTGCCGAACGAGTCCGTGCGAATGTTGAATCCACCGTTATCGGTCACAGCCTGCCCCGCAGCCCCAGCATTCGGCGCGGCAGCGGCCTGTGTCGGCGCTGCGGCCGGCGGCGGTGTCGCGCCGGGCTGACGCGAGACTGGCGCCGACATGGGCGCGTCTGCGTCGAACTTATCGCTCGGCGTGATGGCGGTGTTGTTGAACGGCAAGCGGCCGGACGATGCGGATGAACGCGCTGCCGGTACGGGCGCAGCGGCCATCGGCGCTCCGCCTTCGGCCGTCGCCGCGCCGGCCGCCCCGCCCTGCTCCAGCCGCATCACGCGCAGCGACAGGTCGTCTTGCAGACCTTCGACCTGCTTATGCAGCTGTTGATTTTGGAACCGCAGTTCTTCGATCTGGCCGGTGAGCTGCTCGATTGTCTGTTCAAGACGTTGCGTGCGGGTCTCGATCCCGCTGACGACTTCGGCGCTAGCCGGCAATGGCGGCGGCGGATTGCGCTGAGCGAAAGCCGCAGGCGAAGCGAGCATCAAAGTCGTGATCGCCGTGCCGTGGATGAGAATTCGGGTCAGACGCGTCATCGTCGGTACCTGCTCATCTAGTTTTTGTTGTCGCCAGCCTAACGCCCAATTCCGGCGGAACGTGGGCGACAAACTCTGGCGAAGATCAAATTTGCGAAGATCAGAAACGGGACAGGGCGCGTGCGATAGAGACCCAATGAGGGATCCCCAGCGCGACGCGCCCTGCGCAACACCAGTCATTCCCGGCTAAGCGCCGGGAATGGAAGAGTTGTTCTTACTGAACCGCCGAGACGCCGCGACGATTTTTGCCCCAGCAAGAGTCGTTCGATTCAACGCAAACCGGACGTTCTTTGCCGTACGAAATCGTCTTGATGCGGCCGGCGCTGACGCCGAGCGACTGCAGGTAGTTCTTCACCGAGTTAGAGCGACGATCGCCCAGGCCAAGGTTGTATTCGCGCGTACCGCGCTCATCGCAGTGACCTTCGATGGTCACGGTGCGAGACGGGTTCTGGTTCAGCCACGCAGCCTGACCGCGCAGGATGGCCTGAGCCGCCGGCTCGAGGTCAAACTTGTCGTAGCCGAAGTTGACGGTGTTACCGACAACCGTGTTGAAATATTCGATCGAAGCCGGATCCGGGCCCGAACGCGCCGGCGCCGGGGCGGCCGGCGTTGCGGCAGCGGTGCTGGCCTGGGTGGTTTCTTTCTTGGAAGCGCAAGCGGCGAGCATGACCGCTACGGCGACAACGCCCAAAAAGCGGAGGTTCATTATTGTTTCCCCTAGATGAAGACTGGTGATGACTTGGCCGGGCAGGTTCGTTCTTAGGCGAACTCGCCCTCCCGTTGCGGGCACTCTTTTAGCAGCAAAACTTTTGGACGCAAGAGCTCCGGCCCACGTCCGCGGCCTGTATCCCCATCAAATCTATATTGTTTTATGAACTGTGGCAAAGAAATCAACGCCCCCAGGTAGGGCAACACTGCCCCCTGTTCGCCTTGCGCACATCGGTTCTTCGCTCGTTACGGGCGGTGCCCTGCCCGCTTCGCTAGCTAGGGGATCAAGGGCGACCACGCCGGATCCGAGGCATCGCCAGGCGTGACAATTTCTCTTTGATTATAACCAGTTAGGTCGATTGAGTAGAGGCGCGTCCGGCCCCCATTGGGGCTCTGTGCGAAATACTCCAGCACGCGCCCATTGGGTGACCAAGTCGGCGCTTCGACCAGGAAGCCTTGGGCCAAAAGCCGCTCGCCGGAGCCGTCCGGCTTCATCACGCCGATGTAGAAATTGCCTTCTGATTGTTTTGTGAAAGCGATGAGATCGCCGCGCGGCGACCACACCGGGGTGCCGTATTTGCCTTTGGCGAAGCTGATGCGAGTCTGATTCGAGCCATCGGCGTTCATCACGTAGATCTGCTGGCTGCCGCCGCGGTCGGATTCGAAGACCACCTGATCGGATTTCGGCGAGAAGGACGGCGAGGTGTCGATGGCCGGATGGTTCGTCATGCGCTTCGACGCGCGCGTACGTAAATCCATCTCGTAGATGTCGGAGTTTCCGTCAGCCGCCATCGCGAAAACAACCTTATTGCCGTCCGGCGAGAAGCGCGGCGCGTAGGTCATGCCTGGGAAATCGCCGAGCACTTCTTGCTTGCCGGTATCGATGTTGAACAGATAGACGCGCGGGACATTGCGGAAGTACGAGAGATACGTGATCTCCTGCAGCGTCGGCGAGAAGCGCGGCGTCAGCACGAGGTTGGCGCCGTCAGTCAGAAAGCGATGGTTCGCGCCGTCCTGATCCATGATCGCGAGACGCTTGATGCGCTTCAGCGCCGGACCACTTTCCGCGATGTAGACGATACGCGTGTCGAAATAGCCCGTTTCGCCAGTGACCGCGGTGTAGATCGCATCGGCGATGATATGCGCGACGCGACGCCAATTCTCAGGCTGCGTTACATAGGCCTGCCCCACCATCTGCTGCGCGCCGTACACGTCCCACAGACGGAAGGCGACACGCGGCTGACCGTTCGGCTGGATGTCGACCATGCCCTGCACAAGGGCCTGCGCCGACAGCGTGCGCCAATCGGCGAAGCGCGGCTGCACCTCGAGCGACGTCAAATCCTGCAAGAATCCCTTCGGATCGAGCGGCTTGAACAGACCCGAGCGCTCAAGGTCGGCCGTGATGACCGCGCTGATGTCTTTGCCCATCTGCTTGGTCTGGTCGTTGTCACCGGGGAACAAGGTGACCGCGATCGGCATCGGCTCGACGCGGCCACGGGTGATGTCGAGGCGAACCTCGGCGCGTGCGCCGACGGCGATCACGAGCACCAGCAGGAACGACAGGATACCGGCACCAACGTGCGCGCGGCGGAGTGAGGCCATGGAGCTTCCTATTCCTTCGGAGGACGACGCCAACCCGGGGGATTGCGTCAGCGTCGGTTGAAATTGCGTCGGGATTGTGGCGACGACGGGTCCGGTTTTCAAGGAACCGTCGTCGCCACAAACCTTCATCACGTAAAACGGCTTTAGTTCAGGCGGCCTTGGGGAGAGAAGTTCAGCGTCATCTCCTTCAGCTCGTTGTAGTGCGCCGGCGAAATGGGAATCCCCTTACACGCCAGCACGGCAATGCGGGCGCTATTGGCAAAAGTGCGGAACTGCGTATCAGCGAAGTACCGGGTCATATTGACGATATCGGCGCGTTGCACCGACCCGTCTTGGTTGATGAAAACGCGGATCTCGGCCGAAAGGTTCTCGATGCCTTCCTTGCCGGGATCGATACGCCAGCACCCTTCGATGTGACTGCGGATAGCATCCAGTTCGGTCATGGTGGCGCGTTCGCTCACCGCGGCGACCTGATTGTTGGTCTGCGCGGCAGGGATCGCCGGATTCTGTTCCTGCGGCTTCGGCGGCTGCTTTTTCGACATGTCTTTGAGCAGCTGTTCGAGCTGCTTCATGTCGTCCTTCTTCTTGGGCGGCTGCGGCTTGGGCGGCGGCGGCGGAACCTTTGGCGGCGGCGGTGGCGGCGGTTCGGCCTTCGGCGGCTCGGGCGGCGGCGGCTCATCCGGCTTAGGTGCGGCCTCTTCCGTTGGTTTGGGCGGTTCCGGATCGGGTTTGGGCGGCTCTTCCTCGATCTTCGGCGTCGGCTTGGGAGGCGCGGCCGTCACGTCCGATATCTCCACCAGATCGACGATGATCGGCGTCTCCTCGATGGGCGGCTTCTTCAGGTACGGCAACGACACGAAGAACGCGCCAATGAGGGTCGCGTGCATGAGCACCGACAAGGCAATGCCCAGCGCCGATTCATCGCGTCGAACCGGGGCAACGGCGGGCTCAGCAAAACTTGGGGCTTTCGCCACCGTCGATCCTCGTAAAACTATTTCGCTGGCGTGTTACGCGGCGGCGATGTGACGAAGGCGACCTGGGTGATCCCGGCTCCCGTCACGGAGGCCATCACCTGCATCATCACGCCATAAGGAACGTCCTGATCGCCCTTCACGTAGACGCGAATGTCGGGGCTGGACTGCTTGATCGCCTCAAGGCGCGCGCGCAAAGCGTCTGTGTCGACCTTCGCTTCGTTCAGCGTCAGCGATCCGTCTTTCTCGACGTACAGCGTCAGCGCCTTATTGTCCTGCGGCAGCGACTTGGTGTTGCGGGTCTTCGGCAGGTTCACGTTCACACCGCTGGTCAGCAGCGGCGCGGTGACGATGAAGATCACCAGCAGCACCAGCATGACGTCGACCATCGGCGTGACGTTGATCTCCGCCACCGGCGAGAACGCGCGACGACTTGAAGTTTTGGAACCTGACTTCGCCTTGATGAATGAAGCCATGCCGGCTACTCCGCCGCCGGCTTGGTGAGCTCGAGCTGACGCGACAGGATTGCGCCGAATTCACCGGCGAAGTTCTCGAGACGCAGCGCGTAGCGGCCGAGATCGCTGGAGATCTTGTTGTACGCCACCACGGCGGGAATCGCGGCCACCAGGCCGAGGGCCGTGGCGAACAGCGCTTCCGAGAGGCCCGGCGCGACGGTGCCCAGGCTGGTGTCGGACGACGCACCGATGGCCGAGAACGTGTTCATGATACCCCACACCGTGCCGAACAGGCCGATGAACGGCGCGACCGAACCGGTGGAGGCCAGGAAGATCATGCGGCGATTGAGATGATCCATCTCACGCTCCAGGCTGATTTTCATGACGCGGTCGATGCGGTCGGCGATCAACGCGCCGTGGGCACCCGACTGCGGCTGACCGCCCTTCCCCGACGACCGACGCCATTCGCGCATGGCGGCGACGAAGATGGACGACATCGGTTCGCGCGGGCGGGCGCCGATGCGCTCGAAAAGGTCCTCAAGCGAAATTCCCGACCAGAACTTCTCTTCGAACAACTCGGCCTGTTTGAACAACGAGCGCAGGCGGATGACCTTGTCGAAGATGATCGACCAGCTCCACAACGAAGCCAGCGCCAGTGCGGTCAGCACCAGCTTCACGACCATGTCGGCCTGCAAGAAGATGCCGAGCGGCGACAAATGGCCGAGCGACTGCGCGGCAAGACCCGTGGCGGCTACTGTTGGTTCCATCTCGCTATCCTATCCGTGTCGCGTGGGAGGGGCCGGTCGCGGTCGGCGCAACGGGCTGTCTGATGAGTGATTCCATGCGGGCGCGCAAGTCCTTTGGGAAACGCCCCGCGCGGCCGGACTCCTGCATGCAGGCCACATGCGCGGTGAACTTGGCCGCCTGATAATCGCGCGCGCCGTTGTCATCCATCCGCCATATGGCCTGATCGATGACAACCGTCGCACCGCTGAGTTCAGTCATTTCCGACACAACCAACAGCCGGTCGTTGAAGCGCGCCGGACGGTGATAGAGCACTTCGCCCTTATACAGAACGAAGATCAGCCCGTGCTCGTCGCGCAACTGGTTCATGTCGATGCCGGCCATGCGTAACATTTCTGTCCGCGCGCGCTCGGCGTAGCGCAGGTAGTTGGCATGGTAAACGATCCCGCCGGCGTCGGTGTCTTCATAGTAGACGCGCACCGGCAACAGGTGCGCGGCGGCGTTCATCTCGCCGTTGGTGGGGGCCGGATCGACGCTCATGTCTCGTTGTCCGGCATGAGTTCAAGCTGGGCAGCGGAGCGCATCGGCGGCGTGTAGCCAACCTGTTTATAGCCGCGATCGGTCAACATGCGCCCGCGCGGGGTGCGCTGAAGCAGGCCCTGCTGGATCAGGAACGGCTCGATCACGTCTTCAAGCGTGTCGCGTTCCTCGGCGAGCGCCGCGGCCAGCGTCTCCACGCCCACCGGGCCGCCAGCGTAGTTCTCGGCGATGCACTTGATGTAGCGGCGATCCATCGCATCCAAACCCAGCGCATCGACATCGAGACGCTTCAGCGCCTTGTCGGCGACCGCCAACGTGATTTCGCCTGACTGGTCGACCGCCGCGAAGTCGCGCACGCGTTTGAGCAATCGGCCGGCCACACGCGGCGTGCCGCGCGAGCGCCGCGCGATCTCCAGCGCGCCCTCGGAGGTCATCTTCACGCCGAGCACGCGGGCGCCGCGATTGACGATCTCGACCAGTTCGTCGGGGCCGTAAAACTCGAGCCGCAGCGGAATCCCGAAGCGGTCGCGCAACGGCGTGGTCAACAGACCCGAACGCGTGGTCGCGCCGACGAGCGTGAACGGAGGCAGGTCGATGCGCACGGAGCGCGCGGCCGGGCCCTCGCCGATGATCAGGTCGAGTTGGAAATCCTCCATCGCAGGATAAAGCACCTCTTCGATGGCAGGATTGAGGCGATGGATCTCGTCGATGAACAGGACGTCGTGCGGCTGCAGGTTGGTTAAGATTGCCGCAAGGTCCCCGGCGCGGGCGATCATCGGACCCGAGGTCGCGCGGAAGCCCACGCCCAGCTCACGGGCAACGATCTGCGCCAGCGTTGTTTTGCCAAGGCCCGGCGGGCCATGCAGCAGCACGTGATCGAGCGCCTCTTTGCGTTCGCGCGCGGCGGTGATGAATACCGTCAGGTTCTCGCGTACGGCTTTCTGGCCGATGAAGTCGCCCAGGCGCTGCGGACGGAACGACGCATCCGCATCTTCGTCCTGGCGGTCGCTCGCGATAATGCGTTCCGGGGCGTCAACCACGGGCCGCCTCCCCGAGCTCACGCAGCGCGTCCTTGATCACGGTGCCAACCGGCGTGCTCGCACCCAGACGGTGAACGCAGCGCGAGACGACTGTGAAGGCTTCGGTGCGGCCATAGCCGAGATTGACCAGCGCGGAGACGGCATCCTCGACGACGCCACCCTTCGGCATCGCGCCCGCGACCGGCGCGACAACCTCGGTGACGGCGAAGGCGCCCAGCTTGTCCTTCAACTCCGCCACGATACGTGTCGCGAGTTTCGGACCCACGCCCGACACGCGGCGGAACGGCGCGGTATCTTGAGCCGCAATGGCGCGGGCGATCTCGTCGCCCGACAATACCGACAGGATGGCCAGGCCGACCTTCGCGCCGACGCCCTGTACGGTCATCAGCGTACGGAAGCTTTCGCGGTCGGCGGTATTGGTGAATCCGTAAAGATGGATGTGGTCCTCGCGCACGTGGGTGTCGATGGTGAGCGTCGCCGCCTCGCCCACCGTGAGATTGGACAACGTGCGGGTCGGTGCGAACACGAGATACCCGACGCCGTTGACGTCGATCACGACCTCGCCGTCGCCGAGGCTGTCCACGCGCCCTTTGAGTTTCGCGATCATGCGCCGACCGCCTTGGCGAGCGCAGCGGCCTGACGCAGCGCCGTTTCGCGTAAGTGCGCATGACAGATTGCGACAGCCAGAGCATCGGCGGCGTCGTGCGAGCCCGGCGTACAGCCCGGCAGCAGGATCTTCACCATCGCCGCGACCTGCTGCTTTTCCGCATGGCCCGCGCCGACGACGGATTTCTTGATCAGGTTCGGCTTGTATTCGGCGACGAGAATCTCGGCCATCGCCGGCGCCAGCATCGCGGCGGCGCGCGCATGACCAAGCTTGAGCGTCGAAGTCGGGTTCTGATTGACGAAGGTTTCTTCGATCGCGCACTCATGCGGGGCGAAGCGTACGATCAACGCCTGCACCTCGATGAACAGCACGCGCAAGCGTTCGGCCAACGGTAGATCTGCTTTGGGCGCAATCGCGCCGTCGGCGACGAAGCTCAAGCGATTGTCGACCGCGTCGATCACACCCCAACCGGTGTGACGCAAGCCTGGATCGAGCCCCAGGATGCGTATCGTGCGCGCATCAGCCCGCAAGTTTGGCCATGACCTCATCAGGAATTTCATAATTGCCCGCGACGCGCTGGACATCGTCGTTGTCGTCGAGCGCCTCGAGCAGTTCCATCAGCGTTTCGGCATTGTCGCCGTTCAGTGTCACCGTCACGTTCGGGCGCCAGTCGAGACGCGCGGTCTCCGGCTCGCCGAGCGCTTCTTCAAGCGCCTTCTGCACCGCATGCAGGCTATCGGGCGCGCAGGAGATATCGTGACCGCTGTCGCTGGACTGCACATCGTCCGCGCCGGCGTTGATCGCGGCTTCCATCACTTTGTCTTCGCTGCCGGCGCTGGCCGGATAGTGGATCAGGCCAAGGCGCTGGAAATTGAAGGTCACCGTCTCGCCCAGACTGCCGCCGTTCTTCTGGAAGATCGTACGCAGTTCGGAGGCGGTGCGGTTACGGTTGTCGGTCAGCGCCTCGACGATCAGCGAACATTTACCTGGGCCGTAACCCTCGTAACGAACTTCGTCGAAATTCTCCATGTCGGTTCCGGACGCCTTCTTGATCGCACGCTCGATGTTGTCCTTCGGCATGCTCTCGGCCTTGGCGGCGATGATCGCGGCGCGCAGGCGGGCGTTGTAGACCGGGTCCGGCAAGCCCAGCTTCGCCGCAACCGTGATTTCGCGGGCGAGCTTGGTGAAGACACGGGCGCGCTTCGCGTCCTTCGCGCCCTTGCGGTGCATGATGTTCTTAAACTGTGAATGGCCGGCCATGTCCGTCCTGAAGTCCCTGGTTTTGCGGCCAAAATCCTGGCCCGATCGGCACAAGCCACAGCGGCGCCAGCCGAAGGCTTATACCAAATGTTGTGGAAAACGCCTAGAAGCCATTGAAATCAGGGGTTTGCCGCCGTGCCATCGCCAAGTCAACAGCGATTGAACGGTTAAGGCCCCGCCGGGGCCAAGTGCCCGCCCACGCGGACGGGGGCGATCTTCGTCGCCAGGCCCGTGCGGTCGTCGGTTTCGACATAGACGCCGCAGAGGGTCGCTTCGCCCTCGGCCGGTTCCAGCCGTTCACCGCGCATCTTGGTCACGAACCGGTCGGTGGCGATGTGCTTGTTCATGCCGATCACGGAATCATAGACCCCGCACATCCCCGCGTCCGACTGGAACGCCGTGCCGCCCGGCATCAAGCGACCATCGGCTGTCGGGATGTGGGTGTGACTGCCGACCGCCATCGAGGCCCGGCCATCGGCGAGATGGGCGAGCGCACCCTTCTCGCTTGAGGCTTCCGCGTGCAGATCGATCAGGATCGCATCGGCGGCATCGCGCAGCGGATGCAGCTTCAGGGCTTCATCCAGCGCGCGGAAGGGATCGTCGAGGGGGTCCATATAAAGGCGGCCCATGACCTGGATCACGATAACCCGACGACCCTCGGCGGTCTTATAGAAGCCCATGCCCTGCCCCGGCGTCTCGGGCGGGTAATTCAGCGGGCGCAGCAAGCGTGGCTCGGCCTCGATGTAGGTGACGATCTCGCGCTGATCCCAGGCGTGATTGCCGGTGGTGACGACATCGACCCCGGCGGCGAACAGTTGCTGGCAGATCATCGCCGTGATGCCGAAGCCATGGGCGGCGTTCTCGCCGCAGGCCACCACGAAGTCGAGGCGAAGTTCTTTCCGGAGCCGGGGGATCTCGGACACGACCACGTCGCGTCCCGGTTTACCCATGATATCGCCGCAGTACAGAAGCCGCATTCAGTGCTCGCTCACGCTCAGTGCCGAAATGTGAAGGCGCGACACTAGATCAAGCGGCACAAAATAGTAATCGCGCTGCGTGGCTGGGTGACAAGCGTTCTGAATCAACATCTGAAGTTCGAATCGCAAGTCACTGATCGAATGCGATAACGCGACTCTCGGTGACAACCGCGTTCAGCCGCTGATCGCTTTCGTCGGCCGTGATTACCGGGACCTCTTGGCCATCGTAAGCAAGGCCAATAGCGAGCACATCGCGACGCCCCCGCAAGGCCGCCAAAGTGCGGTCGTAAAACCCCGCGCCGTATCCCAGGCGATGGCCCGTCGCGTCGAAGGCCACGAGCGGAACGAGCAGGATGTCCGGCTCCACCAGCGGCGCGCTCGACAAGGGGTGCTGCGTCCCGAATAGGCCACCCTCGAGCGCCGTCCCGGGCTCCCATGTACGGAAGTGCAACTCGTGTTCCGGCGCGATCGCGACCGGCAGCGAGAGCTGCGCGCCCAGAGCATGAAGCGCGCTCAAGGTGGGGCCGCAGTCGAGCTCATCGCCCAAAGTCATATAGCCAGCTATTTTAATGCCTCGCACGGGCATTAGGATTTCCAACAGCCGCTGGACCAATTCCGCCCCGGCTTGCGGCTGAGCGGCGTGGAGTTCGGCGCGGCGCGCAATCGCCTGACGGCGCAATTCGTCTTTGGCCGTCACGAAGAACCTCTGCATGCGAAGGAAAGTGGAGCCGCCATGACCGTTGACCGTGTGGACCTCCCTAGGAGCCACAGGTACAAGTGGGCGCCGTGTTCACCGGACCAAGATCCGGCGAGGGACAGCTCCCGTTTTATAAGAATCGCCCTGGGGGTTGTATTGGTCTGACGCGCCCAGCAGCTCCGCATTGAATCTAGGTGTCCTCGAGCCGCGCGGCAACCTTTTCCACACGAGAAGCGAGATTACCGATCGCTTCGGCAAGGGCAGCGTCCGCTTCGGCGAGCGACTGTCCGGCGGAGTTCGCCCCGCTCAGGCTCTCGATCTCGGCTGCGGCGTCCGTGAGTTCGTCGGCAACAACCAGCCCGATCATCACCAGCAGAAGTTGCTCGTTGATGCTGCCGGTTGATTCGACCAGCTGACTGGCGCGCTCATCGAGATAGCGCCCGAGACGCGCCAAGTGCGCCTCCTGCCCATGGTCGCAGGCGACTTGGTACGCACGGCCGCGGATGTTGATGGTGACGTGTCCCATCAGCCCCCGCTCTCGTCTGAGTCCGCGATGCTTTCCGCAAGCTTGGCGATGGTGCCGTCAAGACGATTGGCGACGCGCGTCGCCGCGTCCTTCAGGGCCGCATGCTCGCCGCGCACACGCGCCAGTTCATTTTCCAACGCCGATGAATCGGCGGTTGCGGGCTGACGGACCGCCACAGCATCGAGGCGCGCCAACGCACGCTCGAGCCGCGCCAGCGACGCAGCCGACTGCGGCATGGAGTTCTCGATATCTTTCAAGGAAATACCGCCCCTTCCTCCCAAGCCGCCTGAAGCATAAGAAGGCCCGAAGCGGGCGTCAACGCCTGCGGACTATTCAACCGCAATTCAGGGGCTTATATACGCGTGCCATTTTACGCCGCGCCGTACCGGCGCACCGACCATCCTCCCTTGAAAGGATTCCGCGAGATGAAGCTGACCCCCCGGGTGAAGAAGATCCTGGCCTGCTACGAGAGCGACAATCCGGGCACCAAAGCCAACCTCGCCCGCATCCTGATGCAGGGCCGCCTGGGCGGCACCGGCAAGCTGGTGATCCTCCCCGTCGACCAGGGCTTCGAGCACGGCCCGGCCCGCAGCTTCGCGCCAAACCCGGCCGGCTATGAGCCGCACTATCATTGGCAGCTGGCCATCGACGCCGGCCTCTCCGCCTTCGCCGCCCCGCTCGGCATGATCGAAGATGGCGCCGCCACGTTCGCCGGTTCGATCCCGACCATCCTGAAAGTTAACAGCGCCAACTCGCTCAACGGCGAGAAGGACGCGCCGACCCAGGCGATCACCGCCGGCGTGCAGGACGCGCTGCGTCTCGGCTGCTCGGCCATCGGCTACACCATGTATCCGGGCTCGGCCGCCGCTTACGATATGATGAATGACCTGCGCGAACTGACCGCGGAAGCCAAGGACGCCGGCCTGGCCGTCGTCGTGTGGTCCTATCCGCGCGGCCAGTACGTCTCCAAGGAAGGCGAACTCGGCTTCGACGTGATCGCCTATGCCGCCCACATGGCGGCGTTGATGGGCGCGCACGTGATCAAGGTGAAGCTGCCGACCGACCACCTCGACCTGCCGGAAGCCAAGAAGGTTTACGAGGCCTCCAACATTCCGCGCGCCACCCTTACCGAGCGCGTTGCCCACATCGTGCAGAGCTGCTTCGGCGGTCGCCGCATCGTGGTCTTCTCCGGCGGCGGCAAGAAGGGCGAGGAAAGCCTGTACGACGATGCCAAGGCGATCCGCGACGGCGGCGGCAATGGCTCGATCATCGGCCGCAACTCGTTCCAGCGCCCGCATGCCGATGCGCTGAACCTGCTCGGCAAGCTGATCGACATCTACAAAGGCAAGGAAGAGTAGTGGCGGACGACGACCGCGAACCCTGCCGTCTCTACCTGATCACGCCGGATAAGCTGCCGGACCTGGACGGGTTCGCGACTGCCTTGGATGCTGCGCTGAGCGCGGGCGACGTCGCCTGCGTTCAGCTGCGCCTCAAGGGCGTGAGCGACGACGAGATCACCCAAACCGCGCGCAAGCTGATGCCGGTCTGCGATCGGCATGATGTGGCGTTCATCCTCAACGACCGCCCCGACCTCGCCGCCGCGCTCGACTGCGACGGCGTGCACATCGGGCCGGATGACATGTCCTACGACGCGGCGCGCAAGCTGGTCGGGCCCGACAAAACTGTCGGCGTGACCTGCAAGAACTCGCGCCACGTCGCGATGGACTTCGCCGAGGCCGGCGCCGATTACGTCGCCTTCGGTGCGTTTTTCCCGACCACCACGAAGGCCGACACGACGCAGGCCGACATCGAAGACATCGCGATTTGGGCCGAGACGACCAACGTGCCCTGTGTCGCCATCGGCGGTATCACCGTCGAGAACTGCCGCGAACTGGCGGATGCCGGTGCCGACTTCATCGCCGTGAGCAGCGGGGTCTGGAACTACAAGGATGGTCCGGCGGCAGCAGTGAAGGCGTTCAACGCGGTATTCGCGGGCGCCTAGCGGCGGAGTCCACGGGGCGCGCCCGCCGAGATCACAGTCTTGTGACAGCTCCGAGACAGGCGTACGTAAGGGCGGTGAGCGAACAAGCCCTCAACACGCCCCTGCGCCTCAACATTGGGTGCGGTCGGGACATCAGACCTGGCTGGGTCAACGTGGATTCAGCAAGGCTGCCCGGCGTGGATATTGTCCAAGACCTCGAGACGCTGCGCGATACGCCGCTGCCCATCGCCGACAACAGCGTGGACGAATTCCTGCTCTGCCACGTCATTGAGCATATCCGGGACCCGCTCGGAATGATGCAGGAACTGTACCGAGTGGCTAAACCCGACGCCAAACTCGTCGCCCAATGCCCCTATGGATCGAGCGATGATGCGTGGGAAGACCCCACGCATGTGCGCGCTTACTTCATCGGCAGCTGGGGGTTCTTCTCGCAACCATTCTATTGGCGCGCGGATTACGGCTATCGCGGCGACTGGCAGCCGATGAAGATCGACCTCCTCATGCACGCCAAAGACGACGAGGGCCTTTCGGCGGAGGCCTTGATGGCGCGCCTGCAACGCGAGCGCAACATCGTGCGCGAATGCGTCGTGACGATGACCGCGATCAAGCCGCACCGCGCCGCCAAGCGCGAGCTGCAAACGCCGCCCAAGCTCCAGTTACATTGGTCGCCCTAACACCGGCCGTCGCGAAAAATAGCCGAGAGGCCCTTAAGCCCGCGCGCCAGTGGTCTGCAGCGCCAGGCGCATGGCCTTCTCGAGGTCATCTGGCATGAACGGTTTGCAGAGCCTCGGGCTGCGGCTCATGCGTTCCGGCAGTCCGTCCGTGCCGTAACCGGTCGCAATGACGAACGGCTTGCCGCGTTCCGCGAGCGCGTCGACGACCGCATGCGTCTGTTCTCCGCGCAGGTTCACGTCGACGATGGCGATATCGAAGGACTCAACTTTCGCCTTCTCCAGGGCCGGTTCGATGCGATCCGCCGTGGCGACGACTTCGCAGCCGATGTCTTGAAGCGCCTCAGTGATGAACATCGAGATCATGTACTCGTCCTCGATCACCAAGACGCGGCGACCGGCGAGGTCCGATTGATGAGGCATGTCGACGGCTGTCATTGCGGAGCCTCCAGAACGTCAACCTGGAGTATGCAATGCCCTCGTTTTAGATGGACAGCCCAAAGCTGCACCCTTCCCGGTTTTTCCACGTCAAATCCACTTCGGTGCGCGTAACCAGCGAAACCAGCCGTGCTCTCCGTCAATCTTGCGTGGTAACCTTCGCTCTCTGCAATGCGGGCACTTGGGGGGCGCGTGAAACGGTCGGCGATTGCTTGTCTATTCGCATTGCTCGTGTGGCTGCCGGATGCCTTCGCGCAAACCACGCCTGTCGGCACCGTGAAGACGGTGGCCGGAGGCGCTCAGGCGACACGCGGCGGTAATGTCGTGCCACTGCGACTCAACGACGGCGTTTTCCGCAACGACGTTCTCGAAACCTCTGCCGGAGCGAAATTAGATATCGTCTTCCGCGACGGCACCAACATGTCGCTCGGCCCTGATGCCGAGGTCGTCATCGACGATTTCGTGTTCCAGGAGGCCGGCGCGCAGGACAACGTCGCCCTGCGCCTCGCCTCGGGCGCGGCCCGCTTCATCTCCGGTCAGATCGCCCACGCCGCGCAAGCCAACATGAGCGTGCGCACGCCGGTGGCCACCATCGGCATCCGCGGCACCGATTTCTTCACCGAAATGGATGGCCGCCACCTCTCCGCCGCGCTGTTCTCCGGCTATGAGATCACGGTCTCCAACGCGTCGGGCACTACCGTGCTGCGGCCCGGCGAAGGCGCGGACGTATGGGGCGATGAAGCCCCGACGCATCGCCAGAACTGGGGTCCCGCGCGCATCAATCGCGCGCTCGCGCTCGTAAACACCGGCGCGCCGTATCTCTACAGCCGGCCGCTCGCCGTTGCGTCGACGCTGGGCGAAGCGCTCACCGCCGGACACATCAAGGCGAATGCCCGATATCGCTATGAGTATGCCGACCAAGCCAACCGCCCGCAGACGGCCTATGCGCATACTTTGCGCGCGCGGCTCGGGTACGAGACGTTGGCGTGGAACGGATTCTTCGCCGGCGTCGAAGGCCAGATCGTGCGCGATGTCGGCGCGCGCCGCGGCGACGGGCTCGTCAATCCGCCCTCGCTGCCTGTCATTCCCGATCCCGACACGTCGCGCCTCAATCAGGCCTATGGCGGCTGGACGACAACCGGAAGCGATGGATCGGCGGGAACGCGCGTGGTCATCGGCCGTCAACGCCTCTCGTACGACAACGAACGCTGGGTCGGCTCCATCGAGTTCCGGCAGACCGATCAAGTCTTCGACGCGGCGAGTTTCGAGACCCGCGCCCTGCCCGGCTTTGCCGTCCGTTATGCCTACACAAGCCGCGTCAACCGCGTGCTCGGCGACAATCCGAACGGCGTCTGGTCCAGCAAGACGCACCTCGTCAATGTCGGTACGACGCTGGTGCCATTCGGCGTGACCACGGCATACGCCTATCTGCTCGACTTGCGCCCCGTGCCGACGTTGTCCTCGGCGACGACCGGCATCCGTTACGACGGCGGCATCGATGCGGGGGCATTGCGGATTGGACTCGAAGCCGAGATCGCAAGACAACGCGACTATGGCCGCAACCCAAATGCCTTCGGCCTGACCTATGCGCTCATCCGGCCTTCGCTGAAGTTCAGCCGCACGACGCTGTATGCAGGCTGGGAAAGCCTCGGCAGCGACGGGCGTATCTCGCTGCAAACACCGCTATCGACGCTGCACGCGCAGAACGGCTGGGCCGACATCTTCAATACGACGCCGGTGAACGGCTTGCACGACACCAAGCTGCGGATCGTGCAGGACCTACCCGACGTCGGCCCGCTCAAAAACGGCAAACTCGATCTGCGCTGGCATGACTTCAAAGCCGCCCGTGGCGGCGTCCACTACGGCCACGAGTGGGACGCCGACATCAACGCCAGCGTGAACGGCTGGATCACCGCCGGCGTCCAGTTCGCACGCTACGAGGCCGATCGCTTCGCGTCCGACACAACTAAGGTCTTCGCCTACATCGAGTTTCAGTACTAGGCCGTTTACTCGTCGCGATCTCGCCCACGGCCGCGGCCGCGCGGTTCGGGATCTGATCCCGGCGCTTGCTGTGCCCGCTGTTGCTGGCGCGCCTGCTGTTCCTGTTGGCGCTGCTGCTGTTGCTGAGCACCGGCCTGTTCCTGCTGCGCGCGCGCCTGCTCTTGCTGTTGGCGCTGCTGCTGCATCTGCTGGTTACGTGCTTGCTCACGCTGCTGGTCTTGCTGCGCTCGCGCCTGCTCCTGCTGCTGGCGCTCCTGTTGCATTTGCTGGTTGCGCGCCTGCTCTTGTTGTTGACGTTGTTGGCTCTGTTGCGCCTGTGCCTGATCTTGCTGCTGTCCCGCGCGCTGCCGCGCGAAGCGACCCTGCTCCTGACGCATCTTCGGGCTACGATCCCAACCGGAACGTCCGCGATCATTATCACTAAGGTCGGCGTCCTTACGATCACCGGGTGTGCGTTCCTGTTGCTGACGCTGCTGATCCGCGACGCGCTCTTGTTCCTGACGTTGCTGCGCCTGACGCTGCAGACCTTGTCGATCCTGAGCCTCGCGCTGGTCGCGCACGCGCCCTTCCTGACGCTGCGGATCGCGCGCCTTGCGCTCGTCACCACCGACCTGACCGCGGCGATCATCCGGCAGGCCGCCCTGCTGATTGCCGAAGGATGCCCGCTCGACATCCTGACGGGTCTGCAAGCGACCCGGTCCGCCGCCACCGCGATCCGGGCGACGGTCGGACAGCGCATTGGCGACCATCTCGTTCGGTCGCGGCGCGCTGCGGAGGCGGCCATTACCTTGCGGCATCCGATCCCGCATTTGCCGCTCCACGCGGCGACCTTCCTCAACGTTTGTCACGCGGCCGGGATTCCGCAGCACGCGATCCGCGCGCTGGGGCTCGAAGCGACGTCCGCCCGCACGATCGAAGCGCCGGGGATCGATGCTGCGATTGACGATGATGTTGTTCACAACCGTGTAGTTGGTGATGTTGGTCGTGCTGCGGATGAAATTGTAGTTCGTGGGACGCGCATACCGGCGGAAGTCGCGATCACCGAAACGGTTGACGTCTACGAACGCCCACATGCCTGCGAACTGGTCGGGGCCGAAGTCGGACCCGTACCAGGTGCGATAGCCGTAGTAGTCATCGGCGTTGTTGAAGTTGACGGCGAACCCTAGACCACCGCCGCTGATGTTCACCGACCCGCCCAGGAAGTCGCGATCCGGCGGCATCGGCATCCAGCCCATCATGTCGTCGTTCGAGCGCCAGACCACCCACGCCGGGCTCCAAACGTAGCCCGGGATCCACATCCAGCCGTCATACGGATCGTCAACCCAACGGCCATAGTGGAAGGTGATGTCACCCCACGGCTGATCGGAGATCCAGGTCCAGCCGTAGTCGATGGTGTTGGCCCAGTAGCCGTCCGAGTAATACGGCCGGAAGTCGGGGCCGGCGTCCGGCACCCAGACCGATCCCCAGCGGTCGCTGTATACCCACTGGCCAAACTGAGAGAGTTCGTCGTGGAAGCTGTCGAAGCTCACGCGCGCATACTGTGCCTGCGCGGGCGCGGAGATCGCGAGCGTGATCGCCGGAACACCGGCGCAGAACAGCGCGACCGCACAGACCGCACTCGACAATGATCGCTTCATAGCGCTCTCCGCGTTGATCGTCTTCGGGCGACGCGATGGATCGCGCCTGCAACCCGCATAAGATCTATGCAGAGAACGTGGCGAATCTGCGGAGTGTTACGTACGTAAATGCGGCGGCGCGTGACAATTCATGTCGATACAGGCGCCCAAAGCACATCCTCGATGCGTTCTGCGCCTATCGCGAGCATCACGATGCGGTCGAAGCCTAGCGCCCCGCCCGCACAGGGCGGCAGGAAGTCGAGACAAGCGAGGAAGTCGTCGTCCAGCGGCGGCGCTTCACCGTACAGGCGCTCAAACATCGCACGATCATGCGCGAAGCGGGCGCGCTGCTCGGCGGCGTCGGTGAGTTCGGAGAACGCATTGCCGAGTTCGACACCGCAAGCGTAGAGCTCGAAGCGTTCGGCGACGCGACTGTCGGTCGGCTTCTTGCGGGCGAGCGCGCCCAGACAGGCGGGATAATCGTAGAGCACCGTGGGCCGGCCAGCGCCCAGGTACGGCTCGATCTTCTCCAGCATCACGCGGAAGAAGATGTCCTCCCATGAATCCGTCTCCGTCGACGTGACCCCGATCGCGCGCGCCGCCGTGCGCAGCTTGTCCGGCTCAGGCATCGACGCCGCGTGATCCGTGATCGTGGCCAGCAAATCGATCCCGATACGCCCGAAGGCCTCCTGCACCGTCAGCCGCTCCGCCGCCGCCGTCGGGTCGCAGACACGACCCTTCCAGCGCAATTGACCATCGGTCTCCAGCGACCGGTGCGCGGCCTTGGCCACCTGCTGCAGGACCCGCAAGCTGTCATCCATGATCGCGGTGTAGTCGGCCTGGGCGCGGTACCACTCCAGCATGGTGAAAGCCGGGTGATGGAGCGCGGTCCATTCGCCGTCGCGATATACCGGGCACAGTTGGACGATCTTCTCCAGGCCGCCGGCGAGCAGCTTCTTCATCGCGAACTCGGGCGACGTATGCAGATACCGGACTTTCGGGGGTTCGAGGCCCTCCTGTGCGACCAACGTGGTCTTAAAGGCATGGATATGCCGCTCGATCCCCGGCGAAACCTGCAAGGCGGGCGTCTCCACCTCCAGGAACCCTTCGGCCTGGAAGTAGGCGCGTACCGCCTTCACCGCGGCGCGGCGCGCCTCAAGTGCCGGGCGGCGCTTAGCCATTTGCTCGGGGTGCCACCAGGGGGTGGGCATGCCTTCGACCTCGGATTGCCGGCGGATAATGTCCCTCGCTGTACCCCGCCAAATGGCCGGATCGCCAGGGATTTCGGCACGTTATCCGCCCACGGGCCGCCTGCGCCGGTTGCCCCACCCCCGGAAGCCTGTTAAAAGCCGCGCGACTTTTTTCGCTGGGCCCGGCCTTTTCCGTGGCTCGCGTGCGGCTCATCCAACTCAGCTTTTCCAACCCAACGGACGTCATATGAAGATTCAGGCGAACACCATCCGCGGCGGGATGGTCATCGAGCACGAAGGCAAGCAGTGGTCGGTGATCAAGACCTCGATCGAACGCCCCGGTAAGGGCGGCGCCTTCATTCAGGTGGAAATGCGCAATGTCGCAAACGGCGTGAAGAGCGAAGGCCGCTGGCGTACGCAGGACTCCGTCGAGCGCCTGGAAGTGCGCGAGATGGAGTGCACCTTCCTGTTCAAGGAAGGCGACCAGCTGACGTTCATGGACAAGGAATCCTTCGACCAGTTCGCGGTTCCGGCCGATATCCTCGCCGAACGCCAGGCGTTCCTGCAGGACAACATGGAAGTCACTGTCGACTTCATCGAAGGCAAGCCGGTGTCGATCGTGCTGCCGAAGTCGGTGGTCCTGGAGGTCGTCCAGGCCGATCCGGTTGTGAAGGGCCAGACGGCCGCTTCCTCTTATAAGCCGGGCATCCTCGAGAACGGCCTGAAGGTCATGATCCCGCCCTTCATCGAAACCGGCACAAAGATCGTCGTGAATACCGAAGACGTGTCCTACGTCGAACGCGCGAAGTAATTCATTATGGCTCTGCGCTCGGCCCTCATGAACGTCATGACGGCCGCTGCCGAGAAAGCAGCGCGTGGGCTGAAGCGCGATTTCGGCGAAGTCGAACAGCTTCAGGTCAGCCGCAAGGGTCCCTCGGACTTCGTTTCCGCCGCAGATTTGCGCGCCGAAAAAGTCCTGATGACCGAGCTTTCCAAGGCGCGGCCCAAGTTCGGCTTCCTCAACGAGGAAGGCGGCGAGATCAAAGGCGAAGACGATCGCTATCGCTGGATCATCGATCCGATCGACGGCACCACCAATTTCCTGCACGGCATCCCGCACTTCGCGATCTCCATCGCGCTTGAGTACGAGGACGAGATCGTCGCGGGCCTGATCTACAACCCGATCACCGACGAGATGTTCTCGGCGGAAAAGGGCAAAGGTGGATCGTTCAATTCCCACCGTCTGCGCGTGTCGTCGCGCGGCGATCTACGGGACTCCGTGATCGCCACGGGTATTCCGCACCGGGGTCGCGGCCACCACGGGCCGTACCTCAAGACCCTCGGGCGGGTGATGGAGAACGTCGCCGGTATCCGCCGCATGGGCACCGCGTCGCTCGACCTGGCCTACGTGGCCGCCGGGCGCTGCGACGGCTATTGGGAAACGGGGCTGTCGCCCTGGGACGTGGCGGCCGGTGTGCTGCTGGTCAGGGAAGCCGGCGGCTTCGCGACCGAAGTCGCGGGCGGCAAGGACCCGGTCTATACCGGCAGCGTCTTGGCGACCAACGCCAAACTGCATAAGCCGCTGCAGGAACTGCTAATTCCAAGCTGACCGCTGGCCGTATCGGGGGCATTTTCACAAAGGCGTGCTCGCGTAAGCGGTTGTGCGCCCCGACTCCGATAAGGTAGGGTCTCCGCCTGGGGATAAGAAAAATAGGCGCGACCCAAAGCGTCGAGAATTCAGGGGTTTGGCGCGAGGCTCGTTAAGGCGGGCCACGTGGAGGGAGCCGGTGCGAAGCATCTCACTCGAGGGGTTGGAAGCCGCAACAGGGTCAAAAAACCCTGTGCGGAGCTCGTGGCGGCGCGGTGCGTTTGGCGCTGTGCTGACAAGTGTGCTTGCGCTCGCCGTTCCTGCCTTGGCCCAGACCAATAACGTGATTGTCGATTTCGGCGTACTCGATCCGCCGGCCAGTGCCACGTTGCTTGTGCCGCCAGCCGGCGTGCAGCCGCCGACCGCCAACCGCGTCGTCCTGAAGCCGCCCAAGGGCACACCGCGCTATGTTCCGGGCAAAGTCCGCCCGATCAAATTGATGCTGAACACCGGCACCACGGTGAATGGCGAAGCCTGCACCTGCCCGCCGAAAACGGTGCGTCGCAGCGTGCGCCGTCCGGCCGCGAAGCCGAAAGTGACGCAGGCGAAGGCCGTTGCGCCGGCCGCGACCACAGCACCGAACACGGCGCCGACCATCGCACCGACACCGGCCCCCGCTCCCACGCCGGCCCCGCCGGCTGCCGCGAAGACCGCGCCCACCCCGGCGCCGCCCGCAAAGCCCGCACCTGCCGCGAAGCCGACGCCGGCCGTAACACCCGCACCGGCACCTGCACCTATTCAAAAGGCCGAAGCGCCGAACGCTGAAGCGCAGAAGGCTGAAGCGCAGAAGGCTCAAACGCCGCCGCCAGCACCGCCGAAGGCCGCGACTGCGCCTGCAGCACCTGCTCCGACGCCTGCTCCGGCACCCGTTGCGGCCGCTGCGAAGCCGACGACACCGCCAGTCGCTGCGACGCCTGCGGCTCCGCCCGCGCCGAAGCCACCACAACAGACCGCCAACGCGACGCCGACGCCAGCCGTCCCGCCGCCGCAAGCCTTGACGCCGCCGGCGCGCACCGCACCGTCTCCCGTTGCGCCGCCCGCGCCCGCACCGCAAGCGGCCGCACCGGCCCCAAAACCAGCAGCGCCCGCAACCGCACCGGCCGTCGTGCCGCCGCCGGCGACACCGTCCGAACAGCAGGTCGCCGCCGTGCCGCCCGCGCCGCAGCCTCCCGCCGCGAAGAACGATCCGCTCAGCATCGTCTACACCGCCGCCGGCAGTCAGATTCCGGTCGAAGCCGGCCCAAGCATCAAAGACCTGACGCAAAAGCTGGCAAGCGATGCCTCCTTACGGGTGCAGTTGCTCTCGTACGCGTCCGATCCTGAAAAGAATGTAAGCCGCGCACGCCGCCTTTCACTCGAACGCGCTGTGGCCGTCCGTAAAATGCTGATCGATAATGGGCTCGACTCAACGCGTATCGAAGTACGCGCCCTCGGCGATCAGAATCCCGGCGGCGCCCCGGATCGGGTGGATGTTGTTCTCTCGGCGCGACGCTAACTCAGCTGATTTCTGCAACAGGTGCGCAAGGTGAGCGATACCTCTCGCTACATCACGCGTATGGTGTTGTTCCTGGTGGTCGTCGGCGCCTGCTGCGCCTTCTTGATCAACACGCTCCTTCCGATCTTCCTGGTCAATCCGGCCGTGAACGGCGTGATCTTCGCCGTCATCCTGTTCGGCACGATCCTTAACTTCCGCCAGGTGATCCTGCTCGCCCCCGAAGCACGCTGGGTCGAGCGCCTGCGCGAAAGTGCGAGCGAGACCGCCGCCGCCCTTACTGAATTGCGCGCCGAAGCCGTGCAGCCGGAGCTGCGCCTGCTGTCATCGATGGCGCGGATGCTGGGCGAGAAGCGCGGACGTCTCATGTTGAGCGCGCCGGCGATGCGCACCATCCTCGACGGTATCGCCGCACGCCTCGAAGAAAGCCGCGATCTCGCGCGCTATCTCACCGGCCTTTGCATTTTCCTCGGCCTGCTCGGCACGTTCTGGGGCCTGCTCGGCACCGTGCGCGCCATCGCCGACGTCATCAACAACATGACGATGAACACGGACGATCTGTCCGTGATGTTCAACACCCTCAAGAAAGGCCTTGAGTCGCCGCTGTCGGGCATGGGCACGGCATTCGCGTCCTCGCTGTTCGGTCTGGGCGGATCGCTGCTGCTCGGCTTCCTCGACCTGCAAGCGTCGCAAGCGCAGAACGCTTTCTTCAACGAACTGGAAGAATGGCTGTCGAGCATCACCCGTCTGTCGTCGGGCTCGAACGAAGGCGATCAAAGTGTTTCGGTCTACACCGAAGCCCTGCTCGAACAGACCGCCGAGCGCCTGCAGGATCTGGTCACCATCATCGCGCGCAGCGAGCAGGCGCGCACCGACGCGAACCAGCAGTTCGCGGAAATGAATGGTAAGCTCGCGATCCTGGCGGACCAGATGCGCGCGGAACAGCATATATTGCTGCGCCTCGCCGAGAACCAGCGCGAGCTGACGCCGATCATTCGTCATCTGGGCGATGTGGTCGCCAAACTCGGCAATTTCGAAGGCCCGCAAAGCGGCGCGCTCGACGACGCGACGCGGGGCCACATTCGCAGCATCGACAATCTGCTGGGCCGCCTCACGACATCCGTCGAGACCGGGCGTGACGAAACCATCCGTGACATCCGCGCCGAGATCAAACTGCTTGCGCGTACCATAGCCGGCCTTGGCGGCAACACCGGCCGCGACAGCGCGGCATAGCCATGCCCGCATACGCCCGCCGCGCAAAGCGCACGGTAGACATCTGGCCAGGGTGGGTCGATGCGCTGTCGACGCTGCTCATCATTGTCATGTTCGTGCTGCTGGTATTTGTGCTGGGCCAGGTGTTCCTGAGCACGGCCCTCTCCGGCCGCGACAAGCAACTTGGCCAGCTGACGGGACAGCTTTCGGAACTCGCCAGCCAGTTGGCGCTTGAGAAGCAAGCGCATACGGAGCTGGAAGCGAACATCGCGAAGCTGACAACGGAACTCGTCGACACCAAGACGAATCTCGACGCGCTGTCGCTGCTGCAGGTCGAGACCAGCACCAAGCTCGCCGAGAAGACCGCCGAGGCCGATGCGCGCGCGGCTGAGAATGCGAAGCTTAGCCAGAACCTGACCGCAGCGACGGAATCCAACACACTCAATCAGGCGACCATCGCCAAGCAAGTGCAGGAACTCGCCCTGCTGCAGGAAAAGATCAAAGCGCTGGAAGCATTCCGTTCGCAGCTGGACAAGGAACTGGCAGAACGCACCGCCGACGTCAGCAAGGAGAAGCAGGCGTCCGTGCAGGCAGAGGCGCAAGCGGCCCTGATGAGTCAGCAGTTGCGGGACCTGCAGCAGGAACTCGACCGCCTAGCCACCAGCCTCGATGCCTCCGACAAGTTGTCGGCCGAACAGAAAGCACAAATCTCGGATCTGGGCCGCCGCATGAACCGCGCGCTGGCCGGCCGCGTGCAGGAACTTCAACGCTACCGTTCCGAATTCTTCGGCCGGTTGCGCGATATCCTGCAGACGCGCCCCGGTGTGTCGATCGTCGGCGACCGCTTTGTGTTCCAGTCGGAAGTGCTGTTCACACCAGCATCGGCTGAACTTGGCCCCAACGGCAAAGCGCAGCTCGCCGCGTTCGCCAAAACGCTGCTCGATATCGCCAAGCAGATCCCGCCCGAGGTGAACTGGATGCTGCGCGTCGACGGTCACACCGACAACGTGCCGATCACGGGCGGCGTCTTTGCGTCCAACTGGGAGCTTTCCACCGCCCGGGCCGTCGCCGTGGTGAAGTACCTGACCACCCAGGGCGTCCCGGCAGAGCGCCTGGCGGCAGCCGGTTTTGGCGAATTCCAGCCGATCGATCCCGCAAATTCCGTCGGCGCGCGGGCCCGGAACCGCCGTATCGAACTCAAACTCGACCAGCGCTAAGCTAAAATCCAGCAGCGCCCGCAGGTTAAGCCCCGTTTCGGCACTCTTGCCCCTGGCCCGCCAAGCCGTTATAAGCGCCGCCTGCTGCCCGCCCGAAGATGCCGCAAAACCCGGCATCGCTGCGGAGCACCGAGGTGTGAGATGAAGAAAGAAGGCCATCCCGACTACCACGAGATCACGGTCCAGATGACCGATGGTACCGAGTACAAGACCCGCAGCACGTACGGTAAAGCGGGGGATGTCCTGCGCCTCGAAATCGACCCGAAGGTCCACCCAGCCTGGACGGGCGTCCAGCGCATCAGCGACAGCGGTGGTCAGGTTGCGAAATTCAACAAGCGCTTCAAGGGCTTGCTGGGTACGCAGAAGCAGAAGTAGGCCTTCTGCCGAATTGGATGCTGCGTACGCGGCATCCAAGTCCCTACTATCAATAGAAAATCGCGACGGCCGCGCATCCTTTTGGGTCGGCCGCGCGTTCCTATGTGGTAGGATCGCCGCCTAGGCGTGTCTAGATGTAGCGGTTCCCGCTGACGACTACACTCGCGACGGGCATCATGCGCGGCATCGTTCAATACGTGGTCTATGTGCTAACCCAAGGGCAGTGGTACCTCCACGCCCGGTATCGCGGCGCTCAGCGCGTGGATGCGATCAACGACGCCTCCAGCACCGAGAGTGACACCGGCCGCGCCACCAAGGTGGTGCGCGATACCTATTGGCCAGACGTCAACGAGAACGAAGAAGTCACCACCTATCTCAGCCCGAAGGCACGTGCCCTTCAGGCCATGAACTCCCGACGGAAACAGACATCCCCGGTCGTCGTACAGGCCGGTCGCCCGGCCGCGCCGCTGGCGGAACGTCGGCGCGCGCAGAAGATGGTGCCGGTGCTCCGCAATGTGCGCCTGATCGTCGCGCTCGGCGTTGGTCTGTTCGTTGCTTCGGCGCTCACCGCAGCGTTGTCCGTGGCGATGCATCGCGCCGCGCTTCAGCTTGAGATCGAGCCGAGCAACAGCACGATCATTTTGACGATCGCGTACCTACTGATCTTCTCATACGTCTTCCGCCGTACATCGCGCGCGCACTGGCGTCTGCATCAGATGGTCGCCGAGATGTGGGAGAATGCAGACAAGCCGGCGGCGCCGAAGTTCCCGCCCCGTCGCGCCATGGCGCGGGGCATGCGTCCCTCTCCGTCGGGTGCACCGTGGCAGGTGGTCGCCGAACGCAGGCCCGCACGTCGCGAAGCCGAGCCGAAGCCCGCTGCCGATCTGCTCAAGCCCTCGCAGCTGCAACCGCCGCCGTCGTTCGAGGACGAAGAGCCCGATCCGATGCCGATCCCCTCGTGGGAAAAGGCAAAGCTCGCCGAGGAACAAGCGGCCAAAGAAGCGAAAGAGGCCAAGGCCGCGAAGAAGAAGGCCGCTGCCGAGGCCGAAGCCGCAGCGGCAAAGAAAGCCGCGGACGTCGAAAGCCGGCCGCCGGAACTTGACGACTCAGACGTTTCCTTTACGCCCGCAAATATCGCGGATGTGCCTGCGGGACTGGCGCTGGAACGCATTATCCTCCGCCGCTTCGCGGTCGATGTCGTGATCCCCACCATCATGCGCTCGCATCGCGACGATCCGGTGACACGCCGTGGCATAGCGCTGCTTTTGTCGGGCGCCGTGCGCGGTCTTGTCGAAACCAGCCCCGTGAGCGAGGCCGGCGCGATGGCTCTACTCGCGGAAGTCTTGCGCGAGTCCGGCAGCAAGCCGGCTGTAATCGAATCCTTCCTGGGCAACTACGAAGCCAGCATGTCGGCCGAGAACGCACAGCCTCTCCTTGAGTCCGGCCGCGCGGCCATCAAGCACTATGTCGACGGCGGCCGAGACGTTGACCGCATGATCCAACAGGCGATCTCCTTGTGGCGCTTCCCGAGCACGGCGCGCGTCCTCGCGCCGCCACCGGAATTTTATCTGTTCTCGATCGCGCGCGATGAAAGCCTGACCGACGGTGAGCCCACGGCCGGGTTGCTGCTGCAGCAGGCGATCGTTCGTGCCGCTGTTCAAGAACAGCACGGCGACCTGGTCCCGCACGACGGTGCCGGCAGTCTGGCCCGATTCAATAATGTGAAATCCGCGTTCACTGCTGCCCGGGCTGTCCAGACACGTGTCGCCGCGGCGGCAGGACCGGGCACGGCCACGGTGGTGGTTGAAGGTCCGGTCACGGAGCCTGGGGTGCCGCGCGATACCGCCAGCGTGCTTGAGCGCGTCCGGACGCTGCTCGCGGTTACGCTCGATGGCGAAATCGTCGGCGATGCCTCGGCTCAGCGCTTACTCGGCGACGCCATGCTGCCGGCTGAAGCCATCCCCAATCGCGACGATGCGGTGCGGATTCCGAATGCCACCGAAGCGCCCACATCAACAACCTTAAGTTGATTTGTTTTGCCTCGCGGGCGACTTTATCCCCGCGCACTTAAGGCATATTTAGCGAAAATCGGTGGAATATTAGAACGGGACCGCGGCTCCCGTGGAGCTGGCGTTTCCCAAAAACTGATCGTCGTAACGTCCGCGCAGGGGTGTGCAGATGGCAGGCGATCTCTAGAAATGTCTGGCGCGGAGCGCCGGGTCCGATCGGGTCATGGCGCGCGATACCTTCGAAATCTACTACTTCCAAAACGGACGCTGGTCGGTTCATGCAAGTTTTGAATCCGGCGAGCGCGACCTCGCGTTGGCGGAAGCGCAGAAGGTCGACAAAACGCTCGGCTACCCCGTGCGTCTCGTGCGTGAGACGCTCTATCCGGAGACGAATACTTCGGAAGAAGTCGTCTCTTGGCAAAGCCCAAAGGCCAAGCAACTCGGCGACCCGGAAAACATGTTCGGCGGCGGCCAGGGCAAAGGTCCCGCAAAGCCGCAGCAGAAGAAAAAATCCCCGCCGAAGCCGACGGCCCCCGTCGCGCCACGCCGGGCTGAGAAACCCGAGCCTAGTGCCCCCACTCCATCCGCGCCGCGGACGGCGAAGAAGCCGCCGCCGAAGCGCAAGGCGAAGGGCAAGTCCAAAGGCCTGACGCGCAAGGTTGTCAAAGTGGTCGGTGCAAGCTTGGCGATCTCGCTTGTGATCGTCATCACAGCCGGCACTCTCATCAGCCAGTTGCAGTTGGTTCCGCAGGAAGATTCCGCCGCCATCGGCGCGGGCATCTTCGTCGTGTCCTACGTCCTCAACTCGCTATACTTCCTTGGCAAAGAGTTCGACATCAAGTTTGGCTTCCGCCGCCGTCGCAAGTCCGAACAGGCTGCGGCACCACGCGCTTCCGACATGATCCGCAAGATGCAGGTCGCGTCGATTGAGGCCGCCAGCAATCAACCCGACATCGATGTGAGCGCAATGGCGCAAGCCAACATCGACGATCTGCGCGAGAACATCGAGCAAGCGGACGCCGAGGAAATCGCCGATCGCACCGGCGGGGACGAGTTCGCGACGGCCGTTCACGATCAGCCGCAAGAGCCGCCTGCCCTTGAACCCGAACCGGCAGCCGCAGCGGCGCCGGAACCTCCTAATGCCGAACGCGCGCCGCAGCCGACGGTGACTGCGCCACCGCCGCCGCCACCTCCACCGAAGCCGGCGGAAAAGAAACCCGAACCGCCGCAGGCCGACAACGAAGCCCGGCAGGGCATGATAGCCTTCGCGCGCGATGCGCTTAGCGCGGCGACACGCGAGCAGCCGCAGCTTAACGCGTTCTCGCGCTTCGGCTTGAATCTGTACGTCGCAGGCGCTTGCAATGCGATCGGTCAGGCCAAGAAGCTGCCGAAAGCCTCGCAGATCGCGATCTTGCGCGAAGGTCTGCAAGCCGCCGGCAACACGCCCGACCGCGCGGACAGCTTCATCGGCGAGCTGGCGAGTCACGGCAAGAATCCGCGCTATGCGGCGATGATCCAAGCGGGCGGCGGCGCAATGCAGCGTCAGCTTGCGGGTCAACGTGGCGGCAGCGAAGAACTGACTGCCCTGCTCGCCGATTGGTCAAAACCGGAGAAGCGTCCGAGCGTGCCATCGGCATACACGTTCATGTTCACCGATATCGTGAACTCGACTGCGCTCACCAGCCAACTGGGGAATGCCGGCGCGCAGCGCGTTGTGCGCGCGCATAACACCGCGGTGCGCGGCGCGATCCAGGCCTATCAGGGCCGCGAGGTAAAACACACCGGCGACGGCATCATGGCGACGTTCCCCTCGCCTATCGCTGCGGTGCAGGCATCGATCCGCGCGCAGAAGGAACTCGCCGCGCATAACGCAGCCAATCCGGCGACCGCGTTCACCATCCGCATTGGCATCAATATCGGCGAAGCGGTCGAAGAGGATAACGATTTCTTTGGCGCCGCGGTGCAAATGACCGCGCGTGTGTGCAGCGTCTGCACACCAGCCAATGCCTGGGTCACGCGCGCGATTGTCGATGCGTGCAAAGGACAGCGGGTCGGATTCATCCCGCGTGGTGCGTTCCAGATGAAGGGCATCCAGCAGGCACGGCCGCTGTATGAAATCGCATACACCGATGCCCATAAGAACGAGATCGCGAACCTTTAATCTCGCGCGTTAGCGCATGTAATGAAGCGCGGCCGTCACCGCACAGCAATTATCGGCGGTCTTGCGCCCACCGGTGCATCATCCGATAGGCGGTAAGGAACAGAATCCCGCCCGCTCCCGCTATGCCCATGCTTCCAAGAGTACCGCCCGTGAGAACGGCCTGTGTGTAGGCCCACCCTCCCAGCACGGCGCCGGCGATCGCTATCACCGGATTGAGAACGAGGGTTGTCCAATTCTCGCGATGACCATCGAGGGGAACGAGCCCCACAATGAGTCCGAGCACCATCCAGCCGGCCAGCGCCATTGAATTAGCCCCTAGCACTGACGTCGCATTGCAAAAGGCGCAACGCATGTTGGGCTTTGCGCCTGTTGTTGATGAGGTGCGCGACAATCCAAATCCATACGGCCGCCCCACCGATTAGCAGGGCTGTTCCGAGAATTTCAGAACCTTGGATGGACGAGGTCGGCACAATGGGCCTTAGGCCGGATCGAGGAATATTGGTCACATCGCCAAGCATCAGCTCTGCGACTGAGAGGTGCGAGATTCGACGATGAGGGGAACGCCGCCTTGTATGGTGTCGCGACCGTTCGGATGCAACTGCGCGGCGTAAGTGGCCGGATAGTCTTGTAATTGGCCGCAAATGAGGCGAATGCCCTTGCGTTCCTGCCGCCCGGGCTCGATATTGGCCCGGCGCATCGACCCTTGGCGGCGCTAGCACTCGTTTCCCGCTGCACTCGTGCCGCTGAGAACTTCTCAGGTCGTCCGGCGGCCGACGTTTTGCCGGTGCAGCTTTCACTTCCGTTTGCCAGATTTCGGGGAAATCGCTGAAGGCTTGTTCGCCTTCGGCGCCGCTGGACGAACGTACGACAATTTCCATTGTCGCTTTCCGGCAGTGCCCTGAGCGACGGCCTGGTCTTCCTTGATCGGTCCGTCGTGCATTCGTCAGGACAAGTAGTCCACCACCCCGTAACGAACCGGCGAGCACGCCGCGGATTTGTCCTCATGCCGAACGCGCCTCACAAGGAATTCTCATGAGAGCAATTCAATCGGTCGCACTGCTCATCGCGGCCATGGCTGTCGCCGGATGCGGCACTGAAATCGCCGCACAACCTAACTCAATCAAACCTGCAGTGGTCGCGGCACCGGCGGCGCGTCCTGCGAACGATCGCGATGTCATGCGCGCGGCTCTTTCCCAGTACGATCTGCAAACCGGCCGCCTGAACGATCAGCATCGCGAGGAAGTCTCGGTCATCCGGGACATCGCGTTCGAGGTCGATGGCCTATTCCTCACAAGCGCCGACGTCGCGCGTCTCGTGATTCTGCAGAACTACCTACGTGCGCACCCAGCGGTGGCTGTGCGCGTCGAGGCGCAGGGCGATGGCCCCAAACGCACGCAAAGCAATGCATCGCTTTCACTCGAGCGCGCGGAATCAGTAAAGCGCGCGCTTCAGACCGACACGAATGTGAAGAATACGATTGTCGCCACGGGACTCGCGCGCGCCGCCTCGGCAAGCCAGAGTCGGCAGGCGGAAATCATTTTGGTCATGCCTCGCGCCGTCGGCGACGACGTTCGTGCGAACTGATCCGGCGTAGGGCCCGGACGTCCAAGTCATAGGAGAATGCTTTATGGAATATGTCGTTGATCTTATTCACCGCGGCCCCGGCGGCGTGATCAAAGCGGTTACGAGCAGCGAAGTGGACGTCGGCACGCCGGCCGTAGCCTTTACGGCGGGCCATCGCGTGTTCGCGACACGGGATGCGGACTGCGGCGCAAATGGTTTCCGGGTGACGGAGCGGCGTACCGGTAAAGTGGTCGTCACATGGATGAGCGACGGCACTTACTAATTCCGGGGTCACGGCCGGCAGGCGCTCTCAGCTTTTGAAGAAGTTCTCGGCGCCTTTGCGGGCGGCCCCCTTCTTCGCAATGAACTCCTCGGCCCGCGCGATTTCGGCTTTCAGTTCGCTGATATATTCCTGCAGATCACCGACCGATAAGCGGCTCAGGTCCCTCTTGGGCTGAGCTTTGCGCGGCGCGTCGAGATCATCGGTGTCCATGGCGCGTTATCCTTGGGTCCTGTGCTGGACGGCAACTCGATTCAAGCCCTATACACCAGCGCTGCGGTTTCGGAGAACCCCTTCAAGATGACCATCCCGTCCCAGATGCGCTGCGTCGAGATCAGCAAGCCGGGTGGTCCCGAAGTCCTCGTTCCCGCGGAACGCCCAGTACCCTATCCCCAAGCCGGCGAAGTGCTGATCGCCGTGCGCGCCGCGGGCGTCAATCGGCCGGACGTGGTTCAGCGCCAGGGCCTTTACCCGGCGCCGCCGGGCGCCTCCGACATTCCGGGCCTCGAGGTCGCAGGCGATGTGGTGGCCGTGGGTGAAGGCGTCACCTCCCCAGCCATCGGCGAGCGCGTCTGCGCGCTGATCGCCGGCGGCGGTTATGCGGAATACGCGACTGCCCCTGCCAATTGCTGTCTCCCGATCCCGCAGAGCTTCGCTTACGTCGATGCGGCGGCGATACCCGAGACGTTCTTCACGGTCTGGCACAACGTCTTCGAGCGCGGCGCGCTCAAGTCCGGCGAGACCCTACTCGTGCACGGCGGCACCAGCGGCATCGGCACCACGGCCATCCAACTTGCCAAAGTCTTTGGCGCGAAAGTTATCGCCACCGCTGGCAGCGAGGAAAAGTGCGAAGCCTGCCGCGTGCTCGGCGCGGATCTCGCCATCGATTACAAGACCACGGACTTCGTGAATGCGATCAAGGACAGCCCCGCCAAGGGCGTCGATGTCGTGCTGGACATGGTCGGCGGCGAGTACACCGCCAAGAATATCGCCGTCCTGAAGGCCGACGGACGTTTGGTCAACATCGCTTTCCTCAATGGCTCGAAGGTCAACGTCGATCTGATGCCGGTCATGCTCAAGCGGCTGACCCTGACCGGATCGACCCTGCGGGCGCGCGACCTTTCTTTTAAGGGCGCGATTGCCGCCGCCTTGCGCGCCAAGGTCTGGCCGATGCTGTCCATGGGACTGATCGAGCCCGTGATCGATTCAACCTTCCCGCTCGCTTCGGCCGCGGAGGCCCATACCTTGATGGAAAGCAGCGGTCACATCGGCAAAATCGTCCTGACCACGCCCTAAACGTTATTTTAAATCAAATACTTGACGTTTTGAAGGCGGGAGCGTTTGACCCGCTCGCGCCAAAACCGATATATACCGCAGTACTCACTCGCATGACCGACCCTGTTGGGTTGGCCGGTCCAGGACCGGACCTGCCGAAGGCTGCTTACGTTTTAGCCAAGGCAAGGGCAGTTCGTTGCTTTGAAAGGATAGTTCCATGGCGTTGCCATTAATGCCCAAGGCGACAGCCGTTTGGCTGGTGGAGAACACCTCGTTGTCGTTCGAGCAGGTTGCGGCCTTCACAGGCATGCATGAACTCGAAATCCAGGCGATTGCCGACGGCGAAGTCGCGATCGGGATCGTCGGCGTCAATCCGATCACCAGCGGACAGCTGATGCAGGAAGACCTCGACCGCGCGCAGGCCAATCCGGCGGTCATGCTGAAGATGCACAAGTCCGACATCCCGCTGCCGAAGGCGCGGGCGAAAGGCGCGCGCTATACGCCGGTGTCGAAGCGTCAGGATCGCCCCGATGCGATCTCGTGGCTGATCAAGCATCACCCGGAACTGACTGATGCGCAGATCGCGCGTCTGATCGGCACCACGAAGCCGACGATCGCCAGCGTGCGCGACCGTACGCACTGGAATGCGACGAACATCAAGCCGCAGAACCCGGTGACATTGGGTCTCTGCTCCGAGCCCGATCTTGAGAAGGCCGTCATCATCGCGTCGCGCCGCGTGAAAGCGCGCGAAAAGGCAAAGGAACGTGCCGAACGCGCCGCTGCACGTGCAACTGCGGCTGCCAATGCGCCGACACCGACCGCGGACGATCCGATGATCGATGCGGCCGACGACGAAATGCCGGAAGACGCTGCGGCGCCCTCCGCGCCGTCGAACGAAAACGGTGGCGCACCGCCTGCCCCGTAGTTTGTTCAAGCAACTCGCATGAGTAATAAAAACGCCGGCCCCCAAAAGGAGCCGGCGTTTTTTTAGTCCGCGACGGTCTGGAAAAATTAAGGCCCACCTACGGGCATGGTGGGCCTTAAATCGTCTGGGGGATCCTACCCTTCCATTCCGGCGCGGCCGAGTGTCCGCGTTGTTCCGGTGGCTTGGCTATTATTGTGGATGATGGGCGTCAGTCGGTGGCGCAAAACGCTGCAGCTCGTCCTTGACGCGTAATTTTCGCTTCTTGAGCTCTTGGACCATAGCGAAGTCTGGAATAGGTCGTCTTTCCTCATTGGTGAGGTCGACCTCGATTTCCGCATGTTTGGCTTTTAGGGCCTCGGTCCTCGCATCAATACGCATCCACTTACCTCCGGGTTCGGTTTCAGTGAGATGACGATGCTACGCCCCTCGCCGAGGCAGTTCCAGGGCTTGGCGCTAAGCGGCGGATTTCCGCGCTTTCGGCAGGCGCAGCGGGCCGCTTGGCGGCACCTCTTTGCCCCCGGCGGCGGCGGCGTACGTCTCCGGAGTCGGGCCGCAGTTTCCGGGGCTTTCCTGGCCCTCAATATCGCCCGTCACGGCGACGTTATGGCGCCGGTGCATGGCGCGGTGTAACATACGACGCCCGTGCAAGTCCCGTACGTGCGCCTGCCGACCTAGCGGTGTGACGCCGCGCCTCATATCTTCCGGCGGTAGAAAGAGTTGAATGCCCCGCCATGCCTGAGACGGATCAAGAACAGTTGAGAGCGAAGCTGACAGAGCTTGAGATCGAGCATCGCGATCTAGACGACGTGATCCAGGGCGTCAGTCAGCAAACCGACTTCGATCAGCTCAAGCTGGGACGACTGAAACGCCGCAAGCTCGCGCTCAAGGATCAGATCGCGAAGCTGCGCAATTCGCTGATCCCCGACATCATCGCCTAACGACTATCCGACGGCCTGCGGTCCCCGCGTCAGATGATCGACGCGCGCGATCGCCAGCAAGGGACTTTCCGCGCGGCTGATCGTCGCGCCCGCGACCTTCATCGCGAGCGCCATGCTGAGACCGGCGACATCGTAGCCCGTGGCGCTCAGTTGATCGCGGATCTGATGGCACAGCACAGGGAGTTCCGCGTCGAGCGGCGTCGAAGCCAGCGCGACGAGCGTCAAACCACCGATCGCGCCGAGGCATGCCATAGGCACTGTCGTCGCTGCCGGTCCTTCGACCGGCCATGTCAGGTGCACATCGCGTAACCGTTGGCCGACATCCGCAAGCACCGTGTTGGCGGCCAACACGCCGCTGCTCCGGCGGATATCCTCGTACGTCTCCACGTGAATGAGGAACAGGCTCCACGCCAGTCCCGGCCCTGCCGGGGTCCCCGTCAACTCCGTGAAGCTCGCCAAGAATGGTTCACGGTCGAGCATCGCCGGCGCGGCACCGGCCGGCAGGCGGGTCTCGAGCCGGCGGACTTGCGCGCGCAGGGTCGCGTTCTCGGCGACCAATCCCGCAAGCGCAGCGCGGGTCGAGTTCGTAATCTGCTCAATGGGAATGCCGATGATGGTGACGCTGTCATCGAACGGGCGCGCGCGGTCGGCTTCCTGATAGGTTTCAGCAGCACGACGCGCTGCGGGGCTACGCCCATCGCCGCCACCCTGTCTGCGACGGTCAGTTCGCGTATCGACCCCCGGCAAGCCGGTTGGCTGAGGAATGTCTGGCATGGAATGCGCTGCCTGCATGGATCACGGACCTAGGTTTATTGGGCCGGGCCTCGCGGCTTGAAGCTGAACTCTATCGCCAGGGCGTTGTTAAAAAGTTACCGCCTGGGCGGCAGGTAGCCGGCCCTGTAAGGCTGGACTTTGGGGGGCTCGACTCTGGGCGGCGCGACTTTGGGCGGCGCGACTTTCGCCGCGTCGACCTTTGGAGCTTCAGCCTTGGGGGCCTCAACCTTCGGCGCCTCAACTTTGGGAGCTTCAGCTTCCGGCGGCGCCGCGGCGGCTTGCTGGGCCTCATAGGCCGCGCGCGTTATGAGCTGGTCGTACGGCGGCTTGTAGGCGCGCTGCTCATACTTGTACTTGGGGATTTCGATGGGGCCGGTCCCATAGTCGATCGCGGCATACTCTGTGCCGTCCCGGACCTTATTTTTGTAAACGCCCTTAGCCACCGATCTCGGCTCCTATGCCTACCGCTTAGTTATCGGCCGCCGCTTCCCAAAAGGTGGTTAACGGATTTCAGGAAGTGAGCCGTTACCCAGCGGACGGTCGCTTGCCGGAGCAGCTCAGGGTCGATAAAGTGCCGCGCTTTCGCGGGGGATGGCATGGCCAAGGCGGCGAAAGCGACGGGCAAGAGCGCCCGAGCAGAACGGGGCAAAGCCCTGGTCGGTATCATCATGGGCTCCAAGTCGGATTGGGAGACCATGCGGCATGCGGCCGACATCCTGAAAGAACTCGGCGTCCCCTACGAAGCACGCGTGGTTTCAGCCCACCGCACGCCCGAACGTCTTTACGACTATGCGAAGTCCGCCGCCGATCGCGGCCTGAAAGTGATCGTCGCCGGCGCCGGTGGCGCGGCTCACCTTCCGGGCATGACGGCCGCGATGACATCCCTTCCCGTGCTCGGCGTGCCGGTCGAGAGCAAGGCGCTCAAGGGTATGGATAGTCTACTATCAATTGTGCAGATGCCGGGCGGCATTCCGGTTGGCACCCTCGCCATCGGCAGCCCCGGCGCCAAGAACGCCGGTCTTCTCGCGACATCGATTGTGGCGCTGAACGATCCCGCCCTCACCAAGCGGCTGAATGCCTGGCGCACCCGCCAGACCGCCGCCGTTTCCGAGGATCCAACTGCCTAATGACCGCCGCTCGCGGACTTTCCCCGCTCCCGCCGGGAGCGACCCTTGGCATTTTGGGAAACGGCCAACTAGGCCGGATGCTCGCCCTGGCCGCCAGCCGTCTGGGTTACCGGACACATGTCTACGGCCCCGAGGCCGATAGCCCGGCTGAACAGGTCGCGACCGCCTCGACCGTCGCCGCCTACGAGGACGAGACGGCTCTCGCCGCCTTTGCCGACGCAGTTGATGCGATCACCTTCGAGTTCGAGAACGTCCCCGCCCGTGCCGTGGCTTACCTGGCCGAGCACGGGCCCGTCCGTCCGTCCTGGCGCGCGCTCGACGTCGCCCAGGACCGGTCCAAGGAGAAGACCTTCTTCGCCGAGATCGGCGCCGCCACGCCGCCCTGGCGCCCCATCGACAGCCTGGCCGAACTCGAAGCCGCCCTGCGCGACATCCCGCCGATGGCGGTGCTGAAAACCGCGCGCTTTGGCTACGATGGCAAGGGTCAGGCGAAGATCAAACAGCCCTCAGACGCCGCGACCGCTTGGGCGCAGATTGGTGGCGATCAAAAATCCAATAACGTGAGCCCTTACGCAGTGTTGGAGGGTTTTGTCGACTTCATGTCTGAAGTCTCCGTGATCGCCGCGCGGGGCCTGGACGGCACCTGCGTGAGCTTCGCTGTCACGGAAAACGACCACGCCAACCACATCCTGGCCACCTCGACCGTGCCGGCAAAAATCCCACCTGCCCTGGCGGCGCAAGCCACGGAGATCGCCCGCCGCGCGGCGACCGCGCTGGACCTCGTCGGCCTGCTGGCGGTGGAGATGTTCGTCACCCGCGACGGTCGCCTGCTCTGCAATGAGATGGCCCCGCGCCCGCACAACTCCGGTCACTGGACCATGGACGCCGGCGGCGCCGATCAGTTCGAGATGCTGGTGCGGGCAGCCGTTGGCCTGCCGCTGGTCGCCCCGGAGCCGGTCGCGGACGTAACGATGGTCAACCTGATCGGCGACGACGTGAACGACCTTGGCCGTTACTATGCCGACCCGCGCGCCCGGGTGCATCTGTACGGCAAGGCCGAGGCCCGCCCGGGTCGGAAGATGGGACACGTGAACATCGTCCGCCCGAAAGCCCACTAGTATGCCAGGCCCCCTCGACGGCGTTCGCGTACTTGAATTAACAGCCGTGGTCTTAGGCCCCTGGGCCTGCCAAATGCTCGGCGACATGGGCGCCGAGGTCATCAAGGTCGAGGCCCCTTACGGCGACTCAAACCGCAAGCTCGGGGCCCACAGCGCGACCAAAAACATGCCCGCGCTGTACCTCACCTGCAATCGCAACAAGCGCAGCATTGTCCTTGATCTAAAAAAGAAATCAGCCGTCATGGCCGTGCTCGAATTGGCCAAGACCGTGGATGTCTTTGTCCACAACAACCGCCCCCAGGCGATGGACAAACTGGGCCTCAATTACGCGGCCCTGAAGCAGGTCAATCCACGGATCATCTACTGCGGCACCTACGGCTTTGCGAAGGCTGGACCCTACGGCGACAAGGGTGCGATGGATGACTCCATTCAGGGCGCCAGCGGTCTGGCTATGTTGAACAACGCCGTCCTCGGCGAGCCACGTTTCCTGCCGACCATCGTCTGCGACAAGACCACCGCCATGGCCGCCGTCCAGGGCGTGCTGGCCGCCCTGTTCCATCGTGAGCGCACCGGCCAGGGCCAAGAACTCGAGGTCCCCATGTTCGAGACCATGGTCAGCTGGGTCATGGCCGAGCACCTCTGGGGCCAGACCTTCGACCCGGCGATGGGGTCGGCGGGATACGGCCGCCTGCTCAGCAAGGAGCGTAAGGCCTACCCGACAAAGGACGGCTTTATCGCCATCCTTCCCTACCTCGACGCCCATTGGGACCTGTTCTGCAAACTGGCCGAACGGCCCGACCTGCTGGCCGATCCCCGGTTCGCCAACCTGGCGGCCCGGGTCGCCCATATCGACGACACCTACCGCGAGATCGCCCGGACCATGCCGGCCAAGACGACCGCCGAATGGCTGGAGATTTTCGGTACGACCAGCATCCCGACCATCCGGGTGAACACCCCGGACGAACTGATCGACGACCCACACCTGGTCGCGACCGGGTTCTGGAAGACGATCGACCACCCGACCGAGGGCAAGCTGCGCAGTCCGGCCTTCCCGATCAACTTCTCGGAAACGCCCGCCGGCATCCAGCGCCACCAGCCCCGGCTGGGCGAGCACAGCGTCGAGATCCTGAAGGAAGGCGGCCTGGACCAGGCAACCATCGACGCCATGCTGGCTGAAGGCACGACGGTTCAAGCCTAGCTAGGCGTTGCGACTTTCATCAGGGCCAGACCCGAGACAATCAGCACGGCCGCCAGCGCACGATAGACGGTGAAGGCCTCGCCCAGGACGAGAACGCCGACCAGGAACGCGCCGACCGCGCCGACGCCGGTCCAGATCATGTAGGACGTGCCCAGAGGCAGCGACCGCATGGCATAGGACAGCAGCCCGAAGCTGGCGATCATGGTCGCAATGGTGACTACGGTCGGTGCCGGCTTCGTGAAGCCGTCCGACAGCTTCATCGCATAAGCCCAGACGACTTCGAGCAGACCGGCGATGAGAAGAGCGACCCAGGCCATAAGCAGCCTCCTTTGGCTGCCGGGCCGTCCCGGTCTTGAACACCCGACAATCGGGGTGGGAACGTGGTCCCACGCCCCTCACATAACGCCCGCTTCCGGAGGCGACAAGATCAAGGTTTGAAGAACTGCTGCAGCCTAACGGTTAAGATTGACGCGGACCGCGCACAGACCAATTGCGCTCGACGCGCTCGAAAATGCGGCGGGCGATGCGGACGGGATTGGGGACCACCTTCAATGCCTCGGTCACCTCGCCGCGCAGCTTCGGGATGCGCATGACGTCGGCAATGCGACGGTCGAGGAAGGCCCAACTGGCCGCGCTTTCATCGCTACGGTCCTCAAGCCAATATAGCAACGCCGACGCGTAAACTCCTGCAAGTAAAGCGCGTTTTGTGTAGAACGAAAAGTCGATCGACTTGTCGCCGATCGCGCGCCATATGGCATCGACTGTTTTGTACCAACCCGACAGCGCACGTGGGGCCAAGGGCGGGAACGGCGCAATCGCCAGCGCCCGGCGCACCGCCTCGCGATGCGGCTGCCAGCGCGTCAGACGCACCTTGATCGCCGTCGCGATGCGCTCGCGGATCTTAAGCTTTGTGAGGTCCATCGGCGCGAGGTCTTCGACCATTAACCTATCGGCCATGGCCATAAAGTACGTCACCGCACCCGTCGCTCCGTCCGGGAACAGGCGCGGTACGACGTCGGCCGCGAGGCCGGCGCTCTCCGCCGCGCGCTTTAACGCGACCGGCCCCCAACCGTCGAACGGTACATGGGGCAGCACAGCCATGATCAGGGCGTCACGGGTGTCGTCATCCGGGCGGCGGTCGGGTTGAGTCATTCCGGGACAATTCCTTCCTCGTCGAGTTCGATGACCTGCCCCCGCGCCTTGGCCTCAGCCTGGAGCACGTCACCAAAAGCGAGAGAGGCCATATTGGTCATACGCATCGGATAGAGCATTCCGTCGAGGTGGTCGAATTCATGCTGGACGACCCGGGCGTGGAAGCCCTGCGCTTCTCGGACATGGGTCTGTCCGTTCAGGTCCTGGAAGGTGTAGCGGATCGCGGTCCACCGCGGTACGCGGCCGGTCAGACCGGGGACCGACAGGCAGGCTTCCCAGTCCTCCGCCTGCTCGGAACCCAGCGGCTCGATCACCGGGTTCAGCATGGCCGTCACCGGAATATCGACACCATCGTTACGCGCGCCGGGCACGAAAAAGATGACGACCCGCTTGCCCACCCCAACCTGGGGCGCGGCCAAACCGATGCCGTGGGCGGCGTCCATGGTCTCGACCATGGAACTCAACAAGGCCGGCAGGGTCGGGTCCGCAAGGTCCACTTCGACGGCCCGATCCCTCAGGACCTGGGCTCCCATGCGGGAAATCGGCAAGACGGGCATCCGCGAGGCGGTCCTTATGGCAGAAAAACAACAGGATGGGCTTTATAGGGCCCTTCCCAAGATCGCACCATTGCGGCGCTTTTCAAGGGCCTAGACCATATGATATAGGCTCGCCCCTCAGCGGGGCCTAACCGGCCGCGAGTTCGGCCGTCCTGGCTTAGGTCCACAAGAGGAGACGTACCCTGGTTCAAGTCATTGTCCGCGACAACAACGTCGATCAGGCGCTCAAAGCCCTGAAGAAGAAGATGCAGCGCGAAGGCATCTTCCGTGAAATGAAGCTCCGTAAGGCTTACGAGAAGCCCTCTGAGAAGAAGGCTCGCGAAAAGGCGGAAGCCGTGCGCCGCGCGCGCAAGCTGGAGCGTAAGCGTCTGGAACGCGAAGGCTTCTAGTCGAGCCACGCGCCACGCGACGAGATCCGAAAGCGGAGCATGACCTGCTCCGCTTTTTGCTTTTTTGCCCGCGTGTTTTTTTCGGCGCTGAGTTAAGTCGATTAACCGGACAGCAACCGGAGCGAACTAACTTCCGAGGATTCGTGCTTTGCGGAGGGGAGTCGCAATGACAACTGTCGAAATTCGGCCTGCCAGCGCTGACGACTCCGAACAGATCGCCCATGTGGTGCGTGAGTCTTGGCTCGCGACCAATCGCAATCTTCTTCCCGCCGATACGGTCAAACGTCTCGAGCACTCCACCGACATGAGTCAGTTCGCCGCTGAGAACTGGCAGAACATCTGGGTAGCCGAAGCGCGCGCCAACGATGTCGCCGAGATCGTCGGCGTTGTCGGCATGAATCCCACCGGCGTGATCTGGATGCTGTACGTGCTGCCCGGCTTCCAAGGCTGCGGCGTCGGCTCCGGTCTCTACGATGTCGCGATCGGCACGCTGAAGCGCTCGGGTCAGCGCAAAGCCATGCTCGAAGTCCTGGCGGCGAACGAGAATGCGCTGGCGTTCTATCGCTCGCGCGGCTGGGTTCCGGAAGGCCGTCGCACTGAGCACATCCCCGGCTTCCGCTTCACCGCGGTGCGGATGGGCCTCGCCCTCGCCTAGCTAGTCCGGCGTCTCGACGACCCAAGGCCGCACGATCAGGCGCGGCCACTGTTTCTGCCACCGCTCCGCCTTCTCGGCGTAGATCTGCGGAATCGGAAGCAGTCGGTTTGGCTTTACGATCATATCCCAGACGTTGCTGAGTCCGAACGGCGCGAAGACGTCGAGGAAGTCGTCGCCCGTGCGACGCACGCCGACAGCTGTCGTCGTTGTCGGGAAGCGCAGGATGCCCTCGCTCGCCGACGTCAGCGACGAATATGGGATGCCGAATTTGTCCGGATACCAGAGATGGACGCGCGCCTGATTCCTGACCTGTATCGGCACCGGAAGTTCGGGAAATAGTCGATCCGCGTCGGCCTGCACGAGGCCTTCCGCTTCCTCCGAAAGATCTTCGGAGAAATAAAAAACGTCGTAGTCCTTGACCCCTTCGTCCGCCGGTCGACCGGTTCGCAAGTTCCAGACCGTGTGCACGACCGCCCCCGCGGTGAGCCACCAGTCACGAATCCCCAGCTGCGAGAATTTCTCCAGAATCGCGGCATTGCCGCGGTTCAGCAGCACGAGGTTGACGATGCGCGCCGCGATAGCTTCCGCGGCGGCCGTGACGACTTCGTCGTCATTCGGCGGCGCGAATAGACCGGGACCGGGTGCAGACAAGCGTGATGGAGCCTTGGCCTTGGGCTGCGGAAATAACCGCAAGCGCAAGGACCGGCCGTCGGGCAGGAAAACTTGGGCCATGGGCGCAGTTTATCCCCGCCGCGCGCGATTGTCGCGCGCCCTCGTCGCAATTGTGGTTTGCAATAATGAGCAACCCTGATTGAATTTCGAAAGTCCTTGGAGGATTCCGCCATTCGTATAATAGCCGCCCTTCTGGTGCTGCTGACCTTCGGACATGCGTCGGCGGAAGACGTGCCGCGCGGGCCGCTGCCGTCCGATGTCACACCGACGAAGTACGGCCTCGAGCTTGCGATAGATCCCGGCCAAGATCGCTTTACGGGCACGGCGGTGATCGATGCGACGGCGAATACCGCGCTCGACCACATCTGGATCCACGGCGAAGACCTCGCCATTGACAAGGCCACGCTGACGACCGCGACCGGCGAGACGCTCGCCGCCACTTGGACGCCGATGACCGATAGCGGCGGGGTCGTCAGGCTCGGCCTGCCAAAGCGCATCGCGGCCGGCGCGATCAAGATCGCGATCCGCTATTCCGCGCCGTTCAATAAACAGCTCGAAGGCTTCTATCGCGCGGACGAGGGCGGCGAGCGCTACATCTTCAGCCAGATGGAACCCATCGCCGCGCGACGCGCGTTCCCGTCGTTCGATGAGCCGCGCTTCAAGACGCCCTTCGACATCGCCGTCACCGTTCCGGCGAAGGATACCGCCGTGTCCAATACGCCGGTCCTGTCCGAGGAGAAGGTCGACGGGGGAAGGAAGCGCGTTCACTTCGCGACCACGAAGCCGCTGCCGACGTACCTCATCGCGCTCGCGGTCGGACCCTTCGACGTTGTCGAATGGCCACCGATCCGCTCATCTGCCGTGCGCGACTATACGGTGCCGCTGCGGGGCATTGCCGCGAAGGGTAAGGGCGGGCAGCTCAAGTACGCCATCGCCAATACCGGCGAACTGTTGGTGAAGCTCGAAGAATACTTCGGCATCCCCTACCCCTACGAAAAGCTGGACATCATCGCGGCCATCGACTTCTCGGCGGGGGCGATGGAGAACGCGGGCGCCATCGTCTATCGCGAGCAGATCTTGCTGTTCGACGAGAATGCCAGCATCGCGCAGAAGCGCCGCTACGCCACGGTGCACGCGCACGAAATGGCGCACCAATGGTTCGGCGATCTTGTTACACCTTCATGGTGGACCGACATCTGGCTGAACGAATCCTTCGCGACCTGGATGGAAGTTCGGACTACCGCCGCCTGGGACCCCAAGGGCGAATACGGCCGTATGGCCGTGGCGGATGCGTTGAATGCCATGGGGCTCGACAGCTGGCGATCCGCGCGGCGCATCGCCGAGCCTGTGAAGTCCAACGACGACATCGCCAATGCGTTCGACAGCATTACCTACGATAAGGGCGGCGGCGTGTTGGCGATGTTCGAGCACTATTACGGCGCCGATACTTTCCGCCAGGGCGTCCAGCTGTATCTGAAACGCCACGCCTGGGGCACGGCGAGCGCCGCCGACTTCATCCAAGCGCTGGCGGATGCAAGCGGCGACACGAAGGGCGTGGAAGCCTTTCAGTCGTTCCTCAATCAGCCGGGCGTTCCGGTGGTGCGAGCCAACCTCGAGTGCAGCAAGAACGGCAGCGAGTTGCAGGTTTCGCAGTCGCGTTATCTCCAGGCGCGCACCATTTCCACGGTGGCCGATCTCGATGCCCGGATGGGGCTGACCAAGACTGACACGACCAGCGACCAGCGCTGGAAAATCCCGCTGTGCATCGCCAGCGGCACCGGCAACGTACGCACCGAAACTTGCGCGATCATGACCGACCGCCGCATGACGTTCGAATACGGCGGAACATGCCCGGCTTGGATACTACCGAACTCCGGGGGCGTGGCCTATGTGCGGGTCGCACTTGATCGCGACGCATGGCAAGCGGTCGTCGATGCCCGCAATTCCCTGCGCGACACGGAAGTGCTCGCCGTCATCGACAGCCTCGACTCAGGCCTGGCCGCCGGGGGCGTCAGTCTCGATGATTACCTCGTCTGGCTGCGTGCGCTGCTCGATCGTGACCGCGGCCCTGGTGAACTCCGCGCCACATGGGATATCGCGAACTTGGCGATGCCCCGCCTCATCTGGATGAAGGATGTGCTCGCGACACCTGAACAGCAGCCGCGCGTCGCGGCGCTGATCCGCTCCCTTTTCGCCCCATTTGCGGCGCAACTCGGCCTGAATGCGGATACGGATTTCGATACGCGTAGACCAGCCGCGGCGTCGTTGATGCGTCCGATCGCAATCACGGCGGTTGCCGGACACGGGCACGATCCGGCATTCCGGGCTCAGTTGCGGGAAAGTGCGTCGGCAATTCTCGCCGCGCCCACAGTGCCGACAATCGACCCCATGTTGCTCGAAACCACCCTGGTTGTCGCGGTACAAGAGGATGGCGCGCCGACGGTCGCGAAAATCCTCGCGCGGCTGAAGATCGAGCGCGACGGCACATTCCGCCAGCGCATGCTGTCGGCCCTTACGCGCAGTCATGATGCCGGGGTGCTCGCGCAAGTGCGCGCGCTCACCTTTGATCCGGCGCTGCGGGTGAACGAAGTACCCACACTCCTTTATGGGATGATGCGCGAACGCATGACCCTCGACAGCACCTGGATTTGGTTCAAACAGAACTTCGACGCCATCGCCGCGCGTACACCGCCGGGCGGTCGCGGCGAGCTCGCCGGCATGGGCGCCGAGTTCTGCTCCGTTAAACAACGCGACGATTACACACGCTTTTTCCGCGGCCGCATCAAAGACCTCACGGGCGCGCGCCGGGTCTACGCCTCCACGCTGGAAAAGATCGACGCTTGCATCGCCATAGCCGATGCGCAACGTCCAAAGCTGGAAAAGGCTTTGGCCGTCGCCGAAGACGCGCATTGAGAGCCGCCCGCAGCGTGAGCGGCGCCGGTAATCCTTGCGAACAGCTTTGACGATTGCATACACTTTGCCCACGTCTAAATGGGGAATTGCACATGCGCTCAACGTTGCTTGGACTTGGACTCGTCGCACTGATGGGGTCCGCCGCCATGAGCGCGGAACCGGAACTGCCGCCCTGGCTGTTCATCGTGCCGCCGGTCGCGCCCGCCGCGCCGAAGCCGGAAGAGCCGGTGCTGCATGTGCCTAACAGCACGGTTGGCCTCACCCAATCGCAACTGCGCGATCTGCACAACGCGCCGGATTGGCATCCGGACGGACACCCCAAGCCGCCGGCCAGCGTCATGCACGGTGGCCACACCGAATACGATGCCTGCGGCTATTGCCATCTGCCGAACGGCCAAGGCCGCCCGGAGAACACCAGCCTCGCCGGCTTGAGCGCGTCCTACATCATTCAGCAGGTTCAGGATTATAAGAACGGCCTGCGCAAGAGCTCCGAACCGCGCATGTTGCCGCCGACTTATATGGCCGCCGTGTCGCGCAACGCGCCGGATGCCGACGTGAAGGCAGCCGCGGAATATTTCGAGAGCTTGAAGCCGATGGTTTGGGTGAAAGTCGTCGAGACCAAAATGGTCCCGAAGACGCAGGCCGGTGCGATGCTGATGCCTGTTGCGGGTGGCGGCCAAGAGCCGATCGGCGACCGCATCATCGAAGTGCCAGAGAACGTCGAAGCGACCACGCTGCGTGACGATCACTCGGGCTTCATCGCCTATGTGCCGGTCGGCGCGATCAAGGAAGGCGAGAAGCTCGTGAAGTCCGGCATCGGCGGCGGCGCGGCCTGCAAGACCTGCCACGGCGACGACATGCGCGGCATCGGCCCCGTGCCGCGTCTGGCCGGCCGCTCACCGACCTACCTCGCCCGCACCATGTTCGACTTCAAGACCGGCGCCCGCGCCGGTGTGTGGAGCGGCCTGATGATGCCCACCATCACCAACATGACGCAGCATCAGATGGTGGCCGTGGCGGCCTATCTCGGATCGTTGAAGCCTTAGCGCGATTGTCATCCCGGCCGAGCGCAGGCGCGAGCCGGGATCCATTCTTCATCGCGCGCCTTGTCCCAGGGACCCCGGATCACGCCGCTTACACGGCTTGTCCGGGGTTCTGATTTGCGGCTGTTACAACCCGCTCACGATCTCTTCGGTCATCTTCTTGGCGTCGCCGAACAGCATCATCGTGTTGTCGCGATAGAACAGTTCGTTGTCGACGCCAGCGTAGCCGGCAGCCATTGAGCGTTTCACGAACAGCACGGTCTTGGCCTTCTCCACGTCCAGGATCGGCATGCCGTAGATCGGGCTCTTCGGGTCCGTCTTCGCGACCGGGTTTGTTACATCGTTCGCGCCGATAACGTAGACGGCGTCGGCGGTCGAGAATTCGTGATTGATCTCCTCCAGCTCGAACACTTCGTCATAGGGCACATTGGCCTCGGCGAGCAGCACGTTCATGTGGCCGGGCATGCGGCCCGCGACCGGATGGATGGCGTACTTCACGGTCACGCCCTCGGCCTTCAGCTTGTCGGCCATCTCGCGCAGCGCATGCTGGGCTTGCGCCACCGCCATGCCATAGCCCGGCACGATGATGACCTTGGACGCGTTCTTCATGATGAAGGCCGCATCGTCGGCTGAGCCCGACTTGTGCGGGCGCGCTTCCTTCTTGCCGCCGGTGGTTGCCGCCCCGGAATCGCCACCGAAGCCGCCCAGGATCACGTTCACGATCGAACGGTTCATGCCCTTGCACATGATGTAGGACAGAATCGCGCCGGACGAACCCCCCAACGCGCCGACGATGATCAGCAGGCTGTTCTGCAGCGTGAAACCGATGCCTGCCGCCGCCCAGCCGGAGTAGCTGTTCAGCATCGAGACGACCACGGGCATGTCCGCGCCGCCGATCGGCAGGATCAACAGGAACCCGATCAGGAAGCTCAACGCGGCGATGGCATAGAAATAGTTCGGGTTCTGATCCAGACAGAACAGAACGATCATCGCCACGATCGCAAGACCAAGGAGCGCGTTCAGGACGTGCTGCCCCGGAAACACGAGCGGATTGCCGCTCATCAGTCCTTGCAGCTTCGAGAACGCGATGACCGAGCCGGAGAACGTGATCGCGCCAATGGCCAGCCCCAGGCTCATCTCCACCAGACTATTGGTCTGGATGTTGCCCGGCGTGCCGATGCCATAGGCCTCCGGCGCGAAGTACGCGCCCATCGCCACGAACACCGCCGCCAATCCGACAAGGCTATGGAACGCCGCGACCAACTGCGGCAGCGCGGTCATCTCGATCTTCTTGGCGATGAAGTAGCCGATGATTCCGCCGACGAGTATGCCGGCGATGATAAAGGTGTAGTCCTGAACCACCGGCGACAGCAGAGTCGTGCCGATGGCAATGGCCATGCCGATCATGCCCAGCGTATTGCCGCGCTGCGCCGTCACCGGGCTCGACAGCCCGCGCAGCGTCAGGATGAAAAAGATGCCGGCGATGATGTAAGCAAAAAGCGTTGCCCCCGTTGCCATGCTATTTGCCCTTCTTCTTGAACATCGACAGCATGCGCTGCGTCACCAGGAACCCGCCGAAGATGTTCACCGAGGCCAAGGTCACCGCGAGGAAGCCGAGAACCTTTGAGGGGCCGAACAGTTCCGGACCCGCCGCCAGGATCGCGCCGACGATGATGACGGATGAGACGGCGTTGGTCACCGCCATCAAGGGCGAGTGCAGCGCGGGCGTGACGCTCCACACCACGTAAAAGCCGACGAATACGGCCAGCACAAAAACGGTGAGCAGATACCAGAAGTCGTTGCCGCCGTGAGCGACCATCGCGACCTGTTCCATCGTCCCCTCCCTAACCTTGCAGACCAGGATGGACGACTTGACCGTCCTTCGTGACCAATGTGCCTTTGATGAGCTCGTCGTCCCAGTTGACCTTCAGGTTTCCGCCCTTCTCGATCATGAGCTGAACGAAGTTGAAGATGTTGCGCGCAAAAAGCGCGCTGGCATCGCGGCCCAGCCGTGACGGCAGATTGCTGTGACCGATGATCGTCACGCCGTTGGCGGTCACCGTGACCTGATCCCTCACGCAACCTTCGACATTGCCGCCGGCTTCGGCCGCGAGATCGACAATCACCGAGCCCGACTTCATGCCGGCCACCATCTCGGCGGTGACAAGGCGCGGCGCGGCACGCCCGGGGATCAAGGCGGTCGTGATGACGATGTCGGCCTTGAGCACCTCGGCGTGCACGGCTTCCGCCTGCTTACGCTTGAAATCCTCGTCCATTTCCTTGGCGTAGCCGCCGGAGGTTTCGGCGGCCTTCATCTTCTCTTCGTCGACGACGATGAATTTCCCGCCGAGGGATTCCACCTGCTCCTTCGCGGCGTAGCGCACGTCGGTCGCATAGACCACCGCACCCATGCGCTTGGCCGTCGCGATGGCCTGCAAGCCGGCGACACCGGCGCCGAACACCAGCACGCGCGCCGGCGCGATCGTGCCGGCGGCGGTCATCATCATCGGCATCGCACGGCCGAACGTGGCGGCCGCGTCGATCACCGCCTTGTAGCCGGCGAGATTGGATTGTGACGACAGGACGTCCATCGCTTGCGCGCGGCTGATTCGCGGCATCAACTCCATCGCGAAGGCGCTGACCCCTTTCTGCGCGAGCGCCTGCATCGCCGGTTTCGACGCCATCGCGGAGAGATGCGCCATCAGCATTGAACCCGGCTTCAACGCGGCGATCTCGTCGGTGCCTTCGTCGGCCGTCATCGGCCTTTGGATTTTGAATACTATGTCCGCATTCGCGCAGGCTGCAGCGGCCGTGGGCGCGATGGTCGCGCCGGCGGTCGTGAAATCCTGATCGGACAGACTGGCGCCCGCGCCGGCGCCGGTCTCGACGACGACCTGCGCCCCCAGGGCTATCAGTTTCTTGACGGTATCGGGCGTAGCCGCGACACGGCTTTCGCCAGGCCGGCGTTCCTTAAGGACTGCTATCTGCATCGATGCTCCCCCTACCCCGCGCCGGATAAGCCCGGCGTTTCGCGAGTGGCCGCGCAACCGCACTGCAGACCGCGTCGTTAGCTATCAAGGAACCGTCGGCCAACCACAGCTTGTACCCATAGAAACAAATTTGATGAGACTAGCCAAGGGTTTGGTCCACTTGCCCGGAAAAAGCCGAAATCCTTGGGCCAACTGACGGGACCGGGCTACCCTGATTTTTGCTTGGCCCTTGGAACTTCATAGGTAAGAACATGGGTGTTGGCGTCCGTTACCTGGCCATTTCCTGCGCGCTGATGAGCGCTCTCGGCAGCATGCCCGCAGCGCGGGCGGCCCAGGAGCAGGATGAACGCCTCATCTATGTGATGCAGTTCGGCGGGCTGACCGTCGCCGATGTGATGATCACCCTCGCCGAGACCCCCGCCAAGTACCAAAGCACCATCAAGCTGCGCGCGCGCGGGCTGCTGGCCCGGTTCGCGAGCCTGAATGCCGATCTGGCCGGCGAAGGCAAAGTCGTCGGGGACGGCCTGAAGGTCGTGCCGGAAACCTACCGCCGCCACTGGTCGACGGAGAAACTCAGCTCCCAGCTCAGCGTCAGCTACGACCCCGTGACCCGCGTGGCCATGTCGACGGAACGGCTGTTCAATCCCATAACCGGGGAAGCCAAGAGCAACGACGACGCCCCCTGGAACCGTCGCAAGATGGCGATGAAGCCCGTCCCGGAAGACAAGCGCACAAGCGTTGTCGATCCGATGGCCGCACTGATCGGCGTGCGCCAGTTGATTCGCGGCAGCAGCGGGCAGATCTCCTTCAAGATGCCCATCTACGACGGTAGCCGCCGCTATGACGTGGTCGGTACGACCGAAGCGCCGCGCGAGGTGACGATCAACGATCAGACGCACCGCGTGATCACGGTTAAAGGCCGCCTCGACCCGGTGTTCGGCTTCGATGAGTCGCTGCAGGATCGCGTTCACGCAGGCGACGGCAAAATCCTGCTGACCGCCGACGAGCGCCTGTTGCCGGTGCAGATCATGATCGGCAATTCGCTAGGCGTGGGGGTGATGAACCTCGTAGCCGATTGCCGCCGCGATCCCGCGCCTTGCGAGGCTTTCGGCCAGGAAACGGCGCAAGCCGTGAAGAACTAAGCGCCGCGCCGCTAGGTCACCAGTCGATCCAGCTTTACCTTCTTCAAAGCCCCCGCCTGCGTTTTCGCCAGGCTGGAGGCGTCGAAGCCTTCGATGGTGTCGTGGAAAAGGCGATACCAGTTCACCTGCGCCTTCAGATGCATGAACACCGAGCCGAGGCCGATGGCGGCACGGTCCATCAGCACGAACTCGCGCGGCGGCTTCACGCCCCCCAACCGGCGCAACTCGTTATGAACCTTCGCGGCGGTATCGCGCCCGAATTCCGTGGCATTGGTCTCTTCGATCAGCCGCGGGCGATCTTCCATCAGCGGCGCATAGATAAACGCCGCCCACAGGGTCAGCGCATCGATGGCTTCATTATGCAGGCCGGTGAAGCCCCAGGTCTCATAGGCCGCAACAGCCAGATCGCGATCCCCGGTCTGCATCGCGCGATACAGATCGATCACACCTTTCACGAACGGCGCACCGAACACCCGGATGGCGCCGAAGTCGAGCAGATTGATGGTTGAGTCCGCGCGCACGGTGTAATTGCCCAGATGCGGATCGCCGTGGATCACGCCATAGCGGTACAGCGGCACATACCAGGCGCGGAACATATTGATGGCGATCTGGTCGCGTGTCGCCTGGTCGGACTCGCGCGCGAAATCGAGCAGCGGGCGGCCCTCAAGCCAGGTCATCGTCAGCAGCCGCTTGGTCGACAACTCCGGTAACACGTCAGGCACATGCACGCCATCTTCACCGGCCAGCATCAGCCGATACAGCGCGAGGTTCTTGGCCTCGTTGCCATAATCGAGTTCCTCGCGCAAACGCGCGGCGATCTCGGCATGGATCTCACTGGGATCGATGGCCGGATCGATGCGGCGATAGGCGGCGAAGATCAGCTTCAGCTGCTTGAGATCGGCTTCGACGGCGGAATCCATCGCCGGGTACTGCAGCTTGCACGCCAGTGCCCGGCCGTCATGACTGACGGCGCGATGCACCTGCCCCAGCGAGGCCGCGCGCGTGGCCTCGCGCTCGAAGCTCTTGAACTTCTTCTGCCAGCCCTCGCCCAACTCGGCCGTCATGCGGCGATTGACGAAAGCCCAGCCCATCTGCGGAGCATTGGACTGAAGCTGCGCGAGGTCGCGCGCGTATTCCTTCGGCAGCGCATCCGGGATGGTGGCGAGAATCTGCGCCACTTTCATCAGCGGACCTTTCAGCCCGCCGAGCGCGAGTTTCAGCGCCTCGGCATTACGCGCCCGATCCGGCTCCTTGCCGAGCACGCGCTCGCCCGCGACGCGCGCGGCGAAACCGCCGATCCGCGTGCCGACCTGCGCGTAGCGTTTTACGCGACCGCCGAGTGAGTTTTCGTCTGCCATATAAACCGTCGTCCTCGGGCTTGACCCGAGGGTCCAGGGGGGCGAAATGCCATTCGAGCTTTTTAACCCTGAGTCCTCGGGTCAAGCCCGAGGACGACAGGAAGAAAACTTACGCGACCTTTTCGAGTTCGTCGATGAAGTCCGACAGTGTCTTCATGCCGCGCTTCCAGAAGCCGGGATCGGTCGCATCCAATCCGAAGGGCGCCAGCAGTTCCTTGTGACGGAACCGCCCGCCTGCCGCGAGCATATCGTGATAGCGCGTGACGAAGTCAGGCACAGCGCCGCTTTGGTAAGCGTTGTAGAGCGAGTTCACCAGGCAATCACCGAATGCGTAGGCATAGACGTAGAACGGCGCATGCAGGAAGTGGCTGATGTAGCTCCAGAACGGCCGATAGTCGTCACCGAACCGGAACGCCGGACCCAGGCTCGTACGCTGAATTTCCATCCAGATATCGCCAAGCTGTTCGGTCGATAGCTCACCGTTTTTACGCGCATTGTGAACTTGCGTCTCGAAGTCATGGAAGGCGATCTGCCGCACGACCGTGTTGAGCATGTCCTCGACCTTGCCGGCCAGCAGCGCGCGCCGTTCGGCGGGGCGTTTTTCCGCCGCCAACAGGGCGCGGAACGTCAGCATCTCGCCGAACACGGAAGCCGTCTCGGCCAGCGTCAACGGCGTGCCGGAGATCAGCTGACCCTGCGGGCCCGCGAGCACTTGGTGAACGCCGTGGCCGAGTTCATGTGCAAGCGTCATCACGTCGCGCGGACTGCCGAGATAGTTCATCAATATGTAAGGATGCGCCGACGGCACGGTCGGGTGTGAGAACGCGCCAGATGCTTTACCGGGGCGCGCCGGCACGGCGATCCATCTATCCGTGTGGAAGCGCTCGACGATGTCGGCCAGCGCCGGGGAGAAATCGCGGTAAGCGCCCGTAACCATGTCGCGCGCCTCGGCCCAGGGAATCTTGCGATGATCCGCTTGCGGCAGGGGCGCGTTACGATCCCATGTGTCCAGTTTGTCCTTGCCGAGCCATTTGGCCTTCAGCGCGTAATAGCGATGCGCGGTCTCGGCGTAGCTTTCCTTCACGGCTGATACCAGAGCCTCGACCACCTCGTCCTCGACCAGGTTCGCCTGATTGCGGGACGACACGGGTCGCGGGTACTTGCGCCACGCGTCCTCGACAGCCTTGTCTTTGGCGAGCACGTTTGTGATGAGCGTGAAGAGTGGCGCCTTCTCGCCCAAAGCCACACTGACCGCAGCCGCAGCGTCCTTCCGCTTCTGCGCATCCGGCTCCGACAAGCGATGCAGCGCTTCCGTGAGCGTCAATATCTCGCTGCCGACCGTGCAGCGCATCGATGCCAGCGTCTCGTCGTACAGGCGCACCCAGGTCGTGCGGCCGGTCATGGACTTCTCGAGGAACAGCTTCTCAAGATCGTCGCTGAGTTCGTGCTCGCGATAGATGCGCAAGTCCCGCACCCAGGGCTCGTAAGCCGCGGCGTCGGGGTGTTTCATTTTTGTGGCAAGCGCCTGGTCGTCGAGACGGTTGATCTCGAGCGTGAAGAACAAGAGACGTCCGCCCAGATCTGTAAGCTTCTCGACCGTGTCCTGATAGAAGCGCCCCCGCACGGGATCGCTGACGTCGCCGGATTGATGCAGCTGGGCATAGCTGCCGATCTTGCCCAGGATCTCGCTGATCCATTCGTAGCGCTTGATGGCGGCGCCGAACGCCGCCGGGGTCAAATCCGCAACTTTGCCGCGATCGGCCTCGAATTCCGCGATGGCCTTCTCGACCGCCATGAAGTCCGCCGCGAGGTCCGCGCCATCGGGCCCGCTGTAAAGGTCCGCCAGGTTCCATTCCGGCAACGGGCCGAGGTCGTCCGCATTGCCGCTAGGTGCGTCTTTCGGGGCCATTTTCACCGTTCCGTCTGCCTGCATCGCGTTCATGGTCCCGCCCATATAGGTGGAATTCGGAAGTCCCGCCAACCGGAAACCCGCTGGACAGTCGTGGCTGAATTCAAAACAATGCCGGACCTTAGGGGAGATGCGCGTGGCCGCCGCGACAAATGCAATCGACACCACCACCGTACGCAGCCTGCCGGCCATGTTCTTCGCCCAGGCCGCGCGCATGGGCGACAAGCCGTTCTTGTGGGTGAAGGTCAACGATGTCTACCAATCGCTGAGCTGGCGCAAAGTCGCCGAGCGGGTCGCGAGCGCGGCTCATGGTCTACGGACCGCCGGCGTGAAGCCCGGCGACCGCGTTATGCTTGTGGCGGAGAACCGGCCCGACTGGCTGATCGCCGACATCGCGGTGATGAGCATCGGGGGCGTAACAGTCCCCGCCTACACCACCAACACCGCCGTCAATCATCTGCACATCATCAATGACTCGGGCGCGAGATTCCTGATCGCGTCGACGCCGCAACTCGCACGCTCGCTTATGGCCGCCGCCGCCGAAGCGAACCACAGGACGACAATTTATGTGATCGACGATCCAGATCAGATCCACGCGTCGGAAGTGCACCCGTGGCGCGACGTCTCCGACGCAGGGCCGACCACGGTACCGGCTGAGGTCGAGACACTGAACCGCGGCGATCTATGCTGCATCATCTACACCTCAGGCACCGGCGGCCTGCCGCGCGGTGTAATGCAAAGCCACGGCAACATCCTGTCCAATTGCCTTGGCGCGACCGACCTGCTCGCTACACTCGACATCGGCGAGGAGGTCTTCCTCTCGTTCCTGCCTCTGTCGCATGCCTACGAGCACACCGCTGGACAATTCTTCCCAATCGCTTGCGGCGCGCAGATCTATTACGCAGAGCGCGTCGAAACCTTGCCGACCAACATGCTCGAAGCGCGGCCGACCATCATGACGGCGGTGCCGCGCCTTTATGATAGTATGCGCCAGCGCATCCTCCAGGGCCTGAAGCGGCAATCGAAGCTGAAGCAGAAGATGTTCGACTTGGCCCTCACGCTGGGCCGCAAGCGCTATGAGATGCCCGAGCGCATGACCTTGTGGGACAAGGCGCAGGATGCGGTTGTCGAGAAGCTCGTGCGCGGCAAAATCCGCGACCGCTTCGGCGGACGCCTGAAAGCCTGGGTGTCCGGTGGCGCACCGTTGAACTACGACGTCGGCCTGTTCTTCGTCGCGCTGGGCGTGCCGCTGTTGCAAGGCTACGGCCAGACGGAGTCCGCGCCGGTCATCAGCGCCAACCCGCCGAAGCGTGTAAAACTTCGCACCGTCGGCCCACCACTCAAGGGCGTCGAGGTAAAGATCGCCAGCGACGGCGAGATCCTCGTGCGCGGCGAGCTGGTGATGAAGGGCTACTGGAACGATCCGGACGGCACGATCGCCGCCATCGACGAGGACGGCTGGCTGCATACCGGCGACATCGGCCATCTGGATGCGGACAACTACATCGAGATCACGGATCGCAAGAAGGACATCATCGTCAATTCCGGCGGCGACAACGTCTCGCCGCAACGCGTGCAAGGCGGGCTGGAGCTCGAGGAAGGCATCGCGCAGAGCTTTGTCTATGGCGACAAGAAGCCCTACCTCACCGCCGTGATCGTGCCGGATGCCGAATTCGCCGCGACCTGGGCCGCCGCGCACAACGCCGCATCCGACCTCGGCACGCTCGCGCTCAATCCCGCATTCCGCGCGGTGATCGGCAAACAAGTCGAACACGCAAACATACCGCTCGGCGCGACGGAGAAAGTGCGGAAGTTCGTGCTGGCGACGCAGGCCTTTACCGTCGAGAACGGCCAGATGACGCCGACGATGAAGGTGCGGCGCCACGCGGTGCTGCGCGAGTACCGGGACAAATTGGAAGCGCTGTACTCTTAGAAAGTCTGCGAATCCTAGCTTAGCCGGCGGGCCGCAAATTATCCTATGCGGATCGAGAAGATCGTTCCCTTGGAACTCGTCTCGAAGTTCATCGTCCCATTTGTCTGTTGAAGCAGCGCATTGACGACAGTCATGCCCAGACCCTTGCGCGCGCTGGGATCGAATCCATCCGGCAGCCCTGGGCCATCGTCCGCGACCGTGAAGCGAACCCCGCTCCCCTCGGCCGTAATGCAGAGCGAAATCTTCGTGCCGCCATGCTTGGAGGCGTTGGTCACCAGTTCATTCATGATCAGCCCTAAGGGCATGACAAGCGTGGTGGCGATCGGCGTGGGCGCGCCATCCACAGAAATCTTCGCCGGGCCGATCATGCTTTGCAGGTCGGCCGCCAAGCGTAGGGAATACTTGAGGGCGCAAATGGTCTGGATAGTTTCGTCGATGTAAAAATGGCGGTGCACGCACGCAGCCGTCGCAACGCGCTGGGCCGCTGCATCAAGCTGTGCTGAAACTTCGCTTATGGTCGCAGCCCGTGATTGCATCGCCAGAAGCGTTGAGATGAACTGCAGGCTGTTCATCACGCGATGGTCGATCTCGCGCCCCATCATTGCCGACCGGTCCCGTTCAGTCGTCAGTTCAGCGACGCGGATTTCCAGTTCATCGTTGAGATCGCGCTTAGCACGTAAAAGTCGTCGCATCTCCAGTTGCGCCATCACCTGGCGCGCCAGCCGTCGCAGCGACTCTATTTGCTTTTTGGTCAGCGTGCGCGGAACGGTATCCAGCACACAAATGGTGCCGATCGACTGTCCGTCCTCCGTTTTGAGGAGCGCGCCGGCATAAAAGCGCAGCCCGTTCTCACGCGTGACGAGCGGATTGCCGTTGAAGCGGACATCCTTGGTGGCATCTGGCACCAACATGAAGTCTTCCAGCAAAATCGCGTGACCGCAGAACGACTTATCTAACGGCGTTTCGCGAATACCCAGACCCACTTCGGCTTTGAAGAACTGGCGATCAGCCGTCACGAAATTAACGATGGCGATGGGCGCGGCGCAAATCTCGGACGCCAGTTCGGCGATGTCGTCGAAATCGCGTTCGCGCGGCGTATCGAGAATGTCGTAACGCGCAAGCGCACGCAGACGTTCAGGCTCATCAAGCCCGGTCGGCGTATACAAGTACGCGTTCATTGTGTGATTTCCGGATGTGCGCGCTCTGCGGGGCAGCGCCGCCGCGCGTACGGTACAGTACACCAATCCCCACGCCCTGTGGCGTTAAACGGCCGTGGCCGGAAATAGGCCTACAGACCGCTGTATATCGCAGCAGTCTCGGAGCCTTGGACGAAAGAACGGGCCGCAGCGTTGGGACTAATACCCGACCGCGTCGAGGTAAACCTGGAGCAAGCTTTCCTGTTCCTGGCGGTCGCTGGCGTCCATTTTGCGCAGCTTCACCACCTGGCGCATGATCTTGGGATCATAACCGGTGGACTTGGCTTCGCTGTAAACCTCGCGAATATCCGCGCCGAGCGCCTTGCGCTCTTCTTCAAGGCGCTCGATGCGCTCGATGAAGCTCTTCAGACGTTGGGCGGAAATGCCCTTGTCGCTCGCGCCGTCCGGCATGAACGAACCCCCGCTCGTGGAAATGAAATTATGACCGGACCTTATCAGCGGCGCGCGCGCGCGCAACGCTCAACGGTCTGTGGATAAGGTGGATAACGGGGTTAAGCCCGCCAACGCGCCAACCCCAGCGCGCGCTTTCGCTACTCGACTACCGTAATCTTGGCGTGGAGCGGCTTGCTCGCCTCAAACATCTGTTCCTGCTCCGGCGAGGCGGGCTTCTGGTGCTTGGCTTTCCAGTCACCGATCGGCATGCCGTAGACCTCTTCCTGCGCCTGCTCATAGGTCATGGCCACGCCGTAATGTTCGGCGGCGGCCCGGTACCACTTGGCCAGACAATTGCGGCAGAATCCCGCCGTGTTCATGATGTCGATGTTCTGCACGTCGGTGCGATTCTGCAGATGCGCGACCAGACCGCGGAATGCGGCGGCTTCGGCCTTCAGGCGGGTCATCTCGTCCATGGAAACCTCAATAGTGTTCGATGGCGTGCAGGCTGGCGTCGGCCACTATCGGCGCGAGCAACTGCGTAAGCAAGCCGGCCCACCAGCTCTGACCCGCGGCGGTGCAGATCAGGTCCTGACGGATCTCCACCTGGGCATGCGGGATGCCTTGTGCAAGGCCATGCACCTTCAGGCAATAGCCGTGAGTGATGCCTGAGTAGGGCTCGTTGAAGGTGACATTCATGCCCGGTCTCTGCTTGAGGCCGGCGATCAGTCGATCGGCCAGACGCATATCCCGGCTGGCCATGATGCCAACATGCATGGGGCGTTGCGATCCCGCCTTCATCAGCGCCGGCGTGAAGCTGTGCATGGAAAGCAGCAACGGCACCGGCCCTTTGCGCATCAGCCGCCCGAGCTGGCCGTCGATGGCGGTGTGATACGGCCAGTAGAACGCGTCGGCCCGCGCGCGCGACAGCGCATCGTCGACGTTCGCATTGGGGGCGATGGCGATGCCGTCGCTGGTTGCAGGGATGGAATCCGGATCACCGAGCGCGCGGTTGGGATCGATCAGCAGGCGCGTGTAGACCGCCAGCACCGCGGTCGCCGAAAGCCGCTGCGCCAGCTGACGCGCGACCGAGGCCGCCCCGATGTCCCAGCCGATGTGGCGTTGCAAGTCGGCAGCCGGCAGACCAAGCGGCCCGCGCGCATCGACCAGATCGCGCGGCACCGCGCAGCCGGCATGATCGCCGATGATCAACAACGGCGCGGACGCGTCCGGATTGATGATTTCGACCGGAGCCGGATCGGAGGTCAGCGTTATGGCGCGGCCGTGCATTGTTGGTGTGGATCACTCGTGACATAAGCACGTCCAACATGACCGCTTCACCGTCCAGTGCAAGTGTCGAATCGCCGCAGCAGAGTCGCGCGGCGCACTGGGCGATCCCTGCCCTCATCATCGGTATAGTCGCTATCAGCTTCTCGCCGATCTTCGCACGGCTCAGCGAGATTGGCCCGGTCGCCACGGCGGTCGACCGCCTCGCCCTGCCGCTGCCCTTCTTCTGGGCCTACATGCTCGCCCGACCGGAGCGTGAGTGGACGCAGAAGCGCTGCCTGCTGTTGATCTCTCTGGCTGGCGCTCTCTTCGCGGGCGATCTCGCGTTCTGGCATTGGGCCTTGAAGTTCACGCCGGTGGCGGACGCAACGTTGCTGGCCAACATCTCGCCCGTTCTCGTGGTCGCACTGGCCTGGTTCCTGTTCGACGAGCGCGTCGGCCGCGTGTTCATGCTGGGCGGCGGGGTGGCCATCGTCGGGATGGTGGTGTTGGTGGCCCGCAACGTCGAACTGTCGTCGACCGCGATCCTGGGCGATGGGCTGGCGCTGGTCGCCTCACTGTTCTATGCGGCCTATCTGCTGACCGTCGCGCGCATCCGCAAATATGTTTCGACCCTGGCGTTGATGACCATCGGCAGCACGGTCGGCGCGATTCTGCTCGTGCCCATTTTGCTGGCTTCCGAACCGGCGCTTTGGCCGAGCACCTTGTACGGCTGGCTGGTCGTGGGCGGCTTGGCCCTGCTCGGTCAGTCGATCGGACAACTGCTTGTCATGTTCGCGTTTGCGCATGTCTCATCGGGCCTAGGAGCGCTTATGCTGCTGATGCAGCCGGTCGTCTCGGCCGCAGGGGCCTGGGTGATCCTGGACGAACCGATCGCGCCCATCCAAGCGCTCGGGGGACTCATGATCCTGATCGGCCTTTCCATCGCGCGGCGTGACAGCCTCGCGACTCAAAAGGCCTAACCGACCACCGGCGACACCCTCGCCAGGGTTGAGGGTGCCGTGTAATCTTATCTCATGAATGATTCGCATCACAGCTACCGTGGCCGCAGCGCCAAAGTCCTCGCAACGCTCGGACCTTCGAGCCGCACGCCCGAACAGATCGCCGACTTGTACGAAGCCGGCGCCGATGTGTTCCGGCTGAACTTCAGCCACGGCTCGCACGAGGACCACGCCGCATCGATCGCCGCGATCCGCGCGCTGGAAAAAACCGAAGGCCGCCCGATCCCGATCCTGATGGACCTGCAGGGCCCGAAGCTGCGCGTCGGCAAGTTCAAGGACGGCAAAGTCCTACTGCGGCCTGGCCAGACTTTCCGGCTCGATCTCGATCCAACGCCCGGGGATGAGAACCGCGTCAGCTTGCTGCATCCCGAAATCTTCGCCGCCTTGACGAACGGTGCTTCGCTGTTGGTGGACGACGGGCATTTGCGTTTGCGGGTGACGCGCTTCGGCAAGGACTTCGCCGAAACCGAAGTCGTCATCGCCGGCGTCATCTCCGACCGCAAGGGCGTGAATGTGCCCGACGTCACGCTGCCGATCCCGGCGATGACCGAAAAGGACAAGGAAGACCTCAAGTTCGGGCTCAGCCAGGGCGTCGACTGGGTCGCGCTGTCGTTCGTACAGCGTCCAGAAGACGTCGCTGCGGTGCGTGCCGCAGTGAACGGCCGAGCGGGTGTGGTCTCAAAGCTGGAAAAGCCGTCGGCCCTCGAGCAACTCGATGCAATTGTCGAACTGTCCGACGCCGTCATGGTCGCGCGCGGCGACCTGGGCGTTGAAATGCCGCTGGAGCAAGTTCCGGTCCTGCAGAAGCGCATCATCCGGTCTTGCCGCTCGCGCGGAAAGCCGGTCATCGTCGCGACCCAGATGCTCGACAGCATGATCAAGTCTCCGGTGCCGACTCGCGCCGAGGCATCCGACGTGGCGACCGCGGTTTACGACGGGGCCGATGCGGTGATGCTGTCCGCGGAAACGGCCTCCGGCCTCTTCCCGGTGCGTGCAGTGGCGACCATGCATCGCATCATCACGCAGGTTGAGAGCGACGATCACTATCGGACATATCTGCAAGCCAATCGCGGCGAGACCGAACATTCCTCGCCCGCCGCCATCACCGTGGCCGCCAAACAGATCGCCCACACGCTAGGGGCGGCAGCGATCGTCACTTTCACGTCTTCCGGGTCCACGACATTGCGCGCCGCGCAAGAACGCCCCGATGTCCCCATCCTTTGCATCACACCCAGTCTCCCGGCTGGACGTCGCTTGGGACTGGTGTGGGGGGTCCATTCGGTCGTCGGAGACTTCATCCATTCAGTCGACGATATCGGGGACGTGGCCGTGAAAACCGCGGTCGAGTGCGGACTCGGGAAAGACGGCCAAGCCCTGGTTATCACCGCCGGCATGCCTTTCGGCAAAGTCGGCTCGACCAACATGGTCCGCGTTGTTTGGATTGGCAGCGAAACCGGCGCGGTCTAAGGGCCTACCCTATAGTTGAATCGTGCCGTGAGACGGCCATCCGTAGCAACCAGGATACCTTTCCACGCGTAAGGGTGGCATACTTAGTGGGTCGAGTGTTCGGGCGGGGGCCTTGTTTACATTCCGCCGCATCCTCTCCGACCAGAAAAGTCTGAGCAGAGGTTCATATGGCTTTAGCGTTAGATCCGGATCCGATACGCCGGGCCCTTAATCGCATCACGTTCGGTGCGCGTCCGGAAGACGTGCAGCTTGTGAACAACATGGGCGGCCTGAGCGGCTGGTTGGACGATCAGTTCAACGTGCCAGCCGGCGACGACGATGCTTTGTCGACGCATCTCGCGAACCAAACGATGCGCATCAACTACGCGGCCCCTGCGGTCAATTCGACCGGTATGTGGACCGCGCTCGATGAGATGCGGCCGCTGCTCTACCTCACCGCCGATACCTCCGTCCTGTGGGAAGTCGCGACCGAGGCTGGCATCACCTATGCCACGCAGGAACGCACGCGCATCCGGCAGGAACTGATCGGTGCAACCTGGCTCCGCAACGCGCACAGCCGGTATCAGCTGCGTGAATTCATGGCGGACTTCTGGAGTAACCATTTCAACATTGGCAAAGCCGAGACCGAATACGCCACGGCGGTGCTGCCGATCTTCGACTCCCAGGCGATCCGTCCATACGTGTTCGGGAACTTCCGCCAGATGCTGGAAGCGACCGCGCAGTCGCCCGCCATGCTGATCTATCTCGACAATTGGTTGAGCACCGCCACCACGCCGAACGAGAACTACGCCCGCGAAATCATGGAACTGCATACGTTGGGGCAGTCCTCTTATCTCGGCGTCGACTCATCGGTGAATGGTTACACCATCGGCCCCGACGGCGTGGCCAACGGATTCACCGACGCCGACGTCGTGCAAAACTCGCGCGTCCTGTCGGGCTGGACGATCAAGAACGGTCAGCGCTCAGGGCGACAAATCGTGCCGTCGACCGGCGAGTTCTTCTATAATCCGATCCAGCACAACGCGACGGCCACCAAGCTGCTAAATGTTGATCTGACCTTGGACGTCGCGCCGATGGCGCAGGGCCTCAAGATGCTGGACATCCTCGCCTATCATCCCAACACCGCGACCTTCATCGTAACCAAGCTTTGCGTGCGTATCTTCGGCGATACGCCGCCCGCGACCGCGATCGCTCGCGGCGTTGCGGCCTGGAAAGCGTACGCCAAGGATCAATATCAGATCCGCCGCGTGCTGGAGGCCATCATCCTCGGCGGTAACGAAATCCAGACGATGAACGCGATCAAAATTCGCCGTCCGTATGAGCGGCTGATCGCCCTGGCGCGAACCACCGGCACCACAATGAACATCAGCGCCGATCTGACGACCGTGCTGGATGGTCTCAACGATGGACCTTATGCCTGGCAAGGCCCCAACGGCCGGCCCGACGTGAACCAGTATTGGCTCGCCTCGGGTACGGTCCTGAACGGTTGGAACCTGCTGATCGCGTTCCCCGGCTGGGCAGCGAACACCGTGAACCTCACGGCGCTGACGCCCGCCAGCATTATGGCGTCGGCCACGAACGTGGTCGAATTCTGGGTCGGCCTGATGATCGGTCATCAGCTCGACTCCACGCGCATGACAGCGCTAGTCAACGATCAGAACGGCGCAAGCGGCGTACCGGCGGCCTACAACGTGCGCAGCCCCGTCGCATCGCGTATCGAAACAGCCCTGCGGCGGTTGGTGAGCATGATCGCCACCACCTACGAATTCACTTACCGCTAGGAGCCCCGCCATGCATCTCACACGACGTGATCTGTTTGCCGGCGCTGCTGGCACCGCGGCCCTCAACATCGCTCTGGATGCGCGCCCGGCCCGGGCCGCCGACGCGCAGCGCGACGTTCTCGTGGTCATCTTCCAACGCGGCGCCGCCGACTGGCTGCAGATGTTGTCGCCGTCAGGCGATGCCGATTACCAGAAGGCGCGCCCGTCGATCAAAACGACGGCGAACGGCAGCCTTGGCCTCGGCACCATGAACGGTACCGACCTGTACATCGCGCAGAACGCGCCGGAGCTGAAAGCGCTGTACGACGCCGGCAGCCTCGCTTTCGTCGCCGCCACCGGCATGTATACCAACGACCGCAGCCACTTCACGTGCCAAGACAAGATGGAGCGCGGCGCGGTCGACGGGGAGCCGAGCCAACTCACGGGCTGGCTGACGCGGCACATGAACTCCATTCGATCCACGCAGGCGCTCCCGATCCTGTCCACGCTTTCGTCGAGTTCGAGCGTCCCCGTCTCGCTATTAGGCAACACGCAAGCGCTTGCCGTCGGTAATTCCCAAGCCTTCAACGTCAGCGGCGGCACGGCCAACGCACAGCTGATCCGAAGCCTGTCGGCGGGCACCAGCAAATACGAAGCCAGCGCCCGCGAAACCCTGGATGCGGTGGCAAGTCTTCAGATCGGGCTTCAGACCATCAACACCGCGGCTTCGAACAGCGCGGGTTACACGGGCGGCGCCTTGTCGACGGCATTACGCTCGCTAGCCCAGATCATCCGCATGAAGGTCGGCCTTACCACGGCCACCGTCGATTTCGGCAGCTGGGACATGCACAACAATCTGGTCAACGAGTTCGCCACCCGCACGACCGAGTTCTCACGTGCGATCGCGGCGTTCTGGCGCGACATGGCGGACTATCAGGCGAACCTGACCATCGTCACGATGACCGAGTTCGGCCGCCGCTTCCAAGAGAACGCCAACCAGGGCACAGACCACGGCGCGGCCTCGGGCATGCTCGTCCTTGGCGGCGGTGTAAACGGCGGCAAGCTCTACGGGACGTGGCCGGGCCTTGGCGCCAAGCAACTCGTCAACGGCGGCGACCTCGCGGTAACGACTGATTATCGTCAGGTGCTGGCCGAAATCATCACCACCCGCCATGGCGAGACCCAGCTCGGCACCGTCTTCCCGACGATCAAGTACAGCCCGCTCGGGCTGACGCGGCAGGCTCAGCCAGCTGCGAGCTTCTAAGTTCGCCGCCTCGGCTACCCAGCCGAGACACAATCGGCCAACAAAAAAGCCGCCCCAAGGGGCGGCTTTTTTCATATCGGCACCCGAAAGCGCCGATGGGACGTATCGCAGGACGATTAGCCCTGGCGCGCCTTGAAGCGCGGGTTCTTCTTGTTGATGAGATAGACGCGCCCTCTGCGCTTCACGATCTGGCAGTTCTTGTCGCGCGTCTTGGCGCTGCGCAGCGAATTGCGGACTTTCATGGCCGTACCCTCGAAAACTGACGGCCAGCGGCCGAAAGGAGGCGGGTGTATAGCTAATTGGCCGGGGTCGTGCAAGGGCCAGAACATGCCCGAAGTGCCTGAAAAATCGCCCTTAGCCCAGCCAATACCGGAACACCGCCGTGACCGCGTGCGGCTGCTCAAGCGGCGGTAGATGACCGGCGTCCTCAATGACGACCAGACGGCTTCCCAAGATATGCGCATGCATCTCCTGGTGAAGCTCCAGGGGTGTCAGCTTGTCCTGGCGGCCGCAAAGAACCAGCGTGGGCACGCGGATGGCTTCCAGGTCCTGGCGCCAGTCCTTACGGCCCAGGATCGCCTCCTGCTGCTGCTTGAACGCCCCCTGCCCGACCCGTTCGGCCATCTGGAGGATCGCGCCTGCGATGTTCTCGTCCTTCAGGTGATCGGGGTGGATTAGGTTGGGCAGCAACCGGGGCGTGACGCCCTTAAAGCGGCCGATGTCCGCCAGGCGGATAAGCTCACGCCGGGTCTGGGTCTGGGCCTCGGTATCCGCCCGGGAATTGGTGTCGCAGAGCGCCAGCCGTTCAACCCGCTCAGGCGCCTGGCGCATGATTTCCTGGGCCACGTAGCCCCCCATGGAGAGCCCCGCCAGGCAGAAGGTGCGGGGGGCGCTCGCCAGCACCCGTTCCGCCATGGCCGTGATGGAATTGTCCTTGGTGAGGTCGCCGACGGTGATTTCAGCGATGTCGGCCAAGTGGTCGATCTGGTGCCGCCAGAGGGCGGCATCGTTCAGAAGTCCCGGCAACAGGACCAGGTGGCGTGTTGCCATGCGACCACTATCCGTTGAAATATCTATGGGAATAGCCCCAAAGTGCAGGTTTATCGCATTGACTTGCCGAAGCGAATACCTAATTATCCGGCCGTGAAAACCGGTCGTGTTGCGCTGCCCGTCACCTGACGGAGCGTCGGAGTCCTTGAGGGGCTCGCCCGATGAAGATCACCCCCAGTGTGAACATCATCGCGTAAAGATCAGCGAGCGCCGCGACGGAGATTATTTTCGAACACATGTCCTTTGAAGACCTCGGCTTATCGCCGGACACGCTCAAAGCCGTAACTGAAAGCGGCTACACAACTCCCACTCCTATTCAGACGCAGGCCATTCCCGTCGTGCTGATGGGCCGCGACGTGCTTGGCGTTGCGCAAACCGGCACGGGTAAAACCGCCGCCTTCACCATGCCGATGATCGACATCCTCGCGGATGGACGCGCCAAGGCGCGCATGCCGCGCAGCCTGATCATCGCCCCAACCCGCGAACTGGCCGCCCAGATCGCCGACAACTTCGTCAAGTACGGCAAGTATCATCCGCTCTCGATGGCCCTGCTCATCGGCGGTGAGTCTTTCACCGACCAGGAAAAGGCGCTTGATCGCGGTTGCGATGTCTTGATCGCCACGCCGGGCCGACTGCTCGACCTGTTCGAGCGCGGCCGCATCCTGCTGAACGACTGTAAATTGCTGGTCATCGACGAAGCCGACCGCATGCTCGACATGGGGTTCATCCCCGATGTCGAACGCATCGTGTCGCTGCTGCCGAAGATCCGGCAAACGCTGTTCTTCTCCGCCACGATGGACAAGGAAATCCGCAAGCTCGCGGACCAGTTCCTGCAAAACCCGAAAGAGATTTCGGTCGCGCCGCAGGCCACCGCGGCGGCGACCGTCGAACAAGGTCTTGTGCGCGTGCGCGCCGACGACAAGCGCGAAGCGCTGCGCCGAATCCTGAAGGCGAAGGAAGTGCATAACGCCTTCATCTTCTGCAATCGCAAGAAAGACGTCGATATCCTCTACAAGTCGCTTGAGAAGCACGGCTTCAACGCCGTCGCGATGCATGGCGACATGCCGCAATCCAAGCGCAACGAGATGCTGGCGAAGTTCAAAGCCGGTGAAGCCGAACTGCTGGTGTGCTCGGATGTAGCCGCGCGCGGCCTCGACATTTCCGCCGTCGGCCACGTCATCAATTTCGATGTGCCCGTGCACGCCGAAGACTACATCCATCGCATCGGCCGCACCGGTCGTGCGGGCAAGAGCGGCGCCGCTTACACGCTGGCGACGCCGGCTGAGTTCAAGCAGCTCGCCGCCGTCGAGAAAATGCTGAAGGGCCCGATCCCGGCGCTGTCCGTGCCGGAGCTGGCCGAACTCGCGCTCGATGCAAAGACCGCAGAGTCCGAAGGCGAAACCGCGCCGCGCCGTGGCGGCGCGCGCAGCGCCCGTGGCGGACGCGGCCAAGATCGCGAACGCAGCCGGAAAGATTCACCGCGCGAAGCGGTGGCCGAGACCACGACTGTCGCGGCGACAGAGGTCGTCGCCGAAGCGCAGACTCCCGAACCAGCGCAGCCGGAAATCGATCAGCCTGCGTTCCAACAGCCTGACATCGAACTCACGGCTGACCCTGCGGACGAGTCCGCTGAACGCGAAGAACGCCGTCCGCGCAAGTCGCGCGACCGTGGTGAACGTGGCGAGCGTGATCGCTTCGAGGACAAGCGTGGACCGGAAGATCGCGTGCGTAAGACGCGCCGGAATCCACACGGCATCGGTGAGATGGAGATTGACGACAACGTCGTGGCCTTCGGCGGTTTCACGCCGGAGTTCATGCTCGTCGATCCCTACGGCGGCAAGGGCGCGCCGGAACCCACGCAAGTTCCGGACGAAGACAGCGGTGACGAATCCGCCGAAGACGAGACCCCGCACCGCGCGAGCGTGGACAACACGGCTTCGGATGAACCGTCGCCAAGCCTGGCCGCAGCGTCTAGCGATCACTAAACGCGGCGTCTAATTCACGACCGGCTTTTCTTCGTCGCCCAGCGAGCGGACGTCGACATTGGCGACGCCTGCGTGATGATGGGCGATCTTCCAGACGCTTCCTTCTTTGACGAAGACGTTGGTCGCGCTCAAGACCTGCGGATGCGCGCCCTCACGCTCAGCGACGATCTCCAGGCACAACACGATCGTCGTGGCGCCCTCGTACAGCACGACCGCGTCGCGCGCGCTGACCTGCGGTGACGCCTCGTTGCCCAGGATGTTCTTCCAGCTGGCCAGGACCGCCTTGCGGCCCTTCAGCGGCGGCCAGCCCGGATGGACACAGCCGACATCGCCCTCGGACGCCCAGAGCGTTTCCATCGCCGCGTAATCACGGCCGCTGAAGGCCGCGTAAAAGGCGGTGTTGGCAAATAAAATGGCTTCGCGGTCGGACATTGCGCCTCTGCGATTGAAGGGTGGTCAGACGCTTGGTTTCCGAGTATCCAGCCTACTTCTTCGGCGCGGACTGTCCCAGGGAAACCGGAAATGCCTGCCCCCGACGCACTCAGCGGCCCGTCCAAACTGCCGCGCGCCGGCAAGCCGACATCGATTGTCGTGATGCTGCACGGCTATGGCGCCGACGGCAACGATCTCATCGGCCTCGCGCCCTATTTCGCCCAATCGTTGCCTAAGACCGCATTCTACTCGCCGCACGCCCCCACGCCCCTGGAAGGCGGCTGGGGCGGCGGCCGGCAATGGGCGTCTTTGCGCAACTACGATCCGGTCCTGCTGAAACGCGACCCGCAGGCGCGCGCCGAAAAGCTCGCCACCGCCCTCGAAGGAACCGATGAGACCCTCGCCGCGGTGAACAAATTCCTCGACCAGGTCATGGAGTTCCACGAGCTGCCCGCCAACAAGCTCGCCCTGCTCGGCTTCTCCCAAGGCACGATGGTTTCCATCTACGTCGGCTTGCGTCGCAAGCAGCAGCTGGGCGGCATAGTCGGGTATTCTGGCGCGGTACTCGCGCCCGACAAGCTGAACGCCGAGATCGTCACACGTCCGCCGGTGCTGCTGGTGCACGGCGATGCCGATCCGGTGGTGCCCATCGAGATGCTGTACGACGGTGAGCGCGCGTTGAAAGCCGCCAACGTCCCTTATGAGGCGCACGTGGTGCCCGAGCTCCAGCACGGGATCGACGGCACGGGCGCTGCGCTGGCGGCAAAGTTCCTGAAGGACAAACTCGCTTAGGGAGACAGAGATGATCGGACCGATCCTTGCGGTCACCATGACGGTGACCGATCTTGAGCCCGTTGAAGCGGCCTATACTAAATACCTGCACTACAAAGTCGTGGAACGCGGCAAGGTCGATGCGGCTACCGCCGCGGCCTGGAACGCGCCCGCGGTCAGCGGTCACGACTTCATGGTGATGCAGCCGGAAAGCGGCGCACCCCACTACCTGCGCTTCGTCGTCACCGCACCCTATCCCGACTACGCCCCGTTCAAGACCTTCGGCTGGAACTCGACCGAGATCCTGGTGCAGGACGTCGATGCGGTGGCCGAGACACTCAAAGGCTCGCCGTTCGAGATCGTCGGCCCGCCGCGCAATCTCTCCAGTTCCGACAGCATCAAGGCGATGCAAGTGATGGGACCGGCGCGTGAATTTCTCTATCTGACGACGATCAAGGACCCCAATCACGAACTGGGCCAAGCGAAAAGCTTCGTCGACCGCGTGTTCATCGTGATCAACGGCGGTCGCAATATGGACGCGCAGCTGAAGTTCTATCGCGACGTGCTGGGTACGCGGATCTCAGGGCCAAATCCCGTGCGCTTGAGCGCCTTCAACATCATCAACAATCTCGACAAAGAGATGAAGCATCCGCTCGCAACGGCGAAGCTGAACGGGCCTTTCATGGTCGAAATCGACCAGTACCCGGCCTCACTGTCGGATCGTCATGTGCGAGCGGGCGATCTGCCGCCCGGCACCGCGATGGTGACCTTCGCGACCACGTCGCTGTCGGCGATCAAGGTAAAACCGGAAGCCCAGCCGGCGAGCCTGAAGGGCATCGTTTATGCGGGCGGCGGTGCGTCTGAAGTCATAAAAGGGCCGAACGGCGAGTGGATCGAACTCGTCGAAAAGCCCTAGCGCATCCCATAGCCGTCGGCATCGTCGTCTTCGTTCTCGCGCTCAGCACGCGCCTTCGCGCGCGCTTCTTCTTTGGCATCGCGCTCACGCACACTCGCGCGTACATGATGACGCGCTGCGTTCTGGCGCGCACGCTCGCGCTTCTTTTCGCGCATGTTCACGAAACGAACCGCCGCCCAGATTGCGAGGCAGACAAGAATCCACGGCAGCATGCGGCTGATCGCTTTCTCGGTCGCGATCTGCTGGCGGACCGAGTCCCGACATTCCGGCAGTTCGGCCAAGCAGGCACGCCGCGCGTTTTGCTGCGCACTTGAGAAGAAGAACGACGGCAGCACCAAGCCATCGTCGCGCATGACCTGGGCGCTGGCCGGGGCCGGCGCCAAAAGACCGAACAAGATCAAGGCTAAAACCGCGATCACCCGCGCCGGGTGCATTTTGTTCATGCCGTTACTCCCTCACGTAAAGCGAGTGTAACAGATCGCTCCCGTGTCTGCTCCCCCCTCGTGACATCGGCCCGATGGACCACGGTCGCGATTTTGCTAAAGTGATGGTGCGGGTGAAGGGAGACGAATCGCATGGTCGATGTCGGGCTCTTCGATCGAGATCGCTGTCCGAAAGCGCGGACAGAACTGGCCCCGCTTGCGCTTTCCCCACGCCCCTTCCCTTACCTGATCGCCATTCTTCGATTCGTTCCGCCCGCCTGAAGTTGTTAGGTGGTGCGCTAATGCGCGCTCCCTTTTCTCAATCGCCCGCGGACGTCGCGACCGCGGCTCAGCAGGGAGGGTAGATATGTCGGACAAGGTACAAAACGCCCCCGCAGGAACCCGAGGCACGCGCTGCGTTGCCATCGTCGGACCCCAGGGAAGCGGCAAGACGACACTGACGGAGGCGATGTTGTTCGCCGCCGGCGCGATCCCCGCAAAAGGCAACGTGGCGCAGGCCACTACGGCCAGCGATGCTAGCCCCGAGGCGCGCGCGCGGCATATGTCGACCGAACTGACCCCCTTGCACTTCTCGTTCATGGGAGACGACTGGGTGGTTCTCGACTGCCCGGGTGCGGTCGATCTTCTTCAGGACAGCCATCACGGCATGCTGATGGCCGATACGGTTGTGATCGTCGTTGATCCACATCCGGAGCGCATGCTTTCGCTTGGACCGGTGTTTAGCTTCCTCGACGAACACAAGGTTCCTCACATGCTGTTCATCAACAAGATGGATCGCTTCCATGGCTCCGTGCGTGAGTTGATCGCCTCGGCGCAACGCCAGTCCAGCCGGCCGCTTGTCTTGCGGCATGTGCCGATATCGGACGGCCCACATATCAACGGCTATGTCGATGTGGTCGCCGAGCGCGCCTATCACTACAAGTTCGACAAGCCGTCGACGCGCATCCCTATCGCGGATGCTTCACCTCGAGATCTTGGAGATGCCCGGCGCGCGCTGCTTGAACGCCTTTCGGATTTCGACGATGCGTTACTCGAAAAACTGCTCGAAGACATCACGCCAGACACGAAGGAAGTCTATCGGCAGCTGACCAAGGACTTGCAAGAAGACCTGATCGTCCCGGTGCTGATCGGAGCGGCGGAGCATGAAAATGGTGTGCGCCGCTTGCTGAAGGTCTTGCGGCACGAAGTTCCAGGACCTGAAGTCACAGCGAAACGGCTGCAAATCCCCGACGGGAAACTCGTCGCCCAGGTTTTGCGCATCACATACGCGCCGCATGTCGGCAAACTGTCGGTGTTACGCGTTTGGCACGGGACGCTAAAAGACGGGGAAATGCTTGCCGGTCAGCGCGTCAGCAATCTTCAGGAAGGCGCCGAACCGAAACTTGGTAAGGCACGCCTGTCCAGTGCGGGAGTCGGCGCTGTCGCGGCCCTGAGTAAACTCGATGCCGGCGCTGTCGGGACGATCCTGACGGAGACCGGAGCACAGGCACCGAAAGCCGCCGCGACGCCGCCGGTATCGCTGTACACGCTCGCCATCGCCGCGAGCAATCGCAAGGACGATGTGAAACTCGGCGACGCCCTGCGCAAGCTGGCCGAAGAAGACCCATCGCTGACGCTGCATCAGATGCCGGATACCGGTGAATTGCTCTTCAGTGGCCAGGGCGAGATGCACCTGCTGCTCGCCATCGAGCGTTTGCGGCGCAAGTTTGATTTGGATGTGCAGACCCACAAACCGCAAGTCGCCTACCGCGAAACCATCCGCAGAGGTACCACCCATCACGCCCGTTTCAAGCGCCAGTCGGGCGGTCACGGCCAGTTCGCCGACATCAAGGTTGAAATCTCGCCGCTGCCGCGCGGAGGTGGCATCACATTCACCGACAGTATCGTCGGCGGTGTCGTGCCGCGAAACTTTATCCCCGCCGTCGAAGCCGGCATGCGCGACAACACCGCCCGGGGGCCGCTGGGTTTCCCGGTGGTCGACGTCAATGTCCGGCTTATCGACGGGCAGTATCACAGCGTCGACAGCTCGGATCAGGCCTTCCGCACCGCGGGACGTATGGCGATGACCGAGGGATTGCCGCACTGCGAGCCTGTTTTGTTGGAACCGGTTTACGAGGTGACGCTCTACGTTCCGGACGCATTCACCTCCAAGGTCCAGCGCGCCGTCACGCAGCGACGCGCCCAGATCCTGGGATTCAACGCGCGCAGCGGCTGGGATGGCTGGGAAGAAGTCCGCGTGCATATGCCTGAAGCGGAGATGCAGGACCTGATTCTCGACATTCGATCCAATTCCCAGGGGACAGGGACCTACGAAGCGGTCTTCAGCCACTATCAGGAATTGCAGGGGCGCGATGCAGATAAGGTGGTGCAGCACCGAAAAACCCAGCAAACCGCCGCACACGCGTAAGGACCCGCCCACAAAAGCGGATGTATCCCGCGCCGTACTCCCCTAGAATGCGCCCAGCCGCCCAGGGGAGCGCGGCGGGCCGGGTGGATTTTGTCCATGCGGCGTTCTTCATGAGCGGTGCCTTAAGAACCTTCGCTTGATGTCTTCCGATCCATCATCTTCCGGCGCGCCCGACGCGACCCCTCAGCCTGCCCTATCGGAAGAGGACGCGCGCCGTGCTCAACGTCGGCGCATGTTCGCCATGGCGCTCGGCGCCGCGGGTGTCGTCTATGGCGATGTGGGCACCAGCCCCCTCTACACATTGCGCGAGGCATTTGGCGAGACGGGCGGGCTCGACGTTAGTCCGGCGAATGTGTTTGGCGTATTGTCGCTGATCTTCTGGTCGGTGCTGATTGTCGTCACCGGCAAGTACATCACCTTCATTCTGCGCGCGGACAACCGGGGCGAAGGCGGCGTGATGGCCTTGACCGCCCTGGCGATGGAAAGCCTAGGTCAAGGCGCCAAGCGTAAAGGTATTTTGCTGATCCTTGGCATCGTCGGGGCAACGCTGTTCTACGGCGACAGCCTGATCACCCCGGCGATCTCGGTGTTGAGCGCGGTCGAAGGTCTCGAAGTCGGCGCGCCCGGATTACATCCGTTCGTCATCCCTATCGCGGTCGCCGTGCTGCTATGCCTGTTCATGCTCCAGGGCGCGGGCACCGCGCGGGTGGGCGCCCTGTTCGGGCCGGTGATGGCCGTATGGTTCATCGTGCTCGGCGTGCTGGGCGTGCTGAACATCGTCCAGCACCCCGGCGTTCTGGCGGCCATCGACCCCCGGCATGCAATCACCTTCTGCATTCACCATGCCCCGGGCTTTGCCTTGTTCGCGCCGCTCAGCGCGGTCGTGCTGGCCCTCACCGGCGCGGAAGCCCTGTACGAAGACCTTGGGCATTTCGGCCGCAACCCCATCCGCCAGGCGTGGTACTGGCTGGTGATGCCCGGTCTGCTGCTCAACTATTTCGGTCAGGGTGCGCTGATCCTGGTGGAACCGGAAGCCGTGCGCGCGCCGTTCTTCCTGCTGGCCCCGGACTGGGCGCTGTATCCGCTGATCGTCCTGTCGACCTTCGCGACCATCATCGCGTCGCAAGCGGTGATTTCGGGCACCTTCTCTGTCACGCATCAGGCGATGCAGCTCGGATTCTTGCCGCGCTTGGTGTTCAAACACACCTCCGCGACCGAGTTTGGCCAGATCTACATGCCGAACATCAACCGCATCCTGATGGTGCTTGTGGTCGCGCTGGTGCTGTGGTTCCAAAGTTCTTCGCACCTCGCCCATGCCTATGGAATTGCCGTCACCGGGACGATGCTCGTCGGCACGATCCTGGGCTACACGGTCGCGCGCCATCACTGGAAATGGCCGCGCTATAAGGCGATGCCGCTGTTCGGCCTGTTCTTCGTCGTCGACATGGCATTCTTCCTCGCCTGCTCAACCAAGATATCGGCCGGGGGCTATGTGCCGCTTCTGGTGGCCTTGGTGGCGTTCATCATGATCCAGGCCTGGCGCGATGGCCGGGCCGAGATGACGCGCCTGCAGGAAGAGGCCGCGATGCCGCTTGAGTCCTTCCTGTCCCGACTGACTGCCAACCGCGCGCCGCGCGTTGCCGGAACCGCCGTCTTCATGACCGCCTCCCCGGTCTCGGTGCCATCAGCATTGCTGCACAACGTAAAGCACAACAAGGTCTTGCATGAGCGTGTGGTACTGCTAACGGTGTTCACGGAACACTATCCGGTCACGCCGGAAGCCGATCGCATTACCGTCACCCAATTTCCCCACGCTTTCTATCGCGTCGTCGCCCGTTACGGATTCATGGAATCGCCGGACGTACCGAAAATCCTGAAAGCTTGCGAGGCCCACGGCCTGACGTTCAACTTGATGGAAACGTCGTTCTTCCTCGGCCGCGACGCCTTGGTGCGCGCACAACGCTCCCACATTCCGTTGTGGCGCGAACGCATTTTCTTCTGGCTGTTCCGCAATGCCTCCAGCGCCACGGAATTCTTCCGCATCCCGCCAAATCGCGTGATCGAGCTCGGAAGCCAGATAGAAATCTGAGGCTTATTGGGCCGCTAGCTTTCTTGAACGTCACTGGCGGCGTAGCCGTCCCACCTGATAGACTCAGAAACATGACGGGGGTCATGACTTTCCACAGCCGCGCTGGTCGCGCGGTGGCGACACTGGTCGCTGCCGTTAGCCTTGCATGTCTGCTGTCTGCCTGCGATACGCCGCCATCGGCGGATCGTTTGAAGGCCGACATCACCGCTACGCTTGAGTCCGCGACGCCGACCGGCTTGATCAAGCCGGCGTCGGTGGAGATTCTCGACGCAAGCTTGCTGCGCGGCACAGTCCAATTTGCGACCACGCTCGAACTCCAACGCGATCACGCCTTCGGCAGCTGGGATCAGATGGGCATTGCCGCGCTCGCCAAGGCACTTGGCGCAGCTCCTTGGGAGATCGAGGGGATCAAGTCCCGCGGCAATGCGACCGGCGACCGCATCAGGGTCACAAGTCGCGCCCAGTACAGCCACGCACGCACCGACGGCGACTGGACGCTCGATCGCTTTGGACCTCCGCCAGCACCCCAGGGCACTCATATCCGGGGCCTGCGCGAGGATGTCTGGCAGGTGACGACCGCGCTGATCGCCGCGCCGAAGACGTGGCAGATCATCCGCGATAATTTCGTATGGGCTTTCAGCCGCAGCCATACCCAGCTTACCCGCGCGCGCGGGGGCTATGCAGTCGTGAGCGGTACAATTGGAAGCGATGCCTGGAGTATCGTCGAGGCGCTGCGCAACGCTGCGACACCGCAGCGCCCCGTGGTCAATCTGATTGCCAAAGACGAGGCGGCGATGACCCGTCTGATCCGCGACGGCGATGCGACGGCCGCCATCATCGACAGTGATCGCGCGCCGGCCCTGGTGCAGGCGATGCCCGAACTGCGCGGTGTCGCCGCGTTGTTTCCGAAGCAACTGCACATCGTCGTGAGTCAGGACAGCGGCTTCGCATCCATTGTCGATCTGCGCGGCAAGCGCATCGTGGCCGCCAATGGCCCAAGCCATGCAGGCGAGGACGCCTTGCGCGCCTATCGCATCTCCGCCGGAACGGCCAAGCTCGACACCATGACGCTCACGGCCGGGCTCGAGGCCCTGGCCAAAGGCGAGGTGGATGCGGTGTTGGTCACGGCCCGCGCGCCGGATACCCAGGTCGCCGATTTCGTCCGCAGCGGTGCGGGACGGCTTCTCGGACTCGATGGCGACGCAATCGCACTGCTAACCACGGCAGAGAATAGTTATCTGGCAATCAATATCCCCGCGCGGACTTACCCCAGTCAGCTCAATCCAATCACAACGGTCGCGGTCAGCGCCCTTCTGATGGCTCCGGCAACGACACCCGACCACGAAGTGACCGGGCTACTCGCGGAAGTGTTCGGTTCAATCGATTACCTGAAGGCCGGCAGCGTGGCGGGCATGTTCATTGCACGGGACACGGCCATGCGCGGCCTGACGATGCCGCTGCATCCGGGAGCGACAGCCTTCTTCGAGACCCCTGTGCTCGACCGCTAAAGCAAGTGTTCCCAGAAACGGGCAAAAGCTTCGGTGAGGCGCTCGGTCCACGGGCGGCGACGCCAAGCCTGCGGATCAACAGGAGCGGCTTGCGCGGAGTCCTCGCCGAACATGCGCTCCATCTCGCTGGCCGTCGTCTTACCTAAAACGACCGCATCGATCTCATCGTTGTAGATGATGCTACGGTGATCCAGGTTCGAGGACCCGATGATCGTCCAAACACCGTCAATACTTACCATTTTGGTATGAAGGATGTAGTCCTTCGCTTCGTGGATTTTCACACCGGCGCGGAAAAAGGCTCCGTAGTGCGATCGCTGCGCCGCGATCACCATCTTTGAGTCGCTCCTGCCCGGCAGCAGCAAGCGCACATCGACGCCGCGTTTCGCCGCCCTAATCAAGGCGCGTTTCTCCGCACGGGTCGGCACGAAATACGCCGCCATGACGTATATATTCTTATCGGCGTTCCGGATGGCCGATAGCAGCGTCACATAGTATCGCGGCACATGGTGCGACGGCGTGCTGCCGATCACGCGCATCACTTCACCGCCAGCAATCGGCGCGATCGCGGGGTAGAATCCCGTGGTGTCGAGCGGATCGCCCTTATGCGATTGCCACTGCGCGACGAATGCATCCTGAAGCTGCGACACGACCGGTCCTTCGATCACCAGATCGACGTCGCGCCAATAAACTTTTTGCTTGTCGTCACCTTTCTCGACAGCTTCACCACCGCCGCCACCGGATCTCGCGGCGCGGCCCGGGCCGGAACTCATGTAAGTCTTACTGAGATTGATGCCGCCGATGATGCCGATGCGGCCGTCCGCGACGAGGATCTTGCGATGATCGCGATCGTTCGGACCGTAGCCGTCCTTGGCCTTAAGCGGGTTCACAGGATTGAACGCCAGCACGGCGATGCCGGCATCCTTGAGCTTGGTGAAGAATTCGTCCGGCGTGCCGACGGATCCGAAGCTGTCGTAAATGACGTTGACACGTACCCCCTCGCGCGCTTTCGCGATCAGCAGATCCGATAGCCGTTCGCCGTCGCTCTCGACGTCCTCAAGAATGTAGTACTCCAAATTGACGTGATGCTTCGCCGCCCCAACGGCCGCGAACATCGCCCTGAACGTGTCTTCGCCGTCGCGCACGAACCGCGCGCGATTGCCCGCAACAAGGGGCGTTTCCGCAACCTCCTGTTCGATCACAAGGTGGCGCTGGATCGCGCTGGCGTCTTGGTCCGAGAGGCCCGCCTGCCGCAACACCGCGCGGCTGCGGCGGATGCTCAAAGGCCCGCGTTCGCCAAAAATCCGCGGCCACACCACCGATGCCGCCTTGCGCTTCAGAAATCGCTCAACGTTAGGAACGGAGGCGTAACCGATGAGACTCGCACAGAAAGTAAGCAAGCCGACCTGACGCAAGAAAACACCTCGACCTTCGGGCAAACCCGCTCCCCGCTGGCAAGGACGCGCGGAGCGGTTGTCTCTCTAACGCTCGTCACCGCCCCTAGGTCCGTCTCGCCGATCAGTGAGTGCGGCCTGCAAGCAGGGTTGGAACAAAGAACTTAGCGCAACGTTTGTCATAGGTAAGCGCGCAGTGATTGGTACTGCGCCGTAATTTTAAGGAGACGTACCATGGATAAGGATCGTATTGCAGGCGCGGCGAAGTCGGCCGGCGGCAGCGCCAAGGAAGCCGCTGGTAAGCTGATTGGCGATAAGCAGATGCAGGCTGAAGGCACCGCCAAGAAAGTCGAAGGCAAGATTCAGAACGCCGTCGGCCAGACAAAAGATGCCATCCGCGACGCCGCGAAGAAGCACTAAAACCCTCGTCTCTTTGGGGACGGGTGACGGAAAAAGGGGCGTCCTAGCGGCGCCCCTTTTTCTTTGCGCGTTCAGAATGTGCGCTGGACGCTTACCGAGATGTAATCGCGGTCGGCGAAAGGCTGAACTCTTCTCGATCCGAGAAACCGCGTCATCGCGAAGGTGCCGCGCCACAAGGCCCGATAGACGGCGCTCACCCCGACTGTCACATCACCGGCATCCCCCGACTGCGACGAGTCGACACTCGACCGCCCGACCAGACCGTGGCCGAAACTCATCGGCAGACTCAGATCTAGTCCCGGCAGCACCGCGAAGTAGCGCGGCTCGAATAAGACACGCAGGCTGGCCGCAAAGCGCGTACGCGCCGGGTCCAAAGCTTGTGGGTTGACCCCAACGTGCAGACGACGGTTTGCGGCAACCTCAACAGATACGTCCGCTGTCCGCCATAACGTACTCGGCGACAGCGTCCTGTTCATCGACACCTGCGCATGCAGGCTTTCGCCGCGCGGATACAAAATAGAAGACGCAGCCATCCCCGACGCAGCAATCAGGGCCGATGACACAAAAGGCATATTACGGCGAACGGAGACTTCGCCCGCCGCCGAACTGTCACCGAGATACGTATTGAAGCTGGCACCGTAGGTTTCAATACCGCGCGGGTAGACGAGCGCGTAGGTGCCGACACTGCCCAAGCGGAGTCCGACACCAAACGGATATCCGCGCAAGTTGGAAGGGCCGCTCGCGCCGCCGATAATCCCCGGCGTATAGCCATAAGCCTCCGGTCGTTCGATTTGTGACGCCACGGCCAAAGGCACCGCGGCACTCACGGCGCGCGGCATCAGATAAATCTGCGGATCGCGCGCATGGAAGCGCATCGCATAGAGGCCCCAGTCGACCATACCGCCGCTGAAGCGCGCCGAGAGACCGAACTGGCCGTTCGCGCCGGGCGTCGCATCGGCCTGGCGGGTCAGATACTGATCGCGGGCAACATAGAGGCGATACCCGCCAGCATCGAGGAAATTTCCGGTGCTGAAGAAACTCCCAGCCCCCGGCAGACGCGTCTTGCGCCACTCAAGCTGATAGTAAGCGGCGAAATACAGATTGGCGCGCGGCTGATAGCCGGCGGAGATCTGTGCGACGGGCATGAAGACTTCTTGCGCGCGTACCGCCGGGACACTTGCGGCCTTGATCGCATCGATGGGCGCTTGTCCGGCCGCGATGCCGTTGCCGGCGAAGAACAGACTCTCGCCCCAGAGCACGGTGTGACGTCCGGCACGGACCGTGAGCGGCGCACCGTTCACCTCGAACACCCCATAAACAAAGCCGTTCAGAAGTTCGACACGGCGGCCATGCAGATTGCGCACCGCGGTCGGGAATTCCGCCGGCCCTGGATAGAAGGCCGCCGGCAAAGCGCGATCGACGTGTATGGGCTGGTTGTAGACGTTGTCGTACCAGGCCGCCGCGCTCGCCTCTGCGCCCCAGTCATCGTGCGCGATTCCGAGTTCCGACAAAAGGTCGAGCCGGTTTGAAACAAGCCCCTGTGAGAAATTGCGATCGCCGAGATCGCTGTTGGGATCGGAAATCAACGCCCGATCCGCCCGATCCAATCGCCATGCGGCGCTATACTTGAACGTGTTGTCCCACCGCACGACGAGATCGTCGTTGCGCAGGACTTCCACCGCCCCGGCAGGCATTGTGGCAGACAGGACAGCGACGACCGGCAGCGCCGTAACGCCGCCGCCCCACCACGCAGTCATGTTCACGCGGCTTTTTAACACGCCATCAATCGTCTGGTTCCCACCCGAGGCGCACCCTATCATGGGCCTAGACTTTCGGGGACTCTTGGTCCGGGATTGCTGTTTGTCGCGCGGCGTCGTCATCTGTTGCATGCTTCTCGCCCTCTGTGCCGCGAGCGTCGCGGCGCGAGCGGGCGTGCCTGCCGATACGGCTGAAGCACTGAAGGGCCGCCTCACCCCGATGGGCGCCGAGCGGGCCGGTACACCGGATGGCGCGATCCCCGCCTGGGACGGCGGCTTCGTTGCAACGGCACCGGGCTACCGCCAGGGTGATCCCCGGCCTGATCCCTTCGCGGCTGAAAAACCGTTATTTGAGATCACCGCCGCCAATCTTTCGGCGCATGCCGAGCGCCTGCCTGAAGGTGTGAAGGCGGTGTTCGCCAAATTCCCGGATTACCGCATGCGTATCTATCCCACGCATCGCAGCGCCGCGGCGCCGCAGGCGGTCTACGACAACATCTTCCGCAATGCGACGAATGCCCGGCCCGTGCCCGAAGGCCTGGCGTTCGGGGTCGATGGCGCCGCCGGCGGCATCCCCTTCCCTATTCCACAAACCGGCCTTGAGGTGGTGTGGAATCACCTGCTGGCGTTTTGGGGCACAGCCCGCGAAGCGCGGCTCAGCACCTATGTGGTCTCCAAGGCCGGGATCGACCTGACGGCAACATACCGCGAAGTCGCTGACTTCCCATACTACTACCCCGGCGCCGAGCCCGGTTCCTTCGGGCCGTATTACTTCAAGACCAGTCACGTCGAGGAAGCGCCGGCCGCACGGTATGGCGAAGCCTATCTCGCCTGGCAGCCGATCAACATCGCACGGACCAAGTTTTCGGCCTGGCGCTATCTACCCGGCGAACGCCGTGTGCGCCGCGGCCCATCGCTGTCATACGACACGCCGGATTCCGAAGCTGCCGGCTTCGTGACCCTCGACGAATACTACATGTTCTTCGGCGGCCCCGATCGCTACGACTGGAAGCTGATGGGTAAGCGCGAGATGTACGTGCCGTACAATAACAATGCGCTTCCGACGAGGCCCGTGAAAGACGTACTCGGCCCGACACACGCCAATCCGGACTTGCTGCGCTATGAGCTTCACCGCGTGTGGGTTGTCGAAGCCACGTTGGCGAAAGGCAAGCAGCATGTCGCCCCCCGGCGGCGGTTGTACATCGACGAGGATACTTGGTTCGTCGTCTATTCGGAGAGTTGGGACGACGAAGGGCATCTGTGGAAATTCGCCCATTCCTCGATGTATCTGATGCCGGATTTGCCGGCTGTCGTGCCCGCCGGGCAGTTCGTCTACGATCTGATTGCAAGTGTTTACGTCTATAGCTTCGCGTTCAACGAAATGCCTGCGATCAGGATTACAGCGCCTCATCCGGCGACATCGCTGAGTCCGGAAGGCCTGGCCGCCGAAGCTAGGCGCTGAGGCCCGCGTAGGCCAGCGTGGCGAGGCGCAGCATTTCGCCGGCATTCACTTCCGCCAGCATCACCGCGCTCAAGACTTCGTCCTGCCAGACGCACACGCGCACGGTGTCGCGCTTCAGCATCTCGAACTCTTCCTCGCCGTTGGAGTGACGCAGGTAGAGCGTGAACACACGCTTTTGCGAATCCTCATAGTCGAGCTTGACGGCCTTGCCGCCCGGCATGCCGCTGTAAACGCGATAGCGGGCGAAGGCGAAACCGAACTTGCCCATATCGGGCACTTTCACCGGCAAGCCGAGCGCCGCTTTTAACGCGGAGTCGGCGGCAACGCGGTCGCCGACACCGCCGAGGTCGAGATTGAAAGTCTCGTTCCGGGCGCCGAAGGCTTCGGCGATCAGGCCTTCGTCGTCGTGAGGACGCAGACGCTGATAGCTCTGCCATCCGACAAAGGCGACAGCCGCGCTGGCCGCCAGGGCCATTGCCGCACGCCGCGGGAGTTCGCGGCGGCCCGGGCTGCGCGCCCGCGCGATCATGCCGTGCCAATGCGCCGGCACCGGCTCCGCGATCAACGGACCATAGGCCGACGACAGCAGCGCCTTGTCCGCGCGATAGGCCGCGACCTTGGCCTGTAAATCAGCCTGATACTGCAGCAGCACCGCGATGTCGGCGGCCCGGATCGGATCCAGTTCGCCGTCGATGAAGGCGTGCAGCTCTTCGTCGGTGATCAAATCACGTTCGGTCATTTCAAACGGCTCACTTTCAGGCCGTCCCCTAGAGACGCTTGTACCCGTTCATTTTCGTCCATCGCCTGACGAAGTTTTTCGCGGGCCCGCGCCAAGCGCGACATGACGGTGCCGATCGGCATGCCCAATTCCTCGGCAACCTCGCGGTAGTTCAAGCCTTCCAAGCCAACCAGCAGAAGCACCTGCCGGTGCTCGAGGCTCAGCGTTCCCATCGCCCGATCGAAATCGAGCACGGCGACATAGTCCCGGCCGGGCGACTCCCGCAGCATGTCGACCACATCGAGTCCAACGTGGACGCCCTGACGGCGCTGGCGGCGCAGGTCGTCCACATAGAGATTATGCAGGATTGTGCGTAGCCAACCGCCGATACGCTGGATGTCCTCAAGTTTGGAGGCCTGGCGCAGGGCCCGCTCGATGCAATCCTGCAGCAGGTCATCGGCAGCGGTAGCATTCCGCACCAAAGCCAAGGCATAGCGCCGCAAGGCCGGCAGTTGGGCTGCCATAGCCGTTGCGAACGGATCCGTCTGTCGAACGGTCACGCCGCTTGCCCCAGTCCTACTTCCGGCTGCCGGCGCATGGTAAAATCGCGCTCAGCCATCAAAACCTGTCTCGCCGAGGGGTTGCAACGCCCCACGTCGCCCGTTCGTAGATGATGACGGAAAACTGAGGCAAAATATTCCCCGCCTCAGAACAGATTTTTTCGGAATAGGTCCGGACTGTTCAACGTCTTGGTGGAGACGATACCGGGGCAAGGAATGCACGGTTAAGCCGCCCGGGCGACTGACGCCGCGACGCGGCTTTAACAGACTTAAAAGGGCTTTCGGACCAATGTACCGGTCACGGCGCCCGCATTTTGGAGGGAAAAAATGCGTAGCTCGCTTCACCTGATCGCCGCGCTTCTTGCCAGCGTCGCCATGCCGGCGCTCGCGGCCGACAACATTCCGACCCTCGACATCAGCCCCTTCCTGGCCGGCCAGGCGCCGAACGGCTTTGGAGCGACGCCTCCTGCCGCTGCCGCGCCGGTCGAGAAGCAGGCCGCAGCCGCGATCGAGAAGCCAAAGGCCCTGAACGGTACGCTCTATGCGGTGGTCGCCCCGACCTACAGCGGCAATACGACGTCGTACATCCGCCTGTTCAATGGCGCGACGGCCACAAGCACCTTCAGCATCAGTGTCGTCGGCTCGCCGAGCGGCATCAATTACGGAACGGCGTCGATCACGGTCCCATCGAATGCCTCACCTCAGTATTCCATCGGCGAAATCGTAACGGCGGCCCGCGCCGGCAGCTTGACGGGCGGCGACACCAGCTATGCCCTGTACATCCAGAACGCGGATTCCACGGCGGGCTATCAGCACGTCACGTACAACAGCAGCAACTCGTTCTTCGAGAACAACAGCATCTGCGCCAACCTGCTCAGCCCGACGGTCGTATCGATCAATAACGCGCAGGTCCTGACCAACGTCCACACCTCGCGCCTCTCGGCGTTCCCGAGCACGATTACGTTGTCGAATTACTGGAATGCTCCCGTCACCTATCGCCTGACGGTCCGCGACGCCCTTACCGGCGGCCTGATCGGCCAGATGAATGTGACAGCGCAAGCCAACGCCACGTACAGCATTCCGGAAAGCCAGCTTGAGTCGACGATTCCGTTCACCCCGACCGCCAATCAGTCGCACGTAAACGTGTTTATCGTTGACATCAGCGGCTCGCCGCCGAATGCCCTGTCTGGCGTATCGATCACCAACAACGTCCTGGCTGCGCAAATCAACATGTCGACGGCTTGCGCCGTCAACGCGATGAGCACCAACGTCGGTGGCGGCGGCGGGTTTAGCGGCTACTAAGCCCGCTCATTCCGCTGCGGCCACATCCGCGCCAGAATGCCGTCGCGCAGGACAAATCGATGATACAGAGCAGCGCCCACATGCGCGACGACAAGGGCGATCAGCACCCATTGCCCGTAGATGTGCATGTCATGCGTGATGCGCGCGAGTTCGCTGTCCAGCGGCGAGAGCTGGGGCACGGTGAACAGGTTGAAGAAGCTGGTCTGACGGCCGCGCGCGGCGCCCGAAAGGTAGCCGGAGATCGGCATCCCCAGGGTGATGGCATAGAGCGCGAAGTGCGTCCCCCATGCGGCGAGGCGCTGGAAAGTGGTCATGCTGCCCGGCAGCGGCGGCGCCCTGTGCGAGAAACGCCATACCAAGCGGAAGGCCGTCAGGATCAGGATCGTCAGCCCGACGGACTTATGAATCATCAGCGTGAAATCTTTGGTAGCCCCAGCCTCCATCGCTTCCCGTGCCCATCCCAGGATCACGACAGTCACTGCGAATACGGCGATGCCCCAGTGCAGGGCAATCGCGACGGGGCCAAAGCGGGTCGGTTTGTTTTCCATAAAAGACCTGTTTCACATTTCGGCGGTCGAGTTCAATCTGAATTGCAACCGCGATCGTGCTGGGGGAGGCCATGAACGTGATGCTGCGCGCAACTGCCATCCTGCTGGCGGCGATGGCGTCGGCGAGTTGGCCGGCCGCTGCTGTCGACTGGACCAAAGTGCCCGGCAAGAATATCACGCTGTTCTATCCCGCACAGATGTCATGGGAATTGATCCTGACCCAGGGCGAGCACAGTGGCGCCGACAAGTTCCGCGGCGGCAAGAACTGCCGTGAATGTCACGAAGGCGAGGAAGAGGCCTCCGGCAAGCTGCTGGTCGCCGACAAAAAGCTGGAACACGCGCCCATCGCCGGAAAACCCGGTTCGATCAAGGCGACCGTGAAGGCCGCGCACGATGCCGACAACCTGCATATGCGCATCGAGTTCAATCCCGGTTCACAGCCTGACGCCGGCATGGACAAGGACTTCGCGACCAAGGTCGCCGTCATGTTCGACGACGGTAAAGTCGCGGAAGCCACGCGCGGCGGCTGTTGGGGCGCGTGTCATGATGATTCCGCGCGCATGGCCTCGGCCGGGACGGCTGAAACCACAAAGTATCTCACCCGCTCGCGCGTGAAGATGGCGCGCACCGGCGGCCCCGACATCAAGCCGGCGGACGAAATCCAGAAGATGCACGACGGGGGGCAGTTCCTTGAGTACTGGCAGGCGAAGCTCAACCCCGGCGCTGCGCCGGTCTTCGTCGACGGCACAGTGCTTGAGAAACGCCAGGAAAATGCGTCGGCGGCAGTGAACGGCACGGCAACGTTCGAGAACGGCGTTTGGGCTGTAGAGTTCGTGCGTAAGCTCAACGCCGGTGTCGGCCATAAGACCTTCGCGCCCGGCCAGACTTATACCCTGGGCTTCTCGCTGCATGCCGGACATGCGGCCAAGCGCTATCACTACGTATCGCTGGAGAAGACGCTGGTCATCGATCAGGGCAGCGGCGACCTCATCGCGCGCGCGAACTAGGCGGGGCCTGTGCTGAAGTCAATTCTCCTCACCCTCGCGATCCTGTTCGCCACTCCGCAGCTCGTGTTTGCCCAAGGGCAGAGCGATCCGAAAGAGGTCAAGACCTGCACGAACTGCCACGACACACCGGCGGTCCTCGGCGTGCTTCATACCGCGCACGGCGTGAAAGCGGATACCCGCACCAAGATCGGCGAAGAGGGCTGCCAGTCCTGTCACGGCGAAAGCACCGCGCACGCGGGGCGCCCACCGGAGGGCCAGCCGCGCCCGAAGCCGGCGGTCGTCTTCAGCGGACCCGCCGCCTCACCCGTCGCGGAGCGCAACAAGGCCTGTAGCGGGTGCCATCAAGGCGGCGAAGTCGTGCACTGGGCCGGCAGCGCACACGATACCGCCGACGTCCCCTGCTCCGCCTGTCATGCCTCGCATAAGACGCAAGATCCGGTACTGGGCAAAACGACCCAGGCGCCGATCTGCTTCACCTGTCACGCCGAACAGCGCGCCGCAGCCGTGAAGCCGTCACACCACCCGGTGACGGAAGGCGTCATGAGCTGCTCGGATTGTCACAACCCGATGGGCTCCACCGGCCCACATCTGCTGCGCGCCGACACGGTGAACGATACCTGTTACGGCTGCCATGACGAGAAGCGCGGGCCGTTCCTATGGGAACACGCGCCGGTGACCGAAGACTGCACCATCTGTCACACCCCGCACGGCTCCGTGCAACCCACGCTGCTGAAACAACGCGCGCCGTATCTCTGCGAGAACTGCCATAACTCGAGCGCGCACTCGAGCCAGCCGCTCAGCGGCGCTAACCTGCCGGGCCGTCCGCAAGCTGCGCGCCAGCTGGTGCTGCATGGCTGCGTGAACTGCCACAGCGAGGTGCATGGCTCGAACCACCCCTCCGGCATCCGCATGGGGCGCTAGAGCATGCGTGCGTTCAGGGCATCGCTCTTGCTCACGGTGGCATGGCCGTTCGCGGCGTTCGCGCAGTTCGACCTGGGCGAAGTGCCGTCACCTGCCGCGGCGCCCGCGCCGTTGTTCACAAATGCGATTGAGATCGGCACCGGGTATCAAGACGTGGAGTCCGCGTTCTTTGGCCGCTATGGCGGACGCACGAAGGCCGGGAACTTCGTATTCGGCGAAGGTACATTCAGCAGCCGACCTGCTTGGGATACGGGCAACGGCCGCTTCTTCGATGCGCAGGTGATCTTCAACGGCCAGAACTTGCCATCCGTCGCCACCCGCTTCGGCGTGCAGGGCCGCTGGCGCGTCAACGCGGCCTTCGAATCCTTCACGATGTACAAGAGCGACGGCGCCCGCTCGCCCTTCGACGGTGTCGGCAGTGCGCGCCTGACGTTACCGGCCGGATGGGTGGGGGCTGCCTCGTCCCTGCTGTTCCCAAGCCTCCAGGCCAGCCTCAAGCCGGTAGAATTGAAAGTCCGTTGGCAGACAGTCGGCGGCGATTTCGTGATGAACCCGAAGCCCGGTTACGAAGCGCGCATACACTTTGACCGGCGCGACCGTGATGGTCTGAAGTGGAATGCCCTGCCCTTCGGTCCGGAAAGCACGTTCCCGGTCGGCATCTTCTTCCCGCAGACGGTCGACTATCAGTCAAACCACATGACGGCGTCCCTGGGCTATGCGGACGGACCACTGCAGTGGAAAGCGGCGTACAGCCTTTCGACGTTCCACAACGCGGTGCCGGCCATGACGGTGCAGAACTCGTACTCACGCTCTATCGGCATCTCGTGGCCGGCTGGAGCGTTCGCGGGATTCCCGTTCGCGTTCGGGCAGTACAGCCTACCCCCTGACAACGTCGCGCATCAGATGGCGATGACCGGCGGCTACGCGATCACGCCGCAGCTGCGGCTGACCGCGAAACTGTCCTATGGAATTCAAACGCAGAACGAGCCGTTCCTGCCCTACACCACCAGTCCGAACCTGACGGTGAACACGCCACTGCCCCGCACGTCTCTCAACGGCGATGTGCGCAAGACTTTCGCCAACGTCACGCTGACCGGTCGACAGGGAAAAGCGTTCGATTTCACCGCCGCCTACACCTTCGACGATCGCGACAACAGAACGCCAAAGGCGCTGTTCAGCTACGTCCCGAACGATTCACAGGATCAGCCATCGGCGGCGTTGAATGGCATCAATCGCTACATCCGCTACAATCTGCCGCACAGCTTCACGTTCCAACAGGCGCGCCTGGAGGCCGGCTACAAGCTCGCGGCCCGCACGCGGCTGAGCGTTTACTACAGCGGCGATTTTCGCCGGCGCACCTATCAGGAAGTCGCTCGCACGAACGAACACACCATCCGCGCCAAGGCGCAGACGACCTTCAGCCTCGGCTCCGGCTGGATCGGCTACACCTACGCCAACCGCACCGGCTCGGAGTACCTCGACTATGTGTCGTGGAATGCCAGCCACACGACGAACTACATTGCCGCGGGTCCCCAGAACCAGTCGATCGAATACCCGCTGCTTCGCCGCTACAATCTGGCGGATCGCCGCCGCCATGAAGTGAAAACCGGCGCGAGCCTCGATCTCACGCCGCGGCTGGTGGTGAGCGTCTCCGGTGGGACGGCGAAGGACGACTACCTCAATTCGCGATTCGGGCTGACGTCGTCCTACAGCCTGCTTGGCGACGTCGACGTTGCCTACACCATCAAGGACAAGCTGACGTTGGGCGCGTTCTACACTTTGGAGCGCCTGCACAATCGGCAAAACGGCTACTTCCTGTTCAACGCCAACGAAACGAACCCGGCGCAGATATGGACCGCGAGCAATCGAGACCGCATCCAGAGCGTCGGCGCCAAACTCGACTGGACTGTGAAAGCCAACAAACTCAGGCTTGGCGCGAGTTACACGCTCTCGGACGGCAATACGCATATCGATGTGGCCGATACGCCGTTCACCGCACAGGCTGTTGTCGCGCAGATGCCGGATGCCTTGATGCGCACGCATAACGTCGGGTTGAACGCGGAATATCAATGGCATGACACGATGGCTTTCCGCGCCGGCTATACTCTCGAACGACACGTGACGGACGATTGGCGCTATCTCGCGAGCCTCACGCCGGTTGCGCAAATCTTGGGCTCAGGCGAGCTTGCGCCGCGCTATAATGCACACGTGGTATGGATTTCCACGCGCAAGCGATTCTGACCTTCGAGTTTCACAACATGCTGCCGACATCCGGCACATTCGAACGCAACGCCCTGAATCGCATCACCTTCGGTGCGCGGCCGTCCGACGTTGTCCTTGTGCAGCAGATGGGATGGTCGGCCTGGCTGGCCGATCAACTCAATCCGCCCGAGGGGGATGATCCGGCGCTGGCCGCGCATATCGCGCCTCTGGCGATGCGCATTGTCTACGGCGGTCAGGCACCGTTTGGCGACATCCCAGGCTGGCAACCGGTCAATCAGCTGCGGCTCCTCAACTACATGAAGGCGGACATCGCCACATTATGGGACGTCGCCCGTCGCTCGGACGTATCGCTGGCGCCGAATGAGCGCACGCGCATCCAGCAGGAGCTGAACGCGACGACCTGGGTGCGCAACGTGCATTCGCGCTATCAGGTGCGCGAGTTCATGGTCGACTTCTGGAGCAACCACTTCTCCATCGGCCGTCAGGAGTGCATCTACGGCACCGCCGCGCTGCCGATTTACGATCAACAGGTCATCCGTCCGCGCGCCTTCGGCAACTTCCTCGATCTGCTGACATCGGTCGCGCAGAGCGCGGCGATGCTGCGGTTCTTGAACAACGCCGAAAGCAACGCCGAACATCCGAACGAGAACTACGCCCGCGAGCTGCTGGAGCTGCACACTTTGGGTGCGCCCGCCTATCTCGGCTTCGGGCGTCAATCCAGCCGGGCGATGATCGACGTCAACGGCATGCAGATGGCCTCCGGCTTCACCGACGACGATGTGATCCAAGCTTCGCGCGCGCTATCCGGCTGGACACTGGAGCAAGGCCAGCAAGGTCCGAACGGCACCCTGCCGTTCACAGGCAGGTTCATCTTCAATCCCGCGCAGCACAATCCGACCGCCGGGAATTTCCTGGGCGTCAATCTGCGCTGGCTGCCGCCGGAGATGCAGGGCCATATGCTGTTGCGTATGGTCGCCTTCCATCCCGCGACGGCGAGCTTTGTCGTGCGCAAGATCGCGACACGGATTTTCGGAGACAATCCACCCGAAGCCGCCATCGCGCGCGGCACCGCCGCCTGGATGGCCAATCGCGACAAGTCCGATCAGTTGAAACAGGTAATGGCTGCGATGCTGACGGGCCCAGAGATGGGTGCAGCACCTTCGAAGGTTCGCCGGCCGCACGAGAAGGTCATGGCGCTGTTGCGCACCACGGACACGGTCGTGAACGCACACGATCAGGCTTACACGGTGCTGGAATCTCTTGGCGACGGACTTTACGTCTGGGCGACACCCGAAGGGCGTCCCGATCGCGATATCCAATGGCAAACCGCCGCGGCCAATCTCACTGTCTGGAATCAGATGTTGCAGATCCTGGCCGCACCGGCCCTGCGCACCACGTTGGCAACACAAATGCCGGCAGAAGTCGCAACCTCGGCCATTGGTATCGTAGAGTACTGGGTCGAGCGATTGGTCGGCTATGCGTTGCGTCCACAAGCGATGCAGGCGTTGATCGACGATGTGTTGTCGCCGCCCGGCGTTATCGCGGCTTTGCGGTCCGGCGGCATCAACAACGTCGAGACATCGTTACGGCGTCTGACGGCCCTGATCGCCGCCTCGCCTGAATTCGCGGTGCGCTGATGAACCTCAGTCGCCGTCAAATCCTCAGTTCCGCTACGGCCGCGACCATGACGACGCTGGCGCCTGGCGTCCGCGTCGCCTTTGGCGCTGGACAGCGCGATATCATCATCGCCCTGTTCCTGCGGTTTGGCGCCGATGGCCTGAGCATGGTTCCGCCGGCCGATGACGGCCACTACCATGACGCGCGCCCGACGCTCGGCATTGCCGCCCGAGATGCGCTGCCCATCGGCAGTCTGGGCGGCACGCCGTTCTTCCTGCATCCCGCCGCGCCCGAGCTGAAGAGGCTTTACGACTCCGGCCAGCTTGCGATCGTCCAGGCCGCCGGCATGTTCGCCAATAACCGCAGCCACTTCATCAGTCAGGACATGATGGAGCGCGGCCTCGCCGATGGTGACGCCGCGCAGAGCGCAGGCTGGCTGGCACGGCATCTGATATCGACGACACCTTCGCTGCCAACCCTCGGCGCGATCGCGAGCGCGGCGCAGCTAGACCTGCGGCTGCAAGGCTACGCCAGCGCCGTGGCGATTCCGGACGTCGCCAACTTCAACGTCTTCGGCGGCGACACCAATCTGAACGTCATCAACCAGATGCAGGCCGGCAGCGAGGCCCACGTCGCAGCAGCGCGCGAAGCGGTCGCCACCATCAAGTCCGTGCAGGCAGGCCTGGCAACATTGCCCAGCGCCGTCGGGGAGACGGCAACCTACACAAACGGGTTCCTGTCGGCCTCGCTGCGTTCAATCGCGACGTTGATCAAGATGAACGTCGGCTTGGAAGCGGCAGCGGTCGACTTTTACGCCTGGGATCATCACGTCAATCTCAACCTCAACTTCCCGCCGCAGGCGCGCGAACTGTCGCAGTCGTTGGCCGCGTTCTGGAACGACCTGCGCGACTACCGCGATCGGCTGACGATTGTCACGATGACGGAGTTCGGCCGCCGCGTGGAAGAGAACGCCAATGCCGGCACCGATCACGGCTCCGCCTCTTTCATGTTCGTGCTGGGCGGCAATGTGAACGGCGGCAAGATATACGGCACTTGGCCGGGGCTGGCGCCGGCCGCCCTGCATTCAGGCGATCTGCTGGTCACGACCGACTATCGCACCGTGCTGCAGGAAATCTTGGTGAAGCGCCGTGGCGAGGCGTCGCCGCAAAAGGTCTTCCCCGGCGTCACCTACAATCCCTTGGGCATTTTACGCGGCAGCTGATCCTGTCTGGACGGACGCCTTACGCCGCTTAAGATGCGCGCACCGTCCTTGCGAGTTAAGCCCCATGCGCGCGCTCATCTGCCGTCAATTCGGACCGCCCTCATCCCTACGCGTTGAGGACGTGCCCGCGCCCCTGCCGAAGGCCGGTGAAGTTATCGTCGCGGTGGAAGCCGCGGGCGTGAACTTTCCCGATCTGTTGATGATCGAGGGCAAGTACCAGCGCATCCCCCCATTCCCCTTCGCGCCGGGCTGCGAAGCCGCCGGCACTATCAAACGTCTGGGCGCGGGCGTGATCGGCTGGAATGTCGGCGACAGAGTCATGACTTTTGTCGGCCACGATACGTTCGCCGAAGAGGTTGCCGTGGACGCAACGCAACTTTCGAAACTGCCCGGCACTTTCGACGCCATCACCGGCGCGGCGTTCATGCTGACCTACGGCACAGCGCTGCATGGGTTAGCTGATCGCGGCAATCTGCAAAGCGGCGAGACATTGCTGGTTCTGGGCGCCGCCGGTGGCGTCGGAAGCGCCGCCATCGAAGTCGGCAAAGTGTTCGGCGCCCGCGTTATCGCCGCAGCTTCGAGCGACGAGAAGCTCGCCTTCTGCAAGTCGATTGGCGCCGATGAGACCATCAACTACAGCCGCGAGGACTTTCGCGAGCGCGTCAAGCAGCTCACCGGCGGTCGCGGCGTCGATGTCGCTTTCGATCCGGTTGGCGGTTCGCTGGCGGAGCCTACGGTGCGCGCCATGGCACGCGGCGGACGTTATCTCGTCGTTGGATTTGCGCAGGGTGAGATCCCGAAGATCCCGCTCAATCTGCCGCTGCTCAAGAACTGCGCCATTGTCGGCGTTACCTGGGGTTCGTTCGTACTGAACGGCGATCCCGGCGCTGAGCATCATTTGCGTCAGCTGGCCGCGTTGGCGGCGGAGGGCCGTCTCAACCCGCGCGTGACGAAGGTCTATGGGCTAAATGAGGCCGCCCAAGCGCTCGACGATATGGCCCAGCGTCGCGTCACTGGCAAAGTCGTGATCGATTTGTCGCGCTGACACCTAACGGTGGGCAGAACTTCGCACCGAACCGGTCGTTGAATCCTGCAGTCAGCTCAGGACGTTCAACATGAAAACCCGCTGTGTGGTACTCGCCGGATCGCTCGCCCTGGTTTTCGCGCAAGGGGTCTTCGCCCAAAGCGTCCAACGTCGCCCCTGCATGGCGGCTGATGCTCCCTCTGGCTGTGAGGGGACGATGCCAGGCCCGCCGAAGACGATGATGGATATGCAACAACCCCCGGAACGGCGTCAGACTTTCGTGCGTGTTCCTCTTAGTGAGCAGCCCCCGCCACCACCTCCCGCGGATAACCAGGGAACTGTGTCGGTCAAACCGGCGCCTGATGCGGAACCGACGGTACAGAACGGCGATGAGGCCGCACGGTAGTGCCGCTAGGGTGTTGACGGAGACGTCGGGTTTCTCCCGATCACGCACTCGATGTCCGACGCATTCTGCCGATTCAATGGGCAGGCGAGTTCGGTTTCGCTGAACTCCATCTTCCACGTCAGTGCCGATTGCAATTCGCCCAGCTTCCGCAAGTTCTCGCAAATGCCGCAACGACCGACGCTTTTAGCCGTCGCCGTTGAAGTCGCCATCTGAACCTGTCCCGAAACTTCACTCAGGATTTCACAAGCGACGTTCACGATCGCAACCGCTTCGCTCAACGCGTCCGACTTGCGTGGCGCGACCGAGGCCGTGCGTTGCTTTAACAACGTGGCATAGGCCGTCAGAAACGGAGGCACGCCATGCCCCGTGGCGACAAAGGCACTGTCGAGTTCCAACGCTTGCTGAAGATTTGGAAAATATGCGAGCTCGGGGTCAGCCCACTTGTAGACAAGCGTAGGGCTGCGCCCAACGATCTGGGCGACCCGATCAGGGCCCAGCGCCTCTGAAATCTGGCTTGCGGCGGACGATAAATTCGCCGGAAGTCTACGCTTCATTACACACCCCACTACGCTCCAGACGCGCACACCGACGCCGCATACGTTCGCGGGCGCCGGCTTTTCTCAGACCGGGTGCTAGATCGAGACCAATCTACACTGTGACGTGGCTCGCCACATGGTTGTAGATTGGGATCGTCTCCCTAGGTACGCACGACTGCCTGGAGTCTTTGCGACTCTCTTGGCCGGGCCCCAACGGAGCCTAGTATCGACTCGCACAGAGTGGCCGAAATTATCGTGGAGGTTCAACCAACTAATCCGGCAGTCTGGTGAAATTCTAAATCGGGAGTGGGATTATAATAGTCACTTCGGCAATCAGAGCGGGAGCCCAAGCGAAACGTGCCACGACGGCGTGTCAATCGTCCGCCGACACTCCTCGAGCCGATCAAGCTTTCACGCGCAGCGGCTCACGCCCGCTGGGTAACAGCGCCATGTGAAACGTCAGTGACGACGTGCGTCAGGTCTTCAGATGCATTTCGAGGAATTTGAAGGACCGTTCATACGCGAGATCGGCGCCAGCCTTGTCGTAGGTGACTTGCTCGACATTCTCGAACGCATGCCCGGCACCGGGGTAAATGTGCAACTCTACCTGGGGATGCTTCGCGCGGATGCTTTCGACGGCCGTCATAGGCACGATCCTATCGGCATCTCCGAAATGCAGGATGGTCGGGCACCTTGGATTCTGGTCGTTGAGGTCGGCCGCGATGTGGCTGCCGTAGAAGTTCACCTGGGCCGGCCATTCGCTGCGCGCGCCCGTGCGCCACGCCCAGCTGCCGCCGGTGCAGAAGCCCGAGATCGCCACAGTCCCCTTGGGTCCCGCGGCTTCTTTCGCCGCGTCAATGTCGGCGTAAAGCAGGTCCGGGTTCAGCGACATGTAGGCCTGGTTACCCGCCACAGTGTCGTTGTAGGCGAAGGTCAGGTTTTTCTTGATCCGGTCGTAAAGGGCTGGGGCCACGCAGGTGAAGCCTGCGGCGGCCCAGCGTTCGCAGACCGCGGCCATATGGGTCGTGCGGCCGTAAATGGCATGCAAGCTCACAACGGCCCCCTTGGGCTTACCCACAGGGGTGGCCTTCCACAGGGCCATTTTGTGCCCCCCCGCCGATGTGACCTCGATCTCAACCGCTTTCGGATTGGCGTCGGCTGCGGTTGCCGATAGGCTCGGGAGGCCGGCAGCCACAGTGCCGCCGGCGAGCGCGAGCAGTCTGCGACGCTTGATGTTCTGGGGGAGCAGCGCATCCGGAAAAGCCATCGGCCACCTCGTCGTTGGGAAGGCGTGAATTCTGCGCCAAACATTCCCGGCACGGGAATAGCCAATGAACTGAAGAATCACGAGGCGGTTACGCGGACACTGCGCCGCATCGCACAATGACGTACAAGCGAACGACGAACACAAGCGGAGGAAAATCTATGTCTAGCTCTGAAGCTCTGAAGAATTCGCGCCGCAAGGCGCTGCAAGGTTTGGTTGGCGCCGGCGCGCTGCCTCTGATGGGTCGCTTGTTCAACGAAGACGGAACCTTCCTGCCCTCCGCTCTGGCGCAGGGCGTGAACTCCAGCGTCGGTCCCGGGCAGGGCGGGGTCACTCACGAAACCGGTGCAAGCACTCAAGTCGTCCAGTTCGCCGAATGGGAACAGGCTCAACAGGGTTCAGAGGCCACCGACGCGCGCAACCGCATCGCCCAAGGCCCCGCCGTCGCCAAAGCCCCGGCGACCGCATCGCGCTATGAGGCGAAAGCCTTCGCCTTCCCGACCGGCACCGTGCGCGTTCTCACTTGGAAGAAGGGCACGCCGGTGTTGCACCAGGTGACCTTCGAGACCGAGATCTTCGTGCTGCAAGGCACCATCGAGGTCGGCCCGCTGTTCGGCCACAAGGGCAAGAAAGTCACCCTCCGCACGGGCGACGCCATGACCATGCCCGCTGGCGTAATTCGCAATGCCAAGACCACTGAAGACACAATTCTTTTCCAGGCGTTCGTCGGCGCGTTCAAAACCAATCCGAAGTCGCAGGTTCTTTACGGCAAGGACGTCAAGGCAATCGATGGCGCCGCGCAGCCCGGCAGTCCGAAGTTCAAAGTGAAGCGCTACGTCTTCGACGGCTTCTCGATCCGCCACATTACGATGCCGAAGGGCGTAGTGAGCGATCCGACCGAAAAAGCGGCACATGAACGTTTCGTCTATGTTCACAGCGGCCACATGCGCCGGTTAGAAGGTGGCCAAACCTACGACGTGCACGGCGGCGATGCCTTCCGCGAGAAGCCCGAAGTCCCCGGGGGCTGGGAAGTGCTGGAACCCTCGGTGTTCCTGATTGTGGATGCGCCGTCCAACCCCGCGACCTATGCCCCGAGCCAAGTGGCGCCGAAGGGTCCCGGGAAGCATCTGCACGCGATGCTGATCGATGACAACAACCGGTCTTATTCCGGCTTCGTCACCATCGCTTTGAAGGCCGCCAGCGAAACCGAATCCTTCAGCGAGAAGCAGGCTGGTCTGTACTGGCGCCTGGGCCCTCGCCCACAGATCGTGAACACGGCGCGCTCCAGCCGGAACTACGTTAGCGACGCCGGTCCCTATGAGATGCATGTCGGCGGCGAGCCGCACTTCGTCGGCCTGATGGCCGGGCATCTGGAAAGCACGCACCAGGACGGCAGCGTGTGGCGTTTCGCCCCGGGCGACTTCAACTTCGTGCTGCCGGGCGCACTGCACCACAGCAGCTACTTCAGCAACGTTCCGGGCGTGATGTTCAACCTGTTCCTGCCGGGCACGGCAGCCGACACGGAAGTTCCGAAGTTCAAATAACCATCTCGCGTTTGATCGCTCAGGCCCTCAGGGCCTGAGCGTCAGGCGCTCGTAGCCGATGGTCCCGAACACTTCCTGGTAGTTCATGACCTTCGGGCTGAGGCCGTCGAGACCGGCTGGCTCGAACAACAGGACCGATGCGGCCTGTTCCTGCGTGCGATCGAGAATCTTGCGTACCACGTCGCGACGGCGATTGTCGTCGAAGGTCGATTTCGCTTCGGCGATAAGAGGCATCACCGCATCATCGCAGTACCACGGATGCGTCCAGGCGCAGGAATGAAGCCGATAGGGCCATAGAGTGTCGCCGGTCGGCAGCACCTCATACTCGAGCCCGAAGGCTTCTGCCTGCCACGTGCCCTGGCGTACGTTACGCACGATCTGCGGCCACGGCACGGGACGGATTTCCATCCTCACGCCCACCTGCGACAGATTACGGGCCACCTGCTCCATGATCGCCGCCATGTCTGCGCCGCCGGCATTGTTCATCTCGTAAGTGAACGCGAAGCCGTTGGGATAGCCGGCCTCGGCCAGAAGCGCCTTCGCCTTCTTCGGGTCAAAGGGATAGGCCTTGATCTCCGGATCGTAGTCTGGATTGGCCCGCGCAGCCGGTTGGCTGGCGGGCGGTACGCGATCATGCAGGATCGTCGACGCGATCCCTTGCCGGTCGATGGCGTAGTTCAGAGCCTGACGCACGCGCACGTCCTTGAACGGCGAGTTCGGCAGCAAGGTATTCAGCGCCATCACGTCCACCGCCGAGACCGGCCGCTGATAGATCGCATAGCCGTTGCGCATCAGTGTCTCGATGTTGTCAGGCCCTACATCCGAAGCGATATCGATACGATTCGACATCAGCGCCTGAATGCGCGCCGTCACCAACGGCAGGTTCAGGATTTCCAGGCGGTCGGTTCTGGGCGCACGCCAGGAATTCTTGAACGCGGTCAGTGTGACGCGCGCGGTCGTCCAATTCTCGACAATGAAAGGTCCGGTGCCGACCGGCGCTTTGACGAATCCCGCGTGGCCCACTTTCTTCCAGTACGCGGGCGGAACAATCGGAATGATCGCCATCCGCCGCGTGAATGCCGGATCCGGATTTGTCGTCTTGAACTCGACCGTGAGCTTATCGATCGCACGCACCGAGGCGATGTTCTGGACTTCGGCCGCGGTGATCAGCGTGCGTGCTTCGGGCGATTTCGGAAACATATAGGACACCACGACGGCATCCGCGGACAGGGGCTCGCCGTTAGAGAAGGTGATCCCCGGCTTCAGCGTCACCACCCAGGTGTTCGGATCGACATTGCGCCAACTGGCGGCGAGTGCGGGACGCGGACGCAGATCGAGGCCGAGTTCGGCCAGCGTGTCATATACGGCGCGCGTGCTCAGCAGCGAAGCGCGGGCCGTGGCATCGAACGGGTCGGCATTGCTGGGTGGAAACGACGGCAGGCCGATGCGCACGGTCGCGGCCTCGGCGCCACCGCCGAGCAAAAGAGCCGCCACCAGAATGCCACAGAGCCGAAGCATCGACGTCTCGTCAGTCTATAGCGGCAGCACGCCGCACACCCTCGAACATCGAGGACTTTAGCAGATAAGCCTTCATCCGCGCACGGTCGCCGGTAATGGCCTTCATATCGTCCATGATCTCACGCCGCTTGACCGGATCGGTCTCCCGCATGCGGGAGCGGTTTCGATCAGATTGCATCAAAATCTCATCGTAGGCGACAGGCCGGCGGCGGCGCTCGTAGAGGTCCAAGCGCTCAATTGGGGCGCCGTCTTTCAGGATCGCGGTTAGCTGCTCCGCCAGGCTGAAAGCGTCATGCAGCCCGCCATTCAGACCCATGCCGCCGGACGGGCTGTTGATGTGGGCGGCATCGCCCGCCAGAACGATCCGGCCGTTGCGGTAATGCGGCACGATGCGCATGTGCACGACATAGGACCGTTTCTCGATCACCTCGTAACCCTTCGGATTGGGCACGATCTCCTGGAGGCTGGCCTCGATGGCCTCGGGCGTGAGCTGATCCTCCAGCGGCACGTTCTCGCGCGGGAACAGACCGACGCGCCACACGGCCGGCACCCGCAGCAGGCTGAAGTGGCTGCCGGGGCTCCAGCAGTAGGAGACGACGGAGATATCTTCGAGATGTTCGTGAAACGGGAACGGGGTGGTGGCGATGATCGTGGTGCCGGGATAGGTGCTGCCCTCAAGCTTGAGACCCGCGCTCTTACGTACGCTGCCGCGCACGCCGTCACAGCCGACGACATAGCTTGCGCGCAATGTCTCAATGCCGCTTTCAGTCTCGATATCGACCTCAGCGCTTTGATCGTCCTGCCGCACGGCGACTACAGGGCTGGAATAACGGATGGAGACATTACCGCGTTTGCCAGCTTGCCCGGTCAGCAGGTTGGACAACTTCCACTGCTCGCATTGAAGGCGATAGGGATAGCGGGTCTCGTCCGCCAGCACGGACATATCGAACACTGCGCGCTCGCCGCTGGGATGCCAACGCAACTGCCAGGTGGGGCAGATCATGCCTTTGGCGATGAGCGCATCGGTCAAACCGAGCCGCTCCAACATCTCCAAGGTCGGCGGATGAAAGGTGGATGCCCGCAAATCGGTCGCGGTGACGGTACCGGCTTCGAGCAGCATCGTGTCGATGCCCGCCTCGCCCAGAAGGTTCGTCAGGCACAGGCCGACGGGCCCTCCCCCCACGACGATCACTTCGGCGTGCTTTGCCGACCCCGCGCCCATCGCCACCGTCACGTTACGTTCTCCAAATATAGGTGGCGCATCAGCCGACTGGCCGACGGCGCGAAGGGTACGTGTAAGATATCCGCGAAATCAACTCGATATCGGTGAAAGTCCACGGCATGATTCAGCATCGCGATGCGCGGATACTTCCCAGACTGTGCGCGCATTGTACGATAGTTCCGCCGTCATAACCGACAGAGTATGTCCCATGCGCCGTCACCTGTTTCGAGCCGCCTCCATCGCGCTGATCGCCGCTGCTGCAATCTCAACGGCACAGGCTCAGCAGACCACCTCCGCCAAGCTGGGCACCTGGGGCGTCGACTTGGCCAACATGGATCGCAGCGTCGCGCCGGGGGAAGACTTCTTCTCCTACGTGAACGGCGCCTGGGTACGTACGGCGACCATCCCGCCGGATCGCGGACGCTTCGGCGCCTTCGACGAATTACGCATCCTCTCTGAGGAGCGCTCACGCGACATCGTTGAGGAATTGATCACAAAGGCCGACGCCGCGCTCTCCACGGAAGAGCGCAAGCTGCGCGATCTGTATGCTGGCTATATCGATGTGGCCGGCATCGAGGCGCGCGGCATAGCGGCGGCCAAACCGGACCTCGACCGCATTGCCGCCCTCAAGAGTCTGGACGATGTGGCGCGCGCGATGGGATCGCGACGTGTGTCGTCCGGCAGTCCATTCAGCGTCGGCATCGGCGTGAACGACAAGAACGCCGACGAGTATGTCGTCCGGCTCTACCAGGCCGGGCTCGGCATGCCGGATCGCGACTATTACCTGCGCGACGACAAGGCGCTCGCGGCCACACGCGAGGCTTATGAGAAGCATCTCGCCACCGTGCTCAAGATGCTCGGCCTCGACAATGTCGAAGTACGCGCAAAGGCGGTCTATGACCTGGAACACCAGATGGCGGAAGCGCATTGGGCTAATGCCGAGCGGCGCGAAGCCGAGAAGATGTTCAATCCGATGCCGATGTCGGAACTGCAAAAACTCGCGCCCGGTTTCCCGTGGCCGGCGTACTTCAAAGCCGCTGGTATCACGCCACGCAAAGGCAAAACAGAGCGGCAGGTTATCGTGTCGGAAAAGTCGGCTTTCCCGAAGCTGGCCGCGATCTTCGCCGAAACGCCAGTCGCGGTATGGCGCGATTACATGACGCTGCACTACGTCCATAACTATGCATCGGTATTGCCAAAGGCCTTCGATGAGGAGGATTTCGACTTCTACGGCAAGACGCTGCAGGGCAATGCCCAACAGCTCGACCGCAAGGTGCGCGCGGCGCGACTTGTTGACCGCGTGCTTGGCGAGGCGTTGGGCAAGATTTACGTCGCGCGCCACTTCCCGCCGGAAGCGAAGGCGAAAGCAGAACAACTCGTCGCCAACCTTCTCAAAGTATACGAGGACGACATTCGCGTCCTACCCTGGATGACCGAAACCACGCGCCAAAAGGCACTGATCAAGCTGCATAAGTTCACGCCCCATATCGGCTATCCCGACAAGTGGCGCGACTATGCAGCGTTGGAGATCAAGCGCGACGACCCGTTGGGCAACCTGCACCGTAATGCGCTGTTCAACTGGAACCGCAACCTGAAACGCATCGATCAGAAGACCGACCGCACAGAGTGGTTCATGTCGCCGCCGACTGTGAATGCCTACTACGAAAGCAGCTTCAACGTGATCGTGTTCCCGGCCGCGATCCTGCAGCCGCCGTTCTTCGATCCGAACGCCGACGACGCGGTGAACTACGGCGGCATCGGCGCGGTGATCGGCCATGAGATCAGCCACGGTTTCGACGATCAGGGCTCGAAATACGATGGCGACGGCAAGCTTGAAAATTGGTGGACCGTCGAAGACCGCGCCTCGTTCGAGAAAGCCACCAAGGCGCTTGGTCAGCAGTACAACAGTTATGAAGCGCTGCCGGGCCTGCATGTGAACGGCGCCTTCACGATGGGCGAGAACATCGCCGATCTCTCCGGCATTTCCGTGGCCCTGAAGGCCTATCACCTCTCGCTCGGCGGCAACCCTGCCCCGTTGCGCGACGGCCTGACAGGCGATCAACGGTTCTTCCTCTCGTTTGGCCAGATTTGGCGCACCAAGGTCCGCGAGAACACGCTGCGTCAGCAAATCCTGACGGATGCGCATTCGCCGGGAAATTTCCGCGTGATCGGCCCGACGCGCAACGTCGACGCCTGGTACGACGCCTTCGGGATCAAGCCGACGGACAAGTACTATCTCGCCCCGGCCGATCGCGTGCGGCTGTGGTGAGCTAGTCTTCGAGAATGCGGCTTTCGCGCCGCGTCTCGGGCATCATAACGACCGCCACGAAGGCGACGGCAAGAACGGCCGACGCGTAGATGTAAAATCCGCTTTCCATCCCTTCGGCCTTGAACCATAGGGCAACGTATTCTGCCGTGCCGCCGAAGATGGCGTTTGCGATAGCGTAGGGAAATGCGACCCCCAGGGACCGGATCGCCGTGGGGAACAACTCGGCCTTCACGACCGCGCTAACGGACGTATAGCCGGCCTGCAGGAACATGCCTGCGCAGATCAGCATCACCGCCGCGCTGACGACGTGAGCCTCGGCGATGGCATGCATCAGCGGCCATGTAATCAACGCGCCGCCGCCGAAGGCCATGAACAGCACCGGCTTGCGGCCGACCTTGTCCGACACCCAGCCGAGAAACGGCTGTAAGGCGCAGAAAATACATAGGCTGATCGCGCTGATCTCGGTCGCGACATCGCGCGAGAATCCGGAGGTGTTCGACAGGAACTTCTGCATGTACGTCGTGTAGATGTAGAAGGCCAACGATCCGCCCGCGGTCAAACCCAGGATGGTCAACGTCTCGCGCGGGTAGGCCAGGAACACCGCCCGCGTACTTCCGCGCGGTACGTCGGTCGACGCCGCCTGGGTGAACGACGGGCTTTCCACCATGCGGCTGCGGATCACGTAGGCCACCACCGCCAGCACGGCGCCGATGACAAAGGGCACGCGCCAGCCCCATGATTCCATCGCTTCGGCCGAGAGGGCATGCTGCAGGGCGATCAGCACGGCCAGCGCCACCAGCTGACCGCCGATCAACGTGACGTAGTTGAAGCTCGACCAGAAGCCGCGATAGGCGCGTCCTGCCACCTCGCTCATGTAGGTCGCACTGGTGCCGTACTCGCCGCCAAGCGCCAGCCCTTGGACGACGCGCGCGATCAGCAAAATGATCGGTGCGGCGATGCCGATCTGCTCAGCGCCCGGCGTCGCGGCAATCGCCAGCGTGCCGACGCACATCACGATCACGGAGACCTTCAGCGCCGCCTTGCGTCCCACCCGGTCGGCGTAACGCCCCAGCAGCCACGCCCCGACCGGCCGCGCGAAGAAGCCCACCGCGAAGACTGCCGCGGCTTGGAGCAATTGGGCCGTTTGATCGCCCTTGGGAAAGAAGACGGGCGCGAAATACAGCGCCGCCGCCGAGTAGGTATACCAATCGAACCACTCAACCAGATTCCCGATCGAGCCCGCCAGAATCGCGCTCAAACGCGCCATGGTCGTTGTCGGCGTCGCCATCGTTTCCCCCATCGCCCCTCTCCTTGTAGCGCACCGGTGAGGCCGGCGATAACCCCATACGAATATTGTGGATTTTCAAACCTGCGGGATTTCATCAAACGGCGATGGACGCAGGCGCCCAAAACGGCCACCTAAGGCCCCATGTGCTCCGCACCGCTCGCGGGAGAGGTCCCAGCCCTCCCACCCCGCTTCCAGGCCCCCGCCGGCCTGCGCTGGGGCACCATTGAGAGCCACGGCGCCCACCTCCGTTGGGCCAGCCTGCCCAGCACGGGTGAGATGCGCGCCGCCTGCGTTCTGGTGGGCGGCTTTGCCGAATTCGCCGAGAAGTATTTTGAGACCATGTCCGACCTGGCGGCGGCGGGGCTCGCGGTCTGGTTCCTCGACTGGCGCGGTCAGGGCGGCTCGGAGCGGGCAGCCGATCATCCGGCCCGGGCCAGCGCGCGCGACTTCGACCGTGACGCGGACGACCTGATGGGCTTCGCTACCAAGGTGTTGCCGCCGACGAAGCCGCGCATTCTCGTGGCTCATTCGATGGGCGGCAGCATCGGACTGCTCGCGCTGTCCAGGACCGCGGCGTTGTTCGACGTCGCCGTCCTCAGCGCGCCGATGCTGGCGGTTCAGACGACGCCGTTCCCGCCACGGATCGCCTATGCCCTCACCACTCTCGCCTTGCGCTGCGGCATGCGGGACAGGTTTGCACCCGGCCACGGGCCGTGGCGCAGCGATCCCGCCGTCGCGGCCAACAGCCTCACCACGCACGATCCCGACCGCGCTTGCGTCGCACAGGCCTGGTTCGAGACGCGTCCGGACTTGCGCATCGACGGCCCGACCTATGGCTGGGTCAACGCCGCCATGGCGCTCACCGGCCGCCTTGCCGCGCCTGAACTCCTGCGGTCGATCCCAACGCCGATGCTGATCGGATGCCCCGGCAACGACGCCTTCGTCGTGCCCAACGCCACGCAGCGCGCGGCAGACATACTGCCGCGCGCCACGCTGATGAACTTTCCCGCATCCCGTCATGAGCTTTTCATGGAAGCGGACGACATCCGCGCCGACTGGATGACGGCCATCCGGACGTTCCTCACGCCATGGCTCAGCCCCCGGGAAACAAAGGCGTCATGACCAGCGCACCGTGGTGGCAATCCGGCGTCGTCTATCAGATCTATCCGCGCTCGTTCCAGGACAGCAACGGTGACGGTATCGGTGACTTGCCGGGCATCAGCCAGCGCATCGATTATCTCGCCGATCTCGGCATCGATGCGATCTGGCTGTCGCCAGTATATCCGTCGCCGATGGCCGACTTCGGTTACGATGTCGCGAACTACGTCGACATCGATGCGGTGTTCGGCACGCTCGCCGACTTGGATGCGTTGGTGAAAACCGCGCACCAGCGTGGGCTGAAGGTCATCATGGACCTCGTGCCCAATCACACATCGGATCAACATCCGTGGTTCCTTGAAAGCCGCGCCTCGCGCGATAATCCGAAACGCGACTGGTACGTCTGGCGCGATCCCAAACCCGATGGATCGGTGCCCACGAATTGGCTGAGCGAATTCGGCGGGCCGTCGTGGACGCTCGATCCGATCACCGGTCAGTATTACTATCACGCCTATCTCGCCGCGCAGCCGGACCTGAATTGGCGCAATCGCGAAGTCGTCGCCGCGATGGACGACGTGCTACGGTTCTGGTTCGACCGTGGCGTGGATGGCTTCCGGCTCGACACGATCCATCATCTGATCGAAGACGCCGACTTCCGCGACAATCCGCCGAACCCGGATTTTAAGCCCGGCGATCCGCCGACAAAGGCGCTGCAACGTCTTTACACCAACGATCGCCCCGAGACACAAACGGTGCTCGCTCGCTTCCGGCAGATCGCCGATGAATACGACGACCGCGCACTTATTGGAGAAGCCTACATCCCACTCGAAGCGCTGATGGCCTACTACGGCCACGCCGGCAGCGGCTTGCACCTGCCCTTCAACTTCCAACTGCTCAGCACGCCGTGGACGCCGCAAGACATCGCCGAACTCATCCAGCGCTATGAAGCCTTGTTGCCACCCGGTGCATGGCCGAACTGGGTTCTTGGCAACCACGATCGGCAGCGGTTGATCAGTCGCATCGGCGAGACACAAGCGCCCCTTGCTGCGATGCTACTGCTGAGCTTGCGCGGCACGCCGACGATCTACTATGGCGAGGAGATCGGCATGAGCGATGTGCCGATTCCGCCTGAACTCGTGCAGGACCCTTGGGAGAAGCAAGTTCCCGGTCACGGCCTGGGCCGCGATCCGGCTCGCACCCCGATGGCATGGTCCCCGGAACGCAAAAGCGGCTTCACGCACGGCATACCCTGGCTCCCGCTCGGGGACGACGCACTGGCGCGCAATGTCGCGACCCAGAAGGCCGATCCTCAGTCGCTGTGGTCACTTTATCGCGACCTGCTGCACTTGCGGCGCACCGAGCCAGCCTTAGCGGTGGGTGACTGCGTCGCCATTCAGGCGGAACGCTCAGTCCTGCGCTATGAGCGGCATCACGCCGGACGGAGATTCAGCGTAATTCTCAATTTCGGCGACGAAGTAACGGACGTTTCCGCCCCTGGCGGCGATATGATTTACTCCACCGCGAGCCGCAATGGCCGCCGCACCGTCACCGATCGGGTGAGGTTGCTGGCGCATGAAGGCGTCCTTGTGGCCCACGCACGTTAGGCGATCATGGAAATCGAACTCAAACTGAGCCTGAAGCTCAACGAGATCTCGGACGCGAGGGCGCTGCTTAAGCGCGTTAGCGGGGCTTCACCGAAAGTCGAATCCCTCCATGCCATTTACTACGACACATCCAGCCATAGCCTTTTCAAGAAAGGCTATACGCTGCGCGTTCGCAAGGAAGGCCGACATCAGGTTCAGACCCTGAAGCACTCCGATCCGCGGCGCGGCGACGCGATGCATCGCGACGAGTGGAGCGACCCGGTCGACAGCGCGAATGTGGATACGTCGGCCGGCGAGTCCGGACGTCAGATCCGCAAGCGTTTTGGCAAAGTGCGGATCGCGCCGCTGTTCACCGTCGAGGTGAAGCGCGAACGCTTCCAGCACACCACCGCCGACGGCGCGGAGATCGAAATCGCACTCGATATCGGCCGCGTCAGCGCCGGACGCCGCAGCACGCCGATCCGCGAGATTGAGCTTGAGCTCAAATCTGGCCCGGTTGCTGCGGTCTATAATCTAGCGCTCAACGTCGCGGAGCATCTCGACGTGGCCGTAGAACCCCTCAGCAAGGGTCAGCACGGCTTTGCGCTGATCGGTGCCTACAAGCCAGACGGCGTCCGCCTTGAGACGCCTGTGTTCGCGAGCTCGCATACCGTCGCTGATGCACTTGCCGCCGCTGCGCGACGCTACTTCGCACAGTATCTGCAGAATCTCCCGGCCCTCCGCGAAGGACTTGAGGATGGGGTTCACCAGATGCGTGTCGCGATCCGACGTCTGCGCTCGGTGCTCTCGGCCATGCGGGACTATGTCCCCGAGGCGGAATACAAACTGGTGAGCGGTCAGCTGAAGACGATCCAGCGCACGCTGAGCAACACACGCGACCTCGACGTCCTGTTGGCCCGTGTGCGCGAAGTGCCGGAGCTGCCGCTGCGCCGAACGAAGGCTCACCGCGCACTCGTCGACACGTTGACGGTCCGCCGGCGCGATGCCCTGGCGCAAGTGCGCCACACGCTGGAATCGAAAGCCCAGACCCTGACGTGGTTGCGGGTGATGTTGTGGTTCGAAGGCTTGGTCGACAAGCCGGCCGACGCCCCCGTCCATGGCAAGCTTGCCGACGAATCCCCAAAGATTCTGGCCAAGCTGTTGAAGCGCGTGCGCAAACGCGCGAAAGGTTTTGCCGGGCTTTCGGCCGAGAAGCAGCACGGCGTCCGCATCGCCTGCAAGAAGCTGCGTTACGGCGTCGACCTGTTCGCGTCACTCTACAAGAAGCGAGACATCGCGACCTTCGTCCACAGCCTCAAGGTCGTACAGGACGAACTCGGGATGCTGAACGATGCCCATATGGCTCGCCATCTTTTGATGAATCCGCCGCCATCCGGCCAAGCGGCCCTACCTGCCGGGGAAGCCTTGGGCTGGATTGAGCGCGACACTAAGCCGACAGTCAAGAAAGCGGCCAAACACCTGCGCAAGGTGATGGACACAAAGCCGTATTGGTAATGTCGAAAGGCATCTTTGTAATTTCATTCGCATGCCGTCCGGAGGCTCGCTTACCATAGCGGTCCGTTGATCAAAGGCCGACCATGACGAACTTCTCGCGCCGCAATTTTGCGCAATCCGCCGCCCTGTGGGCTGGCGCAAATGCGTTGATGCTGACTGGCGCGCGCCGCGCTTCCGCCGCCCCGACGTTCCTCGATGATCCTTTCAAGCTGGGCGTCGCCAGCGGCGACCCCGTGCCCGACGGGTTCGTCATCTGGACCCGTCTCGCGCCCGATCCCTTCGACAAGAACGCGCTGCCCCCGGAAGCCATTCCGGTCACCTGGGAGGTCGGCTCCGACGACAAGCTGCAGAAGATCGTCGCGCGGGGTCAGGTCTACGCCGAGCCGGGCCTGGCCCACAGCGTCCACGTCGATGTGCGCGGGCTGGAACATGGACGGCTATATTTCTACCGCTTCCGCTGCGGCGCCGCGGTCAGCCGTACTGGCCGGGCAAAGACCCTCACGACCCCACGCCTGCCCCTCGCCCGCCTGAAGTTCGCCTATGCCTCCTGCCAGCACTATGAACAAGGGTACTTCACCGCCTATCGCGACATGATCGCGCAAGATCCCGACTTCATCCTTCATCTTGGCGACTACGTCTACGAATCGTCCTGGGGAACGATCGTGCGGCATGGCGCCTCGATGGACTCGCGCGATTTGGCCGACTACCGGCTCTTGCACGCCGTCTACAAGACCGATCCCGATCTGCAGAACGCCCACGCGCACTGCCCGTGGTACGTGATGTGGGACGATCATGAAGTGGCGAACGACTATTCGCTCAATCAGTCCGAACGCGACCCCGATCCCGACGTATTCCACGCTCGCCGCCGCGTGGCCTACCAGGCTTACTACGAACACATGCCCCTGCGTCCCGCCGCTGCGCCCGATGCTAACGGCAACATGACGCTCTATCAGCGCCAGAATTTCGGCGACCTGATGGAACTGGCGATCATCGACCAGCGACAGTATCGCGATGCGATCCCCTGCCAGCTCGCCGACCGTCACGGCGGCCGGGTGGTCGATGTGACGCAATGCGCTGACATGAACGATCCGGCGCGAAGCATGCTAGGCAAGAACCAGGAACGATGGCTCGGCAGCAACTGGGCCAAGTCCGGTGCGCGTTGGAACGTGCTTGGGCAGACCCTGATGCTCGCGCCGTTCGATCAATTGGCAGGCCCAGCGCGCGGCGTTTACACCGACAACTGGGGCGGCTATCCGGCGGCCCGGCGCAAAATTCTCGATCACATCAAGAACCGCATGGAAGAAGGCGCCGGTAACTTCGTCTGCCTGGGTGGCGACATCCACAGCTATTTCGTCTCGGACATCAAGGAGGACGAGCTCAATCCGGCGTCCCGCACCCTGATGAGCGAATTCGTCACGACCTCGATCACGTCAGAAAGCTACAACACAAAGGTGTTCCAAGAAGTCTTGCCGGATAACCCGCACATCAAGTTCATCGACGACACGGTACGCGGTTATGTGATGTGCGAAGTGACGCCGGAGACGTGGCACACGACTCTGAGGGTGGTCGAGAACGTGCGGGTGCGCGCACCCGTTTTCCGCACACGCGCGAGCTTCGTCCTCGAGAACGGCAACGCTGGCGTTCAGAACGCCTAGCGCTTCATGAGCCTTCGAAACGTCTCGGGGACGACCGCATTTCGCGATCGTCCCCCGATTTCGTTAGAGCGCGTGAGTTGGTCTAGAACTCAGCGTGCAGGGTCGCGATGAACGTACGGCGATAGCCCGGCTGGAACAGCGCGATGCCGACCAGGTTCGTGGTGATGTCGCCAAGGAAGCGCTTGTCGAACAGGTTACGCACGTTGAGTTGGAGGTAGGTATTCTTCACATACGCATCCAGCTTCAGGCGCGCATCCAGATCGACCAGCGTGTAGCTCGGGGCTCGCTCGGTGTTGACCAGGTTGGTCCAACGCGCACCGGTGTACTTGCCCTGCACGCCCAGGCTCAGCCAATCGAACGCGTCGTACTGAACGCGAACACCGGACTGGAATTCCGGCGTTTCGTAGAGCGACTTGCCCTTGGTCGGCAACAGGGCACCCGCTGTGGTGTTACGGATGTCAGCCTGGATTTCGGACCTGATGTAGGACGCCGAGGCGTAGACCGACAGGCTGTCAATCGGTTTGAAGCCCATTTGGCCGTCGATACCCCACAGCTTCACGTTGCCGACGTTGGCCGAGAACGCGATGCCCGCGGCTTCATCCAGAACGCGTTCGATGCGGTTGCTGAAGTCGTTCGCCCACAGTGCGCCAGCGATCATGAACGAGCCGCTCTGGTAACGCGTGCCCAAATCGTAGGCATGCGCGACTTCCGGACCCGGATCGATCAGAACCTGGTCGTACAAGTCGTCGGTACGCGGCGCCGACAGCGTTTCGGCGTAGCTGGCATAGACCGACCAATCGGACGTGATGTCGTAGCTGACGCCGGCGTTCGGCAGCAGTTTGTCGTACTTGCGATCGAATGAACGCGGACGGCCATACAGGAAAGCCGCGCTAGTGTTCAGGGCCGACACCGGGAAGGTGACAAAGGTGCGGCCGGTGCCGTCGTTCGTGCCGGCAACCGGCGTGCCGGCCTGCGTAGTGCAGTACGCGTTGAAGGTGTCACGCTGATAGCAGAAGTTGTTCAGGTTACGCGTGAAGTACGGCGCGCGGACGCCGACGTTCACCAGCATCTTTTCCTCGAAGAAGCGGCCGCGATATTCGGCGGAGACCTGGTTCAGAAGCGCGATCGAGGCGCGGGAGCGGCGACGCAGGATCGTGCCGTCAGGCAGGTTGACTGGGCGACCGCCGAAGCCGGCCGGCTTGCCGCCGAACACGTCTTCCGGAGAGAAGCTGCCGTCGGTCTTAATGAAGCCGACTTCACCGGTCTGACGATGACGCGCGCGGTCGTAGGTGTAGGCGACGCGGAAGCTGTGCACATCTGCGAACTTGTAGATCAGCGACGTGGTCACGCCGATACGGCGGGTCTGGGTGGTGTTCGGACGATACAGGCGAACGGAGTCCGCCAGATCGCCGTCGCCGTTTAGGTCCACACCGGCGGCCAACGTGTTGCCACGGATCTGCGGATCGGTTTCGGCCCAGTTCGCCGCACCGCCGCCGTTGGCCAGCGTGTACTGGAAGGACGGATCGACCGTTAGGGTCAACTGGTCGGTGAAGTCCCAGGTCGACAGGATGCGGACGTTACCCGTATTCGACGGATTGATGTTTTCCGCAGCGGCCTGCGCCGCGTTCACCGGCGCGACACGCGCGTTGAAGTTTGCGAGGCTGATACGGTTGATGAAGTTGTTGCGGTTCTGGTTGTAGTTGCCGATCACGCTGATCTTGCCGTAGTCGGCGATGTCTTGATCGACACGGAAGTTCAGCTGCATCTTCTGGATCTTGCCGGCCGGCTTCGCGGTGGCGTCCCAAGGGCGGAAGATGTTGTTGCGGGTGAACAGGCCCGAGAACCATGCACGCGGACCGGAGGTGCCGATGTCGCCGGTTTCGAGTGTGCCGTAGTAGCGCTTGAAGCTGTCGCTGCCGAAGCCAACTTCAGCGCGGGCGCCGAAATCGTGGGAGGCAGGGCGGGTGATGTAGTTGATGCTGCCGCCGGCCGCTGCCGCGGTCGGGCTGTCGACGTCGGTCGTGCCGAGGTTGACGCTGACTTTTTCGATCAGGTCAGGCTCAAGCTGCTGGTTCGGATAGATGGCGTAGTTGCCGCTATCGTTCAGCGGAATGCCGTCCTGCAGCAGCGCCACGCGCTGGCTGTCGAAGCCGCGCACAGTGATGTCACCGCCGGCGGAACCGAAGGCGTCGTTGTTAGAGAAGTTGACCGAGGGCATCAGGTTGATGGAGTCCAGCAGCGTCTGGCCGGGCGACTGGCGCGACAGCATTTCGGAATCGATCGACACGCGCGACTTCGGCACGACTTCGGCGATCATCGCGCCGCCGATGTCGACCTTGCGCGCCGACACGACGATCTCTTCGATGGCCATCGTACCGGACGACTGCGCCTGCGCCGTGCCGGCATTCATCGCCAGCGTGCAAATCGCAATCGCGAGCGGACTTGCGCCTGCCGCCAAGAAACCTTTGAACTGCATTGTGATCTCCTGTTCCCCTAAATAATTCCGCCGCGGTGCGCGGACGGAACTGCGGCAACTTGGACGCCGCCTGCTTCTTCGCTTCGCTTCGGGCGCGGGGCCGCTGCGGCACGGACCAAGCCAGCGGACACCGGAAACCTCACGCGAGACACCCCCGCGCAAGGAGGACCCTTTTTAGTGGCACTTCCGAACGAAGTGACATCCTATGGTTGGCTCGTGAAAGTTCAATGACAGGCCGGCGAAAGAATTCGGACGACAGCCTTATTCGGAAAAGGCGTTGTAATTCAGCAACTTGCCGTGAATTTGTGTGCAATTTCCGACAGTTGACGCCTTCCTGATGTTGCGATGCATAATTAATTCGCAACTGCGAAGAAATTAGGAACAAAGGTATTCAATTTCCCGGCGCGATTCGCTTGGCCCGGGCAAAGAAAAAGGCCGGATCGGGCGATACCCGATCCGGCCTTTTCAGTTGGTCTAAGCGCTAAGCTTTTACGGCGTGACGGATGCCGAAGCCCGGAAGAACCGCCTTGGCGTTCTTTTCGAGATTGAACCCGCGCTTGGCGATCTCACCGTTGAAATCGACCGCGTGATACTCGAACGACCACACTTCGTTGTTCCAGCGGTGATCCCACCAGCGGCCGTACATCTGGTTGGGGATCATCTTGGTGCCGCCGCTGACGAAATCGATCGGATAGTAGACACCGCCCGGACGCGTGACGCGGCGGGCTTCGTCTACGATCTTGCGGGTGTCTTCGCCCGGCACTTCGTGGTGCAGCAGATAGCTGGTCACGATATCGAAGTAGTTGTCGGGGAACTTGGTGTCTTCGGCCATGCGCTGGGCGAAGTTTGTACCGTTTCCAAGGCTGTTCGCGCGCATATGGGCATAACGCACCATGGGCCCGCCAGCATCGACGCCCCACACTTCCGCATCCGGGAAGCGTTCCTTGAGCATCAGAGTCAGCTGTCCCGTGCCGCAACCCATGTCCAGGATGCGCTTCACTTTGCCGTCTTTCGGCAGCGGCAGGCGTTCGGCCATGCCCTGCTGGATCTGGTCCTGCTCGTTGTAGCCGACCGTCGCCGCATAGAAGCTGTTGGTGCCGTAGTGATAGATGTGACCCGCGAACGGATCGCCGACATAGCCGCCCGGCTGAATGTGAATTTCGTGCTTCGCGGAGTCTGGAATCTTCAGCGCCGGATTCAGTTCGAGCTTACCGGGGCCGGTCTTATCAGCCATTTCCATTTCCGTCAGGTAGACGTCGGCATACTTGTGGAAGTGATCCTGCAACGTCTTCCAGGTGATCTGTTGATTCGCGAGCCAGGTCTTGGACGCGAGATTGATCGCCGGTTCGGCTTCGACGATCTCGCGGAGCTGGTCGCGCGTGATCGGCGTGGCCGGATCGATGCCGCGCGCGGCGAGAGCGCGTGCGAACATTTCGCCTGAGGCCGTGCGGACGGCGCGGCTGTGCATCTGGCGGAAGCCGAGGGTGAAATCTTGCTGGCTCTCTAGATCGAGCGTGGCGAGACGGCGAAGACGACCATCCACGCCGCGCGGGATGTATTCACCGGGCATGGCCTTCGGCTTGTCGGCGGCGGCGCTGGCTTGATTGATGAGGGAAACGGTGGCGAGCGAAGCGCCGGCGGTTCCGAGCAAAGTGCGACGTGCGAGCATGTGCTGTCCTCCCTTAACCACGCTTCGGGAAATCGGCGGCAATCGAGGTCGTACCCTGATTGCCCAGCGATCCGAGCGTGAGTTCGATGAAACTATCGCGGTCTTTCGCCCACTCGACTTTTTGTTGTTCGGTGGGAGCGAACTTCTCGATCATGTCGTTGGTGACGCCGTGCTGGGCCATCACCGCTTCGACCACTTTCAAGCGGCGCTTGGTCGACCACACTTCCATGGCCAACGCGAGCACGCAGCTGACGACGTTGTCGACAACCGGATTACCGAGAAAAACGCTATTCTTGACGTCGGAAGGAATCGCATCGACCGCATAGGTCTGACGCTTGGTGTCGGATGCGGGCATAGAGGGTCTCCTCAACTAAGGCCACAAGAGACCTTGAGGATACCCGATCAGCCCGAGGGCCGTTTGTCTAAAAAGCGCCAGACCGCCGTGCGAGTAAGCCGCCCGAATTCACGGCTTACGCGCTAAATCAGTCGACTTACGCGGCGTCGAGATAGGCAAAAGCATCAACGGTGACAACGAGAAGTCCATTGCTGACGCCCCACGTCAGGCGGCGCCAATCGGCATCTGTCGGCAGGCCAACGGCGTTACGCAGACTGGACGGCGATACACCATCGTCTCGGTCCTCGCTTGCATGCGTCTGACCGATGCCTTCGATCACAAGGAATTGACCGTAAGCGGAGACCTTGATTTCGGCCTGAGTCAGGCCGTGCAGGTCAACCGTCAAGCAATAGCCTGTATCGGTTTCGGTGAAGCAGACGTCACGGCCGGGGCTTAGGTAGCTGATCGACATGGAGCCTTCTCCTGCAAGTAATGACGGAGAAGTACCCCATGCCGGCACGGACCAGTTGACCAGGGTCAACATCGCCGTAAGGAGATTCCCTTACTTCTTGGGCTTGAGCGCCGGTGTTGTCTTCGGCGGGATGCGGTGGTGCGTCGCCTGTTCGTAGGAATAGGCCAGTTTCAGCAGTGTGGGTTCGCTGTAGGACGGGCCGAAGAAGGTGATGCCTACCGGCAGGCCGTCATCGGTGAAGCCGGACGGCACAGCGACCGACGCCGCGTGGATCAGGAACGTGTTCAGATGCGGCGAGCCCTTCTGGTTCACGTACGGTGGCGCGATGCCGTCCTTGATCAGGGTCGGCGTGTGCTCGTTGGTCTTGTGGACGATGGCATCCAGATTGTTGTCAGCCATGATCTTCTGGATCGCGATGGCTAACCGGTCACGCGCGATGACGTATTGCGCATAGCGGCTTTCCGGCGTGCCGGTCGGCTGCGTCGTGCGTTGCGAGGCCATGTATTGGGCGCGCTTAACGCGGATCGATTTCGGGTAATCCGGGTCTGCCTCAAGGTCCTTCATCGAGTGGTACTGCGAATTCGGATTGCGCGCGAAGTAGACGCTCGCGCTGTCGTCGGCGGGATTGCCGACGCGTGTGGCCAGCGCTTCGTTCAAGTTGGGGATTTCGATCTCGACCGTCGTTGCGCCGGCGGCACGCAGTTCGCCAACAGCTCTGTCGAACAATACGCTCACACGCTTGAAGTCGTCAGAACTCGGATCGGTCTGATCGCCTTGCGGGGTCCGCAGGATGCCGATGCGCGCGCCCTTTAGACCATCCTTATCGAGAGACTTCGTGTAGCTCTCAGGAATATGCCCACGACCGAGCGCCGAGATCGGATCTTCGGCGTCGTAGCCCACCATCACGTCGAGTAGCTTCGCCATGTCAGTGACGGTCTTGCCCATCGGGCCGAGCTGACCGACCGGCGACGGGAAGCCGTCCCACATGCCGCCGCGCGGCACGAGGCCCGGACTTGGACGCATGCCGACGACACTGTTCCACGCCGACGGACGACGGATGGAGGCGAAGCCTTCTTCCGCAACGGCGATCGTGCCGAAGTTGGCGCTGACGCCGACGCCCGGACCGCCCGAGGAACCGCCGACAGTGCGCTTCAGGTCGTAAGCGTTATGCGTCTCGCCGAACAGCGAACCGAACGTGTCGCCGCCACCGCCCTCACCCAGCGTCATCTTTGCGATGATGATGCCGCCGGCCTTCTTCACGCGGACAACAGCCGTCGCGTCCTTGGTCGGCACATAGTCCTTCATCGACAACGAGCCGAGTGTCGTCGGCAGACCGCCAACGTCGACCTGGTCCTTGATCAGGACGCCGACGCCATGCAGCGGGCCTACAAACTGGCCGGTACGCGCGAACGCGGCATCGACAGCGTCGGCCTCTTCGAGCGCCTTGGGATTGACGGTGATGACGGAATTGATCTTAGGGCCGCCTTTATCGAACGCAGCGATACGGTCGAGATACATCTGCGTCACTTGGTGCGCGGTCACGCGACGATCGCGGATGGCTTGCTGGATGTCGGCGATGCTCGCCTCGTAGACATTGAACGGCGCTGGTTTCGTGTCCGCGGCCTGTACCGCAACGCTGCTGGTCAACATCGTGACCGACAGCAGGACCGTTCGAGCAAACATACGCATGACGCATCCTCCCCCTTGAATTGCAGGAGGAACTCTAACGTTGTCGTGAGTTGGCACAAGCTGAGACACGCAGCATCACGCTAATGTTGCGATGCAGGTCGGATTTTTCCACTGCGCGGACTAAACGCCGCCGCTTGCGCCCGCTCTGCGTACCGGGCAGCATCGCGGCTCATTAACAATGCGGGGAACGCGATGCGTCTGCACCAAGTCATCACATGCGCCGCCCTGCTCGCGACCGCACCGGTTCTTGCCCAGAACGCCCCGGTAACGCCGAGCAAGTACTACGTCAGCGGCAAGACTGTCGCTGCGGTTCCGTATGCCGCCTGGACAGATGGCAGCGCGACGCGCACCGCGACCGGTGCCGAGGAAGTCGCGAAGGCGCCGAAAACCGCCGTGAGATATACGCGCAAAGCGGTCGATTGGCCGACCGGTACGGTGAGCCATCTCTACTTCACCAAGACCGGCGGCGGTGTGCTGCATGAGATCACGAAAGAGAGCCAAGTCTTCGTCGTGAAGGGCGCGATCACCGCTAGTGTCGACGGTACGCCGACGGTGGTGCGCGCGGGCGACGTCGTGACGTGGCCCAAAGGCGCCCTAACCAGCGCCGAAGGCGGCGAAGACACGGAACTCGTCACCTGGACCGTGCGCAGCATGGTGGAGGCGCCGAAGCCGACCGTCGTGCGCGGCGCGACCGCGCCCGAAGTGCAACTGCCCGACCCGCAAGCGAAGGTGCTGGTAAAGCGCTTTGTGTTTCCCGGCAACTCGATCCGTGAGGCACATATCACCAAGGGCGGCCATACCGAGGACGCCAGCTCGGCGAAGACGGACTCCCTGATCCACTTCCTGTCCGGCCGCATGCGTTTCCATGAGGCCGACGAAGTGCACGAGGTTGAGGCAGGCGATTTTGTCCGCGAGGTTGCAAGTCTTCATCATCATTGGGAGCCCCTGGAAGACACTCACTTCCTGACGACCAGCGGCGTCTACGAAGGTTCGGGCCCCATGGACCCCGCGCAGGCAACAGATCGGCCGGCACGTTAGCGCCATTCCCAAACGTCCTCCGCTTTGTCCAAAATGTCGGTTGCGGGAAGGTCACGCGCCCCAGACCATTTGTGCGTCACTTTGTGCGTGAGGAACTGTGAATGTCCGCGACAGCATCCGATGAAGCCCTTGCGATCAAGAACGAGCTGATCGCAAAGGTCATTGCGGTTGGGCCGAAGCTGCGCGAACGCGTGCCGGAAGGCCTGGCGCAGCACAAACTCCCGACGCAGAACATCGCCGATCTGGTCGCGACGGGCGCGTTGCGCGCCTGTCTGCCGAAGCGCTGGGGCGGATTCGAACTGCCGTTCGGCGCCCATTCCGACATCGCGCTCGAGATCGCGCGCTACGACGGCTCCACCGGCTGGGTTGCCGGTATCATCGGCAGCCACAATTGGTGGCTCGGAAAATTCAACATCGCGGCACAAGAGGAGATTCTCTCCGGCAATCCCGATGTGTTGGTTGCCGCCGCCTTCGCGTCCAAGCACGGCAGCATGGCGACGCCCGTCGACGGCGGCTATCGCCTGTCGGGCGAATGGCAGTGGACCAGCGGCGTCGATCACTGCGACTGGTGCGGCCTGATGGCGCCCGTACCGAACGCGGCCACAGCCCTCGACATGCAGATGATTGTGCTCAAGCGCGGCGAGTACACGATCAGAGACGTCTGGCATGCGCCGGGCATGAAAGCGACCGGCAGCAACAATGTCGTCGTCGAAGACCTGTTCGTGCCGGCAAGGCGCGCCACCCGGATCGGCGATCTAAACAACAAGGCTTCGCCTGGCCAGCAGCTCAACGACGGCTGGACCTATCGCCTGCCGATGTTGCAAGTCTTCGCCTATTCCATCGTAGGGCCAATTCTGGGCTGTGCCCGCGGCGCGCTAGATGCATTCATCGATCAGATGTCGACGCGCAAGGGCCACGATGGCACGAAGATGGCAGACCTGCAGAGCCTGCATTTGCGCGTCGCGGAATCTTCCGCCGAACTGGACGCGGCCGAAGCGCTCTATCGCACCGACATCGCTTTCGTAAACGGTCTCGCGCTGACCAACGGCGATCTGACGCCGCATCATGTGGCGCGCATCGCCCGCAATTGCGGCTTCATTGCGAACCTGTGCAGACGCTCTGGATTAAGGCTAGTGGAAGCTTTGGGTGCCACAGGCACCGACGATTCAAACCCGGTTCAGCGTGCGTTCGACGATACCGTGGCCGGGGCGGCGCATCGTTCGCTGGGCTGGGATTTGTCAGCCAGCAATTTCGGCAGGCTGTTGTTGAACAGCTAGCCGACCTTGCCCTTGCTGACGTACAGCGCATTGATACCGAGCATCTTCTTAATGCCTTCGCTGACGTGAACGCATGACAACGTCGCGCCGGAGATGACGATGCCTTCGGCCGGCTCCCACTTGCCGGCGGTGCGGCCGTAGAACTTCGCCTTCCATTTCTCCTCCGCGATATCGCAGAAGCCTTCTGCGCAGACCAGGATCTCAACGCCTTTGACGTTGTTCTTCTTATCGACGGCGACGAGATACGTGATGATGTCGTTCAGACCATAAACCTGGTCCATGAACAGCATCTCGCCGTTGCTCGCGCGCCAGGCCTTGAAGTTCGGGCGCAAGAACGGGACCTTGTAGTCCTGCTTGATGCGTTCCATCTGTTCGGGCTGTAGCGTGAAGTCCGCCGGCGTCAATGTCGCGCCGGGGAAGAGACGCTTTTGCGCCGCGTCCAAAGTCTGTTGCTCCATGGCGAAGGCCGGCGTCGCAGCACCGATAATCGCGGCGGGAACGAGGAAGAGTTGTGAACGCATGAGCTTCTCTACGCCTGAAGGACCGCACGTGGTCGTACTAAGACTTTGCCCGCGTCAGCAGTACGCTGCAATGGCGCCCGTTCCCGCGCACCGCGTGGTGATACGACGCCATCTCAAGGTTAGCCGAACTTAAGGATCTGGTTGCCGAGCAGTCGTCCGAACGCCAGGGCCGGAGTCACCGCCATGCCGCCGCACAGGGATTGCCCCATGGTCGCGCCGGTGCCGATCAGCTCTCCAGCAGCGTAGAGATTTGGGACCGGCTTACCGTCCATCCGGACAACACGAAGTTCGCCATCGACCGCCAAGCCGCCGTAACTCGTCAGATTCCAACTTTGCAACTGGACCGCATAAAACGGCGCTTTCACGATCGGTCGCGGCATGTGCTCACGACCCAGCGCGTCCTTGCCACTCGCCTGCCCCCGGTTGTAGTCGGCGACGGTGTCGGACAGGTTCTTCGCATCTAAGCCTGCCTTTTTGGCAAGGTCGGCGATGGTGTCGGCCTTATAGAACATTTCCGTCCCGCTCTTGAACGCTTCGGCCGTGTCCTCCGGAGTCCAGGGGCCGGCGAACCCGCCGCGCACAAGAACCGGCGCGTTCTTGTAGATCTCATCATCGAACACGACCCAGCAGCGCTCTTCGGGCTGAACGCGCAACGCCTGCTCATAAGCGTCGTGGCTCGGAATATCTTCGCGAAGGAACCGCTGACCTCGCACGTTGACGAATATCTCCCAGGGCGCCCGTTCCGGCGGGAAGTGCCGCGCCATCGCACGCATGGGGCTCGGCAATTCGTCGCTCGCAAGCACAGCGCCAAAGATCGGCGTGTGGTACTCGCCCCCACGCACGTACCCGCCGGCTTTCACGCCCAGCGTGATGCCCGCGCCCATGCTGAAAGGATAGGTCGCTTGGGTGTAGGTTTTCGCGCCTTCGATCTGCTGGAACATCGCAGGATTGAACGTGTATCCCCCACACGTGAGAGCGACATAGTGACTGTTATACCTGACGACCTTGCCGTCCTTGTCCTTGGCGACAACGCCCGTCACGGTACCGTCCTTCTTTTGAACGAGTTCAGTGACCTCGGTTTGAGTCAGCACCTTCACGCGTCCCGCGGCGACCTGCGGCGCGAGCTGCGCATTCAGCACTTTTAGAATTGAGCGCCCGCCCTCCGCACCCCAGGCATAGCGCGCACGGCTGTATGGCTCATGCGTGGTGCCGGTCAGCGGATGCTCGGGACGCGGCGTGAAGCCGTTATCCATCAGCCAGTCGAATACCGGCGCCGCGTTCTCGGTTGCGAGCTTGACGATCACCGGATCAGCGGTGTGTTTGCTGATGCGCATGATGTCGTCGTAGTGGTACTGCGGCTTGTCCTCGATGCCCTTGGACTTCTGCAGCTTGGTGCCCGCAGCGCTCATCTGTCCCGAAGACAAAAAGAGCGTACCGCCCACCTGACCCGCCGCTTCAATGACCAGAACTTTAGCGCCGCGCTGCGCGGCGAAGATGGCCGTCGGAAGGCCGGCGTTGCCACCGCCAACAACGATCACGTCCCAATTGGTCTTGTCTTGCGCGATCGCGCCACCGGACGTGGCAGCTCCTACGGCGGCAACGCCCGCGCCCATCAAGAACTTGCGTTTGGTGATCTGTGTCTTGGGGGCCTTCGAGGTTTTGGCGGTCATGGCGCACCTGTTCCGAAGCCTGAGAACTTCAGGAAGGATTAGCCAATTCCCCCGACCGCGCAAGGCGCCCTATCCCCGCGCCCGATGCATGAGCGCATGGGTAAGCCTTTGAATACTCACGCATTGAGGAAGGCGCGGATTGCCGCCGGCATCTCGTCCGGCCCGGCGTTACGCGGGATCAGCATCTTCTTGGCACCGGGCACCAGCCGCGCGGCTTCATCGAGATACTGCGACAGCGGATCGCGCTCCGTGCACATGCATAATACCGGCGCGTGCAACTGCGGCAGACGGCTGCGCACGTCGTGCCGGAACACGGCGTGGTACCCGAGATGATACGTCGGCAGTACCTTCAGGACGTCGACAACGCCCCGGTTCAAAGCCTCTGCCGAATTGACGGGATTGTTCAACCGATGCGCGGCGTCGTGCGCGTAGTGCGGAAAGAACAAGCTCATGTCGCGGATGAACTGCCATGCCCAGGCCAACTGACGACCGGCGTCGTCGGCTTGCTGTGGGGGCGCATAGTTCTTGAGAAGGTCGACTTTCAGTTCGTCGCTGAACAACGCAACGCCGTTGAATACGAGTTTGCGCACACGCGTCGGCGCGCGCAGCGCCAGTTCGCAGCCGATATGGGTCCCTGTATGCGCGCCGTAGAAGTCGACCTGACGAATGCCGAGCGCATCGAGAATGCGTACGACGCTTTCGGCGTAGTAAGCGACGTCGGGCGATGCGACAGCGGGCGGCGCCGAGTCACCTGCACCTAAGTTATCGGGCGCGATCACGATGCGGTCCTGCGCCAGCGCTTGCATCAGCGGGACCGAGCCCGCCGACGATCCTGGCCCGGCATGCGCCATGTATAAAGGCAAGTGTGCGGTCTTGCGGGGCTTGCCGCCATTCCAGCCGATGGCGCGGAAATGCACCTGGCCGTCGGAGATGCGGACGAAGCCACGGTCAACCTCGGTCACTGAAACCGTCGGCGCACTTGCCGCTTGGGCTTCCGCGGCAAGCAAGGCCGGCGCGCCTAATAACACGCTCGACTTCAGCACAGTACGGCGCGCGAACGTCATGAGATTTTCTCCGGATGTGGGCGCTGCGACGGCAAGTCTAGGCCCGCCCGTCACGTGAGAGCCATGCGAAAACCGACCCTCTGCGCCCTGCGGGCATTGCGCCCGGCGCAACGCCGCGCGCATCATTACGTCTTCCGACAAATGCCAGGGGGTGAATCATGCGTCACGATCAAGGGATCACACGCCGCGGAGCCATTGCGCTCGCCGCCGCCGTACCGGCGCTTGCCGCCGGTGCCTCCGCGCACGCCGCCGCGACCGATGTCATACCCGCTTTCAGACGCGCTTATGCCGACGGCACCTATGGGCAAGTTCATTATCGTTAAGTCAAACCGGCCCGCGATACAGGCAAGCCGCCGTTTGTCTGCTTGCATGCTAGCCCGCTTTCAAGCGTGGTCTATGAAAACTGGATCGTGGAGATGGGTCGCGACCGATATACGCTCGCGCCCGACACGCCGGGGTATGGCGGCTCCGATGGTCCGTCCGCGCCGCCGGAAATCGCGGACTACGCCCGCGCGTTCATCCGCTTTCTCGATGAGATGAAGCTCAAGCGGGTTGATCTCATGGGCTATCACACGGGGTCGATGACAGCGATCGAACTCGCGCGGCGCTTCCCGCAGCGCGTCCGCAAGATCGTGATGATCTCCGCGCCGATCTTCACGCCCGAGGAACTCGTCCCGCTGCGTGCGACCATGGGGCGCAGCGTCACATACGACGCGATGCTGCAAACGACGCTCGACAACTGGCGCCAGGTCGGCAAGGGCATGTTCCGCGATGAGCCGACCGACGACCGCTATATCGACATAAGCTTGGATCGGATGCGGCGCTTTCGCAGTGGCGGCTGGGGCTGTACGCCGTCAGCGCCTATGAGACAGAATTGGGGTGGTGAGTAAGGGAGGGTTTTGGTCTCATCGCAGAGACGGAGGAACGAAGATGAGATCAAAACCCATGACCTCGAAGGCGCCTGCTGAGCGGGTGCTCAAGGATATACGCCG